>CAWAZO010000001.1:0-411126 GCA_963786555.1 uncultured Acidobacteriota bacterium
AAGCGATCGGATGACGACTAGCACGGGAGAAGCAATGGAATACATAAACATGGGTTCCACTGGACTTAAGATTTCGCGGCTCGCATTGGGCTGCATGACCTACGGATCGAAGCAGTGGCGACCCTGGGTGCTCGACGAAAACGAATCGCAACCATTTATCAGGCGCGCGTGGGAGCTTGGCATCAACTTCTTCGATACAGCCGACAGTACTCTCTGGGAGCCAGCGAGGAAGTGCTCGGACGCGCCATCAAGGATCTCGGAATTCGACGCGAAAACGTGGTGATTGCGACCAAACTGTTTTGGCCGATGGGCGACGGCCCCAATGAGCGCGGCCTCTCGCGCAAGCACATCCGTCATGCCATCGACGCTTCGCTGCGGCGGCTCGGAACCGATTACGTGGACCTCTACCAGATCCACCGCTTCGACAAGCAAACCACCATCGAGGAAACCATGGAAGCGCTGGGCGAGGTGGTTCGCGCCGGCAAGGCCCTGTACCTGGGCGCCTCCTCGATGCCCGCTTACCGGTTCGTGAAGATGCAGCACGCCGCGGAGCGCCTGGGCTCGCCCCGTTTTGTCAGCATGCAGAATCACTACAACATCATCTACCGGGAAGAAGAGCGGGAAATGCTCCCCTACTGCCGGGAAGAAGGCATAGCGGTCCTGCCGTGGAGTCCGCTGGCGCGCGGCTTCGTCATGGGGAACCGGCGCAAGCAGGACTTTGGCGACACCGCGCGGGCGAAAACCGACAATTACGCGCAGAAGCTCTATTATCGCGATGAGGATTTTGCCGTGGTGGACAAAATCGGCGGTGGCCAAACGATGGGCGTTTCCAATGCGCAAGTATCGCTTGCCTGGTTGCTGCAGCAGCCCGGCGTCACCGCGCCCGTCGTCGGCGCCAGCAAACTCGACCACCTCGAAGAACTAGTGAAAGCGCTCAGCCTTAAGCTCGGCGAGGAAGAGATGCGCGAGTTGAACGAAACCTACCGGCCTCACCCGGTGCTCGGTTATACCTAGGAAGCGGCGGCGAGCATGTGCAGTTCGAACCAGTGCCGGTCGTCTGTCCAGCTCTCGAGGGACGTCATGCTCGCCGCGTCAAATAGCCACCGCAGCATCGCGGGAGTGTATTTGTAGCTGTTCTCCGTGTGAATGGTCTCGCCCGCCTCGAAGCAAAAGCCGCGCGGCAAGCCGCTTAACCAGACTTGCTGCGTGACGGCGCTCTCCAGGTGCATCTCGACGCGCGACTCCTGTTGGTTCCACACCGCCAGGTGGCGAAAGCGGTCAAGATCAAAATCTCCTTCCAACTCGCGGTTAATGCGATGAAGGATGTTCTTGTTAAAAGCGGCGGTAACGCCTTGAGCATCGTCGTAGGCGGGCAGCAGCACTTGCGGCGCCTTCGCCAGGTCAACGCCTAAAAGCAGCCGATCGGCTGCCTGCATCGTTCGTCGGACTCGCGCCAGCAGCGCCGCCGCTTCCATCGGATCGAAATTTCCAATGCTTGAGCCTATGTAGAGAATCAGCCTGGGCGCGGAATCTTCCTGTAGAGCGTGGCTGCGCGTGCTGCGGAAGCGGCATTTCGCAAGTGTAATCGGCCACGACCGGGGCCACGCGAAGGCGCGGAACCCGTGCACGAAGCTGGCGCGCGGCCGCCTGCAGGGCGCTGCCGGAAACATCAATCGGAACGTAGGTGATCAGGCCATCGCGCCGCGCCAGCGCTTGCAATAACAGCGCCGTTTTCGAAGCGCTGCCCGCCCCGAGTTCCACCACGGTATGGACATCGCCGGCGGCCGCCGCGATGACATCGATATTGCTCTCCAGAATGGCGCGCTCGGTCCGGGTCAGATAGTACTCGGGAAGTTCGCAGATCTGCTCGAACAATGCGGACCCGCGCGCGTCGTAAAAAAGCTTTGGCGGCAGACATTTTCTCGGTTGGCTCAGGCCACCGAGAACATCCGCCGCTATGGTTGGAATTGCTGAGAGCTCTCTGCTGGTTGCCATTGTGCTTTAGTTGCCGTCTTGTGCCAATCGAATGCCGGAAAACTGCCAGCGCGCGCCCGGAGGGAAAAAGTTTCGATAGCTGGCTCGAAGATGCGAATGCGGAGTGGCGCAGGAACCGCCGCGCAACACAAATTGGTTGCACATGAACTTGCCGTTGTATTCGCCTAGCGCGCCGGATGCCGGTTGGAAGCCGGGATATGCCAAATAAGCGCTTGCGGTCCACTCCCAGACATCGCCAAACATCTGGCGCGGGCCGGAACTTCCCTGCTCCGCGGCAACCGGATGGAGTTGCCGCGATTCCAGCAGGTTCCCCGAAAGCGGCACTCCTGCCGCCACCACCTCCCACTCTTCCTCGCGGCAAAGGCGCGCGCCCGCCCAACGCGCGAAAGCGTCGGCTTCGTAATAGCTGACGTGGCACACCGGCTCGTGCGAATCCATCTCGCTGCATTCCGGCCATGGTAAAGACGCGCCAGTTTCCGAAATGCTCCTCCCAATACAACGGGGCTTGCCATTTTTCCGCCTGCACGATGTCCCAACCGTCGGAAAGCCACAGCTCCGGGCGCGAGTATCCGCGGTCATTCATGAACTCCAGGTACTCGGCATTGCTCACCAGACGCGCCGCGAGTTTGAAGGGGGCCAGGTAGACTTTGTGCCGGGGCAGTTCGTTGTCGAAGGCAAATCCATCGCCGCAGTGGCCGATCTCGTAAATGCCTTCGTCCGACATGACCCACGCCACGGGTTCGAAACGAGAGGCCAGCTTGATTCGCGGTTGCGTATAGGCCGGACGCAACGGCTGCGACCACAAGGCGTATTTCACGTCCGTGACGATCAACTCCTGATGCTGCTGCTCGTGATTCAGGCCGAGTTCGACCTCTGGCCAGAATGTCGCGCTCCGGCTTCGTGGTCCAGCAGCGTTCGCATGGCGCGATCCACATGCTCGCGATAGGCCAGAACCTCGTCCAAGCCTGGGCGGGACATCAGCCCGCGCCGCGCCCTCAACGGATGGCCGCCCAACTGTTTGTAATAGGAATTGAAGAGGTAGGTGAACTCGGGGTGGAAGACGCTATAGTTCGGAAGGCCGGATAAAATGAAGGTTTCAAAGAACCACGTGGTATGCGCCAGGTGCCACTTCGCGGGACTGGCGTCCGCCATCGGTTGCAACTGCATGTCTTCCGCGCTGAGCGGAGCACACAAGGAAAGGGTTGTCTGCCGCACTTGTTCGTAGCGCAAAGCCAACGAACCGGATTCTTCTTCAGCTATGGACCTGGCTGAAAGCCCCATGGGTATCCTCTGATTCTCGAATGTGGTTCGTGATTCTCGAATGTGGTTCGCCAAGGCTGCGCCCGGCGCGGCCAAAGCGAGCACGCAAAGGTATTGGATGCCGCCAGTCGCCATGGAGAACTGGACAGTGTTGTTTTTGTGAGTAGCTGAACCGCCCCAGCGAGCGGTGCTCGCCGGGGACCCCAATGCAGGCGAACCAGAAACGTGAAACCTTGAAACCTTGCCTAAAGAGTCAGGCGGGTGGTTGCAGCTCTTCGATCAGCGAATCGCGGATCTTGCCAATGACTTCGACTGGCAGCTTCTTTCTCTCCGCGGTCAGATAAAAGACGTCGATGGCCATCTCGCCTTCGGTATCGATCAGCGCCACTTCAATGTTGCAGCCGTTTTCCGCCAGGATGGAGGCGATACGATAAAGCAATCCGGGGCGGTCCTGCGCGATGACCTCGATGAGCGTGCTATGAAGCGCGGAGGTCTCATCAACCTGAACCCGCGGCTCGATACGCACTTTGGGCGTCCTTGCCGTCGGAGTGCTTGCGTCCGCTCCCCAGGGCCTCCAGGCTGCGCCCGCCGGTGAGCACATCGACAAAGCTGCGTCGGAAACGGCCCCACTCCTGAAGGTTCAACTCCAGCGTGTGAAATCGATCGGTAAAGGAAAACGTGTCGACCACCACGCCGGCAGCGTTGGAGAAGGCATCCGCCTTCACGATGTTCATTCCCCAGGCGGCCAGAATTCCGGCCAGCTTGGCGAAGAGCGCCGGCTGATCGTTGGTGACCACCGTCATCTCGAACGTATCGCGATTGCGCGTGAGGACGGTCTGCACGGGTTCGGAGCGCAGCTTGGCGGCGAGTTCCACGTGGGTAATGATGTTTTGCGGGCTGTGCAGGCGCAGATAGCGGCGCGGCAGGCCCTCCAGAAACTCACGCAGACGCCTGGTCCCAAGGCGCGGAGCCAGCAGGCGGATATTCGCAAGCTGCTCGTCCCGGACATCGGCGTGGACACGTTCGTCATCGACGCTGCGGTCGAGATCATTGGTGGTAGCAACGTAAAGCCGCCAGAGATTTTCCGCCTTCCAGGCAGTCATGGCGTCAGGATTGACCGCGCTGATGTCGGCGTAAGTCAGCAAGCAGAGCATCTTGAGGCGCTCCGGCGAGCCGACGGCCCGCGCCAAATTCTTCAACGTAGCCGGATCGAAGATATCGCGGCGCATCGCCGCGGACATATCGAGGTGGTAAGCGATCAGGAAGCAGACGGTATCACGCTCCTCCTGCGGAAGGTCCAAGTCCGCGCAGATGCGAGTAGCGGCTTGTCAGGCTGTCATCCACATGCGATTCAGAGCTGCCGGCTTTGCCCACATCATGGAGCAGCATCGCCAGGTACAGCAGGTCAGGGCGCTCGATTTCGCCAAGCAGCTCGGCAAAATGGCGCTCCTGATCGTTGTCCTTGCGCAAACGATGAAGCGTATCAATGGTAAGAAAGGTATGCTCGTCGACCGTGTAACGATGATAGAAGTCGCGCACAACCAGCGAATCGAGCGCGCGGAATTCGGGAACGAGCATGCCGAGCACGCCGAGTTCCTGCATGGAGCGCAGGGCCAGTCCGGCATGCGGGCGAGTCAAAACCGTACGCAACGCCTGCCACCGTGAAGCGCCCGGCAATGGCCGGCGCGGAAACCGAAGGGAACGCCTGCTCGAGGCGCTGCTCAGTGCTGCCGGAGAGTTTGAATCCGTGCTGCGCAACAAACTCAAAAACGCGCAGAAAAACATCCTGATCGGCAATCGAAGAGGGCTGCTGAAGATAAACGCGTCCATTCACCGCGGCGAAATCGGGGTTGGAAAGCCGCGAACGCCAACTTTGAAACTGCTGGTAAATCGAAGAGCGCGCCGGAACCACGTCGTCGAGCATGATCGATGCCAGGCGATTGATGTTGCGGGCGTGACGGAAGTAGCGGCGCATCCAACTGGCCGTGTCCGGAGCATCCCGAAAGCCTATGCGGTCCTGGGCCGCGGCATCTTGCGCCTCCCAGGAAAGCATGTTGTCATCTCGTCCCGCGCGATAGTGCAGAAAGCAGCGGACGGCGCTGAGAAAATCGATCGCCTGCTCGGTGTAGCCGCGCAGGTTAGCCGGAAATCCGTCTGCGGGATTGATCCATCGGTGGCTCCGCGAGAAGCCGTTGAGCAACGAAAGCCAGCAGGCAAGATGATAGTCGCGCAGTCCGCCGGGCGTATCCTTCACGTTCGGCTCAAGGTGGAAGATGGTATTGCCCATCTTGCGCCGGCGCTCTTCATTCACCTCCGAAAGCCCGCGCACCAAGTCCTGCCACTCGCGCAAGATGAGCTTGGGCAGAACCTGCTCCCGAAGCCGGCGGAAAAGCTCAAAATCGCCCGCCAGAAAACGACAGTCAAGAAGAGAAATGTTGAATTCGAGATTATCGCGATGCAGCAGGTCGCACTCTTCCAGGGTGCGGGTGGTCGGGCTAAGTTTCAGCCGTATGTCCCACATATCCTGGCAGAGTTGGCGGATGACGTCCTTCTGTTCCGGGCCGGGAAGCGTTTTCTCGAACAGGAACAGAAGGTCGATATCCGAATGCGGATAGAGCGAACCGCGCCCGTAGCCGCCGATGGCGATCAGCGCAAGGCCCGCCGGGCCGCCTGTTCGGGAGAGACATACTCCTGCCACAGACGCAAGGCCAGGGAGTCAACCACCGCGGTGCGGCGCCGAATCGCCAATCGTCCATCATGGGCCGCCGCGAAGTCGAGACGAATGCGCTCCGTCTCCGCATCGTAATGAGTTCGCAGGGTCTGAGCCAGGCCGCCCGCGGCCATCAATGCACCTCTTGGGCTACGCTACAGCGCGTTGTTGCCGCGCTCCTCGTTACGAATGCGGATGGCCTCGTCGACTCGGGTGAGGAAAATCTTACCGTCACCGATTTTGCCTGTCTGGGCCGCTTTGATGATGGCGTTGACAGCCTGCTCCACAACCTCGTCGCGAAGCACGATTTCCAGCTTGATTTTTGGCAGAAGGTCGACGGTATATTCCCGCCCGCGGTAAAACTCCGTGTGGCCCTTCTGGCGGCCGTGGCCGCGCGCTTCCAGGACGGTCAGACCGTCGATTCCGATTTCCAAAAGTGCGCTCTTCACGGCATCGAGCTTAGAGGGTTGAATGATCGCTTCCAGTTTAGTCATCGTTCTCCCGTGAGTACGCGAGTGCGTCCAGACTCAATCATAAATTATTTCCGGAAGCTTCCCAGTAGTAACCCTCTTCACCGTGCTGCGTGACATCCAGGCCCTCGATCTCGTCTTCCGCCGGCACGCGCAACCCGATGACGACGTCGACGAACTTCAAAATTGCTATCGTTCCCACCGCGGCGATCGTCCAGGCGATAGCGACGCCGATCAACTGGTTGAACAACTGATGGAAATTACCGTCGATCCAACCGGAGCCAAGTACGTTGCCGCTGGGCATCCTTGAAAATCGGGTTGATGAGCTTGCTGGCAAAGACGCCTGTCAGCAGCGCACCCAGCGTGCCCCCCACCCCGTGAACCCCGAATGCGTCAAGACTGTCGTCGTAACCGAAGGCGGCCTTCACCTTGGTCACCATCGTGAAGCAGACTACGCCGGCAAGAAGTCCGATCAACAACGCTGACATGGGACTGACGAAACCAGCCGCCGGCGTGATCGCGACCAAGCCGGCGACCGCTCCGCTGATTGCGCCCAGTGCGCTCGGCCTTCCCATGACCATCCATTCGGTTGCTCCCCAACCGATCGTGGCCGCGGCCGCGGCAAAATGAGTCGCCACGAAAGCACTGGTGGCGAGGCTGCCCGCGGCCAGCGCGCTGCCGGCATTAAAGCCAAACCAGCCGACCCACAGCATGCAGGCGCCAATCAGGCTGAGCACTACGCTGTGCGGAGGCATCGGCTCCTGCGGATAACCCACACGCTTGCCCAGATACAAGGCCGAAACCAGCGCCGATACGCCGGAGGTAATATGCACGACCGTTCCGCCGGCAAAGTCGAGAGTCGGAAAGACGTCCGCCGAGGGAAGCGTTCAGCAGGCCGCCCTTGCCCCAGACCATGTGCGCCATCGGCGCATAGACGATGATCGACCACAAGACCATGAACAGCATCATGGCGCTGAACTTCATCCTCTCGGCGAAAGCGCCGGTGATGAGCGCGGGAGTAATGATGGCGAACATCAACTGGTAAATCATGTACGTCTGCAACGGAATGGTGGCCGCATAGTCGGGATCGGGTTGCGCGCCGACACCGTGCAGGAACGCGTGCTGCAAATTGCCGATAAAGCTATTTCCCGAGCTGAAACACAGGCTATAGCCTACCAACCCCCAAAGTACCGTGATCACGGCCATCATGGCGAAGCTCTGCATCATGGTGGACAGAACGTTCTTCTTGCGAACCAACCCGCCATAGAACAAAGCCAGGCCGGGGCCGGTCATCATCAGGACCAGCGCGGCACAGACCAGCATCCAGCCATTGTCGGCGGCGCTGTGCGCATCGGCGATCTTCTGCTCCAACTCGGCAATCCGCTCAGGCGTTACGATGGATTGCGTCGCGGGAAGCCGTCTGGGCGAAGAGCGCGCAGCCGAACAGAACGACACAAAGAAGGACACTCCACTCGCGAAAATTTCGAACGCGGATGGTTGATTTCAGGCTCTGAAGGAACAAACGGACTCTCCCTGTCGGGCAGTGGCTTGCCTTTAACTTAATATCGGGTATGCTGCTACAACGGAAATCAAAAGTCTTTATTGGGACTATCAAAGTTGTTTATGCGGTCGATACCTGAGCATAATAAAAATCGTGTTAATGGCAAATCCAAGAGGGTAAGCTACTCACATGGAATATCGTGAACTTCAGCACACTGATCTTCGAGTATCGCGCCTCTGTTTTGGCACCATGACCTTCGGCAGGCAGACCGACCAGTCGGCGGCTAGCGCCATGGTCGACCGCTGCATCGATGCCGGAATCAATTTCTTCGATACCGCCAATGCGTATGAGCATGGCAAGTCTCGAAGTCATGCTGGGAAATGCCGTGCAGGGCAGGCGAGACAAGCTGATCATCGCCAGCAAGGTTCAGCACAAAATGGGCGAGGGCGCCGATGAAGGTCGGTCTGTCCAAGGCCGCGATTTTCCGCGCCATCGAAGATAGCTTGCGGCGATTGCGGATGGACTATCTCGACATCTACTACTTGCACCAACCCGATTACGGCGTGCCGATCGAAGAAACCCTGGATGCCATGGAAACCCTGGTTCGCCAAGGCAAGGTACGATACATCGCGACTTCCAATTATGCGGGTTGGCAGGTTTGCCAGATGCACTGCATCGCCGGCAACAAGAAGCTCCAGTGTCCCGGGCATCGCGCAAATCGATGTACAACCTGATCGCGCGCGGCATTGAGCAGGAATTGATTCCGATGGCCAAGGAATTGGGAGTTTCGATCATCGTTTACAATCCGCTCGCGGCGCGGCCTCCTGACCGGCAAACACAGCTCCGCGAGCGTTCACTCCCGGAACGCGCTTCGACTACAACAAGGTCTACCAGGACCGCTATTGGCATCCCGCAGGATTTTGCGGCGGTCGAAAAACTGAGAAAGATCGCAGCCGATGCCGGGCGTTCGCTCATCAGCCTTTCCCTGAACTGGCTCTTGCACCACACCGCAACCGATTGCATCATTCTCGGCGCGTCGCGCTTGGAACAACTGGACGCAGAACATTCAAGCAAGCGAGGAAGGCCCACTGCCGGCCGCGGTCGTTGAAGCTTGCGACCAAGTTTGGAGGGAATTGCGCGGGCCGGCTCCGATTTATAACCGCTAGCCAATTCCAGAGCGGCTGCCGTTCGATCTCAAATCCGGCAGCCGTTCGGCATTGCCCAGCTACTCTGCTCTTCGGCCATTCTGCTTTCACAGTTTCGCCTCTGCTTTGCTGAAGCTCGTCCTGCATTAGGCACTCGCCCTTAACCCGGTGTTAAGTACTGATCCTATTTGGTCAACAAGGTGCAGAATACTGGCAGTTCGATGCGTCATCTATGAACTCCTGTTCATCAACCAGCAGCTCTGCTTTTGGCCGCGTCCAGCCTGGTTCCGCGCCAACTCTCGCGTTCTACTCGGGCCATCAGCTTTGAACATCAGCTTTGGCCAAAGTGGCTGCCCAAGTGCAAGCGACTTCGGTGAGAGGGTGGTTCTATGTCAGGGTTCGAGGCGTCTGCACACGGCAACTGATTCCAGGGCTGTTGATTCTAGTGGCAATCTTTGGTATTCCCGTATCCGCGTTGGCCGCGGGGGTGATTACGGTGACCACGCCGTTGAACGGAGCCACCGTAACCGTTCCATTCGACGTACACTTCACCTACAATGCCTCGTCTACCTATACCAAGCTTTGGATCGATGGAGTAGCGATCATCTCCGATCACACCTCAAGCGGAAACCTCAGCACCTTCGATTACACGGTCACCTCGCTCGCCGCCGGATCGCATAAGTTGTCATTGCAGGCGCACGATACCAGCAGCAATACGACTATCACTGTGAATGAAACCATTACGGTTTCGTCCGCGCCTCCGACAACGGTGAACGTAACTCCGACTTCTCAGACCGTACTGGAAGGAAACCAGTTCACCTTCAACTCGAATGTGTCCGCCAACTGGTCGGTGTCGGGTGATGGCACGATCCCGACTTGCAGTAGTAGTACCACTTCGTGCGTCTTTATGGCTGGTACTTCGACCGGAACGGCGACGCTGACGGCGACCGCAACCGACGGTTCGGGCGCCACCGGATCGGCGAATATCACCATTATGTCTCTGCTCGTGAGCCCGGTCTCGGCCAGCGTGGTTGCCGGCGAGACGCAAACTTTCAGCTCGACTCCTTCCACGATTCCAGTAGCATATTCGGTGAACCCCACAGGTCTTGGTTCCTTCAATGGCACCAGCACCTTCACGGCGGCCGCCACCACGACCGGCGGATCTGGAACCGTGACCGCCACGGCAACCGATACCTCCGGAGCAAGCGGCACAGCGTAGATTTCGGTCGTGCCTCTGGCCATCACTCCAACGAACCCGAACGTGGCGGAAGGCGAGAACCAGACCTTTACGGCGAACGCCCCCGTCAACTGGAGTGCGACCGGCGACGGAAGTTTCCAAAACGCATGTGCGACGAACACAACATCGTGCGTCTTCACCGCCAATTCAACCGGAACCCAGGCAATCGTCACCGCCACCGAAGCCAATACCACCGCATTGTCGACCAACACGACGGTTACGATCGGTCCGCTGGCTCTCACTCCGCCAACCGCAACCACCGTCGAGGGAAAGACCCAGCAATTCACAGCCAATGCGCCGATTGCAAGCACCGGCTGGTCGACCACTTGCGGAACGATTACGGCAAGTACAACCAACCCCACAGCGGCCGCCTTTACCGCTCCCAACTCTATTCCTTCGAGCAACCTGCACCATCACCGCGACCGATGCAGGTAATGTTACGGCGCAGGCATCGATACGATTACTACACCGGCCGCCTCCGAGCGCGCTCAACTACACCACTTGGAAGTACAGCAACGATCACACCGGTCAGCAGCCCAACGAAACCGTGCTGACGCCCGCCAACGTCAACTCGAAAACTTTCGGATTGAAGTTCAGCAACCCCGTGGACGGCCAGGTTTATGCGCAGCCACTCTACCTTTCCAACCTCACCATCAAGGGCACTAGCCACAACGTTGTCTTTGTCGCCACCGAACACGACAGCGTCTACGCCTTTGACGCCGATGCCGCCGGCTCCCCGCTCTGGCAGACCTCTCTCCTTACCGGAAGGAGCAACCACGGGGACGCCTTCGAGCGTCAACAGCACCATCGGAACGGAAATTGGCATTACCGGTACGCCGGTGATCGACATGGACGCCGTGCCGAATCCTTTGCTGTATGTCGTGGCGAGAAATCGATGAAGGCGGCACCTATAGCCACCGTCTGCACGCGCTGGACGTGACCACCGGCAAAGATATCAGCGGAAGCCCGGTCACCATCTCCGGCTCGGGATTCTCCTCCAAGGAGCAGTTGCAGCGGCCCGCGCTTCTTCTGGCCAATGGCAACGTCTACATCTCCTTCGGCAGCGAGGGCGATACCACTCCATGGCACGGCTGGATCTTTGCCTATCGAAACCGGCACGCTTTCGCGAGTCGCCATTTGGAATTCTTCTCCGAGCGGGAATGGAGGCGGAATCTGGAGCGGCGGCGGCGGTCTGGCAGCCGATTCCAGCGGCAACATCTACGCCTCGACCGGCAACGGCAACTGGAACGGAACCACCCAGTACAGCATGAGCTGGGTAAAGCTCAGTCCGACCCTGAATGTGCTGGATTTCTGGACCCCGTACAACGAGTCCAGCCTATCGAGTGGCGACGGCGACCTCGGCTCCGGAGCTCCCGTGCTGATTCCGAACTCAATCCGGCAGCGCTCATCCGAACGAGTTGATCGGCTGCGGTAAACCGACGCCGGTTTACGTGGTGGATCGCGATAACATGGGCGGCTTCCATTCGGGTTCCGATAGCCAGATCGTACAATCGCTGTCGAGCATAGTGGGCGGAGGGACATCGTCGCAGCGGCAGTATAAAGACCATTGCTTCATGACGCCCGCATACTTCAACGGGAAGGTCTATTTCGTCGGTAACAACGACGTGCATCAAGTCATTCACCCTCAGCCCGTCGACCGGAATGCTGTCCACCTCCGCTTCTTCGAAGGGAAGTTACACATTCCTGTTTCCCGGCTCACAACCGGTGATCTCCTCGAACGGATCGAGCAGCGGAATCGTTTGGGCTCTGGATTACACCTCGTATGATCTGCATGCCTATGACGCAACCAATCTAACGACAGAGCTCTACCGGAGTTCTTCGGTGGGCTTCACCAAATGGATGGTGCCCACGGTCATCAACGGCAAGGTTTACGTGGGCTCGCAAAAGCAACTTTCAGTATTCGGACTGTTCTGACGCCGGAGAGAGCTGAACTCTACTCGTTCAGCACCTTTGTACACCACATCGCCATCGCGGGCCACGCCTGGATGGCGATTTTATTTGCCCGCGCTGAGCGCACCATTGCCGGCTGCCGGGCGTTCCCATGTGGTGCAAGACCGGATTCGCGGAAGGCATCCCTCGCAAGGGTCGAGGTCGCCGGCATGCGTAGTGGTTTGCGCGTTAGGGTAGCATCCAGCCCGGCGGTGAGGGGCTGGGTACATCAACCTTGAAATTGCTCTAGAATAAAAGATCACCCAGGGTTCAAGCCAAACGATTTTAATGCTGTTGATCCGGCGGATTGCGGACCCCGCGTACGAAGGAGAACGAGATTGAGTCAGATTGCGTCCACCGAAAACTCCAGCCAATTGCGTGATAAGACGATTGCCGTACTCGGCGCCGGCAAAATGGGAAGCCTGATTCTGCGCTCGCTGCTGGAGAGCGGCGTCGTGGAACACAGTCGTTTGCGAGGCTCGGTGAAGCACGACTGAGCACGCCCAGGAGCTGCGGGACCGTTTGCAGATCAGCGTCGGCACATCAAACCTCGAAGCGGCGCGCAATGCCGATGTCGTGATCCTGTGCGTGAAGCCTTCCGGCGTCTCGAAGGTGGCGGAGGCAGTTCGCCAGGTGCTGTCTCCCAACGCGCTGGTAATTTCGATTGCAACCGGCGTCACCACCGAAGGCATTGAATCCGTGCTCGATCCTGGCGTACCGGTTATTCGCGCAATGCCGAACACGGCCTGCCGAATCGCCTGCGGCATGACGGCGCTGTGCGCCGGCAAGTGCTGCCAGCCATCGCACATGGCGATTGCGGCGAGCATTTTTTCGCTGATGGGAAAAACTGCTGAAGTGGACGAAATTCACATGGACGCCGTGACCGGACTTTCCGCCAGCGGCCCGGCGTTCATCTACATTGTGCTGGAGGCGCTTGCCGAAGGCGGCGTCCGGGTCGGACTGCCGCGCGAGGTGGCTACCAATTTCGCGGCCAATGCCGCGCTCGGCGCAGCTTCGATGGTGTTGACTACGGGCGAGCATCCCGCCGTGCTGAAGGATGAAGTCACCACGCCGGGCGGCTGCACCATCGATGGCATCCTGGAGTTGGAGGAAGGCAATATCCGCGCCACGCTCATCCGGGCGATTACAACGACCACGCGAAAAGCCAGCCAGTTGGCGAGGTCTTAAGCGAAACGCTTTCGCACGCAAAACAGCCTGCGCCGTATACATAGACGCAGGCTGTTTTTGTTTTATCTCCGCTATTGAAGCTCGATCACGCTCTTCATGCGTTCGATCTCCGCCTTGAGGAATGCGTCCACGCCCTTTGGCCGCAGCCCGGCCCTCGGCGATAGCCCAGACGATCAGCGACTGACCTCTTCGCATATCGCCCGCGGCGAAAACCGAGGGAACCGAGGTCATGTTATTGGCATCGGTCGCCACGTTGCCGCGCGAATCCAGGGCCACACCAAGCTGGTCGAGCATTCCATCGCGGACCGGTCCGGTGAATCCCATTGCCAACAGTACAAGATCCGCCTCGATCGTAAACTCGGTTCCGGGCAGCGGCTCGAACTTGGGTGGCGGCCCCACGCGGGTTGCGTGCAACAGCTTCACGCTCCCGGACTCGTCGCCGGTAAATTTCGTGGTTGCGATTCCCCAGTCGCGAACCCCGCCTTCCTCATGCGAGCTTTCCGTGCGCAACTGCAAAGGCCACAGCGGCCAGGGAGTGCTTGGCGAGCGCGAATCCGGCGGCTTGGGAAGCAACTCAAGTTGCAACACCGAACGCGCCTTCTGACGATGCGCGGTGCCGACGCAATCGGCCCCGGTGTCGCCTCCCCCGATTACCACTACACGCTTGCCGCAGGCCGTTATATCCTGTGCTTCGGTGAGAGGCAGGCCATCGCAACGCCGATTTTGCGGGCGTCAGAAAATCGAGCGCAAAATGAATGCCCTTGAGTTTCCGCCCGGGGATCGGCAGATCGCGCGGATGTTCGGAGCCGCCGGCCAGCACCGCGACGTCATACTCCTTGCGCAGGGCTTGAATGAGGATGTCCTTGCCGATGTGGGCATTGGTGACGAACTCGACCCCCTCCTTCGTCATCTGATCCAAGCGCCGGTCGATGAGGTGCTTCTCCATTTTGAAGTGCGGAATGCCGTAGCGCAGCAGGCCGCCAATGCGATCGGCCTTTTCAAAAACCGTGACCCCATGCCCGGCGCGCCGCAACTGTTGCGCGGCCGCCAATCCGGCAGGTCCGGAGCCAATCACGCAGACACGTTTGCCCGATTCCTTCGGCGGCGGCTCGGGGACGATCCAACCCTCTTCGAAGCCGCGTTCGACGATTGACTTTTCGATTTGCCGGATCGTGACCGCCGGCTCGTTGATGCCGAGAACGCAGGCGGTTTCGCAAGGAGCCGGACAAAGCCTGCCGGTAAACTCCGGGAAATTGTTGGTCGCGTGCAACTGGCGCACCGCGGCCTTCCAGCGGCCGTGGTAGACCATGTCATTCCAGTCGGGAATGATGTTGTTCAGCGGACACCCGGTATGACAAAACGGCACGCCACAATCCATGCAGCGCGCGCCCTGCTGGCGAAGCTTCTCTTCCGGAAACTCGGTATAAATCTCGAACCAGTCGTTGATGCGCTGCGGCACCGGACGGCGCAAAGGCAGTTCACGTTCATATTCGATGAAGCCAGTAACTTTACCCATGCTTAACCTGCTTCTCGCCCGAGTACACGACGGTCGTCTGCACTTTCTGCATGCGCTCGGTGCGCGGAACCCCGAGCACCCGCTTGTATTCGTGCGGGAATATCTTGATGAATTGCGGCAATGTGTCCGCCCAATGTTCGAGAATCCATTGTGCCCGCGGGCTTTCGGTGGCGACCAGATGGCGATCGATGGCATTACGCAGCAGCTCTATATCACGCTCGTCGATCACCGCTTCCAGATCGACGCCCGTCAGGTTGCAGCGTTCCTGCTCGAAGTCGCCGTCCTCGTCGAAGACGTACGCCAATCCGCCCGACATGCCGGCCGCGAAGTTACGTCCACACTGGCCAAGGACAAAGACAAGACCGTTGGTCATGTATTCGCAGCCGTGATCGCCCACGCCTTCGACGACCGCCAGCGCGCCGGAATTGCGCACCGCAAAGCGTTCTCCGGCAACCCCGTTGAAGTACGCTTCCCCGCTGGTGGCGCCATAAAGCGCGACGTTTCCAATCAGGACATTCTGCTCCGGCGCAAAGCTGGATGCGCGCGGCGGATAGACAACCAGTTTGCCGCCGGAAAGCCCTTTGCCCACGTAATCATTGGCTTCGCCTTCCAGCGTGAGCGTCACTCCCTTGGCCAGAAAGGCGCCGAAACTCTGGCCGGCCGAGCCCGTAAACTCGCAGGAGATGGTGTCGTCGGGCAGTCCCTTGGAACCATAACGGCGCGCGATTTCTCCGCTCAACATGGCGCCGACCGTCCGATCCACATTGCGGATCGGAAGCTTCACCAGGACCGGTGTGAGCGTCTCCAGAGCCGGCTGCACGCACTCGATCAGCTTGTGATCGAGCGCTTTCTCCAGTCCATGATCCTGCGCCTGCACGCGACGCCGCGCTACGCTCGCCCGCTTCGGCGGATCGTAGAGAATGCTGGAAAAGTCCAAGCCCCGGGCCTTCCAATGCGACATCGCCGGTTTCATCTCCAGCATATCGACCCGGCCGACCATCTCGTCCATCGTCCGGAAACCAAGCTGTGCCATGTACTCGCGCACCTGCCCGGCGATGAAGAAGAAAAAGTTGATCACATTCTCGGGCTGTCCGTGAAATTTGGCCCGCAGCTTCGGATCCTGGGTCGCAATCCCCACGGGGCAGGTATTCAGATGGCACTTGCGCATCATCACGCAGCCCATGGTGATCAGCGGTGCGGTGGCAAAACCATATTCCTCGGCGCCCAGCAACGCGGCGATCACGACATCGCGGCCCGTCTGGAGTTTTCCATCGGTCTGCACCCTTATGCGGCCGCGCAGGTCGTTCATCACCAGTACTTGCTGCGCTTCAGCCAATCCAAGCTCCCACGGAATGCCGGCATGCTTGATCGAGCTGAGCGGCGAGGCGCCGGTTCCGCCATTGTCTCCGCTGATGAGCACGACATCGGCATGCGCCTTGGCGACGCCGGCGGCGACGGTTCCGACTCCGACTTCAGCCACCAGTTTCACCGAGATTCGCGCCTGCGGATTGACATTTTTCAGGTCGTAAATGAGCTGCGCCAGATCCTCAATCGAGTAAATATCATGGTGAGGCGGCGGAGAAATCAGGCCGACGCCGGGAATCGAGTGCCGCACCCGGGCGATCTCGTCGTTCACCTTGTGTCCGGGCAACTGCCCACCCTCACCGGGCTTGGCGCCTTGCGCCATTTTGATCTGTAACTCATCGGCATTCACCAGGTAGTGGGCGGTTACGCCGAAGCGCCCGGAGGCCACCTGCTTGATGGCACTGCGTCGCGAATCGCCATTCGCATCCGGCTGGAAGCGGCCCTCTTCTTCGCCGCCTTCGCCGGTATTAGACTTGCCGCCAATGCGGTTCATAGCGATGGCGAGGGTTTCGTGAGCCTCTTTGCTGATCGAGCCAAATGACATTGCGCCGGTCGTAAAGCGCTTCACTATTTCGCTGGCCGGCTCCACCTCTTCCAGCGGAACCGGGTCCTCGCTTTTCCGAATGCCGATCAGTCCGCGCAAGGTACAAAGCTGGCGGCTCTGATCGTCGACCAGATCCGTATACTCCTTGAACGTCTTGGGATTGCCATCTCGCACCGCATGTTGCAGCTTGGAAATGGTCAGAGGATTGAGTATATGGTGTTCGCCGGCGACGCGATACTGATAGCTGCCGCCGACTCTCAGCTCCGGCTCGAAGTTGCCGAGCGGGCGAAAAGCGTGTTCGTGCTTCATCTGGGCTTCGCGCGCCAGCACTTCCAGCCCAACCCCTTCCAGCCGCGAAGCGGTGCCGGTGAAGTACTTCGCAACCAGTACGCGGTTGAGTCCGATGGCTTCAAATACCTGCGCGCCGCGATAGCTTTGCAGGGTGGAGATTCCCATCTTGGAGCCGGTCTTGAGCAGGCCTTTATTGATGGCCTTGACGTAATTGTGAAGCGCGGTATCGGCGTTCATGCCCTCGGGCAGCTCGTGCCGCAACTCCAGGTCTTCCAGGGTTTCGATGGCCAGGTAAGGGTTCACGGCGCTTGCGCCGTACCCGATCAGCAGCGCAAAGTGCATGATCTCGCGCGGCTCGCCCGACTCGATAATCAGCGCCACCTGGGTACGCAGCTTCTCGCGGACCAGATGGTTGTGCACCGCCGTCAGCGCCAGCAGCGATGGAATGGGAGCATACTCCTCGTCGGTCCCGCGGTCGGAAAGGACGATCAGGCTATAGCCGGCCTTGATGGCCAGCGTGGCGCGGCGGCAAAGGCCGTCGAGCGATTGCCGTAGTCCCTCTTCGCCCCTGTGCACCGGGAAAAGCGTCGGCAGAGTGGTCGCCAGCAGATCTCCCTGCGAAAGCCGCCGCAGCTTTTCCAGGTCGCGATTGGTAAGAATCGGATGCGGCAAAGCCAGCGTATGGCAGTGCTTCGGAGTCTCCTCCAGGATGTTGCTCTCGCTCCCGATGAAGCTCATGAGCGACATCACCATGTCCTCGCGGATAGGATCGATCGGCGGATTGGTGACCTGCGCGAACAACTGCCGGAAGTAGTTAAACAAACTCTGCGGACGATCCGACAAACATGCCAGCGGAGTATCCGTGCCCATCGAACCCAACGGCTCCTGGCCATCTTTCGCCATGGGCAACATGAGCATCTTCAGGTCTTCATCGCTGTAGCCGAAGACACGCTGCCGGCAGAGGATGCTGTCATGATCCGTCGCCACGGTACGCGGAGGCTCCGGCAGGCTGTCGAGAGTGATCTGGTTTTCCCGCAGCCATTCGCCGTAAGGCTGACGGCTGGAAAGGCGGCGCTTGATCTCCTTGTCCGAGACGATGCGCCCTTCGACCAGATCGACCAGGAACATTTTGCCGGGCTGAAGGCGCCCCTTGCGGACAATGTCTTGCGGCTTGATCGGCAGCACGCCTGCTTCCGACGCCATGACGACCATGCCGCCGCGAGTGATTACGTAACGCGCCGGGCGCAGGCCATTGCGATCCAGAGTTGCGCCGATCACACGGCCGTCGGTGAAGGTGAGCGCCGCCGGACCGTCCCAGGGTTCCATCAAACTCGCGTGGTACTCGTAGAAAGCGCGCTTGTCGGGATGCATATACGGATTGCCCGACCAGGCTTCCGGAACCATCATCGCCATGGCATGCGGCAGGCTGCGCCCGGCCTGGAACAGCAGCTCGACCGCATTATCGAAATTCGCCGAGTCGCTGCCTCCGGGCGAGATGATCGGGAACAGCTTCTCCATGTCGTTGCCAAAGAGCGGAGAAGCGAGCAGCGACTGGCGGGCGTACATCCAGTTGACGTTCCCTTTGAGAGTGTTGATTTCTCCGTTGTGCGCGATATAACGATACGGATGAGCCAGTTGCCAAGTCGGGAACGTGTTGGTGGAAAACCGTTGGTGGACCAGGCATAGAGCACTGGTGACCAGCGGGTCCGACAGTTCCTTGTAGAATTTGTTGATCTGCGGAGCCAGCAGCAGCCCCTTGTAGATGATGGTGCGCGCCGAGAGCGACGAAACGTAAAAGCTCTGCATCAAGCTCTCGTCGAGCGCCGTGATTTCCGCTTCCGTCCGCTTGCGAATGACGTAGAGCTTACGCTCCAGGGCGTCTTCGTAGCTGCTCCCATCGCCGCGGTGGCGACGGCGCGGTGGACGCGGAGTGACGGCAACGTGGCGGTTGCGGAGAGCAGCGGCGGCGATGAACACCTGCTCGATATAAGGCCGCGAGGCGCGCGCCACCTGGCCGATCGCATTCGCGTCGATGGGCGTATCACGCCAGCCCAGAACCTCGAAACCCTCCTCGCGGATCACCCGGTTCATGACCTTGCGACAGCGCTCGCGCTGCTCGTCATTGCGCGGGAAAAAGACCATACCCACCCCGTAGAAGCCGGGTTCGGGCAGCGAGAAGTGGAGCCTCTCGGCTTCGCGGGCGAAGAACGCATGCGGAATTTGAATGAGAATACCCGCGCCATCACCGGTCTCGGGGTCGCAGCCGCAAGCCCCCCGGTGGGTGAGGTTAATCAGAACCTCAATCCCCCTCAGCACAACGTCGTGAGTCTTGTGGCCGTCGATATTCGCCACAAAACCCAGGCCGCACGCGTCGTGTTCCTGACTGGGATGATAAAGCCCCTGAGGGGCAGGTAATCCATTCGGCATTTCCGATGTCGTCACTTCAATCTCCGGATTTAGCGGCATTAGGAGGCGGCGGAAAAGCCGCCGAGGCACAAACCGCAGGCGTCACTCAACACAAGTCGCTGTGTGTTAAGTGTTTATTATCGTTTGCGACGGCTTCGGAAGTACAATCAAGATTTTCGATAGCATCGATTAAGAAATTTTGGCGTAGCCGTAACCGGGGGTTAATCGAATCGTGCACTACTCGCCAGACAGCGAGTTTGTGCCGGCCTGCACGCACACCCTGACGGACGTAGCCATGGTCCGCCGGGGACCCCGTCCGGCAAGATCCGCTCCCCCGGATGAAAACCATGTTTCCACCAACGGCCGTGCGTGTATGCTTCTGAAAGTAAGTGCGGCTAGCCTGTTGGTTGATGTTGAGTTCTGCCGCCCCGCTGTTACTAAGAGAGCGAGGAATGCCGTGGATTTCGATCAGCTAGTGACGTTCATTGAAGTCGCCAAGCTGGGTAGTTTTTCGCGCGCCGGCCAAAAGGTGTTTCGAACGCAGTCGGCCGTCAGCGCTCAAATCAGACAACTCGAGCAGGAATATGGCGAGAAGATTCTCGACCGCCGCGCCAAATCCGTGCGCTTGACTCCCGGCGGTGAAGTCTTGTTCGAGTATGCGCAGCGCCTGCTGACCCTTCGCGACGAGTCGCTCCGTGCTGTTGCCGACCAGGGAATTTCACCTCGCGGAGTTTTGGCCATCGGAGCCAATGAGGCCACCTGCCTGTACGTGCTTCCCGAGATGTTTGCCGAGTATATCCGCCAATATCCCGAGGTCCAGATCAGCGTCTATCGCAATTTCAGCCGCAAGATTCTGGAGCGCGTTGAGGATGGCGCGGTCGATCTGGGCATCGTCAGCCTGCCGGTCAAATCGCATAGCATCAAAGTGCATTCCATTTTCCGCGACCAGTTGATGGTCATGGTGAGTTCACGAAACCCGCTCGCGAAGCAAAAATCTGTGACCGTGGAAGAAGTGGCGAAACAGCCATTGATTTTCCCCAAGACGGGATACACGCGGCAGGCGCTCGACAAGCTCTTTCGCCCGTATCGGGCGGGCTTGCAGATCAAGATGGAACTGCCGAGCGTGGGCATGATCAAGAGATTCGTCGTCGCCGGTGTCGGCTTGTCTCTCATCAGCGCCAGTTTTGCCAACGATGAGGTGCGCTCCGGCGAGGCCAAGCTGCTACCTTTGAAAGACAATGTCTTGTGGCGCTCACTGGGACTGATTTATCGCTCCGATCGCACCCTGCCGCGCTCCGCGCAGGCCTTCATCGAACTCACCAGCCGCTTTGCCAAGAAGGTCACGCCCGGGGGTTGAAGCACTCCCGGGCTGGCGAGCACCAGATGCACTCTGGAACTGCAAAGCGGAGGAACGGGACCGGCGGCGCGACCATGGATTTTCGGCGTCGCTTTTCCGATACTACTTTTTCGGTTCCAGCTTCAGCGATGCGGAGTTGATACAGTAGCGTAAGCCGGTTGGCTGCGGGCCATCCGGAAAGACGTGTCCCAGGTGCGACCCGCAACGCGAGCAGGTCACCTCTACCCGGCGCATGCCGAGAGCGTTGTCCTCGTGATTGTCCACGCGCTCCGGAGCTGCCGGCTCATAGAAGCTGGGCCATCCGCTTCCGGAATCGTACTTGGTATCCGAGCTGAATAATTCCTCGCCACAAGCCGCGCAGTGGTAAACACCCTTTTCCTTGCTGTGCGCGTACTCGCCGGTAAAAGCGCGTTCCGTGCCTTTCTCGCGCAGGACGTGGTACTGCTCGGGCGTAAGCTCGCGCCGCCATTCGTCTTCGCTTTTGCGCACCTTCTCTTCGGTTGCCATGCTCACCTTCCAAGCCATTGGATTTCGTCAGGCGCGCTTGGGGTGCAACCGTTTCAGTTTGAACGTCTTTTATTGGATTCTTTTAGAGCAATGACCGCGGACGCAGTCAAACGATAAGGGCGCGAGTGAAGACCTCTCACTCGCGCCCAAAAAGCTGTTTCCCGGCAGACCTGTCCTAAGTCCCCGTTCTCTCGTGGTCTGCAAAAAACCCTAGTGCCACTCCCACTCCAGGAACCCAGGCTTCACGTCGGTCATGGCATTCACGATCAGTTCGACCAAGCCGCCGTATAGGATCTGGTGCTTGTCCCACAGATTCCAGTATGCGAACAAGTCGCGCATCTGGCCTTTGCAGTTGCTGCACGGGGCGCAGACGTATTTTGGAATTTCCGGTTCGAGGCAATCGCCAAAGGCGTTCAGCACCTGCTCGAGCTTCTTGCGCCCGGAGATCTGGAAGCGCCAGTCGGTGAAGTTGTTCGGCGACATGATGGCGAAGCCGCTGCCGCCGCCGCAACAGTAATTATTGACGCCGTGCGGCTCCATCTCGCGGAACTGGGGAGCGATCTTGCGCAGAATCTCACGTTGCGGCTCGACCACTCCCATCAGGCGCACGAGGTTGCAAGGATCGTGGAGGGTGACTGGGAAAATCATTGCGCGAGGGGTCCAGCTTGAGCTTGCCGCTCATGACGATGTCGCGCAACAACGTCATCGAGCTTTCCCGCGGGACGTTCATCTCGCCCAGCAGAATGCGGTCGGCAATCACGCTGAGCGCCTTGTGCGCGTGGCCGCACTCGCCCAGCACGATCTTCTTCACCTTCAACTTGCGCGCGCATGTCCGCGTGTTTCAGTGCCACGCGCGCAAACTGCGCATCGTCGTACCAGAGTCCGTAATTGATGGAATCGTAGCCGACCAGCTCCGATGACATCGTCCAGCTCACCCCGGCGGCATTGAGAATCACGGCGAAGGCTCCGGGGTTTTCGGGCCACGCGAGAATCTCGCCCGCGTTATGAATCAGAAGGATGTCGGCGCCTTCTACATCCCAAGGCGTATGGATGTCGAGCCCGGTCTTTTCGCTCATCTCCTCGTCGATGAAGTCCACGTTGTCCCTCACCGCCGCGGGGTTCATGCCGGTCGAAGAGCCTACCTTCAACTGCTTCATCGAGCCGTTATCATGGATTTCTTTGGCCGCGATGCCCATCTCCATGCTGAACACCTTGCGGAGTTCGTGAGCCACCAGGCCGTTATCGGCGCCAATGGGGCAGGTCTGCGCGCAACGGCGGCAGAGGTTGCATCGGTAGGAAAGCTCGGCAAGACGCGCCACCATGGGCCAGTTCAGCTCGATGTCGCCGTGCTGCCAGCGCGAGACCAGCCCGCCATGCTTCACGTACTTGAAGTAGAGCCGGCGCAGAATCTCGCTGCGGAACAGCGGCCGGTAGACTTCGTTGCGCCCGCTGGCTTCGTAGATGTGGCAAGCGTCGGAGCAGGTCTGGCAGCGCGTGCAGTGCTCCATGGTGAGCAGCAGCGGCTGCAGAAACGTCCAGTTGTTTTCCTTGCTGAATAGCTTTTCAACTCCGGCCAGAAACTTTTTGACCAGAGCTTCTTCTTCCTCGCGGGACTTCGGCCTGGGCAGATTCAGCGCGCAAGTGCCGTCGAGTCCGCACTCGCATCTTTCCTTGACCTGGACGCTGAGTGGAGTAAACGCCGGGCCATCCTCGGCGCCGAGACCGCGCGGGCAAAGGCTTTAATTCGCTCTTTTGCAGTTGCGTGATCGGCTCCGCGTCACGCCGCGAAATGTCGTCAATGTTTACCTGTTGCTTCATTTGCGTACCGCCTGCTTTTCGGGTGGATTCGTCGTGGCGATCTCCCCCCAGGTTTTCGTTCCGTCGGCCCCGATGTGCGGCGCCGACCACGTGGGACGATAGGTAAGATACTCGGCAACTCGCGCGGCAATATGTGGTTATTCGGTGCGTCGTCCCAACGGACCGCGTGATAGGTGAAATATTTCGCCACGAAATGCGCCATGTGCGTGTACGGAATGTAGCCGAGGATGACCGATCCGAGGATGAGTCCGGCACTCGTCAGGGCCGGAAGCTTGAGCGTCGAATCGAAGGTAAGCAGCGCGCGTGCCAGCCTGGCAAGCGGCGGCATCGAACCGCTGAGCGATCCGAGGATGACCAGCACGCACGCAATCGCAAACAGCACCCACATTCAACAGGTCGCCGAATCCGGTATAGTTTTTCAACTCCGGATCGGTGAGCCTGCGCCAGAACAACGCCAAGCCGCCCAATGTCGTCAGCACCAGCCCCACCCAAGCGCACACGCGTGCGATCACAAAGAGCACGCCGGCCAGCCCCATACCTCCGAAAACCGCGCCCAGAGCGGACAGAACGGCCGCTCCCATCAGCAGATACAGACCGGCATGAAACGGAAATGACCGATACCAGAGTTTGCGATTGAACTCCCAGAGCCCTTTCAGCAGCAGCATCTCCGGGATCATGAAACTCAATTCTCCGGCGAGGTTCGAACGGCGCTCTTTCTTCCACCAATCGCTTTCCTCGAAATACGAACCGCCGTGCTTCACCCGCTCCGGCGCTTCATGCGGCACGGGATACAGTTCCCAACGCAGATGGATGGGCGCGCGCGCGTATTGCAGCACGCGGCCGATACAGCCGACGGCAAACACAAGTACGCCTGCATAAATAAACAAAAACACCAGAGTTGTCATTGATATCCCCCACCACTCGAAGAGTTTTCACGCACGGCCAGGCACTACCCCGGCAGCGCTGGTCCGCGCTCACATGGCTCGCACCACGCGGTTAGCCCTGCCAAATTCAATACCTGCCCGGATCCCCGGCACGCGCCATAGTTGCGCGTGATCGCGTAGAGCGGGCAAGTTTAATCACGCCCTCCGCCCATTCCGGCGTTGCCTGGCATGCAGGTGCGTATAGCTTGCCCACACATTGTTGACGATCAGTCCGTCGCGCTTCCCAATCGCGCCAGTTCCACGGCGCACCGAACACACGGTTGACCGGCGGCTCTGACCCGGCATCGGTCCGAGAGGCGACCGCGATGCGCGAGTAATGAAACTCATGTCCGCGCAACACGGTTCCAACCTCGTAAAACGGATTGGCGTGTCTACCGTCATCTCCACGTATCCGTGTCCCTGAGGAGCGCTGCCCACGTCGATATCGATAGGCAGAACGCCCGCCATGCGGAAGCGTCTGCCCTGCCACTGGATCGACCGCGACAGCAACATCAACCCGCCGCATTCGGCATAAACCGGCAGACCACGTGCAGCCGCATCGGCCAAGCGAATGCAGAAACCCGTCGTTCGCTTCGAGCTTTTCGGCGTGCACCTCCGGAAAGCCGCCGCCGATGTATACGGCATCCACATCCTCGGGCAACTCGCTTGAGCGCAAGGCGGAGACGAACACGACTTCCCCGCCCGCCCGGCTCAGCGCCTCGAGATTCTCCTGGTAATAAAAACTAAACGCGGCATCGCGAATTACGGCGATCCTGACCGCACCCTCCGTCCCAACCCGCTCAACTACGGAGTGCGCCGGGAGCAAGGTTCTCCGGCTCTTTGCCGGTTGCAGGCAGCGACGGGCAAAGCACGTTCACGTCAGCGGCGATTTCCTTGATCCGCGTCAGGTCGAGCCACGCCGCAACCTTGTCCAGCACCGCGGGCAACTGCTTCATCGCGGGATGATCTTCGGGCGTTACCAGTCCGAGATGCCGCGCAGGCAGGGCGTCACTATCGAGTTTAGGGATGACGCCGACCACCGGGATTCCGCACACTCGTTCAATGGCATCGCGCACGACCATCTCGTGCCGTTTGCTGGCGACGTGGTTCAGAACCACTCCCGCGATTCGCAAATCCGGGTCGAGCTGCTTGCAGCCCAACACCACGGCGGCCGCGGTGCGCGTCATCTTGGTGACATTCAGAACCAGCAGGACCGGCGCTTGAATCGCCTTCGCCAACTCGGCCGTGCTGTGGGTTCCGGCCACGTCGACGCCATCGAACAGTCCGCGATTGCCTTCGACCAGATTGAGGCCGCCGGCGATGGCATGCGTGCAAAACGACTGCACCGCCCCGGGAAAGCCCATCAGCCACGTATCCAGGTTTCTCGCCGGCTCTCCCGAGGCCCAGGCAGAGCCATGCGGCATCGATGTAATCAGGACCTTTCTTGAATGCGCGCACCTGCGTCCCTTCGCCACGGAATGCCCGGAGCAGCGCCATGGAGACTACAGATTTGCCGGAATCGCCGGCAAGCCCTGCAATCACGATCCTTGGCGCGTTCGAGGCCGCATTCATCTGAGCGCTTAACCTCAGCCTTGCGGTTCCTTGGGCGGCAACTGGATAAACGAGCCTCCGAGATAGCTGTAGACGCAGCGGCCGGATTCGATCAACTGCCGGATCGCAAGCTTGCAGAGGTCTTTCGAGCAAGCATCGCCGTACTTTGCCACCATTGCCTTGGTCAGGTCACCCGGTTTCAAGTTTCTTCTTTCCCTCGCACTCGGAAACCAACTGGTACATGTCTTCCGCAACTGTTTCGACTGCTAACATCAGCCATATAAGTTCCCCTTTTCAGTCAGCCGGCACCGATTCCGCGCTAGTACCACGGCTCGACTGTGTATGAATTGGTCTTCTTACTCTTGATTAACATGCCCGCGCCTGCCAGCGGGTCCGAGCCAGCCTCTAACCCCGATTTTTCCAGCAGCGCCGAAACCCGCTCGACCGACCACTCGGCATTGTTGCCGTTCGTGACCCGCCGTGCCAGACGGGCAAGCGCGACCTCCGGCGCCACGCTGGCACCCACGGAGAGCAAATCGTCTTGCAGCATCAACATCCCGCCGGCCTTCAGTTGACTTGCGGCACGGCAAACGACATTCTCGCATTCCTCGCGCGATGCCGAACCGAGAAGCCCGGAGATGATCACCGCATCGAAGCTTTGCGCCGGCAGGGTCTCGCCCAATGCCGGATTGACGCCCGTGACCTTTGCGCGCGGCCATCGCGCCGCAATCAGCTCCGAATAAGTCGCCGCTCCCCATCCCGCGACGAGCACGCTCTCGCATCCGCCGAGGTCAACGCGATCGAGCACGACCGGCGCCGCGTAACGCGCCAGCGACTCGCAGGCGTGATAGTGCAGAGCCGCATGATCGGGACGCAGCGTTTTTCTGCCCGTGGTCGCGAACCTGTCCAGCGCGGTAGCGTCGCAGTTTTCTCCAACCTCATACATCAGCGCGGGAACGAGCGACTGGGGCGAGTTTCGCCGCAGGTAGAGCGAGGCCAATTCCAGATTGCGATAGCCATCCGGCCGCGCCTCCACCAACCCAAGCGCCACCAGCACCTGCATCATGTCGTTCAGCGCGTCCGCATCGGCATGGATCTGGCGAGCCAGATTGCACACGGTTTTCGGATGTTCCAGCGCTTCGAATACGCCCGCCGACACCGCCCACGCCAACATCTGACTTCCGACACCCGCAGTGGCCAGACGAAACAATTCCTGTGGCGAGGGCCCGGGAGCAAAACGCGCATCCGACTCGTTGCGGCGCTGAAGCTCGCGCTCCGCCTTCTTCAGCTTCTCGCGAAGCCTCACGACTTCGCCGATCACCAGCGTCGCCGGAGCCTTGATGCCTTGCAGTTTTGCCACTTCGGCAATCGTCTCCAGCGTCCCGGTGACAACCTGTTCGCCGTGCCAGAACGCCATCTGGATGATGGCCGCCGGCGTGCCGGGATCGCGGCCCTCGGTGATCAACCGTTTCGCAATCTGCTCGACCGCATGGACGCCCATCAGAAAAACCAGCGTCGGAATCTTGCTCAGTGCGTTGAAATCGACGTCGTCGCCATCGCCGCCGCAAAAATGGCCGGTCACGATCGCCACGGCAGAAGAAGAGTCACGATGAGTGACAGGAATTCCCGCGCTGAGAGGCGCCGAAAGCGCCGAAGAAACGCCCGGAATCACGTCGAAGCTGACGCCATGCTCCGCCAGATACTCGGCCTCTTCTCCGCCGCGGCCAAACAGGAACGGATCGCCGCCCTTCAGGCGAACCACGGTCTTGCCCTCGCGCGCTTTGTGGACAAGCAGTTCGTTGACCTCATCCTGGCGCGAATCGTGACGGCCCGACCGGTTTGCCCATGTAAATGCGCTCGGCGGTCGGTTTCGCCAGCGCCAGCACGTCTTCCTGAATCAGCCGGTCGTAAACAATGACATCCGCCGCCTTGATCAGGTTTGCCGCCTTGATCGTCAACAGCTCAGGATGCCCGGGGCCTGCCCCAACCAGATAAACTTTTCCCGTAGCTCCCATTGCAAATCCCACATCTTCACCCATTCACTTCCGCTCGGATGAGCGTGCCGGCAAGCGCCGGTGTCGCGGGACCGTCTCCCGCGACACGCGATGCGTTCAGTGGATCAACAGCTTGCTGACCAATACCAGCACAATCAGCAATCCGACACCGCTAAAGAAGGTGTACCAGATCAACTTCTTCTCGACGCTATCGAGCGGTTCACATTCCATTTTGCGGATTTCTTCCGAAAACCGCGGCTGCAGCGGAGCCTTTACTGGAGTTGCCATAGATCACCCCTTCATTAACGGCGGTAGCATGCCGTGGAAGAATATCCACGAGATGGCAAGGCCGATCCAAATGATATAGCCAAACAGGCAGAGTACGTAGACGGCGGCCAGCTTGCCGATGCCTTCTTCCCACAGCTTGCGGAAGTTGGAAACAACTCCGATGCTGAAGAAGGTCATGACAAAAAAGATGCCGCGGAACACATTCGCCTGCCCCATTGCGCCCTGCACCCGCCCGATTGCGTTAGGTGCGAGAATGCCCATCACAAGCACGATCAGGAAGGTGGCCACATAGCCAAGCACGAACTTCGGAAAGCGCTGCCAGATTTCCTTGGCTTTCACTGGAGTTCCTTCTTTACGGTCGAACTTGGCCGACCATACCCACGCCAGCACGAAAGCCCACACGCCGATCATGATGTCGATAAACACCTTGACCGTAGCTGCGGTGCTCATAATCCAGCCCGGCTGGAAATTCATTCCCATCCCGGACGCCTTAGCCCTGATCAGCGCATCGGTGATTGCTCCGCTAGCCACGGCTGCGCCGTCGGTTTTGACCGCCAGCGCCATCCAGGCGCCAGCCACTAAGGGCTGATGATACAGGAAGTGCTGGGCCGCAAATGGAAGCACCAGTAGCTCGACGACCGAGAAGATTACCACCAGCGACGAAACCATTACCGGAACGATAGGACGCGACCGGATGGCGCCGCCGGTTGCAATCGCCGCCGAGACGCCGCAGATGGAAATGCCCGAGGCAAGAGGCGCCGCCCATTCGCGGCTAAAGCCAAAGTAGCGCCGGGCCACGAAGTAAACTATCGGCCAGAAGATGAGGTAAGCGCAGACGATGGCACAGGCACCCTGAAACATCATTGCGCCCGCCAGCGATCGTTGGCTGAGAGCCGTGATGCCCAGGAACCCGCCAAGGATCACAATGGCCGTCTTGATATACAACTCAGGACGGATCGCTTCCTTCATCATCGTCGCAAGTCCTGGCAGGAAGTTGCCGACTATGAGTCCGGCGAGCAGGGCAATGATGAAACCCGACTCGTTGGTCAGGTTCAACGACCAGCCGATCTTCAATCCAGCTCGCTGGTTAGGCGTTGCCGCAATAAAAGCCCAGCTACCCAAAAACCAGCAGGCATAACTCAGGACAAAGACTCCGGTAAATCCTTTGGCAAATTTCTTCAGGTCTGCTCCCAGACCTTTTGCACCGACCAGCAAAACCACCAGCATGAAGACGTAAGTTGCTACCAGGGAAGAAAGGCAGGCAAGTTGGCATAAGCTTTGGAGGCTGGCTTCAGTGCCTTCGCGGGATCAAGCCAAACCGAAGTGGTAATTCCCCAGCCCAGCGAGTCCACGCCGAACAGGAGCGTAAGTGAGAGTACAAAAACAAGTACGCCAATGCAAACCGCCAGCCAGTCTTCGGTTAGCCGCGGCGTCGAGTGTGAACCGGCGGAGCAGTCCGTCTGAGGTGGCGATCCGGATTTAGCCAGCGTGTCCGCCGATGAGTCCGATGACGTAACACTAACCATAAATCACCTCTTTAAGAGACATCTACCAGATTGAATAAATCCCCCACGGTATCTTGAAAAGCACCACGGGCCATACACGTTCCGAGTCAGAATGGAATCGATCCAGCTACGCCCAAGTCCATCCCCGTCCCGCCAAGCTACAGCTCCTCCCGAACCGATAGCATGATTTTATAAAGCACTGTAATCATCAAGGCGCCGAGGGCCCAGATGCCGACGACCACTGTCCACTCATTCAGGCGTGGGCGTGTAGCGCGCGACGGCGCCCAGCGGCGAAGGCACAAAACCTCCAACCAGCAAGGCAAATCCCTTATCCAGCCAAAGCGAAGCAAAGACCAGAACACATGCCCATGTCAGCAAACGCGTATCTGTACGCCAGCGCGGCACCATGAGCAAAACCAGCGCCACGACGAGAAAACAGCACGGATAACCACATCCAGGGCACAAGCTGATAGTTGCCGTCGAGCCCGAAGAAAAGATACTCAAAATGTTCCATGTGGCTCGGGGATCCGGCTGTAGAAAGTGGTGAACACCTCCATCAACACAAAGAACACATTGATGAGCATGCAGTAGGTGACGATCAGGGCAAGCTTCTTCACGGCTTCCATGCCGGCATCGAAGACTCTCAGCCGCCGCAGAATCAGGATCAGGATAATGAGCAATGCCGGTCCGGAAGAAAAAGCCGAACCAGAAAGCGAGGAGCCATGATCGGATTCATCCAGAATGGCCGCGCCGCGAGACCGCTCAAGATGAACGCCGTCACCGTGTGGATGCTGATGGCCCAGGGGATGGAGAGCAGGATGACAGGCTTGATCCACTTCGGCGGGGGCACCCCCTCATGCTTGGCCCTCAGCAGGGTCACGGTGATGATCGCGTTGAGCAGCACATAGCCGCTGAGGACCGTCATATCCCAGAAGATAAGCGAGTTGGGATGCGGATAGCGCAGCACGTTCAGCACGCGCTGCGGTTGGCCCATGCTTACGAAAATAAAAAGCATGGCCATAATGACCGAGCACATGCCAAGGATTTCGCCCATCATCGTGGTCTTGCCGAAGGCTTTCCAGTCATGCAGATAGTAAGGCAGAACGACTACGACGGCCGAAGCGCCCAGTCCGATAAAAAACACAAATTGGGAGATATACAGGCCCCACATGACATCATGACGTCAGCCCCGTAACAACCAGTCCGACCGCCGCCTGCCGCAGGTAGGCCAAAAAACCCAGGAAAATGAGGGCGAGGAGGATACCATTCCAGATCCAGTACTTCCGGCTCCCTACGAGCGCCTTCTCGAACATGAACATCGATAACCCCTCACACAATGTAAAAAACGTTGGGCTGCGTACCTAATTCGGGCTTTCGCCGGATACTGAAACGCGAACCGAGCACTTGCCGGATTTCCGACTGCGGGTCGGCGAGATTGCCGAAGATCATCGATTTGTCAGCGCAGGCCTCGACGCATACCGGCTGCTTGCCCGCGGCCAGTCGCTCGGCGCAGAAATTGCACTTCTCTACCACGCCCTTGCTCCGCGTGGGAAATTCCGGGTTCACCTGCTTCACGTAAGCAACTGGATCGGAGAAGTTGAAACTCCGTGCGCCATAGGGACAGGCCACCATGCAGTACTTGCATCCGATGCAGCGATGCCAGTCCATCATGACGATGCCGTCTTCCCGTTTCCAGGTCGCACCCGTCGGGCACACGCGAACGCAGGCAGGTTTTTCGCAGTGATTGCACATGACCGGAATAGAGCGTCCTGCGTAGGTCTGCCGCGTATAGTCCGTTTTGCTCAGCCGGAAACACGGTCTCGAAGGGCTGATCCCAAATCCACTTCACCTCGCGCGCTCTGGATCGGGGATTTGAGGGATGTTGTGCGCCGCGTTGCAGGCTTGGATGCAGCGCTCGGACACCGCCGGATCGCGCTGCTTCACCAAGTCGATGACCATGCCCCAGCGGACCGTCTTAGCCTGCCCGGCTGACGGCGGCTGCCGGCGCGCCCGCCAGATCGGTGACGGCCTGCACGGCCTTCCTCCCGGCAAATGCCAGCAAGGACAATCCCGAGAGCCGGAGGAAATCTTTTCTGGTAATTTTCATGGTGTCCTCCTGGCCGCAACGAGTTGGGGTTGGTTGTGGCAATCCCAGCAATACACCGCGGAGACGCCGGCATAGTTGTGGCAGCGGTCGCAAAACTCCGCCCGGTTGGTATGACATTCTCCGAGGCAGGTTCGCGTGAGACTGGCGTCGTAGGATTTTCCGTTCGTCGCATGAATCTGGCGCACGCCCTGACGCACCGCGTTCTCCCGCCAATCGATCAGCAAACGCATGTGCGCCGCCCGCATGTACGGAATGGGCGCGACGCACTCCTTCGCCTGCGCCGGCAACTGCAAGCGCGGTTGCCTGGCTTCGGTTCCCCACGCCGCGGCGTGCCACAGCGGATAGGTAAACAGAATCAGGAACAACGCCAGCCCCCCGGCAATCAGCGAGCGCTCACGCATGGGCCACCTCCGCTCCGCCGGCGTCTCCGGCAGCTGGAATTGCCGCTTCCGCCGGCAGCGGTTCCCCGCGAAGGTCGGTCGTGCGGGTTTCGCCCTGCATCACCAGCGCATTTCCCAGCAACTCGTGAACTCCGGCAACCTCCACGCCCGGCACCCAATAGTCCAGCAAAGTGGGCAACGTTGCTTTATCGATGGCGCACATGCAGGCCAGCAAATTCACTCCGTGCTTTTCTTTCACATACTTCACGGCATTGGCCCGGGGAAATCCGCCGCGCATTCGCATTTCCAGATTTTCGTCCGTGCCCAGCCCGGAGCCGCTACCGCAGCAGAACGTCTGTTCGCGGATCGTGTTCTCCGGCATTTCGTAAAAGTGGTTGCACGACTTCTTGATGATGTAGCGAGGTTCCTCCAGCAAGCCCATGGCGCGCGCCGGATTGCAGGAATCGTGATAGGTAACCTTCCAGTTGTCGTTGCGGCTGGGGTCGAGTTTGAGCTTGCCGTGATGGAGCAGGTCGGCGGTGAACTCGGAGATGTGCAGCATCTTCGTCGATTTCACGTGCTCGAAGCGCGTGCCGGTGATCGGCGAAACCGGAACTTCGAGGAAATCCGCCGGGCCGTTCATGGTGTCCATATACTGGTGAAGCACGCGCCACATGTGCCCGCACTCGCCGCCGATGATCCACTTCACGCCCAATCGTTTGGCCTCGTCATAGACCTTGGCGTTCAGCCGCTTCATCAACTCGTGGGAGGAGAACAGGCCGAAGTTGCCGCCTTCGGAGGCAAAGGCGCTGACCGTATAGTCCAGGCCGATTTCCTTGAAGATCATCAGGTAACCGAGCAGGGTGTAATAGTGCGGGGTGCCGAAGTAGTCGGCCGAAGGCATGATGAAAAGGATTTCCGCACCCTTGCGATTGATCGGAACCTCAAATGGCAAACCCGTGATCTCTTGCAGCTCCTCGGCGGCAAAGTCGAGGCTGTCCTTGAAGCCGTGCGGCTGGATGCCAAGGTGATTGCCGGTGCGGAAGCAGTTCGCGGCCGGCTCCAGCACCCAATTGATGTTGCATCCGAGCAGGTTCAGCAACTCGCGGCCGATCATGGTGATCTCAGCCGTGTCAATGCCGTAAGGACAGTAGACCGAGCATCGCCGGCATTCCGTGCACTGGTAAAAGTAGTAAAACCATTCTTTGATAACGTCTTCTGTCAGCTCGCGCCCACCCGCCAGCGAGCCGAAGATGCGGCCAGTCAAGGTGAAATAACGCCGGTAAATCGAGCGCATCAGCTCGGCGCGCAGTACCGGCATATTCTTGGGATCACCGGAGCCGATATAGAAGTGACACTTGTCGGCACAGGCTCCGCAGCGCACACAGATGTCCATGAACAGCCGGAAGGAACGATACTTGTTGAGCCGCTCCTTCATGCCGTCGAGAATGATCCGCTTCCAATCCGGCGGCAGCTTCCAGTCGGCATCCATCGGCTGCCACTCGCGCGGATTGGGCATGCCCAAGTACTTGAGGTTCTTCGGCAGCGCGCTGTAACAGATCACGCCCTTGCGTAACTCGACATGGGGATCGCGCCAGTCGCCCTGCGGGGTTTTCTGTTCAATCTGTAGAAGTTTTTTGGACATCTTCGACCTCGAGCGGCAACCCCGCGGCGACAATTTTTTCCCGGAACTCATCTTCCCATTCCTGGTAGGTGTGGGTTTTTACCGGATAGTTCCAGGGGTTGATATGACGTTCACTGCGATTGTTATTGGCCAGGTTGCGCGTCGGACTCAGAAACACCCCGCCCATATGCATGAGTTTGCTGAACGGAAAGTACGCCGCCAGCGTGCTCACCAGCAGCAAATGAACCAGGAATACCGGGCTCAAAGTCTGTGCCACGACCGGGTGGAAGGTGGCCAAGCCAAGCGCAAATTGCTTGACGCCGGCAACGTCCACTCTAGCCGCGTGGCGCATCAGCACGCCGGAGAGCGCGATTCCGAGGAGCAGAAAGAGTGCGAAGTAATCGGTAAACAACGAAATGTAGCGAACCATCGGCTCGCGCATTCTGCGCAGCAGCAAATACAGCCAGCGCCGCCACGATCATCACGTCGGAGGCGTACAGGACCGGATGGCCGACCTGGAAAAATCCATCAATTTGCTGGAGGACGAGCACAAAAGCGGGCACCGGCTCCACCAGCAGCCGCAGATGCCTGAGCAAGATCATCAGCAGCGCCCAATGGAATCCCATCGCCCCGAGCCAGAGAAACTTGCTCTCGCCAAACGATACCTTGTTGCCATCGGCGATCTTGGAGCGCGTGTTGCGGAACAGCGACCGGAAGAGCAACACCTCCAGCCCCATCCGCACCGCAGCCGCCGCTCCCGTCGAGGGGTTGTCAAAGGTCGCGGCCTTGATCCAGCTCAGCGATTTCTGCTGGCCGCAGGAGGTGGGAATGCGGAAGGGCACGGGGGTCGCCGCCCAGCGCCAGATTCGCGCGCAAATGCCCCCCAGCAAAATGGCGCACGCCGCGTAGGGAACGACGATTCCCAGCAGTGCGCCCGTCGCGGTGGGTGCGCCTGCCAGAATCCCGGCGCAAGTCAGCACAGCCACCGCCAGCAATGCATAGACCGCGTTCACAGGCTATCCCTCGTACGTTGCCGGACGCTCAGCGCCCGCTTCGCTTCGTTGATTCGGACCAGGGCCAGATCTTCGCGGCATTTCACGTACTGATCGAAAGTCATCAACGCCAGTTCGTCGATGCGGCGCTCGAAATCCGGAAACTGCTCGCCGGCATCGTGTTCGCGAATGATCTGACGCAGCAGAAAAACGAAGCAGACAGCCTCGGCCGGCGTGCAATCCTGAACCGCGCGCAGCCGGACAAGACCATCCAGCGCTTCTGTCGTACGCACGGCATCCATCTCTCCGGCGAGCTCTTGCAGTAGCTTGGCCAGCGACTCGCGCACCGTGAATCCCACGGGGTTGCGAAATCGCTCGCTCCCCCGTGCAATCGAATCGCGGGCCTGCTCCGGATAGATCTGAATGGTCTTCTCAATCCATGCGTCGAGAATCGCTGCGTGCGCGCGCATTTGCTCCTCCAGTTACACGCAACCGGTTGGCTTGGGCAGGCCTGCCAGTTTGCAGGCTCCCTTGGCCGGTCCGGACGGAAACAACTTATAAATATCGCCCAGCTTGAACCCGGTTTCCTTGCAAAGCTTGCGGATCATGGGGGCAATGCCGAACTGCAGATAGTGAGCCCGCAGCATGTTGATGACCTTCCAATGGTCGGGAGTCAGCTCCGTAACCCCTTCTTCGGTCATGAAATCCTTCGCCACTTCCTCGTTCCAGATTTCCGGGTTCTCAAGAAAGCCATCTTCGTCCACTTCGTACTTGTGTCCGTTCAATTCGAGTACTGGCACAGTTCCACCTCGCTCTAGTTCATTTCAATATATCCGCACGGGCAAACGTCGGCGCACTTCTTGCAGCCATCGCATAGCTCGAGCTTAGCTTTGTAGTGTTCGCCTTTCGGCAGTTTCACGAAACAGTTAGGCGTGCAATACATCCAACAGGTTTCGCAATCCATACACATGCCGCATGACATGCAACGCTTGGCTTCCTCAACCACGTCGGCTTCGCTCAAACCAAGTTCGATCTCGGTCTCCGGCGCACGCTCGGCAACCGCCACCTGGGCCCGCTCGTGCCGCTCGGCCGGCTTATACCAGTCGAGTTTCACCTTGTCGGTCGAAATCACCGGCAGCGAAGCCGGTTTTTCCAGTTTTTCGCCCCGGAAGCGCGCTTCGATGGCGTCGGCCGCATAACGTCCCTGGGCAATCGCAATGGTCACCAAACCCAGTTCAATGCTGTCGCCGCCTGCATACACGCCCTCCGCCGGAGTTTCTCCCCAATCGTCAGTCTTGATCCAGTCTTTGCCGGAATGGAGGTTTTCCAGTCCGTGAAATTCCGGTTCCTGACTGATCGCGGCAATGACGCTGGACGCCTCAACCTCGAATTCACTACCAGGCTGCGGTACCGGGCGCGGACGCCCTGAGGAATCCGGCTCGCCAAGCTGCATGCGGATGCAGCGCATTCCTACGGCACGTCCGTCCCTTTGCAGGATTTCTACCGGCGCGGCCAGGAATTCGATATGGATGCCCTCTTCCAGAGCGCCTTCGATTTCGCTCTTGACCGCGGGCATCTCCGCCCGGGTGCGGCGATAAAGCAGGGTAACTTCAGCCCCAAGCCGCTGGCTTACCCGCGCGGCGTCGATGGCCGTGTCCCCTCCGCCGACGACAATCACCTTGCCGCCGATAACGGGTGGTTCGCCGCGGTTCACGGCATTCAGAAAGTCGGTGCCGCTGAAGACATTCGGCGCATCTTCGCCCGGCACTTTGAGTTTGATACCCTTCTGTGCGCCGATGCCGACAAACACCGCTTGATACTCCTGGCGGAGTTCCTCCAGCGTCACGTCCTTGCCCACGATGCAATCGCACTTCAGCTCGACTCCCAAATCCACGATGCGCTGGATTTCAGCGTCCAGCACCTCGCGCGGCAGACGATACGTAGGAATACCGTAACGCAGCATCCCGCCCGGCTTGGGAAATGCCTCGTAAACCGTGACCCCGTAGCCCCGGCGAGCCAACTGGTACGCGCAGGACAGTCCCGCCGGGCCCGCGCCGATCACTGCGACTTTCTCGCTGTGCGTTTCTTCATGCAGTCGAGAAAGCTTCAGCTTCTTGGCAATGCCGAAATCGCCGATGAACCGCTCCATCGCATTAATCGCGAGCGGACCGTCCTTGGCTTTGCGGTTGCACGCATCCTCGCAGGGATGGGGGCAAACCCTTCCGCAAACTGCCGGGAAGGGATTGCGTTCGGCAAGCCGCTTCCAGAACAGTTCGAAGGCCTGCTCGTTGCTGCGGCCATAGGCCTCGGCTTGAGCAACCGTGACCAACAACTCGCGAATCTCATTGCCATTCGGACAACCACCGGCACATGGCGGCGCTTTCGCCACATAATGGGGCCGCAGCGGGCTGACTCCACTTCCGCCCGCTGGACCCGTGATCACCGGTTTCTTAACTGCTTTGAATAAGGCCATCGGCCTCCCTCAACGGTTCAGTACCGGATTTGTGCCGACCGGGCATAGCTCAAGCCGGCATGTTTGAAGTCATCGATGTGATAGCGGGTGAATTCGAATCCGGTCAGTTGGAAGAACTTCGGCCAGCCGACCCGCTCGATCCATTCGCCCAGACGCTCGTACTTGCGCGCATTCTTCGCATAAACATCGACGATTTTCGTTACTGCCTCGACCACCTCGGGCCAGCGTGGAGGATTGTTCGGCAAAAACGGTATCGCCAGCTTGGTGAACTTCGGCGCGCTGCGGGCATTGCTGACCTTGCCGCCGACCCAGATGGAAAGACCGTCGTGCTCCGGGTCGTTCATCTGCATCGACGGGCACACGGTATAGCAGTTGCCGCAGTACATGCACTGATCCGGGAGCACCTCGACCGAAGGCTTGCCGTCCACCGTGGCCGGACGAATGGCGCCGGTGGGACAGGCGGCGATCAGGCTCGGGATCTCACATATTTTGTTCAAACTCCCGTGCTGAATCTTCGGCGGCGCGCGATGCACGCCCAGGATGGCGATATCGGAGCAATGCACCGCACCGCACATATTTAGGCAGCAGGCGACGGCAATCCGCAACTTTGCCGGAAGATTCTCTTGCGTGAAGCGGTCGCAGAGCGCATCCATCACGCTCTTCACCAAGCCGGAGGCATCGGTCGCGGCCGAATGACAATGCACCCAGCCCTGGGTGTGCACAATGTTGCTGATCGAGTTATTGGTGCCTCCGACCGGATAGCCCAACTGAGTCAACTCCGCCTTGAGAGGCGCAACCTTGGCAAAGTCCGTCAGCAGGAACTCGACATTATTACGGCTGGTGAAACGCAGATACCCGTCGCAGTACTTGTCGGCCAGATCGCAGAATTTGCGCAGCGTCTGAATGCTCAGCAGGCGCGGCGAGCCGGCGCGAACCGTATACAGTTTGTCGCCCGATTCCGCCACGTGGCAAAGCACCCCGGGCATTACGTTCTCGTGATACTTCCACAGGCCATAATTCTTCTTCACGATCGGCGGCAGGAATTTGTCATAAGCCGGCGGTCCGATATCGGTAATTCTTGGTGGTTGCGGTGTAGTAACCATTATTTGTCACCTCCCTGTGTGGGCTGGAAGAAGATGAACGGATTATCCCTGGGGGCGGAAACCATCTCGGGTGTTGGCTCCAGTCCAATGCCGTCAAGAAACGTGGGCATGCCAACCCGTTGAATCAGTTCCCCAATGCGCTCCCGGGCCTTACCGTATTCATCCCAAAATTCCCACAGCCGGCTGAGGAGTTCCTTAATTGTGTCTTTAAGCTCTTCGGCCGGAATGAATGGAACAAGAACTGAGGAAAGCAGAGCTCCCTGAACGATCGGCGCCTTGGAACCGATGAGAATCGCCGCGCCACGTTCCTTGCCCGGGCGCAACGCCTTGGGCATCACGTTAATGCAATGCATGCAGCGTGTGCATTCCGCATTGCTGATCGTCAGCTTGCTGCCATCCCACTCCATGCAACGCGTCGGACAAAGACCGCAGACGTCGCGCTGGATGTTAAGTCCGGCAGCGGCGTACTTTGTAACCTCAGCGTCATCCTGCTGAATCTCGTCCTTCCAGGTGCCGATCACGGAGAGGTCGGCGCGGGCGATGGAAGCCACGCAGTCGTTCGGACAACCTGCGGCCTTGATCTTGAACTTGTAGGGGAATGCCGGACGATGCAGCTCATCTTGGTAATCCATCGTCAAGTCGTAGCAAAGCTTCATGGTGTCATAGCAGGCCCACTCGCAGCGTGCCATTCCCAGGCAGCAGGAAGGTGTCCGCAAATCGGAACCTGACCCGCCCAGATCGAAGCCGGCGTGCGCAAGATCCTGGAAGGTGGGTTCCAGTTGGTCGGTTGTCGTGCCCAGCAGAACCATGTCGCCGGTTGAGCCGTGCATATTGGTGAGCCCGGAACCGCGCTTCGCCCAGATATCACAAACCGTGCGCAGTGCCTCAGTCGTGTAAAACCATCCCGCGGGTTGGTTGACGCGAATGGTGTGGAAGTGAGCCACCTTCGGGAACTGTTCCGGAACATCGCTGTAGCGGCCGATCACCCCACCGCCATAGCCCAACACTCCGACCAGTCCGCCATGCTTCCAGTGGCCCTTTTTCTCCTGATACGACATTTCGAGCTGTCCCAGCAGGTCTTTGGGACTGTCGCTGACATCGCAGGCTGATTTGATTTCTTTGACGAAACTGGGCCAAGGACCTTTTTCCAACTCGTCCAGCAACTCTGTTTTCGGCTTTCCGTTGCCGTTCTTTGATTCCGCCATAAGCTGTTTTCTCCTCCCAGCTTCGTGAGCGGCCAGCGTTTCAGAATGCTGGCGGGTACACCCACGAGAACCGCGGACGTGTCGCGCGTCTTGAGATTTGGAGCGCTTTCGTCGCTCAGTACAATAACTCGTATCTCGCTGGATGGAACGTGACCCTGGTCGCGTCACAAAGTGATGAATGTGTCGGAAAGACAGTGACTTAGGGGGAATTTTCGCTAATCGCCGATAAGTGGTTCGAATCACCGGCACCAACCTCACGCGCCATGCTGGACGGCTTCCCTCCCAACCCAGATTGTCATCCTTACCGAACTGCCTCGTTCTGGCCTACGCACGATGCTCAAAATTGCTTGACGCTCTCCGCCGAATTGCCTTACAGTTGATAATTCTTCTACGTTTATGCACTTCTCTCTCACACTCGGCGGTACAACAACAACACGCACAGCGTGTGTGCGAATTATCGGCACATACGGCGCGCCGGGCGGAGAAGGGATCTGTAGAGGTTCATAGAAGCTCTCATCGATCACCACTCGTAAGACCCACCGCAACCTAGCCGGTGGGTTTTTATTTTTCCGGCAATCTTAATCATCCCGAGGAGCCAGCAATGATCGTTATGAAATTCGGTGGCACTTCCGTCGAAGACGCGCAGGCTATGACTCGAGTCGCGTCCATCGTCGCCGACCGTCGAGCACACAAGCCAGTGGTGGTAGTCAGCGCCATGGGAGGCGTTACCGACGTATTAGTCGCCATGGCCCGCGGCGCGGCAGGCACGGGCCTGCCCACGTCGCTGAAGTCTCTCCAAGCGCTGCGCGAGCGGCACTACGCCGCCGGCGAGAAACTGAAGGTCGCTTCGCAGGTGAATCCGCGGTTGCAATTGCTGTTCGATTCGCTGGAGGTGGTCGTGCGCGGAATCGCCGCCCTGGGCGAGCTTTCTCCCCGCACGATGGACAATGTGATGTCCTACGGCGAAATCTGTTCCAGCACGCTGGTAACGGCCGCCTTCAACGCCCTGGGGATCGACTCCGAGCTGGTGGATTCGCGCGAATGCCTGATAACCGATTCGGCCTTCACCCGCGCCGCTCCCGACTTCGAGGCGACCAATGAGCGCATGCAGGCCAAGCTGCTCCCGCTGCTCGCCCGCGACTGCGTTCCAGTGATGGGCGGCTTCATCGCCGCCAATGCCGACGGCATCACCACCACGCTCGGCCGCGGCGGCTCCGACTATTCCGCCTCGATCATCGGCGCGGCTCTTTCGGCCGATTGCATAGAGATATGGACCGACGTTCAGGGCGTCATGACCACCGATCCCCGTCTTTGTCCGAGCGCCCGCAAGATCGACGAAATGAGCTTTGCTGAGGCCTCCGAGCTGGCTTATTTTGGCGCTAAAGTGTTACATCCTTCGACGGTGATTCCAGCGGTGGAGAAAAACATTCCCGTCCTCGTACTCGATTCCAGGCACCCGGAAGGCAAAGGCACCTGCATTCGCGCCCGAGCCCCGCGCTGCCAGACGATCTTCCGCGCCATCGCCGCCAAGAAAAACGTCGCTATCATCAGCATGAAGACCACCCACAAGCCAATGGCGTTTGCCTACCTCAAAGCTCTCTTCGAGGTGTTCGAGCGTTATAGTTTGGCAGCCGATCTGGTTTCGACTTCCGAAGCGAGCATTTCCATCGCCATGGACTCGGCCGGAGTACTGAGCCCGCTGGTGGGGGACTTGAAACAGTTCGGTGACGTTGAGGTGGAAACCGGAAAGTCGATCGTTTGCCTGGTCAGCGAGGAGATCAAGTACAGGGTTGGGGTAGCGGCCGGCGTGTTCAGCACCCTGGCGGCCGCCAACGTCAACATACATATGATTTCGCAAGGCGCGTCGGAGATCAACATCGGGGTCGTGATCGAGGAAAGCGATTTGCCTGAGGCCATCCGGTGTTTGCACGCGAGGTTCTTCGAGCAGCAACCACCGTTGAGCGCGGCTGCCACGGGCGGCGATGTGAAATAGCCCACGAGGCGGTTTCGTAAATGGCTCGTTAAAAGATCGGCTTCACCGGCGGCTGAAAAGTCGTAGCCGTGAACTTCGCGCCGTATCGTTCGAGGAACATTTCCCGGAGCCCCGACAAGCCTGTAGTTGGATTGTTGGGTGGTCTGAGTCATACAAAAACAATTGCAGGATTTCCCATGTTGTGGTGAGGTGAAGAGTGGCAACGTCAACCAAGGTTGAAAATTGTTCCATGCCCTATTCTGAATCGGCTCTCAAAGTCGCGATCGTCGGCTTCGGCACCGTTGGAAGCGCGGTCGCCCGCATTCTGTGCAACGAGATGAACCAGCCGTCGCTGCGCCTGACCCATGTTTTCAATCGCAATGTCGAGCGCAAGAAAGTCGACTGGGTTCCCGGGCACGTGCGCTGGAGCGAAAACATCGAGGAGATACTGGCCTCCGATGCCGATGTGATGGTCGAGTTAGTCGGCGGAGTGAAGCCCGCGGGCGAATGGGTCAAGCGCGCCCTCGAAAGCGGCAAATCGGTGGTGACCGCCAACAAGCAACTGATTGCCCAGTGCGGAGCTGAGCTGGCCGAGGTCGCACTACGCGCCGGGCAGCATCTGGCCTTCGGGGCCTCGGTCGCCGGCGGCGTTCCCATCCTTTCGGGTTTACAGGACGGCTTGGCGGGGGATCATCTTTACCGGATTCACGGCGTGCTGAACGGCACCTGCAACTACATCCTGACCAAAATCGAGAGCACGGGTATTCCCTTCTCGCAAGCGCTGAAAGAGGCGCAGGAGGCCGGCTTCGCCGAGGCCGATCCGACCGACGATATCGACGGCTACGACGCGCGCGCCAAGCTGGTGATCCTCTCCCGCGTGGGCCTGCGGGCCGAAGTCCGGCCCGAACAGGTGGTGTGCCGCTCGATCCGTCCGGTCGAGATGATCGATTTTGCCTACGCGCACGATCTCTATCAGCGCTCCACGGTGCGGCAGATTGCGCGCGCCGAATTGCGCGTTGGCCAGCTCTACGCATCGGTACAGCCGGCGATCCTGCGCCGCGATTCTCCCCTGGCGCAGCTCCAGGGCGGACAGAACCTGGTGGTCAGCACCGGAGTTTACGGGGGCGAAACCGTATTCTCGGGCCACGGGGCGGGCGGCAATCCGACGGCGGTCGCGGTGGTTTCCGACCTGGTTGCGGTGTCGCGCAACCGCTCGCAGGGGCTGGAGAATCTCTCCACCGGCGCGACCTCGGCCTACCCGGTCAGCCATGATTTCGTAACCCCTCATTATGTTCGGTTTACGGTTCGCGACCGTCCGGGAATCATCGCCGCTTTAGCTTCCGCATTTTCCAATCATGGAATTAATATTGAAGCAGTGCTGCAAAGACCCGACTGCGCGAAAGCGGCGCTGCCGTTCGTGATTACGCTGGAGGAATGCAGCACCTCAAGGCTGGAGTCTGCGTTGGACGAGATCGGCAAGTTCGATTTCCTGACGCAACCGCCGGTCCATTTGCCGATCCTTTCCTAGGAGCTTCGATGTATTTACGGTGCAGTGTCAGTCAATGCGGGGCCGAGCTCGAGTTGCATGATCGGGCTCTGGCCTGTCCACGATGTGGCGATTTGCTTGAGGTAGTCGTCGATAAAGTTGCGCTCGACCCTCAGGCCCTCAAGCGGCAATGGCGGGAACGCCGGCTCTCCTGCGATCCCCGCGACGTCAGCGGAGTTTGGCGCTTCCGCGACTTCCTTCCGGAGTATCCCGCCGGCACGGTGGTCACCCTCGGCGAGGGAAACACGCCGCTGGTGCGCGGCAACCGTACTGCTAAATTTGCCGGTCTGCGCACCCTCTGGTTCAAGCATCTGGGATGGAACCCGACCAGCTCCTTCAAGGATCTGGGCATGACCGTCGGCATGACCGAGGCCAACTTCGTCGGCACCAAGGCGGTCGGCTGCGCTTCTACGGGCAATACCTCGGCCTCGCTCGCCGCTTATGCCGCTCGCGCCGGACTGATCGCCAAAGTCTATTTGCCCGCCGGGCAAATCTCGATGAACAAGCTGGCGCAGGCGCTCGACTATGGAGCGGAACTGATCGAAATCCCCGGCAGCTTCGATGATGCGCTGAACGCCTTGCTGGAGTCGGTCAACCCCGATCTTTATTTCCTGAACTCGATCAATCCCTTCCGTCTCGAAGGCCAGAAGACCGCCATGTTCGAATTGCTCGAACAGCTCGAATGGAACGTTCCCGATTACCTGATTGTTCCCGGCGGCAATCTCGGCAACTCGTCCGCCTTCGGCAAGGCCTTCGAAGAGCTGATGAAGTTCGGCCTGGTCGACAAGGTTCCCAAGATGATCGTGGTGCAGGCGGAAGGGGCCAATCCCTTTGCCCGCATGTGGCGCTCCGGCTCGCGGCAACTGGTGCCGGTGGACAAGCCGGAAACCGTGGCCACCGCCATCCGTATCGGCAACCCGCGCTCCTGGAAGAAATCTCTGCGCGGCGTCGAGTTCACCGGCGGTTTCGTCATGGATGTGACGGACGAAGAGATCGGCGAAGCCAAGGCCATGATCGGGCGGGACGGCATCGGATGCGAACCGGCATCGGCCACCACGCTGGCCGGACTGCGCAAGCTGCACGCGGAAGGAACAATCGATCCCGATGCGGTGGTCGTCGCCGTGCTCACCGGACACGTGTTGAAAGACACGGACTACATCATCAAGCACCGCAAAAAATCCGAATCGAGAGAGGCAGCCGAAGTCCATGTCAAGTAGCGAACCCATGAACCCGGCGCGACCCGCGGAACTGGAGATCAAGGTTCCCGGGTCGATTGCCAACCTTGGACCGGGCTTCGATACTCTTGGGCTCGCCGTGCAGATTTATCTGCGCTTGCAAGTGCGGCTTACCGGAGGCAACAACGACCTCCAGTTCGAGTTTCTCAATCAGCAGCTCGATGGCGAAAACTACATCGAGCGCGCTTTCCGCTTCCTGGCCGTGCAGCATGGAGGGACGTTCCCTTCCATGTCGGTCAAGGTCATCAGCGACATACCGATGAAAGGCGGCCTGGGCAGCAGCGCCGCCGCCACCGTCGCGGGGCTGCGCCTGTATGAGGCGATCATCAGCCCGTTGCCGTCGCAGGGACTGCTGAACGCAGCCTGCCACCTCGAAGGGCATCCCGACAATGTGGCCGCGGCCCTGCTCGGCGGACTTACCGCCAGTTGCCAGCTTTCCGACGGCTCGGCCTTTGCGGCGCGCCTGCACTGGCCGGAATCGTTGTGCTGCCTGGTGCTGACGCCGCAACTGGCGCTGGCGACTTCGGCTGCGCGCAGCGTTTTGCCGCAACGGATGCCGCGCGCCGACGCCATCTTCAATCTCCAGCGCATTGCCTTGCTGTTGCAGGCGTTGCAGAGTGGCGATTTTTCCTTGCTGAGGGAAGCCTTTCAGGATCGGATGCATCAGCCCTATCGCGAGTCGCTGGTGCCGGGACTCAAAGAAGCTCTGTCGCTCGAACACCCCGACCTGCTCGGGGTATGCCTGAGCGGAGCCGGTCCCTCGATTGCCGCCTTCGCCGAAAACAACCTGGATGCGGTCGAAGAGTTGCTTGCTAAGTCCTACGCGCGGGTGGGCATCCCCTTCAAAATCCGACGGCTGAGCGTGCATCAGAATGGCGAACCCGCCGGCAAGGTCGCCATCAACACCAAGAGCTGCTGCGTTTGAGAGGCTGCGGCGGCAATTCTCCGCCCGGCCGTTCTCTTGGGTGCCGCGCAGCAAAAAATGTCCCCAAAAAGAAACCAGCCGAGCCCCGAACGCATCTATGCGTAGACGTAAGTTGGCTCGATTAGTTTTCTATCTATTGATAAACAAGCTGGTTAGAGTAATATGCGCAACATGATCGCTTTTTCTCGACATCATGCTGCATCGCAGTAGCTATAATTATTGCATCGCACAATTTTTCAAGCGTTCTGCTTGGTTAAGTTGCTTCTAGCTTCGGGAGGAAGAAATCAGATGGCTTTTACTCTGGACGGCAAGACAGCGCTGGTAACAGGTTCGGGACGCGGCATCGGACGGGCAATCGCCACCAAGCTCGCCTCCGCCGGCGCGCGCGTAATGCTGAACGACTTGGACGAAGAGGCCGTGCTGCAGACCCAAACCGAGCTGCGGTCAAAGGGCTACAGCATTTGCCACTCGACCGGCGATCTGGCCGATCCCGCCTACCCGGACCAGTTGATCGCCAACACGCTCTCGGTTTTCGGCTCGGTCGATATCATCGTGAACAACGCCGGTTATAGCTGGGACAATGTCATCCAGAAGATGACCGACGAGCAGTTCCTGGCCATGCTGGAGATCCACCTGCTGGTGCCGTTCCGGGTGCTTCGCGCGGCTTCCGGATATATTCGCGAGGCGGCAAAAAAAGAGATCGCGGCCGGCAACCGGGTCATGCGTAAGGTGGTCAACATCACCTCGATCGCGGGCACGGATGGCAATCCCGGGCAAGCCGGCTATGCTTCGGGCAAAGCGGGCGTGATCGGCCTTACCAAGACGCTCGCCAAGGAATGGGGCCGCTATAACGTCAACGTGAATGCGGTTGGCTTCGGTCTGATCGCTACGCGCCTGGTTCAGTCGTTGCAGGGGGACGGCGAAAAGCTTGAAATGAAGGGCCAGCAGATCAAGCTGGGAGTGCAGCAGACCATGCTCGACTCGATCAAGAATGCGTGCCCGCTGGGCCGGCTTGGCACTCCGGAAGAAGCTGCCGGGGCGGTGTTGTTCTTCTGCTCGCCATTATCGGATTACGTTACGGGTGAAGTTCTGATCTGCGGCGGAGGATTTCATTTTTAAAGGTAGAACCACGATCTCCTGCGTCCCGGGCACGCGGCAAACTTCCTCCCGGAGCCGATGACGGGCACACGCTTCCACCGCCTTCCTGCTACAATTGCCTGTTTACTGGCTATTCAGTCCATGAAATGCCCTTTTTGCGGCTTTGAGCAGGATAAGGTAGTCGACTCGCGCGAAAGCAAGGAAGGCGAAGCCATACGGCGGCGTCGGGAATGCCTGCGTTGCGAGAAGCGTTATACCACCTACGAACGCATCGACGAAATTCCGTACATGGTGGTGAAAAAGGACGGACGCCGAGAGAAGTTCGAACGGCAGAAGGTGCTCAACGGATTGTTGCGCGCCTGCGAGAAACGTCCCGTCTCCATCAGCAAGCTGGAGCAGATCGTCAACGAAGCCGAAAGCTTCGTGATCGACTCCGCCGAGCGCGAACGCAAAACCAGTGAGATCGGCGAACTCATCATGCACCGCCTGCGCGGCCTGGACAAAGTAGCGTACGTGCGTTTCGCCTCGGTTTACCTCGACTTCAAAGATGTCCAGGAATTTATGTCCGAGTTGCAGGACCTGCTGAAAGCGAAAGACAACGGCAAGCAGATTCTTCCCGTCAAGGCAAAGGCGGGCCCACCGCTCGCGTAAGAGGTGCGCATCCGTGGCTCACAAAATTACTTTGATTCCTGGCGATGGCATCGGACCGGAAGTGACCGGCGCGGCGGTTCGAATCCTGGAGGCAAGCGGCGTCAAGTTCGAATGGGAACCGTTCGCCGCCGGCGCCGATGCTTACGAGAAGTACCACGAGTACATCCCCAAGAGCCTGCTCGACTCGATTGAACGCACTCACGTGGCACTCAAAGGGCCGCTCACGACCCCGATCGGCGGCGGCTTTTCCAGCATCAACGTCCAGCTCAGAAAACGATTCGAGCTGTTTTCCAACTTTCGTCCGATTACCAACCTGCCCAATGTGCCGACCCATTATCCGGGCGTAGACCTGATCATCGTTCGCGAGAACACCGAGGGTCTTTACTCCGGAATCGAGCACGAAGTGGTTCCCGGAGTTGTCGAAAGCCTCAAGATTATTACCGAAAAGGCGTCTACGCGCATCGCGCGCTGGGCATTCGAATACGCCCGCCGGATGAAGCGCAAGAAGATACACGCGATTCACAAGGCCAATATCATGAAGCTCTCCGACGGCCTTTTCCTGCAATGCTCGCGCAAGGTGGCGAAGGAGTACCCAGAGATCGCCTACGGCGAGCACATCGTCGACAACACTTGCATGCAACTGGTGACCAACCCGTACCAATACGACATGCTGCTGCTGGAAAATCTTTACGGGGACATCATCAGCGATCTTTGCGCGGCTTTCGTGGGAGGTCTCGGGCTGGTTCCGGGGGCGAACGTCGGCGAGCATTGCGCGATCTTTGAAGCGGTTCACGGCTCGGCGCCCGATATCGCGGGCAAAGGCTTCGCCAACCCTACGGCGGTGCTGCGATCGGGCATCCTCATGCTGCGCCACCTGGGAGAGCACGAGGCGGCGGACCGCATCCAGCGCGCGCTCGAAGCGGTTTATGCCGAGCGCAAACACCTGACTCGCGATGTGAGCGGAACGGCTTCAACCAACCAGTTCGCTGACGCGGTGATCGCCGTCATGGAGACCGCGCCGGCTGGAATCTCGGCCCCGGCTTCCGGAAAGGAAGAAACTCGTAGCGATCAGCCGCGGCTGTCCAGGCACAGCATCTCAGCTTCCTCAAGCCGCCGGGCGATTCCAGGGCTCGGCAACTCGCGTTTTGCTCCCGCGCCGGCGCGAACCTCTCCGCGAGGTCCGCATCTAAATTGGCGCACGAACGAAAATTCCCGGGTCGAAGCAAGGAGCATCTCCATGGCCGGCAAGGTGAAACCAGTGCCCGAGGGCTACCACACGGCAACGCCATATCTCATTGTGAAAGGCGCGGCCAAGGCAATCGAGTTCTACAAACAGGCGTTCGGCGCGACTGAGCTGGAGCGAATGGAGGGACCGGACGGCAAAATCGCCCATGCCGAAATCAAGGTCGGCGATTCCATCATCATGCTGGGCGATGAGGCGCCGCAGCACGGGACGCGCAGCCCGCAGTCTCTGGGCGGCTCTCCCTGCGGCCTCTATCTGTATGTCGAAGATGTGGACAAGACTTTCAACCGGGCCGTCGGCGCGGGAGCGACCGTGACCATGGCGGTCAAGGACCAGTTTTACGGCGACCGCAACGGAAGCCTCGTCGATCCGTTCGGCCATACCTGGTACGTCGCTACCCGCAAGGAAAATCTTTCCATGGACGAGATTCGCCAGCGCCTTCCGGCAGCATGACGAACGTCGCAGGCGAAGCGGATCGCGACGTCCCAACACTCAGCAGTTTTTCACGCTCCGGTGGCCCACATCCGCCTGTTGGCGAATGTGGGCGAAGTTTTGCGAAAGGCCAACGGCGCCACGCACTGAAGCCGATACGGGCCACGCGACGGTCCGCCACGATATCAGAACGGAATGTCGTCGTCGGTGATCTCGGTGCTCTTCTCGCTGCTCTTTGCCGCGGCGGGCTCGGGATTGCCGCGCTGATCGAAGTCGTTGCTGGCCGCGGCGCCGCGCGAGCGTCCGCCGGAGTAGCCGCCCTCTTCGCTCCCACCGCCCCCGCTACCTTCGCCACGCCCGCCGCCGAGCAGCACGAGATCGTTGGCCACGATGTTCGTCATGTATTTTTTCTGCCCGGTCTGCTTGTCGTCCCATGAGTCGGTACGGAGACTGCCCTCGATGTAGACCGTGCGGCCCTTCTTCAGGTATTCGCCGGCGATCTCCGCCAGCCGCGCCCAGCAGGTAATGTTGTGCCACTCGGTGCGGTCCTGCCATTCGCCCTGCTTATCCTTGAAACGCTCATTGGTTGCCAGCGAGAACTTGGCCACCGCCGTGCCCTGAGGCGTGTACTTCACCTCCGGGTCCTTGCCGAGATTGCCGATCAAAATGACTTTATTGACGCTCTTTGCCATACGCTGAATCCTCAGTTTGCACTCGAATGTTCAAGTTTAGCAGCAAAGCCGAAGGTTTCAAGCGAAAGCAAGCCGCGTGGGCCCAGCTGTCCAGGGACTCGCCAGATTTCAAGCTGAGGAGACTCCCGGGCTCTACACGAACAGCCTGTACAGCATGAGGTAGACGACGACGCCGGTAACGCTGACGTACATCCAGAGCGGAAAAGTCCAGCGCGCAATCGCCCTGTGCAGCTTGTAGCGGGCCCGCAGTGCGCGCGAGAGCGTGACCAGCACCAGCGGCACGATGACCACGGCCAGGATCGTATGGCTGATCAGGATGGAAAAATACAGCGGGCGCGACCAGCCCTGTCCCTGGAAGTGAACGTGTCCGACATGGGCGTGGTAGTAGAGATAAGAAACGAGGAAAATCGCCGAGGTACAGAGCGCGGCCAGCATGACCAGCCTGTGTGCCTGCATCCGTCTGTGCCGGATGAGGCTACGCCCGGTCAGCAGCAGAACGGCGCTGGTGCCATTGAGCAGAGCATTCAGCGCGGGAAGTGAACTCAATTCAGCTTGCATGGTCAGTTGTCCAGATGAAACGCCACCGTGCCGGGCACGGTCAGAGAATCTCCAACTTCCGCCGAACTTGCCACCGCCTAATCCCAGATACTCAGGCCGGATTTAGAATAAGTGTATCCGGCGACGACTTACTTCAAAGTGTCATCCTGAGGTGGAGCGAAGCGGAGCCGAAGGATCTGCTTCCTGGCGAAGGAGCAAAAGCAGATCCTTCGCTACTCCACCCCAACAAGCCAACAACGGGCTTGCTGGGGACCCCGTCTCGCTCAGGATGACACCCTTAGAAACCGGATACACCAAATGTGAAACCGCTATAGCCCAGTACCACTCTCAGCCTCAACTTCGGTTCCCGAACCTCGCCGATCGCGAACTCAAGCTGCCGGCTTGGTCGTGCGACGGTTGGCCATGAAAAAAGCCAGCGCGAACATAACTGCCGTGAAGACGGCCAGAATCGCAAGACTGGTGGCGATCGAAAAATCCGTCACCGTGCCCGGGAAAAGCAGGGCGCGCAGCGCCTCCGTCCCATAGGTCAGCGGATTGATGCGCATCAGCGCGCGAATCCAGAAGGAAGCTCCGCTCAGCGGAAACAGCGAGCCGGAAAGCAGCCAGAGCGGAATCAGGAACAGGTTGATGATGGCGTGGAAGCCGGAAGTGGAATCCATCGGCCAGGCAATCGCGAAGCCGAGCGCGGTCAGCGAAAACGCCACCAGAAAGATATCCAGCGCCACCAGCAGGAATTGCACGATGCCGATGTGAACGCCCACCAGCGGCGCAAACACCAGGAAGATCAATCCCTGCACGGTCGCCAGCGTAGTGCCGCCCAAAACTTTTCCCAGCACGATCACCGAACGGTGTACGGGCGCCACCAGCACGGAGAGCAGAAAGCCTTGGTTGCGATCTTCGATCAGCGACATCATGGCGAAGATCGAGGTGAACAGCACGATCATGATGAGGGCGCCCGGGAAAAAGAATTCCAGGTAGTGCTGGCTCGACCCGCCGTTGCGGAACGAGCTGCCGAAGCCGGAGCCGATCACGATCCAGAACAGCAGCGGCGAGGCGATCACGCCAACCACGCGGCTCAGGTTGCGGTAGAAGCGCACGACTTCGCGCTGCCACAGCGAAAACGCCGGAACGAGGCTGAAGGACGCGGATTCCCTCGCGTGCGCTGGAATAGCGGTCGTCGGTGTCGCCACGTTTACTCCCCTCGGTCTCCCAACAGATGCGGTGCCGCTTCAAGTCCGGCTAGTCTATCTTCTTGGACTTCTTGGCCGCTTCCACTTGTTTGTTCTCTTCGTCTTCGTTCCAGAAGCGATGGCCGGTGCGCCGGATGAACACGTCTTCCAGGGTCGGCTTGCTGACGGAAATCGCGTCAATCTCGCCGGGGAAAGCTTCCACCACTTCGGGAACGAAGCGGTGCCCTGCCTCGCGCTCAATGCGAACCTGGTTGTCCAGCACGGTCGTCGCCACCGCGAAGCGGGCGCCGATGCGGGCGGCCAGCGCTTCCGGGGCGGAGGTATCCAGCAGAATGACGTCGCCGCCGATTTCCTGCTTCAGCTCGGACGGCGTGCCCAGCGCGACCAGATTTCCATGACTGAGAATCGCCAGCCGGTCGCAACGCTCGGCCTCTTCCATCAGGTGCGTGGTCACGATGATCGTCACCCGCTCCTGATCGCGCAGGGTTTGCAGATACTGCCACAGGTCGCGCCGCGCACCCGGATCGAGCCCCGTCGTCGGCTCGTCGAGCAGCAGCACCGATGGCCGGTGCAGCAGGCCCTTGGCCAGTTCCAGTCGCCGCTGCATGCCGCCGGAGAATGTCTCGACCCGATCTTTCGCCCGGTCGGCCAGACCCACGCGGCGCAGCATCTCGTTGATGCGCTCCTTCAGCGCCGCGCCGCGCAATCCGTAGAGATGCCCGATGTGCCGCAGGTTCTCTTCGGCCGAGAGTTTGCCGTCGACGCTCTGCGCCTGAAAAACCACGCCGATGTGTCGGCGAACTCCGTCGGGATCGGTCGCCGCATCGTGGCCCATGATGCTGGCATGTCCTGCCGAAGGCAGCATCAGCGTCGAGAGGATGCGGAACATCGTGGTCTTTCCGCTGCCGTTCGGCCCGAGCAATCCGAAAATCTCCGCCGGATAGACATCGAACGACACGCCATTCAGCGCGGTCCGGTTATCGTAGGCGTGACGCAGTTGCTGAACGCTGATGAACGGTTCGGCGCCCGGAGTTCGTTCCATCACATCGGTTTCGCTCGAAACTGTAGGCATTCTCATGATCGCTGGATGTGCCAAATTTGCCGCTTTCACTCAATAGTTGATGCTGTTGATCATCATCAGCGCAAACAGCAGAGGCAAGTAGAGCACCGTTGCCTGCAACAGTTGCCGCGCCATCAGCTTGGCGCGCGGCTCCGAGGGCGCGAGCTTCGCCCTCCAGATGCGCAGGCAAAAGCAGAACTGCGCAATCCCGAGCACAACCGCGCCCAGAAAATAGCCGCGTCCGGAAATGCCCATCAGAAACGGCGCAACCGTCACGGGAATCAATGCCAGCCCGTAAACCAGAATCGTCTGCGCCGTGGAGACGCCAGAGCGCTCGACCACGGGAAGCATGCGAATTCCCGCGCGTTCGTAGTCGTCACGATAGAGCAACGCAATCGAGTGGAAGTGCGGAAACTGCCAGAAGAAGACGATCGCAAACAGGACAAACGCCTCCCATTCGAGCCGCCCGCGAATCGCCGTCCAACCCAGCACCGGAGGCAGCGCGCCGGGAAATGCCCCGACGAAGGTGCACAACGGCGTGACCTTCTTGAGCGGGGTGTAGGCGACCAGATAGACAAAGGAGGTCAGCATCGTGAGCCCCGCGGTGAGCCAGTTGGTCGCAATCGCGAGATAGAGCAGTCCTCCGAAAATCATGGCCAGCGAAACCATCGTCGCCATGCTCGACGCTGATCGTTTGCTTGACCAGCGGGCGAATCGAGGTGCGCCGCATCAGGGCGTCGGTATCGCGTTCGACGACTTCGTTCATCGCCGCCGTGCCGCCGGAAACCAGGCCGATGCCGAGCAGCGCGTGCAGCAGCGTCCAGGAAAGAGAACTGACGCCCGATTGGGCGGCGCCGAAATAAAACCCGCACCACGCCGTCATCACGATCAGCGTGGTGACCCGGGCCTTGATCAGCTCGGCATAGTCTCTGGCCAGAGCGACGGCGGTGCCGCGCGGCATCGCCAGCGGTTGTGTGATCGAACTCATGCGGTGACGGCCTCGCTATTCCTGCTCAACAGCGTCTCCTCCACAATGGTGTGCCGGCTGGCCTGGATCGCGAGAATGACCGAAGTCGCAAGCACCAGCGCGCCTACCGTAACGTGAGCCACGGTGGTGAGCACCATGCTCATCCCCGGAGTCGGCACAACTTCGCCCCATCCAACGCGGGTAAGATAAGACCCAAAGCCCAGCGAGAGCTGCACCAGCAGCAGCCCCAGCAGCGCGGTCGCGGGTTGGCGAAGCTGAGGCGTCCGCCGGTAACGCGAAAGCACGCGAATACAAGTCCAGAGCAGCACCACGGTAACCACGACGGCGCTCACGAGATGCGGCAACAGTTTCATTCCCGAGTGGCGGAAGGCCGCGCCCAAAATCAACTGCACATAAACCGAGCACACGGCCAGCACGCAGAGCGTAGTCAGCCGCGGGCGCTCGCGCTGCGCGACCAGCACAGGCGCTTCGTTCACCCATCCCCGTCCGGTAAACAATGCCATGCTGATTACGATGCAAAAGAAAGTCTGTCCAAGCGTGGCGTGAGCGGTGGAAACTGCGGGCGGAAGATGAAACAGGACGGTGATTCCGCCCAGAATGCCCTGCGTAATCACGGTTGCCAGAGCTGCCCAGCCGAGCGCGCGCATCCACGGTCGGCGATCCACACGCTGGGTCCACACGGCCAGCACAATCGTGAGCAGCCCGATAAACTGGGCGATCATGCGGTGTCCGTGCTCGAACTTTACGCCGCCCACCATCGGCGGAATGCGATAGAGCGAGCCGAACGAGGTCGGCCAGTCGGGCACGGAAAGCCCAGCATCGTTGCTGGTGACCAGCGCGCCAGCCATGATCAGCAGAAAAGTGCAGAGCGCCACAAAAACAGCAAACCGATGATGCGCACGATTAAAAGTTGTGCTCGAGGAACTTGTCACGGTTGTCGATCCTCAGTTGTCCGGGATACAACAGTAGTACGGAATTTCAGTGGCACCGTCGCCAGTCATCCTCACCGCTGACCCGATCCGGCGCGGCGACAAAACAAACCCGCTACCAGAGCAGATGCCGTTTTCTTCCAACTGGTTACATGAAGTGTTGATGGATTCTTGCGGATTTCCCAATTTGAATCGGGATACTGCGTAGGAGCGAGGGCCCGGATGGCTATCGCACGACCGCCTCGGGATTTTCCTGTGTGGAACCGGAATTGCCCGCGTGACAAAGTGGTGATAAGGCGATTTCACAACCCTCAAGCTGAATCGTATGGAACAGCAGTATCGGCTGTCGTTCTGAGCGAGCGTCAGCGAAGAGAAGAATCCCATCGCGGCGTAATGCAAATTCGCAATTCGGGATTTTACCGAAACCCGAAAGCGGCACGGAGCAGGATGCTTTCCTGGGATCCTTCGCTCCGCTCAGGATGACACACGAAGAGGCCGCTCTAGCCGTAACTATTGAATGGGGATTTCACAACAACTAGTCACTCGTATTTGACGACAAACAGTGGGATCAAAGCGCCAATGACAATGCACAATACCGAAATGATGACAGTGAAGTACGCTGTGGAGTTGCCATTCTTCCCAATATCGTACTTGGCTATGAAGTACAGAATTGCGAGCGCCATCGAAACGACGAAACCGAATGCTACCCTTGGGAACAGCCTCGAACTGTGGTCACGACATAGTTTTTCGTGAGCGACGTACATCAAGGGCAGAAAGAAAAGTTGCAATCCCGCAAAAACGAAAAACACTTGCCGAGCCGATGATGGCGCAAAACCGACGCATGCTGCCATCCATGCCCAGAAGGCACTCCCCAACAGCGACAAAACGGCAGCAATGGCATAGTGCCACCACGGATACCGTTTAACTTTGACCTTCAACGTAAGCGCCACTCACTCGGCCTCCTGCCGATGGGGGAACTGCTCGGCCGTAACTTCGACAGTCACCTCGAAATTAATCTATTTCAGCTCCGGAAAATCCTCTTCCCAGAATTCACCTTCGCGGCGTTCGCCCGCCTGTCGCGATTGTTGCTCGACCGCGCGCAACTGCACCCGGCGTATCTTGCCGGAGATGGTCTTTGGCAGATCGGAGAATTCGATTCGCCGCACGCGCTTATAGGGCCCCAGCCGTCCACGAATAAAGGCGAAGATCTCTTTTGCCAGCTCCCGCGAGGGCTGTGCCCCGGGAACCAGCGTCAGAAATGCCTTGGGGACGTTCCAGCGGATCGGGTCGGGACTCGGGACCACGGCGGCCTCGGCGACCGATCGGATGCTCGATGAGCGCGCTTTCCAACTCGAAGGGGCTGAGCCGGTAATCGGAGCTTTTGAAGACGTCATCGGCGCGGCCGACGTAAGTGAAATAGCCGTCCGCGTCGCGGCGAGCCACGTCGCCGGTGTGATAGTAACCGCCTTCCATAGCGTGCGCCGTGCGCTCAGGATCGTCCATGTAACCCACCATCAGGCTCAGCGGACGCGGCTCGAGTTTCAAGCAAATCTCGCCGTCATCAGCCTCGCGACCATCGCCGTCGAGCAGCACGACCTTGTGCCCCGGCGATGGCTTGCCGACCGCTCCGGGCTTCACCGTCTGTCCCAGGAAGTTGCCCAGCAGACAGACGTTCTCGGTCTGCCCAAAGCCGTCGCGGATGGTGACGCCCCAGGCTTCGCGAATTTTTTCAATGATCTCCGGGTTCAGCGGCTCTCCCGCGCCGACGAGACTGCGGATCTTCAGCTTGCAGGCCTTCAGGTCTTCAAGCACCAGCATCCGCCAGACCGTGGGAGGTGCGCACAGCGAGGTCACGCCGCAGCGCTCCATCTCGCGCAGCGTGCTCTTGGCGTCGAAGCGGCTGTAATTGTGCACAAAGATGGTCGCCCCGGCATTCCAGGGGGCGAAAAAGCTGCTCCAGGCGTGCTTCGCCCACCCCGGCGAACTGATGTTGAAATGCACGTCGTCGGGTTGCAGGCCGATCCAGTACATGGTGGCCAAGTGGCCGACCGGGTAGCTCTGATGGGTGTGCAGCACGAGCTTGGGAACCGCCGTCGTGCCTGAAGTGAAGTAGAGCAGAAACGGATCGTCGGCGTTCGTCGGCCCGTCGGGCACGAATACCGCGGACTCGTTGTAGGCGTCTTCGTAGGCGGCCCATCCGGTCTCCGCGCCTCCGTAGGCGATGCGGGTGTAGTTGCCGCCGATCCCGCCAAAGCGCGAAACGCAGGAGCCGATGGCGATCACGTGCCGGGCTTTGCCGCGGTCAAGACGGTCGCGAAGATCGGCCTCCGTCAGCAGCGTCGCCGCCGGAATCAGGACCGCGCCCAACTTCAACGCCGCCAACATCACTTCCCAGATGGCCACCACGTTCGGCAGCATCACCACCACGCGGTCGCCGCGCCGCACTCCCTGCCGCCGCAGGAAATTCGCCACCTGGTTCGATCGTCGCGCGAGTTCGGCGAAGCTCAACTTCAGCTCCGGAGCGTTTTCCTCCACGATCCACAAGGCCGGCTTCTGGGTTGTCGCGGGCGTAGTCGTCGAAATAGTCGAGCGCCCAGTTGAACTCGGTCAGGATGGGCCAACGGAAATCGCGGTAAGCGGTTTCGTAATCTTCGCGATGCTTAAAAAGAAAATCACGGGTGGCAAGAAAAGCCTTCAGGCTTTCGCCACGCGCAGGCAGCGTCTGAGGATTTGCCATATCCCCTCCCCACAAGTCGGCTCACATTTTAGAGCAGAATGTCACACTTGCGCTATTCGGTTGGGAAAACACTTTGATAACCTCTGAATTGTGACTCCCAACCAGGAATACGCTCAGCGGCTCCAGCAACGGGAAGCGCGAGCCGCTCACTACGATGGCCTGCACCTGCGGATGGGTTATCTCAAGCTGCTGTTGCTGTGCGCCGGACTGCTCTTTGCCTGGCTCGACTTCGGACGCGGCGTCCTGCCAGCCTGGCCCTTTGCGGTTGCGGTGATCCTGCTGCTTGCCGCCTTCGTTTATCACTCCCGCCTGCTGCACCACAAATCGCGGGCCGCGCGCAGCGCGCAGTTTTACCGTAAGGGGCTGGCCCGTCTGGAAGATCGCTGGCGCGGCCACGGCTCGCATGGAGAACGCTTCCAGGACCCGCATCACGTCTACGCTAGCGATCTGGATCTGTTTGGCGAAGGCGGCTTGTTCGAACTGCTTTCCACGGCGCGCACCCGCATGGGGGAGCAAACCCTTGCGAACTGGCTGCTGTCGCCCGCCAGCATGACTGAGGTATTGAGCCGCCAGCAAGCGCTGCGGGAGTCACGCGACCGCCTCGACCTGCGTGAAGAAATATTTCTCATCGGCGCCGATGAGCGTACCGGAGTGCACTCGGACACCTTGCAGCAGTGGGCGGAGGCGCGCTGGGATTTTCCGCGGTGGCTTCGGGTCGTTGCGCCCCTGCTGGCGGCGCTGGTCATGGCCGGCGCCGCGCTCTGGGTCAAGACCGGATTTGCGGCTCCCGCAGTCGTCCTGCTGGCGATTGAGGCGGCGATTCTCTACCGCTATCGGCAACCCATCGAGCGGATTCTGCACGAGACGGAGCATGCTTTTGAGGATCTCGGGCTGCTTGCATCGCTGCTTGCCCGCCTGGAAAGCGAGCGCTTCAGCTCAGAACGGCTCAAGCAGTTGAGCCGCGAACTCGAATCGCACCAGATTCCGGGGTCGCGGGCGATCCGGCGGCTGGAAACCATCGTCGATTTCATCCGTTCTTCCGACAACCTGCTGGTTCGTGTCTTGAACCTGCCGCTGCTCTACGGTCTTCAGGTGGCTTTTGCCGCCGAAGCCTGGCGGCGCGAGCACGGTCGGGCGGTGCGCCAATGGCTAAAGGCGGTTGGCGAAATCGAGGCGCTGTTGTCGCTGGCCAATTACAGCTACGAGCATCCAGAAGATACGTTTCCGGAGTTTACGGTCGAAGGCCCGCGGTTCGTGGCGGAGGAGTTAGGGCATCCGCTCATTCCCGCCGCAACCTGCGTCCGCAACAGCCTCAGCCTGGACGCGGAGACGCGCGTGCTGTTCATCAGCGGCTCCAACATGTCGGGCAAGAGCACCCTGCTGCGCGCCATCGGCGTCAACCTTGTGCTCGCCATGGCCGGAGCTCCGGTGCGCGCCCGGCGTCTGCAACTGGCGGCCGTGCAATTGGGCGCAAGCATACGCATCAACGACTCCCTGCAGGAAGGCAGTTCCCGCTTCCAAGCCGAGATCACGCGGTTGCGGCAGATTTTCGACTTGGCGGCCAATGGCATGCCGGTCCTGTTTCTGCTGGACGAGTTGCTCCAGGGAACCAACTCGAAGGACCGCCGCGTTGGAGCCGAGGGCATCCTGCGGGCGCTGGTCGCACGCAACGATATCGGCCTGGTAACCACGCATGATTTGGCGCTGACCGAAATTGCGGACGCGCTGCCCGGCAAACTGAAGAACGTTCATTTCCAGGAGGAGATCGAGCAGGGCGTGATGCGCTTCGATTACCGCCTGCGGCCTGGGATCGTGGAAAAGAGCAACGGCCTGGAATTGATGCGCATGATGGGCCTCGACGTTTAGCGCGGCTCTTAACAGGTATGTCCCAAGATTAATTCAGTCGGGCGCGGGGACACCCGAACCTGATTAGAGCAATTCCCAAAGTGTATCCGATGGTGACTGCGAAGTGTCATCCTGAGCGAGCCGGGGTCCCCGACAAGCGTTGTTGGCTTGTTGGGGTGGAGAAGCGAAGGATCTGCTTTTGCCCCTGCGCCTGAAAGCAGATCCTTCGGCTCCGCTTCTACACCCCAACAGACGCAGAGAGGGTGTCTGTCGGGGACCCCGGCGCTCCGCCTCAGGATGACATCTCGGAAGATCGGATACCCCAAAGGTGAAACCTGCCCTAGCCCCCTAAAAAAGAGCAAACCTGTGGCACCCACACTCAGCGCCGAGACACCATCATTTCGCCAGTTCGCCGGAAAGCAGGCTGGCCTTCAAAGCCAGGTTATAGGCGCGTTCCAGGTCGCCGTCCTGGCTCGCGGAACGGGATTGGGCAATGTAGTTGCGAGCCTGTCGCAGCATTGCCTGTTCCGCGTCCGAGAGCTGGCGAGTGACTTTGCGCAGGTTTCCCTCGGCGCCTTGCAGCAGTTGTTCCGTATTCTGCGCCGTGCCCTGCGGCACCTGCGCGGCAATCTGGACCTGTTCGCCGCTGCCGGGCGCGGGTGATTTCCGCGCCGAAGTCTGGGTTGGCTGCGTCGTCGGCGCTGGGGTAGCCTGCTTCGCCGTGGCCGGAGCATTCTTGCGGACGGAATTTTTCTGCGGCTTCGGTTTGGCTTTCGCTTGACTGGCCGAGGGCTGCGGAATCACTCCCGTCTGCGCGCCGGTGGCTGGCGGCGGCGTGGTCTGAGTTGGCGGCGCGGGGCCAGGCTGCGCTGTCGGCGGGACGGCGATGGCCGGCGCTGTCGCCTGCGGCGCCGGCTGGCGATTCCTGTCGCGGTGGCATCCCGGGGCAAACGTCAACAGCAGTAATGCGAACGACAGCCACGCCAGACTAAAGCGTGAGCGGGTAATCATGCGCGTTTTTTCAACGATATATTTTCTACGGATAGAAAGGATGCCAAGCATCTCATGCGCCCCGCGATTCAGCCGCGATCTCATTGCCACGTGCATCGGCTCCCATGGTAAGCGGCAGGATGAAGCGGAAGGTCGTTCCCTTCCCGGCTTCCGAATCGAATTCGAGCGTGCCATTGTGCAGTTGCAGCACTCGATAGCTTACCGCTAACCCGATTCCGCTGCCCGATTTCTTGGTGGTGAAATACAAATTGAAAACCTTATCGCGAATCTCCGGAGCGATTCCGCCGCCCTGGTCGCGAATCTCAAGCTTCGCTAAATGATCGTGCGCCTGGCTCGACAGCGAGAGCGTGCCGCCCTGCGGCATCGCCTGCACGCCGTTAAGCACCACGTTAAGCAGGGCCTGTTTGACCAGGTCCGAGTCGATGCGTGCCAACAGCGGGTGCGCATCCTCCTGGCGAACGATCTTGACTCCATGCTCGCGCGCCTCCGGTTCGGCCAGCGCCGCCACTTCCTCCACCAGCTTGCGCAGATCGACCTCGGCAAGGCGCAGATCGATGGGCCGCGTGAAATCGACCAGGGTCTTCACCACCCGGTCGAGACGCTGAATCTCGTTGGCAATAATATCCATGTGGCGACGGGTTTCCGGGTCCAGTTGCAGCAGGCGTTCGCGCAGAATTTCCAGGTGAATCACGATGGCGTTGATCGGATTCTTGACCTCGTGGGCCACGCCCGATGTCAGACGACCGATGGCGGCCAGTCGGCGCGAGAGTTCGATCTCGTTCTCGATGCGGTGAACCGATTCGGCGTCGCGCATGGTGAGCAAGGCGCCGATGGGCTGCCCCCGCTCGGCGATGAAATCGAGCGAAAGTTGAATGCGGCGACCGTCCTCGATTTCGATTTCACGCTGTGAAATCGGCTGGCGGAGGGCGAACGAGTCGAGTACGATACGCCCCAGCCGGGTGGAATCGTCGAAGATCTCATCGACCCGCTTGCCCAGGATTTCCGCCCGATGCCTTCCGGCGAAGCGTTCGGCCGAAGCGCTCACCAACACCACGTTCTCGTCGCGGGTGAACAGCATGAGGCCCTCCTGCAACGTGCCCATGATCTGATCGAGGTTTTCCTTGAGAGCCGAGAAAATCTCTTTTACGTCGCGGATCTTGCGTCCCAGGCGATCGATCTTGGTGTTCACCGCGCCGTACTCGTCAGTGATGCGTGGCGACTCGGGTTCGCTGGGAGCGACCTCGACGGTCATCGCATCCAGCCGGCGCGCGATGGCCGCCAGCGGTTGCAGCACCAGGTTGGAGAGTCCCGCGGCCAGCAGCAGCGAGATCAGCACCGACAGGGCCGAAAAGATCAGGGCGCGGTTGAGCGTAGGCCGCAACTCGCTCTTGAGGAAAACCGTCGAAAGCCCTATGCGGATTTCGCCGAATGGAGCGCCGTCGCGTTGAATCGGCAGCCGCACTTCGTACACCGTCGGCTGGCCGTAGACGACCGCAATCTGACGCAGGAAGCCGCCGTGAATCAGTCCCTGGAAATCGGCCCGCACAGGCAAAGGCTTGCCCAGCGTCGCCGCATCGCTGTGCAGCATCGCCCGCCCGGAGCTGTCCACGATGGCCGCATCGTAAATCGTGGGCGAGTAGCCGATGACCGATTGCAAAAGCGAGTTCAGCCCCGCATCCGCTTGCAGAACCGCGGCCATTTCATCGTGCAGTTTGGCGGGATCGGCGCTTGCGGCCGCGCTTGGCTCGCTCTCCAGCGCCTTGCGCGCCGCTTCCAGCACTTGGTGGGCAACGAACGAAGCGTTCGAATCGGCTTCGGTCAGACGCTGATCGATCAGTTGAGAGACATAGATGCACGAGAGCGTAAGCACCAGCGCAAACACCATCCCGGTGATTGCCAGCACCAGCTTCGTCTTCAGCTTAACTCTCGGCATACTGGCCAAAGTCTTTGCCTATTGCAGAAGGCTTATCACGGTTTCAAAGTTTCACGCTCTACAGCAAATCTTTTCTATGGCAAATCTTAAGGGTGCTATGTCCTATTTGGTTTCATTCCAGATTGCCGCTCCTCGGGCTCCCCGGCGAGGCTCGGCTCGCTGGGGTGATTCTCGGGGTCCCCGGCAGCGGCCGTTGTTGGCTTGCTGGGGTGGCTAAATATCCCCCGGCAGAGCCGGGGGGATTACGATGTGAGCCGCTCGAAGCGGCTATGCGGGGTCGCTAACGCGGCCCCGATTTTGTTTGCCACCTAAAGGTGGCCCTCAGCGCCACAGCTTCATCTGATCCAGTCGCTCGTCTTCCCGCTCCTGGTTCCGGATGTATTCACGAATCGTCTGCTCGTCGCGCCCCACCGTGGACACGAAGTAGCCTCGCGCCCAGAAGTGCTGCCCAACAAAATTCTGCTTTCGTTCTCCATACACACGGGCCAAGTGGATCGCGCTCTTCCCCTTGATGAACCCTATGACCTGCGATACCGCGTACTTGGGAGGAATCGAGATCATCATGTGCACGTGGTCCGGCATCAGATGACCCTCTTCAATTCGGCTTTCTTTCTGCTCGGCCAGCTTCTTGAGCAACTCGCCCAAGTGATTGCGCAATGCACCGTACAAAACCTTGCGCCGACATTTCGGGATAAACACCACGTGGTATTTGCACTCCCATTTCGCGTGGCTTAAGCTTTCAGTCTCGTCCATCCGGTTGCTCTCTTTCGTGTGCTTGGCGGCTCACGATTCAGAGTCTCCGGATGGACTCCCGTAACTGTCAAACTTCTCCTGCCTCCCCGGCATAGCCGGGGGACTCCCGCTCTTGCTAGTGTCCGGGTACCTCGGCTGCGGCCACGACCGTATGGGCACCGTACTCCTTCAACTTGTTGTGCAAGGTCTTCAGACTGATGCCGAGTATCTCGGCGGCGCGCGTCTTGTTGTTGTGCGTGCTTTCGAGCGTCTTCAAAATCAACTGCTTCTCGGCGTCCTCGACCGTGGTTCCCACTCCGACGCGGATGGCATTGGCGTCGCTCAGCGCGGTATGCGCCGTGATAGCGCCAAACCCCGGCGGCAGGTGGCGCGGCTCGATGATCGTGGAATCGCAGACGATCACCGCCCGCTCCAATGTATTGCGTAACTCGCGCACGTTGCCCGGCCAGGAGTGATTCTGGAAGAGATTCATGACCGCTTCGCCGGCGGCGCAAACGGCGCGCGAATGCTTGCGGTCCATGTCCTTGATCAAGATCTCTACCAGCGTGGGGATGTCTTCCTTGTGCTCGCGCAAGGGCGGCATGTCGATGTTGAAAACGTTGAGGCGATAATAAAGGTCATTGCGCAACTGTCCCTTGGCGACCGCCTCTTCCGGAATTTTGTTGGTTGCGGCCAGCACCCGCACGTCGACCGGGGTTTCGACCTTGCTGCCGAGCCGGCGCAGGCGGCGATCCTCCAGAACCCGCAGCAACTTGGCTTGCGTGCCGATCGGCATCTCGCCGATTTCATCCAGCAGCAGGGTGCCTCCCTCGGCCAGCTCGAAGCAGCCGGTGCGACGCTCCAGGGCACCGGTGAACGCGCCTTTCTCATGGCCAAAGATTTCGCTTTCCATCAGCGTGTCGGGAATCGCGGCGCAGTTGATGGGGACAAACGGTTTCGAAGCCCGCGGGCTGAGCTCGTGAATGGTTCGCGCCGCCAGCTCCTTGCCAGTACCGCTTTCGCCCGTAATCAGAACCGAGGCAGTGCTGGGAGCGACCAGCTCGATCAGCCGGAAGACCTCCCGCATTGCTTTCGACGCGCCCACCAGCGAGCCCAGCTCGCCCTTGTCCCGGAGTTGCCGCTTGGCGACCTCCAGCTCGCGCTGGGTTTCGCGCTGCCGCGCCGCGTTCTGCAGAATGGCCTTCAGCCGCGTCGGGTTCACCGGCTTTTCGATGAAATCGTAGGCGCCCAGCTTCATAGCGGCGACCGCCGCATCGATGCTTCCCTGCGCCGTCAGCAGGACGACGGCAATCTCGTGCGGCTGGAGAGCGATCTTCCGCAGCAGCTCCATGCCGTCCATGCGCGGCATGCGCAGATCGGTCACCACAATTCCAGGGCTCCATTCCAGTGCTTTTTCGAGCCCCTCGACGCCATCGGCCGCGACTTCCGTGCGGTATCCCCAGGCGCTGATCAGCTCAGCCAGCCCGGTCCTTTCGTTCTCCTCATCCTCGACAATCAGAACTTTCTCAGAATTCATCAGCTTGTACTGCCTCTTTCACGGAGTGATTCGTATGAGCCGAAAAGCATTTACCGGCGACCTGCATTCGCCCGCTTTGGGCCGGGATGGAACCGTTCCCTCTGCGGAAAGCGCACCGCCCAAAGGTGGATGAGCCCCGCATTATTGTGAGATGCCGTCGGCCTTCGGCATGTAACTTTTTCACCCTCTTTTAGTGTATTCCAAAGCGGTATGCCAAAGGTGGAGGACACGCATCCGCAGGCACAATTCGGGAGTGGAGCCCCCCCGGGTCGCCCGTTGACAGGGATGCCATGAGCCAGGGTAGGGAGTCAACGTTCGTGCTGCCGGCAATCGCATGCGTTCGCATCGGCGCGCTGTCCACTCAAGTCGATCTCCAACTCCGACCCCACCCCACTTTTGAATGAGGCACCCCAAAGCCTCCGCCCGCCTGGCGCCGCCCGTCTGAAACTGATCGGCCGCTCACGATTCCCTTTTCCGGAATCGGCCTCCCATTTTGGCAAATAACTCAAATCACGCCGGTTGAGGCTGATTCCTCGCCTTTCTGGCGCATGCTTTTTCCCGATAAAGGAGACGCGATTCGTCGCAAGGGCTGGCAGCAGGCATGAATACGGAGCGTGCGGTGGCACAAACCACTGTGTTTGCCGTCCTTTTCAGAACATTGGAATTTTCTTTCCAGCTTTGGTACTCGGTTTGCATATGGGAATAGCGTCAATCATTCTCAAAGCCGAACAGGAAAGAGCAAGCTTTGAATCCAGAGAGTGTGGGCTTAACCCCGGTGCAGTGTTTGGAGCTGCGGAAACTGATCCACGAGCTGAGCAACAGTACGACCGGCATGTTGATTTCCTCAGGTCTGCTGGCGCAGTTGCTGGCAGGCGATGAGCGCCGCCGCTACTGCGAGCAGATCAATGAGGCCGGCGAGCGCACGGCGTCCCTGGTGCGCGAGGTGCGCGCCCTGCTTCATCCGGAGGAGCACTCGTAAGCGATCAACTTTCGGGACCGCGGCGAACTCCGCTTGTGCGGGTGATCGGACTGCGACGTGAAGTGTGATGAGTCAATCGTGAGGAAGTGATCGGCATTGTTACATCGGCATTGATATATGGCAAGTTTTGCAGAACTCGTTAAGGGAGCGGCCATGGCAGACGGCACAGGTAAAGCGATAATCGCGATTCGAGGTTCGTCGGCAGTGCCATTTAGGGAAGAAATCACTACCATTTTGGGACCGAATAACACTAATATGTTTGTTGCTGAACCAACCATGACAGATACGGCCAAGGCCGAGGCGAATCTGCTGAATCTGCTGATCGTCGACGACGAGCGCGCGATTCGAGACGGATGCCGCGAAGTTGCCCAGGGGATTGGCTTCTCCACTTATATTGCGGATAATGCCGAGCACGCTTTTCGCGTCCTGGAAACCACCGGGGTTGACGTCGTACTGCTGGATTTACGGCTGCCCGGAACCGGCGGGCTGGAAGTGTTGCGCGAGATCAAACGCCGCCGTCCGGAGACCGTGGTCATCGTAATCACCGGCTATGCCACCGTGCAGTCGGCGGTGCAGGCGATGAAAAACGGCGCCTACGATTACGTCACCAAGCCCTTTAACCTGGAAGAACTTCGTTTGCTGCTGGAGCGCGTGGTCGGACATTTGCAGCTCACCAGCGAAAACCGCATCTTGCGCGAGCAGATTAAATCGAAGGAAGGCTTCGGCTCGATTGTCGGCCGCTCGCCGGAGATGGAGAAGCTTTATCGCATCATCTCCAAGGCGGCGCACAGTTCGCACCCGGTGCTGATCCTGGGCGAAAGCGGCACCGGCAAGGAGCTGGTGGCGCGCTCGATTCACTACTCCGGGCCGAACCGCGACCAGCCGTTTGTTCCGGTGGACTGCGGCTCGCTGGTGCCGACCCTGATCGAGAGCGAGTTGTTCGGCTACGTCAAGGGCGCATTCACCGGCGCCAACAAAGCCAAGGACGGGCTGCTGGCGGTGGCCGAGGGCGGCACGGTGTTTCTCGACGAAGTCGGGGAGCTGCCGATCGATCTGCAAGCCAAGCTGCTGCGCGCCCTGCAAGAGAAAGAGATTCGTCCGGTCGGCGGAACCAAGTCGATTCCCATCAACGCGCGCATCCTGGCCGCTACCAATCGCGACCTGGAGCAGGCGGTGGCCCAGGGAAATTTCCGCCGCGATCTTTACTTCCGTTTGAATGTCCTCACCCTGCGCATTCCTCCCTTGTGCAACCGCAAGCAGGACGTTCCGCTGCTGGTGGGGCACTTTCTGGAGCGGCTGGCGCGCAGCACAGGGGTGCAGCGCAACGTCAGCGACGAAGCCCTGAAGCTGATGCTCGCCTACGACTGGCCGGGCAACGTGCGCGAACTGGAAAACAGTCTCGAAAGAGCTTGCGCCCTGACTTCGGGGCCGACGATCCATGCCGCGGACCTGCCTACGCAGATCCAGAACTGGCGTTCGCAGGCGGAATCGGCCGCTGCCGCCGAGCACGCCAAAGCAGCGCACGGCATCCTGCCGATCGTGGAGATGGAAAAACACGCCATTCTCAGCGCGATTGAGCAGTTGCACGGCGACAAGCTGGAAGCCGCGCGCCTGCTTGGCATCGGCAAGACCACCCTTTACCGCAAACTGAAAGAGTACGGAGCGCTGGAGTAGCAGGCGCGGGTCTGCCAGAGTCGCGGAAGGTATACCCGTGAATCTGGCCTAAGCTTTCGGCCCGCGTAAGCACTCCTGCGGCATCGGTCAGCTCGGCGCTGGCCGGGAGATGCGGTCGTGCGTCCGGGCAACCTGCGAGGCGATGATGAATCTCGATGACGATTCTACGGGTAACTGCTTCGCCCAGGTAAACATGAACTGTGCCCAACGTGGAAATATGCGAGGCGACAAATGATCCTTCTGGTAACTGCTTCCAAGCGTGGCGTCGAGTGCGCCACAGTGTTGCAACAGGCCCTGGCCGAGCCGGTCCACGTGGCCGATAACCTTCGCCGCGCCACCACAACTTTGCGCAACGAGGAATACAGCGCGGTGGTGCTGGACGATGCCATGGTGGATGCCGATCCGGACGCGGTGGACATCCTGCTCAACACCTCCGGCATGGCGGTTCCCGTCTACGTGAACCTGGCCCTCAGCAACTCCGCCAGGGTGGCGCGCGAGGTGCGGCTGGCGCTGCGGCGGCACGACGAGGTACGCACGATTGCCATGCGCGCCGCCGAGTCTCTGCTGCGTAGCGAATTGCGTAGCGCGGTCACCGGAATCCTGCTTTCGACGGAGCTGGTGCTCAACTCGCAGGAGCTGCCGCTCGATGCCGAAGAGAAGCTGAAGCTGGTCTGCCAGTTGGCATCACAGATTCGCGGCCGGCTGGAAACCGTGCAGTAGAGAGCGGCTCACCCGGCAAACGCGAAAAGCGGCGTTTGCCCCTGGTTGTTCCGCTCCAACACGCGCAATCAAGGTGCGGGTCGGGGCCCCTGGTCCTTTGCGAGCTATGCCTTCCGCAAATCTGATCTGAAAAGGGACGATCGCCTGACCAACTCGCGTGGTCTTCAAGTTTTTTCCCAAAGGCGTTGGATATTAGTGTCTCTCTCCTGATTTGCGGTGCTGTCTTTGCTGATCGGACTCGGCGCGGGCATTCCCTCGATGCGCGCGCTTTTTTGCGTTCGTCAGGTTCGCGTGTACCGGGCTAGACCGGTACGAAAAACTGATTCGCGGCAGGCCAACCTCTACCGTTCAATTTTGCTCTCATCGGAAAATGCTTTCGCAATTCGAGGCTTTGTGTCGGCGGTCTTGCTCGTCCGTGAGACCGGAGTAGTACGCTATGCTGTGGACCGTGTTTGTGATCCTGCTGATTCTGTGGCTGCTGGGTTGGGGCCTCCATGTCGCCGGTTCCATGATTCATCTTTTGCTGCTCCTGGCGATTGTTGTAGCGGTCATCAACCTGGTGACCGGCCGGCGGATGGTATGACTTTGCTCTGAGGTTCCCTTCCTTCCTGAACCGGCTTCCCAAGTATCTGGGACGTTTTCAAAAAGCAGGTGTATTCCAAAAGTGCCGTCCGGCTTTCATCCGGCCGAGGTCAGGCATCCCAAGTACCGCAACCGCGCCTCTAAACTATGGACGACGGCAGGCTTAGGGCTCGATACCGGCAAAGGCAACGGATTGATTTGCCCGGGACTCTATGCCGGTAACAACTCATGTCTACTCATCTACATAGAGTTTCGCAGGACACAGACACGGGCCCCCAGGAAGCCAGCGCCACGCTGGCACAGCGCATACAGGAGCTGGGCGACTGGTTTCACAACATGAATCTGCGTGGCGTCTGGACGGCTCCGCAGCACTTCCTCGGCGACTTCCCGAACGTGAAATGGAAACACATCGAGCCGGCGATACCGAAAGATCTGGCGGGTGCCAGCGTGCTCGATATCGGCTGCAACGGCGGCTTCTATTCCATACAGATGAAGCAGCGCGGCGCCGGGCGGGTGCTCGGCGTCGACATTGACGACCGCTATCTGAACCAGGCGCGCTTTGCCACCGCAACCCTGGGGCTGGAGATCGAGTTTCAGAAGTGTTCGGTGTACGACATCGATCAGCTTGCGGGCCAGTTCGATTACGTGATCTTCATGGGCGTCCTCTACCACCTGCGCTATCCGCTGTTTGCTCTCGACAAAGTGATCAAGAAGGTGCGCGGCCGGCTGCTTTTCCAGACCATGATTCGCGGCTCTGAAGAGGTGCGCGAGTGGGAGAAGGATTACCACTTCTGGAACAAGGATATCTTCAGCAACCCGGATTTTCCGCAGATGTACTTCATTGAGAACAGCTACGCCAACGACCAGACGAATTGGTGGATTCCCAACCGCGCCGCCGCCGAAGCCATGCTGCGCAGCACCGGGCTGGAGATCGTGGCGCATCCGGAATCGGAAACCTGGATTTGTGAACCGCGCAATGTCACCCGCAATGGCCAGTATGTGCTGGACATGGAATTGGCCGGGACTCTCTAAACGGCGAAAGGAAGTTCATGGTTGAAGCGGTCATGCTCTGGAACGAGCCCAACAATCTGTCGCATTGGGACTTCAAGCTCGATCCCGATTGGAAGAAGTTCGCCGACATGGTTCTGGCGGCGGCCAAGGCGATCCGCGCGGTCAATCCCGAAGTGAAGCTGGCGCTGGGCGGAATTTCACCGATCGATCCGAATTTTTTGAAGTTGCTGGACTCCTACGGCGTACTCGATGCCATCGACGTGGTCTCGGTGCACGGATTCCCGCTCGACTGGAATCACTGGAATATTCATGAGTGGCCGCGGAAAATCGATGAGGTTCGCGCCGTAGCCCGAGGCAAGGCGGTCTGGGTATCGGAAGCCGGGGCATCGTCGTTTGGCGCCGAAGAGGTGCAGGTTTTCGGGCTGCTGAAAACCGCCGAACTGCTGCTGCCGATGGTCGACCGCGTGCATTGGTACAGCCTCTTCGATTTGCCGTCGACTTGGACGGCTACCACCCGCCACCGCGAAGCCGAGGGCAGCGCCTACTACCGGCACTACTATATGGGACTGATCCGCGAGGATGGCACTCCGAAGCCCGCAGTCTTGCAGTTTCCCGAGGGCATGGGAATCTGCCAGTGGTTCCATTATGAAGATCCCCGGCTGGACTCGGCCGTCGAGTGGTTGCGCAAGCTGGGAGTGCGGCATCTGCGCACAGGCATCAGTTGGGCCGACTGGTATCGCGAGAACTCCGAGCTGTGGTTCGACCGCCAGATGGGATCGCTAGCGGAGTTTGAGACCACCATGACCCTCTGCTTCACGCCGGAGCATCTGGGTGTGGAACCGCATTACACCAGCCCGCCTAGAAATGCCGGAGACTTCGCCGAATTTGCCGCCTGGGCCGTGAATCGCTATGCGCCGCGACGCGCGAGTGCGGGCGCGCCGCGGCAGAGGCAGTCGCCCATGGGAGCGCCGGCCCCTGTAGGAGCCAGCGAATGACCCAGCGGATTCTCGCCCGACAACCACTATGGTATGTGCGCTGGTGCGCGCCAGTAGGAGTCAGTGAATGACCAAGCGGATTCTCGTTACCGGCGGCGCCGGATTCGTCGGATCGCATACGGTGGACGCGCTGGTGCGCGCCGGACACACGGTTCGCGTCTTCGACAATCTCACTCCGCAGGTACACCCGAACGGCTTGCCCGCGTATCTGAGCGCGGAGGTGGAGTTCATTCACGGCGACATGCGCGACCCGAGCGCTGTGCGACGCGCGCTGAGCGGCATCGAGGTGATTTATCACCTGGCGGCGGCCGTCGGCGTGGGGCAGTCGATGTACGCGATTGCGCGCTATATGGAATCGAACACCCAGGGCACGGCAAACCTGCTGCAAGCCCTGCTGGACAACAAACTGCAATTCGAGAAGCTGATTGTGGCCTCCTCGATGTCGATTTATGGTGAGGGCCAGTATCGCTGCTCCGAGCACGGCGAGGCAGCTCCGGCGCCGCGCGAGACTTCGCAGTTGCGGGCAAAGAACTGGGAGTTGCACTGCCCGGTATGCGGCGGCGACATGGCTCCGGTGGCTACGCCTGAAAGCAAGCCGCTGCAATGCACCTCGATCTACGCGCTTTCCAAGAAGGACCAGGAGGAGATGACGCTGCTCTTCGGCAGGACTTACAACGTGCCGGTGGTGGCCTTGCGTTATTTCAATATTTACGGCACGCGGCAGTCGCTCTCGAATCCTTATACCGGCGTGGCGGCCATTTTTGCTTCCCGTCTGCTCAATGGAAATACGCCGATGATCTTCGAAGATGGACGGCAGCAGCGCGACTTCGTCAGCGTGCATGACATCGTGCAGGCCAACCTGCTGGCCATGGAGCGGAGCGAAGCCGATGGCATGGCGCTCAACATCGCGTCAGGCGAGGCGGTAACCATCGAAGACGTTGCTTGCGCCTTGTCCGAGAGCATGGCTGTCGAGCGTCCGGCGGAGATTACCGGGAAATATCGCGCCGGCGACATTCGTCACTGCTTTGCCGATATCTCGGCGGCACGCCGGCGGTTGGGTTATGAGCCGAAATTCTGTTTCAGCCAGGGCGTGCGCGAGTTGGTCGCCTGGCTGCGCGAGCAAACGGCAGTAGACAGGGCGCAGCAGGCTGCCCAGGAACTCGACCGCTTTGGGCTGACTGCCTGACGCGAGCTTTGGAAATTTGGAAATCGAAGGGCACCGCTTGCGATGCATGTGCTGGTAACGGCCGACACCATTGGTGGGGTCTGGATCTATACGCGTGAACTGGTCGCGGGGCTGGCGCGGCGAGGGGTTCAAGTAACCCTGGTCAGCTTCGGTGAAATTCCGACTGCCGCGCAGACGGAGTGGCTGGAGGGATTGCGGGGAGTTGATTTTCATCCCACGGGCTTTCACCTGGAGTGGATGCAGGATGCGCAGCAGGATATCGAGCACTCCAAGCAGTACCTGATGTCGCTCATCGAAGAGGTTCACCCCGATGTGCTGCACCTCAGCCAGTTCGCCTATGGCGCGCTGCCCACTCGGATTCCGAAGCTGGTGGTGGCGCACAGCGATGTTGTGAGCTGGTGGGAGAACGTGAACGGAACACCGCCGCCGGAGGACGATTGGACGCGCTGGTATCGGCGCACGGTGACCGGGGGATTGAACGCCGCGACCGCAGTGGCGGCCCCTACGCAGTGGATGTTGCGGTACGTCGAATTGCTTTATGGTCTTCCCCGGGCGCGCGCGGTGATCCACAACGGGCGCACTCCGGTGTTGTTCAACCCACACTGCAGCAAGCAGGATATGGTGCTTTCCGTCGGACGGGTATGGGATGCGGGTAAACAGGTGAATCTTCTGACCGAATCTGAATTGCAGGTACCGGTACTGATCGTTGGCGAAGCGCGGCATGCCGATGAAACGCTGCGAACCGATGGCTTTGCGCAACCCGGCAGCCGGGGAGTAGAGTTCCGCGGACAGCAGAGCGAGAACCAGCTTCGCAGCCTGTATGGCCGCGCCGCGATTTATGCCGCCACTTCGCGCTATGAGCCTTTCGGCCTCGCGCCTCTGGAGGCTGCGCTTTCCCGTTGCGCCGTGGTCGCCAATGACATCCCCACGTTCCGCGAGCTGTGGGGAGACACCGCGTGCTACTTCCGGCGAAACGACGCTACCAGCCTGGCGGAGACGATTACGCGATTGCGCGCCGATCGCGAGTTGCGGCTCACCTATGCCAATCTGGCGTACAACCGCGCGCGCCAGCGCTTCACGGCCGGCCGCATGGTTGACGAATACTTGAATCTCTACCGCTCGATGATTTCCGCGGGAGTGGCAGCGGCATGAACACGAAATTTAAATTCCGTTTTTTCGCGCATTCCTGGGTCAGCGACTGGAATCATGGCAACGCCCATTTCCTCCGCGGACTGGCCCGCGAACTGACGCGCCTGGGGCACGAGGTCCGCTGTTATGAGGAGTTGGGCTCCTGGTCGCTCAGCAGCCTGGTGAACTTCGAAGGCACGGCGGCGATCGGCGCCATCGACGATTTCCGCAATACCTATCCGGAACTCAATATCCATTTCTATCAGCGCGGCCCCAGCTTCGAGGAGTTTCTCGCCCAGGAGCTGCGAGATGCGGATTTTGTCATCATCCACGAGTGGAATGATCCGGAAGTGGTCAACGCAATCCTGCAATGTAAGCAGAAAGAGAAATTTCTGGCGTTGTTGCACGACACCCACCACAGGGTTTACACCAGCGCCCATGAGATTCTGAAATTTCATCTGCACCGCTTTGATGGAGTGCTCGCCTTTGGCGAAGCGATTCGCAAGATCTATCACGATGGTCTGGGCATCGAGCGCACGTGGACCTTTCACGAAGCGGCCGACATCTCCGTGTTCAAGCCGCAAGAGGGCGCCAAAACAACCGACGTGGTCTGGATCGGCAACTGGGGAGACGAGGAGCGCACGCGGGAGTTGATGGAGTTTCTGGTTGGCCCCGCCCGCACTGCAAGCGGACGAAAGACCGTCGTTCACGGGGTTCGCTATCCGGATGAGGCGGTGAAAACCCTCCAGCAGGCCGGCATCGACTATCGCGGATACTTGCCGAATTTGTCCGCGCCCACGGTTTACGGCGAGAGCCGCCTTGCCCTGCATGTGCCGCGCCGGCAGTATACGAACGGCCTGAGCGGCATACCGACGATCCGCGTATTCGAGGCGCTGGCCTGCGGCATCCCGCTGCTTTGCGCGCCGTGGGACGACATCGAGCACCTCTTCCGGCCGGGCGAAGACTACATCGTCGCCGCCGATGGCAAGCAGATGGCTGCGGAAATCGACTTCCTGCTTGGCGACCCACGGGCGCGCGCGGAAATAGCGGCTAACGGGTTGGAGACGGTTCAGAAGCGGCACACTTGCGCGCATCGCGCCGCGCAACTCATCGAAATTTGCCAGGAAGTCCGGCGATGAGAATTTTTGTCTTCGGTTCGAGCATCACGTCCTGTTATTGGAATGGCGCCGCGACTTACTATCGCGGCATCTACCAGAACCTTGCCGCGCTGGGCCACGAAATTACCTTCGCCGAACCCGACATCTATGGACGCCAGCAGAATCGCGACCGCCATGAAGTGAACTATGCGGACGTGATCGTATACCGTACTCCGGGCGACATCGATGGTCTGCTCGCGCAAGCCGCAGGCGCCGGACTGGTCATCAAGCATAGCGGCGTGGGTGCCGACGACGAGCTGCTGGAGGCGCGGGTGCTCGAATGCCGCTCCGCGCATACGCAAGTGGCTTTCTGGGATGTCGATGCGCCCGCGACTCTGGCCCGCGTCGAGGCCGATGCCGGCGATCCCTTTCGCCGCCTGATCCCGCAATACGACTTCATCTTCACGTACGGCGGCGGTGCTCCCGTGGTACGGCATTACATCGAACTGGGCGCGCGCAACTGCCATCCGGTTTACAACGCTCTGGAAGCCTCAACCCACCACCCGGTCCCGGCCGATCCCGCGCTGGCCTGCGATCTGCTGTTCGTGGGCAATCGTCTGCCCGACCGCGAGCAGCGGGTGGAAGAATTCTTTTTGCGCGCCGCCGAACTGGCTCCCGAAATGAATTTCATCCTTGGAGGCGAAGGCTGGAGTTTCAAGCCCTTGCCGCCGAACGTGCGCTATATCGGACACGTCGCCACCAGCCGGCACAACAGCCTCAACTGCTCGGCGCGAATGGTGCTGAACGTCAATCGCGAATCCATGGCCAAAGTCGGCTTCTCGCCCCCCACGAGGGTTTTCGAGGCTGCGGGCGCGGCGGCCTGCCTGATTACCGACCACTGGGCAGGCATCGAAACCTTTTTTGCTCCCGGCAGCGAAGTGCTGGTAGCGGCCAACGCCGCGGACGTGGTGGTTTATTTGCGCGGCATCGGCCTGCGCGAGGCGCACTCGATTGGCAGCGCGATGCGCGCGCGCGCCCTCAAAGAACATACCTACGCACTGCGCGCGGAGCAGGTGCAGGCGATTCTCGAAGCCTCTTCGGCCGCCGCGTTCCAGTCCGCGCCACCACGGAACGCGCCGCGGACCACCGGAAACATTGAGGTGGAGCAATGACGGCACGCGCCAGTTCGTTCAAGCTCGTTATTTTCGGCCTCTCGATCACTTCTTCATGGGGCAATGGCCATGCCACCACGTTCCGCGCGCTCGCCCGGGCGCTGCACTGCCGTGGACATCGCGTGGTATTTTACGAGCGGAATGAAAAGTGGTATGCCTCCAATCGCGATCTGCCGGCTCCCGAATACTGCGAGCTCAAGCTCTACGACGACTGGAACTCGATTTTGCCGCAGGTTCGACGGGATCTGAAAGACTGCGACGTGGCGATGGTCGGCTCCTACTGTCGCGGATGGAATTCGGGCCATCGAAGAGCTGGCGCTTTCCCGGGTTCCGGTCAAGACCTTCTACGACATCGATACCCCGGTGACCCTCGCCGCCTTGCGTCAACGCGGCGAAACCGGGTATCTCAAAGCGAAGCAGATTCCGCTCTTCGATCTCTATTTCAGCTTTACGGGCGGGCCCATCCTCCAGGAAATCGAGCAGCGTTTTGGCGCTGCCGCGGCGCTGCCGCTCTATTGCAGCGTCGACCCGGAAAAGTATTACAAGCATCCGGTCGCAAAACGATATAGCTGCCAGATGAGCTACATGGGAACCTATGCCGCCGACCGCCAGCCCAAGGTGGAGTCCATGCTTTGCCAGACGGCGCTCGAATTGCCGGATCGCCAGTTCATTGTCGCCGGGCCACAGTACCCGAAATCCATCCAGTGGCCGGCCAACGTGCGCCGAATCATGCACCTCAATCCGCGCTGGCATCCGCACTTGTATTCGTCATCGCGGCTGACCTTGAACGTCACCCGGCGCGACATGGTTGCCGCCGGTTATTCGCCTTCGGTGCGCCTCTTCGAGGCCGCCGCCTGTGCTGCCGCCATGGTCTCCGACCCATGGCCGGGCCTGGAGAACTTTTTCACCCCCGGATGCGAGATCCTGCTGCCCGCCGGCTCGGCGGAAATCGTCTCCTGCCTGCGCGACCTGCCTGATGGTGAACGGGAAAAGATCGGTGCGCGAGCCCAGCAGCGTGTGCTGGCCGAGCACACCAACTTCAAGCGCGCCGAACAGTTCGAGCACGCGGTGGAGAGCGTGCACCCGCTCAGGCTCTCCCATGATGAGCATCGCAGCGAAGCAACCGTCCTCTAGCGGGCTGCTGAAATACTCACAAGAAGTGCTCATCGCGAGGTCGCGCCGGTATTGCACGGCCGAAGGATCTGCTTTGCCTTTAACGCTCGCAAACAGCAGATCCTTCGCTTTCGCTCATGATGACACCTTCGAAATCAGTTTTTCAGCAGCCGTCTAGTTTGCCTCGATAATTCCCAGCTTGTGCCCACCTTCGCATGCTGGGCCAGCGTGAATGGATTCTCGCAGTGCGGTTGCGAAAACCCGACGCCATGCGCCTCGCATCCTACCTGCAAATTGGCAAGAAAATATATTTACAAGGCATTGAGAGGACGAGCCAGACCACGAGGACCAATGAGAATTGCTCTGATTGCGTCGCCATTCATCGAGGTGCCTCCCACGCGGTACGGCGGCACCGAGTTGTTTATTGCGCATTTGGCCGAGGGTTTGACGAAGCAAGGCTTCAAGGTCATCCTCTACGCCAACGGTGAGTCCACGGTCGGTTGCGAGCTGCGCTACCTCTACCCTCACGCGGAGTGGCCCATCGATGGCGAGATCTACTCCAGCACCAAAGACCTGAATCACACCTCCTGGGCGATCCACGATTGCTGGCATGAGGCGGACATCGTCCATCTGAACAATGTTCCGGGACTCGCCTTCGCCAGGTTTAACGGACCGCGGTTTGCCTACACCGTGCACCATCCCCACGATGCCGCGCTGAGCCAGTTCTATTCCTATTTTCCGGAAGTGCAGTTTGTCACCATCAGCCATTTCCAGCAGCAGCGGGAATCTCTCTCCCGGCTACGCACCATCCACCACGGGGTGGATATGCGCGCGTACAAGCTGAAGACCCGCAAGCAGCCTTACTTTTGCTTTCTCGGCAGAATCGCTCCCGTGAAGGGACCGCATCTGGCCATCGAGGTCGCCAAGCAGACGGGAATTCCGCTGAAGATCGCCGGCGATATCCAGCCCATCTTCCGCGACTATTTCGAGTCGCAGATCAAGCCGCACGTCGACGGCAAGTTCATCCAATTCGTCGGCGAGGCCAATCTGGCGGAGAAAAACGAGCTGCTCGGCAACGCCATGGCCATGCTCTTCCCGATTCAGTGGAACGAACCGTTCGGCCTGGTGATGATCGAAGCCATGGCGGCGGGAACTCCGGTGCTGGCGCTCGCCGGCGGGGCCGTGGGCGAGGTGGTTGCCGACGGCATCTCCGGATACGTCTGTTCCGGCTTGGCGGAACTGGTGGAGAAAGCACGGCACGCCGACTGCCTTCAATCCCTTACTCGTGCGGCGCTACGCGGAAGAAAATTTCTCGATGGAGCGCATGGTCGACAAGTACGCGACGCTCTACCGTGAGATGGCCGATGGCGCGGCGAGCGATGGCATCGCAACCCAGTTTGCAAACATCAGGCTGGCCGATGGCGACGAACTTGAGCAGCTTCCAGCAGAACCGGAGGAACCGCGGGCGATAGCATGACGAAGCTCGAAATGATTTCTGAACGATTGCTGGTGCCGGTCGAGTCGCCGCACGTTGAGCCCCGGATCGCCCATCAGACGCTCGAACCGCGCAAGCTCAACAACCTCACGCTGATCGATGGCAAGACCTTTCTCTCGACGACGGTTGCGGGAGATATCCATCCGCCCGGCGCGCTCGATGTCGGTTTTTTCCACCAGGACACGCGATTCCTGAGCCAGCTCGAAATGCGCATCGATGGCCATCGCGCCGTCGTGCTTTCCTCCAGCACCGAGAAGACTTTTGCTTCGCAAATCGAGCTCACAACCGGCAACATCACCCTGCGCGACTCCTTCGATCTGGCGGAAAACACGGTCCACATCCGCCGCGAACAGTTACTGGGCCCCGATATTTTTTTCGATCGCTTCAGCTTCGAAAACTTCAACATGACGGCCGTCGACCTCACGGTCGAGCTGGTTTTCGACGTTGATTTTGTCGATGTCTTCCAGGTTCGCGGCATTGCCCGCAGCATCCACGGACAGTATTATCAGCCGATCATCGATGAAGATTGTCTCGTCTTTTCTTACCGCGGATTGGACAACGTCTTCCGCCAGACCTCGATCGCCATGTCTCCCAAGCCGGACGCCATTCGGGAGCGAACGGCACGCTGGGAGCTGCACCTCGAACCGCTCAAGCAATTCCAGGCGGAAGTCACCGTGACCCCGCTGGTCGAAGGCCATCCGACTCGCGTCAAAGATTTCAGCTTTGCCAACAACCTGCAGAAAAGAAGAGAAGCATTTCGCGACTTCGAGAACCACTCCACGCAGTTCAAAAGCAGCAACGACGAATTCGATGCCGCACTGCGGACCGCCATCGGCGATTTTCACGCGCTCCGCATCCCTGAGGGAGAGGAACACATCATCGCCGCCGGCATTCCCTGGTTCGCCACTATCTTCGGGCGGGACTCGATCCTTGCGGCCTACCAGACGCTGCCTCTCAACCCGCGTCTTGCCATCGATACCCTGCGCGTGCTCGCCCGCTATCAGGGCCGCGAGGTCAATGACTGGCGCGACGAGGATCCGGGCAAAATTCTGCACGAGTACCGCGAAGGAGAGATGACACGCTGCGGAGAAATGCCCTTCGGACCCTACTACGGCTCCGTCGATGGGACTCCGCTCTTCCTTATCCTGTTGAGCGAAACCTTTAACTGGACCGCCGACGAGAAATTCGTGCGCGAGATGCTGCCGGCCGCCTACAAGGCCCTGGAGTGGATCGACAAGTATGGCGATCTGGACGGCGACGGCTTTGTGGAATACCAGCGCCGTTCTCCCAAAGGGCTGGTCAACCAGGGCTGGAAGGACTCCTGGGACGCGAACCTGCACCGCGACGGCTCCTTGGCCGAACCGCCCATCGCGCTGGTCGAGGTGCAAGGATACGTTTACGACGCCAAGTACCGCATGGCATCCTTGCTGCGCAGCTTCGGCGATGCGGCTACGGCGGATCGGCTGAAGCGCGACTGCGCGGAGCTGGCCCGGCGCTTCGACCAGGCTTACTGGATGCCCGAGCAAGGCTTCTATGCCATGGCCCTCGACGGCCGGAAACGACAGCTTCAGGCGATTGCCTCCAACGCCGGACACCTGCTCTGGAGCCGCATTATCAATCGCGAACGGGCGCGCATCGTAACCCAACGGCTGATGCGCGAAGACCTATTCTCGGGGTGGGGATGGCGCACCATGTCGCGGCACGAGCGGGTTTTCAATCCTCTCAGCTATCATCGCGGCTCGGTGTGGCCGCACGATAATTCACTCATCGCTCACGGCATGGCGCTCAACGAAAACCGCGGGCCTGCGATGCACGTGTTGAATGCGCTCTTCCAGGTGGCGCTCAACTTTCGCGACTACCGTTTGCCGGAGCTTTTCTGCGGCGTGCAGCGCCGGGAACATGATGACCCGGTCCATTATCCGGTTTCGTGCTCGCCCCAGGCATGGGCTTCCGGCGCGCTGTTCCTGATGTTGCTTTCGGCGCTCGGCATCCGTCCCTCGGCACAACGCAAGGAGTTGAACATCATCAATCCGGCGCTGCCGGAGTGGCTTGATTCCCTGCATATCCGCAATCTGCGGGTGGGAAATTCGCGCGTCGGCCTTGATTTCAGCCGCCGAAACCAGCGCACTTTCTGCAACGTGGTGGACGTCGAAGGCGAAAAAATGCTGGTCAATGTATCATTCCGGAAGTAGCCAGTCTTCAGCAGCAGTAGATATCCGGGCGCGGAACTACGGCGGTGCGAGAGTTGGCGCGCCCGGCTCACTTTTCGGAGGTGACCGATGGCAGTGAAAATTACGATGCGACCCAACGGCCCGTATAAGGTGGAAGATCCCGAACACGTGATCGAGTTGACCGATCCGGCCGGCAACAAAATCGACCTCAGCAGTCAACCCGTGTTTGCGCTCTGCCGCTGCGGCGCCAGCGTGAACAAGCCTTTCTGCGACGGAACCCATTCCAAAGTCGGCTTCCAGGCAGCCGAGGCCGCAGTGGCAGTCGGGAAGCCCAAGCCGTAAGCTAACCGGCAAAATTGACAGCAATCCTGGCAATCCTAAGATGCGGGACGGCCCATCCTTAGAAGTGTTAGGTTGGGCGGAGCATTCCGGAAAGCCTGAAATCTGGCTTTCCGGGGGCTCCGCAGACACCCGCAAAACGGCTCAACTTCAAGGGGACACCCTGGAATCATTGTTCCTGATGGCCGTCTGCGGGCGAAATCCCGAACGCAGCGAAGTAACTCGTCAGAACGCGACGTAAGGGGTCCACGGATTTGCCTTTTCCGGCCCGGGTGATGCCCGATAAAATGCTAGAGCAGTTCCCTGGTTGGTATATCCCACAGTTCCAAAAGAACGTCATGGCGACCCAAGCGGATTGGAGCCACCTTATTATTTTCAGCAGCAGGTACACAAGGTGGCTCGACTTCGCTCGCCATGACAGTTTGATATGTCGGGAGTACACCTACTCGGGAAACTGCGCTAGTAACGTCGGCCAGCAAAAGCGGCCAAGCTCCTCCGGGTGACGCCCACAATAAAATCATCTCGGAAGTGTTTTCTTTCTCCTCCGCATATTCCCGCCGAGCCGGGTGGCTGACCTGCTCGGGAAAAATGTCGCCACTCTCAGGTAAAAACCTTATTTTCCAGTGAGAAAAAGTGTCTTTTTCGGTTGACGAACCGCAAGCTCGACGTGCATAATTATGCACAGTATTGCATAAATAATTCTGTATAAACGCGCATGTCAAAGCCATTGCGGCAAAATCTCATTCTTGAACTCGTACGGGGCGAGCCGGTTGCCAATCAGGAGCAACTCCGGCGCAGTCTGCTCCAGCATGGCTTCAACGTCACGCAAGCCACGTTATCGCGCGATATTCATGAGCTGGGACTGGCAAAGACCCCCGAGGGTTATGCCGTCCCCAATGGCGATCAGCAGCCGGAATCCGCTTTGCCCGCGGCCATGCGGCTGGTGCGTGAATTTGTACTGGATGTCAGGGAGGCACAGAACTTGATTGTGGTAAAGACGGCAGCGGGATCGGCCCAGCCAGTCGCATCCGCATTGGACGCCGAAAACTGGCCGGAACTGGTTGGCACGGTAGGCGGGGACGATACGATCCTGGTCATTTCTCAATCGAAGAAAGAACGCACATAAGCTGGCGGCGCGGCTACAGGAGTTGCTGTGATGAGCACCGCGAAGCTGAAGACGGCGGTGATGGGCGCAACCGGGTATTCGGGCTTCGAGTTGGCCCGGCTGCTGCTACAGCATCCCAAGCTGGACGAGCCGCTGTTCCTGCGCCGCGAAGGCGAAGAAAGCAATATCACGCTGGATGAGGTTTATCCCCATCTCTCCGGCAACGGGTCCCTTCCGCTGAAGCCATTCTCGTGGGAGACCCTGCGCGGTGCCGGGGTTGGCCTGCTATTCATGGCCACTCCGCATGAACTCTCGCGGGAATTGATTCCCGAGGCTCTGTCACGCGGTCTGCGGGTCGTCGACCTGAGCGGCGCCTGGCGTTTGAAGTGCCTGCAGAATCGCGCGGTCTACGGCTTCGCCGACAGCGATCCGAAGCGCGCGGCTGAGTTGGACCAGTCCGCCGTCTACGGCTTGCCGGAGCTGCATCGGAAAGAGATTGCCGGGGCGGCGCTGGTGGCGAATCCCGGCTGCTATCCCACGTCGATCATTGTCGCGCTGGCGCCGCTGGTTCGCGCCGGTCTGATCGATGTGGAACACGGCATCATCTGCGATTCGAAATCCGGGGTTTCCGGCGCCGGCAAAAAACCGACTTCGAAAACGCATTTCGTGGAGGTCGCCGACAATTTTTCGGCGTATTCCCTTTTTTCACACCGGCACACCGGAGAGATTCTCGAACAGTTGAACGTCAGTTCCGAGAATTTGATTTTCAGCCCGCATCTGCTTCCGATCCCGCGCGGAATTCTGTCGACGATTTACGCGCGCCTGCGACGAAGCATGACGGGCTCTGAAATCGAGAGCTGCCTGCGCGAGTTTTATTCCGGCGCCAAGTGGGTTCGGGTTTTCAGCGCCGGCAAGCTGCCGCAGATACAGTATTCGATTCGGACGAATTATTGCGACGTCGGCTTTTCGCTTGCCGCCGATGGCAAGCGGATCATCCTGGTCTCCTGCCTCGACAACCTTGTAAAGGGCGCGGCAGGCCAAGCGATCCAGAATATGAATGTCATGTACGGCTGGAGCGAGCAGGAGGGATTACAGTGAAACTCGCCATTCACGGCACAGCCGATGTGCGTCTCATGTACGGCTGGAGCGAGCAGGAGGAATTAAAGTGAAACTGGTGGTGAAAATTGGCGGAGCGGCGCTGGATGACCGGTTGCTGCTGACAAAATGCGCGCACGCGGTGGCCGAACTGGTGACCGACGGGCATCACGTGACGGTTGTGCACGGTGGCGGCAAGGCCCTGACGCGCATGCTCGCCCAGCTTGGCAAGAAATCGGAGTTCGTCAACGGACTGCGCATCACCGATCTGGAAACGCGCGATGTCGCCCTGATGGTGCTGGCGGGCGGCGTGAATAAACAGATGGTCGCCGCGCTGGCGGCCGAAGGCGTTCCGGCGATCGGCCTGTGCGGTGGCGATGGCTCGTCGTTTATCGCGCGCAAGAAGAAGCCCAATGGAGTTGACCTCGGTTACGTGGGCGAAATCAGCTCGGCGGACGGCCGCTGGATCGAAGCGATCTGGAGCAATGGCGGAGTGCCTGTGTTCTCCAGCATCGCGCTCGGCTCCGACGGTGAGTACTACAACATGAACGCCGATCAGATGGCGGCCGCCTGCGCCTCCGCGTGCCAAGCAAATGCCTTGATTTTCCTCACCGACGTGGCCGGCGTGAAAGGTGCTGACGGCAGCGTCATGCGCTGGCTGAATACGACCGACATCCCCGCCCTGGTGAAAGGCTCGGTCGTCGGCGGCGGCATGCTTCCCAAGTTGCAGGCGTGCCAGGATGCCTTGCGCTCAGGCGTGGGACGGGTGCGGATTTTGCCGGCGGCCGAAGCTGAAGTGCTGCCCGGTTTTTACCACAGCCGGATAGAATCGGGAACGGAGGTCATGGCACAATGACTCTCGCTTCCGTGCAGGCGGCTGAAAGCAAGCTCCTGGTTCCGACTTATGATCGCCTTCCGGTTCTACTGACCCGAGGCAAAGGCGTTTATGTTTACGACTCGGAAGGAAATGCGTATCTGGACTTCCTGAGCGGAATCGGGGTGAACGCGCTTGGCTATTCGCACCCTGCGATCACCAAAACCATTGCGGCGCAAGCCCGAAAAATCGTTCACACTTCGAACTTGTTCTTTCACGAGTTCACGGTCGAGTTGGCCGCGCGGCTTACCAAGGCTTCCGGATTGGACCGCGCATTCTTTTGCAACAGCGGCACCGAAGCCTGGGAAGGCGCGCTCAAGCTGGCGCGCGTCTATGCCAACATGAAGGCCAAAAATGGCACGCGAAAATGGCGGGTGTTGGCCATGGAGCAGTCTTTCCACGGACGCACTTTCGGAGCCATGGCGACCACGCACACCGTCAAGTACCGGCAAGCCATTCGCGCCCGTCATGCCCGGCGTCAGCTTCGTGCGCTTCAACGATGTTGCGGATCTCAAGAAGAAGTTCAATTCCCAGGTGTGCGCGGTCTGCATTGAAACCGTGCAGGGAGAAGGCGGCATCCATCCCGCCAGCCGCGAGTTTCTGGAAGCCGCGCGGGCGCTGACCAAGAAATCCGGCGCGGCGCTGATCTTCGACGAAATCCAGTGCGGCCTTGGCCGTACGGGAAAGATGTTCGCCTATCAGCACTATGGGGTTCTTCCCGACATCACTACCGTCGCCAAGCCACTGGCGGCCGGATTGCCGTTGGGCGCGGTTCTTACGACCGAAGCGGTTTCGAAGGGATTCCATCCCGGTCTGCACGGGACGACCTTCGGCGGTGGCCCGCTGGCGTGCGCGGTCGCCTTGCAGTTTCTCAAAACGCTGGAGCAGGATCACGTGCTCAAGCATGTCGTCGAGGTCGGCGAATACTTCCGCGAGCGGCTTCAGGAACTGGACGCCAAGTATCCGGAGATCCAGGATGTCCGCGGAATCGGGCTCATGGTGGGCATGGAACTGAATTCCGCCGACCTGGCCAAGCAAGGTAGTCAAGGAAATGCTGGCGCGCAAGATCGTCATCAATCGCACGCACGAGACCACGTTGCGCTTCCTGCCTCCATTTATTATTGAGCGGAAGCACGTGGACCAAGTTGTACAAGCGCTTGATTCCATCCTGTCCTCCTGTAAGCAAACTGGCGACGCCAAAGCGTCTCCCGTGCGCGCTCGTTCGGCGCGTAACGGGGCCGCCGGAAACGGCCATCGCCGGGGGCTCCAAAAAGACAGCGAGCTGAAGCGCGGATAGACCGGAGCCCCGGCAACGGCCGACTTTGCTATTGCCGGGGTGAAAAAAACAGGAGGACCATTCAGATGGCAACCAGGCCTACGGAAGATAGTGTTATTTCCCGCGATTTGCAGGGGCCATTTCCAGGCTCATCCCGCCGATCTTGTTTCGGTGTGCGATTTCAAGCCCATTGAAGCCAAGAGTCTGCTGGAGCTGACGGCGGCGTTGAAGAGCCGTCCGCAGGATTTTCGGGGGGTGCTGGCCGGCAAACAGATCGTACTGTTCTTCGAAAAGCCTTCGCTTGCGTACCCGCCTGACCTTCGAGGCGGGCATCAACTCGCTGGGCGGAAGCTCGTTTTTTGTGGACCAGACGCATTCGCGCCTGGGCCAGCGCGAGCCGTTGAACGACGTTGCGCACAACGTCGAGCGCTGGGTGGACGGACTGGTGCTTCGCACTTTTTCCCACTCCACCGTGGCCGATATGGCGGCCTACGCCTCGATCCCGGTGATCAACGCTTTGAGCGACTACGAGCACCCTTGCCAGGCGTTTGCCGACTTTTTCACGCTGCAGGAAAAGTTCGGCGATCTTGCCAAGGTCAAGCTGGCCTACGTGGGCGACGGGAATAACGTTGCGCACTCGCTGTTGCTGGCCGCCGCGACGCTGGGCAGTCATATAGCCGTGGCCACGCCCGCCGGATATGAGCCCTGCGGCTGAGGTTTTGGCCAAAGCGCGCGAAATCGCCCGGCACACCGGCGCCACGCTGGAAACTGACATCCGACCCGCAAGCGGCGGTGGCCGGCGCCAAGGCCGTCTACACGGACGTTTGGGCCAGCATGGGACAGGAAGCGGAGACCGAGTTGCGGCGGACGATTTTCTCGCCCTTCCAGGTCAATCGCAAGCTGATGTCCCTGGCCGCGCCCGATGCGGTTTTTATGCACTGCCTGCCGGCTCATCGCGGGGACGAAGTGACCGCCAACGTAATCGACTCGCCGGCTTCGGTGGTCTTCGACCAGGCGGAAAACCGGCTCCACGTCCAGAAAGCAATTCTGATGGTGCTGCTCGGAAAAGGCATGCGCCGCTTCGGTCCCCGGAGCGCTCATGCGTAGCGACGTAGTTGAGGTGGTGAAATGAAAATGTGGTCTGGGCGGTTCCGCGAACCGCTCAACCCTCAATTCGAGCGCTGGCAACGCTCCTTTCCGTTCGATCAACAACTTTTGGCAGAGGAACTGGCCGCCAGCCGCGCGCACGCGCTTGCCTTGCATGTCGCCGGAGTGTTGAGCACCGCCGAGCGCGACGCCATTCTGGGCGGGTTGAATTACATCGCAACCCACGACGAAGAGCTGCGCCGCGACGAAGTTGACGCCGAAGACGTGCATCATTTCGTCGAGAAGCAACTGACCCAGGCGATCGGCGAAACCGGGCTTAAGTTGCACACCGGACGCAGCCGCAACGAGCAGATCGCGACCGATCTGCGGCTCTTCGTGCGCCAGTCGTGCCAAAAACTGACTGCGGCTTTAGAAGAGTTGATTGCGGCGCTGCTCGCCCAGGCAAGGCGCGCGGGTGATGCGGCGATGCCCGCCTACACCCATTTGCAGCGCGCCGAGCCGGTGCTGATTGCGCACTGGCTGCTGGCCTACTGGCGAGATGTTTTTCCGCGACATCGACCGGCTGGCCGATTGCGCAACCCGGCTGAACTACTGCCCTCTCGGCTCCGGCGCCATTGCCGGCGCCACTCTGAAGCTGGATCGCGAGTTGATGGCGCGCGAACTGGATTTCTCGGCACCGACGGCGAACAGTCTGGATGCGACCAGCGACCGCGATTTTTGCCTGGAATTCACCCAGGCGCTCTCGATTGTTGCCATCCATCTCAGCCGGCTGGCCGAGGAATTCATCCTTTTCTCCACCCAGGAATACGGCTTCATCACCCTGCCGGAGAGCTACTCGACCGGATCGAGCGCCATGCCGCAGAAGCAGAACCCGGATTCGCTGGAGCTGATCCGCGGCAAATCCGCACGGGTCATCACCTGCGCGCAATCTTTGCTAATCTGTCTGAAGGGCCTTCCGCTGGCCTATAACAAAGACATGCAGGAGACGCAGGAACCCGTGTTCATTGCCGTCCGCGAAACCACCGCCATGCTGCAAGTGGCCGCCGGATTCCTGCGCGATGTCCACTTGAACACCGCGCGCATGGGCGCCGCGGCCGAAACCGGATACATGAACGCCATGGCGGCGGCGACCTACCTGGTGGGCAAGGGCATTCCCTTTCGCCATGCTCACGAATTGGTGGGGCAGGCAGTTCGCAAGGGGATGGAAAAGCAATGCGAACTTCAGCAAATTCCGCTCGCGGAGCTGAAGCAGTTGAGTCCGGAATTCGACGCCGATTTTTATCCGGCAGTCGCCCTTCGCGCCGTGCTCGAATGTCACGACGTGGTGGGAGGAACCGCACCTGCTCACGTTCTCGAAGCGCTCGATGCGGCGGAGCAGCGGCTGAAAAGCCGCCAGGAGATGGTGCATGCGGGCGCGTAGGGCTCTGTTGCCGGATGCCGAGGCGATACGGGCGCTGATCGAAGAGTTTACCTTCGATGGCACTCTGTTGCCGCGGTCGCTGGCCGAAATCTGCGAAAATATTCGCGACTTCGCGGTGGTGGAGTCCGCCTCCGCCGCTGGCCCCGATATCATCGGGTGCGGAGCGCTGCATCTCTACGGAACGCACTTGGCGGAGATCCGCTCGATCGCCGTCCGGCCTTCGGCCCAGGGATTGGGCGCGGGCAGATTGCTGGTCAACGCCCTCTTCGAAGAAGCCGATTTGCACCGCGTCGATCTGCGTCTGCCTGTTCACGCGAATTCCGAAATTTTTCGAGCACCTGGGATTCAAAATCGCGGAACGCGAGAAGCTTCCGGACAAGATCTACAAGGACTGCACGAGCTGCCCGCGTTTGCTGGCGTGCGACGAAATTGCAATGTATCGCGGTGAGCTGCCCCAATTCGCGATCCTGGAGCCGGCTCACGCCGATCTGATCAAATTGACCCTATGAAAAATGCATCGTTGTCCGACCTGGAGGTCCAGCCCGCCACCGGCAGTCCTGCGCTTGCCGAGGCGTTCTCAGTTCCCAGAGGTTTCCAGATTTTCCGCAACCATCGCCGGCATCAAGGCGAGCGGGCGTCCGGATCTTGCGCTGGCCGAGGCTCCGCACGGAGCTTCCGCCGCCGCGGTGTTTACCCGGAATCGGCTGGCAGCCGCGCCGCTGGTGGTTGATCGTGCGCATTTGAAGCGCAGCTCCGGCCGCATGCGCGCCGTTCTCGTCAATGCCGGCAACGCCAACTGCGCCACTGGCAAGGCGGGAGTCGAGGCCGCGGAAAGCGTTTGCCGCGAATTGGGAAGTCTGCTGGAAGTTTCTCCCGAGTTCATCTTCCCTTCTTCCACCGGGATCATCGGCGTTCCGCTGCCCGCGGAAAAGATCGTAAACGCGCTTCCGGCCGTGCTTTCGCAACGTGCCGAGTCCGCCGACGCTCTGCTGAGCTTCGCGCAGGCGATCATGACCACCGACCTGGCGCAAAAGCTCGCGCTCGAAAGTTTCAAGGTGCGCGACAAGGAAGTGCGGCTGGCGGGCGTGGCCAAAGGCTCCGGCATGATCCATCCGAACCTGGCGACCATGCTGGTGTATCTTTTCACCGACATCGAGGCCAGCCCCGCGGAGTTGCAATCCGCCCTCAAGACCGGCGGTGGACAAGAGCTTCAACTGCATCTCGGTCGACGGCGATACTTCCACCAACGACACCGTGCTGCTGCTGGCCAGCGGCAAATCGGGCGTGAAAATCGGTCAACCGGGCGTGCGCAAGAAATTTCAGCTCGCGGTCGATGCAGGCGTGCAGTTCGCTGGCGCGAGCAGATTGTTCGCGACGGTGAAGGCGCGAAGCACCTGATTCGCCTTCAGATCGAGCAGGCAAAGTCGACGGATGAGGCCCGCATCATTGCGCGCTCCATCGCCAATTCTCCGCTGGTGAAAACCGCCTGGGCCGGATGCGACCCCAACTGGGGAAGAATCCTCTCCTCGATCGGCAATTCAGGGATTGCGCTCGATCCCGGCCGGATCAGCGTGTTCATCGGTCCGCATCAGGTTTGCCGCGACGGTCAGGCGATTGCCTTCGACAAGCCTGCCGCGCATCAGTACATGACGGAACGAGAGTACGAAATCCGCGTTCAGCTCGGGCGCGGCAAAGCGTCACTGACGTATCTGAGCTGCGATCTTACGACCGATTACGTTCACATCAACGCCGATTATTCGACGTAGAGCCGGCGCGGCGAAGCGTTATCGCAGATCGTATGCCGCCAGGGCGATCTGGCCCAGAACTTCGCCTACATTTTCGACTTCATCAATGTTCGCCAGGTGAACCTGGTTTACGTAGATGGCAAAAACCAGCTTGTGTCCGCGGCGCGTCTCGACGTATCCCGCCAAGCCCTTGCCTTGCAGCAGGAGACTGCGATTGAGACCGTCAAAATAAACATAGGTTCCGGTCTTGGCGCGAATGTGTCCGGCGGCGGGCGATTTCTGCTGCATGGTTTCCAACGTGCCATCGCGGCCCATCACCGGAAGCGCGTCAAGAAAGGACTCCGCATAGTCCTGTTTCGCCATGTAGGCGAGATAACGCACCATAAAATCCGGAGTGAACGCCGCTCCCGGTCCACCTTCGCCGTCGGCCAGCGACGCGGATTTCAAATCCAGTCCCGCCGTGACAAGGAATTTGCGCTCCAGTTCGAGTCCGGCCTGCAATGCGGCGTCGGGCTGGTGGGCCAGCAAAGCGCCGAGCAGGTACGGAGTGGCCGAGGCATGCAGATCCTGGCTGCTTTTGAGAGTGACTTTGACTTCAGCCGCAAATGGCGGAGAAACGTGCTCGGCCACAAGGTTTTCAGCGGTAAACCAACTCGCCCTCGATGGAAGATCGGGCTTCTGAACATAGGACGGCGCGGGAGCCTGCACTCCCACGGATTGCAATGCCGTCCAGAACGCGGACTCGGCAAAGCACCTGGTGGATTTCACTTTATATGAAGCCAGCGCCTGCTCTCCGGCTGGGACCGTGCCTTCAAGACTCACCGTGTAGCTGCCGTCGGGATTGACCGTCTCCGTGGTAAACCGCAGCTCCGCATTGGAACCGGCCTTGCCCGTCGTGGTTTTGTTCAACACATTCAGATAAGGCACCAGCGGCGCCATCACTTCTCCGGTTGCCTCTCCCTGCGCAGCGCCCCCAAACACGGTGACATCGACCAGGTTGTCATTCACCATAATGGAGGAGATGATCGCCCCGGTACCCGGCTCGGCCTTTTCCGCCGTAAACAAGGAAGTATCCACCAGCACCCGACCCCGCACCTGCTTAATGCCATGCTCGGCCACCTGCCGCGCCATGCTCTTCAACACCGTAAGCGGGTCACCCGGCACCGCGAGTCCCGGCAAGGAACCGGCGTAGCCGTGATCGAAGCTGGTGAACGACAGCGTATCGTTATCACCATCCCCCACCCGGGCCGAAAGGTTCGGGTCTCCACCGGCGACCAACACCAGGTCGCCTTCCAGCGTGCCATCGCCGCTGATGCTGCCGGTGCGGTAGACGCGCGTGCTGAAGCGGTAGTCCGGGCCGAGCAGAGCCAGGGCCGTCCCTTCGGTTACCAGCTTCGTCGTCGAACCCGGGATAAAAAGTTTCTCCCCATTCAGTGCGAACAGGACTTTGCCAGACTCCTGGTCAAAAAATTCGATGCCAAATTGCGACTGCTTAAACTCTGGCCGATTCGTAATCTGCCGAATGCGCTCTGCAAGTGCGCCTGACTTGGGTGCGGATTCTTTTCGCGGCTTTTTCGGTTCCGCGGAAGCCCACGATGCCAATAGCAGAATTACACTCAAGATACCCCGTATCTTCGCCGACAATTGATCCCTCTTCAAACAGAATACCCGACTTTCCCACGGCTTCGGATGCCACGGCTGGAACTCGACAAACTTTTTTAAACCCCGGTGGCCAAGCTTTGCCGAGAGAAACGACCCCCACGAACAATACTGACGAGAGAAGGTCGATGATGACGCGGCGGTTGGCCGACATCGGCAGAAGCTGCTGAATTTTTAGGCCGGCCGCACCCTCGTCAAGATTATGGCGAGAGGATCCGGCGTTCTTTTCGGCAAACCCGTCTTGTCTTGAGTAAATTTTCCGCCGGAAAGATCACGGTCGACGAATCAGACTGCAACGAAGCGCCGCAGTCGAAGCCTTCGTCGGCGGAGCAGCTCGGAATACACGTGGATTCAATAACAGCGAGGCCGTTTGCCAATGGCTGTCCGTAGCATCGGTACAGGATGGCAGCTTAGTTCTCGCAGCCCGCATCCCTGGGAACGTGCATGTCAACCGCGGTTATTCGATCACTTCATAAGGACGCATCATGTCATGATCTTCATGCTCCAGCACATGACAGTGATAGACATAGCGGCCGGCATAACCTTCAAATCGCGCAATGATCGTGAGCACTTCGCCCGGATCGACTCTCACCGTATCTTTCCAACCGGCTTCGTTGGCCGCGGGCAGGCGCGGCCGGCCGATGAGCTCCAGCTTTCCCTGGCGAAATTTCAGGATGTCGAATCCCTGGCGTTCGACAATCTGAAACTGCACAAGGTGCACGTGCATGGGATGGGTATCGTCCGTCAGGTTGATGAATCGCCACTTTTCAACGGAACCAAGCTTCACGCTTTCGGTGACGGGATCATCGTAACCTTTGCCATTAATCTTCATGCCGAGTGAATGGCCCGCAGGATCTAACTCCTCCTGCAATACGAAATCTCTCGTTCTAGTGGCCGACGCCGCATCCAGCCGCGTGAAAGGTATGGACCAAGCCGCCCTGGAACTTTTATCGGCCTTGGAGAGCAGCCGGGTTACGCGTATCTGCATAATTTCGTTCAGGGCTTCGGGATGGATCTTCCGCAGCTCCCAGCCGGGAAACGGAGCGGCCGCGGTGTTGCACAGGGTGATGGTTTTTCCTTCAAGACCTGAGAAATCGATGATTAAATCGGCTCTTTCCGCAGGCGCCAGCAATACGTTCGTCAAGGGCACCGGAGAAGGCAGTAAACCGCCGTCGCTTCCTATTTGTAGAAACCGCACCGGCTCATGAATCGAATAGACTGATTTCGAAAGATTAAACAACAAATCAAAAAAGCGGGAGTTGGCACCGTTCAGCACACGCAGCCGGTAGCGGCGAGGTTCCACCTCCAAGTAAGGGTAGATCGCTCCGTTGATCACCGGAAGGTCGCCAAAAAACTCCGGGCCCCAGACGCCGGGAGGCAGCTTCTCGCCTGTCTCATCCGTGGGTGAATATACGAGTTGTCCCCGCTCATCGAGACTTCGATCCTGTAGCACCAGCGGAATTTCGTATTGTCCCGAAGGAAGATTTAACTTTTGTTCCTGTTCGTCGCGCAGCAAATAGAAGCCGCTGAGGCCGGCATAGACGTTGAGCCGGGTGATGCAGAGCGCATGATCGTGGTAAAAGAGAGTCGTCGCCTGCTGCTCATTTGGGTAGTGAAAGGTTACGGAGTGGCCGGGTGTGTACCAGTTCTCGGGCAATCCGTCGTCTTGCGATCGATTGCGTGCGCCATGAAGATGAGTTACGGCTCGCACTTGGGGGGCCGAATGTGACAATCGCATCTGGTGAGCCAGCATCGCGCTATCGTTGCGGGCATTGACTTCGAAAAGGTGGCGCGCGGGCAACTGGTTCTCCCATCGCACCGAGATCGCCTGGTTTCTCCACGCCTCGATGGTTGGCCCGGGATATTTGCCCTCATATCCCCACAATCTCGTAGGCGGAAGCTGGGAGTGCAGCTTCTGCTGTACTTCCATCATCCTTACGCGGTAGTGCAAGCCATCCTTCGATGTCCCGAACGGTTTCAGTTTGGCCGGGATCGGCAGGGGATCGATGTAACGATCCAGCGTCTCGGGAGTGCGCATGCTCGCCTTCGAAGCGGTTGCAGCACTCGGCGGATTCAGCAACAAGCGGCCATAGCCGGGAATTGTCAACGCCGGAATGGTAAGCGAACATCGCTTCAGGAATTCACGCCGATCCATCCTCCACATTGGTCAATGGCTTCCTTTCGGGATTTCCTGCTCGTATCAGTATACGAGAATGGGTCGGCAAGGCCTCCAAACTGTTGCCTGCGCTAATTGTAGGTCAGCATGCTTACGTTGCTAATACGTCCTCGCAGTGATGTGCTCACCTAAGTGACAAGCTGTATACTAGCTTAGAAATACTTATGACCGCCAAGGATATCGTCGTAATAGAAAAGAAAGAGCGGAAGGCTCCAAGTACGCAGCGCGTGCCTTCGCATCCGGGGACGGCTCCTGAAGCAACACTCAGTTCGGCAAAGGTTGGGGCGTTACCTGAAGAAACTCCCGCATTCGATCCTCACGTTTTCCTGACAAAACTCGCGGCCGGAAAAACCAGTCGGGAATACAAGGATGCTGAGTCCATCTTCTCGCAAGGAGATGCCGCGGAGGCGGTGTTCTACATCCAGAGTGGTAAGGTGAAGCTCACGGCTGTTTCCGCGCAGGGCAAAGAAGCCGTGGTTGCCATCCTGCCGGAATCTAGCTTTTTCGGCGAGGGCTGTCTGGCGGGCCAACCGCTTCGCATGGCAACCGCGACGGCGGTACACCACGCTTCCGTGATTCGAGTGACAAAGCAGGCGATGATCGCGCTGCTCCACCAGGAACCGGAATTTGCCGAACGCTTTCTCGCTTATTTGCTTTCCCGCAACATTCGCATGGAAGCGGACTTGGTGGATCACCTCTTTAACTCCAGTGAAAAACGGCTGGCCCGGCTTCTCCTGCTGATGGCCAACTTTGGCCAGGAATCCAAGCCGATACCGCTCATCGCGAAAATCAGTCAGGAAACCCTGGCCGATATGATCGGCACAACCCGGTCGCGAGTCAGTTTCTTTCTCAATCGTTTCAGGGACTTAGGCTTCATTGACTACAACGGCGGTGGCATGCACGTTCACAGCTCACTGGTCAGCGTCGTGCTCCACGATTAACGCATGTACATGCATTATGGTTCGTAATTTTAGGAAAAAACGGATGATGAACCATCATCGCCAGTCCACTCCCGGCTGCTCCCCAAAGCACGAATAACGGCAGCAACGAGCAACGAACAACCACGGGCTACAAGGCTCTAACTCGCACGCCGCGCGGGGGCCTGGCTCTGGATCTGTTCTCCTTCTTTCTCTCTCAGCTCTCCTTTATGAGCGATATTGACCAGCGCAGCAACCTACCGTTCATTAGGATTGATCATTACTCGGAATGCCTCATCGCCCAAAGGAGTATCGATGGTCGACAATAATTCTCGTACATTTAATCCTCTAGAGAGACTCTGATTAAGTTCTCTGCTTTCCACAACCCCACAGGTTAGAGTGCAAGTGAGTAGGTGGGTTGAGAAGATGAGGCAGAGGACATTGGCGATGATGACCGGCTTTGAGCGGTACACGAAGAAGACGCGGCGTGCGCTGTTTCTGGAAGAGATGGAACTGGTCGTGCCGTGGCAGCAGTTGAGTGCGCTGATCGAGCCGCATTATCCCAAGCCCGGCAACGGCCGTCCGGCGGTGGGCGTCGAGCGGATGTTGCGCATTTACTTTCTGCAGCAGTGGTTCAACCTGTCGGACCCGGCGGTGGAAGAGGCGCTATACGACTCCGTGGTGATGCGGGAGTTTGTGGGCATTGACTTAGGCTGCGAGCCAGTGCCGGATGAGACCACGGTCTGCAAGTTCCGCCATCTGTTGGAAGAGCACCGCCTGGGCGGCCAGATGCTGGAAGCGGTGAACTTGCATTTGCAAAGTAAAGGGGTGCGGATCACGACGGGAACAATCGTGGACGCGACCATCATTCATGCGCCATCCTCGACCAAGAACGGCGAGCAGAAGCGCGACCCGGAGATGCACCAGACGAAGAAAGGGAACCAATGGTATTTCGGGATGAAGGCGCACGTTGGCGTGGACAGCAAGACGAAGCTGGTCCACTCGGCCGTAGCGACGGCGGCCAACGTCGCCGACAGCACAGTGCTGCCGGAGTTGCTGCACGGGGAAGAGACCAAGGTCTGGGGCGATCAGGCCTATCGCGGGCAGACGGAGGTGATTCGGGAAGTCGCGCCTGCGGCCCAGGACATGACCAACCAACGTTATCGTTATAAAGATCGGATCGACGAAGTTGAGCGCGCCAAGAACCGGACGAAGTCGCGCGTGCGCTCGAAAGTGGAGCATGTGTTTGGGGTCTTGAAGCTCAAGTTCGGATTCGTGAAGGTGCGCTATCGAGGTTTGGCGAAGAATGCCAACCGGCTGTTCGCTGCCTTCGCCCTGGTAAACCTGTTCCTGGTGCGCCGGAAGCTGTTGGCTGCGGCGGTGTAGTGTCTCCGGACGCCGCCGCCAAGCCGCGGCAGCGGCGGCAGGCGCGGAAATCAACATCCATAACCGAGATGCTGTCCGGAATCTACAGCTTCTCGATCGCAGAAGGTCCTTGTTCAGAGGTTCCCTAGCAGGCTGCTGAAAAACTCATAAGAAGTGTCATCCTGAGGTTGTGCTGGTGTTGCACGACCGAAGGATCTGCTTTGCTTTCAGCGCTCGCAAACAGCAGATCCTTCGCTACGCTCAGGATGACACACTCAGAAAACAGTTTTTCAGCAGCCTGCTAGATTTTTTTCAAAAGACCGATCCCCGGGCGGCCACTCGAGATTACGAGAACAGACAAGTCATCTTTACGCAAGGCGATAAGGCTGATGCGATGTTCTACATCCAGCATGGCAGTGTGAAGCTGACGGTGAGGTCCACCAGTGGAAAGAAGGCTGTGATCGCCCTTTTGCGCCAGGGTGACATTTTCGGGGAAAACTGCATGGTCAAGCAATCGTTGCGGATGTCTACCGCAACCGCAGTTCAGTCCTCCACCATCGCGCGAGTGAAGAAGGCGACCCTTGCGCGAATCATTCAGCAAGAACCGGCTTTTGCGAAGTTCTTTATCGCATATTTACTTGTCCGTATTGGACGAGTTGAAGAAAGGCTTGTAGACCAAATCTCCAGCTCCAGCGAAAATCGCTTGGCCAGAATTCTCTTATTGCTGGCGGGCATTGGGCTGCATTCGAAGCCAACAGAACCGATTATCCTGAAGGTGAGCCAGGAGACACTTGCAGAAATGGTTGGCACCACGCGGTCCAGAGTGAGTTACTTCATGAACCGGTTCCGAAAGATGGGATTCATCGACTACAACGGAAGCCTGCGGGTGCACCGGGCGCTGCTCACTTTCTTCTCCACGAGTAAGGACAAGCATTGAGTGCAGCCGAGCATTTTCAACCAACAGTCTTGGAAACGCTTGGCGGGAATGACGCATGCAGTGGCGATGCCAGGTCTTATACATCGCCGGAATGATCGGTGCATAGGTGATCGGCCTCCAGAATGGACGGATAAAACTTTCTGGAAAGATAGTTCCCGGCTTATCCGGAATTCCCTCTGCGAATCGAACTCGTCGGAGCCTGTGGTCAGCCTCTGGCTGCTGCCATCGTCGTTCGCGATCTGTTGATCGCCTCGACGATGGCAAGTCGCGGGAATCGCTATGGCGCCTCTGTCATTCCTCGTAATGAGAGGAACGCTCCCGGGAGCTGTTGTCTTTGCACTCCTGGTGGACATCATCAAAGAGCCCGTATTCAACCGCCTCAGGATCGCCTAGGACTAAGCGTGCACGGCGTCGAGGGCCCTGAACGCCGAAGAACTTTTAATTCCCCGCCGATCGCTAAACCTCTGGTCCTGCTTCACTTCTTGATTTATTTGCGGTAACAATAACTCAGGAATAACATTGAGACATTCAAAAAGTTTACGACCCGGCGAAATTTCATGTTTTGCAGTGGGAATTTTGCCTCGAGCTGTAATTTCTCTCAAGAGGCCAGCCACACCATGGGAATCATTACCGATCTGCTAGCTGATATTGCTCTGCCCAAGATGGTCAGAGTGAAGCAAAAGTTCGTAGCTCCGGAAGTTCCGGACGTTGCCGCCGCTGTGCGCGAACAACTTCGCCTCCCGGAAATCGCCGGCCGGGTGAAACCGGGCATGCGCATCGCGGTTGGAGTGGGAAGCCGGGGCGTCGCCGAAATCGCCCTGATCGTAAAAGTCACCATCGAAGAACTCAAAAAACTTGGGGCCAAACCTTTCATCGTGCCTGCCATGGGAAGCCACGGAGGAGCGACGGCCGAGGGCCAGACGCAGGTGCTGGCCGGCCTCGGAGTAACGGAAGCCAGCGCCGGCTGCCCGATTCTTTCTTCCATGGAAGTTGTGAGCCTGGGCGTCATGCCGAACGGCCTCGAAGTGCTGGTCGACAAGAACGCCTATGGCGCGGACGGCATCATCGTCATCAACCGCGTCAAGGCGCACAACGCCTTCAGCGGTCCGAACGAGAGCGGTCTGGCGAAAATGATCACCATCGGACTAGGCAAACAAAAGGGCGCGGATGCCGCTCATGCCTTGGGCTTCAAGTACATGGCGGAATTCGTTCCGGCAATTGCCAAGGTCAAACTGGAAAAGCTGCCCTTCCTGTTCGGTCTGGCCAGCGTTGAGAATGCCTATGACCGGGTGGCAAAAATTGCAGCCATCCCGCCCGAGCGAATCATCGAGGAAGAAAAAAAGCTGCTGATCGAGTCCAAGGCCAACTTGCCGAAGCTGCTTGTTCACCCGCTCGATATTCTGCTGGTCGATCAGTTGGGCAAAGAATTTTCAGGCGGCGGCATGGACCCCTACATCACGGGACGTGCTCCTACTCCTTACCTCGATCCTGGTCCTACGGCCACCCGCGTTGTGGTGTTGGATGTGACGGACCGCAGCCACGGAAACTCCTGCGGAATAGGCATGGCCGATATCACCACTCGCCGGCTGTTCAATAAGATCGATCTGGAGTACACCTATGCCAACGTCCTGACTTCGACCGTAACGCCCTCGGCGCGCATCGGCCTGATCATGGACTCCGACCGGCTGGCGATCCAGGCCGCCGTCAAGACCTGCAACTCGACCGACCCGAAAAATATCCGCATGGCGAGAATCCCGAACACCCTGCACGTTGGGGAGATTTACATCTCCGAGTGCATGCTGGAAGATGCCCGTAAGAATTCAAGCATCACGGTCCTCGGCGAGCCACAACCGTGGGTTTTCGATGCGGCGGGGAACCTTGGGGAAATCGGGACGTGGCAGCACCAGCCGGGCTTGGCCGGAAAGGCCGCTGTGAAATAGTTGCGGCACCAGATTCTGCAAGCCCGCGAGCGCGGCGAGGACCATCTGGCGGGTCTTATATAAGGTGAGCTCGCTCGCTTTCCGTTGCTGAGCGGACCGATCCGAAGTCGGCGCGACGTCCGGTTCCGCCAGGCTGCGGGCTCTTACAAATTGAGGCGAAAGCCAGGGAAGAGAAAATTTATGCGGCTTTTTGAATATGAGGGAAGAGAGATTTTCGCCAAGTTTGGCATAAAAGTTCCCCGCGCGGTTCGAGTCAAATCCGTGCAAGAAGCATTGGATGCGGTCGCAACCATCGGCTATCCGGTCGTGGTCAAAGCCCAGGTGCTGTCGGGTGGACGCGGCAAGGCAGGCGGAGTCAAGATCGCAGCCAATCAAGCCGAGTTGTTGGAGCAGGTCGGACGGATTCTCGAGCTGACCATTCAGGGCGAAAAGACGGAGAGTGTTCTGCTCAGCGAAAAATCGGAGATCGCCCGTGAACTCTATGCCGGCATCACATTTGATCCTACGAATAGCCTTCCGGTGTTGATGTTCTCCACCAGCGGCGGCATGGACATCGAGAGCGTGGCGAAGACAGCTCCGGAGAAACTTTTGAAGCTGCATCTGTTGCCTACGCAACCGGTCCGAGGCTTCCACGTCATGGATCTGCTCAGGCGGTCGGATTTACCGTCGGAGCTGTTGCCGAAGGTCACGCAGACCGTCCAAAAGTTGATTGCGGTCTTTTACGGCGCGGATGCCATGACGGCGGAGATCAATCCTCTCGTCGTTACCGCCGCGGGAGAGGTCGTCGCCCTCGATTCGAAGATGGTGATTGATGACTCTTCGCTGTCCAGGCAGAAGATCACGCCGCGTTCCGACGGCAGCACTCCGCTGGAAGTGAAGGCCAAGTCCGCCGGTCTGAACTACGTGCAGTTGAACGGCAATATCGCCGTGTTGGGCAGTGGCGCCGGTCTCGCGATGGCCACCATGGATCTGATTTCTCATTATGGCGCATCGCCGGCTTGTTTCCTCGATACCGGCGGCGGAATTTCGAGCGAGAAAATGGCGTCGGCCCTGCGCCTCTGCCTGGCTACGCCCGGAGTCGAAGGCGTGCTGGTCAACGCCTTTGGCGGCATCAACAACTGCGAATGGATGGCCCGCGGACTCGCCAATGTGATCGATGCCGACAAGCCGAAGGTCAAAATCCTGGTCAAGATGCGCGGGCATTCCCAGGACGAAGGCTGGAAGCTGCTGGAAGACCGGAACATCCCGATCGTGAAATTCGGAACCACGGAAGAAGCAGTCCAGCAGATCGTGGGACTGGTGAAAGAGGGGCGCGCGTAAGATGGCGATTCTGATCCATAAAGACACCAAGGTATTGTTGCAGGGCATCACCGGAAAAATGGGGAAGATGCATACGCGGTACTTGCTTGATTACGGCGTGAATCTGGTTGCCGGCATTTCGCCGGGAAAAGGCGGAGAGGTTGTCGATGGAGTGCCTGTCTACAACACCATTGCCGAAGCGCTGGAGCATACCCGGATCGATGCAACATTGATTCTCGTTCCCCAACAAGCGGTCAAGAGCTGCGCCGTCGAAGCCATCGAAAACCGTATTCCATTGGTCGTCGTCATCACCGAGTTCGTTCCGGTTCACGACACCGCTTATATTAAGCAACTGGCACACGAGCATGGAGTGAAGGTGGTCGGGCCCAATACGATCGGCGTGATCAGCCCTGGCAAAACCAAGGTCGGCATTATGCCCGGCTCAATTTACAGCGCCGGACCGGTCGGGGTCGTCGCCCGCAGCGGGACGCTCACTCACGACATTGGGGCCACGCTGACGGGAATGGGCATAGGGCAGACCACTTGCATCGGAATTGGCGGTGACCCGATCCGTGGCATGGATTTCGTCGATATTTTGAAAGAGTTTGCCAAAGATGACGAGACGAAAGTCGTCGTCATGGTCGGCGAGATTGGCGGCACGGGCGAAGAACAGGCCGCAAAATACCTGGAAGATGGCTATCCGAAACCGGTTGTCGCCTTCATCGCGGGGCAGACGGCGCCGGAGGGAAAAAGGATGGGCCATGCGGGTGCCATCATCTCCGGCGCAGGCGGATCGAGCGCGTCGAAATATGCTGCGCTGGCCAAGGCCAACGTAAGGATCACAAAAACTTTCAGCGAAATGATTGCGGCCTTGCGTGAAGCGCTCGCGATGGAGCCTGCGCAGGCCAAACAACTCATAGGAAAGCAGCACGCTGCCGGCCGTTCGTAAGGATTCGCCGAAGAATTGACGAGGGCGCGATCAATGTCACCATTTCGCGTGAGTCATGTCACTGCGAGGGGTTCATTGTACAAAATAAAGTCGGTAGGTTTGGGCAGTGCGTCCCATCCTGAAAATATCCAGGCAAAGCTGCCTCGTGCGTCGCGGGCAATTCCCGGAACGGCTGAATGCGGACAATCCCCGCAATCAGCGCACTAAGGGCGCAGGCCAGCAGGCGATTTCCGGAACTACATAGCAAGGTGGTGGAGAGACATGCAAACCGCAACGGACAACAAGGCTGCCGCTGCTCAACCGGCACGCGCTGTTGTGCCGGCCAAACGAACGAATTATCGCTGGATGCTGGCTTTTTTTGCCATGCTCATGATCTTCATGAACTATCTCGACCGGGTCAACCTCGCGGTTGCAGCCCCATCGATCATGAAGGAACTTCACTTCACCAAGGTACAACTCGGAATTCTGCAGTCTGTCTTCTTCTTTTCCTATGCGCTCTTTCAGATTCCGTCCGGTACGTTGGTCGAGTTTTTCGGGCATCGCAAGATTGTTCCTCTTTCGCTTGCATGGTGGTCCATTTTTACCTCTTTGACCGCCGCCTGCCGGACATTCGGGACTTGGGCTGTGATTCGCGCCCTGTTCGGAATCGGTGAGGCTCCGGCCTATCCCGGCCTGAATGCCGCTTTTTTTAACTGGTTCCCGAAACGAGAACGCGGACGTGCCGTAGGAATGATGCTGATGGGATCGAAGCTTGGTCCGGTATTCGGCATTCCTGTAGCCACCATGATGATGATCCACATCGGCTGGCGCTCCATTTTCTGGTTCTCTGGGGCATCGGGCTGGTGATTGCCCTTGCTTACTACCTGCTGCTGACGACGTTTCCGCATGAGAGCCGTCATGTCAACGAAGCCGAGTTGGAGCATATCGCCGACGGCCGGCCGATAGCCGCTCCCAGCCCGAATCAGAAAAAGGAACTCGCTCCTTGGGGTCAGTTCCTGCGCTCTCCGCAGTTCTGGTGCATTGGCGGCCAACTGGGATGGCCAATTTTGTGTCGTATGTTTTCATCGCCTGGCTTCCGGTCTACTTGCTGGAGGCGCATCATTTTTCGCTGAAAGCGATGGGATTCGCGGCTGCAATTCCGGAACTCGCTTTTGCCATCGGCAATGTCATCTGCGGCCTGCTGAGCGATTATTTGATCGGACACAAGATCACAACATCGAAGGCGCGCGCGTGGCTCGGTGGAGGCGGTCAGCTTTGCTGCTGCTTTGGCCTGTACATGACGGCCATGTCGAACGGCAAGGTTCCAACCATTGGCTGGCTGGCGTTCGCTCTGGCGTTCCTGGGATTCAGCATGAATTCCAGTTGGACAAGCGCCTCGGACCTGGGCGGAAAGTTCTCAGGATCCGTTTCCGGTTGGATGAACTTCCTGGGTAATCTGCTCGGCGGTTTGGCCCCCATGGTGGTTGCCTGGGTGGCAACGGATTGGGGCTGGAAAGCTGCCATCATGGTGACCGCATTTTCGGGGATTGTAGGCGCGACCTGCTGGGCATTTGTTCGTCCGGATCGGCCGTTGAAGGGAATATCCGAGCAAACTGCCGCTAGCGCATAACTCTGCCGCATTACTCTAAGGAGCTTGAGAATTGGAAAAGGTAGCCAAGCTGATTCAAGGGAACCAGGCAATTGCCGAAGGCGCTTTCTATGCCGGCGCGCGATTTTACGCCGGCTATCCGATTACGCCTTCGTCTGAAATTGCCGACATAAGCTCACGCCGCCTGCCAAAGCTGGGCGGAATGTACATGCAGATGGAAGACGAAATTGCCAGCATCGGGGCGGTGATTGGAGCGTCGCTGGCCGGCACAAAGTCGTTTACGGCCACCAGCGGTCCCGGATTCTCGCTGATGCAGGAGAATTTGGGCGTGGCGATCATGGGCGAAGTTCCCTGCGTGCTGGTGGACGTCCAGCGTTCCGGTCCCAGCACCGGGCTGGCAACCAGGCCGGCGCAGTCGGACTACATGCAAATCCGCTGGGGACGGCATGGGGATCAGACTTTAATCGCGCTGGCGCCGGCTTCGGTGGCGGAGTGCTTTTCTCTCACGGTGCAGGCATTCAATCTATCGGAGAAGTTTCGCACTCCCGTCGTGCTGGCCGCGGATGAAATCGTCGGCCACATGCGGGAAAACTTCATCTTCCCCGCGCCCGGCGAGCTCCCGGTGATCGATCGCGTGAAACCCACGGTGCCGCCTGACGATTATTTGCCTTTTAACTTTGACATCGACGGCGCTGCGCCGCTGGCGTCTTTTGGCGGAGATTACACTTTCCACATCACGACCTCGATGCACGGGGTGAACGGCTACGCCAGCACCGATCCGGCGAATGCCGCGCGGCGCATCAGTCATCTGCATCGGAAGATCGAGGCGAACCGCGACGAGATTGTGCTCACCCGGTCTTACGATACCGAAGATTGCGACGTGCTGATTGTCGCTGCTGGCGCCGTGACTCGCACGGCCCGCCAAGCTGCGCTGGAGGCCCGCAAGTCTGGCGTTAAGGTGGGAGTGCTCCAGTTGATTACCATCTGGCCGTTCCCGGACAAGGAAATCATGGCGGCCGCCGCCAAGGCGAAAACCGTCATTGTCGCCGAAATGAACTACGCCGGGCAGCTTGCCGGCGAGGTTTTGAAAGCGGTGGGACATTCCGTGGAACTGAAGAAGGTGAACACTTTCAACGGAGAAGTCATGTTTCCGCAAGCGATACTGCAGGCAATTCAAGGTACCCCCGGCAACTTCGCCGCCGGGGCGAAGTAGGAGGCGATGGGCATGGCTGTTGCTACGGGACTTAAATATCTGAAACAGAGTGCGCTTCCTCACCAGTGGTGCTCCGGTTGCGGGAACGGTGTCGCCCTGAAAGCGCTGCTGCGGGCATTCGAAGAGCTGGAATACGCGAACAACCAGGTGGTGGTGGTGACCGGAATCGGCTGCTGGGGCAAGGCTGACATGTACATCCGCACCAGCGCCATGCACGTCACTCACGGCCGGGCTTTGGCCTATGCTACCGGGATCAAGGCCGCCAATCCCGATCTGCACGTGGTGGTCCTGATGGGAGATGGCGACGGTGCCACGATCGGTGGAAACCACCTGATCCATTCCGCGCGCCGCAACATGGATCTCACGGCGATCATCGTCAACAATCTCAACTATGGAATGACCGGCGGACAGCAGTCGGCGATGACTCCGGCGGGCCGCATCACCAGCACCACGTCGTACGGCAATCCGGAACGCGCTTTTGATATTTGTGCGCTGGCGGAAGCCGCCGGCGCGAATTACGTGGCGCGCGAGACGATCTATAACGGCCTGGCGCTCAAGAACCGCATGAAGGAAGCGCTGGCCAACAAGGGCTTTTCGCTGGTCGAAGTCGTCAGCCCCTGTACCACGCTCTACGGTCCACGGAACAACATGCGTGAACCGGTTGCCATGCTTCGCTGGCTGAAAGAAAAGGGAATCCCGGCGAGCCAGTACGACAAGCTGGCGAATGCTGAAGAAGACGGGTATTTTCGCACCGGCAAGCTGGTGAGCAAACAGGCTCCAGACTTCATCGCTCGTTATCGCGAAATCCAAGCTCGAGTCCAGAGCGAATCGGCAGGCAAACAAAAGTGAAGCAGAGATATGAAGTGATTTTGGCAGGATCGGGCGGCCAGGGAATAGCGTTGAGCGCTAGAGTCTTGGGATTGGCTGCAATTCTGGAAGGCAACAATGTCGCCCAGACGCAATCGCTTTTGGGAGATTCTCAGCGCGGTGGACTGATCACCACCGAGCTGGTGATCGACCGAGAGGAAATTGTCTTTCAGCAGGTGCAACACCCTGATGTGATTCTTGCGCTTGGCGACATGGCGATCAAGAAATACGCGCAAGCCACCCCGAGCATTGCCATGTTCTACGAAAGCAGTCTGGCCGATCTCGGCGAACGTGCCGGACTCTATGCGATCCCGTTTGCCGAGTTGGCGGCAAAGGCCGGCTGCGCGGCGAACATGATGGCTCTGGGCGTCATCATCGCTTTGGGCGGCGTCCTCAGCTTTGACAGTCTGGCGGAAGCCATCCGGCAGAGTTTTTCGAAGGGTGCGGATAAGAATATCGAGGCGGTTCGACGCGGAATGGAAGTTGCCGCCGAAGTCAAGGAAAAGAGGGGCGTGACCGTATGACGCAGGCCGGAAAAAGAATCTATAAAGTCGAAGTCGATTCGGCGCTGTGCAAGGAATGCGATTACTGCCGGGAAATCTGCGAGCAGGGTGTATTTGCGAGCTCGGGCTTGTTCAACAAAGCCGGTTATGTCTACATGAACGCAGAGCACGTGGAGAATTGCAGCGGCTGCATGAAGTGCGCCACAATTTGTCCTGACTTCGCGATTACCGTGGAACTGCAGGAAGAGACTCCGCAAACGGCCGGGGATTCGTCTTCGGTTCCAGATTCCAAAGCTTGATAACGCCGCATCGAAACCCCGTGCGCTGAAGCACGGCGGGTTAGGGCTTTTCTTAAAGGAGCGGAAAATGTCAGTAGCTACCGATAGAGCGCGCGAGGGGCTCTATTCAGCACTGTTGAAGATTGTGGGCGAAAAGGGCCTTTTAACGGATCCCAAGGACACGGCTGCTTTCTGTGAGGATTACCGTCACCTCTACAAAGGAAGCACTCCGGCGGTGGTTCGTCCGGAAACTACGGAAGAAGTGGCAGCAGTGGTTCGACTTTGTGCAGAACGCCACATAGGGATTGTGCCGCAAGGTGGGAATACCAGCCTCATGGGCGGAGCGACGCCGAGCGCGGATGGCAGTCAAATCGTAATTGCGCTATCGCGCATGAACAAGATTCGAAATCTTGATCCCGTGGATTTGACGATGACGGTCGATGGCGGAGTCACGCTCAAGGCTGCGCAGGACGCGGCTGGGGTCGAGGACTGCATGATTACGCTGGCGATGGGATCGGAGGGCACAGCACAGATTGGCGCCGTAGTCTCCACCAATGCCGGCGGAAATAACACCCTGCGTTATGGCAATACACGCGACTTCGTGCTCGGCCTGGAGGTCGTCCTGCCGGATGGACAAATATGGAATGGCTTACGCCGGCTGCGGAAGGATAACACTGGTTACTGTCTTCGGCATCTCTTCGCCGGCGCCGAAGGTACGTTGGGAATTATCACCGGAGTGGTGTTGAAGCTGGCTCCGCGTCCGCATGAGCTTGCCTTGGCGTTTTGCGCCGTGTCATCGGTGCAGGCGGCGCTTGACTTACTGGTGCTCTTCCGCAAAGAACACCATGATCTTGTGCAAGCCTTTGAGTATCTGAACACGGGAATTGTCGACCTTGTACTGAAGTATTATCCGGGAATCCGGTTGCCGCTGGAGAAAACCGCACAGCACTATGCGATCGTGGAGTTGGCCAACACCGCTTCCGATTCCGGCTTGCGCGAAAAACTGGAGTCGGTGTTGGAGAAGGCGATGGATGCCGGGTTAGTTCAGGATGCAGCGATGGCTGGAACCGCCGCTGAACGTCGCGCGGTGTGGGAGTTGCGCGAAGCTGTAACCGACGCCCAGGCTCACGAAGGCCCCTCGATCAAGAATGATGTCACCGTACCGGTATCGAAGACGCCAGAGTTTATCACGCGCGCCAAAGCCGAATGTGAACGCCGATTCCCTGGCATTCGGGTCATGGCCTACGGGCACATGGGCGATGGCAACACGCATTTCAATTTAACGCCGCCCATCGGTGCCGATCACAACGAATTCAAGAGGACGGATCACGAGATCATGGGAACGGTGATGGACGTGGTCCGCGAATTCGATGGCAGTTTCTCCGCGGAACACGGCATCGGCCAATTGAAGCCTTACATGATCGCAAAGTGGCGCGGTGGAGCAGAATTAGACACCATGCGCAAGATTAAAAATGCACTCGATCCGCTTGGAATCATGAACCCCGGCAAGGTGTTGCCGTAAGCGTCGCCGAACAAGCCGCAAGACGGATTGCCCAGCGTGAAAATCTGATCGGGTATATTCGCATCGCAAAAAGCTGTCTACGCAGATTCGGGTTGGGGCTAGAAAAGACATAGCGTTCGCGACGAAGACTTAGACACAAAAGTGCGAGGGCGGTAAGCGCGAGATTTGCATGTACTCGCGCTTGCCGCCCTCATTCTTTGTTCGCACGCGAAAAGGTGACAGCACACAAAACGCCCGGAATTGAGCACAACCGTCCGTCCACCAATCGCGTTTTACGCTCCGCCGCACTCAGGCAAGGTCGTAGCGATCAAGGTTCATCACCTTGTTCCACGCAGCCACGAAGTCCTTCACAAACACTTCCTTCGAGTCGCTGCACGCATAGACCTCCGCGATGGCTCGGAGCTGTGAGTTCGAACCGAAGACGAGATCGACAACGGTGCCCGTCCACTTGAGGTCGCCCGTCGCCCGATCACGCCCCTCCAACACGCCTTCAGAGGTGGCGGACTTCTGCCACTTCGTGTTCATGTCGAGCAGGTTGACGAAGAAATCATTCGTCAATGTCTCCGGCCGCTTGGTGAAAACGCCATGTTTGGAATGCCCAAAGTTTGCATTCAGGGCGCGCATGCCGCCCAGCAGAACCGTCATCTCGGGAGCCGTCAGGGTCAGCAGGTTCGCTCGATCCACCAGCAGCTCAGCCGCCGTTCCCTCAATTCCCTTCCGGAGATAGTTGCGGAACCCGTCCGCGGCCGGCTCCAGTACGGCGAACGAATGCACATCGGTCTGCTCCTGCATGGCGTCCGTGCGCCCCGGCTTGAAGGGAACCTTCACCGCGTATCCGGCCTTTTTTGCAGCTTCCTCGACGGCTGCGCAGCCGCCCAGAACGATCAGGTCAGCCAGCGAGACCTTCTTCCCGCCGGACTGCGCGCGGTTGAAATCCTGCTGAATTGCCTCCAGCTTCTGAAGGACCTTCGCCAGTTCGGCTGGTTGATTCACTTCCCAGTCCTTCTGTGGCGCGAGGCGAATGCGCGCCCCGTTAGCGCCGCCGCGCTTGTCGCTGCCGCGGAACGTTGTCGCCGACGCCCAAGCCGTCGTGACCAGTTGTGAGATGGAAAGTCCTGACGCGAGGATCTTGGCCTTCAGGGCAGCGATGTCCTGCTCGCCGATCAGCGGATAATCCACAGCGGGAACAGGGTCTTGCCAGATCAGCTCTTCCTTGGGCACCAGCGGGCCCAGGTAGCGGGTGACCGGGCCCATGTCACGATGCGTCAGCTTGAACCACGCCCGGGCGAACGCGTCTGCGAACTGATCCGGATGCTCGTAGAAGCGCCGTGAAATCTTCTCGTAAGCAGGGTCGAAGCGCAAGGAGAGATCGGTGGTCAGCATGGTGGGGGCGCGATGCTTGGATGGATCGTGAGCATCCGGCACCGTACCGGCACCTGCGCCATTCTTCGGTCTCCACTGATGCGCCCCGGCCGGGCTCTTGGTCAGTTCCCATTCGTAGCCGAACAGGTTCTCGAAGAAGTTGTTGCTCCACTTCGTAGGCGTGGTGGTCCAGATGACTTCCAGGCCGCTGCCAATCGCGTCACCCCCTTTGCCGATGCCAAAGCTGCTCTTCCAGCCGAGGCCCTGCTCCTCGATGCCGGCGGCTTCCGGCTCTGGGCCCACCAGTGCCGCATCGCCGGCGCCGTGGGTTTTGCCGAACGAGTGACCGCCGGCAATCAGCGCAACTGTTTCTTCGTCGTTCATCGCCATGCGGGCGAAAGTCTCCCGGATGTCCCGTGCCGCGGCAATCGGGTCCGGATTTCCGTTCGGCCCTTCCGGATTCACGTAGATAAGTCCCATTTGAACCGCGCCGAGAGGATTTTCGAGCTGACGGTCGCCGCTGTAGCGCTCGTCTGCCAGCCACTTGCCCTCAGGCCCCCAGTAAATGTCTTCTTCCGGCTCCCAAATGTCCACCCGCCCGCCGCCGAAACCGAAGGTCTTGAATCCCATCGACTCCAATGCGACGTTGCCGGTGAGAATCATAAGGTCGGCCCACGAGATTTTCCGGCCGTACTTCTGCTTGATCGGCCAGAGCAATCGGCGCGCCTTGTCGAGGTTCACGTTGTCCGGCCAGCTATTAAGTGGCGCAAATCGCTGCGCTCCGGCGCCCGCGCCCCCGCGGCCATCGGCGATACGGTACGTGCCTGCGCTATGCCACGCCATACGGATGAACAACGGCCCATAGTGGCCAAAGTCCGCCGGCCACCAATCCTGCGAATCCGTCATCAAGGCACGGAGGTCCTTAATCACGGCATTCAGGTCGAGGCTCTTGAACTCTTCCGCGTAGTTGAACTCCTTGTCCATAGGATTCGACAGGGGGGAGTGCTGGTTGAGCATCTTCAGGTTCAGCTGATTCGGCCACCAACCCGCATTCGACATGGCCCCAAATGTATTGCGCTTGTGAGATCCGCCCGTCACCGGGCACGTGGCTTCGCCCGCCAACTTTTGCTCCTGCTCAGTGGGAACAGGCGGGGGAGCTACCGAGGTAGGTGTTTTATCCATTTGTTTGCCTCCTTCGAATTAGTTTAAAAAAGTGGGCTGAACTACGAACCGATCCTTGCTTTCCCATTCGCGCTACGCCGCCGGCTACACTCGCCGGCCGCACCATTGCACTTCGTGCAGAGTCCCCGGAAAATCAATTCGCATTCGCGAACCATCCGCTTACCGAGGGAGCCCGAGGCAGGCCTGGGCACGTCGTACCACTCCATGTCCTCAACCTTGCCGCAACGGTCACAGATGAAGTGGTGATGCCGCATGCCTTTCGCATCGAAGCGCGCGGCGCGGCCCTCGATGGCCACTTCACGCACCAACCCCGCCTTCACCAAGTCCCGCAGATTGTTATAAGTTGTGGCCCTTGAAGAGCGCGGATCCACGCGATTCACGGCTTCGAAGATTTCCGCAGCCGTGGGATGGCTGTTGTGCTCCATCAAGAACGCCATCACTGCGTAGCGCTGCGGAGTGCACCGCAACCCGCTACCTTCCAGGGACCGTTTAATCGCCCCGGCGTCCATACTATTTAGATTATATCTAATCCGCAAATTTTCGGAGCGGGCACCCTAACACCGTGGTCTCCACGGTGTGGATACAGAATTCGGGAACAGGCGGAGGTGATTTCGTCCGTGCTTACAACGTTATGCGATCAGGAGATCGGGCGTGATCGGAGAGCTACGAATCCGCTTGCCTGTAGCGTGGTAAATTGCATTTGCCACCGCGGCGGCAGCACCGGTAATTCCTATTTCTCCAATCCCTCGAGCACCGAGGGGATTGAATTTTGTGTCTGGAATATTGAGCACGGCCACGTCGATGTCACCAATATCAGCGTTCACGGGCACGTGATACTCGGCCAGGTTGGCATTTACTGCCCGGCCTGCGCGCGCGTCTAGATGGGTGGACTCATGCAGCGCAAAACTCACTCCCCAGACAATCCCTCCGATCAACTGGCTTCTACCCGTCTTTCCGCTTAGCAGCGTGCCAATGTCGTACACGGCGGTCACGCGGCGCACATGAGCCATCCCTAGCGACTCATCTACCGCAACCTCTGCGAATACAGCTCCCCACGAATGGGTGGAATACTGTTCGGTATCCTGATCTTTTTCTGCCGTTGCAGTCGCGCCAATGGGATGACCTCCGTTGCGTGATAGAAATTCAGCAAAGCCCTCCCCATTCCCAGGTTGTCCCTTGCGAATCATTCTCCCATTCTTAAAGTCGAGTTCGTCGGCTGGTACACCGTGCAGTGGTGACGCCCGATCGACTGACGCCGCTGTCAATAATTTGAGTTGTGCCTGTTTTGCCGCGTCCTGCACAGCAGGCATCACGCTGGCGGCAGATTGCGAACCGCCGGAGACGGGGGCCTTCGGCATATTTGAATCGCCCAACCTTGCGTCGACCAACTCAACGGGTAGATTCAGCGTAGCGGCTGCCGTCTGCGCCATGATCGTGTAAGTGCCGGTTCCAAGGTCCTGAGAGCCTGAAACGACGGTCACCCTGCCATTCGGTTCGAACCGCACAAGCGCCGATGCTCCCGAGCGGTTGGCCGGGTAGGTCGCCGTTGCCGCACCCCACCCGATAAGATTGTGCCCTTGCTTCGTAGATCGCGGCTGGGGATTACGTTTCGCCCAGCCGAAGCGTTCCGCCCCCTGTTCGTAGCACTCGCGAAGATGCTTGCTAGAAAAAGGCTTGCTGCTGCTCGGATCTTTTTCTGCATAGTTTTTCAGGCGAAGTGCGACCGGGTCCATCTTGAGCTTTACCGCAAGTTCGTCCATCGCGATCTCAAGCGCAAAGCTCCCGGTCGATTCTCCCGGCGCGCGCTGAAAAGTCGGTGTCCCCACCGTCAGCGGCACCAACCGTTGCGAAGTCCGTATCGCGGGGCTCGCATAGAGCACGCGCGTTACGGAAGAACTTGGTTCCGTAAAATCCTCGATCACCGACGTATGCGAATGCACGTCATGCCTCATGGCGGTCAGCGTGCCGTCGCGACGCGCCCCCAGGACAATGTGCTGATGCGTTTGCGGACGTCCTCCGACCGGCCCGAACATCTGCGGACGCTCCAGCACGAGTTTCACGGGACGATTCACAACCTTGGAGGCCATCGCAGCCAAAACTACGTGCGACCAAGTTGAACCTTTGCAGCCGAAGCCGCCGCCAACATACGGACAAATCACCCGCACATTGTCTTCGGGAAGGCCGATAGCTTTCGCGACCGTTTGTTTTACTCCGCTGATGTATTGGGTGGCATCGTGCAGAGTCAGCTTCTCGCCTTCCCACTGCGCAATCGTCGCGTGCGGCTCCATGGGATTGTGATTTTGCATAGGAGTGAGGTACACCTCATCGACCTTGACCTCTGCCGCGGCCAGCCCGTTATCAAAGTGTCCAGTCGCAAGGTCGGCCGGATCATGTCCGTGGCCTCCCGGATGGGACGTCGCGAAACCGCCTTGAAAATCGAGCTTCGCCGGTGCTAATTCATAGCGAACTCTTACAACGGACGCGGCGTAGATTGCCTGGTTCAGGGTTTCCGCAACTACGACGGCAATCGGCTGATTGTTGTAATGTACTAACGTATCCTGCAGCAGCGTAAGCACCCGTCCGGCGGGTGGATGAACGGCGGCTTTGCCTCCCCGCGGGAGTTTGGGGGCGTTGGCGGGAGTCATGACCGAGAGCACTCCAGGTGCGTTCTCGGCAGCCCGCGTGTCCATGCGCTGAATGCGTCCGTTCGGAATCGTGCTTGTAACCATCACAGCATAAGCGAGATTCGGTATCTCAAATTCAGCCGAGTACTTCGCCGCGCCAGTCACCTTCGCCCTTCCGTCCACACGCGTAATCGATTCCCCAATGGTCGTCATGCTTTCTCTCCATGGTTCGCGGCCAGAGTGAATGCGCGCACGATCGTTTCCTTTGCCATCGCCAACTTGAAGGCGTTGTGCTCGTATGTTTTTGCCCCTGCGAGAATCTCATCCGCAGCCGCGCGGTAGGCTTCCTCTCCCGCTTGCCTGCCGCTCAGCAGCGCTTCAGCCTTCGGCGAGCGCCAAGGTTTATGGGCAACACCGCCCAGTGCGAGTCGCGCGCTGCGAATCGATCCAGCGCTCAACTCAAGCGCCGCGGCCGCCGATACCAGCGCGAAAGCGTAGCTGCCCCGATCGCGCACCTTTACATAAGCCGAGTGGGCGGAATAGGGGCTCGCAGGCAGATCAATCGCCAGAATCAACTCGTCCGCACGCAAGTTCGTATCCATCTGAGGTGTGTTGCCCGGAAGCCGATGAAAGTCCGCAAATGGAATCTTCCGTTCTCCTCTCGCGCCGCGCACAATAACCGTTGCCGCCAGCGCGGCCAGCGCCACACACATATCGGAGGGATGGGTTGCGATACATTCCGTGCTCGTCCCCAGGATCGCGTGAATGCGGTTATAACCGTGGATAGCGGCGCATCCAGAACCCGGCTTTCGCTTGTTGCACTGCTCAAACGCAGGGTCATAGAAGTAGTAGCAGCGAGTCCGTTGCAGAAGGTTTCCCCCGTTCGTTGCGGCGTTGCGCAACTGCGGAGAAGCTCCGGCGAGGATTGCTTGGGCAAGCAGCGGATAGCGCTGGCGGATCAGCGGATGGTCTGCCGTATCAGAGTTTCTCGCCAACGCACCCAGTCTTACGCCACCATCAGGCAGCGCTTCGATCTTCGCCAGATCGAGCCGATTGATATCGACCAGATGCGTTGGCAGTTCGACTCCCTGCTTCATGAGGTCAACCAGGTTGGTTCCTCCAGCAAGGAATTTCGCCGTCCGTACAGCACCGATTGCGGTGACAGCCTCCTGCGGATCGCGCACACGCTGATATTCAAAGGGCTGCACTGATTTCTCCTTTTGCCTGCTGGCCGTCAGGCGACGCTCCACCACGCCCACGTGCGTGCGCCTGCCGCACTGCGGCCACGATGCCTGGGTAAGCCCCGCAGCGGCAGATGTTGCCGCTCATGCGTTCACGAATCTCGTCATCGGTGAGATCGGCAGGACCACTCTTGCCCAAGTCAACGGTGACAAAGCTCGCCGACCCTTTTTCGGCTTCATCGAGCAGAGCCACGGCTGAAATGATTTGCCCCGGAGTGCAATATCCGCACTGAAATCCATCATGGTCGAGGAAAGCCTGCTGCACTGGATTGAGCGCATCGCCCTTCGCAAGGCCTTCAATGGTGGTTAGTTCCTGGCCATCGTGTGACACGGCCAGTGCCAGACAGCTATTCATGCGTCGGCCATTCACCAGCACAGTACACGCGCCACACTGCCCGTGGTCGCACCCCTTCTTGGTTCCCGTGAGCTTCAGGTCCTCGCGCAGCAAGTCCAGCAGAGACGTTCTCGGATCAATGTTTAACTGCTTGTGCTCGCCATTGACTGTCAGGCTTACCGGCACTGGATTCATCGCGGGCACCGGAATTTCTGCCTGCGCCAAAGGTACAACCACCATAGGCGAAATCACGCATGCTCCCAGTGCGGTGCTCGCGCCCTTCAAAAACTCGCGCCGGGAGACGGGCCACTCGCATCGTGCTCCGGGACGAAGTCGCATGGTCTCGCGTGGAATCTCTTCTTGTTCTTCAAACCCCACTTCGAGCTGTTCTTTAGACCGCACTTCGGGCAAAGCCTCATTGGTCGGGCCCGCAATCTTTGAATCGTCCTGCATGGCTCATCCTGTTTCGGGCGTTGTGTTGCCTTTCGGATGCCGCATACATCGGCGAGGTTGACTTTTTTCTACTTGTATCGGAGAACCGCATGTCCAGCGGCGATGCTGCCGCGCACACGCCTGCGCGCAAGCAAACTGATGCCTTCTTGCTGCGCATCCTAACAGTGCAAACCATCTGCGACTCGGAGCCGTAACCTCATGACAGCCGGTGCCATTCATTTCCTGAACGGACTTTACGATGCAAAGATCGATCGACAGCCCGTGCTCGCCATCACAGGCTGGCAATACCACGACTTGATCGGCACTTTTACTCAGCAGGATGTTGCGACAGATAAAGCAGGCGAACTGGGGTAGGAAATCGAACGTGCTATCGCCAAATGAGTTGACTCAAATCATAGCCTTGGCAGAGCAGGGATTACAGCGCGGCCTTCGCTCTGCTCTTGCCACAATTGTTGCTATCTCCGGATCCAGTTATCGCCGACCGGGCGCGCGCTTGCTCACTCGCGAGGACGGCGTTGTGGCTGGCTGCATTAGCGGAGGGTGTCTCGAGCGCGATGTCATTCAGAAGAGCCGATTGACCATCGTCGAAGACCGCCCCAAGCTCTTGCGATACGATACCGCGGAAACGGGCGAAAGCTTCGGTCTTGGCTGCGGTGGAGAGGTTGTAATCCACCTTGAACCCATCTCTACAGGCTCGCCGCATTTGCACTACCTTAAGCGGATTCACTCCCGCCGGCAGCCAGCCATGTTGGTGACCTCTTTTAGCGGTATCACCACAGGAGCCGTCGCACTCCTTCAATCGGGACAACTCGAAACTCGCGCCGGACTGTCGCCCCGTCTGATTGACTTCATCTCCCACACTGCCAGCGGTTGTTTACGCGCCGCACAGACGCGCACCGTCGAGTGCGCCGCAGATTGCTCGCAGTTGTTGTGCGAATACATCGCTCCCGCCCGGAATTTGATTCTCTTCGGTGCGGGACCCGAGGCCATACCCTTAGCCGGTTGTGCGCATGCACTGGGATTTCGCGTTACTGTGGTCGACGAGCGTCCCGGGACCATCTCTCGAATTTGCGGATTGCTTCCTGAGTCTGTTGTTTTCTCCCGCGACATCCCCAGCCGGGTTTTTGAGCGAATCGAATTTGCTCCCGGCCTTGCCTGTGTTATTGCGACTCACAACGTTGCGTACGACCTGCGCGCCTTGAATGCGGCGCTCTCCAGCGGTGCCTTCTACATCGGCTTACTGGGACCTAAACATCGCTCGCATGAGCTCATGGATTCTTTACTCAAGATGGGTTGCGACTCCGCCCCCTCATCCAATGCGCGATCTGTTGCCGCACGCTCTGAAATGACGAGCATGCCGTCAATCCATACGCCCGCAGGTTTGGATATTGGAGGCGATACTCCCGAGCAAATAGCACTCTCGATCCTGGCCGAGATCCAAGCGGTTGGCGCAGGACGCGGCGGAGGATTTCTGCGGGATCGTAACGCTCCCATTCATGACCAAGGCTTTTCGCAGACGAAACATGCCACGATCTGAATCAGGAGTTCCGGTCATAATTCTCGCCGCCAGATCGAGCTATTTCCCACGGCTCGAGTGGGGAGAACCATGGCCCTCCCCGCGAGATCTCCGGGCAGGTGCGATGATGGACTTTTTACGAAAATGATCTTCCGTCAACTTCACCCATGCCTCCACGACCGGCAACGCTGTGGAATCGAGAGGCTGCAACAGGCCGATCCTCCGGAACTTGCGTGGCGCAAGCCGCAAGATACGTGTTCCTCCGGGCAAGACCGCCACCGAGAGGCTCGGCACCAGGCTGACCCCCAGATTTTCGGCGACCATTGCTTGAATCGTGCTCAACTGCTTAACCGTCCGATGCGAGGGGAAATCCAATCCCGCCTCTTCGAACAGCTTCTGGATGTAGGGCTCGCATCCGCCGCCCGAAATAAGAAAATTGCATCGGCTGAGAGCGGCAAGACTGATCTTTTGCCGCTGCCGAAAATCACTGGCCGGTACTAACGCCAGCCACTCATCGTGTGTGATTTCCTGACAACGCAGGCCTGGAACCGGCAGCGCGGCAAAGCCGACCTGCGCGACTCCGTTGAGCACCCAATCGCGTACTTCGTCATCCGTGCCTTCAAATAAGGAAACCTCTATACCGGGATAGAGCGCTTTGTATTCGCTGATCAAACGCGGCGCGATCGTCGCAGCCAGAGTTGGAACGGCTGCCACCCGCAGCGTCCCCGTTTGCAAATGAACTAGCCCTGAGACTTCCGCCCTCACCGCATCCAGGCCATCCAGAATTTTGCGCACATGCGGCAATACCTGAGTGCCCGTTTCCGATAACTTCAGGCCTTTGGGGTCGCGCACAAACAGGGCCGCGCCCAAATTTTTCTCCAATGTGCTGAGGGCGTGGCTGGCAGCGGATTGGGACATACCCAGACGGCGAGACGCTTTTCGAAGCTTGCCGTCTGTTGCCAACGCAGCAAGCAATTTTAGCGCTTGCAATGATGGTTCTATTTTCTTCATATAGGAAATCGACTTGTTCGATTTGACTCAGCAATAGTCTACCGGCAAAGTTGAGTTTATGAAAACCACAAGAATCGGCATCATCGGCGACTACAACCCCGACTATCCACTCCACCCGGCCACCGACGACTCGATCCGGCACGCCGCTCAAGCTCTCGGGCAGCCCGTTGAAATTGATTGGCTCGCAACCGATCTTTCGCATGACTACCACAACTACCAAGCTCTCTGGTGCAGCCCGGGAAGCCCGTATAGCAGCCTGGATGGCGCCCTCGCGGGCATTCGCTATGCTCGCGAGAACGGCGTTCCGTTTCTCGGCACCTGCGGTGGCTTTCAACATGCCGTGCTGGAGTTCTCGCGCAATGTGATGGGTGTGGCCGATGCCGCGCACGCCGAGTATGAACCCGATGCCGCCACGGCGGTCGTGCATCGGCTCACCTGTTCGCTGGTTGGAAAGGACGGCGAGGTCGTGATCAAAACTGGGTCGCGGGCAGCACAGTACTACGGAAGCGCGCGCAGAGTAGAGACCTACCGCTGCAGCTTCGGCATGAACCCGGTCTACCAGAAAGCCATCGAAGCCGCTGGACTGATCATCACCGGACGCGATGCGGATGGGGAAGCGAGAATCGTCGAACTGCCTTCGCACCCTTTTTTCCTGGCAACCCTGTTTGTACCACAAGCGAAGTCGTCGCAGGCTGTACCACATCCTTTGATTTTGGCCTTTTGCAAAGCGGCGTTAGAGGTTGCCGCGCCGATAAACAGGGATCTCGGTTCCAGCATGCGCTGACAGCCGCGATTCGGCGCTGGCTGCTGAATTTGACGCCTGACATTCGCATCTGCGAGTTTTGTCGTATTCTCAGCCTGCCCACATCCGCACGGCTCTGAAGGATGTGGCTCAACTCGTGAACGAGCGAAACGCTGAACGTGCGAGGTGAGAATTTAAGGCACAGTTTACGGCACAGTAGGTAAGAAATCAGGGTTGGCAGGAGCTAAGTGGTTGAAAAGATTGGCTGCCCCCCAGGGATTCGAATATCTCGCGTTATCAATCAGATACGTCCATCACTTTCTAGCGTTACCCGGTTAGATACCCGGAAACAAACACAGACAAAAGGGCTCCGAGTTACCGGAGCCTTTGTCTTTGGTATAATGCGCGATTTCGCTTACAGCTTAGATCTCAAAGCTTCCATCAGTTCACTGTGATGGCTTGTTTCGTTGTCTTTCACCGCCTCAAGATGTACAGCTTGTACACGCAGGTCGGTTTCAACTCGCCGACGGCCGAGGCGGTTCGTTCCGTGGCGGGTTGAATGTGCGCCAGGTGGTTGTCGGTGAGTGTCGTTGCCCACGCCCGTGCCTCTGCAACAAGGGTCCAGGAAGTATTGTCTCACGGCGCCAAACTGGACGGCGAACTTGAGAACGCAGCCCGTTACTATGACCACACTGAGGCTGATTACGGTGTCTCGAACTACGGATGCTATTGAGGCTGTTTCAATTGCGGTAAGGGGCATTGCCTGACCTCTGATGGGGAGTGGTAGCGCTTTACGGCGTGGTGGTTGGAGGGTGGGCGCTGCCGGCGCTGAAGCTGCGGCAGTGTGATCGGCTTCGTAAAAATTAAAAGACTACCACCACCACCACCACCACCACCACCACCGGCCATCACAACGGCCTCCCACGCCTCAAGGGAGGCAACAAGCGTCGTAAGAGCGGAGATCAAGCCGCTCAGTGTGCCGCTAAGGTGCTGATTGCACCGATATCTCACTCGAGACTGTGCTGCTCAAGGAGTTCAACATACTCGTGCCAACTCAGCTTCAAAGACGGCGGTGCCAAGGTCAGTGGCATCCACCGTGGCTCTAGTCCGCTTCCATCCCGACCCAGCTTAACGGCGTTGCTGCCCTGCGCAACGCCTGTACCCTGCTGCACCGGGACGAAGCCGAGTTCTTCAGGCAGCTTGCCGGTGTTCCGTCGAACAGAACAGCGCTGCCATCTGTGGCGGCCGCGGGGCCGGTGACGTTAGCGCCTTTGGTGAGAGTAGTGCCACCCACCGTAACGGATCCGCTGGTGGATACGTTCCCGAAGCTATCAACCTCCAGCTGACCAGTGGATCCCAATGCCGTGGTTCCTGTGTTGACCAGACTGTCAGAGGTACGGATGGCGCCGCTGGTGGATAAGTCGCCGGCGGTGTCGACAGAGAGCTGCCCAGCCGTCCCAACCTTCAACCCTCCAACCAGATTCAGGAGATCGCTAGAATCAAATCCCAGAGACAGATCCGCGTTGTTGTTATGATTGCGCCAGTTGATCGTGTCAGTGTTCGCCAACCGGATGACGCCGCTTACCGCGGCGCCGGCTGATTCGCTGCCAAGGCTGGAGACGTTCAACGGAAAGCCGCTGATGGTCTGGGCCGCAGTCGGATTGGTCAAGACGTAATTCGGCTCGGCTGCGACGATCAGCGGCGCGCCGGGATTCGAATTGATGGGAAGCAGCGTGGAAAGAGCGAAGCTGCCCGGCGTGCGCAGCAGGTAGGGCGCGGAGATCGTGGGAGTGTTGCTCGGCGTTCCGCTGGCATCCGCGTTGAAGATAGCGATGGTGTAAAACGTGTTCGCCGGAACGATGCTGGTATTGGCCCAGACCGACAACGTGAATGTACCATCGCTGGCTGCCAGAGCCGTAGACTGGGTCTCGCAGAAGTCAACGGTGTTGCTGACGCGCGGCGGTATGGTCCCGAAGTTGCACAACGTCGCAACGACTTTGCCGGTGACTGGATTTCCGCTTAGATCGACCAGTGTGCCGGTGAGAGAGACATTTGGAACGGACATGATTTACCCTCTGCTGTTACTGAAGTTTGTTGACAACCACCGCCATCTGCGTATATTGATACTGCGGGTGACTCGATGCTGACTGTGGCCAATGTCGAACTTCCGACCATCCAGTGCGACGAGTGCAGTGCTTACTATTCTGCTGAGTTGCCTGTGGTCGCCTTCAGCGCCCGCGGCAACACCGTATATCTCTGCGGCATCTGCCTGCAGCGCCACGCGGAGTACATTCTCTTTGGCGACCTCAAGCCCGAGCCCTTGGTTACTTCTTCATAGGGAGTGCTTCAACCACGCTTTCAGGCTGCTCTTTCATGAACCGCACCCAATCATGACCGCCGGGTCCGGCTTTAGTTCATACTCGCTTTGCGGATCTTGCTCAGATCAATTCTCACCACTTCTTGTGGTGTCCCGTTGAGGCTCCCACGAGATTCCACATAACCACGAGCCTCTGCTTCACTCAGTGCGCAGCTGCGTGCTGGTCAGCGGGTACGCCTTCACGTCCGACGCTACGTACTCGATAGGCGTAGTGCGGTTCTTCCCTCGGAAAGCTGTTTTCATCACTAGGAGCAGCCTCGGTCGGTTTGACTTTGTAGTCATACGTCTTGCGGTTAATGTAGTCGGTTATTCCGTTACCCTCACTTGCCGTAGCTTTGAGAGGCGTTACGTAGGCACCGATGCGCGCGGCTGTCTTTCCGGTGCTTCTACGCGAGGTGCAGAAGAATCGGGGCCATTTGATCGGCAGGGATAGGCTCGCCCATCTGACCCTTCAGGCGATCGACCGTTACCAGCTGTCTGCCAGCGTGCAGGTCTTCAGCAACGCCCGCTTCGGGGTTGGCTTTAGAGCCCGACCAAAGCAGGAGGGCGTTCGAGATCAGCTTCCCGGTGGCATAATCGGGTCTGGCCTTGAACTCGTCGATCATGGCCTTGATGTCGTCCAGTAGGCCGGGCGTCTTTCGCCCCGGTCTCGGGCCGCCTGCTGATCAATCATTGGCTGCAAGGCCCCGTGTTCGGGGATTCCCTTCTTCACGGCCGCGGCGAGGTCAGTGACCGGCGAGTAACCCCTCACCGAAGCCCTGTTTGGACTTCATATCCTCGACGTCCAGATCGTATTGTGATGGCAGGTCTCCTGGCGACGCCACGTAGCCGAGCCCTCGCAGGATCGTCTGCATCAGCTTCGGATGCGCTTCCAGCGGGGCGATGTCTTTAGAGATCGCCGCTTGCCGCTGCGCATAGCCCATGCCCTGATAGGCGGGATCATTCGCCATGGCCCGATAGAGATCTTCCATCTGATGATCCGGAACTTGAGCCTGAGCCGGCTGCGCCTGCACATTGGGTTGAGCCTGAGCCGGCGCCTGAGCCTGGGTGTCGGGCAGCATGTTCTGCGCTGTGGACTTGGCCGCCGCGAACTGGCCGGCCGGGAGAGACACACCACGATTCTGGGTTTGCGGTGCCCCTGCGCCCGCATCGTTACTCTGCGATTCCTGACTTGGAACTGTTGCTTGAACGTCTGCCATTAAAGATCCTTCACTGGACTATCGAAGAAGTTAAAGTTAGTTGTCGCCGGATAGGACGTTGTGTAGGATCTTGACCCCTACGTAAGAAGGGACAGGCAACGCCACCACTGCACGTCCAGCCCACTTTGCTCCTGTACCCCAGAGCTGCTTGAGTGCTTGAGTCTTGATGTATTGGCAAACCTGCGGCAGTTCTTCCTTGAACAGCACCTGCTGCTTATCTGAGCCAAGCATATCGAATTCCTTGGCGACCCCGCTCCAATCGGTCTTACCCTTCTCGGTTCCGAGAATGCGGGTCCTGTAACCAATAGTGTTGTTGGCAATCAGGTTCTGCATGGCAGTTCTACCTTCTGGAAGCTGCGGTACAAAGTCCTTAATAGCCTGTGCAAGTTCTTGGTCTTTTCCTGCAGTTCGAACAAACTTATCAGCTGCATCCTTGTCACCACTAAACGCTTGTGTTAAGCGGGATGGTTTTGCACTGCCATCAGGATTCGGCATAGATGGCGTATCGTTCAGCTTTTGTAAGCGATTGGCAAAGCCGTCGGGATCGGTAATAGTCTGCACCTTGCCATCAACCACAACCTGCTTAGTGGATGTGCGCGCGGCATTGCTAACATCTTCCTGAGCCATACCCGCCTTCCAATTGGCGTTTGCACGGTCAGCGATGGCGGGGTCTACTTTACCTTCAGCCTTCATCAGCTCAATCAACTGTGCTTGCGTAGCTTCTGTCTCTAAGCGTCGATCCCGGAGTTTGCCATATAGGTCCTCATCCACATCAGCTACCTCATCCATCTTGGATTGCAGGTTACGGATGCGGTCACTGTATCGCTGCCACCGCCCACCAGATGCATCATCCAACACTTGGAAGTCGGCCTTCGAACTGGCCAACACTTCACGGGAGACATTAGCGAAATGATCCCTTACGTTAGCATTCAGTGTGATAGTAGGATCAACCTCAACACCGCTATTCTTCGCGGCAACGGCCGCGGCACGAGAGATATTAGAGTTAATGCTCTCCTGGGGTTCTAACGTCTTCCTCTCAATACGCGAAACAAACAACGGGACGTCTGGATCTAGACCTATATCGGCGTTTACCTTCTCAGGCATATCAGCGTAGGTTGTATAGCCTGGGCTGTCTGTTTCCAGTTTAGCTCCCGCGACACCCTTTGCTACTTTAGCTTCAACGGCGGTGACGGGCTTGTTGGCTACGGTCGGCATGGCTGCCTTGAGTCCAGCGCCCTCAATTCCGCCGACTACAGCGCCACCCAGACCACCAGCGATTGCGCCAGTCTTAGCTGCACTGCCGACATCGTTCCAATCGCCACCGTGCATAGCTTCTTGAGTTCCCGTGAGGGTTGCACCCTCAGCAGCGCCTTGTAGTCCACGCTTGAGTAGACTCAGGATGACCGGACTCTTGGCAATGCTCTTTAACGGCGCGATCGTATTTGCCAAAGAGTCAACAGCGTCAACAACGCCCATACCTTTGGCGACCTTCGTCATGCCCATAAGTTCGAGGGCGGAATCCATCAAACGACCTAAGTCCTCGGCATAACCATGAGTCTCAGTCTGCTTACGGGCTTCGTTGATGATTCCGGTCTTGTCTTTCTGCCGCTGATCGTAAGTAGCTTGATCAGTAGTTACAGGCTGAAGACCAGCTTCCGCATGCATACCAGACATCCCCATCTCTTCAGGAGAAGCTGCGCCAGCCGGAAGAATGCGGGAAGGAATGCCGTTCCTTAGGAACGTCTTGAAGAACCCCTTGACGACCCCAGGCACGTCCAGCGGCGCGACGTTGGCGTACTCGTTGTTGGCAAAGTTGTCCGCTGACGGTGGTTGCGGTGCCGACGCCCCGACATCGTTACTTTGACTTTCGGGCGTTCCCGGCGCAGATACACTCGTCGGACTGGCCCCGATTGGGGTAATGTTGTCGAATTGCTGCGTGGTCTGACCGTGTCTTTGCGCCCGCGGCGCACCTGCATTATTGCTCTGAGTGACTGGTTGCTGCACTTGAGCAGGTGAGCTTGCACCTATCGGAGTGATGTTGTCAAACCCTTGATCTGCCATTACTGCTTCACTCCTAAATCTCTTCCCAAGATGTTCAGGTTATGTACCTTACCGTCCACCTTACCGACTCCGGTCTTGGCAGGAATCCTGTCCAGCGTGGTTATGTTTCCAGCACGATCCATGGCCGGCATCTGACTGACTGGGACTTGGTGACCATTGGCGATCAACAGACTGCTCTGGATCGAACGCTGGTGGGCAGAGTCAATGAGACTATCCATGATCTGCGTGCCTTCCTGTGCAACCTGCGGACTGAGCTTGCCACTGAAAGCCTTGGTAGCCCATGCGTTGAACCGTTCGGCGTAGCCACCGGGCATATTGGCCGCTTGCGCCTCAGCCGGGGAAATCCGATGCGTCTGGTTGAACGAGTTGATACCCAGCACCGTCATCGTCGGGGCCATGGATGCGGCTAAACCGCTCCATCCATACCTGCTTTGATGACGCTCTTGGTCAAGTTCGCCGCTGACGAAACCTGTGCATAACCGTGCTGCGGATCAGTCCAGAGTTTCTCGTTGGCCTTGAGACGATCGTCGGCCATCGTGACCTGTTTCATCGCCAACGCCTGCGAGCGTGTAGCTTCAGCCATAACGTAACTCTTCTGCGTAGAGTCGGCCTTGGTCTGCAACTTCTGGAACTCGTCATAGGTACGAGCCTGAGTTGCCTCGGTTGCCATCGCTGCTCGCTCCGCCTTGGGAATGGCGTTGTACGAGGGTAAGGTCTGTTTCACGAAGGTAGCCACTTGATTGGCCGGGGCCGGAGCCACCTTGTTGACGGCTTCCAATGCGTCCGCCTGATTCTTCAGCATATCCGGCAAGGTTATGGTTCTGCGCGTTCAACGCATCCAGACGAGTTTGTGCCGACTTCAACACTGGCGGCCTTCAGCGGGCTGTCAGGCAGCTTGGCGTAAGCATCGAGCTGCTGCTGTTCCGTTTGAATCTGTACCGGTAGGTAGTTGGGCTTGTCTTTGTCGAGGTTGGGCGCAGTCAATATCATGCGGGCGTTGGCGTCGGCGACCATTTCGCGCGGCCCTGGATACCTTTTCCTCCGCCTGAGTTCCATACTTGGTCATTGGGCGGCACGGCGCCCGTGAGACGGGCAACCTCATTCACCAGGTCACGCCCGTAGTTGGGATTGGTAGCAAAGTTAGAGGGAGCAGTGCTGATGATTGCAATATCGCCGTGCTTGCCGGCCGGAGCGGGCATCTGAGCCACGACAGCCGGGCCGACCTTGTCGTTGTTGGCCGCAGCATTGGCGGCCAATGCACCGTTCGCCGCGGTGTGCGAGTCCGGGATGAGGGATACGTTAAGACCGAATACGTTCTGATACTTCTCCATCAGATCGGCGTTGCCCATAGCGATGTCGCCTTGCAACTTGTCATCCAGCAGCCCGATCCGTTTGTGCTCGTCCAACGCAGCAATATGGGAATCAGCGGCCTTAACACTCTCGAACTGGAGCATTTGACGCTGGGCTGCTGCTTGGGTGGCAAGATCTCACGCCGCCGCCAACACCCGCGGCGAAGTTAGAGCGACCGTGCTCGGGGATGCCAGCAAGACCACTGAGAGCACTTATGACAAGGTTCTTCCAGGGCGATACCACACCGGCAGCCGGAGCTGGCGGCTGGATCGGGTTGCCGGCCTGTCCTAGCTGAGTGATCGGTACGGGGTTGTTCCCAGTGTCATCGCTCACCATTCCCGGAGGATTAACAGGGGCTGCGCTCTGGAAGTCAGTCCCCGCGAGCGGACTAGGTGCTGTCGGAGGGACATAATCCGTCAGAGGCGAACCATTCACCGGAGAAATGAGACCACCAGTAGGAGCAGCAGGTTGCACTGAATCAGGTGGAGTCTGTGATAGCGTCGATGCCGTCGTCAGCCATTATGCACACCTCAAAACCGTCTTAAAGACGGGATAGAAAGCCCAACGGAAAGGAGTCTTAGCAATACTCTTTCCGTGCAGGAGGTAGAACCTGTCGAACCACTTCGGAGCCTTGGCCGAGAGCCACAGGCGAATGAACTCGGTGCGTACGTCGTTCCAGCCCCAGAATGAGGCTGCGATCCAACACTTGGCGTAGGCAGCCAGACCGGTGGAAGCGCCACCAACCAGAGAACCCACAATGCTCGTAAGACCCGGGCCGGCCGACGCGGTATTGGCCTGCGACAGACTGGCTACCGTGCCGCCGCCTGAGGTCGCGGCCGAAGCGTAACCCAGCGGGTTGATCTGGGCCGACACGCCAGAAAGCGTATTGACCGCGTTCCAGGTAGTTCTGCTGTTGCAGATTGGCGTCTGCCAGCTTGATCTGACCCTGTTGCGATTCGTTGGTCTGTGCGGCCGACTCCGCTAACTGCGCGTCCGCTTCCATACTGGCGCCCGAGGGGAGTCCGGTACCGCCATTCTGCTGGCTCTGGGCGTTGTTGAGCGCGGCCTGCGCATCTGTGTATTGGTTCGCGGTACTGTCGGCGGCGGTGGTTTCCAGGCTGGCGAGTACCGGAGCACTATACCCCGTCGGCGCCTCCATAATGGCTTTCATCGAGGTCGTCAGGTTACTCAAGATGTCCTGTTGCGACTGGTACTGATTCGTGAAGATGGACATCAGGCTGGCATCAAAGGTATTCTGCGCAGCTTCGCCCGCTTGCGCGACCGGTCCCCTTTGCAGAGAGCTACCGGGAGATGATCTGGGTACCAATACCCCTCGTGCTTCAGCACTTTACCGTTGCGGTCGTAAATGATCTCTGTGGTGACGTAGCTCATCTTTATGCCTCTGCTGTTGGTTTGGGTATCCATGCCAGTTTCTCCTCAGGGGTTAGCTTACGCTTTAGCAGTCGCACCCCTCGTACTTCTTCAAACCCATGCTTCACGCAGATATCAGCCACCCGGTCATCCGCGCACACGAAGTAGGCTTCGGCGTGACCCGAGTCTTTCATGACGTTGACCACCTGCTCGCCAATCCTCCAAAGCGCCAAAGCTTCTTGGCGTTCTGTAATCGCGGGGTTCGGGGCAATCGATTCGAACATCAGCACGGGCTGCACCGGAATGTACAAGAGCGGGTTGTCTTCGGTTCCCGCCTTACACATCACGGCTCTCGGGTAGGACAACACTTCCGGGTCGATCAAGTTGATCTTCCGCGCCGCCCAGGCCCACGCTACGAAGTTGTCGCAGTCTGCCTGCGTCATTTGGTTCATCGGGAACACTTCTGCTGCTATCTTCTTCATGTAATCCTTTGGTTTTGAAGGGAGGCGTTACGTACCGGCTTGTTCTAAGAGGCGGGTGTGTTCTGAAGGGTATTGAAGAAACGCTATTCGCCGAATACCTTCGGCCATCCCTGGATAAGGTCAACCGTCTTCGGGTCCGGAGCTGCCAGCATGGTTGCGGTCAACGTCTCGCAGGCGGTCATCAGGGCGACGTCACTGGCGCCGCCGGCGCCGAGGATCTGCTGCGCCAGGGTCGGGGTCATGGTCACGAAACTGCCATCCATCGTCTTCCACTGCAAGCCTGCTGGGATGTTTGCGCCCATCACGATCAGGCCGAGCTGTTGAGTGCGGCTGAAGGTGTCCGAGTGAAACCACTTATCGACGCCGTCGACCGTGACTTTGTAACCGCCGGTGTTCCACAGCGAATCGCGATGTGCATGAATCTGCGCGACCAGTTGCGCTTGAATCGTAGCCAGCGGAATCGGCGTCGCCGTGTTGCCCGCGGCGACCCACTTCAAATAAGCGGCGTAGTCGGTGTTGGTGGGGTCGGGCGGAATGTTGGCCCCGTCTGAGCGGAGAATGGAAGTGCCCTGCGTTGATGCGTATGTGTAGCTCATAGTTATAGCTCCGCTGACAAAGTAATATAGGTGGTCGTGTTCGTCGTGTAGTACTGTGTCGGGCCAGCCGCCATACCACCAATGCACCAACTAAATGTAGAAGGCGAAACAGCCTGAATTATATCGTTGTTAACCCATTGATTGTTGACAGAAGTCCACGAACCGATAACGTTCGTGGTTGGTGATGTTCGCATAGTTACTGGGAGGGTGAATGTGCCGTAAGCCGCACCACTCGCAGAAGTGTAGCTGCTGAAAAACACATCACTAGCCACGCTTCCGCCTAACTTCTGGTAGTACCGCTGACACAGCGATAACTCCAAGCCATACGGTCTGCGTTCAAACGGTGTCGCTACTGAGCCAAGTTCAAGCTGCACGCCTGTAATGTAGAAAGTTGCACTGCTGGTACCGACAACCGATACCGCCCCGATTGCGGATAAATAGTTGCCTGCTGTCCATGATCCAGCAGCGGCGACGTAGGTAGAGCCAACTCCCAGCCCGAAGAACACCTCCGGACCCGATGTGTTATCTGTAGCCCACGTTCCTGCTGTATCGCCGGGGATGGTTATGCTGATCTTCGTCCAAGTGTTAGCCGAGCCAATTGCATAAGTAAACGGGTAGCTGCGAGTGATTGCCCCGTTGCGGATAGACCCGCCAAACGTGCCAGTCAGAGTAGATCGCACCCAGAACGACAGCGTAACCGCTTGAGCGTTGGCTGTGCCCCACGCAAGATCGGCAGCATTCAGCCCTTCAATGAACTGCGAAAGTGCAAAGTAATCGCTACCCGCTATTGCATAGCTAGAGGCAACTGTTGCACCCAGATAATTCGTAAAACCGACAGGAGGCGTCACTGCTCCTGCATTCTGCTGAAATGTAAACTTTGACGCCTGCGCTGACTGGTACTGCCAGCGATCCACAAGATATTGAAACAACACGGGAGTTACACTGGCACCGCTATAACGTTGGTCAATCCGCATGTCACCGTTGATGATGCGGTTGCGGAAGCCGTTCAGTGAGGACATTGACAGGGCGCTAGGCGCAACCTGTGATCCTGTGGTATCGGTGTAAGCCGGGATGCCACCAACTACCGATGTTCCAGTGTTGGTAACGTTGCCAGCACCGGCGGGGGTCTGCCAAGAGCCGTCACCGCGAAGGTAAGTGGTGCTGCTGCCGCCGGTTGGTATCTGCGCGATTGGCAGGTTGCCGGTGGCCAGGTCGGAAGCTGATACCGTGACGTTTGAGGATAGAGCGTGCCCGTTGACGGTAACGGTCGTGGCTACCCGGCTGGTATCACTGGCGTGGACATGATCCGCCCTCGCGAAGGTTGTACCTGTGCCGACGGCGGCAGCGCCGTCCATCGCCGGGTTGGTCGAAGCCGCCTGTGCCAGCACGAAGGCATCGGTGGCAATCTTGGTGGTGTTGTCGTTAACTGCCTGCGTGGTTGCAGCGGTGCCGTTGGGCAGGGCCGGTGTACCAGACAGGCCGGCCGCCGTACCAGACGTGTTGGCAGCGTTGGCAGGAATGTCGCCTGAAAGCAATGTGGGCAGCTGGGCATGTGGCAACGTGCCGGTGGTCAGATCGGACGCAGAGACAACCACAGCGCCAGTCAGGGAGTGCCCGTTGACCGTCTGACTCGTAGGCACCCGGCTGGTGTCGCTGGCGTGTACGTGGTCAGCGCGCGCGAAGCGGGTGCTGGTTCCAACCGCAACCGAACCATCCATGGATGGGTTAGCGGAAGCCGCCTGACCAAGAACGAAAGCATCGGTGGCGAGCTTGGTTGTGTTGTCGTCGACCGCCTGTGTGGTGGCCGTTGTGCCCGCGGGCAGCGCCGGGGTTCCAGATACGTTTGCCGCCGTGCCAGAGGTATTGGCGGCGTTGTTGGGGATATCCCCGCTCATCAACGCAGGGAGTTGGGCGTGCGGCAGCGTCCCGGTCGTGAGGTCAGACGCGGAGATGACAACCGGAGCCGACAACGCATGGCCGTTTACAGTTTGACTGGTCGGAACCTTGCTTGCCAGATCCGTCGTCAGGTTGGTGACATTGGATTCCGCAATGGCCGGGATATCGGCGGCCAGCAGCGTGGGCAACTGGGCATGCGGCAGGGTGCCGGTGGTCAAGTCGCTGGCCGACACCACCACCGCGGCGGACAGATCATGTCCGTTGACTGTGGTGGTTTTGGGAACATAGGTGCTCGCCGCCGTGGTTGCGCTTAATGCCCCGGTGATTCGGCTATCGTTACCCTCCGCGCTCGTGAGCGCGCTGGTACCAAAGGCTACCGAGATCGCCCCGGCAGTGTCGATGATGGTGGCGCCGTCGGGCTTCACACCACCAAGCGTCGAGGTCGCCGCGGGCAGTTCGTATGCAACCGTACTACCCACATAGATCAAGTCATTCCAGGCCGTGACCCCGTCGCCAACTTTCATCCGGTTGCCATCGGTTTCATATCCCTGCTCGCCAGCGAGCATCGTAGGATTGGTCGCAGCCCAGTTCGCGATGGTATCCCTGCGGATTTGAATCGAACCGTTGATGCCTAGTGTTATCACGCCTAAGCTCCTATTCCTAAATCAATAACGTAAGCCGTGCCAACATGATCGGCCGTACCACAATTGATAGCCAACAGACCATCTGAAGCGCTACTGCTGTCGGGGGTGACCCACGATTGCGTGACGCCGTTGGATTGGAGTACCTGACCCTCGGCTCCAACCGAGCCGTTGACCTTGATGGCAGATGTGGCATTGACGATCGGAGCCGTGACAGTGCCGGAGAAGGTGGGGTTGGCTAATGGAGCGTAGGTGCTTGCTGGTCTTCCGCCGAGCGCCGAAGCATCGCCGCTGGTAGCGGCGTGCCCGGTCGTGTCAGCGGCGTTATTCGGGATGTCGGCGGACACCAAGGCTCGAAAGCTCGGCGTATCGCTGCCGCTACCCGAAGCGTCGCCGCCATAGAACGTATGGGCGGGTGCCGTTGTCCCGTTGAAGGCTACGTCGGATAAGATAGCAAGTTCAGCAAGGTTATCCAGATCACCCTGAGTGACGCTCGCTGTGATTGGTTCCAGGAGCTTGGTGACGATGTTGGTAGGCAGAACCGGGGTGGGTAGCGTCGAGGAGGGGCGCCAGTTGGCAATATCAGCCGAGTTGAAGTCTGGGTTACTGTTTAAGGGCATTATCTCTTAGGAACCTCAGACGCCGGTGGACTGATGCCGATACCAAGAACTTCATTCGGGACACTCTCAGCCGGAAACGCAACCTGCAGCTGCATGTGCTGGACGTGCATTCGGACCGGCACGGCGGCCGACTTCAGAGCAAAACGCTTCTGCCAAAGACTCGTACTGGCCAGTTGAGTGCCGGCGTACTCAACCGGGTCATCGACTGGGTTGTGCAACTTGATAAAAGGTCCGGCGATCTCATTCATCAAGACACTGACAGTACACACGGAGCCCACCGCGGCGTGCTGGACAACGATCGCTTCCACCGTCGCCGTGTGGCGGGGTGGCGCTACAACGAGTGAACCGATGATCGCGCTACAGGCGTAAGGCACGCCGTCGTCGTCCCAGGTGGAGGTATCCCGGCAGAGCATGTATCCTTGATCGGATGAGCCGGAAGGGCGACCCAACATCAGCCGCGAGTCACCGGTCGAGGCTTCGATCGAGCCAATACAGTTGACGCCCGCGGTCAGGGTGCCCATAGGGCACCGCACGCCCATGGATACCGAGTAGCGCATGAGAGTAGAGACACCGTCGGAGACAAACAAGCCCTCGTCATATCCGCTGCGGTGGATGGCAACGTAAGCCGACGCTGTGTTGAGCGAGGCGATGTGCGTGCCAATGTCAAAGCCCACCTCGGTCATGCTGGGGGTCGAGGAGAGCTGGAAGATGAATAACTGGCCGCGACTCGTGAGCAGATGATCTGTCGCGCCGTCGATGGCAACCGAGTTCTGCGAAGCCGTCCCCATGTTCGCCTGCCACAACTGCGGCGTAGTGAACGTGGATGCGCTCGTACCTAAGATCAGATACAAGTTATCGCCCGTACCCAGCATCAAACCGGCTGAACTCGGAGCGAAGCTCGTGACGCCCCAGGACACACGGAGCAATTCAGTGGCGGCCAGCTCTCGCTGCCAACACCGTTGGTCGTGTCCGGACCTGCGGCATAGTAGCTGACGTTGCCGACGGCGCCAAATAACCGACCAGCGTACCAGCAAAGCAGATTCAGATTGGACGGGGGTGGGTTGTTGGAGTATGCAATGGGCGCGACGATGAGACCGTTGATGCCGCCCGGGACATAGCTGTCGCCCATACTATCAGTCCACGCTGACAAGGTGGTTAGGTTGGCTACAGTTGTTTCAAGGTACCACTCTGTGCCGCCGTCATCGATGCGATAGATCTGAATGCCAGTAACCTGCGGATCGGTGCTGGCGACAACGCCAATGGTGTATTCCTTGGAGGTTTGCACTCCTGTGTTAGCACTGGGCGGTGACATGGTACTGACATGAACCCCGTTCGTATAGCGGTGAGCCCAGGTGTAACCCACGGTCGGCGACAACGAGCCAGAGTTCGCAGTCCACGAGGGAGCCGCTGTGGGAGCGGCGATTCCCCAGTTGCTGACCGTAGTGCCATCCCACTTGAACATATCCACGGCCTGGCCGTCGACGTAATAGAGGGTATTCTGGACGGTGGCGAACGAGCCTTGCTGCGTGGTGGTCTTGGTCTTTACTGTGGTGATCGTGGTGGGCGTAAACCATGCGACACGCTGGTTGGTGTCGATCATCGTATTGATGACACCCGCAAGGTTCTTGAACGAGTAGTACATCAGGACAACTTCACCGGCGTTCAAGCTGGCAGAGCAATAGCGCGAATGCCCGTAACGACGCCGGAGCGTCATCTTCGGGCTGATCTCCATATTCTCGCCGCCGAACAAAGTATCCTGGCGCGCGATGAGCTGAACGCCCATCGCCGAGACAGGCGTGAACAAAGGGTTCCGGTTGTAGTTAAAGACACTCCAGAACTTATTAAGATAAAGGGTGCCCGAATCCTCCAAGTTGCGCTTTATAGATGACAATTAACCCCCCCTCTCGTAATAGGAGCGCCGTACTTCTCGATACAGTTGACTCCACCACGACGGCAATAGTCTTTAGCCTCAGGATGGGCTGCAAAGTATGCCTTCTTGCCTTCACTTATCCGTTTGCGTGTCTCTTCCGACACCTTTACGCCTTTACGGGGAGACCCGTTCTTCTTTATGTATTCATTAAGCGCAGCAGTGTGTGGCTTCAGATTGTTCCAACTGGCATCGGGTACTTTACTGGACGCTGATACACTCATCTTCTTGCGAGTCTCTTCAGAGTGCTTGTGACCGGTCAGACCCTTACCACCAGCCGTTAAGTTGTACCCGCCGTCAGGAGCCATGGTGCCCAATCGTTTGATCCACCAAGCTTCAAATTCAAGTGCCTGCTCAGGTGTATTGCCTTCGTCAATCTGTACAACCATGAGAACCACTCTTTGCCGTACTTCTTTATGGCCGACCTGAGGTGGGGTCACATCCTCCGCCGTGGCAATTTTCTGCAACCGCTCCTCAACAGTCTTCCCCTCAGTAAGCACACAACCCACATAGGGCATGAGCTTCTCGCCACATGAAGGGTGGTCACAATTGATTAGGTAGACTGGGTACACTTAATACCCCAGCCGTAGTCGTTGCCCATCAGCCCCTCTTCGGGCTGTAGGTTGACGTCGGTCTGCTCGGCGTCGTCACTTCCCTGGGCCTTGGCGATCTCTTCCTTCAGCTTCTGGTATTCAATCGTTTGCAGCGGGGAGTTGATGTACCGGTACATCCGGTAGAGCAGTGCTTGGCGATATAGAGAAGAAACACTGTCCGGGAAGGGTGCCCAGGTGTCGGTGAGTGCAACTTTGATGGGTGCCTTGGCTTGATAGACAAGGTTGACAGCGTAGGCGCTGTCAGGGACCGTGTGCATGCGGATCTTGAGTGTGCCATCACCGAGGTCGGTCAGGATGGCCATACGATCTGGCCGGGCAACCATACTGATGACCGGCAGCTCACGATAAACTGTCAGGGGGCACTGGTCAGGCGGGCTGGATTGGTTGTTGACGTCACACATAGAAGCCGACTCGCCCAGACCGAGGTCAGGACGCCCGCTGCTCCGCCGACATCGCCATCGTTCTGTCCGGTGGCCGCGGCGAATGCGAAGTATTTCGGTCCCAGCTTGGTGATGGGGAATCCACCAGACCACGCCGACCGTGTGCCATCGTCCAGGAACGTGGCGTTGTAGTAGTCGGCGATACCTGTGGTCATAGCGACGTTGTTGAGGTATACGACGTCCCCGACAGCCAGGCGATGGGTTTCCAAGGTGTTGACGGTAACGGTCCCGCCGGCCACGATGATCGCGTTGTTCGACGCCAAGCCAATGCCCCAACCCTGACTGGTAGAGCCCAGAGTGAACGCGCAGGCGCCGGCGAACAGGTAATCGCCTGCTCCGGGTGGTGACAAAGAAGGGCAGCTCACAGCGATTGAACTTCCAGTCGTTGGCGCCACTCATCAAGTCGGCGATGGCATCGTTCGCGAACGAAAGCGCTGGTTCATCGGTGATGCCGCCTACATTACAAAGAGGTAAGAGGTCAGCGTGCGTAGACGCGAAGTTCACAATGTTCTGCAAGCTGATCGTGCAATTCCCGTTCCCGTTACTCATGCGGCGTCACCTGTGCATTTGAAGCTGGGATGGTTGGCCTCTAGGTTCTCGGAGTCGAGAGCAAGAAGCTTGAGTTCAGCAGCAGTTCCGTTGTTACGAAGCTTGTTTGCGCGTAGGCTGATTACTCGAACGTTCCCTTTTACGTAACCAAGGATCGGACGAACACGGTCTAGGCTTGGACTGTTATGCCCTGCGTGAGTGGCTGATGCCTTTAAGTTCAACACCAAAGATAGGGCAACGCTGTGGGATAACGATGTCGGCTACGTCGATGTCGAAAGGAAGATTAAGCTTCTTAGCCCTCTCATGAGCGTGGACCCACATGCTGTACTCCACGGTTCCAGTCATTCCGTGCCTAACTAACTTACGAACAGCGTTCCTCTTCCTGATTCGGTAACGTTCCTTAGCTTGCGCACTAACTTGAGCCGCATGGTCCGCATACCACTTCTTCTGATAAGCGTTCCGCTGCGCTCTTGTTTCAACTGAGTCCATTTAAGTCCTTTAGAATCAACTAAATAGCTCGTTGGTCGGCAACTCTTGCATTACTTGATTGAAGAGCCGGGTGTCGTAGATCGCATCCGGATCGCCTTTACCCTTCTCGGGTTGCTCGCCGGGGCGGATCTTGCACTGGTTCTTCTGGCAGAGAATGTACCCGGGGCCGTTCTTCTCCATGACGTAGACGCAGTGGCTGTTTCCGTCCTTGTGCTTGTGGGTGCAGGTCTCATGCGTCCACTTCTTGGCGGCGATCAGCTCGAGCTGTCCCTTGCTGTTCTCCATCCGCTCGGCGTTAGCCTCGATGATGCCTTTCATCTCCCGGTCAAGCTTCGCCTGCTCGATGACGTTGGGCTGCTTGGCCGCGGCGACGGCCGCGGTAACAGCGGTGCTGATCAATTCGGCCAAATCGGACTTAGTCAGATTCAGAGATTCTTCGTGTTTATCTGCCATAAATGAAACCTTTCAGTTGCGAATACCAACGTGTCGAACGCTGGTCGGATTCTGGGTTACCGAACTCACGAACAGCGGCGTTATACGAGATGGCACCGGACTTGATTGCCGATACGAGAATCGATCGCCAGCCATGAACTTCGCGGGTCGGGAGATGCGAACTATCGATCAGGACGTGCGACCATTCGGGCAGGTCGTGCTTGGGAAAGCCGCCGATGTACTTGTAATCCGCATACCACGCGTGGGTGGTGGGGTCGACCGTTTGCCTGGTCATACTCCCATGGGTGCTTGCGGCGATAGATGGCGACGTTGCCTTCGGACCCGTCGACGACTTTAAGCGCGCGGTTGCAGCGCCACAGCCGGCGAAGAACCTCGGTATAGGGCATCCGATAGCCGGATGAACGGTCGGTATTCTCTAACTCGTCCTGGCCCCAGATCTTCTTCTTGCCAGCCTGCTTGAGTAGGTCTTCACGCTCGCGGCAAACAGCCTCTTCGGGGTTTAAGCGTACATCCCGAGTTCCTGAGCGTCCGGTTGGATCAACATGCGATACCTTTTATCGAACCGTCAACGCCGTAAACGTCGATGAGGTAGGTTGCCTCGCCGATGATCAAAGCTGACTGGTTGGTTTCCGCCAACAGACTCGCTGCCAGCAGGTGAGCGCTTGGATTGGAGTCGGTGCGGATCACTTGATCGGACAAAGATCGCGCAAACTCCATGTCGTAAGCAGAAGTGATGATGACGCATGTGACAGGCGTAATCCCCAAACAGTGGCGCGGTTTACCGATCTGATCTTCGGTTAAGCGCCGGGAAATAGGGTGATTTCCTGGTAACTGGACATCATCTTGCATGAGTGGTTTGAATAGCTCTAAAGAGTTGTGTAGCTGGTTAGGTAGCCACCTGCGTATGCCTTGTTCTTGGGGAAGTCAGTTTCTAATTCCCCTGTGTGACCACACTTGTTGCAGGTACGTTCCATTAGTTGATTGTCGGTGTTAGGATGTAGGCCCGCCGGTTGGCGAGCCACGGGAAGTGGTGAGTGATGGTTAGCCGATAGTTGACTCACTCAACCAATCGAAGATTCCACACGCAGACGGCGGAACCGGTCCGTGCCCGTAGGTGTTGGAGCCGACGCAACCGAAGAAGAAGTTATAAGCCGCGGCCGCTGCGATCAGTCCTGCCGGATCGAGCGAGTTGCTGCCGGCCGGGAAGTTCTGGACCTTAACCGAGAAGTTCTTCTGGTTCAGGTTGGTCTTTCCGAGCGAGTGAAGCGATAAACGCCTGGTGCCCGAAGACGTACGTGTGGTACGCGGTGTGTGCACGTGGACTGCCAGTTCGCTTCGGCTCGGTACGGCGTTGGACTCGTAGAATAGTCGCACCCGCCCACGTTACCGATGCGCGAGCCCTTGATTCCCGCGAGAGCCGGGTTATCAGCTGCTAGTAGATTCCTGTACTTCTGCAGGTCCGTGAAGCCGGCCGCAGTGGCGTCGTTGACGAGGTCGTAAGCGGACAGGGAAGGAGTGATACCGAACATCAACCCGTTAGCCTTGGGCTTCACGTTCTTTGCACGCAACCCCCATACAGCTTGACGGGCAATAGCGGCGGTGAAGTAGCTAGCGTCCGTTCGACTTCGATGTCGTCGAGTTGAAGCGTTGGAGTTGCCGGACGTCAACTGCGGTGAGATAACCGTGTCGACGCTGAGCGCACCACGATAGGCCAGCAGAGCCGCACCTTCGGCGACAGTGTTGCTGATTGCGGTGAGCACAACCTTGTTGGAGAAAGACGATAGTCCACATAGTTCGCGAGATTGATCGTCGCGATGTTCTGGGTTAGGGCTTCACCAGCACCCGGAGTACCTTCGGTGGCGGGCGTGGTGTTGGCGGCCATCGTGGAGTAGTCAAAATCTGCATCGCAACGCCAGACATATCAGGCATGGTCTTGAGATCCAGTGCCTGATACATGAAGAGGTTGCTGACGAGCGTGTCGAGTGCAACACGATCGTAGTAGTCTTAGTGTTAGCTCATGGTCTCCCATGAGAGCGGACTATATCATCTGCTGCTTATCGGCAACCCACTTGTGAATGTCACTGTTGAAGGTCACATTCTGATACGGCAGGTACTCTGTACCTGGGTATCCGTGTTTCCCGGTGATGCAGGAATGCTCTTAGTCTCTGAGGACTCTCGGAGATTACGTTTCTCGTCGCAGATGTCGTGATCCTCTTGATCGTAGGGATTGTGTTGGTTGTTCCCCATCTTCGTGGGTACGACTTCTTTGGTTCTCATGCGGTGCATGACAGAAACGCTTAACTAAAGCGGCTTCAGCCTTCTTGTTACCAAAGAGATGTGGCTCAAGGTGCTCTATCACCGTGTTAATCGCATCATGGTGCTGAACGACTAACTGGTAACAGCCTTGTGAGTTCTGACGTATCCAATGATGTACGCCTACGGACACTAGCCACGAACAAACTGCGTCAATCAACGCCGGGTCTGAGTTTGAGAACCCAACCTCGGCTTTGAATGGCCACTTCTTGTTCTTCGTTTGGTACTTACTTACGCTGAAGTGACCCTCACCCATGTAAAGGCCCGCTATGATTTCAATAGTAGGAATCATTGTATTCTCTCCGGTTGCCTGCGGATTGTCCATGTATCTCTCACGTTTTACCGTATTAGGAGTGAGAGCTTTAGGAGTTTCCCGCATATCGCATTCTTTATCGACCACCTATTTGTAATACCCCCTGCTTCGGCTATTTGTTGATGGTCGGGTAGCCAGCGAGGCCGGCGGACACGACCGAAGCAGCGGTAGGAAGGGACATGGTAAATCACCTTGTGTTCAAGATGGCTTAGTTCCGCCCCTGACTAGCTCTGGTTGCGCTCTCTGAGTTGTTTATCAGCGAGCTTGCGGAGTTCGTCAAGAGGCATCTTATAAGCCTCGTCATCAGAGACGGCAGTTGTCTTCACCTGAGACACTGGACGTGTCTTGGTGGAGATAGTGCTACCTGTCCTGTGACTTCGTTGCTGCGTAGCATCCGTGGAGGCTTGGTCAGTCCGACCAGTGTCTTTCACATCTGCTTCCGTGGCAGCGCCCGCTTCCTCGGCCTTTAGCTCAAGCAGTCCGCTCGCTGAAAAAAGGTCTTGAAAAGCCTTATTCAAGTTGTCGTTGGTGAACTCCGAGAACCCGTGGGTCTCAACCCACTTGGCCAACTTGGTTCCGTTGGCGGAGTTCGCTACATAAGAGGGGTGTGTATTCACAAAGTCGGTCTGGATCTGGTTTGACTTCGCCAGACGAGCGGCTTCTTCAGCCTGGGTTTGCTGGATGATCTTCCGAATCGTCTCTTTCGGTTTGGTCTCGTAGTTCCTTGGCGTAGACATACTCCAGATCTTCGTCGGCTTGAGCCTGAGCCGCGGCATCAACCTTTACTTTCTTGTTGAGCTCACGAATCTTCTTATTGGCGTTGGACTTGCCGGCGGCGAGCTTCTCAACCAACTCTTCGAGTGTCGCTGCCTCATAAACATCCACGCCAGAGCCATCTTCGTTATCGATCTCCCGACGAAAGATCTTGCGATCAGGCGCACCAGCTGTATCGATCGCTTCAGCCGAATTGTCGATGATGGCTTCTTCATTCGGGTCTTTCGCCGCTACAAACTTACCCTGCGCATCGCGCTTCGGCTCTGCGGCAGCAGCGGCGGGGGCGGCTAGTTCGCCGGCTTCCTGCAAGGCTAAGTCCTGAGGTCGTCCAACGACATGGTTTCTGCGGCTTTTAACTGCTCGACTGTAAGTTCTGCCATATGTCCTTATGTCTTAGTTAGAATTCAATAAGATCACCGAGGATGCCCATCTCATCTTCGTCGGGCGCTTCGAAGTTCTTAGTTGACTCAACTGCATTAAAGAGGTCTCGCAGACCATCCTGGAGCGCCTTCGCTCGTTGCCGGAGGACTTCACCCTTAGCGGGATCATCCTCATCGATGGCGACTTGCTTTGCCTTGGCAACTACGTTGTCTGCGATCTGCTTGAAGAAGCGCCAGCCCTGTGTGGCCGTCATGCCCATCAGGGCGGCCTTGACGGCTAAGATACGGTTTACCTCGTTACTGTCCATCAGTCTGAGCCCCCGGGTTGTTCATGTCTTGCAGCTGGGCCTAGGTCTACCGACTTCGTGGTTCTTGAGGATGCTGCGAACCACGGCCACACCCGCTTGTGCACTTCCTTTGGCGTCTATGTTTTCTAGATCATTCGAATGTTTGGCTTGCTCGAGCTGCTGATCGCCTTGGACCCGAGTAAACGCCGCATTGGATTCTTGCTGACGTTTCAAGTCTTCCGGCGTCATGTCGGTGATCAAGTTCTCGACGGACCAACCCATCATGTCGAGGGTCTCGGTGACAAACTCTGCGAAGTCGAACTTCTTACCCTGGATACCCATCGCCGTGGCTACCGGCCCGGCGCTGACCAGTTGAATGACCATCGGAGCGAGCTGCGCACAGGCGTACTTGGCGGTCAGACTGCTGCCGGCCAGTACCTCGACGCCGCACTTGGCGTTGTAGATGTCGAGTACATCGCCTTCGTAGGCTTTGCCCTCTTCGTCGGAGAGAATGGAGTTGATCTCTTCCTCGGCTGGAGATGGTCGACGAGCAACTCAAGGAAGCTTTCGAGGACCGGGATGTAGACGTTGTCGATGAAGATCTCGAGGAAGTATTGCAAGCGCTGAATGACGTCGCCGGCGAAAGCGTTGACGCCCTCAGCGGTACGCATTGCCGAGTTCGGCATGTTCTCGCCGCCGTTGGCGCCGACCTTCTTCGAAGCGCGCTCGTCGGAAGTCGCAATGGCTTCCATGGCTGGCTTGGTGACGTCGGGCGTAACCAGCGGCTTGAGCTCGCCGCTCTCGGTGATGACTTTACCGGGGGAGACGGGGAATACTCGGGTGCCGGGGCCTACGCCCTTCAGCAGTTGATAGACAGGATTCAGAACCAGGGCCAGGGCGTCGATCCAGTTGTTGATCACACCCTGCTGCAGCCGCTGTTCTCCGGCAAGCAGTTTCGCAATGCCGAAGCCCCACGCGCTGTTCAGAACATCGATGAATGCGCAGCTTACGTAATTCAGCCTTGCATACTCGTTCTCCTGGTTGCGGATACAGAGCTTACGTTGGAGAATCGTGATCACACGGTCGGGACTGGTGTACTCGAGGATCTCCAAGGGCTGCTGCATCGGATCTTTACTGGTGGCCTTGGAATCTAACTCTGCTTGGAACTCTCTCCAGATGGCGCGCTTGTTGGCGCCCATCGTGTCAGTCGTGGGCTCTTCCCGGTTGGCCAAGAAGCCAGCCAGCTGCTCGTCGGTGGGGATGTTCTTGTAATCAGGATTGCCGCGGAACTCGGCCAGCCCGTAGCCGGTGGTCATGATCTGCTTGACGATGAACTTGGCGCCGTGCTGGACGTTCTGGCGCTTCAGGCCCGGATCAACCAGCACCTGTTTGAGATCGAGGCACTCAAACGTAGGCAGCTCGATCGGAATCGACTTCCATTCGCCTGCGATCTTGCCTTCCGGGTCCTTGGCATACACCTTCTCACGCTTGGTAGTTGACTCCCAACCCCAGCAGCCGACAACGAGGCCATAGGTGAGACAGGTCTTGAGGGCCAGACGCATCTCTTCTTTAACGTGCGCCTGCCGCATCGCCCACCAGAGTAAACTGGACTTCGGCGCGCGCGGCTTCGGGCTTGGTCTTCCCCTGCGGCGTCAGAATGAAGGGATGCTTCTTTCCGGACGCGAACAACGACATGTACAACGCCGGGACGATCTTCTCAATCGCCATCAGCGTGACGTGCATGGAGAGATTGGCGCGGGCTTTGCCGTCCGGCCACTGCCGGGGCTTCACATAGGCGCGGACCAGATCATCGGCGTTCTCGATGCCGAGCGGGACGAGACCCTTCGAGCTGTTGTAGTTGATCGCTTCTTGCGCGTCTTGAAGGACGATGCCGAGCGCAACTTCGTCCGTCCACAGATCGTCCACCGGCCGTACGTCACCCGGCAGAATAGGGTTCTGTGCCTGTCCTTCGTCTATCGCGTATGAGAGCGAGCGAAATCCACCACTCATTTAGAACCTGCCTGTTTTCTAGCCGCCCACCATTTGGTGCTGGCTTGCCTGATTAGTTGTTTGGTCTCTTCTGAGTGGCTGTGCCCCAGATGATACTTTGTGCCTTTCATTTGCTGCACATGTAACTTACGGCGTTCTTCAGTCCAAGGATGCTTACCCTGATTAGCAGCAGAGATCTTCATGCGGGTTTCTTCAGAAGTCTCGTGGCCTAACCTGGCTGCACTTATCTTTGCTTTAGTCTCATCGCTCAGTGTTCTTCCCATTCGAGCGGCACTCATCTTGCGTATGCTCTCTTCATAACCCGGCTTTCGGGTCCAATGATTCTCTCCACCACTACATCTCTTAACCTGTGACCTACTCATCCTCTGGCGTGTTTCCGTAGAGGCTTTATGTCCAAGGTGTGAGGTGCGTTGCTTCTCACGTGTGGCTTCTGAGGGATTTACCCCGCCGCCTTCTCCACCGTCTGTGCGGTTTATCAAACAGCCTGTACCCAGATCCTTCCGCCCGTAGTAGTCGATCAAGAACATCTCGGCATCCCATGCATCTTGCTCGGATGGATGCTCTTGAAGAATGACCCTATCCTTAGGTGGGGCGTTACCCATCCTGTGGCGAACATAGGCTCTATTGTTCGTGCCTTTGCCGACGTAGTAGGGAGTACCGTCTTCTCTCAGCCAGAGATAGGTGTAGAACGGATCAGTTGTGCTCATGTGTGGGGTTGTGGGCGGCTTAAAGGCGAGATCTACTAGTCGAGTCCGGTTGTGTCGTGGCTTTCTATTTGGAGCTCGTTCGCTTCCATCATCTTGATGAGAGTGTTTTCCCGGTCTTGAATCATCGCCAGGATCGGGTTCTTAGCGGCCGGCCGGTAGGGCAGACTCAGAAACGCTTTGGAAAGCTGCTGCCACAAGAGGGCCGCGGTATCCGGCCAGTCATCATGGCCATACTTTCCCTTGGGGAAGGTAATGGCCTGCGCAATCAGCCGGTCAAACTTGGACAGCCCGGCGAAGAACTTGACTCTGCCTCGCTTCACCGACGACGCCCAGGAAAGTACGCGCAGGTTCTTGGCATCATCTTTGTTATCGACCTTGATGAACTCAACCGTGGGTAGGTTGATGTTCATCTGGCGGGCGGTGAGCCGCAGGTATTCCACGAAGTAAACACAGCTGGCCGTCTTCTCAAAGTAGATGACGACGGGCCGGTGCTTGAGAATCATGGCAATGATGTTGGTGGCTAGATCGTTGGGGATCCAGGTGTCTCCCCGCATGTCCGTGATGTAGACGATCCCTAAACTATCCGCCCGGCCGCACAGGATGACGCTATCGTCCGAGCGGTCGTTATTGGTACTGGCTAAGTCCACGCAGAGTACCGGGGGAGTCATGTGCGGGGCGTCATTGGCGGCTATGCAAGCCGCCAGCATCTGAGACTCACTGATCGTAACCAGCGTGTTGTGTACCGGACTTTGAAGCTGCTGGCAGGCAAACATCGCGGGATCATCCCGCTCCATCTGCTCTAAACCCTCCCGGGTAAAGCCGCCAAGCTCTCCATTCTTCTTGGTGAACTGCGGAAAGCGGGGTACACGCGCCTTCTGATCATCACCTTTCCAACAGGTGGCGATCGAGATGATCCACTTACTACCCTCTTTCTTCCAGCGCAAGATCTCTTCGTACAGATCGCCGAACGCGTATCGGGTTCCGGAGACTGTTCGTGTGCCGCCCGGATCGATCAGCGACTGCGCCAGGGTGAAGTCTTCACGGATCTTATCGAGTAACTTGGGGTTGCTGTAGTTCTGATCGTTGACCAGATCGTCGAAGAAGCCGGCATCGTAGTGCTGGCCGGTCTTGACCGATCGAGGTGACGCGCAGGTGACCGTGGCTTGCTGTAACTGGTGCCGGGTGCGGGCCGGGGTGGTCATCTCCATCAGGGGATGGCTACCCAGCTGTCGCTTGATGCCACAATACTCTGGAAACAACTCCGATAACTTGCTGCCTTCAGCTTCACCCAGGAAATGCGATCGGATTTCCTTCAGCAGGTTCTGGGTGACGCGCAACGAACCCTGCATGATCAGGATTCTGATGTTGGGGAAGTTGAGAATGATCTGGATGATCTCGACGACGACCGCGGTCGACTTGTAATGTCCGCGAGCCCACAGAATCATGCGATCGAGAATGTCGCTCTGCTCCGCCCATGGCTTCTCACAGTCATAGGTTGGGAATTGGTCGAACAGCTCCTGGTGGCAGGGCTGGAAGTCATAGCCAAGCTGCTCGGCCAGGAACATCTTGTCCACCTTGCACCGCGCCCGGGCAGCCACTTTGACTTTCGCTTGTTCGAAGAGGTCAGCCATTACTTCTTCATCGACTCCAGACCTTTTGCAGATCTCGCCATCCGTTGAATCTCGGGGTCTTTACTGTTGAGCGCTTCCTGGAGACGGGCTTCGGGTATCTTCTCCCCTTCGGGGATACCCAGCGCCCTGTGCAGCTTTCCCTTGTGCACGTCGAAGGAACCCTTCTTCTTGCCCAGGTCCACGACTACGACTTTGCCGGCTTTCTTCTTGCCGGTGAGAATGTCAGGCTTATCCACGTTTCTCCATATCCCGGACGATCTTGTCGACATCCGTCAGGTTGTCAGGCTCGGGCTCTTCGTCCTTCGCCTCGACCGAAACTCGCTTACCGCGGTTGGTCACTTCCAACAGCTGATCCATCAATCTGGCGAAGTCATGTGTACTGGTCTTGGGATTGCGTAGCCGATCGGCGATGAGACCGATCGTCTCTTCCTTCGTCATCCGGGATTGCTGCAGATCGGCTTCGTAGCCGAAGTAGATGGCGACCAGCTTACGAATGTGTTTGTGGCGTAACAGCCGGTTGGCTTGGGTGCTGGGGTAGTTCGCCGCCCCATCTTGGCGGGTGCCGACCTTGTAACAGGTCTTGACCGCCGCCTCCTTGTCACCGGTGGTCAGGTAGGCCAGGAGAAACTCCCGCTGCTTCTCCGTCAGGATGTGCCACAGCGGATGTTCTTGGATGGACAGCAACCGCTGCTCTTTATCGATCAGGGCGGGGAGCGACTTCACTTCTCCTCTTTCTGCTTGTACCAGGCCCGCATGTTCTCGCGCAGCCACTCCGGCATTGGAGTAGGACCGTCTTCAATGATGATGACGGCGTCGGGCTTGCCCCCGCCGCAGTTGACAGCGATAAAGCTGTCGAGCGTGATCTTGAGCAGGCTGTGGCGATCGCAGGATGTCACCACGAGCGTTACGTTACTGCCCATTTGGCACCGCGCAGAGAACACACTGGGTGTGGGGCGCCGACATACTCGCATAGAGGATGACAGGGAACCAATCGTTGACGTAGGCGACGAACTCCAGTTGCGACCACTCGTGACAATGAGGCTTGTGGCTCGGTGGGCCCAACGGCGGCTCGTTACGCGACTCGCGATCAGGCGTGCTGAAGACGATGTACCGCGGCTGACACTCTTGGATGAACCGCATCATCAGATCGGGATTCGGTAGATGCTCGAGCACGTCGGCGCAGATGATGAGATCGGCGTGGATCGGGGTCTCGTACTCGGCGACCTCCCAGCGGCGATCGGGATACTTCTCATAGAGCCACTGAACCGTAGGCGGCAAATCAATGCCGGTGGTATGCAGGTGGCCCAGATAGGTGATCAACTTGAAGCCGCTGCCGCAACCAATGTCTAAAACGGTCTTGAGCTGGCGCTGCTCGGCCACGTCCGCGGCCAGCAGATAGACTTCCCGCTGCCACTGATCTTGGAAGTTTCGGTCATCCCAGAAGTCGGGGATGAGGCGCTGCTGATAACCGTCAGGCAATCGATACAAGCGGACCTTCTTCCTATTAGGGCTGGACAGCTTGGGGTTCCCCGGTGGGCGCATCGTTGACCCCCAGCATGCTCAACAGCTTCCGGGTGGCGGCCGCGGCGATCTGCTTCTTGACCTTGGGGTCGGACTTGAGATCGTGAATGGCCTGCTCCCTAATCGAGGTGGCAAGCTGGTCGTTCAGCGTATCCAAGAGCAGCCGGTCAAGATACAAACTGACCGTGGCGGTCAGGACAAGGCGCTCAGGGTTCGTGGGGTCTGGAGTGACGGTTACCATGACCTGGCCTGGCGGACTTTGTATGTGTAGCGCCCGTGGCGCGCGCGGGGCGCGGCACACAAGGCGCAGGGCTGGATGATGTGCACGCGAGAGACGCCACCGGGTGCAAGGAATCTGCTGCGCGTCTCGGTCTTGACGGTTACCGGGTGATCGCAGGGATGCAGGTAGCAGTCGGGGCCATACAGCGGGGGAGGCCATACACTGGAAGCCCAGGAGTCCGGAACGGTGGTGGGTGGCCATGGGTAGAAGAGGTCGGTCGGGAGTGGATCGCCATAGTACGGAGTGTTGGTGAGACCCGAGGGCGTCAAGTTGACCGGCGAGTTACTGAGTTGACCACATGGATCGTTGAGACTGGACAAGCTGAATCCTCGAAGAACCACTTATGTACTTTGTGTGATTGAGCGCGAGCAGGAGTGGGGAGCAGAAGAGGGGCAGAGCGGAACAGAATACACCTTGCTGTGCTAGCGGCCCACCCTTGGGGGGCATCCCGCCCCGGTCTTTGTCCGCTGGTAAGGAACCCCTGTAGCTTCTGCTAGTTAGCGGCAACTTAAGCTGGTCGGCTGGTCGCGATCAGCTCAACTCAGCTAACTCTGCGCGGTATTGATCGGATCCCATTCGGGGGATTTGGTGTTCATTGCTGCCGGTATCGTTCCGTTACGTCTTGATTGCGTCTTGACACTGCATGAGTGAAGTCGTTATGGACGGTCAACACTGGTCAGCATCAGATCAACACTGGTCAGCACTGGTCAGCCGGGATCAACTCGATCGAGTGTGTCAACTACTGGATGGCATCGTTCAGGTATGCGAACTCACCGTGGACTTCGGCAGCCTTAGCGTCTCGTACGTGAGCAGCTTCGACCGCATGTTGTGTACTTGCCTGAGATGCTAGACGCGACCGTTCATGGTAGATGCGCGCGGTAATAGCACCTCTATGAAAGCAAACGCCTTGATAGCCTGAGGTGTTGCTATTCCGCGATGGCGCTGGCTGTACCCATTCTGCGCGCGGGTGGCGAGTCGAAGGTTAGAGCGCCTGTATCTAACGTGTCTTTGCGGCGCTTGTGATCGACGAGAGCCGGCCGACGGTGGCAGAATGACAATCGTGCATCCGTATCGCCGCTGCTTGCCGGGGCTGATTGTGACTGAACGCACGGCGTAATAGGTGCCAGTGTCCTCGCTGAACTGTGCAGGCCACTTGAACTGGTTCAACGTTCGAAGTCAGCCGCGTCGACCTAACGCTACCTGACCCTGGTCAGCTGATCTCTTTGTAATCACTCATAGTTATTGGGTCTGACCTGTCTGACAAGCTGATAAGCTGATGGCTGTTGACCAGTCAGTCAACAAGATAACCAATCAGTCACCCAGTCCAGTCACCAGTAAGTTGATCAGATCGTCAACACTATCTATTGCGGTGTGAAGCTGCCATGTACACTACCTATTGTGATCTGGCCCAATCGCCGGGGAAAACCGCCCTGAACCACGAGCACCTCATCCTAGATACAGTACACATCAGACCTCTACCAGCCATTACCAGCGTCCAGGAGCCGTTACAGGCGTCCAGCAGGGCTTACCAGTGTGTTATCAGTCGTTCAGCAGCGTCCAGCAGGGTTCGAATCAGTCCCACCAGCCCACGGTTGCGGTCTGAGAGGAGAGCGGAGAGCGGAGAAGAGGCAAGAGTCAGAATACACCTCGATACACGCTGTGCTGATGTGGTGTTCTGATCGGTACACGCTGTCGCTGCTGAGGGTCTTGACCGGTGTACTAGAGTGCTGACTGACCGCTGACGCTGTTCCTGATGGCTGCCCTGTGGCTGTCTCTGTACCTGTGCTGATGCTGTCTGCTGTCTGCTGACTCTGGGCTACCGGTGTGCTGCCGGTGTGCTGATGCTACTCACTTGATCCTGGACCACCACTGTACCTGTTGAGGTGTATCTGTATGGTGATCACGATGTCCGGTGTTGGCTCTGTCTGGTTGGCGCCGGGCGACTTCTGATCTCTTGCGCGGCGGGTGCGCCGCTTGAGGACTGGTGTTGGCTTGACTGGCAATTCGTAATCCCTGATGTGCTTGAACGAGGGCACGTTACTGCGGGTATGGGCCAATCGGTCGTATCGCTTCGCTGATGGGTGTTCTGATCGGTGTACTTGGTGCTGATCTGGGGTGTTGGTGTCTCTGTCTCTGACCCTGACCGGTACACGCTGTCGCTGAGGGTGTTGGTGTCGCTGCGCTACCGCTCACGGGTGTACTAAGGGTCTGGGTACCGTACTGACTGCTCTACGTGTACTGGTCGCGTATCGCTATGATGTGGTGCTGTCTCTGGTTGGCGCGGGCGGGATGTTCACGCTGACGCTACCGGTGTACTGCTGATGTCTGGATGATCTGGTTACGGTGTATCTGTGGTGTTAACCGTGACCGTAATCGTGATATCGATCGTGATCGTGGTTGGCTCTGTCTGGTTGGCGCGGGCGGACTTTGGTTTCTGTGCGCGCCGCGTGCGCGCCGGTGAGCCTCGATCTCGGGTGGCACCCAGTCCTTGATCGATACAGCAGGCCGATCAGGCCAATCGGGATTATGGAGTAGCTTCGGCATCGGGTGGCCTGTATCAGATGTGTGCCCGGTTAGGCTCGGGGTCCAGAGCGGCGCCAGGATCGCGCTGGTTAGCGCTTTCTGGCTGACGTGCTGATCTTGGGAGGACGACAGCGTACTTCCGATAACACACTTTGGGGTGGGCTGTCGGCTCTGGCTGGGAGATTGCCTACGGCGGGCTGGTTAGCCTCGAATGGTGTGGCGCCCGCTATCGTCCTTGGGAATCCGGCTGCGGCTCGTTGACCGTCTGGGCCGGGTTCGGGTTGAGGTATTTGGCCTCTATACTCCAGTACGGTTTCAAACCCCTCGGTGCGACAGGTTTCCGGCGACTATCTACGTCCCATAGCGCAAGTTGCACTAAACAAACAGGATACAGTTATCGATCAGAATGAAGTCTCGATGTGTTTGGAGCCATGAATTCAGGGAGTAGGGTTGAATCAGATGCCGAGATCGACTTTCTTGCGTTTTAGTGTCGCACGGAGGGGTCTCAAACTGTACTGAGTAGTAGGGAAGCAAATCGGCGATCGCGGACTATATTTCATGCTGGCGTGTCGCATTTGAGCATTCTTCCCGTACTGACAAGTAGGCACATTGAAGTCGGTTCGCTTGACAGGCTTCGACCAGCGCGATTGATGTGCCAAGATTGTAGATGTAAGGGAAGTATTCCGGCGGGTGACCGCCGGCGGCGGGTGAGGGGTTCCTTCAAAGATACGTTGACCCGAAAGCGGTGCCGAAAGGCAGACGGTGGAAGAGTGACCTCCACGGGCGTATCTGAGAATATCGACACGAACCTGGATCGATAAGTAAAGAGATCCAGCCGACGGGGAGGCGTGAGCCGAACTCCAAGGATCGATATCGCAGACCTTGATTGACGTCGTTAGACCGGTCATCTCACGCAGATGGCTTAACAATCGATCAGCAGCGGGGTAGTGACCAGCCGGAAGGCTGGCCTCAGGCGGCGCCGTTACGGGCATCTCCCACACTAAGACCAATGGTAAGGTCTTAGTGTGTTCCTTGGCCCACCACCCGCGCACCTGGACTGCACGAGGCGCAGACTGAACCCACCCACAGTACAGTCCTGAACGCCACAAAGCTCATCGCGGGCCCATGGCGGCCACGACCGCCAGGGAGGCAGCGCAGACAATCCCCGCATCAAGAGCTTTCAACTACCTGTAGATTCCCAGTCAAGTGGGTGGGGTGAGCGAAGCGAGGGGCGGGCACAGCGCCGCCCCTGTACAGCACTGCTTTGACCGGATCGATCCACGTGTCATGCTGTATGTAGGAGATTGATATGGCAACCCCGAGATGTGGAATCTGTGGTCGATTGGCGGTTCTCAAGACCAGCCGGTACGGGAAGTTCTTCAGCTGCTCGGCCTATCCGCTATGCACCGGAAGCTGCAACGTCTCGAAGCAGGGGAAGCCGTATGGGTCGTGGAGGAGAAAGACCCAGGCCCAGCCAATCACCGGACCCGAACACAGGCTCACCCCACGGATCGAACCCCGTGACTTGGACGCACAAGCCGTCGCCGGTGGCTTAACCCTCGAACAGATCGAGTCTGCGGCCAGTGAGGGCCGCACGATTGATGAGAACAGACTGCACACGCTGTATGGCTTTGATCATGCCCGTTGGCTTCGGTTCCGAGACGAGCTCGTCGACTTCGGCGCGCAGGTAATCAACCGGAACGTGATCCAGCTGGCCCCCGCTTCTCAGTAACCCCGCAACACCCACCCTCCCACCTGAAAGAACCAATCATGCAGCAATTGAACGTTCACGTGTCCGATCGTACACAGCGTGCCTTTCGCCGGCGCGCTATCCGCCATTACCGCAACAACAAGGAATACTGCGAAGGCATGCGGTTACGTCGTGTCTCTGGCGAGTTCCACATCGAGGCTTACGTGCCGTTGAAGATCGATCACGCCGACAAGTGCGGCGTCGACATCAATGACGATTCATTCCAGGCGTTCAAAGAACAATGTCTGGCTGAAGGTTACGAGTGGGGCACCATTCATACCCACATCACCTGCGATACCGCGCCTTCGACCCCGGACCTGGCCGGGGCCATCGAGGAAGGCGAAACCCTGATCGGCGTCATGGAGATCGAAACGCGCAAAGGCCGGGCCTGGAGCAGGATCGACTATTGGTCTCCACAAGTGCCCGCCAGGGTGACGCTGATCCGGGAGTAGCTTGCAGGAACCGCCAGATTGGGCATTTACGGCAAATAGCCGACTCGTCATGTCTTCAACAGTTTGCAGGTGTTCGCTATCACCGACCAGCGTGACCCCCGTTACAGGTTTCCGATGTCCGGACAAAGTGCCGGAATCGTGGCCCTTTGGTATCAACAACTTACAGGAATGGTCTGTTGGATAAGTCACTTGTTATCAACTAGTTAATGGTGATCTCTATACTACACAGATAGTAGAAGGGCAAGAACAAGCAGCAACTCCACCGGACCAGGAAGTAAGGTCCACACCTTAGACGATCTTAAACCCAGCCGTCCCGAACGGCACTCCGCGCCCAGCCTCCCGGCTCACCAACGGCGCAACCCACAGGATCACCACATGACCTCCGCTATTACCACCACCCCGACCACCAACCCCGCCTGGCCCACCATCCTCATTCCCAACTACGGCCCGGACGAATGCGAGATCCAACTGACCCAGGGCAAGGTAGCCCTGGTCGATGCCGAAGACTTCGAGCGCATCAACGCCTTCAGCTGGTTCGCGCAATACAACCCGGGAAATGGTCACTGGTATTCCGCCCGGGATGCAAAGGTAGACGGCAAGATGAAGCGCATCTACATGCACGCCGAGATCGTGAAACCTGCTCCGGGTTTATTCGCGGATCACAAGGATCGCAACTGCACGCTGGACAATCGCAGAAGCAACTTGAGGATTGCGACCAAGTCGCAGAACGCTGCGAATCGCAAGCTGCATTCGAACAACACGACGGGGTTCAAAGGCGTTGTGCGCGCCGGTTCACGTTTCATCGCTCAGATCATGGCGAACGGCAAGCAGCACTTCCTTGGCTCGTTCTCCGACAAGGCCGACGCAGCGCGGGCGTACGACAAGAAGGCGTTTGAACTCTTCGGTGAGTTCGCATACCTGAACTTCCCCGAATCCAACGCGCTCGCAGCCGCAGCGTAATAAACCCCGCTGCCCTTGTCGCATTTGGCCATTCTTCCCGTACTGAGTAATAGGCACCTGATAGTTCAACCCTCCCAAGCCGCCCTTCGAGTGGCTTAACCCGCACCGCAGAGAGACTCCTACCGTGGATACCACTGAACGCAATTCTCTATTCGAGCAGTACGCTCCAATCGCGGCCACGATCGCCAGATCATTTCACTTGACCAAGATGGAGCAAGACGATGTTGAGCAGATTGCAGCACTCGCGATCCTCACTGCTCTTGACTCCAACCCCGAGATCGCCAATATGGCGCCGGCCAAGGCGCGTGTTTACCTGAGTAGCTGCGTCCGAAACGCATTACGCGACGAACTCAGTCACCTACAGGTTGATGCTGAGAGCGCGACCATAAGAGGTAGTGAAGAGGATGACCAGGATTGCACCACGCCGTCACAGATTCTGGAGGTGAAGTGGGACTCACGCGTAAGTCACTCTGTTACAGTGTACGCCGGCGTACCTCAGAGCCCGGAACCCATCTACACGTCGCGCCCCGCGACGATCTCACTCAGCGAGCCTGTTGGCGATGCTGACTCGAACTTGACCCTTGGCGATGTCCTCGCGGACGAACGTCAACTCAACCCCGAAGAGATTTGTATCAAGAACGAGCTGTCAGAGCGCCTTTCGCCATTGATGGATCAGCTCGATTCCTTCCAGATCACGATCCTGCGACTGCGCTTTGGGTTCGGCGACGATACGTGTCGCAGTTTACGCGCGATTGGCAAGCAGCTTGGTCACACCAGCAAGCAGATCGAGCGGCAGTACCACCGGACGATTGATTGCCTGCGACAGGCTCTGCAAGAGCCGGCGGTTGCTGTACAAGGAGCCTTCTAAATGACCAGCGCACTGACTACCCCTGAATCTAAGCTCGCACTTTGTGTTCTGCTACGTGGTCTCGGCTGGAATCCAACCTGGAGAGCTAAGCACCCAACAGCCGTAGAGTTCTGGAGCGATTTAGCCGGCATCGAAGCACAGCAAGTCCGAACGCTCACCCCTGCGAAGGCTCGGGAAGGCTACAGAAGCTCGCGCGGATGCACGATGGTCCTGACGAGCCGGAGTCAGTACAGTGACCGGGCGCACCTGCGGTACGCCGCTTCAAGCGCAACTCACCCATGCTCGCTTCGGTAGCGCAGTCGATCAGTCTTCCGCCCGCCAACAGCTGGTGGATACACACGGCGTCAGTAGAATCAGCATTCGAGTTCCAGCCGAAGACATTCACCCAGAACGGGCTTGTCCGTCGAGAACCAGCATCTTCCGCGGAGGTTATCGATGAGCTGGCCCAGAACCCGGATCGGCCGCCGCGTAAGCCTACTAGGCCACACTGTTTCCCCCGAAACCAGACAGAAGATCAGCGCGAGTTTGAAAGCGCGGAGGGCTGCCTAATGAAGACAGAAAGTGGAATCTGGGTGGCCTGGGCCGATATGCATTTCCCACACATCCATCAGCCAACCTTCAATGCAATGTTGGACTTTATCAAGAGAAACCGACGCAAGATTGTCGGCGCAATAGACCTGGGCGACTCCTTCGACAACGCCAGCATCTCTCCCCACAACAGAACGAAGCCGCTCTTCCAGATTGAGGGCAGCTTCGCGAAGGAGACCAAAGACTACGAGCGCAAGATACTCACGCCGTTGGAAGCTGTGCTTCCGGCGCGGGCCAAGAAGGTAATGATCACCGGCAACCACACCAGATGGGAGCAGGACTACGTTGAACTGCACCCAGAGCTTGCCGGAGTCATTGATCGATTCAAGTCCCTCGATCTCAAGGGCCGCGGATGGAAGATCATTCCACTCGGCCTGGCCTACCACATCGGCAAGCTGGCTCTGATTCACGGCGATCAGTTAGGTGGACCATACGGCGGCGGCGTGATGCCGTCGCGCAAGGCAGCCGAAGTGTACGGCAATGTGCTCATGGGTCACACCCACAGTCCACAGAGTTTCACACGTGTCAGCCCGGTTGATGTCCAAGACAAACGCATGGCGTACGTCGCGCCGACCATGGGAACGACAAACGCCCACTCATGCGGAATAAGCCGAATAGCTGGGCGAATGGTCTAACGATCATCGAGACCCGGCCAGATGGCTCCTTCAACTGCTACATCATTCAAACCGTCGGCGGCAAGTTCAGCTTCGGCGGGGAAATATACGGAGCAAGACAATGACTATTCAGCAAGAGATGTACCTGTACTACTTCATTCTGTTCGTCCTTGTGATTGGCTACTTTGTGGGACAGTGCTACGGGTCTGCGTGCTTAATGGCAACCGCTTTCGTCGGTGCTGCGATACTCGCGGTGGCGCGTGCGCCGAAGGAAGAAGAGTAACCGTGACACTGCTAACTGAGAACTTCTCACGCGAGGAACTCGGCGTTGCCGGTTGCGACCAGCGCCTGATCGATAACGCCACGTTCCTATGCGAACAAATACTCGAGCCGATTAGGACTCACTTCAACGCCACGTTCATCTGCCAAGAGATCCTTGAGCCCATTCAGACTCACTTCGGCCACTCGGTACATGTCCATGATGGTTATCGAGATCCCGGCCACAATGCACACGTCGGAGGTAAAGCCACCTCGTTCCACATGTTTGAAGGCGGCAAGGCAGCCGCCGACATCGACGTGTCCGATGTATCACTCGCAGCTTTGTTCGAGTGGCTTTGCACGGAGAGCCGTTTACCCTTCGACAAAGTGATCTTGGAATGCAACACGGCTGGTATCGAGGAGTGCGTCCACATTCAGATCGACCGCAACAACCCACCGCGCCGTCTCGGATTCACCGGCTCGACCGGTGCGGGCACGCATTACACGCCGGTTACCGTTCGTTAAGGCCCTCTACTAAGAAGGAGGCATCATGCCTAACCTCGCATCCCGCAACGCGGCGATCGCAATCCTGTTGATGCTGACCGTACTGGGCGGTATCGGATCGTTCTTCGCCTACAAGTGCAATCTTCCCGCGGCAGGTCTGGCCCTGATGGCCAGTTCTTTCAGTGGCGCCTGGAGCTCTCTGATGCTGGCTTTGAATGCCAGTCATCCTGAAACTCCGACGTTTGCTGGGTTGTCTGCTCTGACTCCTTACGTTCCGCCCGACCCGCCGGCACCGCTTGCTGCCGTTCCTGCCGAACCAGAGGAAGTCATGAAGTTCTACCTCTGTATCGCGGTCGTCCGCAAGGTCGGCCGCGCCTTTGTCCCGTGGGCTCTGATCGTCTTTCTGTGCTTCTCGTCGTTTGCGGCGTGGCGAGTGTCGCAGCTGGCAAAGAGTTCGCGCGACACGGCGATTACCGCCAACGACGTGTTATGGCAGACCAGAACCACGGTTCGCGATGCCGACTGGGCGGTCAATATCATCCGCTCGGAAGTTCATCACTTGCTTCTGGAACTGGGTCTGACTGCGGAAGAGGGTCGCAAGCTGTCGGTCTACGAACGTCAGTTGATCGAGAAAGAAAGTCCGCAGCTGATCGCCAAGATGAACCAGGCGCTCGACAACACCAACCTGGTGTTGACCAGCAGTCACACCACCATCGACACCCTCAACGATACCCTCAAGCCGGTCAAGCCTTTGATCGAGTCGACGACCCCACTGGTCAAGTCTGCCACCAAGGCTGTCGACGACATCGACAAGGCAGCCACCAATCCTGACATTCCGCTGATCGCTTCGCACATTAAGGGTATGACCGCCTCCGGCGATCAGATCCTGGCTGACGGTGCCAAGGTCGTCCACAAGGCTACCGATCCAGCGCCTAAGAGCAGGGCACGCCGCATCCTCGGCGGCGGCGCAGTCGCTCTCGAGAAGATCCTCGAAATGCTCTATTACGCCCACGGCTTATAACCCTCCCTCCTCACCAACCTCATTCCAAGGAGTACGTCATGACGAAGTTCCTTTCCATCATGGAGACCATCGGCAAGGACGCCCTCAAGGGCCTGTCCGAGATCGAGAAGTATCTTCCCTCCGCTGCCGCCCTGGCCGCAATCATCTTCCCAGGCCAGACCGCAACGATCGCGGCCGTAGTCACCAGCACCGACCTGGTCCAGAAGGCCGTGGTCGCCGTCGAGCAGAAGATGGCCGCCGCCGGCAAGTCGGCCGGTACCGGAGCCAGAAGTTCGCCGACGTGTTGTCTCTCGTTACCCCGACGGTCACCGCAGTTGTTCGCGCAGGCTGGTTTGACGGTCGACCAGGCCTACCTGACGAAGGTGGTCAACGCCGTGGTCGCCGTGCTGAACGTGCAGCCTCCACCGCCGCCGCCACGCCCGCAGTCAGCCGGTAACATTAGCACCCGCAGCCACCCCTAGCATCGATCCAGTAACCCTGATCAACGCGTAACCCACAACCGGCGGACAAACTCCCGCCGTTCTACGTGTGTGGCTGTATTCAAGAAGCCGAGGAGTTCGGCCATTATGGACATGTGCCGGTAACGCCGGCAAAGGTTGGGACATGGAATCTATCCGCTACTGCGACTCCCAGAGGTCAAGAACAGGACCAGTTTGTCGAAATCCACGCTGTACCTGATGGTCAAAGCTGGAGGATTCCCGGCGCCGGTGAAGATCGGGGGCCGGGCTGTTGGGTGGGTGGAGTCCGAAGTCGACCAGTGGGCCGTTTGCTCGTCTCGCCGATCGCATCACACCTGAGCAGCCTTCGCAGCTTGCGTAGAGCCTCCCTCATCTTATCCTGCGCGTCGGCCCAATCTTGCATCATCCTCCCGCGTGGCTCCAGATGCTTCGCGTAGTTGTAAGCGGCCTTCACATCATCATTCGGCGCATGCGCGAGCTGGATCTCGATATGGTCACTATCATAGTCCATGCTCGTGCAACCAGGTTGACGCGACACCGCGGAATCCGTGTCCGGTCATCGAGTCTTTGTAGCCCATCTTCCAGAGAGCGTGCAAGATCGTGTTATTGCTGATGAACTTGTTGCCGCGCTCTCCAGGGAACATGTACTTCCCATCGCCCCGTTTGTAGTTCTGGAGTTCCTGCAGAACTTCGATGGCTTGCTTGGACAGCGGAACGATGTGCGGTCTCTTGCCGCCCTTCATGCGCTCCTTGGGAATATCCCACCGGCATTCCTTCCAGTCGATCTCGGCCCACTCTCCTGCGATCAATTCGGTCGTGCGGAGGAATGTCAGCGCCATGAGCTTCAACCCTAGCCGGGTCACCGGCGACCCGTCGTAATAGTGGATCTTCCTCAACAGCTCCGGGAACTCCTTGAGGTCAACACGCTTGAAGTTCTCCCGCTCAATCTTCTGGAGAATGTCTTTAGGCTTGAAGGCGCGGCAGGGTTCTGCCGCGCCCGGTACGATGCTGGACAATCCCCAGCGAAAGATCTGATCAACCGTTTGGTGAGCACGTCGAGCGATGTCACCAGCGCCACGCTTCTCGATGGCTTGGGCCATTGCGCGAATGTCGGACGGCAAGATCTCATCGATCTCCCGATCACCCAGAGCAGGGAGAATGTCGGAGTTCATGCGGCTCTCGACGTTCTGGACGTAGCGCGCGTCCTTGCCGACCTGCCACCACACAACCAGTCCTTGGCCAAGCTGCGGAATGCACGCTCGGTATGGCCGCGGCTTGAGCGAGCTTGATCTCTTGCCTGCTCCTCAGCCTTCTGCGCCATTGGATCCTGACCACTACCCAGAACCATCCTGGCGGACTCGTGTGCCTCACGCGCGGCGGTGATTGTCACCTGCGGATAAGCACCAAACGACATAGCTTTTCCTGCCCTTGAACTCGTAGCGCCAGCGCCAAAGCTTGGCGCCGTTGGTCCTAACGAACAAATGAAGACCATGTCCATCACTGAGCCGGTAGTCTTTCTCCTGCGGTTTCGCATTGCGGGCTTTCGTGTCTGTGAGATTCATCAGCTGCTCCCCAGCGATATCATACCTCAGATGACCGGGTATCGATAGTTCACCGGGTATCGGCACTCCGGACCGGTGATCCTCCAATACCCGTAAAGTACCCGGCGTAGGCTCCGGCTGCAGTAGGACTTAAATAGACGTTGTTAGACGCTACTCTCAGTGTTTGCGGTGGTTTGTGGGGATTAGCTTGAGACTGTATAGGACGGCGCTAAGTCCTTTAGAACGATTTTTGGCTGCCCCCCAGGGATTCGAACCCCGATATGCTGATCCAGAGTCAGCTGTCCTGCCATTGAACGAGGGGGCAGTATGCACGCCGCGCCGGGTGTGAAGTCAGGCGCCAGATAAGACTTTTCAATCATAAATGGGCCTTGCAGAGTGCGTCAACTAAACAACGACGGCAAACACCATCGCCACCGCCGTTGGGGCGCAGCGCGCTGGCGTCCGCGTGCTCAAGGGTTGCCTTTGGCCTTCAACTTGCGCCATGATGATGAAGCGAGTGGGGGATAGTGCGGTCTACACCTGCATCTCACCGCTCAGCGGCGGGGGCCAATCTAATTTTTCGTGCCACGCGAGAACGTCGTCGATCTTCCGGGCTATCTCATCGGGAAACGGTGCGGTCTTGCGCATGGCAAGGTTGGCGAATGCGTTCATGCACTCAAAGATCGCGGCCAGTTTGCCTCGCGTCTGATTCACCATGAACATCAGGTAGTGCAGACGCTTGGCCGAGCGCGCGACGAATCTCATATAAATTGCCACCTCGTCGCCCGGATTCACTTCGCTGAGAAAGTACAAATGATGCTCCAGGTCGAAGGTGCCGCTCCCGTGCCGGCTGTGGTATTCGCGGGTCAGTCCGACTTGGTCGTGCAGAACATCTCCCGCATCATCAAAGATTGCCAGGTACCAGCGCATATTCATGTGGCCGTTTTCATCGCGGTACTCTTCGGGCACCGTCATTTTCAGACAGGCGGGACTCAGCGTTAAAATCTCTTGCGGAGAAATGGAGGGCGGTTTCATAGCATCATCCTACATGCCGCCCACAGGGATGCAAAACTTCCGCCCAACCCGCGAGACTGCGGCACATGTTAGGCCACGCCGGGGCGCGTTTTTCCGCAGCCTGCTAGAGCGGTTCCCGAGAAGCTATATCCTCTCGGAATTGTTTCCTGCCGTTGCTCCCTGTTGGTCGCAAAGGCCGATGGACCGCGGCTTCGGGATACACCATCTCGGGAACCACTGTAATCCCGGTAAAGGTGACATGATGAACAATGTCGAATCCGATGTCTTGAACAACGCCAACGCCCGCCGATTTGAATATCATTCGGGCAAATTGATGGCGCGGCTTGATTACCGTCTGCAAAACCGCACCATTGTCATTTTGCACACCGAGGTACCGTCGGAACTCGCGGGCTGCGGGGTGGGAGCAAAACTGGTCAAAGCAGCCTTGGAGTACGCCCGCGAGTCGGGCTTTACGGTCGTTCCACTCTGCTCCTATGCCGCCGCTTACATTCAGCGAAACCCGCAATATCAGGCGCTGGTCGAGCCATCCGGCGACCCGCGCTGAGGTTGCAGCCGGCAGACCGCTTCCTGACAGGCTGCCGACGAGGCTATCACTCGACGCCTATGATCTGTCTCGCAGACGGGCTTTGCGCGGTTGTTTCCCGGCGTCTGTCATTTCATGTGGTTCGGCTCACTGCGCACGAGCCCGAAGGTTGAAGAGGAGAGTCAATGGACGAGTTCGAACATTCGATTGCCGAAGCCATTCTCGGTATCGACACACTTTGGGGCGGCGATGTCATGTGCTCCTCCGGAACCGGGCGATTTATCGCCGACTCGTGGTTCGCCGATGAGCCGCTGCCGCATGCCTACACGGCTTCGGCCGCCGCGCGCTTACGCGAAACGGGCGGTGTCTCCGGTCCGCGGGCCGATCGCGAATCCGTCGTAAGTTATCTGCGGCAGGTGGATATTCCAGCGGCTATTGCCGGCGTACGCAAGTCCGCCAAGTCCGGATCATCGCCCGCGCGCAACGACTTTATCGGAGGACTCGCCGATTGTCTGCAAGTCATGTGGGATCTGGCGATGGAGGTACTCGGCAAGGGCGATCCGGTGCCGTACGAGCGCTGCGTCGAAGCCTCTACGGGTAAGCCGCCGCAGCCTTCGCAACCGCAAAGCAAGCGGGCGCGTCTGGCCGAGCTGCTCGCCAAGGCCGGTTATTCCACCTCTGGAACTGATGGCCTCTTGCAGGCCGTCGATGCCTGGCGCCGGGAGCGAGTGATTCCCATGGCATCGGTCCGCGCCCTGGGTGCTACCGTCATCGCTTATTTCGACAGCTTGGCCGTCGCCAACCTGCTGCCGTATCTGCCAGCGGAGTTGTCGCAGATTCCTCGGGCCAACATCGAATTCCTGCCGATCAAGGACGCATGGTTTTCCGGTTCCATGAACTACGTTGGCCGGGCCCGCAACCCGGATGGCACTCCGAAGTACGAAGCGAGCTACGAGATCAATGCTTCCCTCGAGATTTCCGTGCCGGAGTTCGAGCAACTGGTCAGTCACGAAGTCGTGCCGGGTCACGTGACCACCTTTGCTTACCTCCAATATCTGTACGTGCGCGGATTGGTGGGCTTCGAGGCGACCGTCCTCACCATGAACACGCGCGCCGCCACCCTCTTCGAGGGCTTGGCCAACAACGCCATCCTGATCGCGCACGGGGTTACCGAAATCGAACAGTTGCCCGATGAAGATTTGCAGATCGGTCTGCTGCTGGCGCTGCTTCAGGATGACGCCAAGAACCAGTCGTCATTTTTGACCTGGGGCGAAGGGCGAAAGAAAGCGGAGGTGGCTCCGATTTTGCGCCGCGATTTCCTGGTCAGCGAAGAGCGTGCCGATAAGCTCTCGGGCGCCTGGGGCCAGCATCCTCTGCTTGGCCGCATGTATCTGCCGGCTTACCGCTCCGGCACCGAAAGGGTGGCCGAGCTGCGGCGAAAGTATCCGCCCGAGCGCATTCTGCCGGCGATCTATGGCTGTCTGGGGCTGGTCGATATCGTGACTGTCGAGCCGGTGTTGAACGGTCCATCGGCTCGCAATCAAGTTCAACACCATTGATCTCGTCGAGTTCGTAACTCCCGATGGGAGGCCGGTCGGATCGCATTGAAGTTTTCACGCCGTGGAGCCGATGTAGTAGAGGCGAGCGTTGCTGTTATCGTTTCAGGTTGCATCGCGGTCACTACCCTCCGGCATACCGCGAAACAGGCGGGCCGACCAAGCCCGCCTTAATTTTAGCGTTGCGGATTTTGCTCGCCGATACGCTGCTTCCGAAACTGGACTAACAGGCTGAGGAAAACTTGTCCCCGCGGAGAAGAGTTATTCCGCAGCCCTGCTAGAATAACTCGACGATGAAACGCTTCGCGTCGCGAGTGGTTATCGTTCTGCTGCTGTCGCTGGCCGCCGTCGGTCAGCAGGCAGCGCCGAAGTCCTTACGCTTTGAGGTGACGATTTCGCGCGCGCTGGGAACTGCGCCGGTCTCGGGACGGCTGCTCGTGCTGCTCAGCACGCGCGAGCCTCAGCGAGGATTTCTCGAGCCCGGATTCGGCGCCTCCGCCCGCCAAACCTGGATTGCAGCTCGTGAGATTGATGGCGTCTTGCCCGGGCAGAGCGTAGAGATCGATGCCAACGAATTAGCTTTTCCGGCTCCACTCTCCACCGCGCCGCCGGGCGATTACCATGCCATGGCAATGCTGGACGTCGATCATAACGCGGCTTACCGGTTTTTCAGCGCCGGCGATCTCCGCATGAAAGCCGTCGCGCTCGGACGCTTCAATCCCGCTACCGCTGGCAGCGTGCGGCTCACACTGAACCAACGCGTGCCGCAGCCGAAAACCTTCCCGCTGCCACCGGGAATGGAATCGGTCGATTTCACCAGTCCCCTGCTCTCCGCTTTCTACGGACGCCTGATTCACATGCGTGCCGTCGTCGTGCTGCCGCCAGACTATCGCGGCACATCGCGCCGCTTTCCAACCGTGTATCTCGTCCCCGGCTTCGGCGCTACCGTGGACGATCTCCCGAGTTTCGGCGAGGATGCCCAAACCGAAATGTCCGACCGGCACGCGCCGGAAATGATCTACGTACTGCTCGACGAATCCCTTCCCTCGGGCACTCACGAGTTCGCCGATTCGGTTAACAACGGACCCTGGGGCACTGCCCTGGTCAACGAACTGATTCCCTTCCTGGAATCAAAGTACCGCATGGACGCCAAGCCCCAAGGACGATTTCTGACCGGACATTCGTCGGGAGGCTGGGCTGCGCTGTGGTTGCAAATCACGCACCCGGATTTTTTCGGCGGAGCCTGGTCCACCGCGCCCGACCCGGTGGACTTCCGCGACTTTACCGGACCTGACATCGCCAACGCGAAGGCCGGAAGCAATTTCTATCTGAAGCCCGACGGCTCGCCGTGGATGCTGGTCCGTATGCACGGCAAAGATGTCGAATCGCTTCGCGACTACTCTCAACTGGAACGCGTGCTCGGCGACTACGGCGGACAGATGTCCTCTTTTGAATGGGTCTTCAGTCCGCGTGGCAATGACGGCAGGCCGTTGCAATTGTTCGATCGCGCTACCGGCGTGATCGATCCCGCGGTTGCGCATGCCTGGGAGAAGTACGACATTTCCCGCCTTCTGCGCGACCACTGGACGGCGCTTGGACCGAAGCTGAAAGGCAAGATCCATATTTACGTTGGAACCGCCGACAGCTTTCACCTGGAGACGTCGGTCGGCCTGCTCGACCGGCAGATGAAAACTCTGGGGGCGGATGCCGCGATCACTTACTTGCCCGGCCACACCCATTTCGACCTCTACGATGGCGGATTGTTCACCCGCATTGCGAGAGAGATGTACTCGGTCGCTCGCCCGAAGAATCCGCCGCAACCCTAGAACTGGTTGCATAAATACATTTTCGTACCAGTGTCATCCTGAGGTCGCGCCGGTTTTGCGCGATCGAAGGATCTGCTTTATTTTCGGCATGCGCAAACAGCAGATACTTCGCTGCGCTCAGGATGACACCTCAGAACAATTTTTCAGCAGCGGGTAAAGTCACCCTTTAAGGAAATATTTATGCAACCGGTTCTAGAAGCGCGTCCCAGGAGTTCGCGTAATCATCCTCTGAAAGTGTTGTTCTGAAGAGCAATTCCAGAGCTGGTGTATCCCGATACTCCTCCCAGAAGGCGTCATCCCGACCGAAGCGCCGAGCGACTGTGGCCGGAGCAGCCAGGCTGCATACCCGACACTGCGCTCGACGACCAAGAAGCGGTTCTGGCGCGAAGTGGAGGGATCTTGGGCTCTTTTGTTTTTTGCAGCAAAAGCAACCCAAAAGATTCCTCGGCTCGCGTCGCAAAGCGTCGCTCACTCGGAATGACGTTCATCTCTTGGGATACAGCATCCCTGCATCAGCGCTATAGCAAAACCAGGGATGGTGTATCCCGGAGGCAGAGCACCGCACGCGACGCGACCATCAGGGAGCGGCGACCTTAACGAAACCAAACAGGACATAGCATCCCTGGTTTTGCCGTAGACGCCCAAGAAGTGCTACCTGTGCGCCGAGTATGGGCGATGGACCGCTCCCCGGCTCGCAGTACCTTAGCCTCGAAACCCATCGCGTCTTACTCCCGAAATGGATGCCTGCGAAAAATCCCGGCTGTTTCTCCGATTGACACTGGGGAATCGATGCTGGAACAATCGCAGCATACAGACAGATGAAGGAGTTATCCATGTTTGAGGAAGAACCAGCGTCGCAGCAGGCCGCGAAACATGACACCATGTTGCGCAATGTGCTGCTCGCGGTCGCCGCCATTTATATTGTCGTGTCGCTTTTCGTGCTGTTCAGCCTGCGCAGCCGGGTACAAGGTCTGGAGGAGAAACAGCAAACGCTTGAGGCCTCTGACAAGGAACTCCGCGACAAGCTGCACATGACAAATAAGACCATGTCGGAGTCGGTGGAAGCGCTTGGCTCGAAGGTCGGCATGACGCAGGAAGAGATTGCACGCCGCACCGCGGATCTCACCGACAACAGCAGCAGGCCGAGGCCAAACTGACGGCCGAACAGCGGCAAACCCAGCAACAGGTTTCGCAGGTATCCGGTGAAGTGACTGGCGTAAAGACCGATCTCGGAGGCGCCAAGAAGGATATCGCCAGCACCCGCAGCGATCTCGATGTGACCAAGGCCAAGCTGGAAAAAGCGATTGGCGATCTCGGAATCCAGAGCGGACTGGTCGCCCGCAACCACGACGAATTGGAAGTGCTCAAGCACAAGGGCGATCGCAACTACTTCGAGTTCACGCTGCAAAAGAGCCAGCGGCAGCCGGTTTCAACCATCAGCATGCAATTGAAGAAGACGGACCCCAAGCGGTCGAAGTTCACGCTCAACGTCATCGCCGATGACCGCACGATCGAGAAGAAGGACCGCACCGCGAACGAACCGCTTCAGTTTTACACCGGTCGCGATCGCAGCCTTTGCGAGGTTGTCATCTTCAAGGTCGACAAGAATTCGGTGAGCGGCTACATGAGCGCGCCAAAGACAATTCGCCCGCCGAGCAATTAGACCGGATTACGTCCCAGAAGAGGTTATATCCGCACGAAGCGACAGCCGGGCCTTGAGCCCGGCGGTGTCTGATATCGACGGATACACCAATTCGGAAGCTGTCCAGTTGGGAGCGGTACTTAGCAGCTGACTGCTTCCGAGCATTGCGGTATGTCATCGTGATGGGCTTCGCCACTTAGCGGGCGCTTGCTGCCAGGCGAGCGTCCGGGAGGCTTGTCCAGCGCTCCACGAGTTCCCAGTAGGCAAGCTTCTGCCACTCCAGCAACGTCATCTTGAGCCATTCCCGGTTGATTCCAGTAATCCTGCCGGAATTCGGTGTCGTCGTGCGCCGCAGTGACGGACCACCCATATTGCGGCAGTCTTCGCTGGAAAACCGAGAGCGCCCGCCGGGTGTGGTAGTCGGAAGTCACGATCAACACCTGGTGCGGATGCAGCGGTGCGAGGCATCGCGCCACCTCTGCCGACTCCGCAACCGTCGATTTCGCCGTAATGGGGCAGACGTGAATATGGGCAGCCTGCTCCGGCGGCAACGTCTGCAGGTAGCTTTGAGCAATTTGCGCCAGCGTTCTGCCAAATATCGGGTTGCGGTTGTCGGCATCGACAAAGAGTTCGCGGCCGAGCCCCGTCTTCAGCGCTTGCAGACCGCGGTTCAAGCGGCTGTCGCCCGAATCGCCTGCAAGCACCACAATCGCATCGGAGGGTGACGGGCGATCAACCACGAGGTAGCTGCCCGCGCGCGGAAGCGCGAGCGCCAAGGCAAGGATAAGAATTGGCAGGATACGCACCATAAAGTGCCTGTAAAACCACTATAAAACTAGGATTAAGTCTATCCGTCAAGTTTACTATACGGGTGATCCCAGCCATGGCTACAGGCAGGCCGGAATTACCTTCTAAGGTCACCTTCTTAGTCACCTTGAAAATCAAAAAATAACCTGCTTTTCAGCGCAAACGTTGATACATTGATTGCAGCGTCAATGCATGCCGCAAATGTCCACCAGAACGGATCGGCGAGAACCAAGGTTTCCCTTGCAGATGCCTACCTTGGTGTTTGGCTACGACCGCTCGGGACGCGCCTTCATGGAGCAGGCGCAGACGCTGGATATTTCCATCGCCGGAGCCCGGCTCACCGGTCTCAGCTCCGAAGTCGCCCCGGGATTCATTCTTGCCGTGCAACAAGGCGACCGGCGCGCGCGCTTTCAGGTCCTGTGGGTGGGCGAGCCGAATACCGACCTCGAAGGGCACATCGGCCTGCAATGCGTCGAGGTCGGCGGACACACTCGCAAGCGTATTTTGTGCATCGAGGCCAACCCGTCAGAGCAGGCCCTGCAGCGCTCTTACCTCGAGACCGCCGGTTATGAACTCGTTTGCCGCGCCGATTGGCGCCAAGGCATGGCCGTCTTCCAGGAATCGGCCTTCGACCTGCTGATGGTGGATGTTCAATCGGGACACGATGGCCCGCGGAGTTCATCAACTTCGTGCGGCAGAATTCGCCCCGCACCCGGATCATGCTGCTCAGTGATAATCCGGGACGAATTCCCGAAACTCTGCTCAACCAGGCCGACGGATTCATCAACAAATCCAATTCCCGGCACGAGTTGCTGACCGTGGTGGAGGAGATGATCGGCGCCGGCAATCAGGTTCGTTGGCCGCTGGCGAGATTAGCGGCGCGCTACACCCTTGACACGCCGGTTTCGATATCGCTTCGTCGCTCCGGCCTTGCCATCGGCATGCAAGGCAGATCGACGGATATCAGCGAGCTCGGATTGGGCGCGGAGTTGGCCGGGGATCTCGTACCCGGAGAACTTGTCAGGCTGTGCTTTCGCCTGCCCGGCGATGACTTCGACTTGACGCCCCAAGCCACCGTCCGCCGGCGGTCGGTTCGCACTACGGTTTCGAATTCGTCAGCATAGAGCCTGCCCGTCTGGAGGAACTTCGCCTCGCCTGCCAGAAGCTGCCCCGCATCAGCCTTCCCCAGCCGGTCTTAGACTGCGATTCGCAGAATTCAATATCCCGGCCTCTAACTTCCGCAACGCAATGTGCTAGATTCATTTTTATAGCCGTGCGGCGCTCGCGCCTTTGCGCTATCGGCGAAATCGATCCATGCGACTCATCGTCCGATCTTCTCCTATCCACGCAGCCGGAGTATTCACCCTCGAGAGCATTCCTAAGGGAACCAGAATCCTGGAGTACACCGGCGAGCGCATGGCGCACGAGGCCGCCGACGAGCTCTACAAGCACCGTCCCTACACCTATCTGTTCGGATTCGGCGACGGTTCCCATGTCATCGATGGCTACGGAATGGCCATGTACGTGAACCACTGCTGCGATCCCAACTGCGAGACCGAGGAAGACGAGGAAGGCCGCGTCTGGATCGCCGCCATGCGCGACATCGATCCCGGCGAAGAGCTGACCTACGACTATTTTCTGTACGACGGAGAAGGCGATGCGCCCTGCACTTGCGGCACGCAAAATTGTCGCGGAACGATGTATTCAAAAAAGGAAATCCGCAAACGCCAAAGAGCCGCGAGCTCGAAGAAAACTTCGCACAAGAAATCCCGCTCCCGCCCGGAACGCTAGGGCGGTTCCCATGTTGGTTTATCCCAATGTTTCCAAAAGTCGTCATCCCGACCGGAGCAAAGCGGAGCGGAGGGATCTTGTGTTTTTACAGCAAAGCAACACACAAGATTCCTCGACTCGCGACGCAAGGCGTCACTCGCTCGTAATGACGTCGTTTATCTCTCGGGAGCACCAACTGGGAACCGCTGTAGTTTTCGCGGCCTGATGCCCGGCGCACGCTTATCCGCGGGTCCGCAAGGCGGAGGCTACGCCGCCCAGCAGAACTCCAAATCCAATGATGGAGAGCAGCGGCAGTGCGCTGGAAGCCGGAGCGAGTTCTGGCGGGTCGCCATTGTTGGCGTCATGCCCGGTGCACGCGCACCCTGCTGCTGCCGCGATCCGCCCGCAGACTACGAAAAACATCACCATCGAACGTCCGCCCGGGACCGGAGTATCCGTTGGCATCCACCAGTTGACGACTGATCGTGTGCTGGCCCGGAGTCAGTCCCGTAAACGTGTACGTGGTATCTTGCGTCGAGACCGGATCACGCCCGTCAAGCTGCACCTGGAAATCCGGCCGAGCCGCCGCTGACGCCGGGGTTCACCAGCTCGAAATTGACATCCACATAGTTTGTGCTGAGTTGTTGGCTTGGCGCGGGACTCAGGATGTGAACCAGCGAGTTCTGCGCGGCGACGCTGCCGGCAATGTGCATCGCTGGATTAGATCGCGGAAATATTGGCCGTGTTGGGCGGCCACTGCTCCGGCGGCAAAGCACGCCAGCAGAATGGCCTTCCACCATTTCATCGAACCACTCCCTGAAGTGAATGTGCGGTATGTCTTCTAGCAATGCAGTTCCGATTGATGGCTCACCGCTACCACCACCGGTTTTCCGTGTCTTGCCTATCCTCGAGGAATTCGCCGAAATCTCTCTGACGCGACCGCTTTGACTGGCGCGACGCGGCGTTCGCCCCCTCGGGAAAACGGACCTGCTGCCGAAAGAGAAGCATCTGTATTACCATTTGGACGCAGCTCAGGGCGGCAGCTCCGCAAACTATTTTTACCTAGTTCTTATGAGTTAGTTCATTCGAACCAGAGCCGCTGCAAAGCTGATATACCACGTTGTGGCCTGGGCACGCAGCACGTGCGGCTGGACAGTCGCGCGCCCATGCCGCAAAATGGGCATCTCTGTTGCGGTAGATCGGAAATTCCAAATACGAAAACGAGGCCCGGCGCCGGCAGGCAACCATGCGATTCCGGCTTCCGCGGGCCTCATCGAGGATGCACTATGCGTATTCCACGGCTGGAACGCTCGCAAGTGGACGAGCCCACACAAGCGATTTACGACCACTTTCAAAAGCAACGCGGAAATGTGCCGAACATGTTCCGCACGGTCGCCCACCGGCCGGAAATTCTGCGCACCATGATCGCCCATTTCCGCGCCGTCATGGAGACCGGAACCCTGACGCCAAAGCTGAAGGAACTGGTCATCGTACGCACCTCCCAGATCAATGGCTGCGAGTATTGACTGGCCTCACACACCGCTCTGGCAGAGCGGCATGGCTGGACGAAGGATCAGATCGAGCACCTGGCCGACTTTCGCGTTCGCGACGATTTCACTGCCGCCGAAAAAGCGGCGCTCGAGTTGGCCGAACGTGAAACCCTGCGTCCGCATTCGGTCGATGACGAGTTTTGGGCGGAGTTGCGCAGCCATTACTCGGAAGGCGAAATCATCGAATTGGCTGCGGCCATCGGCTTGTTCAACTATTTCAACCGCTTCAACGACGTGCTGAAAATGGAACCCACGAAGTGAAATTCGCGCTCCGCATCGTGCTGGCTTGCTTGCTGGCCGCATGCCTCTTCGCCAACGCCGAGCGCGACGCAATCTGCCCGCAACCAGCCGTCGGATACGACGATCGGAGTGCGTGCCCTTCACCCGGGCTCTCGAAAAAGTCGGCGAAATCGCATGCATCACCGGCAAAGTGGTTGAGGTGCATAGGACAAGACCGGGAGTCACGTACCTGAATTTCTGCCGCGACTACCGTGACTGTAGTTTTTCGGTCGTCGTGTTCGCCGGCGACGTGCGCCGTCTGCGCGATGTCCGTGATTTTGCAAGGACGGGAAATTCGCATCACCGGCAAAGTCACCAGTAAAGGACGCAGGGCCGAGATGCGCTGGCGGAAACCCGAGCAACTCCAGGTGGCCGTCGACGAAGACAAAGCCGCCAGGAAGAAGTAGGCAGCTAGCCGCGATCGCTAATTCGCAGGGATTCCGGTTCCCGCTGCGCTCAGGATGTGGCAGGCGCTCGGACGCCTGAACGCCTCAACTTCCAACTCCGGCGCAAATCGCATGCCGTAGAACAGGATGATGGCGGAAAGCCCTACGGCGACCGAAGCCGCCAGAAACGCTATCCGCAGATTCGTGCGGTCCGATATGTAGCCCATCAGCGTGGGAGAAAACGCATCGCCCAGTAAGTGGATGGTGAATAGATTCACGGCGATTGCCGTGGCGCGAATGCTGGCGCTCACGGAATTGACCAGCGCCGCGTTCAGCGGCGCGGTGTTGATCAGCAGAAAAAACTCGGCGACAAAGATCGCCGGATACATCCCTGCCCCCGTAACACTGACGGCCACGAGCAATGGCCGGCAGCGTCACCACGGCTGCGACCGCCGAAACCAGGTAGTAGCCGCCGCGCGTGAAACGAAGCATACGGTCGCCAAGCCAGCCGCCGATCAAGGTCGCCAGAATTCCGCTCGCCAGCGTCATCAGACCGAAGGTCCGGTTAGCATCCGCCAGCGGCACGCCGCGCATGCGGAAGAGAAAAGTCGGCATCCACACCTGCATGCCGCCGATGGCAAAGGTCAGCATGGCCATTCCCAGACTGCAACGTCCAGAACGCCTTGTTGCGGAAAAGTCCGGCCAAGGTGCTGCGTTCGAAAGTTCCGGCCACGCGGTCGGCCCCGCCGCGCTCGGGCTCCGGCAGGGTAAACATCAGCAGCGCCAACAGGAACCCCGGAATCGCTCCGACGTAGAATGGCGCCCGCCAGCCGTACTGGCTGCCCAGATAGCCGCCGAGAATATATCCCAGGGCGGTTCCGGCCGGAATCGCCAGATAAAAGATGGAGAGAACCCGCCCTCTGTGCTGCTCGCCATAGAAGTCCGCGATATAGGCCGGAGCGATGGTCACGAAGGTCGCCTCGCCCACTCCCACCAGGGTGTGGCGAATCAGCAGCGTGCGGAAATCGTAGGTCACGGCCGTCAGCAGCGTGGCCGCGCTCCAGACGATGGCGCCGATGATCATGATCAGCCGTCTCGGGTAGCGGTCGGCCAGCGGACCGATCACCGGAGCGGTGCACATGTAAAAAATAAAAAAGGCGGAAGTGAGCAGTCCAAACGCCGCATCATCGCGCGGAAATTCATGCTGGATGAGCGGCTGCACCGCGAACAGCACCGAGCGGTCGATGTAGTTGACGAAGTTGAGCGCCGTCAGAATCACCAGCGCCGCGGTTGCGCTTTTGCCGTTGGCTTTCAAAGTATGCGTTCCGAGGGCGCGTGGTGAGCCGGGTTTGCAACCGGCTCCAGTGGGATCGTGCCCGAAATTCTTTCACTGAAAAGCCCGCCGTTGGCGGAACGGTTATTTGCGGCGCGGTCTCGGCCAGCTCGCCTCAACCACCGTTCCCAGGCCGCCGCGAGGATGAAACTGCCCGCGCACCTCGACCCAAACGGGCTTCGCCGCCCGCACCACGTCTTCCAGCACGCGATTGACCACGTTCTCCTGAAAAATACCGAGATTGCGATAGGTGTTGATGTATTCCTTCAGCGATTTCAGCTCCAGGCACACTTTGTCGGGCATATATCGAATCCAGATGGTGCCGAAATCGGGCAGGCCGGTCTTCGGGCAAACCGAGGTGAACTCGGGAATATCGATTTCGATTTCGTAAGCCGGGAACTGGTTCGGCCAGGTTTCGATGGCGGGGAACTTCACATCCAGACCAGCTTTGGCGTGTTCGGCAGTGTAGCCTGGCTTTGCGGCTTTCAGCTTTGGGCATGTTCGCATTGTACCGGAGCGGGCCAACGATGCCCTGAGAACGATTCCCTGAGAATGACGCCCTGCGTGGCACGTTCTTCCGCGCGCGGTGGCTATGTGGGTTGCGGTCGGATCGGACGCCGTCGGGCCGCTAACGCTCCATCAGGCGGCGATGTCCGGCTCGGAGCCGGCGGCGGGCTGCGGCTTCACGGTTGCCGGGAGGCGGCTGCTTCAGCTCGAGGCGTCCATCGCCCGAGAGCTGGATGAGTTCGTGAGTTCAGCTCCGCTCCCACGCAGAATCACGAAACCGGTATAGTACACCCACATCATCAGCGCCACGGCCGCGCCCAACGTCCCATAGGTTTTGTTGAAATGGGCGAAGCTGCGGAAGTAGATTCCCAGCCCGAACGAAAGCAGAATCCAGAGACCGGTCGCGACGAAAGTTCCGGGCAGGATTTGCACACTTTGCTGGCGAATGTTCGGGGCCACCTTGTAGATGGCCATGATCGCTCCCCCGGTGAATGCCACCGTTACTCCCCAGCGAAAATAAGGCCATACCATCCGCAGCAGCGGCCCCAGGCCGAATTTCTCGGCGAGCCAGCGTCCGAAATCCGGCCCTACGATTTGCACTGCGAGCGCCACCAGAAACAAAGCCCCGACCCCCAGAGCCATCAGCAGCGACAAGCCGCGTGTCTTCCAGAACGGGCGCGTCTCGGGAACATCGTAAGCGACGTTAAGGGCCTCGATCAGGGCGGCAAAGCCCGTACTTACGCTCCAGAGCACTCCTACAAGCCCGAAGGAGAACAGGGTGCCGCCGTAGCGGCGAAATCACGGAAGCGGTAATCTGCCGCACCAGCCTCATGCTCTCGACGGGCACGATTTTCGACACCATATCGAGGATTTGAGGAAACAGGCCGGGAATCGGCAACCACGCCAATGCGGCGGCCAGCAGGATCAGTCCGGGAAACAGGCTAAGGACGGAGTAGTAAGCCAGTCCGGCGGCAAAGGCCCCCAGGTGGTTGCGGTCATGTCGCGAAACGTGCTTCCAAAGCTCGTCGGCCGTTCTTGAGACTCATCACGGGCCCCCGGGAAACCTGCTTTTCGCATGGTTCAGTCAGGTTCGTCCGGGTTGTTAGATGAGAATTCGCGGTGTAGCGGCTACAGCGGCTCCCGAGATGGTGTATCCCGAAGCCGCAGTCCATTGGCCGTTGCGGCCAACAGAGATCGACGGCCGAGAACAATTCCGAGATAGCTTCTCGGAAACCGCTCTCGTCCTCCGCGAATCTGGTCCGGAAGGCGGATGCAGAACTCAAGGCCAACTCCGGTGTTCTCTTGTTTGGTACTCCCGCAAGCGGCTCACTTTGCATACCCTTGCCAATGTGTACTCCCGCGCCTACTCTGACGGTGTATGAGGCACGTTAATCTATAATTGAATTTTCCATTGATTAATTCTTGAATGGCTAACGGAATCAACGGTACAGCAGCGGGAAGTGCACGCCGGAATTGGGCAATTCTGGCTGGAGTTGTCGTATTAGTGCTCGCCGTGAGCGCTTTCGTGTCGCTGCGTCCCCGCAGAATTCGCATCCAGATCACCCGGCCGCAACGGCAGGATATTCTGAGCACGATCACCACCAACGGCAAAGTGGAGCCTCGCCAGAACTTCGAAGCGCACTCTCCCGCGCCCACCACGGTCGAAGCGCATCCTCGTCCATGAAGGAGATCACGTCAAGCCGGGTCAATTGCTGCTGCAACTGGACGATGCGACGGCGCGCGCCGGACTCGCCAAGGCAATGGCCCAGCTCAGGGCGGCGCAGGCCAGCCAAGCCGCTTTGCAGGCAGGCGGCTCCCAGGAAGAGCTGCTCAATCGGCAGGCAAGTTTGATCAAGGCGAAAGGCGAATACGATATCGCCAGCCGGAACCTGCAGGCTCTCACCCGGCTGCAGAAGCGAGGGCGCGGCCTCGCAGCAGGAAGTGGCAGCGGCTCGCGACCGCTTGAGCCGTGCCCAAGCGGACTTGGAGTTCCTGCAGCAGAAAGGCTCCCGGCGCTTTTCCCGCTACGATCAGGAAAAAGCCCAGGCTGATCTGGCCAATGCGGAGGCGGCAGTCAAGGCCGCGCAGGATCTCATCGCCAACTCCAATGTGCAAGCCCCGTTCGCCGGCACGGTTTATTCCCTGCCGGTTCGTCAGGGAGCCTACGTCAATACCGGCGACTTGCTTGTGCAAGTGGCCGATCTTGCGCAGATGCAGGTCCGGGCCTTCATCGATGAACCGGACATTGGCCGTCTGCAAATGGGTCAGGCCGTCAAGATCACCTGGGACGGATTGCCTGGCCGCGTTTGGACGGGCAAGGTCGCCGCGCTGCCGACCAACATCGTCAGCCGCGGCAGCCGCATGATCGGCGAGGTTCTTTGCGCGGTCGACAACCAGGACAAGAAACTGCTGCCGAACGTGAACGTCACCGCCGTCGTCGTGACCGCCGACACGGCCAATGCCCTGACGCTGCCGCGCGAGGCGCTGCACCAGGAAGACAACCACAGCATCGTTTACGTGGTGCGAAGATGGACGCCTGGTTGGCCGTCCCGTACAGACCGGGGTCGCCAATCTCACGCGTATTGAAATTACCAAGGGACTTTCCGAAAATGACATTGTGGCGTTGGCCTCGCTGAGTCCCTCGCCTTTGTCCGACGGCGCGGTCGTTAAGGTCGTCGAGAATCCGAATCCATGACCGGGATCTCCGGCGCGCGCCGCAGTTGCGCGGATTGGGATCGGAAGCGGGCGGGATCATTGTTGGTGTGTTTGTCTGCGAGTTTTGAGTTGATTATGAAGCTGTTTCGCAAGTTCCTCCGCGCCGGCTTTGTACTTTTTCGTGCTCAGCGCTTTGCTGCCGGTCGCCTCGCCGGCGGAAATGCTGGCGGCCAGCCGCACCGATGAAGCAATCCGCCTGCTGAACCAGCAGGTGAATTCCAATCCGAAGAATGCCGAGGCATATTCCCTGCTCTGCCGGGTTTATTACCAGCTCGATGACTGGGACAATGCCATCGCCAACGGCGAGCGCGCGGTGCAACTCAATCCCGATGTGGGCGCTTATCATCTCTGGCTCGGCCGTGCTTATGGCCGCAAAGCCGAGACCGTGACCCTGGTGAGCGCTTTCGTACTGGCTCGCAAGGTGGTCAAGGAATTCGAGCGCGCCAACGAACTCGACCCCAACGATTGGAGCACCCGCCGCGATCTGGCTGACTTTTACGTTCAGGCTCCGATGGTGGTCGGCGGCGGCGAGTACAAGGCACAACGGCTGGCGAATCGCACCCAAAGCAGGGACGCCGTGGGAGCAAGCCTCATCCGCGCCATGGTCGCCCTCAGCAAGAAGGACATGGCTGAAGCCGAGCGCCAGTACAAAATCGCGATCCAGAAGAGCGAGCGGCGCCGCCGGCCCCTGGCTGGAACTGGCTCGCTTCTACCGCCATGGCGAATCGCTGGGATCGAGTTTGACGATGCGGTGCGACATGCCTTGAGTTCGCCGAAGAAGACTTCCGAAGACGTGTTCGATACCGGGGAATTGCTTGAGCAGCGTCGGCCGTATGCTGCCGCAAGCCGCCGAAGCGCTGCGGCTCTATTTGAGGGGCGATACGGTCGATGAGCATGCCACCGCTTTCCGCGCACACTACCTGCTCGGGCAAGTACTGGAGCGGTTGGGCGACCGCCAGGGAGCCATCGGCGAATACCGCTTCTCGCTCGCGCTGGCCAGCGGCTATCACCCGGCGCAAGACGCTCTTCGCCGCCTCGGCGCATGATCTCCGGAGCGTCCGCGCAACGGTGGCGCCTGGCGGCGCCCGAACCGAAAAATTTTCGCGAACTCATGCGGCATTTGCCCCGGCCACGCGAAAGGAAGCGAGCTGATGAAAGTTTCGCACTTGAGAAAGGCACTGCTATCGCTTGCGGCGACAGCGTTGTTGGCTTTCAGCCTGCCCTGCGCGGCTGAACCTGTTCCCTTTGGCAAGGCTCTTGACCTGGCGCTGCAGCACAGCGGCCTGCTTGTCATCTCGGCCGCCAGTCAGCGGAAGGCGCACGACGTCTACGAACAGGCGCGCGCGGCCTATCTGCCCAACATCGTATTCGGATCGGGGCTCGGATACTCCGCCGGAATCCCGCCTTCTCTGGAGGGAAGCGCGCCATCGATTTTCAATGTTACCTCGCAGCAGTCGCTGCTGAACTTCGCCCAGCGCGACTTCGTGCGCGCCGCCAAGAATGAGTTGCAGGCGACGCACTTCGACGTTGCCGACAAGCGCAACGCGGTCATTCTGGACACCGCGACCTCCTATCTTGAACTCGATACCGCGCTGCGCAAACTCAAGGCTCTCAGCGAAGCGGCGCAAGCCGCCAACCGCGCCGAGTTCATTACCACCGCAACGGCTGAAAGAGGGCCTCGACAGCCAACTCGATCTGAAAAAAGCCCAGCTCAACATCGCCAAAGTGAATATGCGCATGGCCGAGGCGCAAGCTACCGCCGACGTCGCCCGCCAGCGCCTCGCCCGACTCACCGGCCTGCCCGCCGAGTCGATCGAGACCGTCGCCGATTCCATCCCCGCGCCGCCCGCAGATCGGGCAGGACGAGGAACTCCCCGCCCGTGCCGCCCAGAATAATCCCGCGGTGCAATTAGCCCGGCAGAAGGTCGTAACCGCCGAATTGCGCGCCCGCGGAGAAGCCCATGTCCTGTATCCGTCGATCGACCTCGCCAGCCAGTATGAGCGGCTCAGCAGCACCATCAACAATTACGCGCAGTTTTACAAGAATTTCAAACCGAACAGTTTTGCCATCGGCTTGTCGATCCGCTTTCCCCTGACCGATTTCGCGCAGCACGCCAAGGCAAATGCCGCGGCCGCCGACCTGCTGCGGGCCAGGCAGGAAGCGCAGATGGCGCGTGACCAGGTGGCGGAAAGCACGTTGCAGATGCAGCGCAGCCTGCGGCAGCTTGCGGCCGCAAGCGATGTGGCGCGGTTGGAATACGAGGTGGCACAGGCGGGAATCGACGCGGTCCGCGCCAAACTTGCCTCCGGCCAGGCTAACGCGCGCGACCAGGAAAATGCGCGCCTCGACTCCAGCAACCGCTATTCTTCCTATCTGGATTCTCAGTTGCAGCTTTCGCGCGCGACCATGCAACTGATGCGGCAAACAGGCGATCTCGAGGGCTGGGCGCTGCCGAAAGCCGTGAGCCCGGCAGTTCGGAAACATTATCCGGGAGAACCGCATTCGGCTGCAGGCGGAAGCTTACTCGTGCAGCGACTCTGTAGGCTGCAACTTGGACGCCCGGTTCGCCGGCAAATAGCCAAACAACACGCCGGTGCCGCACGAACAACGAACGAAACCACAATCGAGGCAAGCGAGATCGGAATATGTATGTTGTACTCGGCCGGCAGCAACGGCTCGATGACAATTTTGACGCTGACAGCGATCAGAATTCCGACCACCGCCCCGATGCCGCTGATCAGAAACGCTTCAATCAGAAACTGGTAAAGAATTTCGCTGCGCTTGGCGCCCACGGCTTTCCGCACCCCTATTTCCCGGGTGCGCTCGGTGACCGTCACCAGCATGATGTTCATGATTCCGACGCCGCTGACGACGAGCGCGACGAAACCAACCATCATCAGGACCGCCGTCAGCGCCATGGAAATCTTGTGAGCCGCCTCCAGGATGGACGACAGATTCTGCACCGTGTAGATCACGCCCGCGCGGTGTCTCGACTGCAACAACTGCTGCACCTCGTCGGTCACCAGAGGAACGTTTTCCGCAGAGTCCGCCTGCGCATACAGCGTGCGCACGATAGTCCTCGCCCCTGTAGGTCTTCATCAACTGGAACGGAATCAGCACCGACTCCGAAGCGATCTCAGACTGGCCAAAGGTGGCCACGCGCTCCCGGAAGATGGCGATCACCGTCAACCGCAATTCCCCGACGCGGATATCCTTGCCGATCATGTCCTCGTTGATATTGCTTCGCCAGGTCTTGCGTAATCAGGCAGGCTTTCGCGGCGGTTTGCATATCGACGTCATCAAAGAACCGGCCCTTCAGGATGAGCAGGTTGCGAATCTTTTGAAATCCCTGGGTGACGCCGATCAGGGCGATCGGTTTTTCCTTGCCATTCACCACGACGTTGGAGCGGTGACGTCGTGCGTGCCGGCCACTTCGACCACGTGCGGGAGTTCGCGCACGGCGTTCATGTCGGCCAGTGGAGATCTCGTTGGCAATCGTGTGGGTGCTGCCGCCGAGGTAGTAGGCATAGACCAGGTTCGAGCCGACGCCTTCGATCTGGGCGATCACATAATTCTTGCCAATCAGGCGCAATGGTCACGACCAGCACAATGCAGGCGCTGCCGATCATGACGCCCAGCATGGTCAATGCGGCCTTTACCTTGTTGGCTCGCAGTGCATCGATCGCCACTCCCCAGGTTTCACTGCTGATCATCGTGATCGCTCTTCGGTGATTGCTCTTTCTCAAAATATAACAGAACGGCCGCCTCCGGCGGCTTTCCATTCGACCCGCAAAAGACGCCATCCGCCGTTGATTCTGGGCTTTCCGCTTCGATTTCAATCGTTTGACCCAGCACCCGGATGTTACTATGAAGAATTACGTACCATGCCTCTAAAGACACTATTTCTGAATCCTCCTTCTTTTGAAAACTTCGATGGAGGCGCCGGCTCGCGTTGGCCTGCCACCCGCGAAATCGAATCCTACTGGTATCCCGTCTGGCTGGCTTATCCGGCCGGCATGCTGGAAGGCTCCCGCCTGCTCGATGCTCCGCCGCATCACGTGAGCGCCGAGGAAACGATCGAGATCGGCAAGCAGTATGAATTCCTCGTGCTGTTCACTTCCACGCCCGGATTCGGCGGCGACTGCAAACTTGCGGCGCAGATGAAGGCCGCCAACCCCGGACTCAAGATCGCCTTTGTCGGTCCGCATGTCACCACCTTGCCCGAGCAATCGCTGCGCGACGGAGCAGGCCATCGACTTCGTGATCCGGCGCGAATTCGACTGGGCGGTGGTGGAGTTCGCCAATGGCAAGCCGTTGCAGGAAATACTCGGCGCCTCCTATCGCGAAGGATGAACGCGTCGTCCACAATCCCGACCGTCCGTCCGCTGGCCGACCTGGATGCGCTGCCGAACGTTACCGACGTTTATAAGCGCGACCTGGACGTAACCCGCTACAACGTCCCCTTTCTGCATGCATCCTTACGTCTCGCTTTACACCACCCGCGGATGCCCGGCGCAGTGTACCTTCTGCCTGTGGCCGCAGACGTTGAGCGGACATCCGTGGCGCAAGCGTTCGGCCCAGCGCGTCGCGGCGGAAATGGCGAAAGCCAAAGAGTACTGGCCCAACGTCAAGGAATTCTTTTTCGATGACGACACCTTCAACATCCAGAAGGCTCGCACCATCGAGCTTTGCGCGGCGCTGAAGCCGCTGCAATTGACATGGTCCTGCACTTCGCGGGTCACTACCGACTTCGAAACCCTGCGGGCGATGAAGGATGCGGGCTGCCGTTTGCTGATCGTTGGCTTCGAATCCGGTGATCAGCAAATCCTCAAGAACATCAAGAAAGGCGCAACCCTCGAGCGGGCGCGCCAGTTCGTCAAGGATTGCAAAAAGATCGGACTTGCCGTTCACGGCGATTTCATCCTCGGCCTTCCCGGTGAGACCAAGGAGACCATTCGCAAAACCATCGATTTCGCCAAGGAACTCAACGTCGAGACCATCCAGGTTTCCGTCGCCCACGCGTATCCCGGCACCGAGCTGTACGATTACGCTTTGGCGAACGGATACATCACCAACCAGCAGCAGATGGTCGACGCCGGCGGACATCAGTTGGCGCATATTGAGTATCCCGGATTGCCCACCGATTACGTCCTGGAGATGATCCATCGCTTCTACGACGAATATTATTTCCGTCCGAAGGTATGGGTCCCCATCGTCTTCAAGGCGCTCTGGAAGGGCGAAGAGCGCCGGCGGCTCTACAAGGAAGCAAGGGACTTCCTGAAGCTTCGCGCCGCCCGCAATAAGGCCGTCCAGGATGCGCGCGCGCATAAACCGGCGCCGGATGCGGAGGCTAAGGCGGCCGAAGTATAAATCATAGATGAACGAAAAAGCTGAGCCCACTCCCGCCGAGTGGGCTTTTCGCTTGTGGCAGGTATCCCCCAACAGACGCAGAAAGAGCCGTCTGTCCAAGGGGTCCCCGACAATCACCCCGGCGAGCCGGGCCTCGCCGGGGACCCCGACAATCACCCCGGCGAGCCGGGCCTCGCCGGGGGCCCCGACAATCACCCCGGCGAGCCGGGCCTCGCCGGGGGCCCCGCGGAGCGGCGGCCCTGAAGGAAATCAAACAGGACATAGCATCCCTGGTTTGCGTAAAATAAAGGTTCCGCATATTACTGGCGAGAGGGCTGCTTTGAATTTCCGTAAGTATCTGGTGTTGGCGTCGGTAGTGATGTTCAGCGCAGCCGGCGACGTCATGCTCTCTCGCGGCATGAAGCAGGTCGGCGAAATCCATCTGACGAACCTGGGCAGCGTCTTCTCCGCCCTCGGAAATTTCTGGGTCCTGCTCGGCATCTTTTTTCTATGTATCTTTTTTGCTTCTTACCTGACGTCGCTCTCCTGGGCCGACCTTACGTTCGTCTTGCCCGCGACCGCCTTCAGCTACGTGGTGATGGCGCTGCTGGCGCATAGCCTGCTGCACGAGCGCATCAGCCTGCAACGCTGGTGCGGGATCATGCTGATCGTAGCTGGAGTGGGATTCGTTGCCGGCGGTCCGCCGCAGACCGAGCACGCGGCGCAACCCGCGCCGGAGATCGATGATCCGAAGTTCGTGAAGGTCCAGAAGTGAAGCCGCTCTACACCTGGTCCGCAATCGCCATGGTCGTCGCCGCTTCCACCGCGGGTGACATCCTGCTGGCCAAAGCCATGCGGCAGATCGGCGACCTCGGTCTCCTGCGCCAGAAAAAAGGCATCTTCGCCGTGGCCTCCCGGGTGCTCGGCAGCGCAACGTTTCTGCTGGCGCTGTTCTTCATGACCTGGGCATTTTTCAGCCTGCTGATCGGACTCTCCTGGGCTGATGTAAGTCTGGTAGGTCCCGCGGCAGCCTCGCTCACGTTCGTCACCAACGCGGTCGCCGCGCGAATCTTCCTCAAGGAAAACGTTGACCGCCGGCGCTGGTTCGCCGCCCTCTTGGTGGCAGCCGGAGTTTTGCTGATCGCCCACTGATTGACGGGAGAGCGTTTTCCTTATCTATCTAATTTTCCCCAAAGATTGTCATGGCGACCGGAGCGCCGAGCGCCTGCCGTAAGCAAAAAGTTCTTCGAGCGCGGAGTGGAGCCACCATTTGTTTTTCAGCAGCACGAACAAAAGATGGCTCGACTTCGCTCGCCATGACAGTCTAAGTCTATGTCGAGATACATCTATGAAGCCGCTAATCGCCGGAGCGTCCGAAGAGTCGCATCCATCCCTGCGCCGCCAGATCGGGAACCAGAAATAGTTCGCGTTCGCCGTGTGCTGCTGTCAGGGCTTCGGCCGAGGCATAACCGGCGCGCACCGCTCCTTCCATGGTCGCTGGCCAGCCCGTCGCCGTCCAGTCGCCACTGAGAATGATTCTCGGCCACGGCCCTTGCTGCCGCGGGCGATAGCGGTCGACTCCCGGAGCCGGCGTAAATGTCGCATGGATCTCTTTGATCACCGTTGCCTTGACGCACGCGCGCAGTTTTCACGGCCGGAAAAAATTCGCCCAATTCCTTCAGCGCCAGATCCAGCACCTCTTGCCGTGATTTCTCGACCAGCGTCTTCGACGAGCTGACGACCAGCTCCAGATAGCTCCCCATGGGCTGAGCATCTGCCGCCCGGACCTGCGTCCAGAATCTTCGATTTCTGGAACATCCATTGAATCGTGCGGTCGAGCAGGACGGCATGTTCCAGCTCCGTCACTTCGCGGTCGAACCAGAAATGAATGCCCGTGATCGGGGAGGTCCGCAGTTGCGTCAAGTCTTCCCGCAGCGCGTCCGATTGCATCGCCGCCGGCATAAGTTTCGCCAGCGCCTGGAAAGGCACGGCGGAGATCAGGTAATCGAATTCGCGCCTCTCGCCTTCCCCGGTCGCGGCCACCGGCTCCGTGCCCTCATTCCCGATGGATGTCGTACTGCCGCCGTTCGCGGCGGTTGAGGCGCTGCCGCGAACCGTAACCCAGGCGCGCTGGCTGCCGCCGCCGAGGCTCTCGACCGAGGCCCGCGTCAAGACTTCGCCGCCGCGCTCGCGAATGTAATCCGCCGCCACACCATAGAGCTGCGAAAGCGGAACCGAGGGAAGTCCCATGCGCCCGGCCTGCGCCGACTTCAGGAACGCATCGCGAAAAACCATCGCGCCATAATGGATGGAAACATCGCCCAACTCTTCATTCAGGGCGCTGACCAGCACCGGCGACCAGAAACGGCTGACGGCGCGTTCGGTTTGTCCGTGCCGTTTAAGCCACTGCAGAAAAGAGCTTCCGTCATCGGCGGGAACGCCCTCGATCAGCGACAGCATTCCCATAGCAATCGAAAGCTTGTCGCGCACGGAGAGCAGCGGAAACCTGAAAAATGCGGGCAAAGCGTGTAGCGGCGCGGGCAACCCCGAGGGTTCGAGGATTCCCCGGCGGCCACCCGGCTCGATGTAGGTCAGGCGATCATACCAGCGGATGCGATCTTCCACCCCCAGGCGCCGGTACAAGTCGAGCAGGTTGGTGCAGCAGCCGAGCAGCACGTGCTGGCAATTATCGACCACCTCGCCCGTGCCGGGATGCACATAGGAGGAAGCCCGGCCGCCGAGATAAGGCCGGCGCTCGAAGATGGTGACTTTGTATCCGGCTTGTGCGAGCGCGCACCCTGCTGCCAGACCCGCCAGCCCGCCGCCGATGATGCCCACGGTCGCCTTCGCCGCGCATTCCGGCCGGCCGGTTCGCTCGGGTTGTGCTGGATAGGGGTCACGTGAGGCGGCGTATCCATCCCTTGCACAGCACGCCTAGCTTTTCGGCCACGCTGAGCCGGATGCGCTCGCTGTAGACATCATAGTTGCGCTGCTCGATTCTCTCCAGCAACCGCCGGTAGATCTCCACCAGCGTCCAAAGCGCCGGCTGGGCGTCGTCATCGATCAACGGCAGCAACTGCTCGGTTGCCGCATAAAAGTCGCGGGCCCGCCGCGCTTCCATTTCAGCAGCGGACGCAGCCGATCCAGCTCCGCTCCGCTGGCCAGCTCCTCCGGGGTGATGCCGTGCTGCGCCAGGTCTTCGCGCGGCAGATAGATCCGCCCCATCTGCGCGTCTTCCTTGATGTCGCGCAGGATGTTGGTCAACTGGAAGGCAATGCCGACGTGTTCGGCCAGCGGCTCGGCGTCCGGGTCGCGGTATCCGAAGATGCGAATGCACACCAGGCCCACGACCGAGGCCACGTGATAGCAGTAGTCATACAACTCAGCTGAAAGCTCTGGTAAGCCACCACCGGCTGTGCGCTTGGCTGCCCGGAGTCCTCGCTCTCGCCGTAATTGCGCCTGTAGCGGGCTCATCGCCCGGGGTACCGGAAGTCCCGTTTCTGGCTTACAGGGGTTGTCCTGCAGATCCATGCCGGTTCCGTGCACCAGCTTGTCGAGCAATTCGATGGGTATGCCGAAGTGCTGCTGCGAATCGCGAAGCGCCAAAAAAACCGGATCGTCGGTCGGCTCTCCCTCCGCCACGCGATGATAGCCTTCCAGCCAATCGTGCAATTTCACCCGGCGCTCGGGAATCGTCATCCCGGGGTCATCGCAGATGTCGTCGGCATGACGCATGAAGGCGTACACCGCCGACAGCGCGTTGCGCTTGCGCCGGGGCAGCACCATGAATCCGTAGTAGAAGTTCTTGGCCGCCGTACGCGCCACGTGCCGGCAGATGCCGTATGCCGTGTCAAGCTGCAACGGATGATGCCGCGCGACGCGGACAGCCTCGGTCGCGCTCTTCGGAGTGTACGGCGCTCATCGCGGCCGCTCCCATGGCGCGGCGCATCAGCGCCCGGCCCAGCAGTGCGAACTTGCGCGGCTTGGAGATCGTGGGACGGCTCGTCTCAGCACGTCATAGCCCTGGTTCTCGATCGCCTTCAGAATTGCCTGGCCGCCGCGCGTAAACAGCTCGATATCGAGCGCCAGTTCGCCGCTCACCTTGCCTTCCAGCGGAAGTCCCCGGGCAAACCATTCGCGCGCCCTCGCCACTTCATATCGCATCAGTTCCAGAAATCCGGCCGTCGCTTTGCCCTCGGCGATCACCGCTTCGGCTACGCCAAAGCGGCGCATGTCTTCCAGCGGAATGTAGATGCGTCCCTTCTGAAAATCGACCGCGACATCCTGCCAGAAGTTCGCCAGTTGCAGTGCCGTGCACGTGTAATCGGAAAGCTGCTGGCGCTCCTGATCGGCATAGCCGCATAGATACAGGACAAGATGGCCCACCGGATTGGCCGAATTGTGGCAATACCCCAGCAGATCGTCGAAGCTCTCGTAGCGGGAGACGGTCTGGTCCTGCCGGAATGCCGTCAGCAGATTGGAAAACTCATGCTGGGGGATTCCAAACTCCCGGACGGTTTCGGCCAGCGCGACAAACACCGGATGCGTCGGGCCGCCCTCGCCGCCCGGGTCCGCCGGCAGTCTCCAGCTGCGATACATGGCGCGCAGCTCTTCTTCCCAGCGATCCAGCAGCGCCAGCGCCAGCCCGTGTGTCGCCGACCTCGTCGCCCAGATCGTCGGAGATGCGGCAATAGGCGTAAACATTGAAGAAGTGCTGATGCAGCCGCTTGGGCAGGAACCAGCTTGCGACCGAAAAGTTTTCGTAGTGTCCGCGCGCCAGCCGCGCACAATACGCGCGTGCCTCGGCGATGTCAGGAGCCTGCGGCGGGATGCGATAAGCGGCCGGCAGGCGCGCCCAGCCCTGCGAAAGCAGATCGTCCGTGGATCGATCTTTCGGACAACGCGCACTCACCGAACCGTCCATCTCTCAGCTCCGACCGACCGGGGTCCCCGGCGAGCTTGCTCGCTGGGGCAAGCGGGGCCCCGGCAAGCCTTGCCCGCTGGGATGACTGGCTCAGTGCCCGGGAATAATTGCCGTCTTGATCTGCCCGTTGCGGTTCAACATATGCCGCAATACCTGCTGCAACCTCGAAAGCGGAGCCTCGCCCGTAATGTAGTCGGCGCTCTTGATCTTGCGTTCCGTGATCAGCGCAAAGGCTCGCCGCACGGATTCCGGGGTATGGTGGAAGGTCGCCTTCAGCGTGATTTCCGAATAGTGCAGGCGCTGCGTGTCGAGCTGGACCTTGGTTCCGCTGGCGCATCCGCCGAACAGGTTTACCGTCCCGCCCTTGCGAACCATGTCAATCGCCCACTCCCACGCCTCCGGACGGCCCACGCACTCGATCGCCACGTCGGAGCCGCGGCGCGTGGGCGTTACCGCGCGCACCGCCTCGACCGGATCGGAAACCTTCGTAATCTGCACCACATCGTGAGCCCCGGCCTTCTTCGCCGCCGTAACCTGCTCATCGCGCTTGACTACGGCAATCACGTTGCAGCCGATCAGCTTGGCCACGTGGATGAACATCAGCCCGATGGTGCCGGCGCCGATGACCGTAACCGTGTCGCCGATCTCGACGCCCGTCTCATGCAATCCGCGCAGCACGCAGGCCAGCGGTTCGGTCAACGCCGCCTCTTCAAAGGTCACGTCGTTCGGGATCGCCAGCATGTTCGCCTCGACGATCCTCTTGGGGATGCGAATGTATTCGGCGTACGCGCCGTTGTTGAACAGCAGGTCTTCGCAGAGGTTTTCCTGGTGTTTCGAGCAGTAGAAGCACTGCTGGCACGGCGCCGAATTCAGCGCCACTACCCGCATTCCCTTCCGGAAGCCGCGCACGTTCGCGCCGGTCTCCTGAACGATGCCCGCCAGCTCGTGCCCGAACAGCGCGGGTGGAACGATCATCCGGGCGTGATATCCGCGCTGATAAACCTTGAGATCGGTTCCGCAGGTCAACGCCACCTGCACCTTGATCAGTACTTCACCTTCACCGACGGCCGGAATCGGGACCTTCTCAATTTTTATGTCCTCTTTACCGTAGAGGACAGCGGCTGTCATCTGTCCATTCACTCTGCAAGTCCTTCCCACGTGCTACCCGGCTGAATAGCAATCTTCATCGTCGCCGGCTGAGGGTGGGCAGCCAAATTCAAAGCCTCAATCGCTCTCGCTCAAAGGAAAGCGATGGCTATAGAGCGCCTCCAGATTCATTTCACGGCTCAGCACGAAACGTGCCGCCTCCTCCTGCAAATCCACCGAGGCGCTGTAGGAACCCATCAGCGTCTTTTCGTCGACGCAAACAGCCGCGGGATCAATCGTGGCCGTGCTGTGCTGGGTCTGCGCAAATAGCATGACCTTTCCGCCAGGACGCGCGCAATCCATCGCGGACCCGATCAGGGCGTTAACTCCAACTGCGAGGATCACGGCATCCGCTCCCCGCCCCTCGGTCAGTTCCCGGATTCGTCTCGACCGTGTCAACCCTGGAAGCGTCAATATTACATGTCAGCCCGAAACTCTGGGCTATTGTAAGCCTCTGGGGAAACAAATCGGAAGTAATCACACGTGCACCGGTCCGCCTGGCCAGCATCGCCAGAATGATTCCGATCGGCCCCTGTCCCATCACCAGCACCGTGTCCCCGGGTTGAAGCGCCATGGAATCGAACACCCTTCCAGCAGGTATTGACCGGCTCGATGAAGGACGCCTGCTCGTAGGACACCCCCTCCGGAATGCGGACGACTCCCCCGGTGCGGACAATCCAGTCCATGACCCGCACATACTCGGAAAAGCCGCCGCCGCTGGGGATCGAATCCGGCGGTCGCTCCCACCTTCTTATAAACCTCACATTGGGCAAACACCTTGTGCCGGCAGTAATAGCACCGGCCGCAAGGAATGTGATGGAAGACCACCACCCGGTCGCCGGCCTTGAACTCCTTCACTCCCTCTCCAACGGCCACCACCTGACCCGCGGTCTCGTGACCGAAGATGCGCGGAGCGGAATGAGAACCGGTTGCGATTTTTTTCAGGTCGGTTCCGCAGATGCCGCAGGTGTGCACCCGAACCAGTAGCTCGCCGGGCCCGATTTCAGGCACCGGAACGGTTTCCAGCCTTACGTCGTTCTTTCCGTAATAAACCACTGCCTGCATTTTTGTAGGAATTTCCCTTGGAACCTGAGTCGAAGATGAAGAAGTATGAGTAGCAAGCTGCATCGAAACTTCTGTTAGCTCCCTTTCAATTCTGCTTCCAGCACGTGGCGGTTGGCATAGAGCCCTTCCAGCGCACTTCTTCCCTGGGTAATTAAAACCCGAAGCGCGCGACAAAGATTCTCCGCCGCACGGCAACTATCCCGCCGCAAACCAAAAACCAGTCGGCCACAACCAGGGACGAAGCGAGAGATGCGCCAGAAAAGCCGCGATACGGAAGCCCTCAGGCCTGATGAAGGGCTCGACGAAGTCTATCGGGGTGTCCAACTCGTCGGAAATGACCTTCAGCGCCAGAAATTCGCAATCTCGCGAGGCCGCAACCGCAGCCACGGCGGCAGCTTCCATGTCCACGGCCTGGGCATGGAAGCGTGCGAAAAGAACGCGCTTGCGATCTTCGCCCGCAACCGTATCGGCCGTCACCAGCGAACCCTGGCCGCGCGGTGAGGTGAACGCCGACCCGGTACGCTCGGAAACAATATGCCGCGGCACGAAAATGTCACCGACCTTCATTCCCGGCGCAAGCGCACCGGCAAACCCGATCGAGACCACCATCTCCGGAGAAAACCTGTCAATGGCCTGTCTGGCCGCGCTGGCCGCATTCTTGTAGCCCGGCCCCGAGCAGACCACGATGCCGTTCTCGCCAGCGATAGACCGATTGCGGATGACGGAGCGTGTGCGCCGCATCCTGGACGCTCAGGAAATCGTCCACCGCTATCGCCTCGCATTCTTCAAGCAGAGGTTGAACTTCTCTCTGCATCGCCACGATAAATACGGTCTTAATCTGCTCGTTCATGCCAACTCACAGGCCTGCCGGTACTCCCCGGCGTAACCATGGGCCACGAACCATTCCGCTGCCCGCCGCAGCGCCTCGCGCACCGGACCAGCCTTGTATCCCAACTCATTTTCCGCCTTGGCGGAGGAAACCCACATCATTTTGCGCCCCATGCGCACCGAATCCAAGCGTGACACGAGGTTCGCGATTCATCAGCACGCCGGTGAAAAACGTATCGAAAACCCCGCTGACGAACGCCGCCGCATACGGCAACTTGATGGAAGGCGAAGGCAAGCCGGTGATCGAAGCCAAGGTATCGAGAATCTGCTTCAAGGTAAGATTCTCCCCGCCCAGAATGTAGCGCTCGCCAATGCGACCCCGCTCGCAGGCCAACAAATGCCCTCGCGCCACGTCGACAACATCCACCAGGTTCAGGCCGGTCTCGACGTAAGCCGGAAATTTCCTGTTCAGGAAATCAACCACGATGCGGCCGGTCGGCGTCGGCTTGATGTCTTGCTCTCCGATCGGCGTGCTGGGATTGACCACCACTACCGGAGCGCCCTCACTTCGCCAGTTTGAGGGCTACCTGTTCGGCCATGAACTTGGAGCGTTTGTAGTGGCCGATCATGTCGCTTTCCCGCACCGGCGTCTGCTCGTCGACCGCCTGCGGCTCATAGTGGAATCCCATGGTCGCCACGCTGCTGGTGTACACAATGCGGCGAACGCCGGCGGCTTGCGCGCTGCGAATAACCTGCTCGGTGCCGCCCACATTGGCCGCATACATCGGCTTCGGGTCAGCGCGTCCACAGCCGATAGTCGGCCGCAACATGGAAAACCACATCGCACCCTTGCATTCCCCTGCGCAACGAATCGGCATCCGTCAAATCACCGGCCACCAGCTCGGCATTGAGCGTTTCAACGTTATCCCGCCGGCTGTTGGGGCGAACCAGCAGCCGCAAATCCGCGCCCTGCTCCCCAGCAGGCGCGCCACGTGGCTGCCGACAAAACCCGTTGCTCCGGTAACAAATGCTTTCATATCAGCCAAATCTATCTATTTGCCGAACGATAACTTCACCGCCACACTAACCGTTGGACGTCACAACCACAGGCTAGCTTCGCTCGCCCTAACTGAAAAGTGACCAGGCAAGCAGCTTCCAGGTGTCGGTAAATCCGCTGGCCGTGGCGGCGCTGGCCTCGTAACCGGAGTGCACCAGGCAATCCTCGCAGCGTGGATCGCGACCGTGCCCGTAGCGCTGCCATGGCGTATCGTCGATCAGCCCCTCGAAGGTCTCGTGATGCTGATCGGTGATCAGATAGCACGGCCCTTTCCAGCCCTTGGTGTTGTAGGTCGGATTGCCCCACGCCGTGCATGACAGCTCGCGGCTGCCCGCCAGAAATTCCAGGTAAATAGGCGAATCGGCAATCGGATATTTCCTGGCCAAACGCTTGATATCTTTGAACTTCTCGCGGATCGCCCGGCGGTCCAGGAAGATCTCTTTGGTGTGCACCGCCGAATACGAATAGCCGGGGGAGACGACGTGCGAATCCACTCCGAGTCCCTTGAGATACTCCAGCAGCGCCTCCACCTCGTTCATATCCGTCTCTTCGTAAACGGTGGTGTTGGTCATCACCCGGAAACCCTTGGCCTTGGCCAGCTTGATTCCCTCAACCGCCTGGTCGAAGACGCCCTCGCGTTCGACCGCTAAGTCGTGCGATTTCTTCAGCCCGTCGAGATGGACGTTCCAGAGAAAGCGAATGTCAGGCTCGAATTCCCCGATCCGCTGCGACGATGAACATGCCGTTCGTACAGACAATGACATGCTTTTTCTGCTCCAGCAGCGTGCGCGTGAGCTTGCCGATCTCCTTGTAGAGCAGCGGTTCACCGCCGCAGATGGCAACCATTGGAGCGCCGCACTCCTCCACCGCCGCCAGGCACTTCTCCACAGGCACCACTTCCTTCATTGTGTCCTCGTACTCGCGGATGCGCCCGCAGCCGGTGCAGGTTAAGTTGCACGCGTGCAACGGTTCCAGCATCATCACCAGAGGGAAGTGTTTCACCCCTTTGGCCTTTTGCCGGATGATGTATTTCGCCATATCGAATTGCAGTCTTAGCGGATGACGCATGGTTTATTCAAAATCCTTTCAACTCATTTCACGGTGGCCCGTCAGGCTGTGGAAAACTCCTGTCAGACGCCCGCTTCAGCTTCTTCCAGAACTCCAGCCCGGGACGCGACAAACTTCGCGTATTGGGTTAGAGCCAGTAACGGAAAATACTGAAAATACATGTGATACTTCAGATAAAATACGCGCGGGAAACCCGTTCCCGTATACGGCACTTCGAACCACGAACCGTTCGCCTTCTGCTCTCCGAGCAGATAGGCAATGCCGTGGGCGACCGAGTCGCTGTGGAAATCTCCCGCAGCCATCAAACCGAGCAAAGCCCACGCGGTTTGCGAGCAAGTGCTGGGACCGATTCCCTTCTGATTCGGATCGTCATAGGAATCGCAGCTTTCGCCCCAACCGCCGTCCGGGTTCTGCATCATCCGAATCCACTCGGCGGCCTGCTGCACCATGGCTTCATGGTTATCGAAGCCGAGTGCGTCCAGGCCGCGCAGCACGCACATGGTTCCGTAAAGGTAGTTCGCGCCCCAGCGGCCGAACCACGAGCCATCCGGCTCCTGCTGGGAGCGAATAAACTTGATGGCCCGCTTCACCGGTTTGTCGTTCAGCGTAGACCCGTACGTCGCCAGGCACTCCAGCACCCTCCCCGTAATGTCCACCGTCGCCGGGTCGAGCATGGCGTTGTGGTCGGCGAAGGGCACGTACTGGAAGACCATGCGGTCGTTGTCCTTGTCAAAAGAAGCCCAACCGCCGTTCTTGCACTGCATGGAAAGCACCCAGTCGACGGCGCGCTTGATCGATTCCGACTGGTAGCGCTGATCGGGCGTATCGACGTGACTTAGCCCAAGCATAACCATCGCTGAATCATCGACATCCGGGTAAAACTCATTGTTAAACTCGAAGTACCATCCGCCCGGCGGCGTCTTCGGGTTCTTAATCGACCAGTCGCCCTTGTTGCGAATCTGCTTCTTTAAGATCCACTCGGCAGCGCCCACCATGCGCGGGTCCTCGCGGCTGACTCCGCTTTCGCCGAGGGCGAACAGGGCGTAAGCCGTGTCCCACACCGGCGACATGCAAGGCTGCATGCGGAAGGTGTCGTTCTTCCTCGATGCCAAGTTTCTCGAACTCGTCGATGGCGCGAATCACCTGGGGATCGTCCAGCGAGTATCCCAGGCAGCGCAAAGCGATGATCGAGTTGAGAATCCCCGGGTAGATCGCGCCCAGGCCGTCGCTCATCTCCAGCCGCTCGCAGCATCCATTTCTCCGCCCTTTTCAAGGCGAGCCAGCGCAACGGACGCACGTGCACACTCTCGAACATGTGCGTCATGCGATCCAAAACCAGGAAGAAGTTACGCCAACTGATCAGCTTGTCGTCCCACTTGAGCCGCAGTTGCGACTTGAGCCGGCCGTTTGGGAACAACTCGTCAATGCCCTGCTCTGGCGCAATCTTGCGAAACGGCTTCTTGGCGTAGCAGATCGAGAGCGGAATGAGGATGGCGCGCGACCACGACGATATCTCGTAGATGTTGAACCAGAACCAGTTCGGAAACAGCACGATCTCGGGCGGAATCGCCGGCACGGCGTCATAGTCGTACTGCCCAAGCGCGCAAAGATAAATCTTGGTAAAAGTATTGACCGCCGGAACGCCCCCGTGCTCCAGGATGTAAGCCCGGGCTTTGACCAGCGCGGGTTCATCCGCGCGGTGTCCGCAGAGCTTGAAGGCAAAATAGGCCTTCACCGCCGCGCTGATGTTGGAGGGACCGCCCTGGAAGATGGGCCAGCCGCCGTCCTCGTTCTGGTGACGGGCGATCTCGCGAATCGCCTTTTGGAAGCGCTCTTCGTTGCGGGTGCCAAGCAGGGTATGCAGGAAGATGTAATCCGATTCCAGGGTAGTGTCGGCTTCGAGTTCCCCGCACCAGTAGCCCTCGGCATCCTGGGTCGAGAACAGGTACTCGCGAGCCGCCTGGATGGCTAATCGCAGACGGTCTCCGATCCCATCTATTTTGCCGAAATGCATACTCGCCGATTGCGGAACTATTTCCATACTGTCTATTCGGCCGCGTTGGGCTGCAGGGCCGGCGCCGCGCCAATGGCCTCAACGATCTCCGGCGGCAGCGCAAAACGCACGTTCTCGGGCATCAACTCAATCTCTTCCAGCTTGGAAAACCCATGCTGCATGAGAAAGTCGATCGCCTCCTGCACCAGAACCTCGGGCGCGGAGGCACCGGCCGTGAGCGCGATCGTCCTCACGCCCTTGAGCCATTCCTGATCGATGTCCCGATAGGTATCGATCAGATGGGCGCTGGTGCCCAGGTTTCGTGCCACCTCGACCAGCCGGTTCGAATTCGAGCTGTTCGGCGAACCCACCACCAGCACGAGGTCGGACTTGCGGGCGACATCCTTCACCGCGACCTGGCGGTTTTCCGTGGCGTAACAAATATCCTGCGCATGCGGTCCCTTGATGTTCGGGAAACGCTCTTTGAGGGCAACGATGATATCTTTGGCTTCGTCCAGGCTGAGCGTCGTCTGCGTCAGGTAAGCCACCCTGTCCGGATCGGGAACCTTGAGCGCCTTGACCTGCTCGACGCTATTGACCACCGAGGTCACTTGCGGGGCTTCGCCCAGGGTTCCGATGATCTCATCGTGATTGAGGTGACCGATCAGGATCAGCGAATAACCATCGCGCGCGAACTTCACCGCCTCGACGTGAACCTTCGTCACCAGCGGGCAGGTGGCGTCAATCACCCGAAGATTGCGTTCGCGGCTGGCTTCGCGCACCTGCGGCGCAACGCCGTGGGCGCTGTAGATCACCCTCTCGCCCGGTGGAACTTCGCTGACATCGTCGACGAAGATCGCACCTTTGGCCTGCAACTCCTCCACCACGTAGCGGTTGTGAACGATCTCCTTGCGCACGTAGATGGGCGGACCAAAGGTCTCCAGGGCGATGCGCACAATATCAATGGCGCGCACCACGCCGGCGCAGAAACCGCGCGGCTTCAACAGGAACAAGGTTTTGGCTTCGGTGTTCGCAGTCATGATGATCTCAACCGTTGGCATCGGCCGGCCGGCAACGACGCCCCGGCCAATCCCATCCTGTTTACAGCCTAGCCGTTTCCGCCTCTTTTTTGCGAACGTAACGCATAGAAAGAGATGGAATTAGCATCCTCCAGTACGATTCGCACAGCGAACAGCGATTTGCCCGCCATAAGCCGCCAAAAAGCGGCCGGAACCCATCGCATCGGAGTATCTTCTGAAATATTGTAGCAGTGTTACAGTGAGTTCCGGGATGGGAATCGACGTAATTGAAAAGACAACACTTCCGTGGGATCAGGTGTTCACCGGCAGCACGTTTCGAGCGGCGGATCAGGCGTTCACTTTCAGCATCTGTTCGGCGTTCTTCAAGGAGGCTTCGGTGATCTTGGCTCCGCTCAACATGCGGGCGATCTCCTGCTTTCTTTCTTCGGCGGCGAGTTGGCGAATGTTGGTCTGCGCGCGGCCCGCGCTTTCCCGTTTTTCGATCAGGAAATGCTGATCGGCGAAGGACGGCGATTTGCGGCAGATGAGTCACGCAAAGCACCTGCTTGCTCTGCGCCAGCGCCTTCAGTTTCCTGCCGACCGCCTCCGCCGCACGGCCGCCGATACCGGCATCGATTTCGTCGAAAACCAGGGTCCGCTGCCGCGCCTGGTCCTTTCCCTTGCGGCCGTTTCCGGCCGGTGCGATGGCACTGGCCTCGACGCTGGCTTTCAGCGCCAGCATCACCCGCGAAAGCTCGCCACCGGAGGCGATTTCCTCGACCGGCCCAAGCGGTTCGCCAGGATTGGCCGAGATCAGGTATCGCACCAGATCAAAACCCGTGCCGGTCCAGTACTCTTCCTCGTCGGAGCCGCTCACCTCGATCTGGAAACGCGCCTTCATCGCGAGGTCATTGATCTCGGACTCGACAATTTTTTCCAGTTTGCGCGCCGCCGCGAAGCGCTTGCGGGAGAGTCCGCGGGCCAGCTCGAGATAACCGGCGGCTTTGGCCGCCAGCTCCCGCTTCAGCTCGCGCAGAAGCTGGTCTTTGTTCTCCATCTGATTGATTTTCGAGCGGATATCCTCGCCATAGACGAGCACGTCGTCGATCGATTTCCCATATTTCCGGCGCAGACGGTCCAAGGCCGCCAAACGGTCCTCGACCTCGGCCAGCCGTTCCGGCGAGGCGTCGATCCCTTGGGCATAGCCGCGAAGCGTTTCGGCGAGGTCTTCCACGGTGATCCGCGCCGAATCGAGCTCGCCCAGCGGCTGCTGGAATTTGGCATCGAAGCGGGCCAGCTCCTCTATCTGCTTCATGGCGGCGCGCAGGCTGGAGATGGCGGACGCGGCGCCTTCATAAAGAGCGTCGTAACCCGCCATGGCCGCCTGGTAAAGCCGCTCGGCGTTGGCCAGCACGCGCTTTTCGGCTTCGAGCTTGCGGTCTTCTCCGGGCTCGGGCCGGACCGATTCGATTTCCCTGGCCTGGAAATTCCAAAGATCGAGCATCCGCAGCCTGTCCTGCTCGTCGCGCTCAAGCTCGCCGATGCGCTGCCGCACATCGAGCCAAGCCTGATAAGCCTGCGCCACCGGCTCGGTGTCGAGCGCGGCGGCCGAATCCAGAAGCGCGAGCCGCGCCGGAGGATCGAAGGCGAGCACCGATTCGTTTTGCGCGTGGATGACGGCCAGGTGCGGAGCAAGCTGCTTGAGAACGGCGACCGTGGCGGGCTGGTTATTGATAAAGACGCGGCTCTTGCCGTTGGCGGCGATTTCACGGCGAACGATGATCTGCGTCTCATCGCCGTCCATGCCGTTGGCTTCGAGCACTTCGGCCACCGCACTCGGAAGCGGCCTCGAAAACCGCCGAGACGACCGCCTTCTCGGTTCCGTGGCGAACGATATCGCTGGACGCCTTTTCACCCAGCAGCAGTGAGAGGGCATCGATCAGAATCGATTTGCCGGCGCCAGTTTCGCCGGTCAGCAGATTCAGCCCCGCGCCGAACGGAACCACCACCGAATCGATCACCGCATAGTTTTCAACTCTGAGCTCGATCAGCACCGGCAGTCCTGCACAATCGCAAATTTACTCGATGAACATCGAGCGGCGTTCCCGCGGATTCCGTACCCGCACCCGCAGAGGTGAACGAGCGAAGCATAGCACGGATTTTCACCCCAACAAGCCAACAGCGGGCTTGTCGGGGACCCCGGTTCCGCACGATGAACCTTATTTGCTCACTGTTATACGGCAAGCACTTTCCGAGACGTCCATACCACTAGGTCCACATCGGAGGTATTTCCAGGGAAACTTCTGAAACTCCAGCATGCGTGGGTGTCTATAATGTTATTTGCGCTCGTTGCAAATCTACAGAACCGAGTAAAAATGGATCGTATCTGTTTGATGGCATTTGCAATTGGCGGCGAGATAGTCGATCTGGTTCAGCAGACCGGGTTTGTCGCCAAGTTGGTATTGGTTATTCTTCTGGTATTCAGCCTCTTCTCCTGGGCGATTATTGCCGCCAAGTGGGGCGCCTTCCGGCGCGCCAACGTGCAGAGTTCAAGGTTTCTGCGGGCCTTCCGCAAGAGCGGACGCATGCAGGAGATCGCGGCGGTCTCCGAGCAGTTCAAGCCCAGTCCGCTGGTTCCGGTTTTCGAGGGGGCTTTCGAGGAGCTGCGGCGGCAGCCCGGCGGAACCCGCATCGTCGCCGTTCAGCGGGCAATGCAGATTGCGGCTTCCGAGGAGCTGACGCGCCTGGAGCGGCGTCTTCCCTGGCTGGCGACGACCGGCGCGGTGACGCCGTTCATCGGACTCTTCGGCACGGTTTGGGGCATTATCGACGCCTTCCATGGTCTCGGCACCTCCGGCGCGGCAACCTTGCGCGCGGTCGCTCCCGGCATCTCGGAGGCGCTCATCACCACCGCGGCCGGCCTGTTCGCGGCCATTCCCGCGGTCATCGCCTACAATTTTTTCATGCAGGAAATCCGGCAGTTTGGCGCGCGCATGGACGACTTTGGCCTGGAGTTGCTGAACACGGTCGAGCGCGCGCAGGCGGCGTCCCAGACGCAGCAGCCGACAAGCTACATGGAGCAGCGGTAGATGGCTTTCACCAACCAACAGGGACGCACCCAAACGTCGCTTTCGGAGATCAACATCACTCCGTTCGTCGATGTCGTGCTGGTGCTGCTGATCATCTTCATGGTGACCGCTCCCATCCTGCAATCCGGAATCGAAGTTGCGGTACCCAAGACCCGGACGGTGAAGGAAATCACCGAAGAGCGGCTGGTGATCACCATCGATAAGCAGCAGCGCGTCTATTTCGGCAACGATCCGGTCAATATCAACGAGATTGGCAACAAGCTCCGGCAGAAGATTCGCGACCCGCAAGGCCAGTCGATTTTTGTTCGCGCGGACGAAAACGTTCCCTTCGGCGCTTTTGCAACCGTGATGGACGCCGTCAAGTCGTCCGGTATCGCCAACGTAAGCATCGTGACCCAACCCCTGAGTGATAATGGCGGCAAACGCTGACATCTTCGAAGAGCGGGATGGCTGGCGGCAGACCGCTGGCAATCTCGGCGGTGTTGCACGCGGCGCTGTTTGGCTCGATGATTTTCTATGCCGCGTTCTTCGCCGGCGGATCGGGCGCCAGTTGGGGAAACTCGGGCGACGGCACCGGCGGCGCCATGAGCGCAACCCTGGTCAACAACATTCCCCTGCCCGCCAATCCGCAGGCGCAGCCGGAGAACGTGCTGGCAAACGAGTCCAAGGGGGTGTCGCAGTCGGTGCCCAAGCCGGAGGAAAAAGACAAGACGGCGATCCCGATTCCCGACCGCCACGCTAAGACTAAGACGAAGATCAAGCCGCCGAAGCAGCCGCCGGTTACGCCGACGCGCGAGAAGCCGCGCGAGATAGCTTCGGTCTCCAATGTCGTTCCCTTCGGGCAGGGCGGGCCGGTGAGCGGTCCGTATGGACAGTTCAGCGCGGCAGGCGCCAAGGGCGGCTTCGGATTCAACGGCTCGGGCGGCGACTTCGGCATCGCGCTTCGGATGGTACGTGGATGCGGTTCGGCGCAAGGTATCCGAGAATTGGATGAAGTACGAGATCGATCCGAGCATATCGACCACGCGGCGAGTCTACATTTATTTTGAGATCACTCGCCCCGGAACTCCGGCCAATATCCGGATCGAGCAGTCCAGCGGCATTCCATCGCTCGATCAATCCGCACTTCGCGCTCTGCAGCGAATCGATACTTTCGGTCCTTTGCCGCCGGAATATTCCGGCAACCGTGTATCGGTCGAGTTCTGGTTCGATCCGCCGGTTCGGGGCCGTAGAAGTTTAAATAGATGTCCAGTAGAGAACACCACCGGGCGAACTTCCGCTCGGATCTGTGAGGTGATATTGCATTCGATGACAAAAAGAAGCTTGCCCTAGTGGCTGTTCTGCTGCTGTTGATGGCCGCAACCGCGACCGCGCAAGACTGGATTCGCACCGGCACCGGACTGGGCATCGAGAAAGTACGCCTTGCGGTTCCCGACTTTGTTCCCGCTTCGGCGGATCCGCAAGCCGGCGAACTGTCGCGAACCTTTAACGACACGCTCTGGAACGACCTCCAGCAGTCCGGCATTTTCGAAATGGTCTCCAAGAGCTTCTATCCGCTTGGCTCGTTCAACGCGCCGGCGGCGATCAAGCTTGACACCTGGGGCAATCCGCCGCCGAATGCGGGCATGCTGGCGTTCGGCAACCTGGGCATCAGCGGCGGCCGGGTACTGGTACAGGGCTGGCTGTTCGACGTCAAGAACCAGCAGTCGCCGCAGGTGCTCGGCAAACAGTACAACGAAGCCGCCTCGGCACAGAACGCGCGCATCATCGCTCACCGCTTCGCCGACGAAATCATTCTCCGCCTCGGCGGCGGCCTGGCGGGCATCGCCGAGAGCCGCATTTATTTTGTCAGCACGCGCAGCGGCCACAAAGAGATTTGGGCCATGGACTACGATGGCGCCAACCAGCAGCAGTTGACGCACCTGGGATCGATCGCGCTCTCGCCGCGGGTTTCGCCTGATGGCTCTCGCGTTGCGTTCTCGGGAATTTTCCACGGCAACTGGAACATCCTGATGTACTCCAACGATCTCAACCGGCTGGTCTCATTTCCCAGTTTCGGGGGAATGAATCTTTCTCCGGCATGGTCGGGCGATGGAACCAAACTGGCGTTCTCTTCCTCGCGCACGGGCGATCCGGAGATTTACACTTGTGACGCCAGCGGCGGAAACCTGAAGCGGCTCACGGCGGTGAAAGGGCCGGACGTTTCGCCCGCGTGGAATCCCAAAACCGGCGTCCAGATCGCGTTTGTCAGCGGCCGGACCGGGCTGCCGCAAATCTATGTCATGGATTCGGACGGGTCGAACGTGCAGAGGGTTACGGACACCGGCTATGCGGTGTCGCCGTCATGGTCGCCCAATGGGCAGTTTCTGCTGTTCTCCTGGATTCGTCACTACGGCCCCGGCGCTCCGGGCGGCGAAGACATTTACATCATGGACGTCGCCAGCCATCAGTGGGTACAGTTGACCCACAATGGCGGACGCAACGATTTTCCGTCGTGGGCTCCCGATGGCAGGCATATTGTCTTCCAGTCGAATCGCAGCGGTTCCGAACAGATATGGACGATGCTGGCCGACGGAAGCCAGCAACGGCAGTTGACAACCGCCGGAAGGAATTCTCAGCCAAACTGGGGCTCACGCTGATGGATACCCCAACAGCCGCAAAAACGGCGTCTGTCGGGGACCCCGGCCCCAGCACGTTAGTCCAACCCGTTGTGCTCAGCTTTGGCTGAGCAGGTTGGGTTTGTTTGCAGGGGCGATGATTCGCTCTTTGCTTTTTAACTTTACTGAAGCGCGTGCGCTGCCCGCGGGCATCGGCCGCTTCATCGCGAGTCTCTTGTATGGAGGATGAAGTGAATCAACGTAATATGAAGTGGTTTGTTGTCGTGTTGGCTCTGGCAGCAATGCTGACGGTCACCGCCTGCAAAAAGAAGGTTGCGCCTGCGCCGCCTCCGCCACCGCCGGCTCCGGCGGCTGCGCCGACGGCGTCTTTGACCGCAAATCCGGCCACGATCCAGCCGGGCCAATCGAGCACGCTCTCGTGGACGACGCAGAACGCCACCGAGGTCACGCTGGAAGGAATCGGCAAGGTCGGCCCGTCGGGCTCGCAGTTGGTGACGCCAACGGCTTCGACGACCTATCGGCTGACCGCCAAGGGTGAGGGTGGAAGCCAGGAAGCGACCGCCCGCGTAACCGTCACCCCGCCGCCTCCGCCGGAGGCTAACACGCCCCCACGCCCAGCGATCAGGAGTTGTTTGCGCGCAGCGTCAAGGACATCTACTTCGATTACGACAGCTACAACTGACGTGCGGCCAACCAGTCGACCCTGCAAGCCGACGCGGCGTTCCTCAAGAGTCACCCGAACATGCGCTTCACCGTCGAGGGCCATTGCGACGAGCGTGGGTCCACCGAATATAACCTGGCGCTCGGCGAAAACCGCGCCAACGCCGTCAAGCAGGCACTGGTGAACTTGGGCATTCCGGCCGGGTCCATCAAGACCATCAGCTACGGCAAGGAAAGGCCGGTGTGCACCGAGCACACCGAAGCCTGCTGGCAGCAGAATCGCCGTGGACATTTCGTCCTCGGTCAATAACCATAACCGGGACCAGCCAGGGCTCTGACTCTTACAGCAGGCCCTGGCTGGTTTCGCTTCAGCGTCCCGAATTAGACCCGGATATCGGCGCTAAACCTGAGGTGCTAGATCGTTCCGTACACAAGCTCGGAACCATTCGGTGGTGTTAGCAGAGAGGCTACGCCCTTGAACGGAAAAACCGGCCAAGGGATACAATCGGGAATCACTGCGGTTGCGGAAAGTCGTTCAGCAGTCATCAAATCAAGCATGGAAGGCGCGGGGACTCCTATGAGACTCCATAAATTTTCAGTCCATTCTCGCCATTGCCGTCCTCGTTCTGGGCTCGATCACACCTGCCTTTGCCGTCAGCAAGGAGATCATTCAACTGCAAACGCAGGTGCAAGCCCTCACCGACCAGATGTCGCGCATGCAGCAAAGTTTCGACGAGCGCATGGGCGTGATGCGGAACCTGATCGAGCAAAGCACCGACAGCATGAACAAGCTGGCCGTCCAGCCTGGACGCGGTGCAGAAATCGACGCAACAGCAGAGTGGCGACACCCAGGGCCGCGTCGATCAGCTCTCGGGGCAGGTACAGTCGCTGCACGATTCGCTCGACGAACTGAAGGCCCGCCTGACCAAGGTCAGCCAGCAACTGGACGCCCTGAGCGTCTCGGGTCAGAACCTGACGCCGCAGCCGACAACCGTGCAGCCGCCCGCGCCGCAGGCGCCTCCGCCGGACGTGCTCTATAACAATGCGCTGCGCGACTATAATGCCGGCCGCTACGACTTGGCCTCGCAGCAATTCGGCGACTACCTGAAGTTTTACGCGAACACGGATTTGGCCGGGAACGCTCAGTTCTATCTGGCGGAGATCGAATATCGCCAGGGGAATTTCGAGCAGGCCGTGCGCGATTACGATAAGGTTCTGGAGCAGTTTCCGGGGGGAAACAAAGCGCCGGCTTCGCAGCTCAAGAAGGGTTACGCGCTGCTTGAACTCGGACAGCGTGACGCGGGAGTGCGCGAGTTGAACAGCCTCATTCAGCGCTATCCACGCTCGATCGAGGCCACGCAGGCCCGCGAACGCCTGAAAAAGCTGGGCGCTGCCACTTCCGGCAAGCCCTCGGCAGCCAGAAAAACGCAATAGGAAACGCGCGAGCGGCCTTGACGCCGTTCGCGCTGTTGACTTCCTTCAGCTCACGATCATGCCCGCGTAACCGACCACCCAGTCGCGGTCGCCCGAGACATCGCCGGAGGTGGCGTACTTCACCAGCTCCGCCTTGGTGGCGCCCAGCTCCCGGGCTGCCGTCAGCATGGCCACCGCCGGTCCATATCCGCACATGCTGATTTGTTCGCGCTGCACCGTTTCCCACAGGCCCGCGGGATCGAGCGCCAGCACCTGATCGATCGCCATGCGATCCTTGACGCGGGTGCGCTCGTCGCCTTCATAGTGATTCATGTCGCTGGAAGCAATGATCAGCACATCGTGCTTCGACGCCGTCCGCTGGAGCCGGCGGCTTCAGTACCCGCGCCAGGCTCGATCCGAGTTCCGTCAGCACTTCCAGCCGGCCGGTGCCGACCACGATCGGCACGAAAGTAAATTCGTGCACAATCTGTTGCAGGAACGGAAGCTGAACTTCCAGGGCGTGCTCGCGGGAGTGCGCAACGTCATCGTCCCGCAACGGCGAAAACTCGCGTTTGAGTTCCTCCGCCAGCGGCTTCGTCGATGGCGGCTTCTCCCAGCGGAGTCAGCCAGCTCCCCGGCTCATGATGGCGAGCGGCTGCCCTGCCCCGGTGTGATTCGGGCAGAGGATGATAAAGCGGCGCGGCAATTCCAGCCGCGCATAGACCGCGCCGGCGACATGTCCGGAATACATGTAGCCGGCGTGCGGCACCACGCAGCCGAGGGCGCTGAGTCTTCTCCCGCCCGGGTTGGACAAAGCGTTTCGATCTCCTGCCGCAGCTTGTTGGGATTAGAGGGATAGAACTGACCCGCCACAGCGGGATGCCGTACCGGAGCGCTCATGGTTCATTCACCTCCAGCGTCTGTCAGCCTTTGCCGATGCAGTCAGTATGCGATACAAAGCGGCCATCTGGTCAAGCGCGACGGCTTCGGCCCTGGCTCCAGGCTCGATGCCGGCCTGCTCCAATGATTGTTGTACGACAGCCGGGCTGAAAATGCTCGCGCAAATTGTTCGACAGCATTTTGCGCTTCTGGGCGAAACTGCGCTTGAGAAATTCGATGAATCCGTGCTCGTCGACTTGCAGCTCCTCAAAGCGTGGAGCAATGTCGATCCGCAGCACCGCGGAATGCACCTGGGGCGGCGGAGAGAAAGCTTCGGGCGGCAGCTCGAACAGCTTTTCAACCCGTCCGTAGAGATTGGCCGTGGCCGACAGCAGGCCGTAGTCGCGCGTTCCCGGCGAGGCGGCAAGGCGGTCGGCCACCTCCAACTGCACCGTGATCACCAGGCGGTCGAAAAAGCCGTGCTCGGCAAACAAGCGCAGCAGAATGTCCGAAGTGATGTAGTAAGGCAGATTGCCAACCACTCTTGCCTTTGGCGGCTCGCTCGGACGCAAGTCCCGCAGCGGCCCGGTCCGGTTGCCGATCATGGTTCGGATATCGACCGTCAGGATGTCGGCCTCGATGATCTCGACGTGCGGCTCGCGAGAGTATTCCATGCGCAACTGTGCCGCCAGCACGCGGTCCAGCTCCACGGCAACCAGGTGGCCGGCCCGCGGAACCAGCAGGCTGGTCAGGGCGCCGGTGCCGGCGCCGATCTCGATGACCGTACGCTGCGAGACATCGCCGAGGGCGTCGACGATCTTCTGCATCGCGCCGTGGTCGATCAGGAAATTCTGCCCAAGCTTCGGTTTTCGCGGCGTGCGTTTTTCGCCGTCGTGAGATTCGCCGTTAGACATGTTTGACCGTCCTTGCCGCTGCTTTTACACTCAACAAGGCTGTGCGAAGAAAGTGCCGGGACGCCAACTCGGGGCCATGTGCCGTGCAGGCAGTCGCCGTGGCCTCGGTGGCCGCGAGCTTCGATCTCGCGGTACGACACTGAGTTCTGCGCATCCCTGTTTGGTCCGGTAAGGAGAGGGTAGACATGCACGTTGCGTTCGTAGCGTCGGAGTGCGTTCCATTTTCCAAGACCGGAGGCCTCGCCGATGTGGTGGGAGCGCTGCCGCAGGCGCTCGCCGCCATGGGACAGAAGGTCAGCGTCTTCCTTCCCAAGTACCGCCAGACGAAGCTCGAAACAGCCACCTGCGTGGTGCGCAGCATCACCGTTCCTTTCGACGACCGCTATCGTTTCTGTTCCATTCTCGACGGCGGCGTACACAACAACGTTCAATATTACTTTATCGATTATCCGCCGTTTTTCGACCGCGAAGGACTCTACGGCACGGCGCTGGGCGACTACCACGATAACGCCGAGCGCTTCGCCTTGTTCTGCCGCGCCGTCATCGAGGGCTAGCAAGATTCTCGGCGTGCCCGACATTTTCCATTGCCACGACTGGCAGTCGGCGCTTGTCCCCATCCTGCTGAGTTCCTTGTACAACGACGATCCGGCGTTTCGCAACGCCGCCACCGTGTTCACCATCCACAATATCGGCTACCAGGGATTGTTTCCGCCGGACACGCTGCCGCTGCTGATGCTTCCCTGGGACCTGTTCACCATTTCCAAGCTGGAATTTTACGGCAAGGTGAACCTGCTGAAGGGCGCGCTGATCTATTCCGATTCCATCACCACGGTCAGCCGCAAATACGCCCAGGAGATTCAAACCGCCGAATACGGATTTGGCCTGGAAGGCGTATTGCACAGCCGCGCGAACAGCATCGTGGGCATTCTGAACGGCGTCGATTACGAGCAGTGGAATCCGGAGAAGGACGCCTACATCGCCGCACGCTACTCCGCCGATTGCCTGGAAAAAAAGGCCGCCTGCAAACGTGATCTGCTGGCCCAGTTCGGCGCGCGAGCCAGCCACCGAGCTGCCGGTCATCGGCATCGTCTCGCGCTTTGCCGCGCAAAAGGGATTTGACCTGATCTCCAACATCGCCGATCGCCTGGCGCACGAGGATCTCATTCTGGTGGTGCTCGGAACCGGCGATAAGCCGTATGAGGAAATGTTCCGCCGTCTCAATCGGCAGTTTCCCAAAAAATTTCTGGTCAAAATCGCATACGACGAAGCGCTGGCGCACAAGATCGAAGCCGGCGCCGACATGTTCCTGATGCCCTCGCGTTACGAGCCCTGCGGGCTGAACCAGATCTACAGCCTGCGCTACGGAACCGTCCCGGTTGCGCGCGCCACCGGCGGCCTTGACGACACCATCGAACCCTGGGATCCGATCACCAGCAAAGGCACCGGCTTCAAGTTCTCCGAGTACAGCGGCGAGGCGTTGCTGGAAACCGTGCGCGCCGCCGCTCAGCGTGTTCCAGGATCCGCACGCTTGGCAAAAGCTGATGCGCAATGGCATGAGCCGCGACTTCTCCTGGGCGGTATCGGCGCGCGAGTACATTAAGACTTACGAAAAAGTGCACAGTCTTCACGGAGGTCCGCTCGTGACCGGCGCGGGTCCGCAAAAAGACAGTTTTGCGGGAAACGTAGAACCTTCGCCGGGTGGCGCCATTCGACGCTAAGCGCAAGCAGATCGGCGGGATGCGATGACCTCATTATTGGCGCACGCGCTCGCGACCGGGGCAGGAGGATGATTCTTACGGAAGCTGAAGCAGCAGTCGCAATTGTGCGCACGCGCGGGCGGGACGAATCCATTCTGTTCATCCGGCGCTCGGAGAGGAAAGAAGATTCCTGGTCGGGCCACTGGTCGTTTCCCGGAGGCCGGCGCGATCCGCCGGACAGCGATGCTTTGCACACGGCCCTCCGCGAACTCGAGGAAGAGTGCGGCATACGCCTCGCCCGGGAGCAGATGGAGGCCGCGTTGCCCATCGTGGTGGCACGGCGCAGAACCGGACCGTTCGTCCCGGTAGCTCCCTTCGTCTTCGCGGTGGATCGCGAACTGCCTACCGTGCTCGATCCTCGCGAAGTGGCGGCATCCCTGTGGATTCCGCGCAGCCGGCTGTGCGACCCCGCGCAGCACTGCCTGCGTCCGGTGCCACATCGTCCCTGCGAGATGTTGTTTCCGGCCATCGATCTGAACGACATGCCGCTGTGGGGTTTTACTTACCGACTGCTGACCGATTGGCTCGAGTTGGGCCCTAAAAATCCGCAAGACCGCCCGGAGGAAGCGGCCGGCTTCCGGGCAGCTCGCCTGGTGCTGGGCTTCCTTCTCTCCCGCGGGCTGAAGCTCAAGCAAGGATGGACCAACCGCCTCTCGCAAGCCGGATCGGCCGGACAGCACGTGGTGAAGGTCGCAACCGTCGAAGGCACGCTTCCGGTCGAGCTGGTTCTCGCCCACTTTGGCGTTCCAGGCAATCACGTCCCCCTGCTGAACCTGCTGGAGGTTCGCTCCAACTACATCCGCGTGGCGGGACTCGACTTCGAGGAATACCTGATCTCGGCCTCCGAGTAAGCGAAGTCAGATGTATCCCAGGAATGATTCCGGCGCGCTCTTAATAATTTGCATGGCATTTTTTCTCATCCAGAGCACCCCCTGAGGCATGGATGTCATCATACTTAACTCTATGGTTAATGCTATAAAAGGAACGCGATGAACATCGTAGAGCTGACATCGACGGTCGACCACCTCCTGCGTATGGTCCTTTATGTGATCACCGGGGGTATCGCCATCGGCGGGCTCATTACCGTGGTCAGTTTCTACTCGCATAACATCCGCCGGGCCGTGCAACAGCGCGCGAAAAAGAAAACATCCGCCCCCGCGTCGTTGACCGAGGATGGCCAACCGCTCGCCCAATAATTCGCGTCAGGCTCCTGCTTCGGCGGTTGGCGCTTGGCGCTCCGGCCGCCATGACATCCTCTTGGGAATTTAGAAACACCAACATGGGAGTTAGAGCGGATTCAAAATTAAGTGTATCCGGCAGATGACTGCGAAGTGTCATCCTGAGCGAGCCGGGGTCCCCGATAAGCCCGTCGTTGGCTTGTTGGGGTGGAGAAGCGAAGGATCTGCTTTTGCTCCTGCGCAGAAAGCCGATCCTTCGGCTCCGCTTCGCTCCACCTCAGGATGACACCCCTGGAAACCGGATACACCAAATGTGAAACCGCTTTAATCTGTCTGAACTGCCGCCGGATGTCTGTCGTCATCGTGCGCCGACCTTATACCCGCCAAGCAGCCAGGGCTACCAGGCATGCAGGTCCTTGAGCGGTACGACGATGTCGTAGGGCAGCGTGTACATGGGGATTTTGAGCTGTTGATCTCGCGGAATCTGAATCGCGGTGGTTTCATAGACTGCCACACTGTCACGCCAGTTTTTATCGTTGCTTTGAATCGGAATCCGGGCCATCAGTCGAAACTCCGGTCCGGTTAGCATCTCGCGCAGAGTCTTTTGAATCGGAGCCTCCAGCTCCGAGTCTTCCGAGACAATAACGTAGCGGACGCCGTTTTGTTGCAGGCTGGCGAGGATCTCCTCGCGAGTATGGAGCAGTTCAACACTGCCGCCCTCTTCTTTCATGCGGGAGACGTACAGAAGCTTGCGCAATACGACAAACCGCCGCTGCGGATCGTGCTGGTGAAGGAAAAACGTGAACGTGCCGGGAAGATTGGCATCGTACAGAATGACGCCACGATCGCTGAGGGAAGCGACTTTCTGCGCGACCTCGGCATATCCCTGCACATACGGGCGCTGAAACGTCCAACCGACCATGATCGCCCAGCAACTCAAGACAATCGCCACCGAGCGTCCGGCCATCCGCACCGGCTTTGGCCAGCGGTCGGCCAGGAGGAATCCGGCAGCGAAGTAGACAAATGCCGGTACCCAGAAAAGCACGTGGCGTCCCTGTTTGATCTCCAGGATGGAAAAAGTCGCGTAGCAGGCGACAATCCAACTGAACATGACTTTCGAGCCGTCGCTCTTGTCCCACCAGTGCGAACTCAGCATGCCGGCGATGGATAACAGAAACAACGGCCACCCCAACTGCTCCCGGGCGACGATCCAATAATAGGCAAGTCCGGCCAGAGGACTGCCTTGCTGCACATGGGTAAAATTCGACATGCTTCCCCAGTGCAGGGTAAACAACAGGTAATAGTAATAGCTGATGCTGGCTGCGATGATCGCCAGGGCAAGCAATGTGCGCCAGCGCAGTACCAGCCGCCATTTTCTGAAGGCGAACGTCGTTAGCAGGCAAAACGGCGCAAGATAGAAGGTGGTGTACTTGATGAGAGCGGCCAATGCCGTAAACACGGCAAAGATGTAGAGGTCCCGTGTGCGCTCGTCCTGGCAATATCGCACCCAGTAGTAAATGGCGGCCGTGGATACGGCCAGGGCGGGAGCTTCCAACATCACCGCTTTCTCGTACAACAGCATCGACGGCACCAGCGCAACCATAAGAGCCGAGAAGGCCGCAGGCCATTCGCCTAGAAATCTTTTTACCAGGCGATACCAGAAAAAAATTCCAAGGAGCGAAAAACAAAGGACGGTCAAGCGGGCGCTTGTCACCGAGGGACCGAAAATTCCGAAAAACAACGCCTCGCAAAGATAGAAAACCGGAGGCCAATGAATCAGCCCGCTGAGCGCGGGATAATGGGCGTAGTAGAGCTTGAGCGTATTGCACCGGATGCGAGAGCGGGAGGTCGCGGGCAAAATCCAGGAAAAAGTACCCGCTCATGCCGTGCAAGCTCTCGTCGAAATTGATGTGAAATTCGCCGAGCGAGATTCTGCGCGCGATACAGGCGGCAGCAATGGCCAGGACAATGAACAGTGGGTAGTATGACCGGAGGATGTGAACCACCCGCAATTTACGGCGGGTTGCGCTCAGTACCTCGAATTCCTCTTGCAGGGTCTGTTCTGTTAGCTGGCGCATGACCACTCTCCAACAAAACCGCGGGCGCGCATGGGTTTGTGTCCACCTCGGCTGGCGCCAGATTCACGTCAGCCGGCCTATCCATCACGGATACCGGAAATATTAGAATACGTGCTGCTTGCGTGCCGAGTCTACAGGGAACCGACTCGCCTGCTTTGGCAAGTGAGGTTTTCCTTACAAAGAAAAAGCCCCGCTTTTCAGCAGGGCTACCGCGGTCCCGAGACGGTGTATCCCGAAGCCGCAGTCCATTGGCCGTTGCGACCAACAGGGCGCGATGGCAGGGAACCATTCCGAGAGGATATAGCTTCTCGGGAACCGCTCTAGTTACGCGGATCCAGTCCCAGCCTGGAACTCAAACCGCAATCCCAGGCTGGGAGAATGCGACAAAAATCACTTCGCTTGATGGCATTACTCCACATCGGAGACTTTGCCGTTTTTGAAACTGACCTTAAGGTCCTTGTACTTATAGATCTGCTTGGGACCCAGATTCACCACTGTGACCGGAGACCCAAGAATTGCCGTCACCTCGTTGATGCTCTGCCCAATGCTGATCGTCTTCGGGGGCGCGGGCACAGCCGGAAGTAGCGGAGGTGCTCCGGGTTCCAGTTGCGCCTGACTGATCACGTCCTGTTCAGCCAAATCCGCATCCTTGAGCTGTTGGTTGATCTCGGCAACCGCATTCGGGTCCGGTGGCGGGGCACCCTGCACGAAGGCCGTATTGACCGGCGGGGCCATGGCAGATGGCGGAGCCGCCGGCAAACCGTTCCTGCCCTGCTTCTCCTGAAGCTCCTGTAGTCCCTGATCAATCGTCTCCCGCATACGGTTTTGCATATCCTGCAAATCGGCCAAAGCGACCGTGACCACCGAGGACTTGCGGCACTCCCGTCCGCCCTTGCTCGACAACACCACCAGATTCGCCGCGCTGTCAGAAGGCGCCGGCGGGGCAACCAGCTTCAGCACGTCGCCGTCGCTGAGCGCACACTCCGCGCCCGAAGCGTCGACCACATCCAGCGCGCCACCGGCCACAAAGACGTGGGGATGGCCATCGCCCAACAACCGGCCGATACTGCTGGATGCCGGGTCTATATCCTGATTCCTGGCATTCTGCTGCGCCTCGGCGTTCTCCAGAGCAATCTGGTTCTTCACCTCGTCGGCGATCATCTGCTTCACTTCCGGCGTGAGCGCCGCAGCTCCTTCCGGCACCTGTCGAGCATCCGCCTGTCCCTGTATTTCCTGTTGCTCTGCATAGGCAGCCGTCAGATCGGCCGCCAGCAAATAGTCAGTCAACCAGAGCGCGGGAGTCGCGTACACCGGATAGGGGGTGAAATAAAAACCATAATAGCCAAACCACGGATTGCCGACCCAACCCCAGGGATAGACCACCGGGGCGAACCATGGGTTATAAGCCCATCCATAGAAGCCCAGCGGGTAATAGCGGGCAGGAGCGTACACATTCATGAAGACGCCATGGTAGCTGTACCCGCGGTAGTAGCGGTCATACGCCCGCCCGTTGTAGTAGTAAGTGCGGCGCGCAAATTCGTGTCCGCGATACATGTACGGGCGCTGAACATATCCCGCACGGCCCCGCTCGACAACGATTCTGGAGTGGTCCGCGCGCTCGACCGAGACGCGCCGGCTTCCGTTCAGATTGTTGTGAACATCCATTCCACGCTTAACGTCATGCACATCGCTGATTCTGCCATTCGGGCGCCTCTCCACCGCACTGCCATTCTTCAACCGCACCTGTTGGCTTCCCGCGGGAGCTGGCCTGCCCGAAAGACTCGCGTTTGCCGGGTGTGCGGCGCGGCTTCCAGGAGTGCCTGCGGCCGGGCCGGCCGGCCTCGCTCCACTTTGGTTGGCGACCGAGGGACGGCTTCCAGGACTAGCTGTAGTCGGACCCGTCGGCCTCGCGCCGGCATTCGGTTGATTCGCGGTGGGACCGGGGCGGATGCCTGGGCTAGCCGTGGTTGGACTCGTCGGTCTCGCGGCATTCGGTTGGTTCGCGGTGGAACCAGTACGGACTCCCGGGGTAGCGGGCCTCGCCGCATTTGTACTCGGTCTGCTCACGGTGGGGGCGGCGGTCCTAGGTGCCGGGGCGGCGGGCCTAGGCGCTGCGGGCCTGGGCGCTGCGGCAGGTCTGGCGGGGGCCGCGGCTCTGGGAGGCGGGCTCGCTGCTTTCCTCTTGTCGTCGGCCTGAGTGAACAATCCGAGCGACCACAATATGATGAGTATCTCCGCTACAAAACGGACCCTGGACGCCTTCCGCGTGCGCGACTTGTGCATGGGGTTCTCCTTTTCTCGTTCGCCGGTTCTGAGCCGGTCTATCTGGCGCAAATCATCCGCCCGCTACTGGACGTCGGCGACTTTGCCCTTGACCAATATCACCTTCATGTCTGGATAGTACAGCATCTCTTTTGTGGCTAATTTCACGACCTTCTGCGGCTCCCCGAAAATCGCCAAAACCTGGTCCTTTGTCTGTCCCAGTGCAATCGTCTTGGGTGGCGGGGGCGGCATATCGGACGGCGGCGGAGGCGGCGCGATCGGCGCCAGCGCCGGCTCTGGCGACGGCCTTGGCGCCTGCCGCAATGCATTTTCGTCCGCGTTGCCGTCGGACTGCACCTTAAAAACTTCAGCGATGGTGCTCATCAGCTGATCGGCGGGCGGCAGGGATCGTTGCGGAAACGGAAATTTCAGTTCCGCCCAATAGCGCACATCGTTGTAGGGGTCGCTGTACAGACGGAAAGTCACTCCATCGTCCCCGCTATCGATATATGCCTTCGTCACCCAGAACTTCTCGCCGGCCACGAACTTGCGCGCAGGCGCATTGCCGCAGTCCGCACTTGCTTGAACAAATCTTCGCCGCATTTGAATTCTATCCGGCAATGCCGGCGCAGCGGTCGAACCGGCAGCCAACGCAGAGTTAAGAGATATCTGCCCATTGCTGTAGGTGCTCGCCGCCGGTAGATAAAACGCGCCATTCCCATCGGAGACGCCGCACATCAGCAACCCATCCTTTTGCAGAACGAGAACGCTGCCAGCCGCGACGATGTCCATTTGATTGGGTGCGAGTTTGGTCAGGATGAACTGGGCACTCAGCTTCTGCTGGATTTCCGCTTTCGAATCTGCGCCCTGGCTATATGCCCAGGGCGCCGTACCCAACAGAGCAATGACCGTCAAACAAAAAACTCTTCGCATAGAACCTTCCATTTGGCCCATGGCCTTTGCACTGAATTACCTGCTTCAACAGTTTGTTAACAGAATCCGCACGGGGGAGATCGGGCGGTGCCGGAGCGATCTCCCCGGCCCTGATCCGCCGACTACTCGACGTTGGAAACCTTTGCCTTGACCAAGGTCACCTTCATGTCGGGATAGTAAAGCATCTCCTTGGTGGGCAGTTTGACCACCTTCTGCGGCTGCCCGAACATCGCCACAACTTCATCCTTGGTCTGTCCTATTGAAATCGTCTTGGGTGGCGCGGGCGGCGTATCGGCGGGTGGCGGAGGTGGCGCGATCGGCGCCAGCGCCTGCTCAGGCTGCTGCGCCGCAGCGGGTTGCTGCGCCGCCGGTTCCGGAGTCGGAGCCGGATCCGGTTGCTGGGCCACATGTATAACCGCCGCTGGTATGGAAGCGCAAAGTTCACGAATCGCACCTTCCACCGTGCGCTGCTTGGTCGCCGTAACTAAGTCCCCGTTGGCGGCGAACAGCGAGGCTCCATTTACCTTGGACGCCGCCGAAAGCGCCAGTCCCGATAGGCCACCGAAAGCAAACATCGCTGTGCGTTTGCCGCTCTCGCGCCGAAACAGCAGCGTAAAGTCGGCCGTATCTCGTCGATTGGTGACAGTTACATGTGGGCAGACCTTGACCAAGTCGGCTTGTATCTCTATGACCCGGGGGTTTGCTCCGCTACTCTCGTGGCTGGCGGAAGCGTTTCCACGAGCCACCGCATTTCCTTCGTGGAGAGGTTCATCGGTGACGAAAATTCTGGGTTTATCTTTTGCACCCGGGGCCGATGCTGCGGGAGTCACGGGGGTGTCCTGCGTAAAAGAAGACGGTGCGAAGATACAGAAAACCAGAAGAATGCTGAGGCACATCTTCATAATAAAATTCTCCATTCGAGTATGTCAGCTTTCGGATCTCCGACCTGACTATGCGCCTGGAGAGCCGCACCACCAACAGAGCAGCAAACCAAGGAAGCTGCTCTTCGTATAAGATCCCTCCACCCAATCCAAGTCCCTTTGCGCCAAATGGCCTGCTTGCACCAAACTCCGGAATAGGGCACCGGACGGACCAGAGCGATTTCTCGGCAAGCCCGACTTGCCCTGTAATTTCGTATGAAATAGCAGAGCCGGATGGTACTCAATTTCAATGAATTACGAAAGGACAATGGCCATTTTCGCGGCTCTTTTTAATTTTTTATGCATTAACTTGTTTATTAACAATAGAATAGCGTGTTCTAATCTGGGAATTGCGGTATCCCTATGCCCAGGGTTTTGGCCCACTCAGGCGCGGAACTCGACACGGACAATCGTGGCGCGTACCGCGTACCCGAACCCTCCGGGCGATCGTCTGCGGAAGACGGGACCATGGTATTGAATGCGGGAACTTCCCTTGCAGTAACTTCCTAAAGATGAGCCGGGTTTCTCGAACGCCACATCGAGGGAGAGAGGAAAATCAAGGGAAAAAGGAAAAGCCCTGCGCAGCCGACAGGCTACCCAGGGCTCATAATTTTTTGGTGCCGAAGGGGGGACTCGAACCCCCACACCCTTGCGAGTACATGGACCTGAACCATGCGCGTCTGCCAATTCCGCCACTTCGGCATTTCAGGAACCCCGGCAGCAACCAATCCGCTTGCTCTGGGGTATTGCACTGGGCGCGGTCCTCAGCGGGCCGGCCAAACACTCAGGTGTGCAACAAGATTGTAACGGCATTGGCGCGTAACGGTCAATCCGTGTTGCACATCGGCACGGGGAGCGAGCATCAGGGCGCACCGCTCGGCCAGCGTTGCGGGTGCGGCACGGCCATGGCGGGCAGGAAAACGGCGGGATCTTTCGATCCCGCCAAGTAGTTCAGTGGGTTGCAAAAGGCGGTTGCCGTGGCTTCCGCCCGAAGACTTACTTCACCGTGATGGTGAAGGAGTTCTTGTAAATTGCGCCAGTCGAATCCCAAGCCTGCACGGTGATGTGGCGCGAACCGCTGCTGAGCGTCAAAGTCGTGCTGATGCTGGCGGCGTTCACCGAGTACTTCGACACGGTAGTCAACATAAATCTTCATCGCCGTGATCTTCGCGGTGGATGAAGCCGCTTTCGCCGAGGCCATGAACTTGACCGGATTGCTGACAGTCGAGTTGGGCAGCGGCGCGGTTACGGTCGACCCCGGAATTCTGACACGGGGCGGGCGGCGGCGATGCTGACCGAGGTTTGCGCGGTTCCCTGCGCACCCACGTTGTCGGTCACCGTGGCCTTCACCGTGAAGCTTCCGGCGGTGGAGTAGACATGAGAGGCGCTCGCGGCTGCGCACCACCGTTCCATCGCCAAAATCGATGGAGGTGGAGGCGATCGAGCCATTCGGAGCGGTCGAGCCGGCGGTGGAAGCCGTAACCGAAAGCGGCGCGGTGCCGCTTGCGGGCGAAACCGAGAGCGCGACGACCGGAGGCTTGTTGGCCGCCACGGTCACTTTCTGCTGCGCCGTGCCGGTCATGCCATTGCTGCCGGTTGCGGTGGCAGTCACCGTGTAGCGTTCCCGCGCTGCTGTAAACGTGGGAAGCACTGGCGGCTGTGACCACCGTTCCGTCACCGAAATCGATTTGCGTGGACTGTGATGGTGCCGCCCGAGCAAGTCGAACCGGTGGTCGAGGCGGTCACGGTTACCGGTGCGATGCCGCTGGCCGGAGTTACCGCCAGCTTCGCAGCCGGAGGCTGGCTCACGGTACCTGCCACCGTGTAGCTGACCGCGCCTGACATGTGGTTCAGCAGCGTCGGTTTCGCGACGGCTTTCACGAAGAACGAGTACTGACCCTGCCGGCAATCCCAGAGCGCTCAGGTCGGCCGCATGCGTACCGGCTGCCACCTGCGCGACGGCCATCAGATTCACTCCGTCCTGCGAGGCGAAAACCGTGTAGTGATCGATGGTGCTTTCCTGGCCGGTGATCGTCCAGCCCAGCGTGCTGCCGCTCAGCGCGGCGGAGATGGTGACGCAGTTGTCGATACCGCTTTCAACCTCGGTGCCTTCCTCGTAGTCGTTCCAGGTCGCAATCTGCAAACTGGTAAGCTGCTTGGCGGAGGAATAATACTTCCCGGCCTCGGCCCAGATCGCCAGCCAGGTCTGTCCGCACTGCTGGTTCTTGATGCGGTTCGATCCCCAGGACGCAATGGTATCATTGAAGCCCTTGTAGGCCGAGCCGATCGTCAGCAGCGACGGATGCGCGATTCCCGCTTTGTAAAAACTGTCCTGCGAACTCAGCCCCATGTCGTTGACGTTGCTGGAAACATTGGTCCACGCGAAACTGCCATCGGAGTCCGTATCGGTGAAGCCGCTCGAATTGCGGAAGATGAATACAGGGTTTCCCGCCGCCTGGGCGCGAACCGTGGCCCAATCGATCGCCAACGACGTGTTCAGGAAGAACGACACGACAGGACGTCCATTCCATCGCCAATAACGTGGCGAGCTGAAATAGTTGTCGGCCATGTACTGAATGTCGCTGAGCAACTTGGTGGTAACGTCGGAGGCGCCTTTCAGCGAGCCGGAGTCTTCGCAAATCGCGAACTCGAAGCTCGTGCTGGCTTCGGCCGCTGCTTTGACGTTCAGCGTCGCTGTGTTGTGGTGCGTGTTCTGCGGACCGTACCAGTCGACGATGAATCCATCGATGCCTCGACTGATGGCGTCGGCAACCTGGGCGTTGACCACAGCCGGGGTGGCTTCATTGCCAAGCCCTATGCTGACGTGACCCGAGCCGCCCCACCATGGCATGTAGTGGGCAAATACCTTCGTAGATTCGCCGGTATAAAGCAGGGTGTGAATATCCACCTTGCTGATGTTTCCCGGCACAACATCGCCGTTGGTGGTACCCGTGAAACTGCTGGTGAGATTGGTATTATTCCCGGTTTCCTGGGCGAGCGTGGTGGTGGGTTGAAATGCCGTGGTGCCGAATGAAGCCACTGAAATAAGCAACGCTCCGGTTAGAGCAAGGATCTTGTGCAAGTTACCCTCCCGCGCCTGACGGCTGGCTGTCGGCTGCGACTGGCGGTGACGATCGGAATCCATCACCGCTTGCGGGAGAATAGGGTCTACTTAATCAAATTGAACTACAGGAAAGGTACTAAGGTTATGACCTTTATGCCCTAGTCTCGAACGCGGGAGTACAGTGCCCTATTCGAGGTTCGTTCAAACAATTGATTTAAAATTGAACTTTGAATGAAGCGGAGCTTAGCAGGCCGCGGGAAACTATTCTCTAAGGTGTCATCCTGAGCGCAGCGAAGGATCTGCTTTTTGCGCAGGTCGAAGAGAAAGCAGATCCTTCGATCGCGCAAAACCGGCGCGATTTCAGGATGACACTACGAAAATGTATTTATGCAGCCGGCTCTAGCCGGCACGCGAGCAATCTAACCGCGCTCCCGCTGAGGGCAATTCGGAGTTAGCTCGAGACCCTGAGGATCAGGCTGCCAGAATGCGGCCGCGAAGCGTCTGGGCGCGCAGGTAATCCTGGGCCGAGTGATAGCCTTCGAGGGTTCCCACATCCATATAGTGTTCGCCTGAGAAAGTGGCGCGTACAACATTGCCGGCCGCCATGTAGGCGTTCAGCAAATGGCCCAGGAATTCGTCCTCGCGATGACGCGCGTCCCACAACCGCTTGAGCGCCCTGAATGCGCTTCCGCGGGCCGTAACCGCTCCCCAGATCCAGTGCGAGTGCGCGTCCGGACGCTTCACTTCCACGCGCTCCACGTAGCCGAGTTCATCGCAGACGACCGCATCAAACACGGCTGGATTCAGCACCGGGAACAACACCAGGTTGATGTCGGCATTCTGGTTGATCGCCGGAGTGTAGGCATTCTCCGGGAACCAGATGGTGTCGGGCAATCCGACGAGCACCTGCTGATCGTCGCGCACGAAAGGCTCGGCGCGGAAGAGCGCGTCACAGAGGCCGCGCGGCTGCTGCTGCACCACGTAAAAAATTTCCGCCGCATAGTCGCGCTCGGCGAAGTACCGCACGATGTCGCTCTTCTCGGCCGAAATCACCATGCAAATCTGCGTGGCTCCGGCGGCGATCATGCGTTCAACCAGGTACTCGGAAACCGCCTTGGGCCGCTCGACACCGTCGACCATGCGCGAGCCGACCGGCAGCAGTTCCTTCGAGCAGCCAAGCGGCTGAATGCGCTGTCCGGCGCCGGCGGCTGGAATGATTCCGATCACGAAGTTGCTCCTTGTAAATGTTCCGGCTGGTACGATGCCTCCATCGAAGGCTGTTGCTGTCGCGGCGCCGCCGGCCGCCGGTGCCGCGCCGCCAAAGCCTCTTCGAAGTAATCCACCATCTGGCAGGCGCGATGCTCTCCCGTGTGCTCGTCGAGCGTACGCTGACGCGCGCGCGCGCTCATTCGCGCCAAATCGCCGTCACCGACATCGAGAGCCTGAAGCGCATCCTCGGCGCTGGAGGCAATCAGAATTTCTTCGCCGGGCCGGAAAAAAGTGTCGAGTCCCTCGAACCAGTCGCTCACAATGGGAGTGCCACAGGCCGCCGCTTCAAAAAATCTGCCCGACGGACAGTAGCCGCACGCCGCCATCTCGGCGCGCGTCAAGTTCAGCGTCAGCCGCGACGAGGAATACAGTGCCGAGTGCTCGGCCGGCGAGACGTGATCGTAGCGCTTGACGTTGGCCGGCCATTGCCAGTGCCACGGATAAAGCGTCCCGGCCAGCAGAAACGACAGGTCCTGCCGGCGGCGCGCACATTCCAGAAACAAGCGATCCAGCTTGTCCTGGCGATCGGCCGCGTAGGTTCCCATGTAGCTCAGAGCGCATTCAAATTGCGGCTCACGGGGCGCGCCCACATAGATGTCCGGATCGACGCAGCCGAACAGCGGCCTTGCCAGCGCCGCCTTCCACACGGTTTCCAGCTCCAGCAGCGAACGGCCACCGCTCCAGGAGAGCACCAGATCGAATTCCGCAATCTGCGCGGCACGCAGGTAATCCAGGTCGCCGCCGCGCAGTTTGTCGAGCGTCACCGGCGTATCAAGATCGTAAAAAACGTGCAGCGGACGCTCCAGGGCCAGCACGGCGTCGTTGATCCGCGCGCCTTCGGGGCAAAAGCTGGCCGTCATCACCACGTCCGATTCGGCTGCTTCCCGCAAGGCCCGGCGGCGGATGTCCTCCCACTCGCGATAGATCACGAGATCGCAGTAGCCGCACGAGCTGAAGTCGCGCCGCAGGGCGTAGTACTCGGTATCCTTCTCGAAGAATGTGATCTGGTGACCATGACGCGCCAGCGCCCGCAAAATCGCGCGGTACGGGGTTGCATGTCCGTTGCCCCACGAGGAGGAGAGTGTCAGCCCGAAAATCGTGATCTTCACAAACCACCATCCATCCGCTCTCTCGTCGAGCACAGCAAAGGCATAGCTGTAGCCTTCTTTCGCCAGCCGCCCGGAGTTCGCCGGAGCTGACCGGAACTGACGTACTTAGCTGTGATGTGTGACAGCGAGCTGCGTTTGCCACGAAATCCAGATCACTCGCACGAAATCCGGATCACTCGAAAAATAGGAAGATAGCTGGTTGCAAGCGGAGGATTTCGAGCACCCATTCTGCGCCAAGTACCGGTCAGTTGGAATTGCTGCTGTAAGGAAAAGGCCATCCCGAAGGATGGCCTTGGTTGCGCCCAGCGGGCGTCTAGGATTCCAGATGGGTTGTCAGAGTGATCTTGGCGTTGTTGGCAAACAGCTTCGAAACCGGGCATCCCGCTTTTGCGTCGTTAGCCGCCTTGGCGAATTTTTCCTGAATCGCACCGGGAATTTTCGCCGTCAGGTCAAGCTGAATCGCGGTGATCGAGAAACCGTCTCCAACTTTTTCCAGCGAAACCGTTGCCCGGGTGTCGATGCTCTGGGCTTTCATTCCCGCCGCCTCAAGCTGCGCCGAGAGCGCCATGGAAAAACAACCCGCATGCGCCGCAGCCAGCAACTCCTCGGGGTTGGTGCCAATGCCGTTTTCAAACCGTGTGGCAAATGAGTACTGCGTGTCTTTCAGAACTCCGCTGGCGGATGAAACCGTGCCTTTGCCGTCTTTCAGACCGCCCTGCCAATGTGCGCTGCCAATTCGCTGCATACGATCCTTTCTCCTGACGGCCCGAGTCCGCGCATCCAGTAAAACCGGAAACTACACCGACGCCCGGCCTCCGGGTCCATTAAGAATCATACGCCGTGCGTGCGCTTTCGGCACATGGGCGGCGGAGTACTCGGGCGCTATCCGAGGCGGCGATGGTATGTATGCAGGCGATAGTCCGTATGAAAATGTTCGAGCAGGATAAAGCGGAAACGAGACGGCCACTGCACGGTGGCCGCCTCGGTTGATCTACTTCTTCTTTTTCGCGGGCGCTACCTCAACTACCGGAGGAGCTATTGGCGCAGCTTCTGGTTTCGTCTTGACGCCTTTCGAATTCTTACCGGCCGACGGGGCGTCTTTCTTGCATGATGTCATGTCTCTATTGAAGTGTCGAAGTGTCGTTCATTGGGGGTGGAAGCCGGGGCGCCCCGACAAGCTCGCTGTTGGCTTGTTGGGGGGGAAGTTACCGGTAAGTTGTTATTTTGGGTACCATCCTGCCCGAAAGTCACCACTACTTAGACCATTGGCCGCGTTACGTCAGGCGGACCACCGGCGCCGATGCTGTGAACACTTCGGGTAATTCATTTACATGCTGTAATTTACGGCAAACTGGAGCTGACGGAAGGGGGTTTCAGGACGAGTCACCCGTCGACCTCGCATGGCGCGGTTAACCATAGCTGTACAAATTTGGGATCAGACGCTTTGAATTGATTAAATTTAAAAGCCAAAAAGCAAAAGTTACGGTAAGCTAGCTGCCATCATTTCGCGCTGAGTGGGAGGTGTTCACGTTAAGCTAGGTGCAACTTCTAAACGGGTGGCTCGATAGAGAGCTTCCTGCTTCGTTTGCAGCACAAGCTAAAGCAACAGACCATCATGCAGTAAAGATTCACTTCCAGGATCTGAAGGCTGGCGGAAAGCGTCGCGTGAAAGTGACTTCGGCGCAACAATACAGCAGCAAGCAGGCTGGCAAAGGACACGACCGCGGCGAATGCGGACCGCTAGTTTGGGCGGCTTTCAACCCTTTGCCGATGTAACTCGGGAAATGTGGTCTTTATAACGTGGTCTTACCGTCTTTAAGGTATGGAGTTAGTCATCATCTGTATCTGTATGAAGTCAGTCGTCATCTGACTTAGGGCCGAACCAGGGAGTAGCGCACACTTCGAAATCGCAGCATGAATTTCGCGGTGCGTGTTTGGGCTGAAAGGGGCAATCTCCATGGAATTCCAGGACAAGGTCATCAAATGTATTGACTGCGGTGAAGATTTCGTTTTCACGGCAGGGGAACAACTATTCTTTCATGACAAGCAGTTCAAGAATGAGCCCAAGCGTTGCAAGGGCTGCAAGGCAAAGCGGGGGCAGGCGCTCGGGGTAGCGCCGGCGACGACGCCACCGAAGGTGGAGACTCGCACGGTATGCTCCGGTTGCGGGAAGGAAACTACGGTTCCTTTCAGACCGACGCAGGGTCGCCCGGTTTTCTGCCGGGAATGTTTCCAGCAGAAGAAAACGGCTAGCGCGGCTTCTGCCTAGACCAGTTTCGCGAAAGTTATACCCATGAAGCTTACCGGCTCCGGGGTGTACCTAAGCTGAAACTGCTGTCATTGAGATTACAATTTTTTGGTTGTGCATCTTTGGGAATGCACACGTGAAATTTTGTTTGCGTGGTTGCCATCCGCTGAAAAGCCGCTACCAGAGCCGATCTACAATAAAGCAGAGTGAAAACCGGAAGTTCAGGTCTAGCTTTCGGGTGCGGGCTTGCCTCCACGAAAAAAGAGCCCCGTTCGGCGACAGGACGTCAAACGGGGCTGCCAGGGAGGAGTAAAGGAGATGAACCGCACCGTCGCCACGCAAGATCCTGGTCCCAGATACCGAAGTAGACCGCTTGGATCCGCCGACGCCAACAAGCGCGTTCGTGGAGAGTAAGAGCAATTTTTTATCCAAAGTGGCCGGAGCCGTACAACCCGCAATTGGAGGGCATTCCGACACACAGAACGCAACGCACGCTACTTTCATAGGCGTCCGGGATACTCAAAGTGAGCACCTGGATGCACAATTTAGACATCCGGCAGACGTACCCCTTACCTAAGCCGCCGACCATATTGTGCTCATCGGAACCGGATTGCATCCAATGGAGAGAAGTTGCAATTGGTATGTGCCACTGTGGCAGCATCAGTGCCGATCTTGTGAAATGAGTCAATCCATCGTGGGCAATCAGCCTCAGGAGGACAGGAATTGAGAACCCGACTTTGGCTGCTCGTGGTGTTTTTCTGCCTGTTGAGCTGTGCCCTCCGGGCGCAAGCTCCCTCCGGTGGCGCTCCGCTGGTTGGAGCCGCCACGCCTGCGGCTTCGATCGACGCGGAGCTGAACAGCACGTTGCGGCAGATCGAGCAGTTGGCTTCGAGCATCAATCTCGATTTGGGCAAGCTACGGATAGACAAATGGAAGACTGATTCGGCAGGCAAGCGGCAGGCGGAAGGCAACATCGATTCGGTGCAGAGAAATTTGACGGCGGCGCTCCCGGAATTCGTTGCGGCGGTGCGCAATTCACCGCGAAACATAGCCCCGGGATTTCGCCTGTACCGCAATTTGAGCGCACTTTCCGACGTGTTGAACTCGTTGGCGGAGTCGGCGGGGGCCTTCGGAGGCAGAGACCAGTTCGAACGCCTGTCTGCCGATCTCAACGGCTTGGAGGCAGCGCGCAACACGCTCGGAAGGCGGGTGGAGTCGTTGGCCGAAGCGCAGGCGCTGGAACTTGCCCAGCTCAGGAAACAGCTTCTACAGGCTAAAGCGCAACGGCCTGCGCCAGCCAAAATCGTGGTGGACGACAACGCACCGGCACGCAAGCCGAAATCCACCGTCCGCCGAAAGCCGAAGCCGACCTCGCCGCCATCTCAACCGCAGCAGTAGAAGCCAGCTTCCGGGCGGGCAACTCGATTTTGGGAACCCGGCGGCTGTGCACGGGGTCTATACCTGATGTATTTCCGATGCCATGGGGTAGGCGGAAAACGAAGCAAGCGGAAAACGTCGGTTGCAGTGCTCGCGGCGGTGGGCAATAATGCAGCTCACGTCATCAGAGCTGTGGCATGCGCCTCCACGACGTCCTCCGGAGTCAATTTTTGGCATCCGGAGCTGTCGCCGCCCGATCGCTTCGGGGATGGACCTCTTGCTGAACGGGTCGGCGCGCCGTGAACGCCACTGGAGCAACCACTTTGGGCCAACCGGACGGCGCGACCGTTTACGGTCAGCGAGAGTCGACGATGGTCGCCGAACTGAAGGCGGGTTCGGAAGACGCCTATTGCCGGCTGATTGCGCAGTATCACCAGCCGATTTACGGGCTGGTGTACCGCATTCTGGACGATCCATCCGATGCGCCGGACACGACCCAGGAGGTTTTCCTGAAAGTTGTCCGGGGAATCCAGAGCTTCAACGGCGCGTCGAGCCTGAAGACCTGGCTTTACCGGATCGCGGTGCACGAGGCTTCGAACCGGCGGCGCTGGTGGTTCCGCCACAAGCGGCGTGAAAAATCGCTTGCGTTCCCTGCCGAGCACGATACAGAGGGCTTCGCCGTTGCTTGCGATGCGGAGATGGTGATTGACGAAGCCGCTTCGCCGCTGGAGATGGTTCTGCAAAGGGAGTTGCGGGCCAAGGTCGAGCAGGCATTGAAAGCGGTTCCCGAGCCTTATCGGACGACCGTAATTCTGCGGGATCTTGAGGACCTTTCTTACGAGCAGATCGCCGAAGTCATGGAGATCTCGTCCGGCACGGTCAAATCGAGGCTGGCGCGGGGACGTCAGGCATTGCGGAAACGGCTGCAGCGCTGTGCCCGCGAACTGGGGCTGCATCCCGGGGACGTGACTGAGAGCTTGAGGACGCCGAAGCGGTCCACGGTTTCCGGTGAAGTTGGCGGGATGCAGGTGGAAGGATCAGGGTAGCGCGATGAAGTGCCCGGATGTGAAATCCCGGTTATCACCGTTCATGGACCGTGCCATGACCGATGAGGAGATGCTTGCCGTCGCCGGACACGTCCAGCAATGCGCGGCGTGCCGTGGTGAGCTGGAGGCGCTCGCTACCTCGCGGAAATTGGTCTCTTCGCTGCGAGTGCGGAAGGCTCCGGCGGAGCTCGAGCCGAAGCTGCGCATGGCCGTGGTCCAGGAGATCGCGAGCGGGCGCGGACCGCGTCTCGGAAGCATCCTGGCCGGTTGGCGAGAGCTTTTCAATGGCTTCATGGTTCCGGCGACGGCCGGCACCGTAACCGCGATTCTTGCCTTTGGCTTGCTGAGCGAGGTGCTGGTCTCGGCTCCACCGAGAGGCGCGAACGACGTTGCCACCAACCTGTACACTCCACCGGCGCTGGCGTCTTCGCCTTTTCTGTCCACCATGAGCGCCGGCAACACCGACTCGATCGTCCTGGAGGCGAACGTCGATGCCCATGGAAGGGTCCAGGATTATCGCATTCTTTCCGCACCGGAGAACGCCAGCGAACTCATGCCCGAGTTGAAGAACATCCTGATCTTCACCGTCTTCACGCCAGCCACCCGCTTCGGCCGGCCGACCAGCGGGCGAGTGATCCTTTCGTTCTCGAAGATCAACGTGCAGGGGTAGATGGAGTTACGAAAGGAATGGCCCGGGAAGCAGCCGGGCGCACGCCATCGCCACCGCTTGCATCTTCCGCTTACAGCCCTGCGCGACAGAGACCTTTCAGGTTCCGTGGTGTTTCTGTGAAAGAATAGTTCTGATCCGGGGCTTGCCCGTCAGAAGCACGTAGGAGGCAGGAGGCCGGGGACAGGATTTCCATCGATTGCCCATGAAACACGCCGATGCGGCCGATCTTGAACGAAGAATTGGCTACACTTTCAAAAAACGCGAATTGCTCGAACAGGCACTCACTCACAGCTCCCACGCCAGCGAGTACGGGGCATCCCATGCACGCGAGAACCCACGCGAAAACCATGGACGAGAGAATCCGCCGCAAGACCCACCACAGGTCAACCCCTTGACGGCACGCGCAACACCGGTTGCCGAACACCCAGTTTTTGAACAACACCTCTCCGAGCAAGACAATGAGCAGCTCGAATTCCTGGGTGATGCCGTGCTTGGGTTCGTCACCAGCCAGGAGCTGTTCCAACGCTTCCCGGACTACACTGAAGGTGAACTCTCGAAGCTGCGGGCCCAGTTGGTGAGCGCCCGTCACCTGGTATACACCGCCAGGGAGCTGCAACTTGGCGAATACCTGAGGCTTGGACGGGGCGAGGAAAAAAGCGGCGGGCGCGGCAAGGCTGCCCTGTTGGTGGACGCCCTGGAAGCGGTTGTCGCCGCCCTGTTTCTTGACGCCGGGTTGGATGTGGTGCGCGATTTCGTGCTGGTTTGGATCGTGAATCCCGAGTTGGAGCGCCGGCAGGACGGCGTCGAGTCGCTGGTATCGCCAGATTACAAATCGGAGTTGCAGGAGCGGCTGCATGCCTCGGGACGTCCCGAACCGCAATACCTGCTGATTTCCGAGGATGGTCCTGACCACAAGAAACTTTTTACCCTGGAGGCTGTTATCGTCGACTCATCCGGCCAGGTGGAGTTTTCCGCGCGCGGCCAGGGCACGACGAAAAAACGCGCCGGACAGGATGCGGCGCGCGAGGCATTGGAAAAGCTGAACTCGATGTTGGAGGTGCAGTGAGCGAAGTCAACCAGTCCCTTCCGGAACCCGCGAGTTCCAGCTCAGAGGCAGGAGCCGCCAGCGCCGAGAGCCTCCGTGCCTGATCGCTCGGCCGCATTGCCGGATGGCACCACCCCGGCTGGTCACACCGGCGAAACTTCCGAAAGCATCCCGCAGGCCGGCGCGCCTGAGGCGCAGCCTCAGCCGCCGCAGGCAGAGTCGGCCTCCAAGCCCGGGAAAGCATCCAGCCGGGTGGACAAACTCGGCACAGTCGCTGCTGATCACGATCGTGATTGCCGTGTTTGTGATCACCTTCGTCGTGCAAGCCTTCCAGATTCCCTCCGAGTCGATGGAGCGAACCCTGCTGGTCGGCGACTACCTGCTGGTCGACAAGTTACACTACGGCCCGCCCGGAATATGGGGCTTCCTCATGCCCTACAGACCCATACGGCGCGGCGACATCGTCGTGTTCCGCTATCCGGTGAAGCCCTCCGATCACTTCGTCAAGCGCGTGATCGGCCTTCCGGGCGATCGCATTCACCTGGAGAGGAAACGGGTCTACGTAAACGGCAAGCCTTTGACCGAGCCTTACGCGCGTCTACGCCGCGGCTCCTTCGAGGAATTTCCGCGACAACTTTCCGGCCACCCCGGGGCTCTACAGTGACGTCACCACCAGTTGGTTCCTGCAGATGCGCAGCTGGTACACGACGGAGAGTTGGTGGTTCCCGCCAACAGCTACTTCGTCCTCGGAGACAATCGCGACAACAGCCTCGACAGCCGCTACTGGGGTTTTGTTCCCCGGGAGAATGTGATTGGGCGTCCTCTGCTGATCTATTGGTCCGCCGCAGGCGCGGGCGGAGCGGACTCTGCCGAAGCGGCCCCGCAGGATGGTAAACTTTCCTCTTTGCGCCCGGTATTCGAGCGCTGGCTGGGCATTCGCTGGCGGCGGATACTGCGCCTGGTGGAATAATGCCGCTCCATCGCGAGAGCGCAGGACTCCAGGAAGACGATTTGGCTGACGAAAAATTGAAAGTCGCAAAACGCACAGCAGACTCGACCACGGAAAAGCCGGCGGCGAAGCCGGCAAAATCCGCGGAAAAGCACGAGGAAACCACGTCGGAGTTCATCGCGTCGCTGGCCTCCGTGCTGGTCGTCGGTCTGTTTATCATCACCTTCTGCCTGCAGGCGTTCGAGATTCCATCCAGCTCGATGGAGAACACCCTGCTGATCGGCGACCACGTCTTTGTCGATCGCGTGCTGCTGGCGCCCAAGACAAGCTGGTTTCCGGTGATTCCCTATCGCCAGGTTCAGCACGGCGACATCGTTGTCTTTCTTTCGCCCGCCGAGGCCGGCCTCTACGTGGTGAAGCGGATCATCGGGATACCCGGAGACCGTATTCACCTGCGCGACGGCGTGGTTTACCGCAACGGTCAACCGCTGCAGAGAGCCTTATGTCATTCACAACGGCAGCGTGGACGCCTACCGCGATAATTTCCCGGACGATCTCGATGATGGAGGGCGCCGGCGTCACTCCCGAGTGGCAGCTCACCATCCGGCAACACCTGCAAAACGGCGAACTGGTGGTTCCCGACGGCGCGTACTTCGCCATGGGCGACAATCGCGACGTGAGTTACGACAGCCGCTACTGGGGATTTATTCCCCGGGAAAACGTCATCGGCCGTCCCATGTTCATTTACTGGTCTTTCCGGACTCCGGCTGACCAATACAAGAAAGACAGCATCGCCGACCGGGTCGGATTCCTGGTGCATATCGTCTTCCATTTCTTCGACCAGACCCGCTGGTCCCGCATGCTGAAAGTGGTGCGTTGATGAGCATCGTGCCAGCCGGGAATGCCCAGCCGGCGCTGGCTTCGCGCCGATTCGGAAAAAAGAGCATTCTGGCGATTGTGGTGGCGCTGATCCTGATCGGGATATCGGTGCCGCCCTTCATCAACGTCAGCCGCTATCGCGCGCGCATCGCGGACGCGATCAGCCGCGCCCTGGGCAGGCCGGTGACGCATGAGCGGCATCAGCCTGCGACTGCTGCCGCAGCCGGGCTTCGATCTGGCGAACCTGGTGGTGGGAGATGATCCCGCTTTCAGTTACGAGCCGATCCTGCGGGCCGACGAGGTCACCGCTTACCTTCGTTTGAGTTCGTTGTGGCGCGGGCAGTTGGAGATAGCACGACTGCGTTTGAAGTATCCCAGCCTGAATCTGGTGCGCAGTCCGGACGGCCAGGTGGAATCTGGAATCGCTGTTGTGGCGGGCATCGCGGACCGAGACGGCGCCCACCATGGCTGGTCCGCAGCGGCGTCCGCGCTTCCCTTATATCGAGGCGGAGTCGGGACGAATCAACTTCAAGTTCGGCCAGGAAAAAAGCGCGTTCGCGCTGACCGAAGCGGATTTCAAGCTGTGGAGTCCCGCGGAAAACGAATGGCGCACGCACCTGGAAGCCAAGCCTTTCCGCACCGATCTTCCGATCAATGACACCGGAATCCTGCGCGCCGACGGCAGCTTCCGAAGAGCGGAGTTGCTGCGCGACGTTCCCATGCAGATGCGGTTGAACTGGTCGAACGGGCAGCTTGGGCAGATCACCAAGCTCATCTACGGACGTGACCGCGGCTGGCGCGGCGGCGTCCAGCTCAATGTCTTGCTCGAAGGAACAGCCACCGCGCTCCAGGTGACCGGCGCCGCCAGTGTGCGCGATTTCCAGCGCTACGACATTTCCGGCGGCGAAGCCCTGCGCCTGGACGCAAAGTGCTCGGGGACATTCCACTCGGAGGACAAGAGCCATCCATGGTCTGAACTGCCAGGTGCCGTTCGAGCGTGGCATGGTGAAGGTCGAGGGCGAAGTCACGGCCGCCAAGCTGCGTCCCTACAACCTGGCAGCTGACCGTCAAGGACGTTCCGGCAAATGCGGTCACCACGATCTTGCGGCACGCCAAAGCCGATCTGCCGAACGACCTCTCCGCCGCCGGTGTTCTCAACGCCAGTTTCAACGGGCAGCGGGCTGAAAACGATCCCGAAGGCAGGTGGAGCGGCACGGGCGAGGGTACGGGAATCGTATTGCGCTCGGCGACGCTCGGCAAGAATCTCGAGCTGGGTACGTTGCGCTTTTCCGCCGGATTGCCCGCGCACCGGCGCGACGGCGCGGCGCAGCCGCCGGCCAGCGCAGGCGCAGAGCCGGATCAACTTCGATCGCTTCCCGATTCCCCTGGGAGCGGCAACTGCCGCCAGCGGGTCGGGATGGCTTTCGACCAAGGGCTACAACCTGCGAAGTGCAGGGAGACGCCGAGCTGGGCCGTCTGTTGCAGGTGGCGCGGGCAACCGGCATTGCCGGACCCCGTTTTGGCCTGTTCGGCGCCGCCAAGCTGGATGTCGCGCTGAGCGGCGAATGGGCCGGATTCGCCAGGGTCCGGACCTTCGGCAGAGCGCAAATCCGCTTCGGCCAGGGCCGAGGTTCCGGGCATCGCCAGCCCGGTGCAGATCCAGTCCGCACAGGTTGAACTGGCGGACAACCAGGTGCTCTTCCACAACCTTACGGCGCAGATCGGCAAGAGCGTTTTCACCGGCGAGGCCAGTTTCCGCGCAGGTGCGACGATGTGGCGTCGTGCGCCTCCAGCTTCGACGTGCAGGCGGAAACCATCAACGTGGAAGAGCTGAACACGCTGTTCAACCCGCGCATGAAGCGGCAGCCCTGGTACAAGTTTTTCGGCTCGGGCGGCGAGGCCAGTGCTTGGCAAAGATGCGCGCCTCGGGCCGGATTGCGGCGAAGCGATTGCTGCTAGGCCAGCTCACCGCGACCAAGGTGAGTGCCGAGTTCACGCTGGATTCCGGACATTTGGCGCTGACCAAAACCAGCGCGGAATTGCTGGGTGGAAGCCAGACGGGACAGTGGCAAGCCGACTTTACCGGCGATGTGCCGGTTTATTCCGGCAGTGGGACGGTCGCGAATATCGCCGCCGGCCAGCTTGCGGGAATCGTTCGCGCCGCGCTTGGAACCGGGACCGTGAATGGCACTTACCAGATCAAAATGAGCGGATGGACGTCGCGCGAACTGTGGAGTTCCGCCAGCGCCGCCTCCGACTTCGATTGGCGCAACGGATTGTGGCGCAACGTTCAGCTTGGCCGGATGCCTTTGCAGTTTTCCGACTTTGCGGGGCACATCGCGCTGGAAGACGGTAGTTTTCAAATTTCCACCAGCAAAATGCGGAGCAGCGGCGGCACCTACGCCTTGAACGGTTCCATCAAGGGTGGCGAGCTTGCCCTGCAATTCGAGCGTGACAACAGTCGCGGCCTATCGTCTCCGGGGCACCCTGCAAAAGCCGCTGGTGGTGACGCCGGCGCGACCGAGGCTTCGCTGAAACCATGAAATGGGTCGCGGCGATTGCGGTTTTCCTGACGTTCTTGCCGACGGCTCACGGTCAACGCACGCACCCGGCCGTACCGGCCCAGAGCGCGAATTCCCATAGCGCCGCCTACCAGAGCGCACAGCGGAAGCTGAAAGAAATAGCCGAGAACGGCCGGCTCGCACGGCCGCAGCCGAAAACCACGGTGCTGACCGCCGACGAAATCAACGCCTACCTGGCAGAGGGCGGCGTCGCTCTGCCTGACGCAGTGCAGCCGGCCACGCTTCAGCAGCGTGCCGGGGGTGGTGACCGCCGCGGCGCGGATCGACTTCGACCGGCTGACGGCTTCACGAAAGATCAGTCAATCCATGGATGGCGGCGCTATTTACGGGAGTGCATGACGTTTCCGTCGAGGCGCAGGCGACCGGCAGCGGTGGCATGGGCTCGGTCCACATCGATTCGGTGACGATCGACGGCGTGAAGGTGCCGCGGATGGCCATGCAGTTCCTGGTCGATTACTATTTGAGGCCGAAATATGGACCGAACGTCGGACTCGACAGCCGTTTCCCGCTGCCGGCGCATATCGATGCCGCCGTGGTCGGCAACAACCAAGTGACAGTGACGCAAAAGTAACGGTAATTGTCCCCAGCACTATTTTTCCTGTAAGCTGCCAATTAGACCGGATTCGCGGAAGGCGTACCCTGCGAAGGAGCCAGGCTACCAAGCCCGGCGGTGCCGAGTACACCGGCTTCACGGCAAAACCAGGGGTACTGTGTCCTGTTTGGTTTCATTCAAAGTCGCCGCTTCCTGATGGTCGCGTCGACTGGAGCGCTGTGGCTTCGGGATGCATTTTCCCTGATTTTGCTGTAGAACTGCTCGGGCTGCTGTTATCGATTTCGAGGAGGCACTTATGCGTGGAAACGAAACGGTAATCAAGGAACTCAACTCTAATCTCAGTGACGAGTTGACGGCAATCGTGCAGTACATCGTTCAGTCGGAGATGTGCGATAACTGGGGTTACAAGCGGCTGGCGGGGGTCACTCAAAGAAGCGGCGATCGAAGAAATGAAGCACGCCGAGCATTTGATCGAGCGCGTTATTTTCCTGGACGGCATGCCGGCCGTAGACGTGCCTCTGAAGCCCCAGCCCGGAACCGACGTCAAGTCGCAGTTTCAAATCGACCTGAAAGACGAGCTGGACGCGATCACAAGAATACAACAACGCAAGCCGCCTCTGCCGGGAAAAGGCGATAACGGCACCCGAGAGCTTTTTGAAAAGCTGCTGCACGATGAGGAAGCGCACGCCGATTTTCTGGAGACACAACTGTCCACCATCGAGGAGATCGGCATCGCAAATTATCTTGCGGAGCAGATGAAAGGCTAACTTCAATGCCCGACATGCGGAACTACGGCGCACGTTGGGCATCCTGAGGCCATTACACGACCGGCCTTCATTCCCGCACCTTCGTGATCCGGTGAGCAGGCGAGCGAAGCGAAACCAAAGCAAGGAATTGTTTTGACTTTGCTCGCTGCCTCCACCGGCCCACTGGCCGGCCTCCCGCGGCGTGATACTATCGAATTCCCGGCATGGAACTGCACTACGTATACATATTCTTTCAACTGATTGCCTTTCTTTTCGCGATCAGCATTCACGAGTCGGCGCACGCCTGGATGGCTTCGCGCTGCGGCGACCCGACTGCGCGCATGCTGGGACGGATCACGCTGAATCCGCTGCGGCACATCGATCCGGTCGGCACCATCCTGCTGCCGGCGATTGCGCTTTTCACCGGCTTCCCGATGATCGGCTGGGCCAAGCCTACGCCGGTCGATCCGCGCAATTTCCAGAAACCCGGTGCGGGACGACATCCTGACGTCGATTGCCGGCCCGGCCAGCAATTTTCTGGTGGTGATTGGCGCAGTCATCTTGCTGGGATTGCTGGCTCTCACTTCGCCCTCGGCGCACTATGTGGTCCACGGCATGGCCCGTAGTTCAGGATCTCTTGTCCTGGATATGGGCTGGATCACGCCGCTGGCGCTCATGCTTTATCAATTGATGTTCATCAATATCCTGCTGGGAATTTTCAACCTGATCCCGGTGCCACCGCTCGACGGCAGCCACGTTCTGCGCCATTTCCTTTCCGGAGGAGCGCTCCGTCTGTACGACCAGATGGGAATCATCGGACTGATGCTGCTGTTGTTCTTCGGAGGGCGGTTGCTCGGGGCGCTGATGTTCCCGGTAGTACGATTTTTTAACGATATCCTGGCGAGAATCTGATGTCGGACACTGTAAATCACAAAGCAGAAAATGCTTCCGCTGCTTCGGCGAAGCGCCGCGTGCTGAGCGGAATGCGGCCTACGGGCAAACTGCACCTGGGCAATTACGTTGGCGCTTTGCAGAATTGGGTGGGCATGCAGGACGAGTACGAGTGCTTCTTCTTCGTCGCCGACTGGCACGCGCTGACCACCGATTACGCCGACACTTCGGCAGGTGAAGGCGAACACCCTCGAAGTCGTCACCGACTGGCTGGCCGCCGGCCTCGACCCGGAGCGCAGCGTGCTGTTCATGCAGTCGCATGGTTCCGCAACACGCCGAGCTGCACCTGCTGTTTTCGATGATCACCCCGCTCGGCTGGCTCGAACGCGTGCCGACCTACAAGGAACAGCAGGAGAATCTTACGGGAAAAAATCTCGGCACCTACGGGTTCCTGGGATATCCGCTGTTGCAGGCGGCCGACATCCTGATGTACCAGGCGGACTTTGTTCCCGTCGGCCAGGACCAGGTGGCGCACGTGGAGCTGACGCGCGAAGTGGCGCGCCGGTTCAACCAGTTCTATTGGGCTCCCGGCAAAACCCGCAGCGGACGCGTGCTGCGCGGACCCGATGTGCCGGAAGCCAAGCGCGTCTATGTTTTCCCCGAGCCGCAGCCGCTGCTGACGCCGGCGCCAAAGCTTCCCGGCACCGATGGGCGCAAGATGTCGAAGTCGTACGGCAATTTCATCAACCTGAGCGATCCCGAGCCCGTGGTGCGCCAGAAGTTGAAGACCATGGTCACCGATCCGGCTCGCGTGCGGCGCACCGATCCGGGCAATCCCGATGTGTGTCCGGTGGGCGACTTGCACAAAATTTTCAGCGACCAGCAGACGATGGCCAAAGTGTACGAAGGCTGCCGGACGGCCGGCATCGGCTGCATCGAGTGCAAAGGCTGGGTCGCCGACAACGTCATGACTGTGCTCGCTCCCATCCAGGAGCGGCGCCGTCCCTTCGAACAGAATCCGAAGCTCGCTTGGGATGTGCTGGAAGCCGGTTCCGCCCGGGCGCGGATGGTGGCGCAACAGACGATTGAGAAGACGCGCGAGGCGATGAACATGTCGCAGCTCTACGAGCCGCCCGGGGGGAGCAAGTAGTTGATGCCGGACGAGCGCAACACTCCCGTGCCTCTGCCCCAACCCGCGCAACCACGGCGCGTGCCGGGGACCCCGGCGGACCAGCAGTCAGACTTGCCGGCAGCGGCAAAGAAGGCCGAGGCCGACGAGTTCCCTTTTTCCGTGAGCGTGGCCGAAGTCTACGATGGGCCGCTTGACCTGCTGCTGGATCTCATCCGCAAGCAGGACATCGACATCTACGACATTCCGATTGCCAAGATCACGGCGCAGTATCTTGTCTACGTGGAACGGATCAAGCAGCTCGACGTCGATGTCGCAGCCGAATTCATCTACATGGCTTCGCTGCTCATCCAGATCAAGTCGAGGATGCTGCTGCCGAAAGATCCGGACGCGCCGGCCGGCGAGGATGATCCGCGAAGCGAGCTGGTGAACCGGCTGCTCGAGCATGAGCGCTTCAAGACAGCGGCGCAGATGCTGTCGCAGAAGCAGCAGATCGAAGACGCGGTGTTGACCAATCCGGCGCTCAAGCAGTTTCGGGATGACGCGGGCACGGAGCCGGAGCTGACGGCCGACATCATCGACCTGGTGAAAACCTTCCAGCAGATTCTGGATCGCGCCAAGAATCGCCCGGTGTACAAGCTGGATGAAGATTCGATCACCGTGGGCCAGATGATCGAGTACGTGCGGCAACGTCATGATGCTTGAGGAGCGGCCGCTGCGCCTGCGACAATTGCTGCGCAACGTGCACACGCGCCAGGGACTCGTCTGCGTTTTTCTGGCCATCCTGGAGCTGATCCGGTTGCAGGCGGTGCTGGCGCGGCAGGACACGGTGTTCGGCGACATCGTGCTGAAGAAGCACACGAATTTCGATCAGCTGCCGGGCGAGTCGGCGGGATTCAGGGACGATTGGAAGTGAAGCCCCGAGGCTTCGTTCGTACGGCATGCGAATGGCGCGCCGCGACTGAGCTGCTGATCAGAGGTCTTTCTCCGAATGGGACTGAAGGCGAAAATCGAGGCGGTCATCTACGCGGCCGAAGAGCCGATCACACTGGAGCAGATTTCTCTGCTGGTCAAGGACATCGTCCTGGCCGAAGAAGCCGCCGGGAAGGCGCACGCCGATTCCATCGCGGAAACCGAACCGCTGAAGCCAGCGGCTACGCCGGATGCGAACGGCGCTCCGCATGCGGATGCGGGTGAGCCAACCGAGCCGACGCCGGTAACGGACGATGCTTCCAACGGCACCGCTGTTTCGGAGCCGGACGGAATTGCAGAGGAAGCGGCAGCAGAGGTCGAGAGAGCCGCAGCCGATGCTCGCAGAGAGCTCTGAGGCTGCGACTGCGCCTGCCGAGGTCGCGACGCAGGCGGAGCCGCAAGCCAGCGTCGCTGCCACCGAGCGAGCGCAGGCAAGCGTTGCCGCACCCCGACGGCAAGAGCGGCCGGGAAGCGCTCGCAAGACCGGCCAACCCCGAGGACGCGCGCGTCAGGCTTCGCGTGCGGTCCATCGTCGAAGAGCTGATCGCCGATTATTCGAGCGAAGAGCACGGCATGGAGATCCGGCAAGTTGCGGGCGGCTTTCGCATGGCAACCAAGCCCGAGCATCATGACGTGGTGCGCGCCTTTGCGCGAAGCCTGAAGCCTCCCGGTTCGCCTCTCCCTCGCCGCGCTGGAGACGCTGGCGGTGATTGCCTACAAGCAGCCGGTTACCGCGCCGGAGATTACCGAGATACGCGGCGTGGAATCGGCAGGCGTCCTCGGGACCCTGCTGGATCGCAAGCTCATCACTACCGCCGGTCGAAAGCAGGTGATCGGCCGCCCGATTCTCTACAAGACGAGCAAGCAGTTCCTGCTGCGATTCGGCCTGAACGAGCTGAGCGAGTTGCCCAGCATGGAGGAGTTCGAGAAGCTCGCCATCGATGGACAGGTGGAGCTGTTCACGCCGCCGCAGACAGCAGGCGCGGACGAGCCGGAAGCTCCACCCGGAAGAAACTGCGCCCGAAGAATTATCAGCGGCGGCCACTGTCGAGCCGCCCGCAGTCTCCAGCCCGGTTGCGAGCGAGCAGCCATCAGCGTCTCAAATTCCCGAGAAGAGCGAACCCGACGCCACACCCGCCGACCAGCACGGAAAACAATACGGAACATGCTTGAGAATGACCTCGACACCTGCGAAAAAGCCGGCAGGGTCCTGAAAACGGTTCTCCGCAGGTGTGATCTGAGCTCTCCGGATCCGACCTTAGGATGACATTCCTACCAGATACCGGCGACTGCCTGCGCTCTGACTGACGCACACTGTATGATTGAAGCTTATGGCACAGGAGCGATTGCAAAAGATTCTGGCGGCGGCCGGCGTGGCCTCGCGGCGCAAGGCCGAAGAGCTGATTACGGCCGGACGCATCAGCGTCAATGGAGAAAAGGTCACCGAACTCGGTTCGAAGGCCGACGCGCGCACGCGATGAAATTCGCCTGGACGGTCAACTGCTGCGCGGGCCCGAGCGCCACGTTTATATCGCGCTCTACAAGCCCAAGGGATATGTCACCACCGTCTCGGACCCGGAGGGCCGGCCAATCGTTCTCGACCTGCTTGCGGGCGTTGAGGCGCGGGTGTTCCCCGTCGGACGGCTCGACTACGCTAGCGAAGGGCTGTTGCTGCTGACCAACGACGGCGAACTCATGCAGCAACTCACCAAGACAGCCTCGCACGTTCCCAAGACCTATCAGGTAAAGGTGAGCGGCACGCCCACCGAGGAGGAGATCGACAAGCTGCGCGGCGGCATTCACCTGCCACCGGAGACCTCGCGCGCGGGAACCATGGGAGGCACACTTCCCGGCATGCCGCGACGCACGCAATCCGTGCACACGCTGCCGGCCAGAATCGATCTGGTGCGCCATCAGGACAATCCCTGGTACGAGGTGACGCTGACCGAAGGGCGCAACCGGCAGATCCGCCGCATGTTCGAGCAGATCGGTCATCACGTCGAGAAGATCAAGCGCGTCCGTTACGGCTCACTGCAACTCGATGTGGAGCCCGGCAAATGGCGATTTTTGAAACCGCGCGAGGTCGAGGCGCTGCGCAACCCCAAGCCGCTGCGCGCCGCCAGCCCCCGTCCGGGAGAGCGCAGTGCTCGGCGCCCGGCAGAACCTTCAGCGCTTCACGTAAAGCTTTCAGCGCTCCCGGACCGCCCGCGGGCGCGCGCCCTGCTGGCTACCGCCCGAGCGCGCCGAGTGCTTCCGGCCCGGAGCAGAAGCCTCGATCATCCGAGCTGAGACCATCGCGGCCTGTAACGGGATCCCCTGCACGCCGCCCTGCGTTCGGAGGGTCGCGAGTTCGCTTCCCGTCCGCGCCAGCAACGTCCGGAGTCATCTCGTCCGGATTCACGGCGTCCGGATTCAAAGCGCCCGGAACGTCCGTTCGAGGCGCGGCCGAAGTTCGGCTCCGCGCGCGAGCGCCCTTCACGTCCAGAGCGCAGCGGCGGCCCAGATCGCAGAGGGCCAAGCGGACAAGGCCATTCGACAAAGCAGAAGCTCCAGCGGACGCGGCGCCGCCGGTCGCACAGGATCAACCGGGGCGAGGCCCTTCGATAAAGCGCGAGGCCCCAAGCGACCCGGCCAGGGGCGAGCGGCGACCATCGCGGCCTGTCGAGGGAGCTCCTGCACGCCAGCCGGCTTCAACAGATCGCGAGTTCTTCTCCCGCCCGCGCGAGAAACGTTCGGAATCTCGTTCGGAATCACGGCGTCCGGAGCGCCCGTTCAAACCGCGGCAGGAATTCGGCTCCGCGCGCGAACGTCCTTCACGTCCGGAGCGCAGCGGCGGCCCAGATCGCAGAGGACCGGGCGGGACAAGACCCTTCGACAAGGCGCGCGGACCCAAGCGTCCTTTCAGGAGCGAAGGCCGGTCCACGGCCGGCGATCGTAGGCCATCGCGAACTCCGGGGCGTAACCCCCGGAAACCGGGCAGCGGCAGGCCAAGCAGGTAAAGGGCTGGGGTAAGGCTTCTATGGCGGTTTCATATTTGGCGTATCCGAATTTCTAAAGGTGTCCTCCTGAGGCGGAGCGCCGGGGTCCCCGGCAGACGCCATCTTTGCGTCCGTTGGGGTGGTCAAAGGAGCCGAAGGATCTGCTTTCCAGCACAGGGATAAGCAGATCCTTCGCTTCTCCACCCCAACAAGCCAACAACGGGTTTGCTGGGGACCCCGGCTCGCGCAGGATGACCCTTCGTGAGTTTTTCCGCAGCCTGCTTTAAGAGCGCTACAAGGGATGGTATATCCCAACCAGTATTGTCATGGCGAGCGAAGTCGAGCCACCTTTTGTTTCAATTTTCAAACACAAGGTTCCTCCACTTCGCCGCGCTTTGTGCGGCTTCGGTCGGAATGACATTCTTTCGGATATATCTCTGGTTCTTCTCTAACGAGCCGTGAGAATCACTCTGCGGCGCGCGTTACTTGACGCCGGCACGCTGCAAGGGCAGGTATGCGGCGCCATAAAGGCCGGCATCGCCGCCGAGTTGGGCCCTGGTAATGAGCGTGCTTTTGTTCGACTTCGCCGCCTGCGGAGCTTCCGTCACCGTTGCCGCATAGACGAACGAGCGTCTGCCGGATTTCCTCCATCATGGCGGGCGCGAATGCATCCCATGCGCTGGCCACTCCGCCTCCGATGACGTAGATGGGCAGGTTGAGGGCGTTCACCATGTCCGCCAGCACTATGCCGAGCGCGCGCCCCACGCGGCGGAAGATCTCCTGCGCGGCGGCGTCGCCCTGCGGTCGCGAGCTGGTAGACATGGAGCGAGTTGAAGTCTCTTCGCCTTCGGCGGCACGCGCCAGCTCCTTGGAGAGGTTTTTGGCAACGGCTTCACGCGCCATGCGGACCACGGCGGTCGCGGAAGCATACTGCTCGACACAGCCTCGGCTGCCGCACTTGCAGGGATGCCCCTCGGGCTCGACGTTGATGTGGCCCAATTCGCCGGCCATGCCGTTCATGCCGTGCCAGATTTTTCCATCGAGCACGATGCCGCCGCCGACGCCGGTGCCGAGCGTGAGCATGCACATGTCCGGGTAGTCCTTGGCGGCGCCGAGCCACTTCTCGCCGAGCGCCGCGGCATTGGCGTCGTTTTCCAGCATGACAGGGATGCCGAGACGCCGTTCGATTTCCGCGTGCACCGGAAACTCGCTCCAGCCCGGCAGGTTCGGCGACTCGCGCAGCATCCCGGTATCCATGTCGATGATGCCGGGCACGCCGATGCCGACTCCGCGCGATTCGCCCTGCCCTCGAAAACGGTCCAGCAACTGGCGGATGGCTTGCGTCATTTCGTCGATGACGACGTCCCGCCCGTGTGCCAGGTCTGTGCCGCTGCTGAGCTTCTCCAGCAGCTTGCCGCTTTCATCGACGGCGGCTATGCGAAGGTTTGTACCCCCGAGATCGACTCCAATTGCGTAGGAGAGCATGACGTACCTGTACCTTGCCAGACGCAAAGATGGCGTCTTGTCGAGTTCCGCTCATTCGATTTCGATGCGCGCAAGCGCCTCGAGCTGCCACGTGGCATCGCTTGCCAAAGACTGCACTATTGCGGTTCCCGAGAAGCTAATCCTCTCGGAATTGTTCCCTGCCGTCGCTCCCTGTTGGTCGCAACGGCCGATGGACCGCGGCTTCGGGATACACCATCTCGGGAACCGCACTATCCGGACTCGCCGGCAGCGGTTGCCGCCTTGCGATTTGCCTCTGACGGATTTTACCTCTGACACCTGGGACAGTAGTGGCTGCTGCGTCCGGCGATGACGATGCGCTTGATGGGCGTTTTGCACACCAGGCAAGGCTCGCCCGTGCGTTGGTAGACGCGATGCTGAAGCTGAAAAAAACCGGCGTCTCCGGCTGGCATCCACGTAGTCGGAAATCGAAGATCCGCCAGCGGCAATCGCCTCGGCCAGCACCTCCTGGATGGCGTCGTAAAGGCGCGACAGTTCGGCTCGGGTGAGCGAAGCGGCGCGGCGGCGCGGACGGATGGCGGCGCGGAACAGCGACTCATCGGCATAGATGTTGCCGATTCCGCTGAGCAGCTTCTGATTGAGCAGCGCGCTTTTGATCGGCGTTTTGCGCCCGTGGAAGAGCTTGGCAAACTCTGTCGCGATTGGCGCCGATCGGCTCGCTGCCCGGGGCCTGGAACGACGCCACCGGAGATCACCTGGAGTTTGCCGAAGCGCCGCGGGTCGACGAAGCGCAGTTCGCGTCCCGAGGCGAGTTGCGCCACCAGATGGGTATGTTTTGCGAGTTCGGCCGCGGGATCGCAGACCAGCATGCGCCCGGTCATTCCCAGATGCACGATCCACTGGGCCTGTGCCGTGGACTGCGCGACCGTACCGCGCTTGGCGCGCTTTGCACGGGTCGAAGCCGCACCATCGTGATCGCGCTGGAGATCGATCACAATGTGCTTGCCCACGCGGCGGACGCCATCGATCCGCGAACCTTCCAGGGTGCGCGCGATCTCTTCCGCCGGAGACTTCAGCAGATTGGTCTTGTCGCCAATCCACACCGACTCGATGACGTCGCCGGCAACGTGCCGGTGCAGAGTGCGCGCCGTAGTCTCGACCTCGGGAAGCTCTGGCACCTCTTCAGTTTACGGCAGCCCGGACGAGTTAGCGGAAGGTGTATCCAAAACTTCCCCGAAGATGTGGCCGTCTCCCAGATTTCGCGCCGCGCCGCTTCGGGGTCCGCCAACGAGGCTCGGCTCGTTGGGGTCTGTAGTGTGCGATTTCAGGCCGCGGCCGGGCGCGCCTGATATCGCGGCACAAACTCCTTCGCCACGAAAGTTTCGTACGAGGTGGGAGTCGTGTTGCGAGCGGACCGTGCTTCCAGCGCCCGCATGTAACCCGAGTTCAGTGCGTCCGACATTTCAAGCAGCAAATTCGCCATGTTGAGCGACATGCCCATCTGCGTAAGGCTCTGCCTGACCTGCTCGTCGGAAGAGCGGCGGTATTCGAGTTGAGGTAGCCCGATGGCCTTACCGATGATCTCGGCGGCTTCGGTCATGGTCAAATCGCGCTGGCCCAGCAGTTCACGCGTCTGCTGGCCCGTGAATTCCAGCTTGAGCAGGGCATCGGCGGCGGCCATGCCGATATCGCACGTGGCGATCATGGGAATTTTCAGATCGGGGTTGAGCGGTCCGGCGGAGAAGCCGAGGGTCTGAATCGGGCAAACTTGACCAAGCGTGTTCTCCATAAAATAACCGGGACGAAGATGCAGCACATTCAGGCCGGAGATCCGGTTCAGCCTCTGCTCGAAGCGGCGCAGGCCCACAACCGGGACCAGTCCTTCGGGCTTGTCGGCGCCAATACTGCTGAGCGAGACGACATATTTAATCGCCGCCTGTTCCAACGCGCCGGCAATGGCCTCGCAGATGCGGCTCTGATAGGCAAGAACGTCTGCTTGGCTTATGTCCGGCGGAATCATGGCGTAGACTGCTTTTGCTCCGCTGAAAGCGCGACGCAGCCCGGCCTGGTCCGTCAGGTCAGCTACGAACGGCTCGGCGCCCTTGTCCGCCAAAGGCCGCAAACGACTTTCATTTCTGCCAATTACGCGCACTTGCTGGCCCTTCGCCAGCAGTTCGTTGGCAATCACGCTTCCCGTATTGCCGGTTGCACCGGTGATGACGTACATATGGCCCTCCTTGGCTAGAGTCCGATGCGGCGAGCGTCCCTCGGGCTTCACAAATTTCGCCGCCAAGCTCGCCTATCGCAAGCAGCGTTTGCTGAGCTTCGGAGATAGCCGTGGACGCAATTCACAGCTTGGTGCTTTCCCTTGCCGCCCAATCAAGGTAGAATTTTCCGTACACAGTTCCGTTTCGCGATCCCCCTTCTATGCAGGCTCGGCACAAGTACGGGTCATCTGTGTGCGAATTTCTGGCAGCGCGGCAGCCACACGCTGCCTGATGCGCGGAGATAAAGTGAACAAAGCTAAGACTGCGGTCATAGTAGGAGCTCAGTGGGGCGACGAGGGCAAAGGCAAGATCGTCGATGTGCTCTCGGACAATTTCGATCTGGTGGCCCGCTACGGCGGCGGCCACAATGCCGGTCACACGGTTGCCATCGGAAAAACGAAGTTCATTCTGCAACTGATTCCGTGCGGTATTTTGCGGGATGGCTGCAAGGCCGTCATCGGCAATGGCCTGGTGCTGGACCCGATGGCCCTGATGAAGGAAATCCGGGCTCTGCGCGCGGCCGGCGTCCGCGTCGAGGGCTCCGGCGCGAGTTCGCAGCCCAACCTGTTCGTGAGCAACCGCGCGCACGTCATTCTTCCCTACCATCGCATGATCGAGCTGGCTTCCGAGAATGCTCCGGGACGGGTGAAGATCGGCACCACCTCGCGCGGCATCGGGCCGACCTACGAAGACAAGATGGGACGCCGCGGGCTGCGCATCGCCGACCTGCTCGACAAGCAGTTGCTCAAAAAGCACATCGAGAACGCCTGCCGCGAGAAGAACACCATCGCGCATGCGCTGTTCAACTCCGAACCGCTCGACCCGGCGAAGATGTTCGACGAGTTTGCCCAGATCGCCGATGAAATCGCGCCCTTCGTGGCCGACACCGTGCGCCTGCTGAACCTCGTCGATTCGCGACGGCAAATCGGTGATGTTCGAGGGCGCGCAGGGAACCATGCTGGACATCGACCATGGGACCTATCCGTTCGTGACCTCTTCCAGCTCCACGGCTGGCGGCGCGATGACGGGCACCGGAGTCGGTCCGCTGGCCATCGGCACCGTGATCGGCATCACCAAGGCATACTGCACGCGGGTGGGCGAGGGACCGTTCCCCAGCGAGATGCACGATGCGCTTGGGCGAGGAGATTCGCAAGCGCGGCAACGAGTACGGCGCGGTGACCGGCCGTCCGCGGCGTTGCGGCTGGATCGACTTGCCGCTGCTGCGCTACTCGAACTTCGTCAACAGCACCGAGTGGCTGGTGGTAACCAAGCTTGACGTGCTCGATGAACTCGCCGGAGATTCCGGTCTGCGTCGGATACAAAATCGACGGTAAGGCGACCGATGAGATTCCGCCCCAGGATTGCGGCTTCAGGAAGATCGAACCGGTCTTCACCAAGATGCCGGGCTGGCACGAATCGACCGTCGGAATCAGCCAGCTCGACAAGCTGCCGAAAAAAGCTCTGGATTACATGAGCTTCCTGCAGAAGGAAACGCAGGCCAAGATCGGCATGATTTCGACTGGGCCGGAGCGCAACCAGATCATCTGGACCGACGAGTTCACGAAGGCGATCAAGAACTAGGGAGAAGCTATGATCGTTTTAATTGTGAAATTGCGGGTGCAGACCGGAACCGAAGAAGAATGCAAGACTTATATGCGCGCGATGGAAAAGGAAACGCGCAAGGAACCGGGCTGCCTGATGTATGTCGCCCACCAGTCGGCCGACGATCCCACGCTGCTTGCGTTTTATGAACAGTACAAAGACAAGGCGGCATTGGACGCGCATTGCGCTTCGCCATATTTCAAGAAATACGTCGAAGAACCGCATGAATAAGATCGTGGTCAGCCGCGATCGCACGATTTGCGGACCTATCAGCTAGACCAGATTCGAGGAAGGTATCTCCTCGGATATAGTCTGGGCTTCCGCGCCCGGCGGTGATATAGAGATACACCTAACACGGGAACTGCTCTAGCACGGATTTGCAAGGCCCAACAGACGTAACTTTTGCAGCGCCGCCGGATCGCCGTCCGTGCGGCGCATTCTTTTATAAGGCGACGTTGTAAGGCGAAGTCGCGGATGCCTCGACGAACGAAGTCTCCGTGATTTCTGAAAGGAGCGGTATGACTGCGCAAGCGGCATATGTCGATCCCTCCACCGCAACACAGTATTCCCTGGACGTGCCTCGCTGGTGTTCGGACGGCGGCACGCCCTTGATGATCACCGATCTGCCCGGCATTGGCCGCGCGGAAATCGACCGTCGGCGTTCGCTCGTTATGGCGTTACGCGGCGGCGTTGCCGCTGATGCCTTCGAACCCGGTTTCGCTGGGCGAAGGATGTACGCCCCTGGTGCGGCGCAACTGGCACGGAACTTCGGCGCTCTTCAAACTGGAATGGTTCGCGCCCACCGGCAGCTTCAAAGATCGCGGCGCTTCGGTCATGGTTTCCATCCTGCGGCAACAGGGCATCGACCGCATCCTGGAAGATAGTTCCGGCAATGGCGGAGCCGCTATCGCCGGTTACGCCGCGGCCGCCGGCATCCGGGCAAAGATTCTTGTGCCAGCCTATACGCAACCGGCAAAGACGATTCAAATGCGCGCCTACGGCGCCGAGGTTGAACTGGTGCCGGGCACAAGGCAGAACACGGCCGAAGAGGCCGCTCGCCAGGCAAAGCAGATTTTCTATGCCAGCCACAACTGGCAGGCCTTTTTTCTCCAGGGCACAAAAACGCTCGCCTATGAACTGTGGGAAGATCTCGGCTTTCGCACGCCGGACAACGTCATCATTCCGACCGGCGCGGGCAGCAACGTGCTGGGCTGCGACATCGGTTTCGGCGAGCTTTTGCGGCATCGGGAGATTGAGCGCCTGCCGAAGATTTTCGCCGTGCAACCGGAGAACTGCGCGCCCATCCACGCCAGCTTTGCGGCGGGAGGCGATCAACTGGTACCCGTGGACGCCAAGCCCACCATCGCCGAGGGCACCTCAATTACTCATCCGGTTCGACTGAAACAGGTTCTGGAGGCGATTCGCCGCTCCCAGGGCGCAACCGTGACGGTCAGCGAGCAGGAGATCATTGCGGGGTGCGCGAGCTGGCGTCAACCGGCCTCTACGCCGAACCGACCAGCGCAATCGCCGCTGCGGCTTTGAGCAAACTGCTTGTCGCCGGCACCATCCGGCAGAACGAAACCACCGTGGTCGTGCTCACCGGAAGCGGCCTGAAAGCTACGCAGCGCATCGGCGAGCTGGTCGGGGTAAAGTAACCCCAATCCTCGATTACGGTAATTGAACGGTGAATAAGTGTATCCGGCACCTACTGCGAAGTGTCATCCTGAGCGAGCCGGGGTCCCCAGCAAGCCCGTTTTTGGCTTGTTGGGGTGGAGAAGCGAAGGATCTGCTTTTGCTCCTGCGCCAGAAAGCAGATCCTTCGGCTTCGCTTCGCTCCGCCTCAGGATGACACCTTGTGAGTTTGAATACACCACAATATGAAACCGTCAGAGAACGGCGCTCGTTACTTCGCCACTTCGTATCCGGCGAAGAAGAAGCTGATCTCGAAGCGCGCGGTATCGTCCGCATCGGAGCCGTGGACGGCGTTGCGTTCGATATTTTCGGCGTGTTTCTTGCGGATCGTCCCCGCATCGGCTTTCTCGGGATTGGTGGCGCCCATGATCTTGCGCCAGTCGGCGATGGCGTCTTCTTTTTCCAACGCCATGACGATCACCGGACCTTCGGTCATGAACTTCACCAGCGAATCGTAGAACGGCTTTCCCACATGCACCGCATAGAACCCGGAGGCCTGGGCCTTCTTCAGGTGCAGCATTTTCATGCCGACGATGCGGAAGCCGTTTTCCTGAATTGTCTTGATGATGTCTCCGGCGACGTTTTTAGCAACCGCGTCGGGCTTGATGATGGCAAGAGTGCGTTGCAAGGTCTTCATGTGCTGAGTGTGCTGTGCCTTCCTGTTTAAGAATGTCTTTTGAAATAATATCGCGCTTCCAGGGTTTCAAGCTTTTAAGTCTGTACTCGCAACCCGCTCCGGCCTGGAAACACCGCTGTCTACAGGCCAGATTCGCGAAAGATTCCAGATAGTTTCCGGAGCTGGAGGTTCCCGAGAAGATGCGGGGCAATCCAAGCGACGATGTCATGCTGAGAGACACCAAGGGCCCAACGGACGCCTTTTTGCGTTCGTTGGGTGGTGTCGCGAAGCATCCCATGGAGCTGTCCTACTCTGCGCCGCGTGGGATCTCTCGATAAAACCCTTCGACATCATTTCAACCCCACACTTGCTGGGATGCTTCACTTCGTTCAGCATGACACCGAGACGACCAGCACGGCGCGGTCGCTTCGGATACACCTATCGTAAACTGCTCCAATCTCGTTCCCGGGTACACCTTCCACGGATCGGCCTATTTTTTCGCGGCCTTCGCGCCGAGGGCCTGCACCAGCGTCTCACCGATTGCAGCCGGTGAACTGGCGACCCGGATGCCCGCCGCTTCCAGTGCTTTGATCTTCTCGGCGGCCGTACCTTTGCCGCCGGAGATGATCGCGCCGGCGTGACCCATGCGGCGTCCCGGAGGCGCGGTCTGCCCGGCGATGAACCCCACGACCGGCTTCTTGACATGCTGCTTGATGTACTCGGCGGCGGTTTCCTCGGCGTTGCCGCCGATTTCACCGCTGAGAATGATGGCGTCGGTTTCCGGGTCTTCGTTAAAGAGTTTGAGCGCGTCGACAAAGTTGGTGCCGATGATCGGATCGCCGCCGATGCCGAGCGCCGTCGACTGGCCAATGCCGCGCACCGTCAACTGGTAGACCGCCTCGTAGGTCAGCGTCCCAGAGCGCGAGACGATGCCAACCCTGCCGGGCAGAAAGATTCGCGCCGGCATAATGCCGATCTTGCACTTGCCGGGCGAGAGGATGCCGGGGCAGTTCGGTCCGATCAGGCGCGAGTTGCGGCCCTCCATGAAGCGCCATACCTTGACCATGTCGCGCGTGGGAATGCCTTCGGTGATGCAGACGATCAGCGGCATTCCGGCATCGACGGCTTCCATGATTGCGTCAGCCGCAAACGGCGGCGGAACGAAGATGACGGTTGCGTTCGCGCCGGTTTCCTCCATCGCTTTGCCTACCGTGTTGAAGACAGGCCAGCCTTCGTGCATGGTGCCACCCTTGCCCGGGGTCACGCCGCCGACGACCTTGGTGCCGTACTCGGCGCTGGCCTTGGCGTGGAATGTGCCTTCGCGGCCGGTGAGGCCCTGCACGATGAGTCGAGTTTTTTCATTGACCAGGATGCTCATGGCTAGCTCCTCCCGCTGGCTGCCGCGACGACTTTTTCGGCTGCGTCCTTCATGGTTTCAGCGACGATAAAATTCAGTCCGCTCCGCTTCAGAATTTCCCGTCCCTGCTCGACATTGGTGCCTTCCAGGCGCAGCACGATGGGAAGTTGAATGTGGGTTTTGTTAGCCGCCTCGACCACGCCATTGGCCAGGGTATCGACCCGTAAGATGCCGCCGAAGATATTAATCAGCACGGCCTTCACGTTGTTGTCCATCAGCAGGATTTCGAAGGCGTGGGTCACCTGGTCGGAGCTCGCTCCGCCGCCCACGTCGAGGAAGTTTGCCGGCATGCCGCCCGCGAACTTAATGATGTCCATGGTTGCCATCGCCAACCCGGCGCCGTTCACCATGCAGCCGACGTTGCCGTCCAGTTTGATGTAGTTGAGGCCGTACTTGCTGGCTTCCACTTCCAGCGGGTCTTCCTCGCTGATGTCGCGAAGTTCGCGCAGATCCTTGTGACGGTAAAGCGCGTTGTCGTCGAAATTCACCTTGGCATCGAGGGCAAACACGCGCCCGTCGGTGGTGGTGATGAAGGGGTTGATCTCGAACAGCGAAGAATCCGTATCCTCGTAAGCCGTGTAGAGTGCCTGCATGAACTTGACGGCCGGATTGATGAACTCGGGAGCGAGCCCCAGCCGGAAGGCGACCTTACGGGCCTGGAACGGCTCGAAGCCAATTGCCGGATCAATGTATTCCTTGATAATCGCGTTCGGGTCGCGGGCCGCTACCTCTTCGATTTCCATTCCTCCGGCGGCCGACGCCATGAAGACCGGACGCGAGACAGTGCGGTCGAGCACGATGCCAAGATACAGCTCGCGCGCAATCGGCAAGGTTTCTTCGATCAGCAGGCGCTGCACTTTTCGGCCCTCGGGTCCGGTCTGGTGTGTCACCAACTGCATGCCGAGCATTTTTTCGGCGAGTAGAGCGGCCTCTTCGACCGACTTGGCGATTTTGACGCCGCCGCCTTTGCCGCGTCCGCCGGCGTGGATCTGTGCCTTGACGACCACAGCCTGGGCGCCGCTGTCCATCAGGTTCTTGGCGGCAGATTCGGCTTCCTCGCGGGTGGTGACCATCTCTCCGCGCGGCACCGCCACGCCGTATTTCGACAGAATTGATTTTGCCTGGTATTCGTGAATTTTCATGGTCTCAGTTGCTTGAGCCTGACTGGCCCTGACGCACAACCGTGCTCGTCCGGGACGCCGGCTTCGCGATTGCGATCGCTTCGGTTGTGAACGAAGCCTCCCCGTGCAGCCCACACCGCGCAAGGCGTTTCGCCCATTCATAAGCTGTTCAGTTAAGGCAAGACCCCAAGATGCAGCACCCCATCCAAGGCGATGCTCCAAACAGGTGAAACCTCAACGGAGAATCCCCACCAGATCATCTCCGACGAGAGACGCACTATTGTATTCGCCCGGGCCGCTTCTCCGCAAAGGCGTGCTGAAGGTCGGCACGCCTCCGGCTACCACACCTTGCAGGGATGCTCCCGCACCATCGGCTGGCCCGCCTTGCAGTGGAACGCCTGCTGAAACTCCGGCATGTTAGTGACCACGCCATTGATGCGATACTTGCCGGGCGAGTGCGGATCGGTAATGGCACTCATCCGCAGATTTTCCGGGCGCTGGTTCTCGCAGGCCCACTGGGCAAAGCCGATAAAGAAACGTTGCCCGGGCGTGAATCCGCCGATGGGCTTCAGCTTCTGCTTAGCGGTCTCGTTGATCCACGCCAGGTAAGCCAGCACACTTCCTCCGAGATCCGCAACGTCTTCGCCTTCCGTCAGCTTGCTGTTGATGTGGATGTCGTCCACCACCACGTACTGCGCATATTGATCGACCACACACTCGGCATGTTTTTCGAATGCCATGGCATCCTGCTTGGTCCACCAGTCGCGCAGGTTACCATGCGCATCGAATTGCCGTCCCTCGTCGTCAAAGCCGTGCGTCAGTTCGTGGCCAATGGTCGATCCGGTGTTGCCGTAGTTCGGCGCATCATCCATCTTGGGATCGAACAGCGGCGGTTGCAGCACGCCGGCGGGAAAGTTGATGTCGTTCATCTGCTGATCGTAATAGGCGTTGACCGTCGCCGGCGGTATCTGCCACTCGCCGCGATCCACCGGCTTGCCAATTTTATTCAACTGACGCCGTGATTCGAACGCCGTGGCCCGTTCAAAGTTTCCGAAGAAATCGCCGCGCACGATGTCGACCGAGCTGTAATCCCGCCAGCGGTCGGGGTAGCCGATCTTGTTCACCACGGTGTGAAGTTTCTCCAGTGCGCGCTGCTTGGTTTCAGCTCCCATCCAATCGAGGGCCTTGATCTCCTGCTCCATCGCGGCTTCGATTTCTTTGGTCATCTTGAGCGTGCGGGCCTTCAGTTCGGGACTGAATGTTCTTGCCACGTATGCCTGGCCGACAGCTTCGCCCAGTTCGTAGTCCACCAGTTGCACGCAACGCTTCCATCGCGGCCGGTTCTGCTCGGTCCCTTGCAGGTACTTGCGATAGAAATCGAAATTCGCCGTCACGAATGGCGTCGACAGGTACGGCGCGTTCTGCCGCACGAGCTGCCAGCGGAAGTAACTCTTCCAGTTTTCCAGTGACTCGGATTGCAGCAGCGTCTCCAGCGTCTTAAAGAACTTCGGCTCCGTGACGTTGAAGGTTTGCAGGCCGGGAACCCCCGAGGTTGCGAGATAGGCGTCCCAGTTGAACGAAGGCGTCAGCGCCTGCAATTCGGCGCGCGTCAGCTTGTGAAAAATCTTGTAAGGATCGCGTAACTCGACGCGGGTCAGCGAAGCCTTGGCCATCGCGGTCTCGATCCGCATCACGGTTTGCGCCTCCTGGGCGGCCTGCGACGGGGAGTCGCCCAGCAATGCGAACATCTGCTGCACGTGAGCCACATAGCGCTTGCGGGTCTCTTCCATCCGCGCGTCGGCCTTCAGGTAGTAATCGCGGTCGGGCAACCCGAGCCCTCCGGCACTGGCAAACGCGATCACCTGGGTCGAATCCGCCAGATCCTGCGAGGAGCCGAAGCCGAACATCATGCTGCTGTAGCCGAAGGTTACCAAGTGCTGCCTGGCGACCCAGGGGGCGAGACCGCGTACGTCCTTGACATCGGCCAGCTCCCGCAACGCGGGCTCCAGAGGCGCGGCCCCGGCCTTTTCAATGGCTGCGTCGTCCATGCAGGAAGAGAAAAAATCTCCGATCTTCTGCTGCACCGCATCACGCTTTGCCGACGGACGCGCGGCGTCCTCGAGAATTCCCCAAAGAAAGCGCTGGTTTTCGTCGGTCAGCTTGCCGTAGACGCTCCACGACGCCTGGTCCGGCGGAATCGGGTTCTTCTTCCTCCAGCCGCCGCATGAGTAGGAGTAGAAATCCACGCACGGGTCCACGGAGCGGTCCATGTCATCGGCGTTAAGGCCGGGCGTGTAGGGCAATGCCTGCAACGGAGTCTCCTGCGGCGGGTTGGCAGCGGCAGCTGTACCGGACGATTGCGCCGCACAGAGCGCGCTCAACACCGCGATCGAGGCGAACAGCAGCAAAGTTCGTTTCATAGGAAATACTCACGGCCGGCGCAGAGTGCGCCCGCCGGATTGACAGTAAGTTTATCGCGGCCCTGGTGCTGTGTCCCAAGTATCGTGTCCCAGAGGTCGCACCATAATCCTTTGCAGTGTCATTCCGCGCGAGCACCACAAGCCGGGTGCCCCACGTTCCGCCCGCCTTTGGCTAACGTGGGGTAGTTTCTTGAACCACTACGACTCCAGCACGCGCGGCACGCGGCGGTGCCATTCGTTGCGCTGCTCGAATTGATGCGCAACCGCCAGCACCTTTCCTTCTTCGCCCGGAGCCGCGCTGATCTGCATGCCCACCGGCATGCCTTCGGCGGTGAATCCGCATGGAACCGTGATCGTTGGCAGCCCCAGAACGTCGAACGGACGCGTGTTGCGCAGCATGATCAACTCGCGCTTCCTCAGCTCCGGCAGCCCCGCCTGCAGGCCCGCAATCGGCGGCGGCGAGACCGGGACGGTCGGCGTAATCACTACGTCCACGTCACGAAAAATCTCGGCGCTCCGGCGGCGCAGTGCATCCAGATTGCACCTGGCAATGCGATATTGCTCCTCGGTAATGTCTTTGCCCTGGAGAATCCGCTGCAACGTCTGCGGATCATACTGGTCCCAGTATTCGGCAAGAAACTGCTGGTGATATTGATAGGCCTCGTAGAGGTGGACCGTGCGATCTTCGTCAATCGGAATCTTAACGTCGGAAATCGACGCGGTGCGCGGAGCGGTGATGCGGGCCACTCCAATGCGCAACACCGACTCGATCTTCGATTCGGTGTCCGCGCAGAAATATTCGGTGGCGATGCCGACGCGAAGATCGGCCGTATTACGACTGATCGCTTCCCGATAACTGCCGTTGGGAAAGTGGAGGCTGCCGGGATCGGCCGGGTCGTAACCGGCGATCACGTCCAGCACCAGCGCCGCGTCCTCTACCGTGCGCGTCATCGGCCCCACATGATCGAACGAGAGTGACAACGGAAACACTCCGCGCCGGCTCACCAGCCCGAAGCTCGGCTTGAAACCGACAATCCCGCAGTACGCCGCCGGCAGCCGGATGGAGCCCGCCGTATCCGTGCCCAGGGCCGCAAAACACATGCCGGTGGCGACCGCCGCCGCCGCGCCCGAAGACGACCCGCCGGTGATTCGCGTCGTGTCCCAGGGATTGCGCACGAGGCCGAAATGGCTGATGATGCCGCTGCCGCCGTAGGCAAACTCGTGCAGATTCAGCTTGCCGATCAGCACGGCGCCGGCTTGGCGGAGCCTGCGCGTCACCTCCGCATCTTCGACCGCAATCGTATCCTTCAGCACCGCGCTCGCGGCCGTGGTGGGCACATCCTTCTGATCGATAAGATCTTTCAGCCCCACCGGAATGCCATGCAGCGGCCCGCGCCAGTGGCCGCCCTGGATCTCGCGTTCGGCTTCGGCGGCTTGGCTCAGCGCGCTTTCGGCGGTCACGGTGATCCAGGCGTTGAGAACCGGGTACTGCTCGATCTGCGACAAGCAAGCTTTCGTCAGCTCGACGGGCGAAATCTGCCGTTGTTTCACCTGTTCGGCAGCCTCGGCCAGAGTGAGCCGTGTCAGTAACGTTTGCATAGCGGTGCTCCTGAACACGCCAGTGTAATCGATCCCTGCATCGAGCGCAGCCAGCAGCTCCACGTTGGCGGTGAGGACGAATCAGGCCCGGAAAAAAGGGCCGTCAGGCGGCCCTTCCGTTTTGCGGGACTTGGGACCCTCGCCGGGGTAATTCACTACTCTTTCAACTTGTGCCGTGCACAGGCATCCACCGCGTTGGCCGAATCCAGCGCCTCTTTGTCGAGCTGAATCTCGAGAATCTTTCCGGTTTTGTCGATGAGGAACGTTGCGCGCCGCGCAGCTTTGGTCTGCGGGTTGAAAATGCCGTAGCGCCGGGTAATTTCGCCGCCAATATCGCTCAGCATCGGGAAGTTGGTGCCCAGTTCATCCGTCCAGGCTTTATTGGCAAAGAAACCATCCATGGTGACACCCAGGACCTGGGTGTTGGAGGCTTCCAGCTTCTGCAAATTCTGCTGGAAGCTCTTCGCTTCCTGGCTTCAATTCGGCGAAAACGCAAAGACGTAAAACGCCAGGGCCACGTTCTGCTTCCCCCTGAAGTCCTGGAGTGAAACCGGCTTTCCGTTCTGATCTTTCAGAGTGAAATCGGGCGCCATCTCTCCGACTTTGACGGAAGGCTCCGGTAACGGGGCCTGCGCCGTCTGTTGCGCTTGCGCCGAGACCGCCAAAGCGGCGAAAACGGCAGTCACAACACTGATTCGCAAGACTTTCATGTAACACCTCGCACGGCAGGATACTCCGAAAAGTGGCGAACTGTCATTTCCGGCAGCAGCCTGTCGGCAAGGATGTTCGGAAACGCGCCCAGTGCAAGTTGCGGTTCGCGCCGCCTGGTGCTGCGCACGGCGAGTCCGCGTCGATCGTTGGTTAGGGCCTGCCTTGACTTCCCAAAGCGGTTCAATTGTTCCCAAATGGAACGAAAGTTCTTGTACTTCGGATTACATTGCGCTATTTTGAGCCCAGATTTTCTGAAAACGTCGGGATCTTCCCGATCTGGAACAAAGTCGCCTGGTCGAGCCGCTACCCGCTTCCTCAAAAAGCGCGCAGCAGCATTGCATAATCTTCGCTGTCGGCCCCTATCGTCCGTAACCAATTTGTCACGATCTCTCGTATCGGCCCTGTTTCTGGAATAAGAACCCTGAAGTCGTATGCCGTTGTTGCATAGGCGGCACATCGAGGGTATTGCCGCTGAATTCAGAGTTGCTGCTGCCGCTGTTCCGGCGCGGTATCAAGCTGGGCTGTATTGGTCCGTACGTCACGAATCGCAGGAGACTGCCATGACATTGCCGAATTCTAGCCAATTGCAGAAGACTTTCATCCTGGTTGTTGGCTTGCTGCTGTGCCTGGTTCCCAATGCCTTTGCTGGAAACGGGGGCGGTCCCTTCAACCTGATGATCGGCAAAACCTTGGCCGGCAGCGGTACTGGGTTTGCCGAGGGCGTCCCGGCACAGAACGTTGCCATCACTCCTTACGGCATCGCGACGGATGCTATGGGCAATGTCTACGTGGGTAATGGCAATACGGTCCTCAAGATTGACGCTCGAATGCGGACGATCAGCACGGTCGCGGGCGCCCCCGGCGGAAGCGCCTCGTCGGGCTATGCCGATGGTGCGGCGAGCAGCGCCATGTTCTCCGGGATTACCGCATTGTCTACCGACGCGGCTGGCAACGTTTATATCGCCGATGCCGGCAACAACGCCATCCGCATGTTAAACGTCGAGGCCAACACGGTCTGCACGATTGCCGCCAATAGCGCCAGCGGCGCCACTTGGTGTTTTGGTCAGATACTGTCGACGATGAATCATCCGGTTGCAATCGCGGTGCCTGCGGCGGGCAACCTGGGATACATTGCCGACCAAAGTTCCAATATTTACCGGATTGACTCAGCATTTACCCAGGTAGCTGGCACCGGTTCGGCGGGCTACGGCGGTGACGGCGGGCCGGCGAGCGCGGCGCAACTCAATCACCCTTTGGGTCTGGTGCTCGATAGCAGCGGCAACCTGTTGATCGCCGATAGCGGCAACAATCTTATCCGTGAAATCACGACCAGCAACACGATGACTCTGGTCGCGGGTCTGGTAAGCGGCGGCGTGCCGCAATCGGGCTATTCGGGCGATAACGGAAACCCCATTGGCGCGGCATTGTCGAATCCCACCGGAATCGCGTTGAGCACCAACGGGAGCGGTCAACAGCTAATCTTCGTCGACACCGGCAACAATGTGATTCGTTCCATTGAAAATAATCAAATCAGCACCGTCGCGCCTCTGACTGGACTAACCATCTATGGCTTGGCTTCAATCACGAACGGGGGAATCGGGGTCGACACGGTCCACAACCGAGTGCTGGAAGTCGGCTCGTTCCTGGATAGCGGCGCGTCTTATGTTAGTACCGCTTCCGGCGCGCCCAACCCTACCTCGACGACATTCACGGCCTCACTGACCATCCAGCAGGCGATGACAATAACATCGATTGCAATCCCATCAGCGTACTCGGGCGCGGGTTTTACCGTGGGCGCAATCACCGGTTGCACAATCGATGGAACAACCACGAATCCTTCTGGAGCCACTTGCTCGATAACGATCAAATTTAAGCCCACCAGGCCTGGAATTCGCAGGGCTCCGCTGCTCATAAGCTACAACAGTGGTCAGGGATCGCAGATGCAAAGCTGGGGAATAACCGGCTATGGTCTGTCCCCCTCGCTAGGTGTCCCGATTGGAATGGCGCAGTTTGCCGATTTCAGCTCGTATGTCGGAGGGACTACGACTGGCACGTCCCTGACGGGCGCAACCTACGATACGGCAAACAATTTCTACGTGACCACCGGTGGCAATCACACGGTATGGAATTTTAACTCCAACACCATGGCGTATACGCTGGTAGCCGGGCAATCCGGTGTCTCGGGAAGCAATGGAGACGGTGGCCTGGCGACCAGCGCACAGTTGAACAACCCCTCCGGCATAACCGAAGATCCGGCCGGCAACCTATATATTGCCGACACCTCTAACTGCCGAATCCGCGCGATCGGGGTGAACGGCATCATCAGCACGGTCGTGGGAAACGGCACATGCACCTCAACGGGCGATGGGGGCACCGCAGGAGCGGCCACGACTGCTTACCCGAAGGCGATTTACGCCGACGCCCTCGGCAATATTTTCTTCGCGGAAGACGCCCGGGTACGCGTTTTCAACCTGAACGGAAATAACATTATTTCCACCTATGCCGGAGGCGGCAGCAGCACCAACGATGGCATTCCGGCTACGCAAGCATCCCTGGCGGGAATTACCAGTATCACCATGGACCGCTATGGAAATCTTTATATGGTGCTTGGCACCGCTGGTGGAAACAAGGTGCGCGAGGTTGACAGCCACGGATACATCACGACTGTGCCGACAGGCACGATTGGAAGCCCGGCGGGTATCGCGGTCGACCAGGCGGGGGTCCTCTACATCTCCGACACCAGCAACAATGAAGTACTGCGCGTAGACTTGAACAAAAATGCTTTAGTCTTGGCCGGTCGCCCAGGTATGCTTGGTCTCGGCTGCAGTACTGGTTCAGTGGCAACCAGCGCCACCCTGGGTCCGGTGGGCCCAGTGGTAACCGATTCTCGTGGTAACGTCTTATATCTCAATACCAACAGCTCAACCAGCTATGTGTGTCAGGTCACCCTTGGAGTTAGTGGCAACCGGAACTATACCTTCAGAAATACAGCGACGGGCACTTCCAACAACTACCAGACTGAAGCCTACAATAACGGCAACCTTAGCATGACGCTAAGCGGGATCAGTGTAACTGGAACCCCAAGCACTGCTTTTTCCGAGATAGCGGCTTCGAGTCCGGATTGTGCCAACGTCAGTTCTCTTTCGGTCGGAAGCTCCTGCAACCTGAACTTGAAGTTTACCGCGCCTCCGGCGCAGACGAGCGCTTATACCGGAACGCTCACATTCACGGATGGAGCGTTCGACTCACCGCAGAGTATCGGCCTTTCAGGAACCTCTATCGGCGTTCCGAGCCAGTTGCTGCTTCAGGGCGTGCCTACGAGTATTGTGGCTGGCAGTTCACTCGCGGCTGTCATCGTCTCGATTGAGGATGTCGATAACTTCCTGGAAGTCAGTTCGTATCCCGTAACCATCAATCTCTACGGTCCAGCCCCGAGCGGAGGTGGCATAGGTCCGCTTGTCGTGTCGCCGACCTTTACGGTGACGAACGGAACAATGATGATCCCGGCTATTCCAGCCACCGGGATTAACACTGCGGGGAGCTACACGCTACAGGCGACGTGCGCGAGCTGCGGAGGCGGTCTGACATCGGCTTCCGTAACATTCAGCGTGACCGCGAATACTACCAGTGGTATCCATTTCCAAGTCCAGGCTCCCACCACGGCGACGGCTGGCCAGCAGTTTCAATTTACGGTGACAGCGATGGACAATTTTGGGAACGCGCTCAGCAGCTATCCCAACACTGTCCAGTTCACGAGCAGCGATGCCAGCGCGGTTCTGCCGGCCGTTTCCGGACTGCCGAATGGAACATACCAGTTTAGCGCCACTCTCAATACCTCCGGTCCGCAGACCATTACGGTAACTGATGTTACGAACCCCAGCGTCTCGGGCACTTCCGCCGCGATCTCTGTCAGCGGTGGCGCTTCGACTATGTTGGTGACTCTGAATGCGCCGAGCACGATAACTGCCGGCGTGGTGCCCCTGGCAGCGTCGGTCACAAACAACGCCGTCCCCGTAACCGTTGGAAGTGTTACGTTCTCTTATGGGCTGCTTCCCGTCGGACAAACAAGTTGTTCGTTGCCGCTGCAGTCGCTTGGGAGGGCGCAGCTTGTAAGTTCCGGAGCACTCTTTACCCACGGCACCGCGAACTTATACCTGGGGTTCCCGCCGGGCACATACTGCCTGTCAGCAACCTTCAACGGTACTGCAACTCTCGCCTCAGCTACGTCTCCCCAGCAAACTATGACAGTCACGGGCTATGGAGACTCCGACGTGACGGCCGGAGCTACGGCTGACGGCAATAACTACGATTTCAACGCCACAGTATATGGCTATGGCCGGCTAGCGCCCACCGGAAGTGTCCAACTCGTCGACGTCACCAATACACCTCAGACCTACCTCGGCGGCCCCGTGCAGTTGCCGATACCTACGACACCTATTCCACACGCATTCCTGTCGAATGGCGGCGCAACAGTTCCCAATGGAATCGGAAGCACAGTTTCAGCCGCGGCCGCCGACTTTAACAACAGCGGCAACCTGGGCGGAGTAGTCACCAACTATAGTGCCAGTACAATCACCGTAATTTTGCCAAGTCAACACGGCCAGCCTACGCAGACGGCCTATGTTGTCGGCGGCAATCCGCTGGCGGTCGCCGTAGCCGACTTCAATGGAGACGGAGCTTTGGATATCGCCGTCGCCGTAACCAATACAGGCAACGGAGATATCATCCGCATTTTGTTGAATGATGGGCAAGGTAACTTCACGCTTTCGCCAAACACATACGTCTCCGGCGCTTTTCCGGTGGCAATGCTGGCGGCGGACTTTAACAAGGATGGGTACGCGGATCTGGCAATCATCGATAAGGGCTCCACTTCTGGGGGTGGCGAGGTCACGATTCTGCTTGGGAATGGAGATGGTACCTTCAAATCTCCGCCGGCTACCTTCGCAGTCGGCAACTCGCCGGTAGCGCTTACGTCGGGAGATTTCAACAATGACGGGAATATCGATCTCGCGGTAGCCAATAACGGTGACGCGTCAGTCAGCATTCTGCCGGGCAAGGGCGACGGTACTTTCCAGACACAGGTAGTCACCAACCTGACCGGCACTCCTCAACTCAGCGCAATTGCCAGTGGCGACTTCAACGGTGATGCGCAGCGCGACCTCGCGCTTGCCGACGGTCAGGGGAACGTAATCATTCTGCTCGGCAAGGGCGACGGTACTTTCCAGACACAAACTACCTTTGCCGCCGGCACCGCACCATCGGCAATTGCGACGGCGGACTTCAACGCCGACGGGCCACTGGATCTCGTAGTAGCTAACTCGGGCAGCAACAATGTAAGTCTTCTGCTGGGCAACGGAAACGGCACCTTCCAGACACAACAAACCTATCCGACTGGCAACACACCTTCAGCCCTGATTCTTGGCTTCTTCGACAAGAGTCTGCTGCCAGAGGTCGTGGTCTTCCATTCCGGCGACAGTACCTTGGTCCCGCTGTCGAATGTTACGGTTTCGACGATGCCGCAGCAACTTAACATTCCGATTTACGGTATCGCCGTCACACCGCACGCCGTTCAGGTCAATTACCTGCCTGACCCCGGTTCCATCTATGGCGGCAGTTCCGCTACCATAAGCAATCTCACCGCATCCGTCGCGCCATCAACCATTAATTTGAATTTCCCATATTCCAACCCAGTCGTTTACGGCACCGATTTGTGGTTGACCATCAGCGTCAATCCAATAAATGGCATCGTACCGACCGGAACCTTCTCCTATCAAGTCGACGGCAGTAAGAATTCCGCGCCGCTGCAAAATGGCGCCAGTACGGTGCATTTAGGCACTGGTTTCTCTGGCGGGTACCCGAATAGCCTTTCGGGGACTCATGCGGTGTCCGTGACTTATAGCGGCGACTCCAACTATCAAATGCAGTCGACTCCACAGGTGCAAACGATTAATGTCTCCAGCGTTCAACCGCCATCCAGCAATCTCGGCGCGAATTTCACCAGCATTTATTCGACGGGCAGCACGACGCTGACGGCAACGGTTACAGGAGTACCTACCAGTGGAGTGTCGAACGGCGGGACGACCGTGGCACAAGCGCCCACCGGCACCGTGACATTCTCCAATGGAGCCTATACTTCGGCACCAGTGGCACTCGCGGTACCATCCAGCGGAGCTATGAGCCAGGCAACCCTGACACTCGGATTGGGACCAGGGTTGGCCATTGGCAACAATACGTTCAGTGCTACCTACTCAGGCGATGGGAACTATAGCTCTATTGCGATCGCGGGAACGCCGATGGTCACAGTTATTTCCGGGGCAGCGCCCGGAGTCGTAGTGACGTTGACGGTGCCGAGCACGGCAACTTCCGGAGCGGTGCCCTTGGTAGCGTCGGTTACGAACAACAACGTGCCCGTAGCCCTTGGCAGCGTTACGTTCTCTTATGCGCCGCTTGCAGGCGGACAAACGAGTTGTCCGTCGTCTTTGCAATCGGTTGAAAGAGTACGGCTGGTAAGTTCCAATGCGCTTGGATTCACCCCCGGCGGCGCAACTTTGAACCTGAGGTTCCCGCCAGGCAAATACTGCGTGTCGGCAACCTTCAACGGTACCGCGAGTCTCGTCTCAGCCGCGTCTTCACCGCAAATCATGACGGTTACCGGTACCGGGAACTCCGCCGCGACAGTCGGAGCTACTCCCGACGGCAACAACTATGACTTTACGGCTACGGTGTACGGCTTTGGCCGGCAAGCGCCGACTGGCAGCGTCCAACTCACAGACACTACCACTACACCTGCTGCCAACGTTGGCAGCCCGGTGCAATTGTCCGTGCCATCCACACCTGTACCTCATACATTCATTTCGCGAAATAGTAATAACCCACTGACGATCGCCAATGGGGTCGGGAGTACGGTTTCAGCGGCGGCGGCGGACTTTAACAACAGCGGTCAGCCGGGTGGAGTGGTTACAAACTACACTGCGCAAACGATCACTGTGATAGTGCCTGATGCAAACGGAAATCCCAAGCCGAAGACCTATTCTGTCGGCGGCAATCCTTTGTCGGTTGCTGTAGCCGACTTTAACGGAGATGGCGCTCTGGATATCGCCGTTGGCGTTACCAATACAGGTAGCGGGGATTTGGTTCAGGTTTGGCTGAATGATGGAAATGGTAACTTCACTCAATCGTCAAGCACCTATGCCTCCGGCGCGGGTCCGGTTGCGATGGTGGTGGCGGACTTTAATAAGGATGGATACCCCGACTTGGCAATCGTAAACAATGGCGGCGCTGCGGTTACGATTCTGCTCGGCAACGGAGACGGCACCTTCCAGACTGCACCAGCACCAGCATCTTACCCGGTGGGTAACTCGCCGGTTGCGATTGCGTTGGGGGACTTCAACAATGATGGGGATGTCGACCTCGCGGTGGCCAACAATGCCGACTCGTCGGTCAGCGTTCTGCTAGGCAACGGAGACGGCACCTTCCAACAGCAACAGGTCACTAGCGTTGCCGGTATCACTCAAGGGACCGGCATGATTACCAGCGGTGGATCGTTCGCCCAACCGAACTTCCGGAGGATAACGGCAGCACTCAACGGAATTGTCGCGGGCGACTTCAACGGTGACGGCAAGCGCGACATCGCTCTTGCCAACGGCCAAGGGAACGTCATCGTCCTGCTCGGCAATGGCGACGGCACTTTCCAGGCTCAATCGAATTATTCTGTCGGTACCGCGCCGGCGGCAATCGCGGCGGCGGACTTCAATGCGGACGGAGCACTGGATCTTGTGGTGGCCAACTCGGGTAGCAACAACGCCGGCGTTCTGCTGGGTAACGGAGACGGAACCTTCCAGGCACAGCAAACCTATCCGACGGGCACAACGCCTGAAGTTCTGGTCGTTGGCTTGTACGACAACAGTCTGCTGCCGGACATCACAGTCTTCAACGGCGATAAGACGGTGACCTCGCTGGCGAATGTTACATATTCGACGGCGACAATCAACAATTCCCAGGTCCTCGGTACTGGCACGCATACTATCCAGGCAAATTACCAGGGAGATTCCATTTACGGTGGGGTTACAGCGTCCACGCCCGTAACCGCATATTTAACGCTTTTGACCCTGAGCTCGACCGCTTTGGACTTTGGAAACACCGGGATTGGCACCAGCAAGCCTTCGCTCCAGTCCGTGAGCAACTTTACTGCCGCACCGGTAACGGTCTACGCCATCAGCACCGGATCGCCATTCTTCCCCATCTCCGCCGACTCCTGCTCGGGAACCACTCTGGCGGTCAACAAGTCTTGCAACTTCACCGTCAGCTTTGCTCCCACAGCTACCGGCACCCAAGGCGGAACCCTCACCGTTAGCTCCGCCTTGGCAACGAATCCCTCGGCAACCCTGAGCGGCAAAGGTCTGGCGACAGCGCTGACCCTGAGCTCGACCGCCTTGGACTTTGGAAACACCGGGGCTGGCACCAGCAAGGCTTCGCTCCAGTCCGTGAGCAACTTTACCGCCGCACCGGTAACGGTCACCGCGATCAGCACCGGATCGCCGTTCTTCCCCATCTCCGCCGACTCCTGCTCGGGTACCACTCTGGCGGTCAACAAGTCTTGCAACTTCACCGTCAGCTTTGCTCCCACAGCTACCGGCACGCAAGGCGGGACCCTCACCGTTAGCTCCGCCTTGGCAACGAATCCCTCGGCAACCCTGAGCGGCAAAGGTCTGGCGACAGCGCTGACCCTGAGTTCGACCGCCCTGGACTTTGGAAACACCGGGGCTGGCACCAGCAAGGCTTCGCTCCAGTCCGTGAGCAACTTTACCGCCGCACCGATAACGGTCACCGCGATCAGCACCGCATCGCCGTTCTTCCCCATCTCCGCCGACTCCTGCTCGGGAACCACTCTGGCGGTCAACAAGTCTTGCAACTTCACCGTCAGCTTTGCTCCCACAGCTACCGGCACCCAAGGCGGAACCCTCACCGTTAGCTCCGCCTTGGCAACGAATCCCTCGGCAACCCTGAGCGGCAAAGGTCTGGCGACAGCGCTGACCCTGAGTTCGACCGCCCTGGACTTTGGAAACACCGGGGCTGGCACCAGCAAGGCTTCGCTCCAGTCCGTGAGCAACTTTACCGCCGCACCGGTAACGGTCACCGCGATCAGCACCGGATCGCCGTTCTTCCCCATCTCCGCCGACTCCTGCTCGGGAACCACTCTGGCGGTCAACAAATCTTGCAACTTCACCGTCAGCTTTGCTCCCACGGTTACCGGCACGCAGGGCGGAACCCTCACCGTTAGCTCCGCCTTGGCGACGAATCCCTCGGCAACCCTGAGCGGCAAAGGTCTGGCGACAGCGCTGACCCTGAGCTCGACCGCCTTGGACTTTGGAAACACCGGGGCTGGCACCAGCAAGGCTTCGGTCCAGTCCGTGTTCAACTTCACCGCCGCACCGGTAACGATCACCGCGATCAGCACCGGATCGCCATTCTTCCCCATCTCCGCCGACTCCTGCTCGGGAACCACTCTGGCGGTCAACAAGTCTTGCAACTTCACCGTCAGCTTTGCTCCCACAGCTACCGGCACGCAGGGCGGAACCCTCACCGTTAGCTCCGCCTTGGCAACGAATCCCTCGGCAACCCTGAGCGGCAAAGGTCTGGCGACAGCGCTGACCCTGAGCTCGACCACCTTGAGCTTCGGAGGCGTCACAACTGGCACCAGCAAGGCTTCGCTCCAGTCCGTGTTCAACTTCACCGCCGCACCGATAACGGTCACCGCGATCAGCACCGGATCGCCGTTCTTCCCCATCTCCGCCGATTCCTGCACGGGTACCACTCTGGCGGTCAACAAATCTTGCAACTTCACCGTCAGCTTTGCTCCCACAGCTACCGGCACGCAAGGCGGGACCCTCACCGTTAGCTCCGCCTTGGCAACGAATCCCTCGGCAACCCTGAGCGGCAAAGGTCTATAGCGCTATTTCGGTCGAATTCGTTGAGTGTGGCAAGGCGTCTACGCGCGACTGAAAGGATCGCGGCATTGAGCAGCTCGTCTCCGACGCTGTTTTCCTATAAGCGGCTGGGGGGCCAAATATCTGCCGGGCAGAGCTGCCAAATCCCAGCAGCCGTCATCTCATCCTGTCAGACGTTGCCGTCGCCGATGGCGGCAACGTCCGGGGCCCACACCATGTTGCCAACCGCGTTCTCAACACCGGTTACTCTTGCCGACATATTTTTCACCATCGTAGATCGCGACGCTCCCCGCACAATCCTCTCTGAACAGGGTGGAATCTGGATGCCACTCTCTTCTCGGGAGCTGTACCGGCGGGTGGCAGCCGTAGCCACCTGGCTTCGAGCCCGCGGGTTGGGGTCGGGCGATCGCGTGGCCATCCTCGCCGAGAACCGTGCTGAGTGGGCGATAGCGGATTTCGCAGCCTTGATGACAGGAGCGGTAGTGGTCCCGATTTATCCGACTCAGACCGCAGATCAATGCGTCTACATCCTGCGGGATTCTGAGACCCGGGTTCTTTTCGTCTCTTCCGAAGCGCAACTGCACAAGGTCTTCCCGCTGCTCCACGAGACGCATGTCGAGCACATTGTGCTGATGGATGGACCCTGTGGTGCTTTGCCCGTTGAAGCCAGTCAGATGCAGGCCATCATGAAGCATGGTCCGGAGCAACGCGACCCGGAATTCGACCGCCGCGCACGGCAGATCACTCCCAGCCAGTTGGCCACTCTCATCTACACCTCGGGAACGACGGGAACGCCCAAGGGCGTCATGCTGTCGCATCGCAACCTGGCTTCGAATATCGCGGTTTCGCTTGAGCACTTCGAGATGAGCGACCGGGAGTCGGTAGTCTCATTCCTGCCGCTCTCGCACATCACCGCCCGTCATTGCGACACGGCCCTGATGTACCGCGGCGTGAGTGTTGCCTATTGTTCCCGCCTGGAAGATCTGCCGCGGGCTCTGCAACAAATTCGTCCGACGGTTCTGATCGCGGTGCCGCGCGTCCTGGAAAAAATTTACAGCCAGGTGCGGATCCGTGTAGGGCGCGGTCCGCGACGCAAGCTTTATGACTGGGCAATGACGGTCGCAAGACGCCATCTGCCCGAAATTATTGCCGGACGCACTCCGCGCTCCGTCGCCTGGCACACGGCCAATAAGCTGGTCTTCTCCAAGGTACGCGATGGCATGGGAGGACGCGTGCGAACCATTATCTCCGGCGGCGCCCCGCTCGGGCGCGAGCTTGCGGAGTGGTTCGCGAGCATCGGGCTGCCCGTAATGGAAGGCTACGGACTCACCGAAACTTCGCCCGTCGTCGCCGTCAACACGCCACGCTCGTTCCGCCCCGGAAGCGTCGGCAAACCGCTCACTGGCGTGGAGCTGAGAGTCGCCGATGACGGCGAGATCATGGTGCGCGCTTCCTCGGTGTTTCAGGGCTACTGGCACATGCCTGAGGAGACGCAAAACGCATTCGACGGAGAGTGGTTCAAAACCGGCGACATCGGCTCGCTCGACGACGATGGCTACCTATCGATTACCGATCGCAAGAAGAACCTGATCAAAACCTCGGGCGGCAAGTTCATTGCACCGCAGCCGATCGAGAATCGCCTGAAAAGCAATCCACTGGTCGGCGAAGCCGCTCTGATTGGCGATCGCCGACGCTTTCCGGCCGCACTCATCGTCCCGGCCTTCCCTGCCCTGGAAGACTGGGCAAAGCAGCACGGCGTCACCTTCAACTCGCGGGAAGAGCTTGTGGCAGACGAAAAGGTTCACGCTCTCTACCAGGAAATCGTCGATGGCTTGAACCGGGATTTGGCCCGCTTTGAGCAGATCAAGAAGTTCCTGCTGCTCCCCGAGCAGCCCACCATTGCCGACGGCACCCTGACGCCCACGCTCAAGCTTCGCCGGCGCGAGTTGGAAAACCGTTACCGTAGCCAGATCGAAGGGCTCTACGCTGAGGCGGCAGTGCTGGAAACCCGCGAGGCCGCCTAGCAGCACCCCAACAAGCCAATAGCGGGCTTGTCGGGGACCCCGGCTATTTCACCCCAACAACGGCAAAAGCGGCCGTTGCCGGGGACCCGGCCCTCCCCGGTACGCCGACCCGCACGTCACAACCAGATGTGACGAGGTTTACACCATTCCCGGTGCGAGGTCTTACAATAACGGTATGGACTCACTTGTCATTGCTGGCAGAGCGTTTCGTTCCCGCTTGATTGTGGGTACGGGAAAATACAAGTCCGGCGAAGAGACCGCGAAGGCCCTTGAGGCCAGCGGCGCCGAGATGGTCACGGTTGCGGTCCGCCGCGTCAATCTTGACCGCTCGAAGGAATCGCTTCTCGACTTCATCGATCCCAAGAAATATTTTCTGCTGCCGAACACGGCTGGCTGCTACAACGCAGATGACGCCATCCGCACGGCTCGCCTGGGACGCGAAGTTGGACTTTCCGACTGGGTGAAAATCGAAGTCATCGGCGATCAGAAGACGCTGTATCCGGATGTCGCCGCCACCATCGAGGCTACCCGCGTCTTGGTCAAGGAAGGCTTCACGGTTCTGCCTTATACGTCGGATGACCCCGTGGCCGCGCAGCGGCTGGTGGATGCCGGTGCCAGCAGCGTGATGCCGCTCGGGGCGCCCATCGGTAGCGGGCTCGGCATTCAGAACCTCGCCAATTTGCGGATCTTGCGGGAGTTGATCACAACGGTTCCCCTGGTGGTCGACGCGGGTGTCGGAATTCCTTCCGATGCGACCCTGGCGATGGAACTCGGCTTCGACGCGGTGCTGATGAACACCGGAATCGCCGGGGCAAAAGATCCGGTCCTGATGGCCGAGGCCATGAAGTGCGGCATCATCGCCGGCCGCCTCGGCTACCTTGCCGGACGCATGCCCAAGAAGCTCTACGCCTCAGCCAGCTCACCGGCGGAGGGCATCTCGCGTTGATCTCATCCGGCGCGACCGGCCGTCCGCGGTGGCTGCCGCAATACGTTCCCGCCCTCGATGGGCTGCGTGGTATTGCCGTTTCACTGGTCGTTCTCTATCACTGTCACACCAAACTCGGCGATGGCTTGCTGCAGCATTTCGCCGAGTTCGGGTGGGCGGGAGTGAATCTTTTTTTCGTCCTCTCCGGATTCCTCATCACCGGCATCATCGTCGAGGGCCGCGAAGATACTCATTTCTTCCGCAACTTTTATGCCCGGCGCGCCCTGCGCATCTGGCCGGTTTACGTCCTGCTGCTGCTGCTGAATTACATCCTGGTGCCCTGCCTGCTGGAACACAATCCGTACCATGCATGGCGAATCACCTCGTCCGCGCCTTGGCTCTACTACGCGCTCTTTGTACAAAATCTGTTTGCCCTCGCGCTGCCGGGGGCGATCGGGCCGACCTGGAGCCTGGCCATCGAGGAGCAGTTCTACCTGGCATGGGCGCCCATCGGACGCCGTCTTTCACTGCGCCATCTGGCCATCATTCTGGTTATGGTATTTGCCGTCTCGCCGGCGATTCGAGCCGGCAATCACGGGATGCTCACGCCGACCCACACGCTGATTCATCTGGACGGCCTCGCCATCGGTTCGCTGATCGCCGTGCTGCTCAGGATGGACGTTCTCAGCAAGCCCGCATGGCGAAGGCTGGGCCTGGCGGGGATTGCGCTTGGCCTCTTCGGCGTGGGACTCATGCTCTATCGCGGCACGGCATTTGCCGATACCTTCCTGGCGCTCGGCTTCGGCGGCCTGCTGATTACGGCTATTACTTCCGAGCCGGGCTCCGGCCTTTACACCCGTGTACTTTGCTCCTGGCCGCTCAAGTCGATCGGCACCATCAGCTACGGGCTGTACATGACGCACATTCTGATTTTCGTCGTGATCGGCAACTTCGAGCTGCGAATGCTGCGCTACGGAGCCTGGGGAAACGTTGCGGTGGTCGTCACACGAATTGGGTTGGCCCTCGGCTTCGCGACCCTGCTTTGGGTAGGCTTCGAAAAGCCGATCCTGCGGCTCAAGCGCCGCTTTGAAAATCATCGCACGCTCCCGCAGCGCGAGGTGCCGGCAACAGAGTTAGCCCCCGAGATCGTCTCCGCCGACTGAACCGCGACACCGAGCAGTATTCCCGCAAGCGGTGAGAATGCCGAGTACATCAACCTTGGAACGGCACTAGCAGGCTGCTGAAAAACTGTTCTCCGCGGGTGTCATCCTGAGCGTAGCGAAGGATCTGCTGTTTGCGAGTGCTAAAAGCAAAGCAGATCCTTCGGTCGTGCAACACCGGCACGACCTCAGGATGACACTTCTTATGAGTTTTTGAGCAGCCGGTTAGAACAATCCCAGTCAGCACCAGTGAGGCGCCGCGAAAATACGAGGTTATAAGAGTCCAATAAAGCGCCACCACGTAAGCGCGGTCACAGTCCACAGAATCCATGAGCCGATCCCGACGAGGACCGAGGACTTGACCTGGTTCTCGACAGAGTAATATCCGGGGCCGAACAAGATAATGTTACCCATTGTGTTGAACGGAAGGAAGAGGGCATAGGCCATAAGGATAGCCATCGGGAGCGTGAAGCCTATGATGTCGAACTTGAGCGTCTGGGCAATGCCGATATAGATTGGAATCATCACGCCGCCCATCGCAGTGGTGGTGGACCAGATCGCGTGGGAGAAGATCGTAAACCCCATCAGCAAGATCACCAGCGGTATCATTGGAAGAGTCTTCACGCCGAGTCCGTCGAGGGCGGTCCTGATGACCCACTCGAATGCCCTTGTCTGGGTCAACACATTGGAGAGGGTGATCACGCCACCGAAATACATGAAGAGTTCCCACGGGATCATTTTCTCGGTCGTCTTCCATTCAAGCACTCCAATTTTGGGAGCAAAGATCATCGTCGACACGGCGAACGCGACCATCGTCGAGTTGAAGCCATGATAGAAGTCGGTCGACCAGAAGGCGAGGGCGAGGATAAACCAGAAGATTGCCCTCTTCTCCTGCGCCGACATCTTGCCCATCGCCGCGAGCTCTTTGGTGACGTAGTCCATGCCTCCGGGGATCTCTTTCATCTCGGGGGGGAACATCCTCAGACAGAACCACCCGGTGAACACGAGGACGATCAGATTGGTGGGGAGGGCTGCCAGGGCCCAGTAACCCCAGGTGAGTTTGGCGGAGGCGCCTGCTGCAACGAGCATCATGCCGATCGCAATCGGGTTGGGGATCGTGCCGGTAAGAAAGGCGGAGCCGGTGATGTTTGCAGTGAAGGTTTGCGAGAGGAACAGGGCGCGGCCGAAGTTGCTCTTTCCCGGTTCGACCTCGTAGGCCTGCGCAATCCCCTGGACGATCGGAAGCATCGCGGCCGTGCGGGCTGTGTTCGAAGGGGTCAGGGGGGCTATCACGAGATTCGCGAACATGGAGGCCGCAACCGCGCCGCGGGGCGTGCGTCCGAGCGCCTTCATCATCATCAGCGCAACCCGGCGGGCGACACCAGTGTGGGTCATCGCGATAGAAATGACGAACCCGGTGACAAGCAGGAAGAGGGCCGCCGATCCGTATCCGCTCACCGCGAAATTGGCATTACGAACGAGCCAGCCGTTTTTCATGGCCCCCGTGGGATTGCCAATCCAGAAGTAGAGTACTGAGACGACAAAAAAGGCTGAGACAGCGAAGTTCACGGCGATCGTGACCCACATGACCACGGCAACCACGAAGAGCGTGAGCAACTTGTGCTGAGTCAATGTCATGCCGGCCGGCGTGGGGAGCATCCAGATCACGATGCCGAGCGCGAACCCCAGCACGAGGCCGTACTTTTTGCCCCATGTCTCAAACGAAAATTTTTGGCTCACATGATTCGGCTGACTGGGAACCGGAACCTTAGCCGTCTCGACACCGTGCGAAGTCATATCTGCTCCTTAGTCCTTGCGTTTGTTGCCCGCCGCATTCCGAATGTGATTTTCTGTCGCTCAAGTATAAGCAGTTCACGCCACAGTTCCAAGACGAATCGGACCGCAATCCGCGCCTCGGAATTCAGCTTTCAGGCGGCAGCTGATAATATTTTCACGCCGTTGAATTGGCGCTCACGGAGAGATATTCATGCAAGCTTGGGAACTGGTGAAGTTCGGACAGGGGAAAAACCTGCAACTGGTTGAGCGTTCCGTACCCGTGCCGGGAGCGGGCGAAGTTCTGGTGCGTGTGCACGCGGTTTCGCTCAACTACCGCGACAAAGTGCTCGTCGAGGGTACATACATGCCCAATCTGCCCTTGCCGTTCGTGCCGGCATCGGATGCCTGCGGCGAAGTCGTTGCCGTGGGGGATGGCGTCACCCGGGCCACGGTCGGCGACCGCGTCACCGGCCAATTCCGCGTGCGCTGGATCGATGGCAAGCCCGGAGCGGAGGAAGTTGCTCTCTCGCTGGGCGGCCCGCTGCCGGGAGTGCTCGCCGAATACGTTCTATGGCCGCAGCAGGCGGTGGTGAAAGTGCCCAGCCACCTCAGCGACGAGGAAGCGGCAACCCTGCCCATCGCCGGACTCACCGCCTGGTTCTCGCTGATGGAAGATGGCAGGCTCAAGGCCGGCGAATCGGTGCTGGTGCAAGGCACTGGCGGAGTATCGCTGTTTGCCGTGCAATTTGGCGGCATGTCCGGGGCGCGGGTAATCGTCATCTCCAGCAGCGACGAGAAGTTGGCCAAGGCAAAGGAATTGGGGGCCAGCGATGCCGTCAACTATCGCACTACGCCAGACTGGGACAAAACCGTGTTGGAGCTGACCGGCGGACGCGGCGTCGATCACGTCATCGAAGTCGGTGGCGGCGAAACCTTCAAGCGCTCGCTCAACGCCCTCGCCGTAGAAGGGCATGTCGCCGTCGTCGGCTTCCTCGGAGGCATGGACATTCAGGTCGATGCCCGCAGTTTAATTCGCAAGCGGGCGCGCGTTCAGGGCATTGCCGTCGGTCATAGGCGGGCGTTCGAAGAGATGAATCGCGCCATCGAAACCCAAGGCCTGCGGCCGGTGATCGACCGCTGCTTCCCGTTTGCCGGCGTCAAGGAAGCGTTCGAGCATCTCGACCAGGGAGCCTTCGGAAAAATCGTTATCCGCGTGATCAAATAGGCAAGCGAGAGATCAGAGAGCGCCGGGCGAGGTATTTGCGTTTTTCTGCGATTCGACGATCCTAGGATCGCTCCCCGTCATCTGACTTTTAGCACAGTGCCACTTCGATTGGAGACTGCGATGGCAGCGAATCCCCTAGCTCCGCTGGACAACCCTAATACCGAACCCACACGTGCTGAGGACCTCGTTTCAGTGCTCAGCGAACGGTTAGCGGTTACGGCCAGCGCCAAGAATGTATATGGCGAACCGATCACGGCCCACAATCGCACTCTGGTCCCGGTTGCCAAGGTCAGATATGGCGTGGGCGCAAGTTCCGGCGGGCGCAATGGTCAAAGTGTCGGAGGTGGGGCTGGAGGCGGCGGAGTTGCCGCAAGACCCGCTGGCTACATCGAGATTACCGATGAACGTACCCGCTATGTGTCGTTCTCGATGACGAAAAAAATCATAGCCACCGCGGTTGCCGGAATCGCCGCAGGCTATCTGCTCGGACGTTTCGGTCGACAGATAAACCGCAGTTTTGTGTCGAGGGAAGTAAGTATCCCCCGGCAGAGCCGGGGGCTTTAGTTTGTGAGCCGCTCAAAGCGGCTGTGCGGGTCGCTAACGCGGCCCGGGTTTCTTGGGCCACCTAAAGGTGGCTATTCAGCGCCACATGTTCATCTGATCGAACCGCTTGTCTTCCGCTTCCTGATTCCGGATGTACTCGCGGATCACGGCTTCGTCCCGGCCACCGTGGAGACAAAGTATCCGCGCGCCCAGAAGTTCTGCCCAACATAATTCTGTTTCCGGTCGCCGTACACCCGCGCCAAGTGCATCGCGCTCTTCCCTTTTATGAATCCAATCACCTGAGCCACCGCATACTTCGGCGGGATCGAAATCATGATGTGCACATGGTCGGCCAGCAGATGCCCCTCCTCAATCCGGCTCTCTTTCTGCTCTGCCAGCCGACGGAACACCTCCCCGAGATGCTGCCGCAATTGCCCGTACAGCACCTTGCGCCGGCACTTCGGAAGAAACACTACGTGATATTTGCACTCCCACTTCGAGTGGCTTAAGCTCTCATACTCGTCCATCCAGATTCTCCTTTGCGTGTGCTTGGCGGCTCACGTCTGGAGTTTCTTGGATGGACTCCTGTATTTGTCAAACTTCGGATGCCTCCCCGGCAGAGCCGGGGGAACTCCCTATGGATTAGTCTAATGAGGTGGGGGCTGGAGTTCTATTCCGCGCTTTCCGGGGTTTGGCTCTGTCCCGGAACTACAGAGAGCCGCTGCTGGGCTTTGAAATGAGGAGGACACCGGTGAACTCGCTCCGCCATCTGGAGATTCTCCGGGCATGTGCTGCCGGCAACTTTGCCGCAGTGAAGACAGGTGGAAACGATAATTCCATTTGACGTTCGTCCACGGCAAAAATCACTCAATCCTGCGGGGTTGGCAGCCATTGGGGCCCTCCATGTTCGAAAAACATACCGCCGCTTCGAGTCGAAACAACACCCATTGACAAGGATGCGATCTGGCTAACCAGAGCTACTTTCTTTGTCACCCAGTAAAAAGATGCAGGGTAGCTGGCCAGAGGTGCTTTTTTTGCCCTCAATCCAACATTTTTTAAGACTCCATAAGCTGAGTTGCCCAACTAAAGTGGAGCGCAAGTCCGCTTACCCCGGAGCCGTTTCTACGCCTGCTCCGGCGACTTGCGGAAGTGCTCGAAGATGGCTTCCGCCTGACGCGGGCTGACGACCGCGCTGAGCGCGGCTGCGTCGGCCTGCTGGATGGCCCGGAGCGAACCGAAATGTTGCAGCAGGCGGCGAGTGGTCTGCTCGCCGATGCCCTCGATCTCGCGCAACTCGGTCGCGTGATCGCGGATTTGCCGGCGTTTGCGATGGTAGGTCACGGCGAAGCGGTGCGCCTCATCGCGGATTTGCTGGATCAGGTGCAGCACCGGCGAATGGCGGTCAAGCACCACGGGCTCGCTCTCCTGGCCGTAGACGTAAATAATTTCCTCGCGCTTGGCGATCGAAGCCAGTGGCTGCGTGATCAATCCGAGCGCCTCCAGCGCCTCGGCCGCCGCATGCAACTGCCCCAGACCGCCGTCGACGAGGACGAGCGAAGGCAGCGGTTTCTCTTCCTCGCACAGCCGTTTGTAACGCCGCGTCACCACCTCGCGCATGGAGGCGAAATCGTCAACCCCCTCGACGGTGCGGATAATGAATTTGCGATACTCCGAGTTGCGCATCCTGCCGTCTTCCCAGACCACCATCGACGCCACGGTTTCCGCGCCCTGGATGTGCGAGATATCGAAACACTCGATGCGCTCGGGCAGCTCGGCCAGACTCAACACGTCCTGCAAAACACTCTTGAGCACGTCGGTGCGCGGCTTGAGCACGCGGAAGCGCTGGTCATAGGACTGGCGTGCATTGTTGCCCACCAGGTCGATCAGCGAAAGTTTGTCGCCGCGCTGCGGCACTTCGATGTGAACCCGCGACCCGCATCTTTGCCGAGAGCAGCCCGGCCAGCACTTCGCGATCTTCGAAGTCGACAGGGATGTAAATGAAGCGCGGCACATAGGGCTGGTCGACGTAGAGTTGCTTGAGCAGGGTGCTGAAGAACTCCCCGGTGTCGAAGCCGGTTGCCGCTTCCAGTTCGCCGAGGTCTTCCCAGAAGAACTCGCGCCGGTCGAGCACCTTGCCGCCCCGCATGTGGAAGAGGTTGACGGCCAGCATGTGATTCTCGAAATGGAAGTTGAGCACATCGGCATCATCGCCCTCGGCGGCGGCCATGCGCTGCTTCTCCTGTAATTGCTCGACGGTGGTAATGAGGTCCCGGTACTTGGCGGCCAGCTCAAACTGCTCCTGCTCAGCGGCACTTTGCATGCGCTCCCGCAACGAGCGTGAGAGGTCGGACTGGCGGCCTTCCAGAAACATGCGCACATCGGTGACGGCTTCGGCGTAAATCTCCGGCGTGGTCAGTCCCGCAACACACGGACCCAGGCATCGCTTGATGTAGTACTGCAAGCACGGACGCGCGTGGTTGCGGGTGAGATCGACCTTGCAGGAGGGAATCAGGAAGTGCCGGTGAATGAGGTCGACGATGCGATAGGCGAGATTCGCCGGAAAATACGGACCGTAGTAGACCGACCCATCGCGCCGCAACCGGCGTGTGACGTAGACGCGCGGAAAGCCCTCGGCGGCCGTGAGCTTCACGTAGGGATAGCTCTTGTCGTCGCGCAGCAGAATGTTGTAGCGCGGCTTCTTCTGCTTGATGAGGTTGTTTTCCAGAGCCAGCGCCTCGCCCTCATTGGCAACGACGATGTACTCGATATCGACGGCCTCGCGCAGCAGGCTGCCGGTCTTGGCGTTCTCGGCAGCGCCCTCGAGAAAGTAGGAGCGCACCCTGGCCCGCAGGTTCTTGGCCTTGCCGACGTAGATAACCTCGTCCTCGGCGTTCTTGTAGAGATACACCCCGGGATCGGTAGGCAGAGTGCGAATTTTCTGGTTCAGGTCCACGATGAATTATGACAACACTGTTCTAGCAGAATGCTGAAAACTATTCTCTGCGGGTGTCATCCTGAGCGTAGCGAAGGATCTGCTGTTTGCGAGCCTTGAAAGCAAAGCAGATCCTTCGGTCTCGCAAAACCGGCGCGACCTCAGGATGACACTTCTACGAGTTTCTCAGCAGCCTGCTAGAACAATTTGGGAATTAGTGTATCTGGCCTTCACCACCAAGCTGGAAAACGCCCGGCTGCTTCGGTGCCTACACCTTTCGCTAACTGTTTTAATTGTAATGGCCTCTTTCAGCTAAATCGAACGGCTGGTGGATCCTTTGGCATCCGCGCGTCACCCGGGCTGCTCTAATTGACGAAGCTGGGCGGAGTACGCTATTTTCAACTTTGTTGTCTCTGCTCGCAGGCTCGGCATACGCCGCTCACTTTCAGATTTTCACATTGCATGAAGCGGAAAGACCAATTCGAGCGAACACCCGCCATGAAATGGGTGGTGGTGCTCGCCCTGTTGCTGTTTGCCGTCTGCGCGACTGCCGAAGCCGTGCATTTCCATCCGAGCATGGCGCCCGAGCCGGGCTGCCCGCTCTGCATGGCTGCCCATTCGGCGGCTGCGCCAACCCAGGTCAGCGCCACGCCGGTGCTTGTGCGGGTCCTGGCGCCGACTGAATCATCCGAACCCCAGCTTCTATCCCGTCTCTTCGTCCCGGTTGCCTCCATTCGTCCGCCGCCTCCCGCGGTGTAGCCGCTGTATCGCCCCAGACACTATTTCGTTTATCTGAACGATTTATCCAGACGATCCCTTGGGAGGCAATCATGTCATTCCTGGAAGGGCGGATATCCCATATCCGCAGCTTTGCTTATTACCTTATTTTGGCCATTCCGCGACCATGCCGGAGGAAATTCATGCCGGCTTTTTGCAAGAAGTCGCTGATCGCGGCGTTTTCCGTATGGCTCTACCTGACTCTCGGATTGGTTGCCGCGAGCGCGCAGTCCGGCGGCAGTTCGACTTCGGTGAGTGGCACCGTAGTCGACCCTTCGGGAGCTGTGGTTGCCGGCGCCACGGTTGAGATCCAAAACCCGGTCAGCCATTTTGACCGCACCACTACAACCGACGGCTCAGGCAAATTTACCATCCCGAACGTGCCTTTCAATCCTTATCACCTCACCGTCACCCTGACCGGCTTTAGTCCTCAAGCCAAGGACATCGAAGTTCGCTCCGTCGTACCGTTGAATCTGAGCATCAGCTTGCAGGTTGCCGTCTCTTCCCAGTCCGTCACGGTCGAGGCCTCGGGAGAAGACCTGCTGGAAAACACGCCCGTATTCCACACCGATGTAGACCGCGACTTATTCAACAAAGTTCCTTTGGAAAGCGCTTCCTCCTCGGTCAGCTCGCTGGTCACGCTCGCCACGCCAGGCGTAGCCGCCGACTCGAACGGTCTTTTTCACGGCTTGGGCGATCATGCCGAGAACTCGTTCACGGTTGATGGCCAACCCATCACCGATCAGCAAAGTAAGGTTTTTTCCAACCAGATTCCGCTGGATTCGATCGAGTCGATGGAGGTGATTTCCGGTGCGCCGCCGGCGGAGTATGGCGACAAGACGAGTCTGGTCATCAACGTCACTACGCGCTCCGGCCAGGGCATGACCACACCACACGGTAGCGTCACCGCGTCATACGGTAGTTTCGGCACCTCCAATGCGGGCTTCGATTTCGGCTACGGCGGCAAGAATTGGGGCAATTTCATTGCCGTGAGCGGCCTCGATACCGGACGCTTCCTGGACCCGCCGGAGTTCACCGTCATGCACGACAAGGGGAACGAAGAGAACATCTTCGACCGCGTGGACTGGCAGGCTTCCACCAAGGACTCTATCCACGCCAATCTGCAATTCACACGCTCCTGGTTTCAGACACCCAATTCTTTCGATCAGCAGAACGCCACGGGTTGGGCGGACACTGGCGGCATCGGCCCCAACGGCTTACCTGTCGGCGCCGCGGACCAGCGCTCTCAGATTAAGACTTTCAATATCGCCCCGTCATGGAACCACTTGGTCAGTGACACAACTCTGTTCACCTTGGGCGCCTACGTGCGGCGGGACGAATACAACTACTATCCGAGCGCCAATCCGTTCTCCGATTATGCTCCCGATCTGCAGTCGGAGACCGTCGGCCAGAATCGAACCCTGACCAATGCCGGCCTTCGTTCCGACGTCTCGTATGTGAAGGGTATCCACAACCTGAAGGCAGGCGTCAACTACGAACAAACCTTCCTGGATGAGCACGACAGCCTTGAAATTGTCGATCCAACGTTCGCGGCCACCAGTGCGTTGCTGCCTTTCGATTTGGCCGCCAACCCTAGCGCCACTCCGTACGTTTTCAACGGCCATACCGACGTCAAAGAGTTGGCCATGTACGTTCAAGACACAATCACGAAGAACCAGTGGTCTTTCAATCTTGGACTTCGCGGCGACTTTTACAACGGTCTGACTACCCATAACGAGGCCGAACCTCGCCTCGGCATTGCCTACAACATCAAGAAGACCAACACAATTCTTCGCGTCTCCTACGCGCGCACCATGGAAACTCCCTTCAACGAGAACCTGGTGCTGTCGAGCGTCGGGTGCAGCAACCCCGTTCTCAACCCGCTGCTCGGGTGCACCAACTCCCAAGGCACACCTTTAAGTCCGGGTTGGCGCAATGAATTTCACGTCGGGGTGCAGCAGGCGTTCGGGAAGTATCTGGTTTTCTCCGGTGAGTACATCTGGAAGTACACGCACAATGCCTACGACTTCAGCGTGCTGGGCAACACGCCGATCACCTTCCCCATCGAGTGGCACAACTCAAAGATTCCCGGATACATGGGTCGCGTCAGCGTGCCCAACCTCCACGGATTCTCCGCCTTCGTCTCGTTTTCCAGCGTGGCTGCGCGCTTCTTCACTCCCCAGCTCGGCGGAGCCGGAGCCACTCCCTCGGCACCCTCGGGCGTCTTCCGGATTGACCACGACGAGGCGTTTAACGCGACTACCCACATTCAATACCAGCCCTGGAAACGCGGTCCCTGGTTTGGCCTCAACTGGCGCTACGACAGCGGGCTGGTGGCCGGAGCGGTACCCTGCTATGGCATTGGCCCGAATAACGATTGTCCACAATCGACAACTCTGAACGGACTGCCGGCAATCAGCATGACAAACGTCAACGGTCTACCACTGACAGCAGACCAGGAATTCCAGGCCGGGCTTTACTGTGGAAACATCCATGCTACGCCGACTCAGGCACTGCCCAGCGTTTGTCTGGCATCGCAGTTCGGTTCCACGCTGGTTAAGGTGCCGGCCCCAGGCACCCAGAACGACGATAAAAACCCTCAGCGTATCGATCCGCGTAATCTGTTCGACCTGGCCATCGGGGATGATAACCTTTTTCACGGAAACCGATACAAGTGGAGCGCTCAGTTCACCATCATCAACCTGGCCAATAACTACGCGCTCTATAACTTCCTCTCCACCTTCAGCGGGACGCACTATGTCACCCCGCGGAGTTTCACAGCTCAATTAGGTTTTCACTTTTAGACCGGATTACAGCGGTTCCCGAGATGGTGTATCCCGAAGCCGCGATCCATCGGCCGTTGCGGTCAACGGGGAGCGGCGGGGGTGAACAATTCCGAGAGGATATCGATTCTCGGGAAGCGCTCTGGCAGCGGACTCGATGGACGACGACCCACGGCCATCCATCGAGGCTCTAGCGAATCCCGCTCATTGCGGATGATTATTCCGGGCTCAGTGAAGGAACGGGTTCGATTCGCGCTCTTCGCCGACGGTGGTCAGCTCACCGTGTCCCGGCACCACGATGGTTTCATCCGGCAGCGCCAGCACACTCTCGTGCAGCGAGCGAATGATCTTGTCGTACGATCCGCCAGGCAGGTCGGTGCGGCCAATGCTTCCGGCGAACAACGTGTCTCCGGCAACCAATCGTTTTTCAGGCTCAAAGTAGAGGCAGATGGAGCCTTCGGTATGTCCCGGCGTGTGCAGCACTTTGCCTTCGACGGCGCCGGCCTTGACCGTGTCGCCGTCCGTGATGCTCTGGTCGATCACCACCTTGCCCGGCGCGGGCATGCCGATCCACGCCGCCTGCATATCCATCATGCGCAGCAGCTCGGAGTCGTTCTGGTTCAGCAGAATGGGCGCGCCGGTGCGCTGCTTGAGCTTCATGGCGCCGCCGACGTGATCGATGTGAGCATGCGTAACCACGATCTGCTTCACCTGGAGTCCGTGGCGGGTGACAATCTCCATGATCGCGTCGATCTCGTCACCGGGATCGATGATCATGGCTTCGTGGCTGTTCTCGTCGCCGATGATGGAGCAGTTGCACTGCAAAGGACCGACCGCCAGAATTTCGTGAATCATGTAGTTATCATACCGGACATCATCGCCGTCAGGGCAAGCAGCCGCCGCAAACCTTCGCCGAAAACGGCTTCCGGCGTGATCAGGCTGAGCACCAGGAAGCAGCCGCCGCAAAAGTTGAAGAATTCTCCGGGATGCGCCAGCACGCTGCTCTTGCCGAGCAAGGCGAGCGCGAACTCCTCGTCGGAACAGACGGCTGGAAGCCGTAGCACGGCGTACCAGCCACCTTCGACGCGCAGGCGATTGCAAAGCTGTTGCCGTGAAAGTTGCGCGTCCAACTCGGCGAGATTGTGGCGAATTCGCTGCCCGAGTTGCCGCTGGACGGAGTGCCGAACCTCCAGCAGCGCCGCCGTGGCGAGTTGCACCGGCGCATTGGGAGAAAGATAGGTGTCGGCGATGACTTCCAGCCGGTTCATGGCATCGGCGGCCAACTTCTCCGGCCCGCTGCAAGCGATCCAGGCCACCTTCATCTGCGGCAGGCCGCTGATTTTCGAAAGGCCGCTCAGGGAAAGAGTCAAAGCCTCGCGGTTGCCGCAGAAGCTGAGCCGCTCACCGGATTCGACGGCGTAGTCCAGGAAAACCTCGTCGGCGATCAGCGCCAGTCGATGCTCGCGGCAGAGCGCGTTGAGCCGTTCGAGCTCCCATCGCTTGACATACGAACCGGTGGGATTGTTGGGCTGCACCACGAGAATCGCCCGTGAACGCCCGCTGAGTCCGCGGCGCAATGACTCGAACTCGATCTGCCAGCCCTCGTCGTAAACCAGCTCGAACGGCACCAGACGAACGTCCTGGATGTCGGCCAGAAACTCGAAGAGCGGATAACTCGGGCTCGGAACCAGCACTTCGTCGCCCGGATCGCAGAGCAGGCGAAAGCCGTACGAGTAGGCTTCGCTGGTGCTGACCGTCAGGATCAGGCGCTCGGGATCGACCTGGATTCCCTGCTGTGCGTAGTAGTTTGCGATGGGCTGGCGCGCCGCTAGCAAGCCTTTTGCCGCCGGCTCATAGGACAAGGCGCGCTCGTCGGCCAAGGCGCACGCAATCTGATCGCGCTGGATACTCCAATCCAATGCAAGTCGGATTCGATACCGTCAGGTCCAGCAGCTCTTTGCCGCTTCGGCCCTGCTCCTCCAGCGCAAGGGTGAGCGCATTCGGCGCCAGGTTCCAGTTGGTGCGTCGGGCAAACATTCGGACTCCAATCTATCATCTCCGGGCTGGAGTAATGGCTCCGGTCCGCCGTTTGCCGGCCACGCTCCGGCCGAGGGTGTTACCAGCAGGATGCCCCTTCGTCACCCCGCGAAAAATCCACGGCTGGCATGGAAACAGGGCTAAAATACATGCCAGCAACTAACATGTGAGCGGTTGCAGCCGGCACGGCCAGCTACAGGGTTGGTGCGCGGCGCGCAAGAACTCACGCCGGGTGAAGCGATGAATGCTTTTATGCGATCCGCAATCGTACTGGTCTTCGGCATGGGCGCCTGTACTATGCTGGCGCAGAGCCTGGGCGAGGTGGCGCGCGAAACTCGCAATGCACCTCACCCGCGCGCCAAAATAGTAATGACGAACGACGAAATTCCTTCGGTCGACACCATGAGCACAGCACCTGGCCCTGCGAAGAATGCGGCGCCGGGGCGATGACAAGACCGGCCCTAAAGCCGAAAGCAAAGCAGGCAGCGCGAAGATCGGCCAAAGCGTCTGCGCCAGCGTCGATCGACAGCGAACTGGCAAAGCAAGACGCGGAACAAAAGAAACAGGAAGAGGAGTGGAACAACAGATTTTCGCAGCAGCAGGAAAAAATCTCGCTGCTGGAGCGGGAATTCAAAGTGGCGGAGCAGGAGGCTCGGCAGAAACAGATCGCCCACATGGCCGACGTGAACGCGCGGGTAAACAATCAGCAGCAATATGCCGAGGCGGAAAAACTCGACCAGGAGGACTTAGCCCAGAAACAGCAGAAACTGGCCGCCGAACGCGAGAAGCTGAACGGCATGCAGGAAGAGGCCCGGCACGCTGGCGTCAAGCTCCCCGACTGAATCCCGTCTCTGAGATCAATCCTGACCTTTACCGAATGAAAAGGCCCGCCGATGAAGCGGGCCTTGTTGTTTGCCGCCGCGCTCAGTTCTTGGGCGGCGCGGCTGCCGGCGCGGAGTTGGCCGATTGCGGCTGCCGGGCCGATGCCGGCGCGGCGGCAGGCAGATTGGAAAGCGCCTTGCGCGCCTCTTTGGCGTGCGGACCGTCCGGCAGAAGCTTCAGATATGCCTCGTAGCTGGCTCGCGCCTCCGGGAAGCGTCCGAGCTTTTCGAAGCTGACGGCCGACTTGAACGTCGCCTCGGCATCATTGGGCTTCCATTGCAGGGCTTCCTGATAGCGGCTGAGCGCGGCTCTGAAGTTATCCCGCCGAAAATAGAAATCGCCGACTTCAATGGCCTTCTGCGCCTTGTGCGGGTTGTAGGAAGTTGCAACGCCAGCACATCGTCGGCCACGCCGCTGTTCGGGTGCGCTTTCGCGTCGCCCATCGGAGGACCGAGGTCTATCTTGGTGTCCTTGCTGGAACTCTCACCGGTGCCATCCAGCGGAGAGGCTTTATCTTCGGGAAAAGCTTTGTCTTCCGGAAAAGCATTGTCTTCGGGAAAGGCATTGTCGGTCGACGGAGGCTTCGTGGTCTTCTGCTGTTGCTGTGCTTCTGGTTTGGTTGGCAACTGCGCGGGAAAATCCTCGGGAGGATATTGCTGCGCCACCGCCCAACCGGCCAGCAAAATCCAGATCACAGAGGCCATCACTCGCTTCATGGAACTATTGTAAGTCAGCGGCTTTCGCGCTGGCGAAGACGGAATCGCCGAACGGTTTTTCGTTCTTCGCCTTCCATCTCCACCTGGAGTTCGGCATTTGCCGGCAGCGCGCCATCGATCCTGAGCCCGGCCATGCCGCCCTGATCGGTTACGGGCTCGGAAATCAGCTTGGGAGGAGCTGCGCTGTCGGCTTCGGTCAGAAAGCATCTGAGCTTCGCATCGCACATGGGAACTCCGGCGCGGGTCACTTGGAAGCCCAGGACAAGCTCCGCGCCTTCGCGTCTGGCGCTCGTACAGCGCAAGCTGACATTCAGGTCGGGAGTCTCCGCCCGCGCTACGTCCAACTGCCCGGCGCGAATGCACTCCACCACGGACCGGTGCTGCAGGCGCAAGGACTCCTGCACGGATTGCGGATCTCCGTCGTGCGTCCGATGGGGTCGAACGCTTGCTGATGCAGTGTCCTTTGACGAACACCTGAGTCTCGAGCAGCCGCTCGCAACCCCGCGCTTCGCTTTGGACGTGATAAACCGTGTCGCCTAGGCGGATCTCGGTGTTATAGCCAAAGATCACAAATTCTCCGGCGGCAAATACCATTTGGGGAAGGTACGTGATGATTGTCGAACAGTTCCGGCTTCCTGCAAAGCAGATTCTTGCCGTGCCGCAAGAAAAGTTGTTGCCTCCGTGGATTACTCGGCCGAATGCCGGGTTCCCAACCTGCTGAATCAATTCAACGCCTGCTGCTGGCCGTGCCTTCCCGGCTCCGTTCTTGACTACTAGGACGCCTGAAATCTACACTCAAGTGTTCGCCTTATAAGCTCCTCCCGGGGTGAGTCGTCCTATGCCGGATAATTATTTTGTGCGGTACATTCCGCTTCTGCTTCACCTGCTGGTCGCCGGCGGGCTCGCCGGCGCCATCGTTGTGCTATCGACTCTGGTGGGACAGCACAAGCGCAACCGGGTCAAGATGTCTCCCTATGAATGCGGCATGGAGCCCGTCGGGGATGTCACGGCAGCGCTTCTCCGTGAAGTTTTATCTGGTCGCGATGTTGTTCATCCTGTTCGACGTAGAGGCGGTTTTCCTGTACCCCTGGGCGATTCTCCTGAAGGAGCTGAAGATGTTCGGCTTCTGGGAGATGGTGGTGTACATTGCGATCGTGCTGGTCGGTCTGTTTTACATCTGGAAAAAGGGCGCGCTTGACTGGAATAAGCCCACCAGGAACGAGGTCCTGTAACCCTGATGGCACTGGCTCCTGCGATTACCGATCTTGAACAGCTGAAGGACCGTCCGGCGCTGGCCCGGCTGCTTTCGTGGAAGGCCGAGGCGGTTACCGGCGCGAAATTCGATCGCGACGAACTGACGATCTGGCTGCGGCGCGAATCGTTGCGTGAAGCCTGTGCACTGCTGCGGGACGATGCCGCCACGGCTTTCAACTTTCTCTCCGACGTCACCTGCGTGGACTGGTATCCGGCGGAACCGCGTTTCGAGGTCGTCTATTCCCTGCTCTCGATGCCGCGCAAGGAGCGCATCCGGATCAAGGTGAAGTTGGATTCAGCCGATCCGGGCGTGGATTCGCTTACCGAGCTTTGGCCCGGCGCAAATCCCTTCGAACGCGAGGTCTTCGACCTGTTTGGAGTCCGTTTCCACGGCCATCCGTACCTCCGCCGCATCATGATGCCCGAGGACTGGGAGGGCCATCCGCTGCGCAAGGACTATCCGGTCGAGGGATACCGTTAATGGCCACCAAGTTCAGCAGCCTTGAGCCGGTCGTCGAGGTCATCGGAGACGACCGCACGATGGTCCTCAACATGGGGCCGCAGCACCCTTCCACGCATGGCGTGCTCAGGCTCCTGCTGGAACTCGATGGCGAAACCATCGTCCGCATCCGGCCCGACATCGGCTACCTGCATACCGGGATCGAGAAGACCTGCGAAGCCAAGTTCTACCAGCAAGTCGTGCCGCTCACCGACCGCATCGACTATCTCTGCCCGATGACCAACAATCTGGCCTACGTGCTGGCGGTCGAAAAGCTTCTCGGGCTGGAGATTCCGAAGCGCGCGCAGTGGATTCGCGTTCTGCTGAACGAGCTGACGCGTCTCAACTCACACCTGGTCTGGCTGGGAACGCACGCCATGGACATCGGCGCCATGACCGTGTTCCTTTACTGCTTCCGCGAGCGTGAAGACATTCTGCGCCTCTTTGAGATGGTCAGCGGCCAGCGGATGATGACCTCCTACTTCCGCGTCGGCGGGCTGGCGCTGGAAGTTCCGTTGGGATTCTTTGAGCGCGTGAAGCGCTTCATCGACGCCTTTCCGAGTCACATCGACGAGTACGAAAACCTGCTCACGCAGAACCCTATCTGGACAGGGCGGACCAAAGGCGTAGCGAAGATCACCTACGAAGATGCTATCACGCTGGGGCTCAGCGGCGGCGTTGCCCGCGGAAGCGGCGTGGATTGGGATCTGCGCCGCGATATGCCTTATTCGAGCTACGAGCAGTTCGATTTCAAGGTTCCGATCGCGACCGAGGGCGACGTCTTCGCGCGGTATGTGATTCGCGTGCAGGAGATGCGGGAATCGACCAAGATTATTCAGCAGGCGCTGGCCGGCATGCCCGAGGGCCCGATTAAGGCCGACGCTCCCAAGGTCGTGCTGCCCGACCGCGAAAAAATGAAGACCCAGATGGAAGCCCTCATCTATCACTTTAAGATTGTGACCGAGGGATTCACGGTTCCGGCCGGCGAGGTCTACCAGGCAGTCGAGTCGCCGCGGGGCGAAATGGGGTACTACATCGTCAGCGACGGCACCGCCAAGCCGTATCGCGTGCACATGCGCAGCCCGTCTTTCGCCAACCTGAATGCTATGCTGCCGATGTGCCAGGGGCAACTGATCGCCGACGTTGTGGCGGCGATCGGCAGCATCGATATTGTACTGGGAGATGTTGACCGCTAGCGAGGCCGCGCGTGGGGCGCGGAGACTGTTCACCGCCGCCGGGAACGCCGGAGATGGGAACTCTGAACGATGAAATTTTCTGACCAACTGGAAGCGCGCTTTGCGGACATGCTTACGCATTACCCGATCAAGCGCTCGGTGCTTGTTCCCTTTCTGCTTTACGTGCAGGACGAGCTGGGCTACCTGACGGACGAGGCGATCCAGGAGATTGCCGGCCGCCTGGCGATTACTCCGCTCGAGGTGCGCAACGTAATCAGCTATTACTCCATGCTGCGGACCAAGCCCGCCGGCAAATACAACGTGCAGGTCTGCACCAACATTTCGTGTCTGCTGCGCGGCGGCGAAGAGATTCTCGAGCACGCCAAGAAGAAGCTTGGCGTGGCTGCAGAATCAAGGGCATCACCCCCGACGGCATGTTTTCCGTGGAAGAGGTGGAGTGCATTGGAGCGTGCAGTTGGGCTCCCGCCATGCAGGTCAACTACGACTTCCACGAAAACCTTACGCCGGAAAAGGTGGACGAGATTATCGAGGCGTACCGCGAAAAGGCATCGAAGTAGCTCGACATGAGAACAGGAATCGAGAGCAAGTAACTGAGAACCGGTTCATGGCATATCTGGTTTCACATCCCGACGAGGTCAAGATCATTTCCCGGCGCTTTGGCATGGGCGCCACCGACATCGACCGCTATCTCGAACTCGACGGCTACAAGGCCGTGCAAAAGGCGCTGCAGATTGGACCGGAGGCAATCATCAACGAGATGAAAGCGTCCAATCTGCGCGGACGCGGCGGCGCGGGTTTCCCGACGGGCATGAAATGGTCCTTCGTTCCGAAGGAATCGGCCAAGCCCAAGTACGTGCTCTGCAACGGAGACGAGTCCGAGCCGGGGACCTGCAAGGATCGCCTGATCTTCGAGCACGACCCTCACGCCGTGATCGAGGGCGTGATGATTGCCGCCATCGCCATCAACTCGCATCAAGGGCTACATCTACATTCGCGGCGAGTATCGCTACCTTTCCGGAAATCATGCAGAAGGCCATTGCCGACGCTTACGCGAAGGGCTTTCTCGGGAAGAACATTTTCGGCAGCGGATACGATCTGGACATTTACTGGCACGGCGGCGCCGGCGCCTACGAAGTCGGCGAGGAATCCGCGCTGATGGAGTCGCTGGAGGGCAAGCGCGGCGTGCCGCGCATCAAGCCGCCATTCCCTGCCGTCGTCGGACTCTGGGGCGGACCCACGGTCATCAATAACGCCGAGACCCTGGCAACCGTGCCGCACATCATGCTGATGGGCGGCCAGAAATACGCCGAGCTCGGCACGCCCAGGAACGGCGGCACGCGCCTGTTCTGCCTGAGCGGACACGTCGCCAAGCCCGGCGTTTATGAGCTGCCGATGGGCTACAACCTGAAGCAGATGATCTACGAGGTTGGCGGCGGCATTGCCAACGGGAACAAGTTGAAGGCCGTCGTTCCCGGCGGATCTTCGGTTCCCGTGCTCAAGGCCGACGAGATCGACGTGGCGATGGACTTCGATGCGATGATGAAGGCCGGCACCATGCTCGGCTCCGGCGGCGTGGTGGTGCTCGACGACCAAACCTGCATCGTCAAGTTCGCGTTGCGCACCATGCAGTTCTACCGTCACGAGAGCTGCGGCTGGTGCATACCGTGCCGCGAAGGGACCGACTGGCTGCAAAAGACGCTGCGGCGCTTCCACGCCGGAGGCGGAGTTGCAAAGGACATCGACAACATGCAAGTATCTGGCCGAGAACATGCTTGGACGCACGTTCTGCCCCTTGGGCGACGCCGCGGCCATGCCGACCATCGGCTTTATTACCAAGTTTCGCAACGAGTTTGAGGATCACCTGGAGGGCCGCCCGTGTCCGTACGAGAAAGCGGGCGCCGAACATCCGGTTCCAGTGGAAGCACACTGAGAAAGAATCGAAGAATGGCTGAGCAAAGCGCAACCGCAGTTCCACCCACCGGCGAGAAGGAAATCCTGATTGCACGCCTGCAAGACGGGCGCAACCGGTATCTTTGCGCTTTCCACGGAGTGCTCGATAGCAGTTCGTCCTGGCGCAGGACTCCCGGCACCTGGTCGATTCTGGAGTGCGCGGAGCACGTCGCGGTGGCCGAGGAGCAGATGCTTCGAGCGTGGGAGAAGCTGGCCGAGCCCGGCTCATCCGAACCCGGCGAAGGATGCGAATATCCTGGCGGTGGCCCACGACCGGACGCACAAGGATAAGGCTCCCGCATCGCTCCGAGCCGAAAGGACGCTGCGAGAGCCTGTTCGAGGCGATCGAACGCTTCCGGACTGCGCGCGACCGCACGTTGCAGTTTGCCGAGAGCATCTCGGTCGAAGAGCTTCGCGCCAAGGTCGTGCCGCATCCGCTGGCGGGCACGCTGGATGGCTACCAGTTGCTGACGCTCATGGCGGTGCATCCCGAGCGCCACGCCTTGCAGGTGGAAGAAATCAAGACAGACCCGGAATTCCCGGCTGGTCAGCATCCGTAGGCTCTGACCCGACAAGCCAACCAAATGGCTTGTCGGGGACCCTGGTGAGTTTTCATGGCAGACGCACCCAAACTCGTCAAGATTACCGTTAACGGCAAAGCCTTATCGGTTCCCGCCGGCACGCTGCTGATCGATGCCTGCAAGAAAACCGGCATCGAAGTGCCTTCGTTCTGCTATTACCCCGGACTTTCGCTGCAGGGCGCCTGCCGCATGTGCCTGGTGGAAATCGAAAAGCTGCCGAAGCTCCAGACCGCCTGCACCACGCAGGTTGGCGAAGGCATGGTCGTGCACACCGAGACCGAAAAGGTGGTGCAGGCGCGCAAGAGCATGCTCGAGTTGCTGCTCGCCAATCATCCGCTGGATTGTCCGGTTTGCGACGCCGGAGGCGAGTGCGAGTTGCAGGACATGACGTTCAAGTACGGGGCGTCGGAGTCGAAGTTCATCGATATCAAGAGCCACCGCGACGAGCAGCAGTGGTCGCCCGTCGTCTACTTCGACCGCCCGCGCTGCATTCTGTGCTATCGCTGCGTACGCGTCTGCGGCGAGGGCATGGACGTGTGGGCGCTGGGCATCCAGAACCGCGGCCAGGGCTCGGTCATCGCTCCCAACAAAGGCGACCACCTCGAATGCGAGGAATGCGGCATGTGCATCGACATCTGTCCGGTCGGCGCACTCACCTCGGGAGCTTACCGCTACAAGACGCGTCCGTGGGAGATGAACCACGTCGGCACCGTCTGCACCCACTGCGGCGATGGTTGCCTCACCACGCTTGGCTGCCGCCGCAGCGACACCGGCATGGAGATCGTGCGCGGAGACAATCGCGACAAGAGCGGCATCAACGGCGATTTTCTCTGCATCAAGGGACGCTACGCCTTCGATTTCGCCAACCATCCCGAGCGCATCAAGCAACCGATGGTGCGCCGCGATGGCCGGTTTGTTCCCGTCGCATGGACGGAAGCGATCGATACGGTTGCCCGCAATTTTCGCGAGATCATCGCCCGCCACGGCTCGCAGGCGATCGGCGTGATCGGCTCCAACCGCACCACCAACGAAGAGAATTATCTGCTGCAGAAGTTCGCGCGCCTGGTGCTGGGAACCAACAACATCGACCATCACCGCACGGCGGATTACCCGTCTTTCGCCAAGGCTCTCGCCGAGAATAACGCGAAAACGGCGAGCATGCGCGATGTCTTCCAGGCGCCGGCGATCCTGCTGATCGGCAACGATCCGACGAATCAGCATCCGCTGCTGGCATGGCAGATCCGCAACAACGTACGGCTGCATCGCGCCAAGCTGCACATCGTCAACTCGCAACCGATCAAGCTCGGCCGGCAGGCGGCCAGCTTCACGCAGCTTCCGGCCGGAAGCGAAGGCAAGTTCGCGCAATATCTTGCGGGAGATGATTCCGCCGCGCAAGCCATCACGGGAATTGCGCCCGAGGCGCTCGCCAAGTTGCGCGAAACGCTCAAGGCCGAAGCGGATATGGTCATCATTTTCGGCTCCGAGCTTCGCGGGGACGACTTGGCGGCCCTGGTGCGATTCGGCGCCGCTCAGCAGGCGCGGTTCATCTGCCTCGGCGATTACGCAAACTCGCGCGGGGCGGCCGATATGGGGCTCTACCCTGACCTGCTGCCCGGCTACGCGCCGCTCGCTTCCGGCTCGATCTTCGACCGCGAGTGGGGTGGGCAGATCCCGGCGCAGCCCGGCTTGAGCCTGGCGCAGATGCTCGACGCGGCTCGCGATCTTAAACTGCACGCCCTGTATGTTGTCGGTTCCAACCCGGTGGCGCGCTACGCGGTGGACCCCTTCGTTCTGCACACGCCATTCCTGGTGGTCCAGGACATGTTCATGACGGAAACGGCGATGCTGGCGGACGTAATCCTGCCGGCGGCGAACGCCTACGAGAAGGCCGGCACCTTCACCAATACCTGCGGCGATTTGCAATTGTTGAAGAAGGCGGGCGACGTTGCGTCGGTTAAGAGCGATTTCGAAATCATTGTGCGCATTGCGGAAAAGATGGACTTCGACGTTCGTAAGCTGGTGCCGTTCGGCAGCGGCATGCGCGCCGATTTCGGTCAGACGCGCGGAGCGCAGTCGGGCGAGGCCGATCAGCACGCGGTTTGGCTTCAGCGCCCGCGGGCTGGAACCAAAGGTATCGCCCTTCGATCCGATGGCGGTGCTCGACGAGATTCAGCGGCTGGTTCCGGGCTACGATGTCTCCCGCCTGGGATTGCTGGCCGGTAACGATCAACCGACACAACTGGTAAACATCCAACCGGCGGGGATTCCGAGTCATCCGGAATGCGATCGTGCCCTCGCGCGACGCACTGTTTACCTCCGGCACGCTCAGCCGTTATTCCAATACGCTGAACTCGGTGATCGAGAATAAGAGCAAATCCCGGGTCGATACCGAAGTCGGGGCGGACTGATCGGTTGCGGCAATCAGCCGTTCGCGAGTTTGCGGTTTCACGAAACGAAGCAACGGAAGTGCGGGTAAGTTCCGCGAATCAGGTTTGAAGTTTGTTTTTTGGGAACGCATGACTCAATGAATGTTGGAATGTTTTTGCTCGTTGCCATCATCAAGATCGCGGTCACCGTCGGCGTGCTGCTGACGATTGTGGCTTACTCCGTCTGGCTGGAGCGCAAGGTGGTGGGCCACATGCAGAACCGCTGGGGACCCACCCGCGTCGGTCCATTCGGACTGCTGCAGCCGCTCGCCGACGGCATCAAGTTCATCCTGAAGGAAGACTTGACGCCGCCTTATGTCAACCGGACGTTGTTCATTCTGGCTCCGATGCTTTCCCTGGTTACGGCGCTGACTTCGATTGCGCTGGTGCCGATTGGACCGAACATCACCCTCGGCAGCATCATCACTCCGATGCAGATTACCGGGGTCGAGACGGCGAGCAATCAGCCGGCGGATATCGGCATCGGCCTGCTGATTATCCTTGGCATTACTTCGCTTGGGGTTTACGGCAGTCGCGCTCGCGGGGTGGTCGTCCAACAGCAAGTACTCGTTGCTCGGCGCTTTGCGCGCCAGCGCGCAGATGGTGAGCTACGAGGTTGCGCTCGGACTGTCGCTGGTGGGCGTGCTGATGGTTTCCGGGTCGTTCAGTCTGCGAACCATCGTCGAGCGGCAACTGGGCAGTCCGTGGCACTGGAACATCTTTGACGGCGGCTGGCAAATCGTAGCTTTCTTCATTTACCTGATGGCGGCTTTTGCCGAAACCAACCGCATTCCGTTCGATCTGCCCGAGGCGGAGACCGAACTCGTGGCCGGCTATCACACCGAGTACAGCTCGATGAAGTTCGCCATGTTCTTCATGGCCGAGTACGCCAACATGGTGACCGTAGCCTGCCTGGCGTCGGTCATGTTTCTGGGCGGATGGAGCGGGCCTGTTTTCGGGCCGCCGATCCTGCAATCGCTGCTGCCGTTCGTGTGGTTTTTGGCGCGCGTATTTTGCTTTATCTTTCTGTACATCTGGGTGCGCGGCACGCTGCCGCGCTTCCGTTACGATCAACTGATGGGGTTCGGCTGGAAGTTTCTTTTGCCGCTCTCAATTGCCAACATACTTGTCACCGGGCTGATTGTGGCCCTGCGGGCGTAGACTACCACCCTGGCGAGCAAACTTGCCGGGGGCCCCGAGCGGGTGTGGAACCGATGCTGCACCTTATTTTATTTCTGATCTTCGCGGCGCTGTGCGTGGGAGGAGCCGATTAACCTCCTGGTGCAGCGCCATCCGATCAACAGCGCGCTGTCTCTGGTGCTCGTCACCGGCTCGCTCGCTCTGATTTATCTCTTGCTCGGCGCCGAGTTCGTGGCCGCCATCCAGATCATCATCTATGCCGGAGCGGTGATGGTGCTGTTCATTTTCGTCATCATGCTGCTCAATGCCGGCGTCGAAGAAGAAACCAAGGGCAGCCGGGTGGCGATCCTGTTCGGCGTGCCAGGACTGATTCTGGGAATTTCCGCGGCCACCTGGGTGCTGGTCACAAACAAGTCCAGCCTTGGTTCGGTCGCGATTGGCCAGCTCCACGGCACCGCTCCTGGCATGGGCCGGCTGCTCTTCAGGGATTTCCTGCTGCCGTTCGAGGTGACCTCGGTGCTGATCCTGATCGCGATTATGGGCGCCGTGGTTCTGGCGCGCAGGGGGAACGACTGATGGTGCCGATTTCCTATTATCTGGTGCTGAGCGCGATCCTGTTTGCCTGCGGAGTTGCGGGCTTCCTCATCAAGCGCAATATCATCACCATCTTCATGTCGATCGAATTGATGCTGAACGCGGTGAACCTCACCTTCGTGACCTTTGCCGCGCACTGGCAAGCGCTGAGCGGCTACATCTTCGTTTTTTTCGTGATGGTAGTGGCCGCCGCTGAAGCCGCCGTTGGATTTGCGATCATTATTGCCGTCTTCCGCACGCGGGAAACCCTGAACGTCGACCGCGTGAATTTATTGAAGCTATGACCTTGAACTTATTGCCGCAATTCGGCATTTGTGAAACTACGTTTGGCGTGCCTTGGTTGCTGAAGCTATGAGCCTGAATCTCTGGTTGATCCCAGTTTTGCCCGCCGCGGGCGCCGCCATCAATGGATTGTTCGGCCGGCGGTTCTCGAACAAGATGGTGAGCACCATCGCGTTGGCCTCGACGGCGGCATCGTTTGCCTGGGCGCTGGTGGCGGCCTTACGCCTGCTTGGCATGCCGGCCGATCAGCTTCCGTATATCGAACGCATCGGGGTCTGGCTGCGCAGCGGCGACTTCGTGGTGGAGTACGGATTCTATCTCGATCATCTCTCGATGATCATGATGCTGGTGGTCACCGGCGTCGGCTTTCTCATCCATGTCTATTCGGTCGGGTACATGGGGCACGAGGGCGGGTACTACCGTTTCTTCAGCTACCTGAACCTGTTCATGTTCTTCATGCTCACCCTGGTGCTGGCCAACAACTATCTGCTCATGTTCGTCGGCTGGGAGGGCGTGGGCCTTGCTTCCTATTTGCTGATCGGTTTTTTCTTTTTGCGCGATTCGGCGGCGAACGCCGGGAAAAAAGCGTTCATCACCAACCGCGTTGGCGATTTCGGTTTCCTCATCGCCTTGTTCCTGCTGGTCAAGCACTTCGGCACGCTCCAGTTCACGGAGGTATTCCACAAGGTTGCGGAGTTCTCGCCTGGCATCGAGGCCGGAGCCGGGTCTGCTGACCACCATCGCGCTGCTGATGCTGGTCGGAGCCACCGGCAAATCGGCGCAGCTTCCTCTCTATGTCTGGCTGCCTGACGCGATGGAAGGTCCGACGCCGGTCTCCGCCCTGATCCACGCGGCCACCATGGTTACCGCCGGCGTTTACATGGTTGCGCGCTCGAACGCCATCTTCAGCCGTTCGACGATTGCGCTTGCGGTCGTCGCCATCATCGGCTGCCTGACCTCGTTTTTTGCCGCGACCATCGGCATCACCCAGACCGACATCAAGCGCGTGCTCGCCTACTCCACGATTTCGCAGCTCGGATACATGTTCATGGCCTGCGGCGTGGCCGCGTATTCGGCGGGCATCTTCCACCTGATGACGCACGCATTTTTCAAAGCGCTGCTCTTCCTCGGCGCCGGCTCGGTGATTCATGCCGTAGGCGGCGAACAGGACATGCGCAAGATGGGCGGCCTGAGGAAGTACGTTCCCTATACCTTCTGGACCATGCTGATCGCCACCTGCGCGATCGCCGGAATTCCGGGGTTCTCGGGCTTCTTCTCGAAGGATGAGATCCTCTGGCAAGCATTCTCCAGCCCGCATGGACACTGGGTATTCTGGTTGATCGGCGTCATCACGGCGTTCATGACCAGCTTCTACATGTTCCGTCTGCTGTTCATGACTTTCTTCAACGAGTATCGCGGTCCCATCGCCGTGCAGCACACTCCGCAGGAAACGCAGCCGCAAGGGGTTCCGGGCTCGACCGAGCACGCCGGACACACACACGAGGTGCCCATGGGCGGCCAGCAGACGGTTGCGCAAGCCCCTGCGGCGGATGCTCACGATCACGGAGGCCATGGAGAACCGCACGAAAGTCCGTGGGTGATGGTGCTTCCGCTCGTGCTGCTTGCGGTCTTGTCGATCATTGGCGGTTACGTAGGTGTCCCCAAGGCGCTCCATGGCAGCAACGAAATCGAGCACTTCCTGGCTCCGGTCATGCCGGCCATCACGGCGGAAGCGGCGGGCAGGCTGCGCATCGAGCAGGCGCGCCGCAGGCCGCCGAGGACAGCTTCGCTGGAGTTGACGCTGACGGGCGTCTCGGTGGTGGTTGCGTTCGCGGGTCTCGGGTTGGCTTGGCTTTTGTACGTCAAGCGGCGCGACCTGCCGGCCAAAATCGCCGACTCGCTTGGCGGCCTGTACACGACCGTGCTGAATAAGTATTACGTCGACGAAATTTATCGCGCGGCCATCATCGGCCCGCTGATTGCTTTTTCCACTCGCGTGCTGTGGCGCGGAATCGACGCCACGCTGATTGACGGAAGCGTGAACAGCGGTGCGCGTGGCGTGCGTGATGTTGGCGACTCGCTGCGCCACCAGCAGTCCGGCAACATCCGCTCTTACGCCGGCTGGGTGACGGCCGGGGCGGCCGTGGTCATCCTCTACATGGTTTGGATGGGAACGCGATGATAGCTGCAAGTGTCAATCCGTACATTCTCACGCTGGTGACGTTTATTCCAGTGTTCGGGGCGCTGCTGCTGGCGTTGTTTCCCCGGCGTGATCGCGACATCCGCGGCTTTGCGCTGCTGGTCAGCATCGTCACGTTCCTGTTTTCGCTCCATCTGCCCTGGTATTTTCGCGAGCAGGTCAAGCTGGCGCAGCCGCACCTGATTGCCGGTCAAACGCTGACGCCGCCGGGACTCTCGCTGGCCTATGAGGTCGACAAAGCCTGGATTTCGACGCCGAACATTCATTACCACCTGGGGATCGACGGCATCTCGCTCTGGCTGGTGCTGCTCACCACCTTCCTGGTTCCCTTGTGCGTCATGATCTCGTGGCGCTCGATCCACGACCGGGTGAAGGAATTTTTCATCCTGCTGCTGGTGCTGGAAACGGCAATGATCGGCGTCTTTGTGGCGCTCGATCTTTTCCTGTTTTACTTCTTCTGGGAAGCAACGCTGATCCCCATGGCCTTGCTGATCGGGATGTACGGCCACGAGCGGCGGATTTACGCGGCGGTGAAGTTTTTTCTGTACACCATGGTTGCGTCGGCTTTTATGCTCGCCGCGATCATCTGGCTCTACGCCAAGAGCGGAACTTTTGATTTCGTAACCTTGCAAGCGCTGTTGCAGGCTGGCGCGGTGCCGGGAATGGCGTATGCCGCGCAGTGGCTCTTCCTCGGCTTTTTCATCGCCTTTGCCGTCAAGGTGCCGCTGTTCCCGCTGCACACCTGGCTGCCCGACGCGCACGTCGAAGCGCCGGCCGCCGGCTCCGTTCTGCTGGCTGCCGTACTGCTGAAGATGGGCACGTACGGTCTGTTGCGCTTCAATGTTGGATTGTTTCCGGAGCAGGCCCGCCGCAACGCCGGCTGGATCGCGGTGCTGGCCATCATCGGAGTCATCTACGGTGCGCTGGTTGCCATGGTGCAGCCGAACCTGAAAAAGCTGGTCGCTTATTCTTCCATCAGCCACCTGGGATTGGTCGTGCTCGGCATCTTCAGCTTCACCATGGCCGGAGTCGATGGCGCTGTCTATCAGATGCTGAACCATGGCATCTCCACCGGCGCCCTGTTTATCCTCTGCGGCTTCATCTACGAGCGGCGGCACACCTACGAAATCGCGGAGTACGGCGGTCTGGCGACCCCGATGCCGGTCTACGCGACATTTTTTCTGATCATCACGTTGTCTTCGATAGGCTTGCCGTTGCTGAATGGCTTTATCGGCGAATACCTGATCCTCAGCGGATCGTTTCAGGCAAAGGCCTGGTGGGGCGTGCTTGCGGCAAGCGGCGTGATCTGGAGCGCCTGCTATCTGCTCTGGCTCTACCAGCGTCTTTTCTACGGAAATATCACGAAACCCGTAAATGCCGAGCTTGCCCGATCTCGACCGTCGCGAGCGCAGTTGCCTGTGGCCGCTGGCGCATTGCCGCGCTGGTCATGGGCGTCGCTCCTTCCCTGTGGATGAACCGCATCGACCAGTCGGTCGCCCAGATGCTCGCGCCATTCCAGAAGCAGGCTGCCGCCGCGCGACCCAGGATTGCACCGCCGGACATGCCCCAGGCCGCGCCGCCAGCTATGGCCAGCAGCCGGGCGGCGGCGGTGGCAACCACGGGATACACTGACGAGCGAACTGCTCTGGCGGCAACTTCATTGGAGAAAGCAAACCAGGTGAACGGCCGATGATACCCGGCATCGACTACATTCGAATTCTTCCAGAAATCGTGCTTGCGGTCTTCGGCATGATCGTCATGGTGGCAGACCCGCTGCTGCCCGAGTATGACAGCCGCAAATCAATGGGATTCGTCTCGGCTCTCGGATGCGTCTGCGCCCTGTGCGCCACTTTTTATCAGGCGGCATTTCCCGGCACGGCGTTTTTCAACATGGTGCGGGTCGATGGCTTCAGCGTGTTCTTCCACGTCGTCATCATCCTGGTCGCGCTGGTCACGACGCTCAGCTCGTTCGAATACCTGGAAGTGCAGAAGATCCGCCTCGGCGAGTACTACGGCCTGATCCTGCTCGGCACGGTCGGCATGTGCCTGATGTCCTCAGCCATTGAGCTGGTGCTCATCTTTATCGCCCTCGAAATTTCTTCCATCGCGACGTACGTGCTGGCGGGCTTCCGCCGCCGCGTCGCCAGCAGCGCGGAGTCGTCCCTCAAATACTTTCTGCTGGGCTCCTTCGCCACCGCTTTCTTCCTTTATGGCGTCGCCCTCATGTTCGGCGCCACCGGCTCCACAAATGTTGACCAGATTGCCGCCGCACTGCGCAACGGCGCGCCCACGCTGGCCTATCTGGCCATGGCGATGATGTTCGTCGGTCTCGGCTTCAAAGTCGCTACCGCGCCATTCCAGGTGTGGACTCCGGATGTCTACGAAGGCGCGCCGGCGCCGGTCGTCGGATTCATGTCGACCGCTCCCAAGGCGGCGGCCTTCGCCGTACTGCTGCGCGTGCTGTTCGGCACCGCGAGCGGCAGCGGATTCTGGGGCCAGCGCGGCCCGGATGGTTCTGGATGATATGGGTCTCGGCGGCCTTGTCGATGACGCTCGGGAACCTCGGAGCGCTGGTACAGTCGAACGTGAAGCGCCTGCTGGCCTACTCGTCGATCGCCCATGCCGGATACTTGCTGGTTGCTTTCACCGCCATCCGCAACAGCAGCGCGGGAATCTCCGCCGCGATGTTTTACTCCGCATCGTATGCCGCCATGAACGTCGGCGCCTTCGCCGTGGTGAGCCATTTCGCGAGCGCCGGCGAGAAGTACGTCAACGTCGATGATTATGCCGGACTCGGCCGCCGCTCGCCCATGCTGGCGGCAGCGCTGACGGTCTTCCTGCTCTCGCTGATCGGAATCCCGATCACCGGCGGATTTCTGGCGAAGTTTTACGTCTTCACCGCCGCGCTGCAGTCGAGCCTCGTGGGCCTCACCATCATCGGCGTCATCAACAGCGCCATCGGCGCGTACTACTATCTGCGCTTGATCGTGTTGATGTACATGCGCGAACCGCAGAGCGACGCGCCCGTGCCGCCGATTCCATTTGCTGCGGGGCTGGCGATGGTGCTCAGCCTGATCGCCACCATCTATCTTGGCGTGCTGCCAGGCCCGGTGCTCAACTTCGCCCTCGGCGCGGCGCGGGCGCTCGTCCGCTGAGGGTCAATTCCCCCGTGAAACCGCGCCTGCGGTAAATCCTGCTTGAACTGCGGCGGATGTGGGCCCGCCGTCCACTTAGACTGGGTTCCCGTGTTGCTGCATCCCGTCAGAACGACGTCATTCCGAGCGAGCGGCGACTTACCTTGTGAGCATTTAAGCTATGCCACCGCAATACGTTCACGAGCAGTCTGACCGATAGCGACTCGCTCTCCCGGTCGCGAGTCGAGGAATCTTTTGTGTTGCTTTGCCACAGGAAAACACAAGATGCCTCCACTCCCCACCCCATCAAGCGCAACAGCGGCGTTTGATGGGGACCCCGGCTCCGTGCCCGAACAAGCTTCTTGCTGATCGAGTGTAACGTCGGGTACGCAGCTTGGCTGCTCCGGCCACAGGCGCTCTACACTTCGGTCGGGATGACGCCTTCGAGTTCTTCTTGCCGGGCGGTTACACCAACACGGGAATTGCCCTGGATTTTCCTCTCGAAACTCTTTTCAGAAACAAAGTAAAAGGCCTCCCACGGATGAGAGGCCTTTGATCGGTCTCGCAAAAAATACACTAATGAAAGCTACACGACCTTGGCAAAAATCACGACGAGCGTAAACAACACCAGCGATTCAACGAAAGCCAACCCGAGTATCAGGGCAAGTTGAATTCCGGCGCGAGCGGAAGGATTGCGCGCCATGCCTTCGCAGGCGGCCGCGCCGATACGGCCCTGACCGAGGGCCCCTAATCCGGCGGCAATAGCCATGCCGAAGCCGGAGGCAATGGCGACCCAGTTAACGGGTTTGGCCGCTTCAGCGGCGCCAGTTTGTGCAAAGGCGGGCGTCACCATCATCGAGAGGGCAACGATCGCCAGCAGAACGAACATCAGTTTACGCATTGTCTTGCTCCTATGAATGCCCCTAAGGGCTGAGTGTCGCTGCCAGTGGGTGGTTGGCATCCTCTAATGCGACGCCCTCACGCTTGCAGCAAAATCGAACTTAAAAATTACCGCCGGTTCCTGTTTACTGTGTCCCGCTCGCGATTCGCATCGAGTGTCTAGTGCTCGTGCGCTACGGCTTCACCCAGGTAAACCATCGCCAGCAGGATAAAGATATAGGTCTGAACCAACGCCACGCCGATATGCAGTCCCATAAAGATCACCGGGACTCCGATCGGGATCAACGAAAAGAACACAAGCGTTACCAAGTCTCCGGCAAACATGTTGGCAAAGAGACGGACGGTGAGCGAAAGAATTCGCGCCAGGTGGCTGCAAATCTCGATGGGCAACATCAGCCACGAGAGCTGCCACATCGGGCCCGTGAAGTGCTTAATGTATCCCGCGCCGTTGGTGCGGATACCGTGATAGTGATAGTAAAACCACGTCACGAGGGCACAACCCAGCGGCACCGAGGGCACTCCCGTCGGGGTCTCAAAGAACGGGATCAGCCCGAGCAGATTGCACGAAATGATGAACAATCCCAGCGTGGCTATGTAAGGAACGTAGCGCTCATAATCATGCCCGATGATCTCGTGGCACGAATCGCCGACGAATCCGTAGAGACCCTCCATCAGGTGCTGGAGGCCGCCCGGCTTCTCGACCGAGAGCCGCGAGCGCACGATGAGAAACAGCACCACGAGCAGCAGGGCGACCAGTATCTGCATCGCCACATAATTTGGAATCGGCTGATTCGCGTGTTTGACGGGAACTCCCAACGTGTGCAGCAACCCGTGACGGGAGCCGCAAAAAGCCGGTTCAGAAGCGCAGTAAAAGGAAGTAGTGGTTCCATTCGGATATCGTCACTATCAGGCCGATTCGCGGAAGGCGCACCCTGGGACAAAGCCGGGCTTCCAAGGCCCAGCGGCATATTCAGAGATACACCCGCTCGGGAACCGCTCTAGAGTCCGCGCCGGAAGGCGCGCGTTACTTCGTAAACAGCCTCACAAAGCAAGGCGGGAACGGGCACACACAACCCGATCAGGTACCCGTAAAGGCCCCTTTGAGAACATCTGAATATAGCATACGAACCCAGTGCTATCAAAAGGATACGGATGGTAAACCGGAAAACGATGAGGCCGCCGCGCTCGCGGCTTTGCCCGGTGGTGATGCGCTCACCCAGGGCGCTCACCGCCTAGGTCAGCCAGCGGAAATTGTGCCATGAGAGTGCGACGCCCAGGGTGGCGCCGAGCGTCACCGCCAACCCGAATCCCAGCGCCGAAACCACAATGATGGCGATTCCGATGACGCCGATGGTGCGCTGCATGCGCCAGACCGCACGGTCGTAGAAGGCCTCCGAAAGCGGTGCGCCTGGAGCGGCAGCCGCCTCTCTGTCCGGCGCTGACGCAGGTAGTTCATTCTCATTCATGGAAGGAAGAGAGTGCCATGCGGATCATTTTGACAAATCCGACGACAGCGCCAAAAATCAGCCCGGCCAGGTAAATCCAGTGTTGATGCAGCCAGTGGTCAAGCGCTAACCCCATCAGATATCCAACGATCACGGCTGCCGGGAGAATAAATCCTATCTCAGAGTAGCGGGCCAGCAAAACCAGGGGATCTTTGTTTTTCTTGTCTTCCGGGTGCTTGGAGTCGCTGTCATCCATGGCCAAGCAAGGCTAGCAGTTACACCCCCGGCTATGCAAACGGCGATATCGTTCCATTAAGCCTTTGACCTGGAAGTCAAAGCGGCGACTGACTAGAACTGGTTGCACATATTTCTTTGAAGCGGCGCGGCTCTTCGCTACGGCTTATATGCTCCTGGGTCAGGCACCACTTCAGGCTTAAAGAGGTCATGTCAGCCACGCCGTCCAGAGCCAGTAATAACGCGGGCTTTAGCCCTGAGGGAATTGCCGGTTCTTCCAGATGACATTGATGCAACCAGCTCTATCCCGGCGAAGCAAACATAGCGCGGCCTGCTCGCGGAATGAGCCGCGAAAATGCGACGTTCGTGGCCGTAAGAAGCGATTACGCTTTAGGTGCGGTCTCGGTCTTTGCCGTTGGATCGGCGGGCTTAGCCTCGGCCTCGCTCAGGCTGTTCTTGAAAGAACGGATTCCTTCGCCTAACCCCTTGCCCAGTTCCGGAAGCTTTTTGGGTCCGAACACGAGCAGGGCTATAAAAAGAATCACCAGCAGATGCATCGGTTGAAACAAACCTTCAAACATGACTAATACCTCAAATATATTTTACGCTTGTCTTGCCTAAGCGGTTTCGAGTCCGTGAATCGGCAACAAGCCGGAACCGCAACCAGTTCCGGCTCAACATCATGCGATCGTCTACTTGACAAGCTGGGCGATTGAACCCAGGGGACCGCTATTCAGCGACCAGTACACGGCCTGGATAAACAGATTCGGAAAGATTCCGATTCCGATTGTGCCCAACCCGGTGATCGTTAGCGCAAGACGCATTCCCGGACCAACCTGAACCGGCTCGGCGTCGACCGCCTGCTTCATGAACATCGCATTGGCAATCTTCATGTAGTAATACAAGCCGATCACGGCATAGAGCACGGCGACGGTGGCCAGGGTGTAATGCCCCGTCTGCATCAGGCTGAGGAAGATGAAATACTTCCCCAGGAACCCGGCGAATGGCGGAATGCCGGCCAGAGACAACAGGAAGGCCAGCATCAGCAGGGCTTCGGTCGGAGCCTTGAAAAATAATCCGTTGATGTCGTCAAGGTCGTCGCCGATGATGCTGCGGCGGCGTAGAGAAGTGATGACGGCGAAGGCGCCCAGGTTCATGAAGGTGTACACCAACAGGTACACCATGATTCCCTGAATGCCGGTCTGGTTCTCCTTGCCGTCGCTGGCGATCAGGCCGAGCAGCATGTAGCCGACATGCGCGATGGAGGAGTACGCCAGCAGCCGCTTCAGGTTCGTCTGGGTGATTGCCGCCAGGTTGCCGGCCGTCATGGTTGCAACCGCGACGAAGATCAGCATCGGCATGTACATGGAGCGTAGCGGATAAAGCGCAAACAGGAAAATGCGCAGCAGCATCGCCCAGGCTGCGGCCTGAACCGCCACCGACATGAATCCGGTAACGCTGGTTGGCGCTCCTTCGTAAACATCGGGCAGCCACTGATGGAATGGCACGGCCGCGATTTTGAACAGCAGTCCGGCCGTCGTGGTGATCAGCGCCAGGATGATCACCGGATCGCGCGGGTTGGTGGCGATGCGGCTCTGGAGCGCGATGCCGATTTCGGCAAGATTGGTGGAACCCGACATGCCGTACAAGAGCGACAATCCGTAGGCGAAGATGCCGGAAGAAAACGCGCCCAGCAGCAGATACTTCAGCGCGGCTTCATTGGAACGCTTGTCGCGGCGCAGGAATCCAACCAGGATATAAGTCGACAGCGCCATCAGCTCCAGTCCGATGAACAGCAGCACCAGGTCGAAGCCGCAGGCCATGCACATCATGCCGATGACGGCGAACAGCACCAGCGCATAGAATTCGCCGTGCGATTCGCGCTCGACTTCCAGGTAGTGCACCGACATCAGGATCGCCACCGCCGCTCCCACCAGGAACAGGTAGAAGAAATAAATGGCGACGCGGTCCATCAGGACCCCGCCAAAGAACCCCGAGCGGAAGGTAACCGCCTGGCTGTGCAAGGCCAATTGGATCTTGAAAACTCCAGCGGCGGAGAAGCACAAGCCCATCAAGGCAGCCACGGCGTTCAACCGTTTCCACTCGGCTGGCAAGATCAAATCGATCAGCAGTATCCCCAGCGCGAACAGTGCGAGCAGCACCATCGGCAGCGACAGCAGATAATCGGAGCTAGAGAAAAATTGTGAGATCGGCGTTGCCACGATCTTTATTGTCCCTTCAAGCTCCCGGCACGTTGTCGAAAATGGCCGGAAGGCGAATCGTTACTCCAACCGAGTCCCCCGACAGATTCCATCTGGCGGAGTGAAAATTACTTCGGGCCGAGCGGCCGCGAAAAACCGTTTGCGACGCGCTTTCCGCAACCCGCGAAACGCCCAGGCATTATTTCCCTGGCTGGGCCAACGCAGCGGTGGTTGTAAGCACCACTACGTTAGCAGCCTTCTTTGGCGCGACGACCTCGGTCTTGGCCTCCGCCTTCGGCGCAACTGGAGCACTCAGCGCCGGAGTTGCCGCGTTGTAATATCCATTGCTGTTGATGCGCTCCACCATTTCCGTCACCGGCTGATCGAGGATGCGGAACAACGGCTTCGGATAAAGACCGATACAGAACGCCAGGACGATCAGCGGAACGAAGGTCGCCAACTCGCGCGGCGAAAGATCGAGCAGCTTTTCGTTTTTAGGATTGGTTACCGGACCGAAGAAAACACGCTGGTAGAGCCAGAGCAGATAGGCCGCTCCGAGAATGATGCCGGGAACCGCCCAGACCGCCCACGCCCGGTTCGCCATGAACGTGCCCTGCAAGATCGTGATCTCGCCTACGAAGCCATTCAACAGCGGCAAGCCCATCGAGGACAGGAACATGATCAGCGTGACGGTGGCGTAAACCGGCATTATGGTTGAAATGCCGCCGTACTCGGCGATGTCGCGCGTGTGACGCCGTTCATAAAGAATGCCGACGATCAAGAACAGTGCGCCGGTCGAAATACCGTGGTTAATCTGCTGGATGACGGAACCGGCGATGCCGGCCTGGTTCAACGCGAAAATGCCAAGGGTGCAGAAACCGAGGTGGCTCACGGACGAGTATGCCACCAGTTTCTTCATATCCTTTTGCATCAGCGAAACCAGCGCCCCGTAGATGATGCCGATCAGCGACAGCGCGATCAGCCAGCCGCGCAAGACCGGGAACTTAATGATCGACGGGAAGAACGGCAGCGAGAATCGGATCAGACCGTATGTTCCCATCTTCAGTAGAACACCGGCCAGGATCACGGAGCCGGCGGTCGGCGCTTCCACGTGAGCATCCGGCAGCCAGGTGTGGAACGGGAACATCGGCACCTTGATCGCAAATCCGATGAAGAAACCGAGGAACAGGATCACGCCAGCCGTATCGCCATAGACCACCGGAATCTGCGGAGCCGTGCGATACAGCGCGAGTAGGTCAAACGTGTAGACGCCCGTCTGGCTGTGATTGAAGAAATACAGGAATAGGATTCCCAGCAGCATCAGCACGGAGCCGGCCAGCGTGTAGAGGAAGAACTTGATGGCCGCATAGAGCTTGCGCGGGCCGCCCCAGATGCCGATGAGCAAGTACATCGGAACCAGCATCGCTTCCCAGAAGACGAAGAACAGGAAGAGATCGAGGGCCATGAAGACGCCCATCATGCCGGTTTGCAGCACCAGGAACCAAATGTAGTATTCCTTCACCCGGATCTGAATCGCCTGCCATGAAGAGAGGATCGAGATGGCGCCCAGCAGCGTGGTGAGCATGATCAGCAGGAATGAAATGCCGTCGATGCCCAGCGAATAACCGGCTCCGATCGTCGGAATCCAGTTGTTCTGCCCGCCTTCCAGGAACTTGAATCCCGGATGGTCCTTAACCGCCCAGAACCATGGGACCAGCGGCAACGATACGGCGAAGCCGATCATTGCGAAGATGTTCGCCAGCCAGCGGATCGCGTTCGTGTTCTCCTTCGGAACGAACATGAGAACAAGGGCCCCGACCAGAGGCGTAAAAAGAATGATGGAGAGGATGTGGCTATACATTTTCTAAATTCCGTCCGTGACGTTTCCCGTTGAAAGCAACCGGTTCGCCCGCGTCGAAAGGCGCAGGCAGCGTCTTAGTGAATTACGTAATACCAAACAAATCCGAACACGCCGACTACCATAACCAGCGCGTACCACTGCACCAGGCCCCACTCGATGAGCCGGACCGGATAAGACAGTGCGCGCGCCACGATGGCGGGACCATTGACGCAAACTCCGTCGATGATCCACTTGTCCCACCAACTGGAAATTGTTCCACTCAGCTTGGTCAGCCAACCGGCGCCGTTCACGCCGCCGTCGATCACGTTGGCGTCGAACTTCCACAAGGCAAGGCCCAGGCCCTGCACTCCCAACCGCACCGGACCGATCGTCTTGCGCCCGGTGAAGAGATAATCGTAGAGTTCGTCGACGTAGAACTTGTTGAGCAGCGTGCGATAGAGCGGCGGAGCCACGGCGTTCAGCGGTTCGACATAGCCCTGACCGGCCTTGGCATAAGCCTTCCGTGCTCCCCACAAACCGACACACGCGGCGCCCACCGAAAGCACCATCAACACGTATTCGCTGCTGCTGGGGCCTTCTTCAGGTTTCGACCCTTCGCCTTGACTGGCGGCAACCGCCTCACCCGCGGCAGATCCATGCTCCGCCGCTCCAGCAACGGCCTGCCCGGCGATAATGGGGTTCTCAAACACCGGCGCCAGGAAGTGCTCGAAGCGGTTCGAACCACCGAGCGCGTGCGGCACGCCAAGGAATCCGGCGAAGATCGAGCACACGGCCAATACGATCAACGGCACCGTCATTGCCTTGGGCGATTCATGGACATGATGTTCGGTCTCATGATCCATGCGCGGCTGGCTGAAGAACGTCAGCCAGATCAGCCGGAACATGTAGAAGGCCGTCATGATGGCCGTGGCATAGCCGATGTACCACAGCGGACGCAATGCGCCGCCATTGCTCGACCAGGCCTGCCACAGAATTTCGTCCTTCGAGAAGAAACCGGCCAGCGGCGGGAATCCGGCGATGGCGATGGCGCCGATCAGCATCGTCTTATAGGTGATCGGGATTTTCTTCGCCAAGCCGCCCATCTTGCGCATATCCTGCTCGCCGCTCATGGCGTGGATGACCGAACCGGAACAGAGGAAGAGCAGAGCCTTGAAGAATGCGTGCGTGAACACGTGAAAAACACCGGCTGCAAAGGCTCCGACGCCGAGCGCCAGGAACATGTAGCCCAACTGCGAAACCGTCGAATAGGCGAGCACGCGCTTGATATCGTTCTGAACCAGGCCAATCGATGCCGCGAAGATGGCCGTCAGCGCACCCACGATCGCGACCACCTTCATGGCCTCGGGAGCCAGTACAAACAGCGCGTTCGAGCGCGCCACCATGTAAACCCCGGCCGTCACCATCGTCGCCGCATGGATGAGGGCTGACACAGGCGTCGGACCTTCCATGGCATCCGGCAGCCAGACATACAGCGGAAGTTGCGCCGATTTGCCGCAGGCTCCAAGGAACAGCAGCAGGCAGGCCGCCTGGATAATCATGCTCAGGTGCGGGTCGGCGATAATCTGCCCGGCGTGCAAACGGGCCATCCCCGTCACGTCGGTAAACCTTGTCGTTCCGAATACCCACATCAGGGTGAACGTTCCGAGGATCACGCCCCCATCGCCAACCCTATTCGTAATGAAAGCCTTGTTGGCCGCCGTCGATGCCGAGTGCTTCAGGAAGTAGAAGCCGATCAGCAGGTACGAGCAGAGGCCGACGCCCTCCCAGCCGACGAACATGAGGATGTAGTTATTCCCCAGGATCAGCGTCAGCATGGAAAACATGAACAGGTTCAAGTAGCCGAAGAACCGGTAGTATCCACGATCGTGCGCCATGTAGCCGGTGGAATAAATGTGGATCAGCATGCCCACGCCGGTGACGAACAGCAGCCAGATGCTCGATAGAGGATCGAGCAGGAAGCCGGCTTCGGCCTTGAACTCGGCCGTCTTACCGCCGTAAGTCGGGAAAACCAGCTTGCCGGAGTCATCGCCCAGCCAGGTATAAAGAACCTTCTCGAAATGCGGCAGGCCGCTGTGGACGAATTGCCAAACCGCGCCCACCGAAAACAGGAACGCGATCACCACAACGCCGACGCAGATGACGTTCGTCCAGGTGTGCAGCTCATGCGCCCCCGCGTGCGCATCGTGCCCTACGGCGGAACCGTGCGAATCGGCGTCGTGGCCATGCGCAAGGTCATCGTGCGCGCCCTGCGATGCGCCGGGCTTGGGCAGCGAAATTCCGCCCAGCTTGCGGCCAAAGAAAAACATCATTGCCGCGCCGAACGCCGGCAGCAGAGGAATGATCCAGATGTGTTCCAGAAAGAACATTGCTTGGTTCTCATCCCCGATTCCTGGTTAACACCTGGAACCGGTCCAGGGCAGAAGCCCTTTACGAAACACCGGCTATCGAAGCTCCCGACGAGGGAGAAACGCGCCGGCAAAAATCTTCACCACTTCAGCAAATCGACTTCGTCCATGTTCACGGTTTCCCGGTTGCGGAAGAACGCAATCAGGATTCCGAGCCCGACCGCCGATTCGGCGGCCGCATCGGCAATCACGAAGATTGAAAATACCTGCCCATGCAGTCCGTAGAGCCGCGAAAACGCAACCAGGTTCAGGTTGACCGCGTTCAGGATCAATTCGATCGACATTAGAATGATCAGCACGTTTCTGCGGGTAAGCACGCCAATCGTGCCGATGATAAACAGGGCGGCGGCAACCACCAGGTAATGCAAAGTACCGATTTCGGCCATCGCTCAAATCCTCTTTTTCGCCATGACAACGGCGCCGACAATCGCCACCAGCAAAAGCAGCGACGCGATTTCAAACGGCAGCAGGTAGTCCCGGTAGAGCATCAGGCCGATCTGCTGGGTGTTGACCTGTTCGGGGAACATGTGCGCAGTCGCGGGAAAGATGGACCTGCCCTTGACAAAGATGAACAGCAGCAACCCGCCGAGCGCCACCGTTGCCACGGATCCGACAAGCCATTGCCGGTTGAAGCGTTCTTCCAGTTGCGCGCGCTCGATGTTGACGAGCATGATCACGAACAGGTACAGCACCATGATGCCGCCGGCGTAGACCAGGATCTGGACGCCAGCGACGAACGGTGCGTACAGCATGAGGTACAGGCCGGCCTGCGCGAGCAGCGTCATGATCAGCAGCAGTGCCGAATGCACCGGGTTGCGGCGCGTGATCACCAGAATGGCGCAGATGATCGCAATCGCCGACAGGAAATAGAAAAAGAACGTTGTCGCTACCGGGTTCATCGTTCGTATACCGTCGGTTCAGGGCCTTTCTCCAGCCTCTCGCGAGTAAGCAGCAGTTCGTCGCGGCTGTAGGTGGCCATTTCAAAATCCTGACTCAGCTCGAGCGCATCGCTCGGGCAAGCCTCTTCACATAGGCCGCAGAACATGCAGCGGCTGATGTCGTAGCTGAACGCGGTCAGCTCTTTCTTTTTGGTTTCGGGATTGCGTTCGCTGCTCACCGTGATCAGCTTCTCCGGACAGGCCAGCGCGCACAGCCCGCAGGCAATGCACAGCGGCTCGCCCGTCTCCGGATTCACGTTCATGCGCGGCTGTCCGCGAAAACGCTCGGCAATCGCCGGCCGTTCCTGCGGATACTGCTCTGTGACGATCTCTTTCGGGCCTTGGTACTTCAACGTAACCTTCAGACCCTTCAGCAGATCGACCAGAAAAATCTTGCGAAGCAGCGGAGCCAGACTCACCGCAACACCCCCATCAGAACCGTCGCCAGCTCTTGCCGAATCCCAACCAACGCGGTCAGGATCAACACCGCCAGCGATATCGGCAGCAAAACCTTCCAACCGATCTTCATCAACTGGTCAAAGCGGTAGCGCGGGAAGGTGCCGCGATACCAGATATACAGATACATAAAAACCGCGACCTTCACCGAAAACCAGTACATGTCCTGCACCCGCTCGCGAACTCCGGGAACCAGCAGAACCAACCCTACCGCGCCGATCAGAAGTCCGAATACGGCCAATCCAATCGTCTGAATCTTGAAGGACGGGTGCTTTGGCATCCGGGCCGCGCCCACCAGGCAAATCGCGGCGAGCACAAAAACGGTCAGCGCGGGCAGGAACGAGAACGCCAAGTCCCAGGTCGATCCGGAGAGCGCATTGGAGAACGGCCGTAGCCAGCCGCCCAGCCACATGGTCACCGCGATCGAGCTGACGGCGAGCATCCCCGCATATTCAGCCAGGAAAAACAGCGACCAGCGGAATCCGCTGTATTCGGTGTGGAAGCCCGCAACCAGCTCCGATTCCGCTTCCGGCAGATCGAAGGGCGCGCGATTGGTTTCCGCGACCATCGCAATGGCAAAGATCATGAACGCCACGAAGCCAAGCGGGAAGAACGAAAAGATGAACCACCGTCCCTGCGCGGCTTGCGACTCGACGATGCCGATCATGCTCAGGGTGCCGGTGCCGGTCTGCAAGCTGCTCATCAGGATCGCCGAAACGATCGCCATCGCCATCGGCACTTCGTAGGACACCATCTGCGCGCTGGAGCGCAGGGCGCCCATCAGCGGGTAGTGCGAGTTCGAAGCCCAGCCGCCCATGATGATGCTTAAAACCGTCAGTGACGAAACGCCCAGCATAAAAAGAATGCCGATGTTGATATCGGTAACGGCGTGAGTGCGCCCGAACGGGACCACCATGAAGGTTGTGAAAGCGGTCATGACCACCACGACCGGGGCCAGCCAGAACACCAGCTTGTCGGCGCCGTCCGGCATGATGTCTTCCTTGACAAGCAGCTTGATGGCGTCGGCAAACGGCTGCAGCAGACCGTGCGGTCCCACGCGCATCGGCCCGTAGCGGATCTGGATGTGAGCCAGAATCTTGCGTTCCAGCCAGTTCATGGAAAGCACGGCAAGCGAAACGGCGGTGACCACCAGGAGCACGTAAATCGTGGCCCACAGCACGTCGCCGGCTTCACCGGGAGTCATATTCGAGTGCAGGTAATTGGTGAGAGCGTCCATTTAGCGGTCCACCTCTCCCAGGACGATATCCAGTGTCCCAATGACGGCAACCACGTCGGCGACGAGCCACCCGCGGACCATCTTGTCCAAGGTTTGCAGGTTTACGAACGACGGAGGACGGACGCGCACGCGGTAAGGCTGCGTCGAGCCATCGCTCACGATGAAGTATCCGAGCTCGCCTTTGGGAGCCTCGATGGAGTGATAAACTTCGCCGGCCGGCGGCCTGAGCACCTTGGGCACCTTCGCCGTGATGGGGCCTTCCGGAATGCCGGAGGCGGCCTGCCGCAGGATGCGTACCGACTGCCGCATCTCTTCAATACGCACCAGGTACCGGTCGTAGGTGTCGCCGTTCTTGCCAATCGGAATGTCGAATTCGAACTTGTCGTAGGCCGCGTAGGGCTGCGCCTTGCGCAAGTCCCACTTCACGCCGCTGCCGCGCAGTACCGGACCGGTCGCTCCCAGCGCGATACATTCGGTGCCGGTCAGCACGCCGACTCCCTTGGTGCGTTTCACCCAGATGCGGTTGGTCGTGAGCAGCTCTTCGTATTCGTCGATCTTCGGCAGCACGAAGTCGCAATAGTCCAGAACATCCTTCGCGAAGCCCTCATAGATGTCGTACTGGCAACCGCCGATGCGAAAGGCGTGCGTGGTGAGACGGGCGCCGCAATACTTTTCGAAAATCTTGAGAATCTCTTCGCGATCACGGAAGCAATAGAACAGCGGCGTCAGCGCGCCGATATCGAGCGCGTGCGTGCCCAGCCACACCTGGTGACTTGCCAGACGGTTGAGTTCGGTCAGGATCACGCGGATATAATCGGCGCGCTCCGGAGCTTCTATGCCCAGCAGCTTTTCGACCGCCTCGCAGTAACCCAGGCCGTTCGAAACCGCGGCAACGTAATCCATGCGGTCTACGTAGGGATTGAATTGCACATAGGTACGGTTTTCGGCGATCTTCTCAACGCCGCGGTGCAGATACCCTATGACGCATTCGGTGCCCAGCACCTTTTCGCCGTCAAGCTTCAGGATGACGCGCAACACGCCGTGCGTTGACGGGTGCTGCGGCCCCATATTGAGGATCAGCTCGCTGGAATCCAGAAAGGTTTTCCCGGTCTCCTGCCCTTCCATGTTCTCGTAAAACTTCGACTCGCTCATTGGCCGCTCTCAATGCCAAGGTTTTTCTTGACCCACTCTTGATCCTGCTGCATGAGGCCGTAATCCTTGCGCAACGGGTATCCCTTCCAGTCCTCTGGCATGAGAATGCGGCGCAGGTCCGGGTGGCCGGTAAAGTGAATTCCAAACATGTCGAAAACTTCGCGCTCCAGCCAGTTTGCCGTCGGCCACAAGGCAACCACGCTTGGAACCGGTTCGTCTTCCTTGATCTGGGTCTTGACCCGAATGCGCTCGTTGCGGGCGAACGAGTACAGAATCCAGATGACCTCAAACTGTTCGTCGCGCTTGGGATAGTGCACGGCGGTGACATCGACGCAGTAATCGAACTGCTGCTGGTCGCGCAGAGCGCGCAGCACATCGCTGGCAATCGACTTGTCCACCACCATGTAGTTCTGCTTCATGTAAGTGGAGGCCTCCCGCAAACCGGAGCCATAAGCCTGGCGCAACTTCTCGATCAGCGGCGATTCCCAGGGGCTCGTCTTGGGAGCCGGAGGCTTGGGTGGAGCGGCCGGAGGTTTCGCAACTGCACCGGCGGCGGGTGGTTTCGCAGCACCCGCGGGCGCCGCTACAGGAGGTTTTTGAGAGCGCCTGCGACAGGAGCAGCGGGCTTCGCCGCCGGAGCTGCCTTTTTTTCTTCCGCAGGCTTTTCCGCCGGGCTCGATGCCCCTGTTGGCTGAATTTCATCGGGCATTGGCATGTCCCTTACAGGTCCAGATTCGTCCGTTTCCAAGTTCAGTTATAGCAACCTGAAAGCGGGGGCTGAACGGATTCGTATCACAATCAGGTGTGACGTATGTCACAATCTTATACCTTCCCCAAAAACACCTTCGGGAGTTTCGGTCGTACAGCCCACGCCGGACAATAACCCCGAATCACGGACCGGGAGGTGGCCAGCAGAAGCGCTCAACTCGCCGTTGCAGTCTAAATCCATTCGAGGGCGCCTTTTTTCCAGATCCAGATGTAACCCACGATCAGGATACCCAGGAAAACCAGCATTTCCACGAACCCGAAGACGCCAAGCTGTTTGTATTGCACGGCCCACGGGAACAGGAAGACGGTTTCAACGTCGAAGACCACGAACAGAATCGCCACCACGTAGAAGCGGATCGTGTAACGCTGGCGGGCGTTATCAACGGGATCGATGCCGCATTCATAGGGCATCAATTTCGTCTTATTCGGGTTATTCGGTCGAATCAGCGCTGCGACTGCGATCGTTCCTGCGCCAATCAGAAACGAGATAATCAGGAAAATGAAAATCGGAACGTAATTCTGTGGCATGGTTCCTCACTGCTTCCGGAGTTTGCGAAACTCGCTTCCCTGGCAGGTTGGCCGCCGACACCGGCGTTACCGCGTCTGTTGCGAACCCCGCCGAGCGGCTCGACCGCCACTACGGCACACGTAAAGCAAGCCTCTTAGATCGTTTTCAAGCGGATGTACCCTGGACGATCACGGCCGGACTTAACGCCCAGTTTCTTACAGGGGTACACCTTCTGCGAACCCGGTCTATAATCTCGAATGTGCCCAGCTCCGGAGCTTATTGGGACGATAAACCAAGCTCTCTGTAGCGCCTGTGAGCCGCGTCACAATGTATTCGGTATATTCGTTAATTTTTATTCCGTATATTCAGCATACTCGGTAATTTCTAATTGTGTTATTTCTGCCTCGATGGTAGACACCCCGGGCCTAAACGAAGGAAACCAGACATTGGCACTCGACGAGAAGATCTACGAACTCCGTAAGGAAAAACTAGCACAGATTGAGGCACTTGGCGGCCGAGCCTACCCTTACACCTACGATCCCACTCACACCCTTTCCGCGATTCTCGCGCAATACGGGGAGAGCACGGGCGAGCAGCTTTCGGCCAGTCACGTGGATGTTCGCGTGGCCGGGCGCATCATGGCGATCCGCACCATGGGCAAGGCGGCTTTCGTCCATCTTCAGCAACGCGGACGCCAGTTGCAGCTCTACATCAAGAAGGATGCGGTCGGGGAAAAAGGCTTCGAACTCTTCAAGTTGCTCGATGTCGGAGATCAGATCGGCGCGCGCGGCTATCTGTTCCGCACTCGCACAAACGAACTGACGATTCACGTCGACGAGATCACGTTCCTGGCGAAGAACCTCTTGCCTCTGCCGGAAAAATGGCACGGTTTGCAGGACGTGGAATTACGTTATCGCCAGCGCTACCTGGACCTGACGATGAGTCCGGAGGTGCGCGAAGTGTTCGTCAAGCGCGCCCGCATCATCCAGTCGATTCGCCAGTTTTTCGATGCGCGCGATTACATCGAAGTCGAGACCCCGATGATGCACGCGATTGCCGGCGGCGCCGCAGCGCGTCCGTTTGTAACCCATCACAACACGCTTGACCTGGATCTCTACCTTCGCATTGCGCCCGAACTGTATCTGAAGCGGCTGATCGTCGGCGGCCTGGAGCGCGTCTACGAGATCAATCGCAACTTCCGCAATGAAGGCATCTCGACCCATCACAACCCCGAATTCACCATGATCGAGTTCTACCAGGCCTACGCCGACTATCGCGACCTGATGAACTTGACCGAGGAGCTGCTGCGGCAGATCGCGCTCGACGTCAATGGCTCAACCGTATGCGAGTACGAGGGACGCCAGATCGACTGGAGCCGTTTCCAGCGGCTCAGCATGCGCGAAGCCATCCTCAAGTACTGGCCCGAGGCCGCCGGAGCGAAGCCGGAAATGCCGGACTTCAGCGACGCGGCCAAGGTCGCGGAAATGGCGCGGCGGATTCAGCAGGCGCACATTGATTTGCCGGTTCAACCAAACGATCCTGCCGGCAAAGCGATTGCCGCTATCTTCGAAGCCGTGGCTGAAGAGCACCTGTTTGAGCCGACGATCCTCTACGATTTTCCGCTCGCCATTTCTCCACTTTCGAAGGTCAAGCGCGACGAGCCCGATTGGGTGGAGCGATTCGAAATCTACGTGGCCGGCATGGAGATCGGCAACGCCTTCAGCGAACTGAACGACCCCGAGGAGCAGCGCCGGCGCTTCGAGCAGCAACTCGGCGAGCGGGAGCGCGGCGACGAAGAAGCGCACCAGATGGATGAAGACTACATCCGCGCGCTTTCCTACGGCATGCCACCGACGGGCGGCGAAGGACTCGGCATCGACCGGATTACCATGCTGCTGACCGGGTCGAAATCGATCCGCGACGTGATTCTTTTCCCGCTACTGCGGCCGGAGAAGCAGCCGGAGGAGCCGGCCGAGGCCGCTGTCGAAAATCGCTCGACAGAATCGTAGAAGTGGATGGGGGAAAATGGCCTTCTTCTTTCAAGCTGTTGCGGGAAGAGATGGTGAGCGCGTCGGGATTCGAACCCGAGACCCTCTGCTTAAAAGGCAGATGCTCTACCTACTGAGCTACGCGCCCCGAACAGGATCTACGCTCCAGCTTGCGATGACTGTGGCACAGTTAAGTTGCCTGTGCTCCACATTCAGAAGGCGGTTCCGCGCAGCACCCACTTTGTAATTTATCACACTGGCTGCCCAGGGCGAACAGAAGCAGAACTCACTTCGCGGTAATCGCGGCATTGTCCGCTTAAAGCAACGAAAAAGGCAACCCGAAAGAGCTGCCTTTTCGCTTCCGTATCGGAACAGTGCTGAAAAACTATTCTTCGATCTGTCATCCTGAGCGTAGCGAAGGATCTGCTGTTTGTGAGCGTTGAAAGCAAAGCAGATCCTTCGGTCGCGCAAAACTGGCGTGACCTCAGGATGACACTTCTACGAGCTTTTCCGCAGCCTGTCTGGAGCGGGTTTCTCAGTTTTCAGTAGAGTAAAGCGTCACGAGAGTAAAGCGTTGGATCACCGTTCCAGCAGCCCATCCAGCGTATTGAAAAACGCCGGGTACGAGATGGCCACGCACTCCGATCCTTCGATCACGCTCTCGCCCGTCGCGCGCAGGGCTGCCACGCTGAAGGCCATGGCAATGCGGTGGTCCCCATGGGGGTTAATCGTCGCGCCGTGGAGCTGCTGTTTACCGGGAATTACCATGCCATCTTCTTTTTCTTCCACCGTGGCTCCCATGGCGCGCAGGTTCGAGGCAACCACGGCGATCCTGTCCGACTCCTTGACCCGCAGTTCTCGCGCATCGGCGATGACGACACCCGATTCCGAATAAGGCGCAATTGCGGCCAGCACCGGCAGTTCGTCGATCAGCAGCGCGCTCGTGGCGCCGCGTACGACCGCTCCGCGCAGCTTGCCGCCGCGCACCTGGACCGATCCCACCACCTCGCCGTTCATTTCCGCCACGTGCAGGAAACGGATTTCAAGGCCGAGTTGCGCGAGCACATCGAGGATCGCCGAGCGCGTGGGATTGAGCAGCAGGTTATCGATCACCAGATTCGATCCAGGGAAAAGCGCTGCGGCACAGAGAAAAAAAGCGGCGGAAGAGATGTCCCCGGGAACCGGAGCCTTGATGGCGTGCAAGGGCTGTCCTCCCCGGATGCTCACGCGATTGCCCTGACGCTCAACCGTGGCGCCAAAGGCGCGCAAGGCCAGTTCGCTGTGATCGCGCGTGCGCAAGGGCTCTTCGACCGCGGTTGTTCCTTGGGCCAGCAGACCCGCGAACAGTACGCAACTCTTCACCTGGGCACTGGCGACCGGCAGCATGTAGTCAATCGCGTGCAGCGGCCGCCCATCGATGAGCAATGGCGGCCGGTCTCCGTCCGAAGCGTGGATTTGAGCCCCCATCCGGCGCAGAGGCTCCATGATCCGCGCCATCGGCCGCTTTTTCAGCGAGTCGTCTCCCGTCATCTGGCAAGCGAAGGATTGCGCGGCCATGATTCCGGACAGCATCCGCATGGTCGATCCGGAGTTGCCGCAATCGAGCGCCTCACTCGGCTGCTGGAAAGGCCCACCGACGACTTCTACGCGATCCGCTTCCTGCTTGACGGCCACACCCGCCTGTCGCAAGCATTGCAGAGTACTGGCGCAGTCGGCTGCCGATGAGAAGTTCTCCAAGCTGGATTGGCCCTCGGCCAGCGCGGCCAGCATCGCATAGCGATGCGAGATCGACTTGTCTCCCGGAGGCGTCAGGCTGCCATCGATGTTGCTTGCCGGAGCTATCGTCCGCTTTTGTCCGCCCTCGTTCATATCTCCCCATTCGCCCTCAGGCGGGAAAAAACATCAATGCCGTTCGTCTCTGGAAGTCCATCAAGAAAAGCTCCGCGTGGAAGGCCCCGAGCACCTTGCCCGAATCTTGGCCATCTCGCTTCGCCATTTCACTTGGCCGCGTGCTCCAAAAAGCGCTTCAGCAGGATGCCAACTTCCTCCGGCTGCTCGAAGGCGGCGCAGTGCCCTGCCTTGGGCACAATCTGCAACGTACTGTTGCGGATTCCGGCGCGCATTTTTTCCAGCTCTTCGTGGGGAATGAAGACATCTGCCGCTCCGCCCAGAATCAACGTGGGGACGTTGATCTTCGAGAGGGTTGCAGTCGAGTCGGGCCGTTCGGCCATGCCACGCTGCACGGCGGCGAGTCCCTGGGCCGTCGAATGCATCATCGTGCGCTTGGCTTTTTCCACGACCTCCGGATGGTTTCGCCGCGTAACTTCGCTGAGCATTTTCGGCAATATGCTATCGATGTATTGCTCCGGACCTTGTTGCAGCACCTGCTCTGCCGCCTGCAGACGGGCTGCCTTGCCTTCGGCATTATCGGCCGACGCTCTCGTGTTTGCCAGCACCAGCCCGGCCACGCGTTCGTGAAACCTTCGCCAGAATTCAAAAAGAATGTAGCCGCCGATCGAGCAGCCGATAAAAACCGCTTTCCCCACCTTCAGTTCATCGCAGAGCCGCCGCAGGTCATCGGCGTGCTTCTGCATGGTAGCGTTGCCCTCGCCGGCCGGGGAGTCGCCCATGCCGCGCAAGTCCGGCATGACCAGCCGGTACTTTGCCACCAGCTTGTCCTGTACCGGAGTCCAGAATTCATGACAAGAGGGGAATGGATGCAGTAGAACAACATCAGGACCTTTTCCTTCGGTCTGGTAGAACATCTCAGCGTCGTTCGTGCGCAGCAACATGCGGTATCAATGGCACCTTTTGCAGATTTCACAGCTTCATCGCCGGTCAGGCTTTGCACCTGCCCTGCGAGCGTACAATAGCACTTTCCGCTCCGATTCGCAGTTATCTATTGAAGCAGCACCCCGCACGAAAGCGCTTCGTCCTTTCCGCGCACGGCCGAAGGACGGGGCAGGTGCCGCATTTCCCTTCCGTCCCAGGTTGGCATTCCTCCCGAAATGAGGCCCGACCCCGACCTCCGTGCCACGCGCCTTTCATCTTCGGAACGAGCTGGCCGATAGTCAATCTGTATGGTTCTCGCGCCACAACCGATCAGTGACCTCGCCGGGCCCCCCGTTGCCTCTTCCCCGCCCCAGCGTTTTGTTGCGCGTCAGCCGATTCTTGATCGCAATGGCGGCGTCTACGGCTACGAACTGCTGGCCCGCTCTGGAAACGGCAATATCTTCGATGGCGCGTCTGACCCAACGGCTGCCACGTGCCGCACCATCGATACTTCGCTGCTGATTGGAACCAACTCGCTGACCGAGGGCCGTCGCGCCTTCATCAACTGCACCCGTGAAATCCTGCTCAGCGACATGGTAACGGTTTTGCCAAGCAAGGTTTGCGTGCTTGAGATCCTGGAAGATGTCGAACCCGATCGCGAAGTCCTCGATCGCTGCCGCGCCCTGCGCAAAAATGGCTACTCGTTTGCGATGGACGACTTCACCGGGGATTTAAAGTTTGCCCCGTTCTTTGAGATCGCCGAGATCATCAAGGTCGATTTTCTTGCGACCAACGTCTTGCAGCAGGCCGATTTTGCCGGTTACGCCCGGCGCGGCATCACCCTGCTGGCCGAAAAAGTGGAGAACCGCGAACAGTTCGAGTTGGCAAAAAAACTTGGCTACACCTATTTTCAAGGCTACTTCTTTGCCAAGCCCACGGTGGTTTCCAGCGCGGACATCTCTCTGCTGCAAGCAAAATGCCTGCGTATCCTGCAAAAAACCTTCGAGCCCGACTACGAGCCCAGAGAAGTCGAAAAGGTCATCAAACAGGAGCCGGCTCTCTGCTACCGGCTCTTGCGTTATCTGGATTCGGCGTCTTTCGGTCTCTATCCCATCCGCTCGATCGGCCATGCCCTGACCATTCTCGGCCAGCGCGAAACCCAGAAATGGGTAGCGCTGGTCACGGCCGTCATGCTGGGGAACAAGACATCAACCGCGCTGGTCAGTATGGCGCTGATCCGCGCACGCTTCTGCGAATTGCTGGCTGGCGAGTTGGACGGAGCGAGCACCGATTACTTTCTGATGGGCCTGCTCTCGCTGATGGATGCTCTTCTGTCGCAGCCCATGAGTGCGGTGCTTGCGCAACTGCCCATCTCGTCCGAGTGCCGCGCCGCCCTGGAAGGCCAGGAAAATTCGTTGAGCAAGATACTGCAACTGATGGTGGCCTGCGAGCGCGGCGACTGGAATCTGCTGAGCCGGCAATGCTCCACGCTCGACACGGCGGAGCCGGTTGTCTGGAGCCTCTATTCGCAAGCCATTCAGTGGGCGAGAAGCTTCATCCAGAAGTAAGCGGTTCCCCGCCAGTGGGCTGCTGAAACTCATGGAAATGTCATCCTGACGTCGTGCCGGTGTTGCACGACCGAAGGATCTGCTTTGCTTTCACGATCGCAAACAGCAGATCCTTCGCTACTTCACCCCAACAAGCCAACAGTGGCCTTGTCGGGGACCCCGGCTACGCTCAGGATGGCACCTTGGAAAACAGTTTTTCAGCAGCCTGCTATATCTGTCATGGCGAGCGAAGTCGAGCCATCTTATGTGGCATCGCCTTTCTTCCGCTTTCCGGGCAGAGCCGCCGGATTCTCGTGCGTGCGTTCGCGTATCTCCGCCCGCATGCCGGCGCCGAGCGAGACGGCCTGCTCGCCGAACTTGTCGCGCAACTTGTCGGCCGCGCCCATCGCCTGTTGCCAGCGCTCGTCGCGCGCTCCCGGATCGAGATGCAGTTGCACATCAGGCTCGGCAAACATCGCCGCCTGTACCCCCAGCAACCGTATGAACGATCCCGGTTTGCAGTTTCGCCTGAAAAGCTCACGCACCACCGGCAACAGTTCGGCATCGATCTGGGTGGGATGTTCGAGGGTGCGGGCGCGGGTAAAGGTGCTGAAATCGGCATAGCGCAGCTTGATCTGGATGCGGCGGGCGTGCAGCCCGTATTCGCGGAGACGGCGGCAGACTTTCTCGACCAGCTTTGCCAAGGTCGTTTCGAGCACCTCCCGATCTCGAACGTCGACCGAAAAGGTGTGCTCATGGCTCACCGATTTGGGGCCGGAGTCCGCGCCGATGGCTTCGTCGAACCAGCCGCCGGCGTCGATGCCCGCCGCCTTTTCGGCCAATGCCACCGCCCAATCGCCGACCTGCTCCCGCAGACGCTCGCGGCCATAGCTCGTCAGATCGCCAGCCGTCTTCAGCCCCAGCTTCAACAGATGTTCCTCGGTGACTTTTCCGACGCCCGGAATCTTGCGTACCGGCAGCGGAGCCAGAAAGGTCCGCTCGCAGCCGGGAACCACCCAAAGAACGCCGTTGGGCTTCGCCTGGTCGGAGCAGATTTTCGCCACCACGCGGGAGCCTCCAATGCCGACCGAACAGTTCAGCCGCGTCACCTCCTTCATCCGCTGGTGCAGCCGGTGCGCCGCCCGCAACGGAGGACCGTGCAGCCGCTCCGTGCCTGTCATGTCGAGATACGCCTCATCGATCGACGCCATCTCCACCAGCGGCGAGAACTCCTGCAAAACCGCGTACACGCGAGCCGATTCCTGACGATACCGTTCGGGATGTCCGTCGAGGAAAATAGCCTGGGGACACATCTTGACGGCCGTGCGCAGCGGCATCGCCGAGTGTACGCCGAACTTCCGCGCCTCATAGGACGCGGCGGCAACCACCCCGCGCTCGTCCGACCGCCCGCCGACCACCACCGCCTTGCCCTTCAGGGAAGGATCGTACAGCTCCTCGACGGAGACGAAGAAGGCGTCCATGTCGACATGAAAGATGGTTGGCATTCAGTTCAATTCCCGCTCTCAGCTCCAGGTTCGGCCTTAGGTGTCCCAGAGATGCGTCATAAAACTAAAGCATGTTTCATCGATCGGTCTTTGAAGGGGCTCGGCTTACACTATTCTCCCCAGGTGTCATCCTGAGCGCTCCGGGGGCCCCGGCGACGGCCGCTTTTGCCGTTGGTTGGGTCGAGGAGCGAAGTATCTGCTGTTTGCGAGTACTGAAAGCAAAGCAGATTCTTCGCTCCCTTCGGTCGCTCAGATTGACACTTCTGACCACTGATTACACGAACGCTCTAATTGCCCGGCAACCCTTTTGTCGCGGCCTTTGCCTTGCCGTTCATCAATTCGTTCACCAGCCCGTCGGCATGGTAGATTTTGCGCAGCGTTTCGAGAATCGCGCGCGTGTCCACCTGGATTGCCCTGCCCTGGCGGTCGTCGTACTGGAAGTCCCACGAGAGCGATTGGATATTACCATCGAAGACGATGCCCACGACCTCGCCGTTCTTATCGACGGCCGGCGAGCCGGAGTTGCCGCCGATGATGTCCGGGGTTGAAACATCGTTGTAAGGCGTTTTCAGATTCAGCGCCGCCTTGGAGCCCATCCAGGATTTCGGCAATTCGTAGGGAGCTCGATTGCCATGCCGGGCCGCGTGTTCAAAGGTTCCGCCGAGATCAGTGGCGTAAGGAATTGCCTGGCCGTTCTGCTGGTATCCCTTGATCGCGCCATAGCTTAGCCGCAAGGTGAAAGTCGCGTCCGGATACATATCGGTTCCCTGCACGGCAAATCTTGCCTTGGCAACCAGCGTTCCGCTGTCGCGCAACACGGAGTCCACCTCGTCGTCCCATTGCTTGCGGATGGCGCGGGCCTCCGGATCGATCTTACGCATCAGCACGATCAGCGGGTCCTCGCTCTGTTCCACGGCCTGCAACCCGCCCTCGTAAAGATGTTTGCGATAGTTGGCGTCGTTCAGTTTTGTATTCTCGATCGCATCCTTCGCTACCGCTTCCGGAGTGCGTCCGCCAAGAACCTGCTTCACCACCGCATTCTCGGGGCCGAGCTTATCCCGCATCAACCGCAGCGACGTCGTCAGCTCCACGATATCCAGCGCTTTGTAAACCGGCGCGGTGGAGAACAACTGCTGCTCCAGCGACGGCAGACGCGCCGGGCCATACTCGCGAAGGCGCTGCTGCTCCGGCTTCTGCCTTTCGGCGCTGACCCGCACCAACTGACGCGCAAAATGGGGCTCTGCTCCGGCGAATCCGCCTAGCGATTCGACGAAGTAGTACGACGGAAAGAGCTGCCCTTGTTTTTCGACGGCCTTCGCGATGGCGTCCCAAGCCGCGCCATATTCCGACTTCATCTTCGGATCGCTATCGACGGCCGCGCGCAGATCCGCCTCACGCTGCGCTTTTTCGTCCATCAGCGGCTTGTCCATGAGCCCGGCATAGCGTCCCTTTAAAGCCTTCAGCGCGTTCTCGTAGCCAAAAACATCGTCGGCTGCGATGCGGGCGTTTTCCGTCGATTGCGCCGCAAACGTCTTCAAAGCCCGATAGCGCTGGGTGAACACGTCCAACGTGAACGGTGTCTGCACGTCGCGCAGAAAATCCAATTGCGCCACCGTCAGCAGCCGCTCGGTGCGCCCCGGATTGCCGGAGACGAACACCGGATCGCCGTCCTTGACGCCGCCATGGGAAAACTTCAAATAGTCCTTCAGGTGCGCCGGCCAGCCATTTTCATAGACGCGAAAGAATGCGATATCCAGGTCGTAGCGCGGAAATTCGAAGTTGTCGGGATCGCCGCCAAAGAACGCGATTCTCTCTTCCGGCACGAACACCAGGCGCACGTCGGTATAGCGCTTGTATTTGTAGAGCTGGTACAAGCCGCCCGCGTAGAGGGTCACGATCTCGCAGCGCAGCCCGCTTTTCCGGGCGCAATCGCCCTCAAGCCGTGCCATCATCTCGCGTTGCGCCCGTCCGGCTTCGGCAACCGTCGCGCCCGCCTTCGCCGCTCCCTGCACCTGCGGCGTAACGTCCTCAATGGCTTGCAGCACGTTCAGCTCGAATGCCGGACACGGCTTTTCTTCGGCGTACGTTTTGGCCAGAAAACCGCTATGAATGTAGTCCTTTTCCCTGGTGGAGAGATCCTGCACGCACTCGCGCCCCACATGGTGGTTGGTGAAGGCCAGGCCATCGGACGAGACGAACGAACCTGATCCGCCGTTGTTGAAGCGGACCGATCCCAGCCGCAGATGATCGAGCCACGCCGGCGACGGCGCGAAACCATACTTGGCCTTGATCCGCTCGACTGGCGCTCGATTGAACAGCCACATCCCCTCATCCGCCGTGGCCACTCCGCACGCCAGACAGAGAACCACCGCAAGCGTCCCAAGCCTTCTCTTCATAACCTCACCCGGAAATCTCCTTACCCACCGATCGGCGGCCGCCGATGACAAACGCAATATCATACGACATGACGACCGCCGCGGCTTGAACCGTCACCGAACCCGCGCCAGGCGGAACGCAATTGCCGGAACCCGGGCCGCCGCTATAAATACGCGCTGCCGAGAATTATTCTGAGAGGTGTCCTCCTGATCTCCGAGCTGTCATCTGATTCTCCGAGGTGTCATCCTGAGCGACCGGGGTCCTCGGCAACGTCCGCTTTTGCCGTTGCTGGGGTGGAAAAAAACAGCCCGGAGAATTTCTCCGGGCTGCGATTGACCGGGCGGCCAATGGCCGTCCTGAATCATGGTTGCTACTTTGTGACTGGCAGACCTAGCGCATAGCTGTTCAGCACCTTCACGTAGTTGGCGCGCTCGAAGGCCGCCGGATGAGCCACGTTCTTCTGGCTCAAGCTGCCCTGCATCTGCTCAATCGAGTTGTACTCGTGCTCTTCCAGCCACTCGCGAACGCCGCTTTCCAGGATCGTGAGGTGTCCGATTCCCTGTTCCAGCAGTGCCGAGGTCAGCATGGCAACCTTGGCGCCGGCCGCCATCGATTTCAGCACGTCTTCCACCGTGTGGACGCCGCCCGTGATCGCCATGTCGGCCTTGATTTTGCCGAACAGGATCGCGACCCAGTGCAGGCGCAGTTTCAGCTCGTTCGAGCGGCTCAGAACCAGGTTCGGAACCACGTCGAGTGCTTCCAGGTCAAAGTCGGGCTGATAGAAGCGGTTGAACATCACCAGTCCATCCGCGCCCGCTTTCTCCAGCTTCAGCGCCATGTTGCCCATCGAACTGAAGAACGGCCCGATCTTCACCGCAACCGGGATCTTCACGCTCGCCGTCACGGCCTCGACCAGGTCGAAATACATGTTCTCGATGTCGTTGGCGCTTTGCTTGATATCGGTGGGAACGAAGTAGACGTTCAACTCCAACGCATCCGCGCCGGCCTGCGCCATCTGCTTCGCGTAGTCGATCCAACCGCCCTTCGACACACCATTCAGGCTGGCAATGACCGGAATACCCAGTGCTTTCTTCGCCTGGCTGATGTGCTCCAGGTACTTCTCCGGTCCAAGGTTGTAGGAATCGAAGTTGGGATAGTAGCCCTGTGCCTCCGCCGAAACATCCGCCGATTGCCACAGATTGCGATCGAGGTCGTTGCTCTCGATCATGATCTGCTCTTCAAACAGCGATTCCAGCACCACGGCGGCTGCGCCCGCGTCTTCCAGCTTGCGCAGGGTCGTCAGGTCCTTGCACAGCGGCGAGGAAGAGGCGACCAGCGGACTTTTCAGCTTCAGTCCTAAGTATTTTGTGGAAAGATTAATCATTCGCGGCTCCCTTGCTCAGCGGCTTTACGTCGCCGGGTTTCGCCTCGGTGGTTGATGCCGCACCGGGCATGGCTGCCAGGTACTCGTAGAGCTTCCAGCGCTCATTCACCTCTGCCTGAGCTCCCTTGAGCAGCTCGGCGGCATGATCCGGATGAGCCTGCCGCAGCATGGTGTACCGGGTTTCGTTGTAGATGTACTTTTCCAACGGAACCGTCGGAGCCTTGGAATCGACCACGAAGGGATTCTTCCCGACCGCGGCCAGCGTCGGATTGTAGCGGAACAGCGGCCAGTGACCGCACTGCACGGCCAGCTTCTGCTGATCGAGTCCGTGTACCAGATCGTACCCGTGCGCGATGCAATGGGCGTAAGCGATGATGATCGACGGACCATCGTAGGCTTCCGCTTCCAGGAACGCCTTGACCGTCTGCATGTCGCTTTGTCCCATGGCGACGCGGGCGACATAGGCCGTTCCGTAATTGACGGCCATCATCGCCAGGTCCTTCTTGGGACGCGGTTTGCCGGCAGCCGCGAACTTGGCGACCGCCCCCATCGGAGTCGACTTCGACATCTGTCCGCCGGTGTTGGAGTACACCTCGGTATCGAGCACCAGGATGTTGACATTGCGTCCCGACGCGACCACGTGATCGAGCCCGCCGTAACCGATGTCATACGCCCAGCCATCGCCGCCGAGTGCCCAGACCGCCTTCTTCACCAAGGCATCGGCAAGACTGAGCAGGTCCTTGCCTTCGGGTGTCTTGATGCCCTGCAACTTCTGTTTCAGCTCGACGACCCGCACCCGCTGCTCGCGGATGCCCGCTTCGTTGCTCTGATCGGCCGTCAGCAGGGCTTTCACCAGCACCTCGGGCAACTGGCCGCCGAGGCGAACCAGCAGTTCCCGCGCGTACTCGGTCTGCTTGTCATAGGCAAGCCGGAATCCCATGGCGAACTCCGCCGCATCTTCAAATAGCGAGTTCGACCAGGCGATGCCGCGCCCGTCCTTGTTGAAAGTGTACGGAGTGGTTGGCAGGTTGCCGCCGTAAATCGAGGTACAGCCGGTGGCATTTCCAATCACGGTGCGGTCGCCAAACAGTTGCGACATGAGCTTGACGTAGGGCGTTTCGCCGCAACCCGAGCAGGCGCCCGAGAACTCAAACAACGGCTGCAGCAACTGCACGTCCTTCACCTGGGCCACGCTCAAGGCGGCGCGGTCGACCTCGGGCAGGCTGAGGAAATAATCCCAGTTGCGCGCTTCCTGCTCGCGCACCGGAATCTGCGGAATCATGTTAATGGCGCGATGCTTGGGCTCTGACTTCGACTTCGCCGGGCAGGCTTCGATGCAGAGGGCGCACCCGGTGCAATCTTCGGGCGCAATCTGCAACGTGTACTTGGAACCCGCGAAGTTCTTCCACATCGCGTCCTTCGACTTGAAGCTCGGAGGAGCATCCTTCAGCAAGCCGCTGTCATACACCTTGGCGCGAATGACGGCGTGCGGGCAAACCAGCACGCACTTGCCGCACTGTATGCAGAGCTTCTCATCCCACTCGGGAATTTCCAGGGCGATGTTACGCTTTTCCCACTGTGCCGTACCGGTCGGGAAAGTACCGTCGACGGGAATCGCGCTCACCGGAAGATCGTCGCCGTTGCCCAGAATCATGGGTGCCAGCACGTTCTTCACGAAATCCGGAGCCGCCGCCGGAACTGCCGGGCGGACTTCCTTGCTGCTGGTAGCGGTGGCGGGAACCTTCACTTCGTGCAGATGCGCCAGCGCCGCATCGACAGCCGCGAAGTTCTTGTTCACAATCGCGTCGCCGCGCTTGCCATAGGTCTTCTTGATCGACTTCTTGATGGCATCGATCGCTTCATCCTTCGGCAGCACGCCCGAAATGGCGAAGAAGCAGGTCTGCATGATGGTGTTCACGCGGCTGCCCATGCCAGTGTCTTTGGCAACCTGGTAGCCGTCGATCACGTAGAACTTCAGCTTTTTATCGATGATCTGCTGCTGCACTTTGCGCGGCATCTCGTCCCAGACCTGATCGGCCGGGAACGGGCTGTTCAGCAGGAACACCGCGTTCTGGTCCGCATAGCGCAACATATCGATGCGCTCCAGGAACGAGAACTGGTGGCAAGCCACGAAATTCGCGCGCGAGATGAGGTAACTCGACTTCAGCGGCTTGGGACCGAAGCGCAAGTGCGAGGTCGTAATCGAGCCCGACTTCTTCGAGTCGTAGACGAAATAACCCTGCGCGTAGAAATCGGTGTCTTCGCCGATGATCTTGATCGAGTTCTTGTTTGCGCCCACCGTGCCGTCGGCGCCCAGTCCGTAGAACAGCGCGCGCACCGTCTTGGCGTGCTCGGTTGAAAACTGCGGATCGTAGTCGATGCTGGTGTGGGTGACGTCGTCAACGATGCCGACGGTGAAGTGGTTCTTGCTCTTCGCCTTTGCCAGCTCGTCGAAAACGCCTTTGACCATCGCCGGCGTGAACTCCTTGGAGGAGAGTCCGTAACGGCCGCCGATCACCTTCGGCATGGACGTGAACTTCAGCGTGCCGCCGGCCTGCGCTTCGGCCAGTACGGTCAGCACATCCTGGTACATTGGCTCGCCCAGGCTGCCGGGCTCCTTGGTGCGGTCCAGCACCGCGATGCTCTTGGTCGTGGCCGGCAGGGCCGCGAGGAAATGCTCGGCCGAGAACGGACGATAGAGGCGAACCTTGATCAACCCGATCTTCTCGCCCTTTTCGACCAGTGTGTCCACGGCTTCCTCGGCAACTTCAGCGCCGGAACCCGTAAGGATGATCACCCGTTCCGCATCCGGCGCGCCGGAATACTGGAACAACTGGTACTGGCGGCCGACCAGTTTGGCAAATTTATCCATCGTATTCTGCACGATGGTGGGGACGGCCAGATAGTAGGGGTTTACGGTCTCGCGTCCCTGGAAGTAGACATCAGGGTTCTGCGCCGTGCCGCGAAGCATGGGACGATCCGGGGTCAGTCCGCGTTTGCGGTGCGCCTGAACCAAGTCGTCGGAAATCATCGCGCGCAGATCTTCCCTGGCCAAGGCCTGTACCTTGGCAACCTCATGCGAGGTGCGGAAGCCATCAAAGAAATGCAGGAACGGCACGCGCGATTCCATCGAGGACGCTTGTGCGATCAGCGCCATGTCCATGACTTCCTGGACCGAGTTCGAGGCCAGCATGGCAAAGCCGACGCCGCGCACCGACATGACATCCTGGTGATCGCCAAAAATCGACAGCGCTTGCACCGCCAGGGAGCGGGCCGCAACATGAATCACGCAGGGGGTCAACTCGCCGGCGATCTTGTACATGTTCGGGATCATCAGCAGCAGGCCCTGCGCAGATGTGAATGTGGTAGCCAGGGAACCGCCTTGTAATGCCCCGTGCAGCGCGCCGGCCGCTCCGGCCTCGCTCTGCATCTCAACTACCTGGGGAATTGTGCCCCAGATGTTCGGCTGGCCATCAGACGACCATTGATCCGAAAACTCTCCCATCGGTGACGAGGGAGTGATCGGATAGATCGCGATGACCTCGTTGATTTTGTGGGCAACGTATGCAGCCGCTTCATTGCCATCAATCGTTTTGTAAGGTCTGTTCATCGAATGATCCACTCTCGAATGCAAAATTTTGTTTAGGTTGCCGTTCCACCGCGAGGCTTGGAACAAGCCACGGTTACAACGGCCAATCGCTGAATCCGGAGTTGTCGTGGAGCCGCGCCAGCACTAGTCCCGCACATCAGGCACGCTCCGCATTCGTCGGCGACCATCTCTCCGGCGAGTCCCTGATCTGTCTGCGCTGGCTCAACGTCTGGTAACCAAATTCGCGAACTATGATGACGTGCTTTCGCAAAGGCCCATGCTGATCTGAGAACTTACCGCCAGTTCAGGACAACGCAACTCAGGGAACAAGATCCATTACAGAGCCCAATGCACAAATTCGCTGTGATGGTCCTCACAAAATTTCGTGATTCCTCTCGGAACAGGCCATTTTTTGTGAGTTACTTCACAAGGCAGAGTGATAAGCGGCCCATCCGGGCGAATCTCTTATGCGATTCGCTTCGAATTTAGCCTCTTCGCACGAGATTTATGAATTTTTGATTACATCAGGTGCGGATTCTTCTCCTGCTCCGGGGCCAGCACTCCTTCCGGCAAAGCGCCGCCGTTGTACTCGGCCAGCCGATTCTTCCATTTCAGAAAGTCGGTAATGGTTTGCGGCTCAATGCGGACTTCCACCCGCCGCAGGCTCGCCAGCAGCAGGTTCATCTCGTTCATCAGGCCGCCGGGCCGCCGCAAATCACGTTTCGATTTCCGGCTCACCACCATTTCGCGGGCATGCAGTTCCAGCAGCCCCCATCCCTCGGGCATTTCTTCGATCCGCAATAAACCGCGGGGCGCCACATAATAGCGCTCGCAGCCCAGGGCGACCTCCGGATCCGTCCGCCACTGCTTTTCGCGATCGGCGAGGAAGTCGGCGCGGCTCAGCTTACACTCGGCGAGCACGGAATGGCATTTCCCTTTCCAGCCAATCGCATCCGGCATTTCACCGCTCGTGCAGCCTTGCTCGCTCAGCACAATTCCACATCGGTAGCGCCGCAGCCAGGCGACGGCGGCTTCCACCAGCTTTGCGTGCGTCATAGGTAGTTTGTAGCCGAACCCGGAGAGAAAATCGAGTGCCTTTCGAGGGCCATGAAAGGGGACCAATCCTTCCACAGCTCCAGCAGGCTGCGGAAAAACTCATCGAAGCGTCATCCTGAGTTCGCGCAATAACTTTTGAGGTGTCATTCTGAGCGAGCGCAGCGAGCGAAGAATCTATGGATTTGATTCGTAATGCATAGATCCTTCGCTTCGCGAAGGATGACATTCTGAAACTTATGCGGCGAATTTTTGGGACAGCACACTAGCACTTTTGGCCCGGCTGAGCGGTCCCTGTGGCCGGAAAGAGCCGAGTTTCGCCGTGCGGCTAAACTCCAGCCGGCAAGCCCTGGGTTTGGTAGAATTTTCCTATCCGCTATGACTCAAGAAACGCAGTTCTGTGACGTGCCTGCCGCGATTGAAGAAATTCGCGCCGGTCGGATGGTCATCGTGTGTGACGATGAAGACCGCGAAAATGAAGGCGACTTGACCATGGCCGCCGAAAATGTCACCCCCGAGGCGATCAACTTCATGGCGAAGTACGGCCGTGGCCTGATCTGCCTGGCGATGACCGAACAGCGTCTGGATCAGCTCCGGCTCGGCCCCATGAGCGCCGAGAACACTTCCAACTTCGGCACCGCGTTCACCGAATCCATCGACGCGCGCGACGGCGTTACCACCGGCATCTCGGTCTTCGACCGCGCCCAAACCATCAAGGTGGCGATTGATCCTGCGACTCGCCCGGGCGATCTGGCCCGTCCCGGACACGTCTTTCCCTTGCGCGCCCGCCAGGGCGGCGTGCTGGTTCGCGCCGGACAGACCGAGGCTTCTGTCGATTTGGCCCGCATGGCCGGACTGATTCCCGCCGGCGTCATCTGCGAGATCATGAATGACGATGGCACCATGTCCCGGGTGCCGCAACTGAAGGAATTCTGCCGCCAGCACAAGATGAAGATGCTGACCGTGGCCGAACTCATCCGCTACCGTATGCAAACCGAAACCTACCTTGTGCGGGTCGGCGAGGCGATGGTTCCCACCCGTTACGGAGAGTTTCGCATGATCGCCTATCAGTCGCAGATCGACGGCCAGGCGCATGTTGCGCTGGTGAAGGGCGAGGTGGAAAAAGCCGGCGATCTTCCGACCCTTGTGCGCATGCACTCGCATTGCCTGGCCGGTGATGTTTTCGGCGCCACCTCTTGCGAATGCCGCAACATGCTGGACCAATCGATGCGCATGATTGCCGAAGAAGGCCGCGGCGCCATCATTTATTTACACCAGACTTCCAGGGGCTTTTCGGTCGAAAAGCTGGGCGAAAAAATCACCCTGCAATTTCATCGCGACATTCGCCTGCCAACCCTTCCGGATTCGCAGCGCAAGACGCAACGCGAAATCGGCATCGGCGCTCAGATCCTGAGCGACCTCAAGCTCACGCACTTGCGCCTGCTGACCAATCGTCCGCGCAAGGTGGCGTCGCTCGAAGGCTTCGGGCTGGAAATTGTCGAACAGGTGCCGGTTCCGGTCGCCGCCGCCGCGTGCCAGGATTAAAAGCAGGGTTAAAGAAGCAGGGTTAAAGGAAGCCGGTTTCAATGTTTCCGAGGTTTCAAAGTTTCGCAACACCCATCTGTTTTCGAGCCCCTTAGAGCAATTCGAGTTGGTGTACCCCGATGACTGCGTAGGATGCCTTGTCATGCTGAACGTAGTGAAGCATCCCTGCACCGCGTGGGGCTGAGGTGCACCCCTGCGGATTTCATTGAAAAGCCCCTTACGGCGCGGTTGTGACGGTTCCATGGGATGCTTCGCGCCACCACCCCAACCGACGCAAAAAGCGGCGTCCCTCGGAGCCCCCGATGTCTCTCAGCATGACATCTTTATGGGGTCATCCGTGGGCTACACCTTCTGTAGAACGGCTTGAAACTCTGCAACCTTGAAACCTTTGTTCTCAGTACCCTTTTTGTTTGTCGACCAAGCCGAGCAGCGCTTCACCGGCAAAATAGCGCCGCAGATTCTCCGCGTAGAGTTCGTACTGCCGCTCCCATAGCCGGTCGTCAAAGCCGGCGACATGAGGCGAGATCAGGATCTCAGGCACGTCCCACAACGGCGAGTCGGGCCGAAGCGGCTCCTTTTCCACGACGTCGAGCCCGGCCCCGGCGAGATGACCTTCGCGGATGACGCGCACCAGGGCGTCCGAGTCGAGTTGGATGCCGCGGCCCACATTGAACAGGCAAGCGCCACGCTTCATCTTGCGGAGCCGCGCTTCGTTGAACAGGCCCGTGGTCTTTTCCGTCACCGGCGCGGCCATCACCACAAAGTCGGCCAGCGGCAGTGCTTCATCCAGTTCATCAAAGCCAAAGACCCGCTCCGCGGGCTCGCTGGGACGCCGTGGATGCTCCCGCACGGCGATCACGCGCATTCCCGCCGCGTGCGCTATCTGCGCCAGCGGACGCCCAATGGCGCCGAAGCCGACGATGAGCAGGGTTGCGCCGCGCATTTCGCGCGCATGTGGCACTTCATCCCACAACAGTTCCTGCGCCCACACGTGTTTGTGTTGAAAGTCGCGCACTCGATGCAGTTGCCTGCCAACGGTCCAAATCATGCCCATGGCGTGTTCGGCCACCGCCGGGCCATGCACGCTGCGGGCGTTCGTCACCACCACTTCGCTGGCCACCAACTCCGGCAGCAGCAGCGCATGCACGGCGGCGGCGGTCGAGTGAATCCATCGCAATCGGCTGGCCGCCTTGAATTGTTCCGCCCGCATCGAAAACGCGATCATCAGATCGGCGTCCACGATCTCTGTCTTGAGGCCGTCGTAGCCCTCGAGTTGCACCACAGCGAGTTGCGGAAAATCGTGCCGAAGGCGCTCGGCAAACCACTTCGGCGGTATCCAGAGATGGAAATGATGATGAACCGCAATGACAAGTTTCATTGGCATAACCAGCATGGTCGAAACCAGCAGCGTTGAAAATCAACTCCGATAAAACCCGTTTACCGCCAATCGCGAACGGCCTACGTGCTCTTTTTGACCCGCAGATCGCGCCCCGTCATCTCCTTGGGCTGCGGAACACCCAGCACGCCGAGCACGGTCGGCGCTATGTCCTGCAAGGAGCCATCCGGGCGCAGCCCGTACTGCTTCGCATCTTCGGCGATGTAGAGGAACGGAACCGGATTGGTGGTGTGAGCCGTTTGCGGTCCGCCGGTTTTGGAATCGATCATCTGCTCGGCGTTGCCATGATCGGCGGTCACCAGCAGGACGCCGCCGCAGCGCTTGATGGCCGCATAAACCTCGCCCAGGCAGCCGTCGACGGTCTCGACGGCCCGGATGGTTGGCGGAATCTTGCCGCTGTGCCCGACCATGTCGGCGTTGGCGAAGTTGGCGATAACCACGTCGAACGTCTTGTCTTCGATGGCTTTCACAATGGCTTCGGCGACGCCTTGGGCGCTCATCTCCGGCTGCAAATCGTAGGTGGCCACCTTCGGCGACTGGATCAGCATGCGCTCTTCGCCCGGAAACGGCTTCTCCACTCCGCCATTGAAAAAGAACGTGACGTGCCCGTATTTCTCGGTTTCGGCGACCCGCAGATTGCGCAGGCCGAGGTTGGCCATGACGTTCGCCAGAATATTCGTCAGGCGCTCGGAAGGCACCACGACCGGCAGCTTGAACTTGGCGTCGTACTCGGTCATGCAAACGTACTGCAAGTTTTTCGGCACCTCGTCGCGAGGAATGACCGTGTCCAGCGCCGCCGCATCCGGAAGATCGCGTCCGCCCTCGACGGTGATGCCGCTCTCACGCGCCAGGCAGCGCGTAATCTGCCGCGCCCGGTCGGCGCGAAAATTAAAGTTGATCACCACATCTTCATCGCGGATCGTACCCACGGCTTCGCCGCGCGCGTCCGGGCAGACAAACGGAATGATAAATTCGTCGGTGACGCCGCGATCGTAGGATTCCTTCATCCCCCGCACCGGGTCGGTATAGGTGGCTTCGGCCTTGCCGTGCACCATGGCATCGAACGCCCGCTTTTCGCGATCCCACTTGCGGTCGCGATCCATGGCGTAGTAGCGGCCATTGACGGTAGCGATCCGGCCGACGCCGTACTCGCGCATCTTCTGCTGCAACTGCTCGATGTAGGCCGCGCCGGAGTCCGGCGCCGTGTCGCGGCCATCCATAAAGCAGTGCACAAAAACCCGCTCCAGCCCATTTTGCTTCGCCATCTTCAAGAGCGCGTAGAGATGATTCTGCTGCGAGTGCACGCCGCCGTCGGAGAGTAATCCGCAAAAGTGCAGCCGCCGCCCGTTGATCTTGGCGTGCTTCATCGCGTCGAGCAGCACGGGATGCCGGAACAACTCACCGTTTTCGATCATCAGATCGATGCGGGTGACGTCCATGTAAACGACGCGCCCGGCGCCGATGTTCAGGTGCCCGACTTCGCTGTTGCCCATCTGCCCGTCCGGCAGCCCGACAAAGCGCCCACTGGTGTGAATCAGGGTGTTCGGATACTCGGCGAGCAGCTTGTCGTAATTCGGCTTGCGCGCCAGCGAAATAGCATTGGCATTCGAGGGCGGAGCATACCCCCAGCCATCGAGGACGATCAGAACGAGCGGTTTGGGCTTAGGCATTGTCGATTCAAAAAGGCAGATTGCAGATCAAAAAATTGACTTCAGTTTGGAGCCCCAGCCCCGGCATCGTGCTGTTCGACGCGAAGCTGGGGAAGTTTTCTATAGCCGCATGCTGCTGAAAAACTCGTAACTCATAAGAAGTGTCATCCTGAGGTCGTGCCGGTGTTGCACGACCGAAGGATCTGCTTTGCTTGCAACGCTCGCCAACAGCAGATCCTTCGCTCCTTCACCCCATCAAGCCATCAGCGGGCTTGTTGGGGACCCCGACCTCCACCCCAGCAACGATAAAAGCGGCCGTTGCCGGGGACTCCGGCTACGTTCAGGATGACACCCGCGGAGAACAGTTTTTCAGCCGCCTTCTCAACACAACAGTCAAGTTATGCTCCGGCTGTTTCCATCAGCTCGCCGTTATAATTCAGCGCCGCCAGGCCGAGGAAGTTCGCCGCGGCTCCGAGCTGTTCTTCGATGCGCAGCAACTGGTTGTACTTGGAGATGCGGTCGGTACGCGAAGCCGAGCCGGTCTTGATCTGGCCGACGCCGGTGGCTACCGCCAGGTCCGCGATGAATGTGTCTTCGGTTTCGCCCGAGCGGTGCGAGATCACGGCCGTGTAGCCGTTGCGGCGCGCCATCTCAATCGCTTCCAGGGTCTCGGTGATGGTGCCGATCTGGTTCAGTTTGATCAGGATCGAATTGGCCACGCCCGAGTCGATACCGCGAGCCAGCAGCGCCGTATTGGTCACAAAGTTGTCGTCACCGACGAGTTGGATTTTGTCGCCGATCTCGTCGGTCAACAGTTTCCAGCCCTCCCAATCGTCCTCGGCCAGACCGTCTTCAATCGAGACGATCGGGTATTGGCGAACCCAGTCGGCATAGAACTTCACCATCTGGGCCGCGCTCTTGCTGGATTTATCGCTCTTCTTGAAGGTGTATTTGCCATCGCTGAAAAATTCGCTCGATGCCGGGTCGATCGCAATCGCGATCTGATCGCCCGCCTTGTAGCCGGCTTGCCCGATGGCTTCCAGAATTACTTCGATGGCTTCGGCGTTGGATTTGAGCGAGGGAGCAAAACCGCCCTCGTCGCCGACCGCGGTGTTATAACCCTTCTTCTTCAGCACCGCCTTCAGGGCATGAAACGTCTCGGCTCCCCAGCGCAGCGCTTCGGCGAACGATGGCGCTCCGACCGGCATCACCATGAACTCCTGAAAATCCACATTGCTGTCGGCGTGCGCTCCGCCATTGATGATGTTCATCATCGGGCACGGCAAAATGTTGGCCGTGACGCCGCCCAGATAACGGTAGAGCGGCATATCGTAGTAATCGGCAACCGCGCGCGCCGAAGCCATGCTGACCGCCAGAATCGCGTTGGCGCCGAGTTTGCCCTTGTTTTCCGTGCCATCCAGTTCGATCATCTTGGCGTCGATCTCAGCCTGAGACGCGGCATCCATGTCCTCGAGCGCCGGAGCGATCACCTCGTTCACGTTGTTCACGGCCTTGAGCACGCCCTTGCCTTGGTAACGCGACTTGTCGCCGTCGCGAAGCTCCACGGCCTCGTGCTCGCCGGTGGAGGCACCGCTGGGAACGATGGCGCGGCCCTTCGCCCCGCTCACCAGTGTCACTTCAGCTTCTACCGTGGGGTTTCCGCGTGAATCCAGAACTTCGCGCGCATGAATCATTTCGATTTCAGTCATAACGATTCCCTTCTTATGGATCGGCGCCTCGGCGCTCGTGCAGTTTTCATTGAGAGTGCAGGTTTAATCAGACAGCTTTTATTCAGAAACTTGATTATAGCCGTTCACCCCGGTCACAGCCTCGGAGTGAACGGCGGAAATGCGGAAATGATGAATCGAACGGCCCCCAAAAGCACCGGGACACCCGGTAATTGCCCGTTCGGACGGCGGGTCCCGGCAGGCGCCCTATTCGCCCATGCTGGGCAAAGTTTACCTTCCAACCAGGTGCATCACGGCTTCCGGATAGCGCGTTCCCGAGACGGCCTCCGGCGGGAACACCTCGTTGATTTGCCGCAGCTCTTCCGGCGTAAGCTTTACATCCACGGCGGCCGCGTTCTCTTCCAGATACTTGCGACGCTTCGTGCCCGGGATGGGAACGATATCCTTGCCTTGCGCCAGCACCCAGGCAAGCGCCAACTGAGAGGCAAGACAGCCCTTTTGCTTCGCGATCTCTTCTACGCGCTTCACCAGGTCCAGGTTCTTCTGGAAGTTTTCTCCCTGAAAGCGCGGCGAGGTGCGACGGTAGTCGTCGGCCGGCAGCTCCTCGAAGTGCTTGAACTGTCCCGTCAGAAATCCGCGTCCCAGCGGGCTGTAGGCGACGAAGCCGACTCCGAGTTCCCGGCAGGTGGCCAGCAAGCCCTGTTCGGGGTCGCGGGTCCAAAGCGAGTATTCGGTTTGCAGGGCGGCGATCGGATGCACCTGGTTGGCCCGCCGCAGGGTCTCCGGCGCGGCTTCCGAGAGCCCCAGGTAGCGCACCTTGCCTTCTTCCACCAGTTTCTTCATGGCGCCCACCGTCTCTTCGATGGGCGTATCGGCGTCGACCCGGTGCTGGTAATAGAGGTCGATCACCTCGACCTGCAACCGCCGCAAGCTGCCCTCGCAGGCGCTGCGAACGTACTCGGGACGGCCATTCACCCCGCGCAGATTGGGGTTTTTCGGATCGCGCATGATGCCGAATTTGGTAGCCAATACGACCTGCTGCCGATGCCCTTGGATGGCTCGTCCGACCAGTTCCTCGTTGATGTGCGGACCATACATGTCCGAGGTGTCGAGGAAATTAATTCCCAGTTCCAGAGCGCGATGAATGGTTACAACCGATTCCTCATCATTGCGGCCGCCGTAGAAATCCGACATCCCCATACAGCCGAGTCCCAGGGCCGAAACCTCCAGCTCCGTCCTGCCAAGTCTTCTTTTCTCCATCACCAAAACCTCCGGACCGTTTGGATGTTAAGACTCCTCGCAACGATCTTACGCGCAAACATTGACGACCATAAAACCGCACCGCTCTTCCGCTGCCGCGCCGGCTTTCGCTGGCGAGAGCCGCAGGGTTGAGGTACTATCGGTGGGCTAGTTTTGCGACGGCATCTCTCGCGCAGTCATCGTTCGCGAAGCTGTCTTTCACGAAGCAGCCGGACAGACGGGGTTGCTGGAGAACGTCACTTTGCGCGTCATTGCGCGTCTGGAATGAGATTTCGAAAGTCCATCGATCACGAGCGGTCACTCAAGATTTATGTAAAATTTACCCTAAAAGGCATCTCCACGGGGAATTCTCTACACTAACTATCTAGTAGCCAACTTCGAGATGCTGCCGAAAACAAAGGTGATTCCATGAAGGCTATCTTGTTCGTCGACGACCACGAGGTGCTGGCGCGATTGAGTTGTGAAATTCTGGAAATGCAAGGCTACCGGGCAGTCTCCGCTTACAGTGCCGCCGATGCGCTGGATAAATTCGGCCAGGAGAAATTCGATATCCTGGTTACGGATTTCCGCATGGAAGGCATGAATGGCTTGGAGCTGGCACGGCAGGTGCATCAGAAAGATCCCAGCGTTCCGGTCATCATCGTTACCGGTTATGGGCCGGTGGACGGCGGCAAGGACGTGAATGCCTGCCTGCAAAAAGAGCAGCTCTTTCCCGCCTTGCTGGAAAAAATCAAACTCTACCTCGGTGAGAGCGAGACTGCCGAAACCGTGCACACAGCTTAGCTGTAAAGCAATCTAATCATCCAACCATCCCTCCTCAAGGACGCCTCGCGGCGTCCTTCATTCTTGCAAGTGTCACAAGCATTCCACCTTCAGAGATGCGCATGCCCGCACGCGCGTCTGCCGCCAGTTCGCTCCCTGAGTTCATCTCCCTCAAAGCATTGCGGGGCAACAGCAAACTTAGAGCGATTCATTTGCGGGATGGTATCCACAATTTCTATCGTTCCGTATAGTTGCCACGCTATTCTGTGGCGTCCCGATTGCTCCTTCGACGCGTTATTCATCAACCTGCTACAGCGGTTCCCAAGATGGTGTATCCCGAAGCCGCGGTCCATCGGTCGTTGCGACCAACAGGGAGCGGCGGCCAAGAACAATTCCGAGAGGATCTAGCTTCTCGGGAACCGCTCTAGCCCCAAGCACGAAAAAGCCGTTCCGGAGAACTCGTCCGGAACGGCTTATAACCTCAAAATAACTCTGAAAGCGCCCGCTCTTCAATGTCCCGAGATAGGCCTCTCGCACGCGCGTGCTCTCGCGCAGCTCTTTGGCCGATCCTTCCAGGACTATGCGTCCCGTCTCCAGCACGTAAGCCCGATTGGCAATCTGCAAAGCCATCAGAGCATTCTGTTCGACCAGCAGGATGCTGGTTCCCTGGGAGTTGATCTCCTGAATGATGCGGAAAATCTCCTCTGTCATGATTGGGCTGAGCCCCATGGACGGCTCATCCATGAGCAGAAGAACAGGGCGGCTCATCAACGCGCGCGCCATAGCCAGCATCTGCTGCTCACCGCCGGATAGCGTTCCGCCGAGCTGGTTGAGGCGCTCTTTGAGACGTGGGAAGCTGGCAAACGCACGTTCCATGCTCTGCTGGATTTCCGTCGGATCGGTGCGCGTGTAAGCGCCCATCTCCAGGTTCTCACGCACTGTCATAGGGGCAAAAATCTTGCGCCCCTCCGGGATGTGCACCACCCCGCGCCGCACGATTTGCTCCGCCGGCGTCATGGTGATGTCCTCGTCCTTGAAGGCGACGGTGCCGCGGCGGGGACGAAGCAAGCCGGAGATGGTGCGCAAGGTGGTAGACTTGCCAGCTCCGTTGGCGCCGATAAGAGTAACGATCTCCCCTTGGTTGACGGTAAAGGAGATTCCCTGAAGCGCGTGAATGGCGCCGTAATAAACGTTCAGATCCTTCACATCAAGTAGCACTGACGGCTCCCTTGCCTAGATAGGCCTCGATGACCTTCGGGTTCTCCTGGATTTCCTTTGGGTTTCCCCGCGCGATGACCTCACCGAAGTCCATCACCGTGATGTGCTCGCAGATGCCCATCACGACCCGCATCTGGTGTTCGATCAAGAGGATGGTCAACTTGAACCGGTCCCGGATAAAGTGAATCAGCTCCATCAGATTGACAATCTCGGAGGGGTTCATTCCAGCCGCCGGCTCGTCGAGGAGCAACAAGCGCGGATCCGATGCCAGGGCGCGCGCAATTTCCACTCGCCGCTGTTGGCCATAAGGGAGGTTGCGGGCCAGTTCGTTCTGAATCCGCTCCAGATCGAAGATGGCTCAGGAAATCCTGCGCCTGCTCCGTCATCTCCTGCTCGCCCACCTCGAACCGGTGAGTTCGCAGGATACCGTCGAAAAACCCGTATCCCGCATGGGGATGGTAGGCAATGCGCACATTGTCCAGCACCGTCAAATTAGGAAACAGGCGGATGTTCTGGAAGGTGCGGCCGATGCCCAGGCGGGTGACCTCGAAGGATTCCATCCCCACCGTGCTCATGCCCTTGCAACCGTATGTCTCCGCTGCTGGGGACATACAGGCCGCTGATCATGTTGAAGACGGTCGTCTTCCCTGCTCCGTTAGGACCGATCAGGCCCGCCAACTCACCTTGCCTTACGGTCATCGTGAGATCGTTGACGGCCCGCAGGCCGCCGAAAAATTTCGTCAGCCCTTGGATCTCCAAGAGAGGTGCGGGCAAACTGGATGTTGCTTCAGCCGGCATTTCCAATGCTCCAAAGTGGATTCCCGCAAGCCGGGCAGACTAAGAGCGGGAATCCTGAGGGTATTCTTGCTCGCTCAAACGATAGGGCAGAACACGCCGCACGAACCGACGACGGTACCCTTTGCCGGTTGCGGTTATCCTGGTTGATCCACACCGATCTTTTCCCCGGATTCGGCGCCTCGTGCATCGGCCTTCACCGGCTCACGCTTACGCACCGGGACATGTGGGTGTCTTGAGGAAGCCCCATTCCACACTCCCAAGCAGCCCCTTGGGCCGCAGCAGCATAAGCAGAAGCAAGGCAATTGGGTACAGTACGAAGCGCCAAGTCGGAGCTTCCGTTCCCAATTGGCCAAGCAGCACCCGCAGCAGCCCTTCCAGGAAGAATATCCAGGCGAAGGATGCAGCCAGAGTTCCAGTAATGCTACCCAGCCCACCGAAAACGACGATGATCAGAGGATTGAAACTCACCAGGAAATCGAAGGTTCCGGGGCTCAGGAATCCGATGAAGTGAGCATAGACTCCGCCGCCGACTCCTGCAAAAAAGCTTCCTACGACAAAGGACAGGAGCTTGTAATTCGCCACCTCAATGCCCATGACCTTGGAAGCGGTCTCGTCTTCACGCACCGACATAATGGCGCGTCCCGTACTCGAATGAATCATGTTGCGCATGACAACAACAATCGCGATGAGGAACGAGAAGGCCCAGAACCAGGTGGTAAGCTTCGGAATGCCGATCATGCCTCGCCCACCCTTCATTTCGGGGAAGGGGAGGATCGTGTCGGAGTTGATCATCAGGGTGTTCACCACGATGGTGAATCCCAAGGTTGCGATTCCAAAGTAGTCGCTTCCCAGAGCTGAGAACCGGAAGTCCGAAGAGGAAGCTCACTTCGGCGGCAAAGGCGCCGGCCAAGAGCACGGCGAGCAGGTACACCATCTGGAGAGGCAGCCCGCGCGTCAAAACCCCAGGCGCATCGGGCGACCCGAGAAGCGGCGACAGAAGCGGGTTAACCCAATGGCCGACCGCTAGTTGCGACAAGTCCCGACCACGACGCTTCCAATCAGATAGAGGGTAAAAGCCGAGAGCACCGGCACCCCTTGGTATCTCCGCAGGAAGCGCTGGATACCGAAAATCATCAGGGCGCCCAGCGTGACGCCCAACCCGACGACCACGAGCCCCTTCGCATCACCATTCGTCCAACGATAGGTAATGTCTGCCGCGGTATAGGCGCCAATGCCGTAGAAGCCCCACTGGCCAAGGCTGAACTGGCCGTTGAAACCATAGATCAGGTTCAGGCCGAGCGACACCATCGCGATGGCGCAGGCTTGGAATAAAAGTCCACTATCGAAGTCGCTGAAAATCGGGGAGCCGGCGATCGGGACCGAAATGGCGATCTGCACGATGCCGCAGGCGCCGAGGATTCCGGCAAGTTTTACCCAGCGAGAGGGATGGCCAAGGGCCCAGACAACGCCGTAGATCCAGGCGATGATCCCTACGATCTTCAATATGCTGACTGCGAGGAAGCCAAAATTAATGTCCATCGGCTACGCCTTCTCCCTTTCAGGCTCCCCGAAGATACCGGTCGGGCGCACCAGCAGGACCAGGATCAGGATGGCGAAGGCCACCGCGTCCCGCATTGGCGTGGAAATATAGCCCATGGTTAATGCCTCGGCTTGGCCCATGATGAGCGCGCCCACAAAGGCGCCAGGAATGCTGCCAATGCCGCCCAGGACAGCCGCCACGAAGGCCTTCAGGCCAGGCAGAATGCCAAGTTGGGTCCAGATCGACGAATAGGCGATGGCGTACAAGACGCCACCCAGCCCGGCAAAAGCCGCGCCAACCGCGAAGGTAAATGAAATAACCTGGTCGACGTTGATGCCCATCAGCCGCGCAGTCGGCTTGTCGAAAGAAGCTGCCCGCATGGCTTTGCCCATCTTCGTGTTGCGCACCAGGAACTGAAGCAGTATCTGCACGAGGATGGAGGCCCCAATAATCAGAAGAAAAATATTGGAGAACGTAACGCTATTATCCGGCAGCGATCTGCCCCGGATGCACCCGGTGAAAGCCCTTGTTGAAATACCAGGTAACCACATCGAACGGGCGCTGGTAGGGGATGAATCGCGGCGAAAAAACAAAGCTCAAGGCGCCGAAAAATTCCAGAAAGAAGGAAACCCCAATGGCCGTGATCAGCGCGGCAATGCGGGGGGCATTGCGCAGCGGCTTGTAAGCCGCGCGTTCTATGACGACCGCCATGATCGCGCAAACCACCATCGAAAGCAGGACGACGCTCGTCGAGCCGATGACCACCACCCACATGTGCGGCATGTTGGGAAATACAGCCGACGGCCAGACGTGGAGCTGAAATCGGGTTACGGCGTAGAAGCTGACGAAAGATCCCACCATAAAAACATCGCCGTGGGCAAAATTGATCAACTTGACGATGCCGTAGACCATGGTGTAGCCAAGGGCAATGAGAGCGTAGACAAACCCCAACTGCAGCCCGCTAATAATGATCTGAATGAACAGAGAAGGGTTTTGGATGAAATCATGGGCCAAGAGAACAACGGCTGCCACGGCGATCAGCAGCAGCAATCCCTGGCCAATCCAGGCCAAGCGCTTACCGGATCGTCGGGCGCGCGGAGCGCCTTGCCGAGCGGAGGGTGAGACTTCCATTCGAGTGATTGCCTCCAGGCAAATTCAAGCGTCGAGATACGCGACAAGCACCCGAGGCGGGCAATACCGATAGCCCTCACCTCGGATGTCCATCGATTTATGAACAGCAATTACGGATTCACAACCGAGTCAAATACTATCTGGTTGTTCTTGACGGCCAGAATCGTGGCAGACTTCACCGGGTTATGATTCGCATCATAGGTGATCTTACCCGAAACAGCGTTGAAGCTGATCTTATTCAGGGCGTCCTTTACTTTTCCTGTGTCGTCCGCGCCGGCGTCTTTGATCGCCGTGCAGCATAAGGTTCGTGGCGTCATACGCCAAAGCTGCCAGGGCGTCCGGAACCTTGGGCTGGCCTTTGTCATCCTTGTACTTGTCGCCGAAGGCCTTTACGAAGTTCTGAACTTCCGGCCGCGTGTCATGCGGAGAGTAGTGGTTGGTGAAGTATCCACCGTCCACAGCCTTCAGATCCAGATCGGAAGAATCCCAACCATCGCCGCCCATGAACGGGGCCTTGATGCCCTTTTCCCTGGCTTGCTTGGCGGCCAGGTTCACGACGTTGTAGTAGTCGGGAAGATAGATCATATCCGGCTTGGCTGCGGCAACTTTCGCCAAAATGGCTGAGAAATCCGTGTCCTTGGAGGTGTAGGTTTCCTTGCCGACGATCTTGCCGCCACCCGCCGTGAACGACTTCTCGAAATACTCGGCCAGACCCTTTACGTAGTCATTTGCCTGATCCAGCATGATGAAAGCCGTCTTGGCCTTCAGCGTGTTGAGGGCGAACTTGGCCGCCACCGTGCCCTGGAACGGATCGATGAAGCACGCACGGTAGATGTAGTCCTTCACCTTGCCGTCTTTGGTCACGGTAACGGCAGGGTTGGTGGAAGCGGTGCTGATCTGAATGACCTTCTTGGCGTTGGCAATTTCGGATACCGGAATCGACGCCTTGGAGCAAATCTCACCGATCAGATAGTGGACCTTGTCCTGATCGATCAGTTTGTTGGCGGCGTTGACGGCCGGGTCCGGCGTGCACTGGCTGTCTTCGACGACCGGAACAATCTTCTTGTTGAGAACGCCACCTTTGGCATTCCATTCCTCGATCGCCAGCAGGGCGGCATCACGAGTCATAACCCCGAAGGTGGGCACGGGGCCCGAAAGCGGGGCCAAGATGCCAATCTTGATGCGTATCGCCGCCACTCTGGCAGCCGGTCAGAAACGTCGCGGCCAGAATGAGGGTTGCGACCAAGATTGTAAAACCTACTACCTTGAATGCGCGCATGTCGTTAGACTCCTCAAAGATAGGATTTCCCCTTATACCAAGTTTTCCGCTTCTACCGGAAGAAAAAAATTGGTATGGCGCAAACGGGAAGCGGGATGCGATCCCTCGCCGCGCCCAACGCCTCTTTGCCAGCAAGCGCTCCTGCGTCTCGAAAGCGGGAAATCACACGGTCAAATCGCAACCGCCGCTGGTCGCAACCGTTGCCATGCCCGCTTGCAGCCGAGGAGAGCCGCTGTCTGCCCCCGCCGCCTGCCATGACGTCGCGGAAGGATCTAGCCGTGTTATGGACATATTGCTGCCATGCTAAACCAAAGCCGGAACTCATGCATCTAGAAATTCAAGCCCATAAAGATAAGTATTGAGACCTATAGAAAGCTTGACTACCTCGCGGGATATATCTTTCGCGAATCCGTGTTCTGTGGCAAAACCGGCGGAGTGACCAGAGCTTGGCGGCCGGGCTGAAATGCGCACCGAAGCCGGAACTCCGGCACACGCGCCGCCCGTCAGGGAAGCGTAGCCGAGATTGGGTCAGTGTTGTGATTGAGCATCGACGGCTGCCCAACGGCCTGTACCACGAAGCTGTACTGCCCCGGATTCAGTCCCATATCAGCCAAGCCAACACTGCGCGCGTTGGCTGGAAGTTCACTTGCCAGCCGAAAGTTGCGACGGTCGCTCGATGCCCACACGGCAAAGTGGTGAATGGTGTTTTGGCTGCCGCTGATCGTCCACCGCAGGCGACCCTCGGCGGCCGATGCCTGGACGCTTACGCAATTGTCGATGCCGGGCTCTATTTGCGAGCCCTCTTCGTAATCGTTCCAGGTCAGCAGTTGCACGGCTGAGAGATTACCCTGGTACTGCCTGGCCACGCTAAAGGTCTTCAGCCAGGTATCGCCGCAGTTGCCGTTGATGACCCTTCCCTTGCTCCAGGAGGCGAGCCGATCATTGAATCCGGCATAAACCGAGCCGATCGAAACAGCTCCGCCATGTTGCCCGGCAACCCGGTAAAAGTGGTCCAGATACTTAAGGCCGATATCGTTCGAATCCAGCTTGTCGATGGCGTTCCAGGCGAACGCGCCATCGCTTTGAGGGTAGTCGAAGCCCACGGAATTGCGGAACACAAAAAGCGGATTCCCCGGCACAGAGGCCCGAATCCGATCCCAGTCGATGCTGTTCCTGTAGGCTTCCAGCCCGAAGAAGAAGAGAACCGGCCGGCCGTTCATGGTCATATAAGCAGGCGAGCTGAAGAAGTTCTTCGCCACGTACCGCAGATCGCCGGCGAGCGCGGCCGTGAGATCGCACCCCTGTTTGGCGCAATCCTTGAGCGCCTCCTTGTCTTCCTGAATGGCAAACTGGAACCCAGGATGCCGCTCCGCTTCTTTCATCAGCTTCATCGCGACCTGGTTTGTGTGCTCCGCATTGACCGCTTCCGGATGCTCCGGTCCAATAGACGATCGTGCCGTCGATCCCTCGGCTCACCATGTCTTCAACTTGCCGGTCGAAGCTGATCGGCCTTGGCTGAGTCATAACCGACGTTGATGTGTCCCTGCGAGCCGAACCATGGCATCAGATGGGCATAGATACGGATGTCGGAGCCGAGCAGCGAGCGGATCGGAACCTTGCTGACCACGCCAAAATTGAAGTTGGAAGCGCCACCGGAGGCGCCATTCGCGGCCGAAGTCGCACTCGTGTTGTTATTGTTGAAATCCCGAAGCGTAACCGTTGGCGTTTGCTGGGCAAATCCCATGCCGCAAAGCACGAGGAGCACAGCCGAGGTGAGAGCAGGATTGTGTGATCGATTTTTTCGATTGGTCAAAGTCATTTAATAAATAGCTCTTTGAGAAATAGTTTCTTAAAGAGATACGGTTTCAGCCGCGATCCGCGCCGTCGAGAGCCAATCATAAGCGGGCTTAGCCCCCGAGCGGTTCGCCGCTTCCTCTAACCCCGGCTGACGAGACAAGTTCTCACCGGCAGCCGAAGCCGGCAGCATACAGGGCTGGATGCCTCTAAAGCCGCTTCTGCCGCGACTCCTGGCGCAATCCAACGCTGCTGCCCGATTCGTCATCTAACGCTAGGAATGAATATGCGTGTGACGACATCCATGCGCTGGGCTCTCCTGGTGCTGGTTCCCCTGATGCTCATCTTCGAACTGGGCTGCGGCAAGGCCGATTTCCGCAAGACGCTGCGTTCCAGCGCCTTGCAGGCTCCCGAAGGCGGTCCCGTGGTGCTGGCGGCCTATCAGCCATGGTTTGGACGCTCCGGCCATATCGATGTCGGCTACTCGTCGCAGGACCGTACGGTCTTGCAGCGGCAAATCGAGGAGGCCAAAGGCTTGGGCATTACCGCGTTCGTGGTGAACTGGTATGGCGCACCCCACCACTTCGAAGACCAGAGTTATGCCCTGTTGCAGCAGCTCGCCGGAGCAACTCGACTTCCGGGTGGCGATCATGTACGACGAAGACGAGAGCAATCCCGAGGACTCGACGGGCACGGTCATTAACGATCTGCAATATGCCTATGACCGATACATTGCGTCGTCGTCTGCAATCTCCAGTCGGTCTTATCTGCGCTACCATGGGCATCCGGTCATTTTTATTTTTCCCAAGGCAAGGCATACCAACTGGAGCAAGGTCCGCTCCGTGGTCGACCAGTGGCCAGAGCGGCCGCTACTGATTTACAAAGATCCCTACCCCAACTTTGCCGGTGCCTTCGATGGCTTTTATGCCTGGGTTTCACCGGGCAAGGATGGATGGAAGCCCGACGGCAGCAACTGGGGCCGGGAATATCTCGAGCACTTTTACGTCACCATGAACAACCAATATCCCGGTAAGCTGGCCGTGGGAGCCGCGTGGCCGGGATTCAACGATGCGCGGGCATCGTGGAGCCAAAACCGCAAAATGGACCCGCGCTGCGGACGCACGTTCGAGGATTCCCTGCGCTTGTTCCGCCGCTATTACACGCCCGACCATCCGCTGCCGTTCCTGATGATCGATACCTGGAACGACTATGAGGAAGGCACCGCGATCGAGGGCGGAACGGCCAATTGCAACGCCTCAACTCCGATGCGGAGCGCCTATCAGCCGGCGGCCCGCTGATACCTCGGACTGAGACAACGGGAAGAATCTTGCCACCGCTCAAGCCAGGACAGGGACAATATCGGAGTCCAGCTTGGGATACACATTCGGCCCACAACAGGTGTAGAAATTGAGGGGGCAATCGGCCCCAATCGCCCGAGGCGGGCGCTACTTCGCGAGTCTCATCATGCGCAAATTTGCAGCCGTTCTTTTAGTGCTGTTTACCTCTGTCCTGTTCTGGGCGTCGGACATTAGACAGATTGGGATGGTCGACCTGCCCGGCACGCCCGGGTTTGACGAAGCAGCCTTTGCCAAGGGCATGCTGCTGATTTCGCACGCCACGGCCAACACTGTAGAGATTTTCGACCCCAGGAAGCGGCGGGTCATCGGCAAGGTTTCCAACCTGTCGCAACCGCATGGGATCGCGGTCGACGAAGAAGGCGGACGCGCCTACATCGCCAATCCGGGGCCAACAACCTGGTGGTGCTCTCGACTTCCGACTTCCAGGTGCAGCGCACCATCGCTCTGCCTTTTTCCCCGCGAGCACTGCTCTACGTTCCTAAGACCAAGCTTGTCTACGTCGTCTGTGCCGAAGCGCAACGCCTGCTCACGGTCGATCCCCAATTGGGAACCACAACCCATACGGTAGACACCCGGGCGCACCCGGAATCCCTGGCGTTCGATCCCGGACGCGACCTGATCTACGTCAGTTTGCAGGACTCAAAGACGATTCAGGCATACGGCGCCGCTGCCTTGGAGCCGGTCAAGAGCTTCAAACTGCAGGGCTCTATGCCGACGGGTCTGGTCTACGATCAGCAACTTGACCGCCTGTATGTGGCGATTCGTAACGCCGTGCTGGACCTTGACGCCAAGACAGGCACGGAGCTGGGCCGCGTGGCCGCCCCGACCGGAACGGACCGCCTCTGGCTCGACCCGAAGAGTCGCACCCTTCTGGCCGTTTCCTATGGCGATGTCGCTCTGATGCACGCGGGCGACCGCCTGACTGCCGTCGATGAACTTCCCGTCGACGTCAAGGGACACGCTTTTGCCTTCGACGCCCAGACCGGGTTTCTTTATCTGCCCGGTGGACGCGAAGGCCAATCCAAACTGCTCATCCTGAAACAGCAGTCCGGAGGCGGACAGCCGCGGTTAGCGGCAGCCGGAGCCCAGGCCGGAGCAAAAAACTGATCGTTTCGAAGCGGTGCGGCCGTCAGAATGACATTGACCTTCGCACAACGCCTGCCTTTCGGCGGGGAAAAATCAATCCCCCGCGCGTTTGAAGGCCGCCTGCAGATCCGCGCGCAAATCGTTCACGTCTTCGAGTCCGGCGTGAATGCGCACCAATGCCCCACCCACGCTCGTACGCGAAGCCAAGGCCCTCTCGTGCGTCTGATAGAGCATGATCAGACTTTCATACCCGCCCCACGAATAGCCGAGCTTGAACAGTTCGAGGTGGTCGAAGAAAGCCGACAACGCCTCTTCCGGCAGCGGCGCCAACTGGAAGCCAAACAAGCCGCTCGCGCCCGTGAAGTCCCGCTTCCAGAGCGCGTAGCCGGGGTTCGAAGGCAGCGCCGGATGCAGCACCTCTTGCACCAGGGGCTGGCTGCCGAGCCAGTCCGCCAGTTCGATGCCGTTGCGCCAATGGCGCTCCAGGCGTACTTGCAAGGTGCGCAGGCCGCGAAGCCCCAGATAAACATCGTCGGGGCTGGCGATCTGGCCAAATTGCTGCGCCGTATGCTGCACCTTTTCCCAGCTCTCGCGCGTCGCGGTCACCACTCCCAGAAATGCGTCCGAGTGCCCAACCAAGTACTTGGTCCCCGACTGGATGGAGACATCGACCCCGTGGGTGAATGGCTTGAAGTAGAGCGGCGTCGCCCACGTGTTATCCATGAGCACGGCCACGCCGCGCCGATGCGCCGCTTCGGCCAGTGCCGGTATGTCTTGCACCTCGAAGGTAATCGATCCCGGCGATTCGACGTAGAGCACGCGCGTGTTGTCGCGCATACGGGCGATGGTTCCCGCGAGGTCCAGCGGCTGGTAAAACTCGACTTCGACGCCAAAGCGCGTGAGCGTGTTGCGGGCAAAGTTCCGCAACGGAAAATAGGCATTCTCGGGCACCAGGATGTGGTCGCCCGTGCCAACGAAGGCCGTCAGGGCGCAGGTGCAGGCCGCCAGACCAGACGGAAATACCAGGCTGCGGTAGCCGCCTTCCAACTCCGCCACCGCGTCCTCGAAGGCATAGGTTGTCGGCGTGCCGAAGCGTCCGTAACTGTTGGCGCGCTCGCCACTGGATTGGAGCTGTCTTTTTTGCCGCAGCTCGGCCAGGTTCTGCGAAACGATGGTCGACGCCCGGTAAACCGGCGGGTTCACCACGCCATCAAAGCGCGCCGGATCGCTGCCGGCATGCACCAGCCGGGTCGCGACCTTGAAGCCGGAGCCGCGCTGATCATCCGGCGCGGCCGGCGGGTCTTTGGGTGGAAACTGCGGAGGCAAATTGTCAATTTCGCTCATCTGGACTTCCCTTTCCTGCCTGGTGCCCCACCTACTTCTTACTTTGGCCCCTTTAGAAGATTGCGACATGGTCGGTTGCGACCGCCCGAAGAGACACTCCGGCCGAATTCGGTGAAGCGTGCTTTTTTGAAATCCTGTTCCGGCCGTATCTTACTCCCTGAAAATAAGCCTTGGATATCGAGCGGCTGGCGAGCGAGCCCGCTGGTGACGTGAATTGGCGAGGACACGGGGCGAAGCGGAACTTGTTTTACCAAGCCCGTTTTACTATTATGACTGCGATCACACGTTTCGTAGCGAATCCTGCTGGACACCCCGGCATCCACAAATTATCCTGCTTAAAATCCCCAAACAAGGAAGTCTCTTTCCGAATGGACTGCTGAATGCGGATCGCCCACAAAACTATCCCGAGGCAACTGGAGCAGTTTTCGAATTGGTGTATCCGACAAACAACGTCATTCCGAGCGAGCGACGCGAGCCGAGGAATCTTTTGTTGTGTTGCTTTACCGCGGGGAAACACAAGATCCCTCCACGTCGGTCGGGATGACGCCCCTGCACTTATTTCGCCCGGCGGGTACACCAATCCGGGAACTGCTTTAGAGTGGCAGGACATGCTATCCGGGAAAACGTTTTTATCAGCCGGCGACCGCGTGCCGCGCGCCACCTTCGCCGGAGGCGAGGCCCATGCGTAGCAATGCCGAAGTGGTTGTCGTCGGCGGCGGAATCATCGGTACCTCCGTCGCTTACTTTGCCGCCAAGCGCGGCTTCAAGGTCACGGTTCTGGAACGGTCGAGCCTTGCCAGCGGGGCAAGCGGCGCGTGCGATGGCACCCTCTTCCTGCAAACCAAGAATCCTGGTCCCCATCTTGAGATGGCTCTCAAGAGTCTCGCACTCTACCACGTGCTCAAGGATGAGCTTGGCTACAACGTGGAATTCGAGCCCAGGGGCGGCATGTGCCTCATCGAGAACGAAGAGCAAGCCGTCCTCATGCGGCGCACGCTGGAGTTGCAACGCCAGTCCGGACTGAAAGTGGAGCTGCTCGACATTAAACAGGCGCGAGAAATCGAACCCTTGCTTGGCGAACATCTCTGGGGAGCTACTTACTGCTCCGAAGATATGCAGGCGAATCCGTTGCTGGTGACTCGTGCCTTCGCCAGTGCGGCGCGCCGCTTCGGGGCGGAGGTTCGTCTCGGGGTCAGTGTGACCGATCTTCTGGTGGAAGGCGGACGGGTTCGCGGCGTGCAGACCGACAAAGGCCCCGTGCATGGGGACTACGTTGTCAACGCGGCGGCGGTGTGGGCTCCCATGCTCACCAAAAAGTACGGCTATGAACCGCCGATCGTTCCCCGGCGCGGGCAACTCCTGGTTACGGAACCGCTGCCGCCGAATACGGTTCGCCATCTGCTGCTTTGCGCCTGTTACCTCACGGCCAAGCACCATCCCGAACTGCTGGATATGGAGCAGCGCCAGCACCGGCTAGGGGTGGGGTTGATCGTCGAGCAAACCGTAAGCGGCAGCCTGCTGCTCGGCAGCACGCGTGAATTCGTCGGCTTCGACCGGCAGACCACCCAGGATGGAATCGCCGCCATCGCCGAGCATATTTACGCTTCTATGCCGGCGCTGGGGCGCTTCAACGTGGTAAGAACTTTTGCCGGACTTCGGCCCCGCACGCCGGATGGCATGCCAATTCTGGGACCGGTCGAAGCCTTGCCCGGTCTGCTGATGGCCGCCGGACACGAGGGCGACGGGATCGCTCTGGCTCCCATCACCGGGGAGATTCTTGCAAACCATCTGTCGGCCATGAATTAACCAATGTGGACGACACAGGCAAACACGTCCAGGCGGCGGAAGTCGAATCACAATAATAAAGCTGTAACCTAGATGAGACAAAGCCGCGATTTGCTCGCGGCTTTGTTCGTTTTGCATTCAGAAACCGAAGCGACAGCCATTCCCGGAATCACGCAAGACATCTCCCCAAAGGAATCAGCGTTCGAAGTACCGGCAAATGCCAAACGTTTGCTGAGATGAAGTCAGCACCCGGCGGTGATCCCAGGGATAATACCCAAACTCGGGAATGGCACAACTGTCGGGAATCGCCTAGAAGCGGTCGCGACCACCGCCGCCGGAACGGCCACCACCGCCGCCGCTGCGCCCAAAGCCGCCGCCGTGTCCGCCTCTGCCGCCGCCACCACCGCCGGCGCGCCGGGGACGATCTTCTTTCGGACGCGCCTCATTCACCGTCAGGTTCCGGCCGCCCATGCTCATTCCATTCAGGGCTTCCATGGCCTTGGCTGCCGCGTCATCGTCAGACATCTCGACGAAGGCAAATCCTCGCGGCTGCCCGGTGTCACGGTCGGTCACGATACTAACCCTGTCAACCTGTCCGTAAGGCTCGAACAATGCGCGCACTTGGTCTTCGTTGGCATCGAACTTCAAATTGCCTACATAAATGTTTTTCACTTTATCCTCGCTAATGGATCTGCCGTTCTCGCTGGGAAGACAGTGGCGAATCATAGGCAGGGTTGCTGTTTGAAAAGAAACCTCAAGGTACAAACGGCCCGAGAATTGTAACAAAGAAACTCCCGCACGGGAAATCTCAAGGGAACGTCCCATCCGGCAGTGGTCCAGCCGGCGATTAGAGCGGTTCCCGAGAGTTATATCCTTTCGGAATTGTTCCCTGCCGTCGCTCCCTGTTGGTCGCAACGGCCGATGGACCGCGACTTTGGGATACACCATCTCGGGAACCGTTGTCGCTTACGAATTCACCGGGCAGCAGCCGTGAGAAAAGGTAGTGCGATGGCGTTCACGCCCGCCCGCCGATGTGCAGGTCGCAGGCTTGGTCATTGGTGGCAAAGTTTCCATCATCCAGATAAACCGTATGGACGACACGTTGGCGCGAGCAGGTTTCACGGTGCCAGTGTTTCGCTGTACCCGTATTTCGCTGTACCATGGATGCCCATTCGGCTGCCGCAAAACGCCGAAGCGGGGCTTCATGGGTTTACCCAGCTCATCTTCCACGTCGGTCATTACGCAGACGGTGGTCAGCTTTCTGCAAGGAATACCGCCTTTCCAATTCCTTAAGGCCGTCGAGTTGACGGCGATTGCCGCCGGCATGTCGCTGGAATACTTCCCCAAAAACACCTTGGTGCTCAGCGCCGGCAGCAAGGCTTCCGACTCGCTCTACATCATCAAGAAGGGCGGCGTGAAGCTGGCGATCAAGACCGAAGATGGAGCCGAGGTCATTCTCGACATGCGCGGCGAAGGCGAGTTCTTTGGCTTTCTGTCCACCATTGGTGGCGACGTCGCGCACATGGACGTGACCACGGTGGAGGACACGCTCTGCTACAGCCTGCCCGCGGCCGACTTTCAGCAGCTCAGCACAACCCATGCCGAGATTGCGGGATACTTCCTGCGCACCTCGTTGACGCGATACGTGGATCGCAGCCTTGCCGAGATTCGTGAACGCGCGCGCGGGCTCTCCGAAGGCGAGCGGTTGATGTTTTCGCTCTCGGTGACCGACCTGATCCGCCGGCCCGTGACCCGGTGCGACCGGCAAATCACGGTGCAGGCCGCCGCACGGCAAATGGCGGCCTCGCGTTCCTCTTCGATTATCGTGGTCGACGAAGCCGGACATGCGATCGGCATCGTCACCGACAAGGATCTGCGCGAAAAGGTCGTTGCCAAGGGGGCTGCGCTCGATTCGCCGGTGCGCTCGATCATGAGTTCCCCGGTGATCACCGTCGATGGCGGCCAGCGCGTCTTCGAGGCACTGTTGCAGATGCTGAGCCATAACATTCATCACCTGGTCGTCACCGAGCAAGGAGCCACCAAAGGAGTCATCACCAATCACGATCTCCTGCTGCTCCAGGGAAAATCGCCTCTGGCCGTGATGCGCCATCTGGGCGAGCAGCGCACCTTGGATGATTTGATCGCGGCGCAGGCACGTGCCGCCGAAGTCATCCCCTTGCTGATCGCCGAAGGCGCGAAGGCCAGCCACATCACGCGGGTCGTGGCCGAAATCAATGACCGTGTGCTGCTGAAAATCATCGAATTTGCGGAAGCCGAATCCGGACCTCCGCCGCTTCCTTACTGCTGGGTCGCCATGGGCAGCGAGGGCCGTCGCGAGCAGACATTCAAGACCGATCAGGACAACGGATTGATCTACCAGGATCCCGAGGATGAGTGGCAACGCAAGGCCGCGAAAGAATACTTCACCCGCTTCACGGCCTTCATCCGCGCCGCCCTGGAGCGTTGCGGCTATCCGCCTTGCGAGGGAGGCTACATGGCGAGCAACCTTCGCTGGCGGCAATCGCTCGCCGACTGGAAGCACGACTTCGAAGAGTGGATTACCGACCCCGACCAGAAGAGCGCGAGCGACGCCCTGATCTTTTTCGATATGCGTCCCATCGCCGGCGACTTTTCTCTCTTTGAAGAGCTGTGTGGGTGGACGCGCGAATTGCTCAAGGGCGGGGGCTTCTTCAAGTCGTTGCTGGCCTATGTTTCCATCGGTCATAAGCCTCCGCTGGGCTTTTTTCGCGGCTTTGTCTTGCAGCGCGGCGGCGAGCACAAGCACGAGTTCGACCTGAAACTGAACGGCACCGGTCCCATTGTGAATGCGGCCCGCTTGTTCGCCGTCGATGCCGATCTTGAGCAGACGAACACCATCGACCGCTTGTCGGCCTTGCAGAGCGCCGGCTATGGCGACACCAAGCTGCTGCAAGCGTTGCAGGAAGCGGTGGAGTTCCTGATGATGTTGCGCCTGCAATGCCAGAGTGAGCAGGTCAGCTCCGGCAAGCCGGTCAGCAACTATATCAATCCCGACTCGCTGACGAGCATGCAAAAGGGTGCGCTCAAGCAGTCATTCCAGGCCGTCGCGCACGCGCAATCGGTCATACGATCCAGGTTTGAAGGCCCCGTCTGGTCATATTTGCGATAGTACTGATTACATAAATGTTAAGTTTCTCCGAGAAATTCTCGCAACAGCCTTAGGAGTGTCATTCTGAGCGAGCGTAGCGAACAAAGAATCCCAACGCCGCCTGGGGACTGAGTGCAGCCGAAGATTTCATTAAGTCCAGAGCGGCGCGGAGTGGGACAATTTACCGGGAGGCTTCGTTTCCCCGCTCCAGCAACGGCAAAAACGGCCGTTCCGGGGACCTAGGTTCGCTCAGCATGATAGGCGAGAATTCCGGGGGCTTGCTCCATCCCATGCGCGATTGGCTCTCATCTCTCGTCCGCCGACCCCACGGGGCCAACAGCGCGCCCCTAGACTCGCTTCGCTATGTCGTGCTCGATACGGAACTCACTTCGCTCGATCCCCGCTCCCGCCGCCTGCTATCGATCGGGGCAATCGCCATGGAAGGCGCGAAAATACGGCTCGGCGAACACATGTATAAGGTTGTGAATCCAGGCGAAGAGATTCCGGTCGCAACCATCGTTATCCATGGTCTGCGCCCGGTGGACGTGGAACACGGATGCGACCCCGGCGAGGCGGTGCGGGAGTTGTTCGACTTTGTCGGCGACTCGATCCTCGTCGGCCACTTCGTGCACATCGACCTGCAAGTGCTACGAAAAGAATTGCAGCAGAGGTCGCGGCAACTGCCGAATCCCGCGATCGATACTGCCCGTGTCCACCACTGGCTGGTGGCAGACGAAGCGAGAAAGCGTGGCGTGGAAGATGTGAATGAGCCGCTCGACCTGGCAACGTTGGCCGTCCGCTACAGCTTGCAGGTGGAAGAAATGCACCACGCGCTGCACGATGCTTTTCTGACCGCGCAGCTATGGCAGAAAATGCTGCCCCAGCTCGCGGAGCGCGGAGTCACGACCCTGAAGGACGTGTTTCGCTTCGCCCGCGGATGAAGCCGAAGATTGCCGGCCCACATCTAACAAATTATTGAAACTTGTCGGAGTGTCATCCTGAGGTCGCGCCGCTTCTGCGCAACCGAAGGATCTGCTTTATTTTTCGCACGCGCAAACAGCAGATCCTTCGCTGCGCTCAGGATGACACCTCGGAAGAACAGTCTTTTCAGCAGCCTGTTCAGTCTTAACGTGGATGTGAGCAGGCATCGGGCCATTACGGCTTGGCATCGGAAAACACCGGCCCCGGCTCCGGAATCGCCGCGCCGTCGTGGCGGGGATCGCTCGCTCCAAAGTGCACTCCGCTGCCGTCGCTCATCACCGCCTGGCCGAAGCCGAACGTATTGCTGCGAGCAGGCTTGACCTCAAGTTCGTGTCCCATCCGCGTAAGTTCGTCGCGCACCGCTGGCGGCACCATTTCTTCGATTTGCACGTCGCAGCCGTCAAACGTTGACTTGGTAAAGCGGCCGGCCTCCAGAGCCTGCTGCAAGTTCATGCCGTAATCGACGACGTTGGCCACGAACTGCGCGTGCGCCTGCCCCTGATTCCATCCGCCCATGATGCCGAAGCCGATGCGCACATCGCCCTTCTTCATAAACCCCGGAATAATTGTATGCAGTGGACGCTTATGCCCGGCCAGCAGGTTCGGACTGCCGTTGTCGAGCGAAAACAGCGAGCCGCGGTTTTGCAGCATGAAACCCGATCCACGCGGAACCAGCCCGGAGCCGAAGCCCATGTAGTTGCTCTGGATGAGCGAGACGATGTCGCCTTCCTTGTCGATCACGGTCATGTAGATCGTGTCGTTGCCCTTGCTGTCGGTGACGCCCGCAAGACGCGAGGGCTGCACCGAGGCCGCGGCGCGTTCGCCGATCAGCGCCGCGCGCTCGGCGGCGTTCTTTTTGCTCAGCATCTGCTCCACCGGCACCTTCACCATGCGCATATCGCCCGTATAACGCAGCATGTCGGCGTAAGCGAGCTTTTTCGCTTCAATCATCACGTGCAGAGAGCGCGCGCTGTGGAAGCCGTAGTCGCTCATCGGAAACTGTTCCATCAGATTGAGCATCATCAGCGCGGCAATTCCCTGGGTGTTGGGCGGAATCTCATAGACGGTCCAGCCGCGATACTCGGTCGCGATCGGGGTCACCCACTCGGCCTCGAAGCCTGAGAGATCCTCCATCGCCATGGCCCCGCCCTTTTCGCGCGAGATGGCGACGATGGCTTCAGCCGTGCGTCCTTTGTAATAGCCATCGCGGCCGTAATTGGTGATCAGGCGAAGGCTCGCCGCCAGATCGGGATTACGAAAGACTTCACCCGGCTTCGGCGCGCGGCCGTCGATCAGGTACGTCGCCGCCGCGTTTGGCTCCGAGCGCAGCAACTCCAGCCCATTGTTCCATAGCCCGGCCGTCACCTCGTTCACCGGGAATCCCTTGTCCGCATAGTAGATGGCCGGTGCCAGCAAAGTGGAAAACGGCAGGCTTCCAAAACGTTCGCGGAGCGCTGCCCAGCCGGCAACCACGCCCGGCACGGTTACGCTGTACACGCCGCGAGCCGGCATTTTCGTGATTCCTTGAGCCTTCAGGAATTCGGGAGTCATCCGCGCCGGCGCCCATCCGCTGGCATTCAATCCGTAAAGCTTGCCGGTCTTGGCTTCATGGAAAATCGCAAACAGATCTCCGCCGATGCCATTGCCTGTCGGTTCCATCACGCCAACCACCGCATTGGCTCCAATCGCCGCATCGATGGCGTTGCCGCCGCGTTGCAAGATTTGCACTCCGGCCATCGCCGCCAGCGGCTGACTGCTGGCGACAACCCCGAATCGAGTGGCAATCACCGAACGCCCCGTCTTGGGCAGAGCCGAGCCGGCGACTGTGGAACCGATGAGAGTAGCGTTAGTCACGAACACCTCCAGTTGCATTGCAAACGGAAGTAGTTATCCTACAATCATCTGACGCGGGAAGAAAGTCATACTCTTAAAGAAGGTAGCGAGAATAGGAGAGCCGCATGAAGATCCGCATCATTGTTTTTGACGGAGTCGACGAAATCGATTTTATCGGGCCTTATGAGGTCTTCCGTCGCGCCGCCAAATTGGCCGGATCAAACCATTCCGCGGGCGCGCCCGCCGAGGTAGACGTTCGCCTCGTGACCCTGGAGGGGCAAGCGCAGGTCACGGCCTCGCACGGCTTGCGCTTTTTGCCGGACGGAGTGCTTGAGGATTCGGCCGATCTGATCGTCGTTCCCGGCGGAGGCTGGGCCGACCGCTCTCCGCGCAGCCTGTACGCGGAGGTGCAACGCGGCATGCTGCCGCAAAAAATCGCCGCCATGCATCCACGGTGCACGATCCTGGCAGCGGTTTGCACCGGAGCCATGGCCCTGGCGGCGGCTGGACTGCTGAAGGGCCGCCCCGCCATCACTCATCGCTCCGCCGTGGATGAACTTCGTTCGGCAGGCGCGCAGATTGTGGATGCGCGAGTCGTCGATGACGGCGACATCGTGACCTGCGGAGGCGTAACCTCTTCCATTGATCTTGCGCTCTGGCTGGTCGAGCGAATCTGGGGAGAACCATTGTCCAGCAGAATTGCCGCCGGCATGGAGTACACGCGCAACCCCAGTCTTTACCGCTCAAAACAAGGTGCGTGATAAGTTCGCCAAATGTCGCCTGGAAGGCTAAAAAATTTGGAGCAGGCATTCGGCCTGCCCCTAAAGCGTACGCGACCAGTTGGTCGGCTTAGTTGGTTATGGAATTATTGATGTAGTCCCACTGCTGTGGGGTCCAGTATGGATTCTTGCTGTAGTCATCCCGCTTGGTGTAGTCATCCTGTGGCTGTGAATTTGTCTTGCCGGAATCCATCTGGGTGGACTGGGTAGCAGACGCCGGATCCGACGCGGTGCCGGTGTTGGACATGCTGTTACTATCCGTGGTGGTTGCCGGAGTCGTCTGAGCAGGCTGCGTCGAGTACTGATCCGAACCGGTTGTATTATCGGTTTGTGCCTGCGCACTCAAAGCGAAGCCAAGTGCCAGCGTTGCAGCCAGCGCGAGAATTTTAACGTTCTTCATAATGTAACTCACCTCCTAAAGTACCTTCCTTGCAGCTATATGTTTTCAGGTTCACATTGGCCGAAATCATCTCGACGTTTCAAAGTGTTCCCATGACGTCGCTCGAATTACTTCATCTCAAGGCCGCCATGGTAATTCGATGCGCTAGTCCCCGGGACGATGCGGCGAATACGACCTCACTGCGATGAAAAATTCTTTTCATTGCTATGAATCATTGCTATGAAACATTGTTTGCTGTGGTTGTTCTTCTACTTTTCCGGATTGATCTGTTTCAATTCACTTGCAAAGGCAACAACGTACTCCTTCAAAGGTATGCTCTGAAGCCGATGCTAAGCCTTTGTTTCTCGGCAGTAAGAACAAAACAATAGGTGGCTCGACGTCGCCCGCCATGACAGTCTGATACGTCGAGATATACCTATGTGGCGAGATATACCTACTGTGAAACCGATGTAAATTCACGTTGATGTCGAAAGCTGGAGGGAGAGTACGATGTCTGCTCTTGGCTACTCTGGAATAATACGAAAATTTTATTTTAATAATACGGAAATTTTATTTTTTGGCAGTGAGGATGTATCGGGTTCAATCAATCAGTAATGTTCAACCAAGTCAAAATAATGTTAGTTGCCGTGATCTGCCGCCCGACATACCCGGCGAATTCTTCTCTTGCATCTTTCTGCCCATCTTTTTTCTGCCATCCATTTTTCTATCATTCAACACCGTGCGCCCATCGAGCGAAGGCGAGATGGTTCGCTCGTGTGCCAACGCGGCCTCGAAGTCGATCTCCGGAGTCGCGAACGCTTCGATAGCGCGCGAGAAGCAGTCGAGCCGGCGCAAGCCATCTGCCTTCTCCGTGTCTTCCAGCTTTGCACTTTGCAGGGAACGGCGCAGCACGGCAATCGTCTCGTCGTAGGTCTTCAGGGGAACCGGAAAAGGATGGCCGTCCTTGCCGCCATGCGCAAAAGAGAATCGCGCCGGGTCCGAGAAACGAATTGCCGTCCCATGGATGACTTCCGCCACCAGCGCCAGGGACTGGAGCGTGCGCGGCCCAAGTTTTTCCGTCAGCAGCAGCGATGCAAAATCGCTCAGCTCTTTTTCCTGCGCGATGGCCAGCACCGCTCCCAGACGCTTCAGATCGACCTCTGAGGCTCGCACTTCGTGGTGAGCCGGCATGCTCAGCTTTCGAACTTCGTTCAAAACGGCCGTGAGCGGCTCTTGCAGCAGGGAGAGCATGGCGTGCTGCGCGGACTGGGCGCGGCGGTCGACCAGATTCATAATCGTGCCCTGATGACCGCCAACAATGGCCGAGTGCGGTTCCGACGTAAAGTTCCGCACAGCAGCCGAGTGCCAGTGATATCGGCGCGCCAGTCCGCTCGCTTCGTTCATTCCCTGCTGCACTACCGCCCACTCGCCGGCGGCGCTCACGAAGAAACCGTGCAGATAAAGCTGGAAGCCGTCGGCTATCGCGTTGTTGTCGATGCGCGCCGTCAGCCTGCTGGTTCGCACCAGCCGTTCGCCATCGATGCCCGTGCGCTCGGCCACCATCCGCAGCTCTGCTGGCGTGTCGCGCGAATGACGCCCGCGCCCGCCGCAAACATAGATTCCCAACTCATGGGACATGGGATTCAGTCCGCGCTTGAGCGCGCCCACGACCGACGTGGTAATTCCCGACGAATGCCAATCCATCCCCATCACGCATCCCAGCGCCTGGAACCAGAATGGATCGCTGAGCCGCGACAGCAGCTCCGGCACGCCATAGTGGTAGATGACTTTTTCGCAGATTGCGCTCCCCAGGCGGGTCATACGCTCCGCCAGCCAGGCGGGAACGCGGCCGCCGTGCAGCGGCAGATCGGCGGTTCCGGAGCGATTCATATCTGACATTTTATCCGCATTTGCCGGAGTTCCTAACAAGTTGCTCCGCCTGGTGCGGCCTTGCCACGAGGCCAGCGAACGCAGCCCAATTGGGAACCCTAAGGTTCTATCCGTTTCCTGTCGTTTTCTAGCGAAAATCCCTGCAACGGCCCTCGAACATTAGAAATCAAACAACAGATATTCAACGCAGTAGGCCGCAGTGAAGTAACCCTGTGGAGTCAACGAATGAAGCGTGGAATCGTCGCTGTCGTCATCCTGGTCGTCTTTGGTGTTTGGGTGTGGATCTATCATGGTCACGGCTCGGCAACCCCAGATTTGCAGGCCGCGCCAACGGTTTCGGTTTTCACCGGCTACCGTTCGGAAAAGCCCGGAGCCGTCCACAGGATCACCATCTCCGACCTGCCTCAGCCTTATGCCACCGATTCGGTCGACAATGGCCCGGATATCGTCGACCGCCCGCCGAAGGCGTGGCCCCAGGCCCCGGCCGGATTCAAGGTGGAACGTTACGCCAGCGGACTGGACTTTCCGCGCCTCCTGCGGAGCGCGCCGAATGGCGATCTTTTTCTGGCCGAAAGCCATACGGGCGAGATCAAAGTTTTTCGGGGCATCACCGCCGACGGCCGTGCGCAACAGACGCAGGTTTTCGCCACCGGACTTCGCCAGCCCTTCGGGATTAACTTTTATCCGCCCGGGCCGGAGCCTAAATGGGTTTATGTGGCCAACACGGATTCGGTGGTCCGTTTCGCGTATCGGAATGGCGACCTGAAGGCCCGCGGCAAAGCCGAGACCGTGGTCAAGGAAATTCCCGGCGGCGGACTTTTGCGCGGCGGCGGCCACTGGACCCGCGATATCGCTTTTGCCAACGATGGCAGCCGGATGTTCGTCTCCGTCGGCTCGCACTCCAACGACGACGACACCGACGGCAACGCCACGGAATTTCATCGCGCCGACATTCTGGAATTCAAACCGGACGGCTCCGCCCAGCGCGTCTATGCGTGGGGAATTCGCAACGCCGTGGGCATTGCCATCCACCCCGGCACCGGAGAGCTGTGGTGCTCTACCAACGAACGCGACCGGCTCGGCGACAACCTGGTTCCCGACTACATCAGTCACGTCACCGAAGGCGGTTTCTACGGCTGGCCCTGGTGGTACATGGGCGGAAATCAGGACCCTCGCCACAAGGGCAGGCATCCGGAGCTGAAGTCGAAGGTGATCACCCCGGACGTTCTCATTCAGCCCCACAATGCTTCCCTGGAAATGACCTTCTACGAAGGGCAGCAGTTTCCGCAGGAATATCGAGGAGACATTTTTGCCGCCGAGCATGGCTCCTGGAATCGTCGAGCGCCCACCGGCTACGAAGTCATTCGTGTTCCCATGCAGCATTCGGGCCGGGCCTCGGGCGAGTATCAGGATTTCCTGACCGGTTTTATTACGCCCGAAGGACAGGTCTGGGGACGCCCCGTTGGAGTTGCGGTTGCCCCCGACGGCTCGCTGTTCGTCAGCGATGACGGCTCGAAGTCCATCTGGCGGGTTCACTACGTCGGTAAGTAGTGGAAAATGGCGCCGACGCTTAGATCGGGGCCGGGGTTGCGAACGCGAATTTGGGGGAGGATATATTTCCGAAAAGTCGAGCGAATGCGCGTTGTCGCAAGCAGCGCTTTCGTGCAGTTCCCATGGGACGGAATTTTGTGTTCCCGGAATGGCATGTGTTTAGTACATGGGAAAAATTTATGTTCTGGAATCCGCCCCGGCTAAGGATTAGTCTGGGATTGCAATTTATAACTTCAGACCGGCACCTGAGCCGTTCCAGAGTCGCTACCCGCCGTTGAACCGTCGTTGATCAGCGTGGTAGCATAGTTCGCCTTCGTATGCAGCTGCTCTGGAGAAATGTGGAGCTGTCTGCTCAGGTCCCAACGCGGCCAAGCTCAACATTTCGTGATGTGGAAGCGCGTTCCGGGTTTCCGGTGATTTGCGCCATTGGCATATTGCCCTGTGCCAGTGTACGTGTGTCTTTGACCGGATTGGTTGGCTCGGTTTGGCTTCCTGATGCAGCCGAACCTCCGCCACGACAATTTGGAACTTCGGAGGAATATATGCAGCTCTGGCTCATCCTGAGCCTCATCGGCATTTGCGCGATGATTGCGGCCCAGCACTCCCGTTCGTTAAACATTCTTCGTCGAGCTTTTGCTTTCGCCGGTGGTTAAGCGGCTTGGCTCGATTGCCTCGGTTCTGCTTTTGGCTACCGGTTCAGCTCTGGCGCAACACAAGAAGTCGGAAGCGAAGCCGGTCTCAGGCTTCCCGACCTGTCCAGCGTTCCTTTCCTGGGAATGAACGGCCACAGCATCCTGATGATCGGACTGCTCTTCTGTCTCTTCGGGCTGCTGTTTGGGCTGGTCATTTTCATGCAGCTCAAGAATCTGCCGGTGCATCGCGCCATGCGCGAAATTTCCGAGCTGATTTACGAGACGTGCAAAACCTATCTGATCACCCAGGGCAAGTTCATCCTGGTACTGTGGGCGTTCATCGCGGTCATCATCGCGCTGTATTTTGGCTGGCTATCGCCGGTGCCGGATAAGCCGGTCGGGGTCACGCTTCCCATCATTTTGTTCTTCAGCCTCGTCGGCATTGCCGGCAGCTACGGCGTGGCGTGGTTTGGAATCCGCGTCAACACCTTCGCCAACTCCCGTACGGCGTTTGCCGGTCTGCAAGGCAAGCCGTATGAGATCTACGACATTCCTCTGCGCTCCGGAATGAGCATCGGCATGATGCTGATCAGCGTCGAGTTGCTGATCATGCTCCTGATTCTCCTCTTCATCCCCGGCGACTATGCCGGTCCTTGCTTTATCGGGTTCGCCATCGGCGAGTCGCTCGGCGCGGCCGCCCTGCGTATTGCCGGCGGAATCTTTACCAAGATTGCCGACATCGGTTCCGACCTGATGAAGATCGTCTTCAAGATCAAGGAAGACGATGCGCGTAACCCGGGTGTCATCGCCGATTGCACCGGTGACAATGCCGGCGATTCGGTTGGACCCAGCGCCGACGGCTTTGAAACCTACGGCGTAACCGGCGTCGCGCTGATCACGTTTATCCTGCTCGGCGTGAAGAATCACGACGGTGCAGGTTCAGCTTCTCGTCTGGATCTTCATCATGCGCATCATGATGCTGGTTGCCAGCTCAGGCGCTTACTTCCTGAATGGCGCCATCGCGCGGGCCAAGTATCGCGACGCCGATGAAATGAACTTCGAAGCGCCCTTGACCTCGCTGGTCTGGATCACTTCGATCGTCTCCATCATCCTCACTTACATCGCCTCCTATCTGATCGTTCCGACTCTCGGAGGCGACGGCACTCTGTGGTGGAAGCTGGCCTCGATTATTTCTTGCGGCACCTTGGCCGGAGCGGTCATCCCCGAATTCGTCAAGGTCTTCACCTCGGTTGAGTCGCGCCACGTCAAGGAAATCGTCACCTCCTCCGAGGAGGGCGGCGCTTCGCTCAACATTCTTTCGGGCCTGGTTGCCGGCAATTTCTCCTGCTACTGGCTGGGCGGCTCCATGGTCGTTCTCATGGGCATTGCCTACCAGTTCTCCTTGTACGGGTTATCGAACCTGATGATCGCCGCCCCGGTGTTCGCTTTCGGGCTGGTGGCTTTTGGATTCCTCGGCATGGGCCCGGTCACCATCGCGGTCGATTCCTACGGCCCGGTCACCGACAATGCCCAATCGGTGTATGAGCTTTCGCTGATCGAGCAAGTCCCCAACGTCAAGGCCGAAATCAAGAAGGACTTCGGCTTCGACGTCAACTTCGATCGCGCCAAGGATCTGCTGGAGGCCAACGATGGCGCCGGCAACACCTTCAAGGCGTCCGCCAAACCCGTGCTCATCGGTACCGCCGTTGTCGGTTCCACCACGATGATCTTCTCGATCATCATGGCGCTCACCAACCGGCTGTCCGAAAACATCGACAAACTCTCCCTGCTGCACGCGCCATTCCTGCTGGGCCTGATCACCGGCGGAGCAATGATCTATTGGTTTACCGGGGCCTCGATTCAGGCGGTCAGCACCGGCGCCTACCGCGCGGTGGAGTACATCAAGGCAAACATCAAGCTGGAAGGAGTCCGAAAAAGCTTCTGTCGAGGACAGCAAGAACGTGGTCGAAATCTGCACTCAAGTACGCGCAGAAGGGCATGTTCAACATCTTCCTCGCCGTCTTCTTCGGAACCCTTGCTTTCGCCTTCACCGAGCCGTTTTTCTTCATCGGCTACCTGATCTCGATCGCCATCTTCGGACTCTACCAGGCCATCTTCATGGCCAACGCCGGTGGAGCCTGGGATAACGCGAAGAAGGTCGTCGAAGTCGAACTGAAGGCTAAAGGCACTGACTTGCACGCTGCCTGTGTGGTCGGCGACACGGTAGGCGATCCTTACAAGGACACCTCTTCGGTCGCCATGAACCCGGTCATCAAGTTCACCACCCTGTTCGGACTGCTGGCGGTGGAACTTGCGGTTTCGCTCACCAGCCATAGTGCCATGCTCACCCACGTCTTGGCGGCGATTTTCCTGCTGATCTCCATGAGCTTTGTATACCGCTCGTTCTATGGCATGAGGATCGGCACGCTCACCAGTGAGAAGGCTGCCAAACAAGGTGCTGCCGACTAACCGGTTGCGTAGATAGTAAGTTCGATGAAGTCTTACGATGCCGAGTTTGCATAGTCGCCCCACGTTCGCCGGCGATTGCGGCTAACGTGGGGTATTTTTTCGGTGACGAGAACTAGAGCGATTCCTCCGTAGGTATATCCCGCTAGATCAAACTGTCATGGCGAGCGCAGTCGATGGTCTCGACATGCGCCGCGGTTGCGCAGTTGGCGTGGTCAAGGTTGCCGACAGGATCGGTATTCGCATGGTAATCATCTCCACTTCTGGTATTCTCTCCCCCATGGATCCCGTCGCCCTGACCCGGCAACTGGTCGACATCGAAAGCACTACCGGCAACGAGGCTGCGGTCGTTGAGTTCCTCGGAAATTACCTGTCCGCCGCGGGCTTGACGGTCGAGCGCATGCCAGTCTGAGCGCCATCGCTTCAACCTCTTTGCTCATTGGCCTGAAGATCCCTCGCCTGCCGTCGTCTTTTCGACGCATACCGACTGTGTGCCGCCTTTCATCCCCTCCAGTGAGGACGCGACGCGCATTTTCGGACGCGGTTCATGCGATGCCAAGGGCATTCTTGCCGCCCAGGTTGCGGCCGCCCTGCGCCTGCATCGACGAGGGCACCTGCGTCGGACTGCTTTTTGTGGTGGGCGAGGAGCGCGACTCGCTCGGAGCCGCAGGTTGCCAACCAGAACCCGCGCGGCTCACGTTTCCTGGTGAATGGCGAACCGACGGGCAACTGCATTGCGCTCGCCTCCAAGGGCGCATTGCGCGTGGAAGTCGTCGCCAGCGGCAAAATGGCCCACTCGGCTTATCCCGAACTTGGCGAGTCCGCCATTGACAAGCTGCTCGATGCGCTGCAACCGCTTCGTTCCATGTCCCTGCCCACCAATCCCGAGATTGGCCCCACCACCATGAACATCGGAATCATCGAGGGCGGCCGGGCAACCAACATGATTCCGACTTCGCCAAGGCGCAGCTCCTGTATCGGCTGGTGACTCCGTCGCAACCGCTTCGCGAGCAGATCGTCGCCGCCGTCGGCGAGCGTGCGCAGGTCGATTTCGTGCTGGATATTCCTTACATGCGCTTCCGCACGATTCCCGGAATACCGACCATGACCGCCTCGTTCACCACCGACATTCCGGCGCTCTCGAATTGGGGCGAACCGGTGCTGCTGGGTCCGGGAAACATTCTGGTGGCCCACACCGAACGCGAGTGCGTGGAAAAACGCGAGTTGCTGGAAGCCGTCGACCGATACATGCTGATTGCGCACGAGCTGTTGCGTTGAGCGCAGGCACGGAACGGCCACGCCGGCAGGCGCACACGACCCCATGATCGAGTTTGCGCAAACCGAACACGAGACTTCTTTCTAGCGGTACACTTAACTGCCATGAGCACGAGCCAAAACCTGCTGGCGCAATCGTCTTCTCCCTACCTCCGCTCCGCCATGCATCAGCCCGTACGCTGGCGGGAGTGGAGCGACGAAGCTTTTGCCGAAGCGCAGCGCGAAAACAAGCCCATCCTGCTCGACATAGGGGCGGTATGGTGCCACTGGTGTCACGTCATGGATCGCGAGTCCTACGAGTCGCCCGAGGTGGCCGAGATCATCAACGCGCACTTCGTGCCCGTTAAGGTCGACCGCGACGAGCGTCCCGACGTCGATTCGCGTTACCAGACGGCGGTGGCGGCCATCAGCGGACAGGGCGGCTGGCCGCTGACGGCGTTCCTGACGCCCGAGGGCAAGCCTTTTTACGGCGGAACCTACTTCCCTCCCCAGGACGCCATGGGCCGTCCGAGCTTCCGCAAAATCCTGCTGGCCATTGCCGAGGCCTTTCGCGAGCGCCGCAACGACGTGGAAGAGGAAGCCGGCAAACTCATGCACGCACTCTCGCACGCCGAGGGTCTGCTGGGACGTTCCGGCAGCATTTTCGCCGCGCATCGTCGAGCAGATGGTGCAGTCCGGGCTGGGCATTTTCGACAGCCAAAATGGCGGCTTCGGCGCGGCCCCCAAGTTTCCTCATCCGTCCGCGCTCGATCTGCTCATCGACTGGTATGTGCGCACCGGAGAAGAGCAGGTGGGAACCGTCGTCAGCACGACGCTGGAAAAGATGGCGCGCGGCGGCGTCTACGATCAGCTTGCGGGCGGCTTTCATCGCTATTCGGTCGATGAACGCTGGTGCGTTCCGCATTTCGAGAAGATGGCCTACGACAACTCGGAGCTGCTGAAGAATTACGTCCACGGCTACCAGGCGACCGGCAATCTGTTCTTCGCCAGCGTTGCGCGCGACATCATGCGCTGGATGGACGAGTGGCTGAGCGACCGCGAACGCGGCGGATTTTACGCCTCGCAGGACGCCGACATCGACCTGGACGACGACGGCGATCACTTCACCTGGACCCGCGACGAGGCGCGCGCGGTTCTCGATGACGACGAATTCGAAGTTGCCTGCCTTCACTATGACATTGAAGAAGTTGGCGAGATGCACCACAACCACGCCAAGAACGTGCTTTGGGTGCGAGCCCCGGCCGAGGAAATCGCATCCCGCACCGGCCGTTCGCGCCAACAGATCGACGCGCTTGATCGACTCGGCAAAGAAGAAAATGTACGCGGCGCGCCTCCGCCGTCCCATTCCTTACATTGACAAGACTGTCTACGTAAACTGGAACGCGCTCTGCATCTCCGCTTATTTGCAGGCGGCGCGCGTGCTTGGCCCTCGGCCGGGGCCAAAACGATCATGCCATGAGCGAAGCGCGCAGCTTCGCCCTGCGCTCGCTGGACCGCATACTGAGCGAGGCATGGAACCCCGAGCGCGGCTTGCTTCACGTGATCGCCTACTCCGAGCAGGGCTCCGACCGAGAGTTCTAACGGCGCTTCCGGCCGGAGAATCCCGAGACGCGGAGACGCGCCCGGTTGCGGGCCTGCTCGACGACTACGCATTCACCGCGCTCGCCTGCTTCGAGGCCTATGAAAGCACCGCCGATCTCAGCTATTTCCGCTTTGGCAAAGCGATCGCCGACTTCATGATTGCTCACTTTTACGACCAGCAAGACGGCGGCTTTTTCGATATGGCCAGCGACGGCGGCGCGACCGCTATCGGCGCACTCACCGCCCGGCGCAAGCCATTCCAGGATTCGCCAACTCCAGCCGGCGATTCCGCCGCCGCGATCGTGATGCTCCGGCTTTACTCTTTGACCAACGAGAATCGTTACCGCGAACTCGCGACCAAAACGCTGGAGATATTCGCCGGCGTGGCCGAGCAGTTCGGCATCTATGCCGGCACTTACGGCCTGGCCGCAATCTGGCTGGCGCGCCCCTACACGCAGGTCGTGCTGGTGGGCGACGGTCCTGCCGCCGATGCGCTGCATGCCGCCGCAGTCAGACCGTTTGCGGTCAACAAGACGCTCATTCACGTCACCGAGGAGGAAGCCGTTGCCGCCTATCTTCCGCCGGCGCTCGCCGATTCCGTGCCGCATCTGCCTGGCATTGCCAAGGGACGGCCCATGGCGGTCGTGTGCAGCAATTTCACCTGTCAACCTCCGGTCAGCGATCCAGAAGAGCTTACGAGATTAATCTATGGCTCCATTCGACAGAAGTGATTCCGCCATGCCGGCGTCTGAGCCGCATGCAGAGTCCGATGCGAGTCCGGACATTGCTCTACACAAGCCATCGATCGATCATCGGTGCAGTACAGCTTTCTTCGCGTAGCTGAAATCCAGTCCGATTCTAATGCAAGCGAAACGAGGAACCATGGCAACATCAAAGAAAACTCCAAAAAAAATCGCCAAGCACAGCCATAACGGCCATAAAGCAACTCGTAAGCATGGCAATCCTGGAATCTACACCGTTCCCCGAGGACACGTCAGCATTGCCGTGCCCCCTTTCTGGACGCTGCGGCAAACCAATGACGATCTCGAAATTGAAGCTCCCTCGGAAACGACATCGGTGATCGTGACTGCTTTCAAGCAGGACAAGACAACCGGGCCACTCGACGCGCGCGACTTTCTCAAAAGATTTATGCAGACAGCGCCCAGCAATGGACGCGGCAAGGTCGAGAAAGGAACCCGGCAAAAAGCGAGTGCAAGATTTCGCGATCCCGAAGGCGACCACTGGCGAGTCATGTTTCTCAGCAATGGAAAGACGCTGCTGCTGGCAACCTGCAACACCAGCGCGCCACTGGTTTCGAGAGAAGCCCGAACCGGAGCCCAAGTGCTCGACTCGTTGAAGTTGAAATCCCGCGAATAGGCCTGTGGAACCGTTCGCACTGCGCCAGACGTTCTACCGGCAGGCGCAATCAAAGCGGCCTGTCGGCAGCGCCGGACGTGATCCTCGCCTCATCGAATTGTGCCTCTGTCAGCAACCTGGCGTCTCAACTCGCGTTGAGATAAGCGCGCATCATGCGAAGGTCCACTTCTTTTTCGTCCAGATCGTGCAGCAGCAGATCCCGCAGCGAGATGAATCCGACGAGTCTTTCGCCTTCACATACGGGAAGGTGGCGGAAGCCATGCTGCTTCATGGCGATCATGCAGCGCTCGACCGGGTCATCGGGACCCACGATGAACGGCTCCGAGGTCATCACTTCGCTCAGCAGCGTCGCCTCCGGGTTGCGTTTTGCGGCCACCACCCGCGTCAGGATGTCGCGCTCGGAAAATACGCCGGCCAATCGCTCCCCATCCATGACCGGAATGGCGCCGATATTGCACTGTGTCATGTAGAGCGCGGCAGTCATGACCGACTCGGATGCCTGCAAGCTGTGGACTTTGCGATCTTGGATCAGATCACGAATGGTGCTCATGGAACGGCCCCCGTGCGCGCTGCTGCGCCCATCTCAGATGCAAATTGCAAGTAGCGGATTGCGTGCGGCTGCCCCACGCAGCCTGAGGAGGCACAGTATATGTCGCAAACCAGCTCTGGATTACAACTAAATTTTCGATTTCTTTACGAATTGAGAAACACCACGTAGGAGGACTGCCACACGGAAGTGACTACCGTCCCGCGCGGTCTCCAGGTGAGCACCAGGTTGAAGTCGGCCCCAAGCGAAAGCGAATCGAGGACCGAAGGATCGGCTGCCGGCTCGACCAGCGCCAAGTGATGCAAAAAGCCCCAAAGCGTAGGTTCGGCCAGCCCCTGCGCCGCAAAGGTCAGCGACGCATTCTGCTCCGCCAGGTAGAAGGCGAGCGAAGCCGCCAGGCTCACGCCACGTTCGTAGCGCTCGGCCGAAGCCAGCCCGGGAGAGGCGTTATCGAACACGATGCGAAGCCGGTGTTCATCTTCCCTGGCAAATTCCCGAATCTTCAGAACACCCGATTTTGCGCTCGATTTCCAATCGACATGGCGGGCCGAGTCCTCCGGCTGGTAATCACGAATGCGGTAGAGGTCGTGCCCGCGGCCCCGGATGTGGTTCTCGAATTCTCCCGTGATCAGCGGCAGCATCTCATAAAATTCTTCCGTCTGCTCGACCTTTGGATAAACGATCAACTCGCGGTTCAGAACCACGTTGCGCGTCTTGAGCAGAAACGAGAAAGGAAATCGCGTCGAAAGGCCGAACGCGTTCTGCACGTAGCGTCCACGGCGATCGAAGAACAGCGCCAACTCAGCCCCGGCCGAGCCTTTCGGGCCGATGTAGGGGAAGTACAGCGGTTGCCGCAGAATGGATGGCGGCTCGAGTTTGCTGAGTGCGTTCCAGCTTCAGATCTCGCAAGCGCACCCACGGCTGGCGGCCTGCGGAGGCCTTGGGGAACTCAAACCTGGTTGGCTGCCAATGCCAGACCTTCTTGGACTCTTTCTGGCGGGGCGAGACAACGGCAATGGAAAACGCGGGCAGCCAGCGACTGCGGTTCCTGACCGTAATGTGGGCCGGGCACGGCTTCTTGGCAAATGCGTGCTCGGGGAAATTGGCCGTCAAGTCGAGGGCGCGCAGTTCCGCGGCCGAAGCCGCTCCGCTGACCGCAATCGCGGCCAACAACGCGGACACGATCAGGAACAGCAGATTATTTCCCGGTGTTCAGGGCCGCGATGGCAATCACCAGCACAAAGCCGAGATAGACCATCCCCTCTTTCGTGATCTGGTAATCGAGCGCATCGCGCACCCGCTCGGCGACGACGCGCTTTGCCAGGTAAGGCACGGTGGCAATGGCGACCACGGCGGAGAGCAGCAGCGCCGCGGAGGCAAGAATAGCCGTGGCCAGCAGGTTTCCCGTCTCGCGGGCCGCCGACGAAAGAACCGCCGCGGCAAACGCCATGGCGAGTCCAAACACCGCGATCAACGAGCGGATAATCGTTTCTCTATGTGCGCTGAATAGTTGCATTCACCTGTAAGAACTGGTTCGAGGCATTCCCTCGCATGCGCCTTCGTCTATCGTCGCGGACGCGAGCCAGTCTCAGTCTCCTCCGCCGATTGCTTCTCGACACTTTCGCCGGCGGCGCCCTTCGTCTTTTGCCGCGCGGCCCGGTAGCGGCGCCACATCAACAATGCGACATAGCCCGCCACCGCCGTGATCCCCAGATGCACCCTGCCCATCATCTTGATGAGATCTTCCCAGTGCTCCCCGAACTGGTAGCCCGCAACTCGCAATAACAGTAACCCATGTGGCGGCGCCGAGAAAATTAAACAGCACGAACTTGCCCCATGGCATCCTCAACACGCCGGCCAGCGGCCCCGCGATGATGCGCATTCCAAAAATGAAGCGGGCAAAGAAGATGGTCAGGTCGCCGTGCCGCCGGAACAATTCTTCACCCTTCTTGATACCGTTCTCGACGGTTTGCCGGCGAATGTGAAACACATGCAGATAGCGATCGAGCAAAGGACGCCCGCCCCGCCGTCCAATCGAGTAGCCCAGGTTGTCGCCTAAGGTTGCGGCCACAAGTTCCGGTCAGGATGATCCACGGCAACTGGAGCTGCTGCTCGGAAAAGGCCAGGAAACTCGCGAACAGCAACATCGTCTCGCCCGGCAACGGAATGCCGGCATTTTCGAGCAACAGGGCGAAAAACAACGTCCAGTATCCGTGTGCGGCAAAGTACCCGCGGAGAATCTCGAAAATGTGACTGCCAAATCCGTGCAAGCGCACCGTCCCAGCGCATGGGCGCGAGTAAGCCCAATCACTATGACCGCAAAACTTTCCGAATTCGTCAATCGGAATTTCGTGCGTCGGGTGAACTCCCTACCGTGGCAAACCACCCGGCGGCGATTGCGACTCCGGCGAACTCATGCTCGCGCCCTGTTCGGCAGGCGAGCCGTCACAATCAAGAAAATCCAGCACCAGCCGGTTGAACTGTTCCGGCGCCTCCTCGTAAGGCATATGGCCGATGCCGTTCATGACGATCAATCTCGCATTCCTCAGCTTGGCCGCCAGTTGGTGCGCGCTTGCGGGGGCGACCGCGCGATCCAGGCTGCCCCACAGGAGCAAAGCGGGCACATCGGCCAGAGCATGGAATCGCGACTTCAGCTCGCGCATGTCCTGGTTCCACGAGCGCACGATCTCCAGCGCGTACTCGATCGTCCCCGGCAAATCCATCATCCGGCTATAGCCATCCAGGGTCTCGGCCGTAATTTTCGTTGGATCGCCATACATGCGGCTCAGCGCCAGCGAGCGTGCGGCCCAGCGTCCCCGCTTGAACCCCGGCACCACGACAGCCCGGCCATCCACCGTCCGAAGCTGGAGCCGAAAAAAGCAATGCGCATGGCCCCAGAGTGCGACCACGGATTCGCCGGCGCAGCCAGCACCAAGCCGTCCAACGGCCGTGCCGCTTCCGTGCTCGCGCTCCAGAGCGGCCATCATCATCGCCACGGCGCCTCCGTGCGATGTGCCCAGCAGATCCACATTTCTCAGCCCAAGCGCCTCGAGCCAATCCAGCATGCGCCCGGCAGTCGCGTGCAGACCGAAGTCCACGCGTGCCGGGGCGAGGGCGATCCGAGTAGCCGATGCCAAGCAGGTCAACCGCGTAAACCTCGCGCTCACGCGCCAAGACTTCCAGATTGTGTCGCCAGGAGAACGAATAGCCCAAAAGTCCGTGAATAAGAACCAGCGGTGGACGCGCAGACGGCGAATCCCGCCTTCAGCCTGTGGACCTTTGCTGGGGCGTAAGCCGCAGATAGCGCATGCGATGACCGCCGAACGAGTGCCACAGCTCCTCACCCAAACACCATCGCTGCGATTGCGTCGCTGCCAATAGTCTTCACCTGATTTCTGCCGGACAGGATGCAACCAGCGCGCTCCCCGCCGAATCTCATAACCGATATCGCCTCTGTCGCTTCTGTGTGGGGAGTTTCACAGACTCCCCCACTTTTTTGTTCCGCTCCGGTCCTTGCGCGCTGGAATAGCTTTGCCCGGACGAGCCATCCTAGATTATCGCTCACCTAAGATTATCGCTCATTGCTCTCCAGGATATTCGTTCCCAGCGTTCCCAGCCCTCATTGACTGACTGCCGACACCCTTCATTTTCCCAGTCTGTTGTGCTAAGGTTGGCTAGGTTCGACTTTACAAATTCAATTCAGGTGCGGCAGGCCCGAGCAGGCGTCTGCCCCGAGGACTTATGGCAATCAAATTTAAAGGCTTCGATTTCATCGAATTCGATTCGCTGCTCTCCGACGAAGAGCTCATGGTGCGTGATACCTCGCGCCAGTTCATCGAAGACAATCTGATTCCCATCATCGAAGAGTGCAACCGGGAAGGCCGCTTCCCGCGGGAATTGGTGCAATCCATGGCCGAACTCGGGTTCTTCGGCGCCACCCTGCGGGGCTATGGCTGCGCCGAGATGAACAACGTCGAGTACGGCCTCATCATGCAGGAGATGGAGCGCGGAGACAGCGGCGTGCGTTCCTTCGTCAGCGTGCAATCGGCGCTCTGCATGTATCCCATTTACACCTTCGGCAGCGAGGAACAGAAAGCAGCAGTGGCTTCCCGCGATGGCGGCAGGGAAAAAACTCGGCTGCTTCGGCCTGACCGAGCCCGATGCCGGCTCCAATCCCGGTGCCATGCGCACGCGCGCCCGCCGCGAAGGTCACGAGTACGTGCTGAGCGGCGAGAAAATGTGGATCACCTCCGGCTCCATCGCCGACATTGCCGTGATCTGGGCAAAGAACGAGGAACAGGACGGCAAGGTTCGCGGCTTTCTGGTCGAAACCGACCGGCCCGGCTTCAGCGCACAGGACGTGCACGGGAAATGGTCTCTGCGCGCCTCGGTCACCTCTTCCCTGTCGTTGCAGGACGTCCGCATTCCCTGCCAGAACATCCTGCCGAAATCCGACGGGCTCAAGTCGGCGCTCATGTGCCTGAACCAGGCGCGGTACGGGATTTCCTGGGGAGCGCTCGGAGCCGCCATGTCATGCTACGACACCGCGCTTCAGTATGCGTTGTTCCGCAAGCAGTTCCATGACCAGCCGATCGCATCGCATCAACTGGTGCAGGAGAAGCTGGTTTGGATGTTGAGCGAGATCACCAAGGGACAACTCCTCGCCCTGCAGGTCGGCCGCCTGAAGGATGAGGGAAAAGCCGGACACCAGCACATCTCCATGGCGAAGCGGAACAACGTCTGGATGGCCCTGGAGTGCGCTCGTCTGGCGCGCGACATTCTAGGCGCCAACGGCATCGCCGACGAATACCCGGTCTTCCGCCACATGGCGAATCTGGAGTCGGTCAAGACCTACGAAGGAACCCACGATGTCCATACCCTGATCCTGGGCACGGCCATCACGGGGATTGACGCTTTCTAAGTCAGCCTGCACCGAACCATGGTGTAGTTTCCGGCAGTTCAACAGATGCTCGGGTGCCCCAGGTTCCGCGCCGCGCTTGTTCGGCGCTAACCTGGGGCAGTTTCTTCTGGTGACTGAACTCGACGGAGTGCCCGCCATCGCTCCTATCCGCCGCCCTGAATCACGCCAATCAAGATCAGGCCGTTGATCACGAACTGGACTGCGATGGCGGTCAGCAGCAGGCCCATCATGCGCATCATGATGCGGATTCCGGTTTCGCCAAGCCGCCGGCGAATGCGGTCCGCGCCCGCCAGGATCAGGTAAGAGGCGCCGGACGTTACAACAATGGCAAGCAAGACCACCGAGATGTGAAACCAGCGCGGCGCAGCTCCGGTCAGCACCATCACGGTCGAAATCGCTCCCGGCCCGGCCAGCATCGGCACGCCGAGCGGTGTAATCCCTATGTCTTCCTTCATGGCTCCTTCCAGGGTTTCGCTGGTGTGTTCCTGGGTGGCGGAGCGCCGCGCCTGAAGCATCTCAAGTCCTATCAGCAGCAGGATCAGACCGCCTGCGATTTCAAAAGCCGCCAGCGTGATGCCGAACATGCGGAAGATCAGCCCGCCCGAGACGGCAAACACCGACAGCACTCCGAAGCACGTCCAGGCGGCGCGCTTCGCCATCCGGCGTCTGGTCGCGGCTTCATGGTTCGCGGTCATCGCCAGGAATGCCGGAATGGCGGCGAAGGGATCGACGAGGAAGAACACCGAACTCAATGCCACAAGCGAAAAAGTGCTGAAGGAGGAAAAGAAGGAGTGGATCTGCGACGCTTGCGGCAATAGCATGGATCAGCCTCCGACCCAATACGGCTTGTCCTGTTCAGTTGATAACAGGCTGTATCGTAGCGCAACCGCAAAAACCATAAAAAAAGGCGCAGCCAAAAGGCCGCGCCCGGCTTTCGCACCCTGTAAGTCTATGAGGCAACCGCCTTCCTCTGGTCCGCCCGGAAGCGCAGCAGCGCGGCGATATGTCCCGCCGCCTCCAATTCAGGATCGCCTCTGCACGTAGACGACCTCTATGCCGCCGCGCAGTGCCGCTCCCAGGATCGCGTCGCTGATGTCCTCCACGTCGGTGACCGGATGCGAGCAGATTGCGCAGTTAGGATGCACTTTCATGTCTACATGTCCGCAGTGGCGGCACTCGACGCCGGGAGCGTGAAAGTGCTCTCCCAGCAGCAGGGTTTGGATCTCTCCGGTTTCCAGCGAGCGCAGCACGCGCCGCAAGCCGACCGCCCCGCGGGCCTTCCGCTGCGCTTCTCCCAACACCTCCCGGACGAGCTCCTGGTGCCGGTTCAGTTCGTGCTCACCCAGCAGCCGTTCGAGGTTGTCTTTCAGTCTGCTGAGGAGTCGCCGTATCAGGATCGGCATGGAAGCGGCCGACCAGGTTCTTCTTAAGGTAAGGATGCAGCACGGACTCGAACTCGGCCCAATTCTCGTCGCGGATTCCCACCGCCAGACTCTCGCAACTGCCGCGTTCGAAGAATTTCAGAATCGTATCCGCCACCTGCTTGTAGTGCTGCTTGGCGAATTCGGAAACCCGCCGGGAGATGTGTCCGGCATCGTAGCCTCCCCCGCCCGTGCTCTCGCCCACTCGCGGCGACTCGTTGAAGAACCCGATCACCTCCTTGCAGATTTCATTCTGGTAGTCGAAAAGCCGCGCTTTGCTGCGATCCACGACGCAAACGCATACGCGCGGGTTCACCTCCAGCAGCGGCGCCAGCGGTCTGAGATGAAATCGACGATCGATCATTACTCTCGTTCTTGTCCAGCCATGCCGGAATATCGAACTCGCGCCAGAAGTTCTGCGACGAGTCGGCAAAGACCGCCTTCGCCTTCCCGGCATTTCCGTGGAGACGTTCCGCCAAGTCGAGAATCCGGCTCAGATCGGCGCGCGCATAATCGTTGCGACCCTGCTTTCTCGGCTTCGCGAAGCGCCTCGCGCGCCAGATCCTTCACCAGGATCGCCTCATCCCGATGAGACTGGTTCGGCGGCGTGTCGGGCTGATAGTAAAACGTGACTGCACATCCTCGCGCCGATTGAAATTCGGCCAGATCGCGGATTTCTTTTCGCGTAATCATCGACACCTCTCCTTCAATACGTTTTGACTCGTCCCGGTTGTTCAGGCGGATTTGGAATGCTCGATCAGTTTGTTCCTCAATTGCTCGGCAACCGGCAATGCCTTCCGCAGTTGTTCGCGTGCTTTCGCAATCGAGGTTCGAACCTCTTCCGGCTTGCGCTCGGTAATGACGGCGATTTCCTGCACGGTGAACCCTTCCATCGTGAACAGGATGAAAGCCTCCCGGTCTTCGTGATGCGCGTTGCGCAGAACCAGCCTCGATCATTCCCATCACTTCGTCGCTGGCGGCGATCTCCTCCGGGGTCGCGGCTCCGCCGTCGGGAATGACATTCTCGTTGGTCAGCATTTCGTCGGGATGATGGAACTGGAGCATGGCCTCGTCGCTGCCGGTGGCCTCCTCTCGCCGCACGCTCGACTCCAATCCAACTTCACCCTGCTGCGTTGCGGGCTTGCTCCGCCAGACGATCGATGGCGGCCCGCGAAAGAAAATACAGCCACGGTTCCAGCGTAACCTTCTCGGGTTTTTCCGTGCGGCCGTCCAGCGCATTGGCGATGGCTTCGCTCATTACCTCCTCTGGGGTTATCTGTCGTACACGCGCTTGCCCGCTGTTGCTGCGGTAGCGAAGCTCCCGCTCCACGAATCGCTGCAATTCTTCGAGATTCGCATTCAGCCAGCCGTTGATATCCTGGGCGGAAACAACATCGGCCTGCACCGACGCAAGTGTCTCTTCGAACGGCACCTGCGCTTCCGCGCGGTACGTCCAGCCGGACGCCGCCGGCGCGGCCACTTGTACGCGGCCCGCAGATGATCCATGTGCTTCGCGAGTTGCTCCTTCAGACTCTCAAAGCAACTCTTGATCGCGCTCGGCGCCGTGTCGGCGACTTCGCGCGCGGCCAGTTGTCCTGAGGGCAGGCGCAGATTCAGCGCTACGTTAAAGCCCATCTTCGGGTGCTCGTCGACCGAACCATAAAGCGAAACCATGTCAGGCCGAAACACCTGAAGGCGCTTTTGTAGTTTTTCAATTCGTTGGGTGATGAGATTTTCGAGATCGGCGGTTTTTGAGAGTTTGTACGTGAAATGGACATTCATGCATGGGCTCCGGTACAGGAGTGGCTCCCACGGTCCCTGTTGTCCGGGAATTGTACACCTGCTGTTACAGAAGCGTGCGGACAAAAGACAGTTGCTTTCCTGACGAAGGAAACCCTTGGCCGGTGCGGATTTAGCCTGGGTTGGCCCGCCGACACGACACTTCAAGGGCTTCGGCAGTGACACAGCATGGCCCCGAAGTCCTGAGTCTCAGGAATCAAAGGGCGCGAGTACGACCCCGCCTGGGATTTCCCAGGCACCAAAGAGCCGCCATAAGGCAGGAGTGCAGCACGGAACGACAAAGAAACGACTGCTCAGGGCTATTTTCGCGTGGTGTATCCCGCGAAGAACGACTACGCAGCCTACTAGACGGCAACCGTGAACGAAGTCTCGTCCCGAGTCACCCGCCGATACAGCGTGTCGCGCTCCAAGGGCTCCCGCCCCGCTTCCTTGATCAGCCTGATCAAATCATGCCGGCGAAGACCCTGCGGCGTCGTCGCTCCCGCATCGTGGTAGATCTTTTCTTCCACCACCGTACCGTCGATATCGTCGGCTCCGAAGCGCAGCGAAATCTGCGCCACCTTGGGAGTCATCATCTGCCAGTAGGACTTGATGTGCGGGAAGTTGTCCAGCACCAGCCGCGAAACCGCTATCTGCTTGATGTCCTGCATGCCGGTGGTGGTGTGCAGATGTTCCAGCATGGTATTGGCGGGATGGAATGAGAGCGGAATAAAACACTGGAAGCCATGAGTCTCGTCCTGCAGGGCGCGCAGCTTCACCAGGTGATCCACCCGGTCCTCGTCGTTCTCGATGTGCCCATAGAGCATGGTGGCGTTCGACTTCAGCCCGATTTCGTGAGCGATCCGTGCGGTTTCCAGCCACTCGCCGCCGTCGATCTTGTGGTCGCAGATGATCGAGCGCACCCGTTCGGCAAAAATTTCCGCTCCGCCGCCGGGCATCGATTGCACGCCCGCCTCTTTCATTTTCAGCAAGGTGTCGCGGATCGAGAGCTTGGCGCGCTTGGCAAAAAACGCAACCTCGACCATGGTGAACGCCTTGCGGTGTACCTTCGGAAACCGCTCTCTAAGCCCGCGAACCAGGTCCAGAAAATATTCCAGCGGCAAATCCGGGTGCAGGCCGCCCACGATGTGAAACTCCGTCACCGCTTCCGTGTAGCCCGAAGCCGCCGCGTGCCAAGCCTCCTCCAAAGCCATGGTGTAGGCTCCGGGAACGTCTTTTCTGCGGCCAAAGGCGCAGAGCCGGCAAGCCGCTACGCAGACGTTGGTCGGGTTGATGTGGCGGTTGACGTTGAAGTAGGCGACATCGCCGTGCATACGCTCGCGCACATGGTTGGCCAGCCATCCGACGGCGAGAAAATCGCTCGTCTGGTAGAGGACGACGCCATCTTCGGCCGTCAGACGTTCCTGCCGCATCACCTTGTCGGCGATGGGCAGCAGCCTGGAATCGTCTGTCTGAAATGGGCGGTGTTTACTTTCCGTGGCGAACATCTTTTCGATGATAACGCACAAAGCGCGCCCGTTACAGAGCCATGTACGGACCGGTGCTCTGCTCTGAGATGTCATGCGGCGACGCGAGGGATTCCAAGTCTCACGCCTAGACGCCGGAAGAGTGCCGGATCAGCAGATCGACGGCAATAAAGCCCAGCAGCAGCATGGAAATTAGGCCGTTCATGGTGAAGAACGCCGCGTTAAGCCGGCTCAGGTCGTCGGCCCGCACCAGCGAGTGCTCGTAAATCAGCAGTGCTCCCACCAGCAGCACTCCCGCAAGCGCGACCGATCCGAGCGCAAAGGCGAAGGCCATCCACAGGAAACAACCCAAAGGCAACCACGTGGAAAAGGCGAGCCAGCATCAGCGCCTTCGCGATGCCAAAGGCCCGCGGAACGGAGTACAGCTTCGCCCGGCAATCGTGCTCGTAGTCCTGGCAGCTATACAGAATATCGAAGCCGCCTCCCCAGAACATGACCGCGCCGGTCACGATGAAGATTCTCGGGTCCAGCGTGCCCCGGATCGCTACCCACGCGGCAGCCGGAGCGATTCCCATGGCCAAGCCCAGGAACACATGCGCCCAGCGGGTAAAGCGTTTGGTGTACGAGTAGCCGAAGATGATGGCCAGCGCCACGGGCGAAAGATAAAATGCGAGCGGGCTCAGCATCCTGGCGGCGAAAATCAGGATCAGCGAGAACACGACGACGAACCAGAACACGAATTGCCGCGAAAGCAGTCCGGCGGGAATGGCGCGCGTTGCGGTGCGCGGATTTCCGGCGTCGATGGAGGCATCCGCCAGGCGGTTGAAGGCCATGGCCGCCGACCGAGCGGAGACCAGCGCCACCACCAGCCAGACCGCCTGCCGCAGGCTCGGAAGGCCGCGCGCCGCCAGCACCGCGCCGGTAAGGCCGAACGGGAGCGTGAGCACCGAGTGCTCCCACTTGATCATTTCCAGCGTGGTTCTTATGTTACGAAAGAGGGACACGCGTTTATTCTAACGTCTGGATGGTTGAAATCGCACGGAGTACACTGCGCGACGCAAGGAGAAGATATTGCCTAAGAACTCGGAAGTCGAAATCAAGTTTCGCGTCACCGACGTTCGCCGGCTTGAGCAATCCCTCACCGACGCCGGCTTTCAGTTGAAAACTCCTCCGACGCACGAAATGAACTCGCTTTACGACCGCCCGGGCAATCCCTTGCGCCGCCAGGGCGCCATTCTGCGTCTGCGCAAGTACGGCGAGCACTGGCGGCTCACCCACAAGGCAAAGGGCGTGGCCGGAAGATACAAAACCCGCGAGGAGCACGAGACCGGGGTCGAAAGCGGAGCTGAGATCGACGCCATTCTGCGCGCGCTGGGCTATGCGCCGAGCTTTGTCTACGAAAAATTTCGCTCCGAATGGAGCGATGGCAAGGGAGAAGTTGTCGTCGACCACACGCCGATCGGGGTTGTCGCCGAAATCGAAGGCGCGCCGCGCTGGATCGACCGCACCGCCCGCGCACTCGGCGTAGACTCTCGCGACTACATCACCAAGTCGTACGGCGAACTCTTTCTGGAGTGGAAGAAAGCCACCGGAAGCCCGGCAGCCAACATGACCTTCCGCGAATGCGGCAGCCGACGGCCTCGTTTCTAGCCCAACGAAGCGCCGGACGCTGTGGATAAGCACGAAGTTTTTGCAGAGTGCCTATGCCGCAATGACGCTCTTGATGCCTTGCGTGTAGCCCATCACCGCGTAGTACAAGGCGCGGTCAAAGAACTGTTCCAGCGCCAGCAGGAACTCCAGCTCGCTTACCAGTTCCAGCGCGCCTTCGGCCATCGCCTCCCGCTGCATGAACAGCCATAACTGCTCCTTGGCGAGCACCAGCGCCCATACAAACTGGTTGATCGGAACCCGTTGTTCAGCCCGGCGCACTCCGATCCTGGTGTAATACTGCTGGATGTCGAGTTCGGTTCTGGTCATCAGCCAATCGCTCAGATTGCGGTAGAGCACCTGCACGTCGTGCAGCAACTCGTGCTCCGAAATTGCGCGGAAGGAATCCGTGCGGCCTGAATTCCGCAGTTTGTCGACCAGTCCTCTGCCCAGCGATTCACTATGCTTCTCGACCAGACGCGCGAACTTGATTCCCAGCATACCTGCCTCCCACACCATCCTGAGAAACAAGATGCCAATATCCGTACAGGAGATTCGAGTTCCTATCGAAAGCCGAGTGCGCCAGCAACATCAGCTCTGCGCCAGGCTAGCGCGGCCCTCACCGGGAGTGGAGCATTTGGCTCGCTGCCGGGAACTACGCCCCGCAGCACTTCTTATATTTTTTGCCCGAGCCGCAGGGACAGGGATCGTTGCGCCCGACCTTCTCTCCCGCGCGCACCACCTGCTGCACCTGCTGCGAGTCGCCGGAGCCGGCCATCCGCGCCTGTTCCAGTTCGCGCTTCTTTTTGCGATGAAAGGCCTCTTCCATGTCGTCGATCGAAGTTTGTGCCCGGCGCTTCCTGGGATGATCGCCGTTGCCGCCGCGCGCATCGGCTGCCGCCGCGAACTGCGGCCTGCTTGTCCGCCTCTTCCTGCTGCTGGCGCAAGTGCTCCGCCTCGTTGGCATCGACCACCTGCATCAAGTAGAGGAAGCGAATGGTCTCTTCCTCGAAGCGCTCCATCATCGCCTCGAACATATCGAATGACTCGCGCTTGTACTCCACCAGGGGATCTTTCTGCCCGTATCCGCGGAGGCCTATTCCCTCCTTCAGGTGATCCATGCCGAGCAGATGATCTTTCCAGAGCTGGTCGAGCACGCTAAGCATGACGATGCGCTCGTGATGGCGCATGGCATCGGGCCCGATGAGCTGCTCTTTGGCGTCGTAGCGCTCCAGCAGCTTGGCGAAAACGGCATCGCCCAACTCCTGCCGGTTCAGCTTCTCCGGTTGCACTCCTTCGGCAAGGATGTCCACCCCAAAGCGGGTGAACACTTCGTTCTTCAGCCCGGCGATGTCCCAATCTTCAAGATGCACGTTCTCGCCCGCATACTTTTCGAGCAAGCCGCCGAGGATGTCGCGCACGTAATCCTGCTGGATCAGTTCTTTCTGTTCCAGCCCCTCAAGCAGTTGGCGACGCAATCCGTAGACCGCCTCGCGCTGCTTGTTCATCACGTCGTCGTATTCCAGCAGGTGTTTGCGGGCCTCGAAATGCTGAGCTTCCACGGCCTTCTGCGCCGCTTCAATCCGCCGCGTAATCATTCGCGACTCGATTGGCACGCCCTCTTCCATGCCCAGGCGTTGCAGCAGCGTGCTCACCCACTCTTTCGCAAAGATCCGCATCAAGTCGTCTTCCAGCGAAAGATAGAAACGCGAAGCGCCCGGATCGCCCTGACGGCCGGCGCGTCCACGAAGCTGGTTGTCGATGCGCCGCGCCTCGTGCCGCTCGGTGCCCAGGATGAACAGGCCGCCGCTGGCGATCACTTGTTTGTGCTCAGCCTCGGTCTCGGCCTTGTACCGGTTGACGAGTTCCTGCCACTGGTCGGTCGGCACGCGATACTCGGCGCCCTGGTAATACCAGTACGTGGTCGTCGGATCGTCCGGCCTCGCCTGCACGGCGCCCGCGGTGATCTGCACCGGCTGGGCCAGGCCTTTCTTGAGGGATTCCTGTTTGGCGATGAACTCGGCATTGCCGCCCAACAGAATGTCCGTGCCGCGGCCTGCCATGTTGGTGGCGATCGTCACTCGTCCAAAACGTCCGGCCTGCGCCACGATCTCGGCTTCCTGCTCGTGATGCTTGGCGTTGAGGACAACATGCTTGATGCCCTTCTTCTTCAGCAGATCGGAGAGCCGCTCGGATTTCTCGATGGAAGTCGTACCCACCAGCACCGGCTGTCCCGGTCTGGTGCAGACGCTGCACCTCGTCGGCCGCCGCGAAGTACTTTTCCTTTTCGGTGCGGTAGACGACGTCGGCATTCTCGATCCTGATCAAGTCCCGGTTCGTCGGGATGACGACCACTTCCAACCGGTAAATCTTGTAGAACTCGGCCGCCTCGGTCTCCGCCGTGCCGGTCATGCCGGCCAGCTTCTTGAACATGCGGAAGTAGTTCTGGAAGGTGATGGTTGCCAGCGTCTGGTTTTCGCGCTCGATCTTGACGCCTTCCTTGGCTTCGACCGCCTGGTGCAGACCATCGGACCAGCGGCGCCCCGGCATCAGGCGTCCGGTGAACTCGTCGACGATCAGCACCTCGCCGTCCTTCACCACGTATTCGACGTCGCGCCGGTAAAGGTTATGCGCCTTGAGCGCGGTCTCGACGTGATGCTTGAATTCCCAATTCTCGGGATCGGCGATATTGCCTATGCCGAGCATTTTTTCGACTTTTTCCCAGCCATCTTCAGTGACGGTGATCGTCTTCTGCTTTTCGTCGATGGTGAAGTCGCCGGTGTAAATTCTGATTCCCGGCTCGGGGCCCGGTAGATCCTGGCCTTGCGTCAGCCGGGGAATGATCCCGTTCACCTTGTAGTACTTGTCGGTCGATTCCTCGCTGGATCCGCTGATGATCAGCGGCGTACGCGCTTCGTCGATCAGGATCGAATCCACTTCGTCGACGATCGAGAAGTTGTGCAAACGCTGCACGCAGTCGCGCAGGTCGAACTTCATGTTGTCGCGCAGATAGTCGAAGCCGAACTCATTATTCGTGCCGTAAGTGACATCGGACGCATAGGCCGCCCGGCGCTGCTCGTCATCGAGGTCGTGTACGATGACGCCGACCGAGAGCCCCAGGAAGCTGTAGAGTTTGCCCATCCACTCGGAGTCGCGCTTGGCCAGGTAGTCGTTGACCGTGACCACGTGCACGCCGCGCCCGGAGAGCGCATTCAGATACACCGGCAAGGTAGCCACCAGCGTTTTGCCCTCACCGGTTTTCATCTCGGCGATCTTGCCCTGGTGCAGCACCATGCCACCGATCAACTGCACGTCGAAGTGCCGCATGCCGAGCACGCGACGGCTCCGCCTCGCGAACCACCGCGAAAGCCTCTTCCAGAATCTCGTCCAGCACTTCGGCCAGTGCGCGGTCGCGAGCCGCATCCAGTTCTTTCGCCCGGTCGCGGGCGACATCTTCTTCCTCTTTGGCGGGCTGGCTGTGGCCGTTGGAATTCTCGGCGTCAACCTTGGCCAGCCTATCCTGGATGCGAGCGCGAAATTCCTCAGTCTTGGCGACCAACTCCGCGTCACTCAGCTTGCTTATTTCCGGTTCGAGCGCATTGATGCGCTCCACCCTTGGCTGCATGCGCTTGACTTCGCGCTCATTGGCAGTCCCAAACACCTTCGCCATCAGCTTATTGATCAAACCAGTATTCCTTTATGACAAGCCTAAACGTGGCGCCATTCGTAGCGCCTCGGGAGCGTCATTTCCAACCACCCTGCCCGAGGCAAATCTCGCCTGCGAGCCTGTCTTTATCTATTTTAGATGCCCCGGGCTGCTGGCGGGGAGCAATCTGCTCGCCTGCTGGCTTTCGGTGTTCCAAAGCTCCGCTGCCCGGTGCCCCACGCCTTGCTGCGACGAGCCCGCGCGTTGCTTTACCTCTTTTTGTTGCAAGTGTTAAAACCTTGTAACATCTATTCACGAATATTCACGAAATCATGATCTTACTGAAGCTCACCATGGCTCCCGTACTGATCGGGTTGGTTTCCCTGCCGAACGCACTCCTAGAGCGGATTCGCCGAGGGATCTTCCGACACTAGTGTGGTGGGTCGAAGACCTGCGCAATTTGCTTCAGGAAAAACGATGCGAATTCGCCTTAGGCTCCTGTATCATCGCAAACAACTATGTTTTATAGCCGATTCCTGCAATCTGTGGCGCTGTGGCCCGATGCTGTCGCCGTGGAAATTCAGCGGCAGCTAGACCGCACCAACTCGGAAAACGCTCAAGGCTCCGGCCAGAAACCGTCGAGCACTCCGGATTCCGCCTGCTGTTCAGAGCCGTCACGGGACAGTTACACCTATCGCCAGCTTCGGCAGCGGGCCGAGTCGGTTGGCGCCTGGTTACAACGCGCCGGACTCGAACCCGGCACCCGTTGCGCGATTCTTGCCCACAATAGTCCCGACTGGGTTGCGGTTTATCTGGGCATCGTTGCCGCCGGCCACACGGCGGTTCCGCTGGACACCGCTTTCAACTTCGAGCAGGTCGAAAAGTTGCTGCGCGACTGTGGCGCCAGCCTGATCTTTGCCGACGCCAAGCACCTCCCAATCGCGCAGCGCGCAAGCCTCGGCCATCAACTGAAAATAGCGCTCATCGACGACCCTCAGGCCTCCCAACCGGAGTCTCCGGCGGCTGACGCCTCCGGCGTGAAGGCTGCTCCCAGCGCGACATTCGGACCGAATGGCCCGGTAGTGCATGCGCCCCGGCAAGCTGCCGGCGATCTATCTTTCCTGCAGCAGATGTACCGGGCCGGAGCCGACGGATTCGTTCCATTCTCCGCCGGGCCCGATGACGTTGCCTGCATTCTCTACACCTCCGGAACTACCAGCGATCCCAAGGGCGTCATGCTCTCGCACGCCAATCTGCGCGGCGAAATGGAATCGGTTTTTCGCTTCGTGCGCTTCGACAACAGGGACGCTATTCTCGGCGTGCTGCCGCTCTTCCACGCGCTGGCGCAGATGGCAAACTTGATGCTGCCGCTGTCCTGCGGCGCGCGCGTGGTTTTCCTGGAGACGCTGAACACCACCGAACTGCTTCGCGCCCTCAGCGAGCGCAACATCACTTTATTCTGCTGCGTGCCGCAGTTCTTCTACCTCATTCACGAACGCGTCTTCCAGGAAGCACGCAAGCGAGGGCGGATTACCTGGGCCGCGTTCCGGGCCATGCTGGCGCTTTCGCGCGCGGGCCGTGAGCTGGGGCTGAACCTGGGAAAGATATTCTTCAAAAAGGTTCACACCCTGCTCGGCCCCAAGATGCGCTACCTGTGTACCGGCGGTTCCCGCTTCGATGTGGCGATCGGCCTTGACTTTCACGCCCTCGGCTTCGATCTGCTGCAAGCCTATGGGCTGACCGAAGTCACGGGCGGAGCCATGGTCACGCTGCCGGAGTCGAACGTGATCGGTTCGGTCGGCCCGCCGCTACCCGGCAACGAAGCCAAGATTATCGATGCCAAGCCAGCGGAAGACGGATCGAGTCGCATGGTCGGCGAGATCGCGATTCGCGGGCCCATCGTCATGAAGGGCTATTACAACCGTCCCGACGCGACCGCCGAGGTCATTCGCGATGGCTGGCTGCACACCGGCGATCTTGGCTACACCGACGCGAGCGGCAATTTTTTCATCACCGGCCGGCAGAAGGAAATCATCGTCCTCAGCTCCGGCAAGAACATCTACCCCGAAGAAATCGAGAGCTACTACCTGAAGAGCCCATGGATTAAAGAAGTCTGCGTCATGGGACTGGAGGGCGCGCCGGGCGATCCGGTTTCCGAGCGCCTGCACGCCGTCATCGTGCCCGACCTCGACGTGCTGCGGCAGAAGAAAGTCGTGAACATGCGCGAGGTCATCCGTTACGACGTGGAAAACATCTCGTCGCACCTGCCGGCCACCAAGCGCATCCTGAGCTATGACATCTGGCAGGAAGAGCTGCCGCGCACGACCACGCGCAAGCTGCGCCGCTTCGAAATCGAGTCGCGGGTTCGCCAGATGCAGGCCAGCGGCGCGCGCAATTCCGAGGAGCAACTGGCCCGCGAGCTGACGGACGAAGAACAGCGAATGGATGTCCCAGCCCGAGGTCGAGCAGGCTATCGCCATCGTTCGCGAGGCGGCGAAGAATCCGCTTGCGCGGGTGCATCCGCGCGACAATCTCGAACTGGATCTTGGACTCGATTCGATGGAGCGGGTCGAGCTGCTGGTCCAGCTTGAGCACCATCTGGAAGCCGATGTCGATGATTCCGCCGCATCTCAGGTCTACACCGTCCGCGAGTTGATCGATCTTGTCCGCGGCAACATGTGGCAAGGGCGCGACCCAGGCCATTGGATGGGATACGCTGCTCGCCGCCGAGTCGACCGATCCCGAGGTTCTGGCAATCGCCCGGGAGCGGCCCATCACCGGCTTGCTCTGGTACCTGTTCGGCAGAAGCGTCAACCTGTTCGCCAAGGACGTGTTTCACCTCAAGATCAGCGGAATCGAAAAACTTCCTGCCGAAGGGACCTTTCATCCTCTGCGCCAATCATCAGAGCTATCTTGATGCCCCGGTGCTCACGGCGGCGATGCCGTGGCACATCTTCCGCAATATTTTCTATGTCGGGGACAGCGAAAAATTCGGCTCCGGGCCGGCGCGGACCGTCGCACGTTTCCTGCGGCTCATTCCGGTCGATCCGGACGCGAACCTGGTGCCGGCCATGCGTGCCGGCGCTTACGGCCTGCGGCATGGCAAAATCCTGGTTCTCTATCCCGAAGGCGAGCGCAGCATCGACGGCGCTCCGAAGAGCTTCAAGAAAGGAGCCGCGATTCTCGCGCACCACCTGAATGTGCCGATTGTGCCCGTTGCTCAGGATGGCTTTTTCGAGGCGTGGCCGCGCGGCCGCAGCTTTCAGCGCTTCGCGCCACTGCGAATCCAAATCGGAGATCCGATTTATCCCGATCCCGCCGAAGCCGCCCGAAGCGGCCTACAACCGGCTCACGGCTGAGACGCGCCAGCAGATCGTATCCATGTGGGAGCAACTGCGGGCACAACGCTCTTCGCAGTCACAACCAGATCGCCGGATCCAGCAGGCACCGACTGAAAAGCATCAAGGCTCACTGCACTCTTGACTGATCAGCGGCTACGCCGTCGCGGCCAATCACCGTGGCCGACAGCGGCGGCATCGGAATGGAAACGTCGATTTTCTGTTACCGGTCCCAGCGCCGCCAGCGGCTTTCCGAACTGGCTCGTATTGCCCACCACCAGCACCGCGAATTGCTTCCGGGTGAACGTATTTCTGAACCACGCGGTTGACATCGGCGGCGGTGACTTTTTCGATGCCCGCCCGGAACTTTTCCAGAAAATCGAGCGGGTAGCCGTGGAACTCGTACGTCATGCGCTCGCGCAGAACTTTTTCCGGCGTATCGAAGCGGAAGATGAATGAATTCAGGATTGCGTCCTTGGCGAATTTCAGTTCATCCTGCGTGGGAGGGTCGGTCTTGAACTTCGCCAGGTCTTCGCGCATTCCCTCGATGGCGTCGACCGTCGAGACGCTCTTGGTTGCAATCGTCAGCCAGAACATTCCGCGATGATCCCATCCCGCGCCAAGGCCGCCGCCGACCGAATAAGCCAAGCCGCGCTTGGTGCGCAGGTCAGCCATGAGCCGCGACGAGAATCCGCCGCTCAATACCTGATTCATCACCTGCACGGCAAAATAGTCCGGGTTGCTGCGCTCGATTCCGAGGGTGACAAAGCGGATTTGGCTCTGGTTCACGTCAGATTTATCCACGGCGTACAGGCCGGGCTTGGCGGGCGTGAGCGGGATGTCGGGCTTGCCGACCTGCGGCCCGCGATTCCAGCCTTCGAAGGCGGCGCGCAGCCGCTTCTCCATCTCGACGGAATCAAAGTCGCCAACCATGCCGAAAATAATGTTGTTGGGAGCAACGTGCTGTTTGAACCAGGCGAGCAGATCGTCGCGCGTCACCGCCGCCACGGTGGCAAACTCGGGATCTGCGGGCATAGGGACTGTTCTTGCCATAGACAAGCTTCGCGGCTTCGCGGTCGGCAATGCCCTGGCTGCTGTCATTGCGGCGGGCGATGTTCGTGTTCAATTCATTTTTGGCCAGCTCGATCTTGTCCTCGCGGAACGCCGGGTCTCGCAAAAGGTCGAGGAACAGGCGAAAGACGTCGTCGAAATCTCCCTTGAGACAATCGAACGAGACCGTGGTGCTCTCCTTGCTGTCATCGGTTTCAAGCTTGGCGGCGCGCGCTTCCAGGAAGTCGTCCATCTGGTCGCCGGTCATCTTGCTGGTTCCGCCGGTTCGCCACACGTCGCCATAGATGTCGAGCATCCCGACCTTGTTCGCCGGCTCCGATCGCGAACCTCCGCGAACCGTCGCCTGCGCCGCTGATCAACGGAAGCTCGTGATCTTCCTGCAAAAAGAGGATCATCCCGTTGGCCAGTTCGATTCGCTTGGGCTGCGCGGCGGTCCACTGGGGCAATGGCGGAATGGGAATCTGCTGCCAACTGGAAGGAACTCCATCCGCGGCGCTCGACTGTGCGTGCCGAGCGCGGTGGCTGCTGAGCGACCGCGGTGGAAACCAGCGGTGGAAACACAAGAACAGCAATGTCAGCGAGAGCGAGCAGGCGCCTGATGCTGTTCATTGTTCGTTCTCCTTGCCACCCTCTACGGGCTTGATCGTTTCAATGGAGCCGACGGTGCGGTTCGCCTCGACGAAGGTGCTTGTTCGCAACCCGGCGGATGTCCTGCTTCGTCACCTTGTCGATGCGGTCCACCTGGCGGAAGAGTTCGCGCCAGTCGCCGTAACGGGTCTGCGCGGCTGCCAGTTGCTGCGCCAGGCCGGAATTGCTGGCCAGCCCTCGAATCAGACTGGCCTTGGCCCGTGTCTTTACCATCTTCAATTCGTCGTCGGAGACGTCCTGCGTTTTCAGGCGTTCAATCTCGGCATGAATAGCCTTCTCCATCTCTTCGGGCGTGTGTCCAGGCAGCGGCACGGCATAGAAGGCAAAGAGATGCGGATACTTGTCTCCGGGAAAGGGCGAGAAGCCGCCGGCCGCGGCCGCGATCTTCTGGTCGCGCACCATGGAGCGGTACAGACGCGAGGTGCGCCCGCTGGAAAGCATATCGCTGATGGCGTCGTAGACTGCGTCATCGGGATCGCGGTAGCTCGGCCGGTGATATCCCTCGATGTAAATCGGCTGCGAAGGATCTTTCACCAGGATCGAGCGCTCCGAATCCTGCGGCGGTTGCGTGCTGACAAACTCCTCGGGCTTGCTGCCGGAGGGAATGCGGCCAAAGTATTTCGCAATGACCGGCATGGCGGTCGCCGGGTCGAGGTCGCCCACGACGGCCACCACAAGGTTGCTTGGGACGTAGTACGACTTGAAGAAGTTCATCGCATCGGTCGCCGAAAAATAATGCAGATCGCTCATGTATCCGATGGTCGGGCGATGGTAGGGATTCGCGTCGAAAGCGATCCCCAGGAATTGCTCGATCATCCGCTGGGTCGGGTCGGAATCCGTCCGCATGCGGCGCTCTTCCATCACCACATCGCGCTCCTTGTAAAACTCGCGCATCACGGGATGGGTGAAGCGTTCGGACTCGAGATAAGCCCACAGTTCAAGGCGGTTGACCGGCATGGAGTAGAAATAAACCGTCTCATCGTAGGTGGTGAACGCGTTCAGCCCGACGCCGCCTTCGCGCTGCACAATCTCGTCGAAAGCGCCCTTGACGACATACTTGTCAGCCCGGGCGATTGCGTCTTTCCACGCCTTTTCGAGTTCCGCGACCTTCTTGGGATCGCCGCCGGCGGGCTTGATCCGTTCGGCGCGATAGGCGGCATAGGCGGTTTCGACCTCGGCCAAAGCCGCCTTTTCGGCTGGCATAGTCGGTCGTGCCGATCTTGTCGGTGCCTTTGAACGCCATGTGCTCCATCATGTGGGCCAGGCCGGTCATGTGAAGCGGGTCTTGCGACGAACCGGAATCAACCCACGTGGCAAAGGAAAAAACCGGAGCCTCCGGCCGCCTGGCAGAGGACGACCGTCAGCCCGTTGGGAAGCTTGTTCACCGTTACCCGCTTCTCGAAGGAAGCCAGATCCTGGGCGAACGCCGGAATCCAGCAGAGCACGAGCAGCAACAAGGGGAAGCCAGTCTTTATGCGCTTCATCCTGCCTCCGTCGGGCGCTTCATCGGCCATGGGAATAACGATACCAGGAAGCATCCCCACGCGATTCGCCCGAACTTTTCGAAGTTACAGATGCGAAATACCTGTGTCAAATGCACCAGATCTCGGCCGCCTTCACTCAACCGTGACAGGCGGCTCGGAAAAGGAAGATGATGTGCTTGGACGGTTCTCTCCACAGCTTTGTTAGACGTCGAATACGCGATAAGGCATCGGCGGATCCAGGCGCTGCAAAATGGACAGCGCGACGTTGTAGACCGGAACGCCGGCCGTGGTTTTGCCATCGGCCGACGCCATGGTGGGCATGGCCGTGCACTACCAGGGTCGCGCCGTGCCGGTCCGCCACCTCGGCCAGGCGCGAGTTGCCGAGATAGGGGTAAATCTCCAGCGGCTCGCCCTTCACGGTGTCGGCAATCGGCGAGTAATGAACGACGATCACCCGCTTTTCCGTGCGCAGCAGCGAAAGGGCGCGCTCCAGTTTGAGAGCTTCGTCGATGGAACTCTGGACAAAGGCTTTCACCTCGGGCTCGCCGAAAGCGGTCAGGACTCCACGGCCGAATCCGCCCAGGAAACCTTTCGTTCCGGCAAAGCCAACCCCGTCGCGCTCGTAAGCCGTGCCATCCAGAACCTTGACGCCTTCGGCCGTCATCATGTTGATCAGTTCTTCCTGCTTGCCGCTTTCGTAATCGTGATTGCCCAAGACCGCGACAATCGGAATGCGCAGCCGCACCAGCGCATTCAGCAGAGACTCCATCTCCGAAGGCCGGCCGTAATTCGTCAGGTCGCCGGCGAGCACGAGCACGTCGGCATCGTCGCGCACGCGGTTCATCTGATCGCGAATCTTGTCATACATCTGGGGCGTGAAATGAAGGTCCGCGGTGGCGGCGATTCTCATCCCGGCGTTCTCCCAATGTTCGATCATGCCGATTGGCTCGCGTTGCGGGCGGTCAGGCAGCGCTGTCTTCCCGGGCAAGCGGAATTCTCTTCTCGCGCATAAGACGGATATTGTTCCACCAGATTGTCGAAGCCCCATTCGTAGGCATCAATGGCGAACATATTCTCATCGATGAGGCTGCCGCGAAATTGCGCATTCGGATCGGGGTGTTCCACTTCCGCGCGGAAACGCGTCAGCAAATCGTCCCAGACCGCTCGCGGGATGTAGCCGGCTTGAGCGGGATACACGTATTGAAAGAGCACGATCGCCCAGAACACGACTCCCCAGTGCTTGCCGGCAAGAGCCAGGATGCGGCTCCAGTCGAGCTCGCCGCGAGTGCCATGGATGACGTGAACGATGTCGGCTCCGTCGAAGCGTTCGCGGCGGGTTACGAACAACTTCGACGCAATCAGCTCCTCCGGCGCCAGAACGCGGGTTGGCACGCCAAACACTTCAGAGGGCATGGCGTGCGAGATCCAGGAGCGATCGACCGTGATCACGGCGTTGCTCATCCCCGTGATCAGGTCTACGAAGTACTCGCCGCGGTGCGCCTTCGCGAGCCAGACCGGATCGCAGATCTCCGTCTCGAAGCCCGCGGCATGCAGGCCGCGCAAGGCCGCGGGCACATCGTCGGCGGGAAGAAACAGATCAAGGTCCTTGGTGTCGCGCCATATGCCCGTATGTTTCTGCAAGGCGAAGGCGCCGGAGACCGCGTAGGGAATGCAATGACTGGTTGAACAGCTCCAGCACTTCGCGGAACAGTTGCTGCTGCTCTTCGGGAAACGGCGGCTGCTGCGATGAGCTGACTGGAAGCGGTCTTTGCTGGTCGTTCGCCACAAGCGCTTGGATGGCCACTGGATCGGTGCGAGTTGCGAAAATCGCAGGGCAATTCCGCCCGCGCCGGACAGAGCAGCAGCCCATCCATGGTCTCGCACCTGAACATCCGGATTGTTGGTATTGCCGCCGCCGTTAACTCTGATTTTCCGCCGATCGGCCCTGTCCGATGGGCAAGCAGCGTCATCTGGATCGCATCTAATCTGGCGTGGCAAAAGACGAAACAGTAGTCGATATCGAAGGACGCGCGGTGCGGCTTTCGAACCTCGACAAGGTGCTCTATCCCGAGGCCGGATTTACCAAGGGGCAGATGATTGACTATTACGCGCGCATTGCGCCCGTGCTTCTGCCGCATCTGGAAGGGCGTCCGCTGACCCTCAAACGCTACCCGAACGGCGTCACCGGAATGTACTTCTACGAAAAGAACTGCCCCGGCCATCGTCCCGAGTGGGTGCAGACGGCGTCCGTTTGGAGCGAGGGAAACAACAAGTGGATGAAGTACTGCATGGTCCAGGATCTCGCGACGCTGGTGTGGTGCGCGAACCTGGCGGACATCGAGCTGCACACGTCGTTGTCACGGGCCGGCGACATCTCGCGCCCCACCATGATTGTGTTCGATCTCGATCCGGGAGAGCCGGCCGGCATCGTGCAGTGCTGCCAGGTCGGGCTGTGGGTGCGCGCGATTTTTGACCGGCTTGGACTGGAGAGCTTTGCCAAGACTTCGGGCTCCAAAGGATTGCAGATCTACGTTCCGCTGAACACCGCTGTCACCTATGATGAAACCAAGCCCTTCGCCCATGAGTTGGCGCGCACGCTCTCGAACGGCAGCACCCGGACCTGGTCGTGAGCGAGATGAAGAAAGCCGCTCGGGTCGGAAAGGTCTTCGTCGACTGGAGTCAGAACGACGATCACAAGACGACGGTTTGCGTCTACTCCCTGCGCGCCAAAGCGCGGCCCACCGTATCGGCTCCCGTGAAATGGGAAGAGGTGGAACACTGCTTGAAAAAAGCGAGATCCGGAGCTGCTCGTCTTTGACTCTGGCCAGGTACTTTCGCGGAGCGAGACAAATGGGAGACTTATTTGCGCCGGTGTTGAAGCTGCGGCAGAAGCTTCCCGCGGTCGAAGAGCTGCGAAAACTGTCTGCGGCTGGCGATGCCGTCGGCCTGGCCCAAGCTTGAGAGCTGCATCGAAAAGAAGCGCGGCGGCGGCAAGCGACGCAGCGCCGTCCGCTGAGCAACTAACGCACACATGCGGGCAAGACAGCGGCCGGCGCGCAGAAACGCCGCGGCAAACGAACGCGAAGCCGCAAGGCGGCTCGACGCACCACGCAAGCGTCGTCGTCTCGCGTGAAGCGCCGCACGTATGCGATGCGAATCTCGAAATCGGAGGTGAATGAAGCTATGAAGGAGATTTACGTTGGTACTTCCGGTTGGGCTTACAAGGCATGGCAGCCCGATTTCTTCCCTCCAAAGCTGCCGCAAAAGCAGTTCTTGCGCTATTACGCGACGCAGACTCAATGCGGTTGAGGTCAATTACACCTTCCGCCATCTGCTTTCGGAAAAGACGATTGCGAACTGGCTGGCCGAAACTCCCGAAAGCTTCCGCTTCGCGCTCAAGGCACACCAGTCGATCACGCACTTGCATCGGCTGAAAAACGTAGACGAAGCGCTGCTGCGCTTTCTCTCATCGATCCAGCCGCTGGCGGCTGCACATCGCCTCGGGACCCGTGCTTTTCCAGCTTCCCGGGCTCTTCAAGGCAGACCCGGAGGGGCTCGATTCGTTCCTCGCGATGCTGCCGCGAACGTTAAAGGCGGCCTTTGAGTTTCGAGACGAATCGTGGTTCCAGCAAAGCACTTACGAGGTTCTGCGCAAGCATCGAGCGGCCCTCTGCATCGCCGAAAGCGAGGCGCTTGCCACGCCCGAAGTGGTCACCGCGGAGTTTGTCTACTTTCGCTACCGGAAGCCCGATTACCGGGCGAGCGAGCGCGCGTCGATCGCAGCGGACTTGACGAGGATTTCCGGGCGAGCGCAGGAGATCTACTGCCTTTTTCAAGCACTTAGAGAGTCCCGAGAGCCCGCTGCATGCGCTGGATGTGCTGCAGCCGGCTGAGCTTGGCCGACCAAAAAGCGAGCTAGTGCTGGTGTGTCAGAAGTTTCTTTACATAAGTCTGAGGTGTCATCCTGAGGTGGAGCGAAGCGGAGCCGAAGGATCTACTTTCTGGCGCAGGAGCAAAGCAGATCCTTCGCTTCGCTCAGGATGACACTTCGAAATAGTTACCGGATACACTTCTGAAACCGGTCTAAAAGCACGCTTTGGTTACGGCGGCTATGTCCGATAATACGCAAGGCGATTCTCATGTCCGATAATGCGCACCCGATTGGTTATCGCGTCTACGGCCGATAATGCGCATACTGGACCCATGGCTCGCGCGCGGGAAGATTCCAATCTGCTGTCGTCATTCGGCGAATACCTCAAGGTGGAACGCGGCCTCGCCCGTCTCTCGATTCAGGCTTACGCCGGCGATCTGAAAAAGTGGGTTGCCTTTCTCGAAAAACGTAAACGCGGACTGGTGCAGGCGCGGCGTCAGGATGTGCGGGACTTTCTCGACCAGCTCTTCGCCGAGGGTGCCGATGGACGGACGGTGGCGCGCAAACTTTCCAGCTTGCGGCAGTGCTACAGGTTTCTGCTGCTGGACCGGCACATCCAGCACGACCCTACGCTCGACATCGATTCGCCCCGGCAGTGGAAGGTTTTGCCCAAGTCGCTGGGACGCCTCGAGGTCGAGCATCTGCTGGAGCGTTCCGATGTCACGGCTCCGAAGGCGAAGTGCGGGCACGAGTTGAATCTGCGCAATCGCGCCATGCTGGAAGTGCTCTACGCGGGCGGCCTGCGCGTCTCCGAAGTGGTGGGCCTGCGCATGGAAGACATCAAGCGCGATCTCGGCTACGTGCTGGTGCGCGGCAAGGGAGACAAGGAACGCATTGTGCCGCTGGGCCAGGCCGCACTGGACGCGATTACCGCTTATCTTGCGGTGCGCCCGGCGCTGGCGGGCGAGAAGCAGTCGGCGTTCCTGTTTATCGGCCGCGGCGCGCGCCAGCTGACGAGGGAACGCGTCTGGCAGATCGTCTCCGCCAGTTCGGCGCAGACCGGTCCACATGCCAGTCCGCACATGCTGCGGCACAGCGCCGCCACTCACATGGTCGAGAACGGAGCGGACCTGCGTACGGTGCAGACGATCCTGGGACATGCCGATATTTCGACCACGCAGATTTACACGCATCTGGCGATCGATCGTCTGCGGAACGTGTACCGGGAGTTTCATCCGCGGGCGAAGGATCGCGGTGTGAAGTGAAACGGCCAGAATTCCACATCTGCTAACTGCGGGAAGAATGAGGTACCGTCGCCGCGACGAAGGCAAGGGAGGCAAAAGCCAGTAAGTTTATGAAGAGTAGGTTTCATTCAAGCGGTCATGGGATTCTTCGCTGCGCTCAGAATGACAGCCTTGAGTTGATTGGGTGAAGGTTGTGAGATCGTGTGTTGCGCTGGCAGAAGAAACTACCCCACTCAAGCCAACAGCGGGCTTGAATGGGCCACCTGTGATATTTCAAGACGTTGTACCTTTTTTCGAAAGGTAAGCCAGCAGCAGTAGCCGGGGCGGTGCGAAAGTGGAAATCACTCGTAAGTATTTCCAAGACGCGGGTTTATGCGCCGTCTTTTGCACCGCCCAACAGACCGCAGAACATGCTGCGTCTCCCTTTACGCCGGGTACAACCTCTTGACCATCTACAGCCACCCACAGCCAGAACCCCACATCTGCTAATTGCGGCAGATATGGGGCACCGTCGGGCTCTTGGGGAGAGATGGGGCACCACCTGTTCTCGCCAACCACGACAGGATGCTATGCTCCCTACAATGCCAGATCAACTTCTACTGATTGTCGCGCTGGATATTCCTGCCCTGATACGAATCACATCAGCTCCTATCCTGATTGGGTTGATTTCGCTGGCCGAGCGCAAGTGGGGCAGCGCCGTTTCAGGGACTCTTATCGGCCTGCCTACGGTCTCGGGGCCGCTTCTTTTTTGCCTCGCGTTCGAGCACGGAGCGGCGTTTGCCGCGCACGCCGCGGTTGGCACGTTGCTGGGGCTGGTTGCCTTGGGCGCATTTACTCTAACCTATGCGTGGGTAGCGCAATCTCGCGGATGGGGCTCTAGTCTTTTCGCAGCGACGGTGAGCTATGCCGTGGTATCGAGCCTCTTGCTCAGACAACCACTGAAAGCGGCGGGGTTGATCATTTTGCTTACCTCGTGTCTTCTGGTCATCGCGCTGTTCAGCTTTCCCGCTGGCGTTCATTCGTCGGAGAGCAACTCGGGCTGGCGAGAATTGATCTTCCGAATGATCGCAGCAGCCGTCCTCGTCTTCGGGTTGGTGGCCGCCGCAAGAGCGCTTGGCCCGGAAATCAGCGGCTCGCTGGCGACCTTTCCCGTATACACAAGTATCGTTGCAGTCTTCAATCACAAAAAGAACAGCGCATCAGCGGTTGCTGTGCTCAAGGGTGTTGTGACCGGATCGCTCGGAACAACCGGATTTCTGAGCGTTCTGGCATTAGGTCTTGGCCGCTTGCGAATCGCATTGTGCTTTCCTCTGGCAATCGCTGCCGCATTGGTCGTGCAAGCACTGCTGTACCCCTGCCTGCGGCAAGCGCCGGCCAACGCCAGCGCCGAGAGGGATGGCCTGCTTCCGAGCGTACATCCGAGTAGCAGAGCCGAACGGCTGGTCTCCAACAGCGGGGGGCATCGCCCATGATTGAGCACCTCAACAAGCCAACAACGGGCTTGCCCACCCCGGCGAAGGCATGGAAGGCAAAAGCCGGCAGGCCGGGGTTCCTTCGCTTTGCTCAGGATTTCGGCAGGCGGCTCGAACGCCGCCTCAGCGCCTCAACTTCGCTGCGCTCAGGATGACACTTCCGAGGTGTTTAGTTCTGCAAGATAATGCTGGGACATGACATTAGTTGTGATATGGACTGCTAAATTTTATGAAGCGTAAACCGAACAACCCGCAGGATGTTTCCGGCACGCAGGGAAAAGAATCGGAGCAAAAATCGCCGGCGAAGCAATCGAAGATGGCGCGCGACGTGGAGCAGTTCCTGCGTTCGCTGCGCGAGAAGAATGCCTCGCCGCACACGATCAAGGCATATCAGACCAGCCTGGAGCAGTTCCTAGACTATCTTCATTCTCTTCACTCTGATTCTCTTAACCCTGATTCTCCTAACCTTGGGCACGGCGCGTGGGCGGCGGTCGACCACGTGCGGATTCGCGGATTTCTCTCTCATCTTTACGACCACGGATTGAGTAAGCCCTCGGTGGCGCGGGCGCTGGCCGCCGTGCGTTCGCTGTTCAAATTCCTGGCGCGCGAAAAGCTGGTCAAGCAGAATCCAGCCCTGCTGGTGGCGACTCCGAAGCTTCCCAAAAAATTGCCGCGCGTGCCGACCATCGAAGAGTTGAACCGCGTGCTCGATGCGGCGCAGCCCGAGCAGGCAATGTTTCCCGAGCGCGACCGGCTGATCTTCGAGATGCTTTACGGATGCGGAATCCGGAACTCGGAGCTGGTCGGCATCAACGTCGAAAACATTTATTGGAGCCAGCAGGGGATCATGGTGCGCGGCAAAGGCATGAAAGAGCGCCTGGTGCCATTCGGAGATAAGGTCGACTGGGCGCTGCTTACTTATCTCAACGCGCGCCGGCGGGTGCTGACGCAACATGGAAAAACCACGTCGGCGCTGATTATCAACCAGCGCGGCACCCGCCTGACGACGCGTAGCGTGGGACGCATCGTCAAAGCCCTCGCGGTCGCCCATGGCCTGTCGCCCGAGGTGCATCCGCACACCCTGCGGCACGCCTTTGGGACGCATCTGTTGGAAGAAGGCGCGGACCTGCGCTCGATCCAGGAGCTGCTGGGACACGAACGGCTGGCCACCACGCAACGCTATACCCAGCTCTCCACCCGCAAGGTGATGGATGTCTACGACAAAACGCATCCCCGGGCGCACGCGAAAGGAACGACCCCGGATTAACGCCGGCTAAAAGAAGCGGGAGCACGCTCTGCTATCCCGACACTCGCCAGCAAAGCAGATCCTTCGGTCGCCTAAAACCGGCTCCGCCTCAGGATGACACTTCTGTGAGTTTTTCCGCAATCCGCTAGAAGTCCGGCTTCTTGCGCGGTAGTCGGCTGGCGGCCAGGGCTTCCAACTTCTCATCCGTGATCACCAGGGATGATTTCTCCTGGGGATCTTCGTGCTCGGCAAGGGTGATCGAATCGCTCCCACGCAGCCAGAAACTGACCGGGGTCGACCAGAGCGCGCCGAAACCATTTTGTAGATGCTCGATCCGGCGCTGGGATGCGGCTCCGTACTTTGACCGGATCGCCGCGAGCGTATCTTCATATCCGTCGCGCGGGAAGACGATCCCGATGAAATACAGTTTGCCGTCGGCGAAGCGGAAGGTTGCGCTTTGGACGGGACGATCGACAATGGTAGTCCCGATCTCGCAAGTGGCGAGCGTATGTCTGGCGATGTTCTGCTCAACACAGCTATGTGGATGCTTCTTTGCAAACTCCGTCAGGCTCGTTCCAAGCCGATCACCCTTGAACTCGTAACGAACCGGCGTTTGGCAATGGGCTGAAGCATCTCCCGGGCTGTCGTAGTCGACATCCCAAGGCGACGCCATCGGAACCGGAACGCCGGGCGACGGCGGACGGCGCAGCCAAGCGGTGTACCGGGCATTGCTGTCCGATGAGCAAGGAGCTGTTGGGGACCCCGGTTCATCCACCCCAGCAACGACAAATCCGGCCGTCGCCGGAAGCCCCGGCTCGTCCACCCCAACACGCACAACTGCGGCGCCTGTTGGGGACCCCGGCTCGTCCACCCCAACACGCGCAACTGCGGCGCCTGTTGGGGACCCCGGGTGCAGTTCGCTCGCCAGGACATGCTGAGTGTGGGTCGGCAGATACCTTCGGGCGAATTGCTTTGGGCTGCTCATGAAGGAAAGAGCGTACCCGGAGATCACGAAGGCGATCGTCAGTCGTATGCCGGTCCAGTAATTCATGCGATGTTTGCGGCCGGGATGCGTCGGAGAGCCGCGGTAGATCGCGTGGCCGCGGGTGGAACATACGCTTGAGCCCATAAGAGCCTACCCTTTCGCCGGCCGGCGCTGGCAGGCGCTGACATGTTGGTCTAGCGTTTTGCCCGGGGCTTGCTTCGAGCTGGATGACTTGGCAGATGCGGCATGGGTTCCGCCGGTGGCGTGGGCCGTCAGCACGAGCGCAAATACAAAGCGTCGCATGTTTACCTCTGGGTCCTGTGAGTTTCAGAGTAGATCAATCTGGCGGGTACGCAACTTACATCGGTAATCAGGTCGCGGCTATTCCAGGCTAAGGCCCTCAACGGCGAAGACCTTCCTTCTGAAATCTTGCAGCGGCCGCGGAGCGACCTTGTTTCCCGTCGCTCGACGACCGATGGCTTCGATGACGGACGGAAGAAGATTCCGCGAGTCAGCGTTTTTTCCGCAACAGGTTAGGGCTTAACCCTTGGAAAATAATCCTGCCGGATGGAGCAGAATACTGCGAGCTTTTACGCCAATGCCAATATCTCCACAGCAAGAACTCGATCTCGAACTCAAGCAACTGTCGTCCCGTGATCTTTCTCTGCGCTCCATCAGCGTGCTGGTGGCCACCATTGTCGCTACCGGCTTTCTCTGCCTGGTGGCGCCGAATCTGCTCTGGCGCGGGCAGACGCTGAAGATCGATGGCGAGTATCTGCCGCAGCTGATCTCCGGATTCATTGTGCTGGTGGTGCTGTTTAACATCTATGTGCTCGACCAAAAGCGCAGGGTGGAGCGCAGCCGGCAAGCCCTGATCCATCGGCTGATGGCCGAAGTCAACCAGCCGAAGTCGTTTCTCGACCCGGCTACGCAGACCTTTCCCCGGACATTTCTTCCGCAGGCGCTGGAGAAGGCGGCCGCGGATGCCGAGAAGCGACAGAACGCATTCACCTTGCTGCAAGCCTCGATCAGCAACTTCGCAGCCGTGCGCTTGCGCTTCGGAGAAGGCGCGGGCGATCACGTCATCATGGTGCTGTCGCAAATACTAAAGAGTTCACTGCGCGGCTCCGACCTGATTTGCCGGACAGCGGGGGCTGAGTTTACGGTGATTCTGCCCGATACCGACGAGCGTCTGGCGCAGCCTCCGGTGGCCAGAATCATGGGGGCCATCGATAAGTGGAACAAAGCCAGCAACGTCGAGTACAAACTCTGGGTGAACATAGGGACTTGCGAGTGCGCCAGCGATTCTGACCGCTCGAAGCTGCTCGAACTGGTCCGGCAGCGCTGCGCCGCCAGTCAACATGCGCCTGCCACTCCCATTTTCAGCAACGTCCAGACCCAATCTGAATAACCGCGAGCCGCCAAGGCCCGCGGCTTTCCGCGCCACGATCGAGTCTCCGCCCGGCAAAGTCCGCTACCAGGGCTGTTTAACTTTGAATGTAGTCGCTTAAAAAGGTGTCATCCTGAGGCGGAGCAGCGCGGAGCCGAAGGATCTGCTTTATTTACGGAACAAAAGCAGATGCTTCGCTTCGCTCAGCATGACACTTCATCCTATGCTCCAGCTATACCAAATCTGAAAATGATCTAAATCGCGGGACGAACAGCTATTTCACCGTAGCTTCGCGATGTCACTGGGGATCGTGATGTCCTTCACTGAAAAGCAACTTCGGAGATGGGAAAATTAACCATACCAAATTGGTCTGATCATCATACCAATGGTGCAAGCTGGTGTTTGGAGTCCTAGCCATGGTTTGGACTTTAACCTCGGTTTTGTACACAGGCGAGTTCGTCTGCCTTCCCTCGTCCCCGCAGTTTTCATTCCTATCCAACATCCAGGATGTCTCTCGGCAGGGCGCAAAGATCACCTTAGCCCTGCTGAGCCGCTTTCGCTCTTACCGCAGTTGGATACTTTGTTCCCAGTTCTTTGCTTTTGGGCTATTCGGTCAAGTAGTAATCCCGAGCTGTTCGAGGAGGAATCACTATGCACCTGATCCCCAAGTGTTCTGTTCTGGTGGCACTATCCCTAGCCGTGTCGGGGTTAGCCGCCCAGAACACGGGAACGATCCCGCACGCTGCATCCATGGGACCTAATTCAGCCAGCGCGGAGGAAGTACAGCGGTTAAAAGGTGAAGTTGACGCGCAACGGCAGATGATCGAGGAATTGAAAGCTACGGTTCAGCAACTGGCCAGGCAACAGCAGGCCAGCTCTGAAAAAGCCAACGCATTAACCAACGACGTTACTGTGGTGCAACAGCAGGCGACTCAAGCACAAGCCCTGGCGACCGAAGCCAACGCAAAGGCGGCAAAGGCCGAGGTCAAGGGCCCATGGTACATCGAGCACAAAAAGGACACCAACGCTACCTTTATTACCCGCGGCGGTGAGGTTACGGCCTACGGCAACCTCGATGTTTCCGGGGACGGAGCGACGAAGGACACCGGGAGCTTGAGCTTGAACGGCAGCAGTGCGCCGACCGGCAATTTCGGCTGGATGCCCGAGATCGCGACTAACAGCTCATATCTCGGCGTACGTGGTTTCCAAAGGGTTGGCGAGCGGCCCTTCAACTTCGTGTATCAGTTGGAAGTCGGATTTGAAATTTCAGCGACGCCGGGATTGGCACAAACCAACAGCAGCCTGAAAGATACCACCAACGGCGCCTTATTCAATCGAAACACCTACATCGGAATTGCCAGCAAGCAGTGGGGCGCCATAAAGTTCGGCAAGAGTTACGCTCCCTACTACAATTCGACGTCGCGGTTCAATCCGTTCTCCGGGATGCTGGGTGATTATTCAGTCATAATGGGTAATTCCGGCGGCGACAATCGCGTCGAGTTCGGCACCCGGCTTGACCACGCGTTTTGGTACGAATCGCCAACATTTGGTGGCGGCTTCCAGTTCAACGCCATGTTCGCGCCGGGCCAGAACCGCTCCAATACCGATGATAATATTGCCGACGGCGAATCCGATTGCGCCGGCACCAACGTTCCTGGAAGCGGCGGAACTGTACCCATCGGCTGTAACGACGGCGCATTCGGCAACGCGGCGAGCACCAACCTCAGCTATACGAAAGGCAGATTTTACGGAACCGTTGCCTATGAGTGGCACCAGAAGGTTAACCGGCAAAGCGATATTACGGCCATTTACGGCGTCGGCTACCCCGGCGGCGTCCCCGCTGGTCCCCCAATCATCATGCCCACCCCATTGGGTCAAGCCCGATACGATCAGGATATAGGCGATGAGGATGCTTTCAAGGCAGGGTTGATGTACAACTTTCCGACCGGTACCACGGTCGGTGCCATCGGGGAACGCCTGCACCGTTATCTCCCATCGATTCTTCAATTCCAGAATGAGCGCTCACGGTGGGGCTCCTGGCTGGTCGTGAGCCAAAAAATAAATGATGCCAGCAAGTTGCATTTCGGCTGGGCGCATGCGTTCGGTACGCCTGGCGATCCCGGACAACATAACGACTCAACCCTTACGGATGACGGCGGCGCAACGGCTTTCGCTCCGCCTGATAACAGGGCAAACATGCTAACCGCGGCCTATATTTACTCGCTCTCCAAGAACCTGAGTTGGTATGTCGATGGGGCTGCGTCTCTCAACGGGCCTAGCGCCCATTTTGACCTGGGGGCGGGCGGACACGGCATTAAAACCGACTGCCACGACGCCTTTAGCACGTCTGGCGGCGTTTATTCCGATCCGCACTGCTATACGGGCACAACGATAGTTGGGGTTTCATCCGGCTTGCGGTACAGGTTCTAAGCAGTTAAGAAAGCCGTGTTCCGCGTGCGCTATACCGCGCGAGGAATATGACGAAAGCAGCGTAGATCCAGCAAGACTGCTCCAACGGGCGCTCAGCGATATCAAGGGCGCCCGCTCTTTTGAACCTGATTGAATTTTGCGGTTTCCCGACCTTGGACCATTTCCACTTCGCCCCCAGACTTCGCCCGCATCCGAGAATTTTCAGAGATCGATGAATGTGGCGGAGCACCGCAGGACGCACTTTCGCCCGGTGCATGCAAGACGCGCCCGAGTCATGGACCGGGCTGCCCGGAACCTGACTGATTACGCCTCCGCGCTTGACACGGCCATCCGCCGAGGCTAATCTGGCAGGGCGAAAGAAAGGCGAAAGAGAAGTTCCCCATGCCAGCCCTCCACAATTCTTACCTCTTCCATCTGGCCGAGCCGGAAGCAGAGCCGCTCCGCCTGGTGGGAATCGCCAAGCTGGCTGCCCAGGGCGAGTTCGTGCGTCCCGGCCACAACGTGCAATATTTCACCCTGGAGGCGCGCAGCCTGCTGAACCGTTGCACCGCGCCGCGCATGCCGTTCAAGTGGACGATCAATCCCTACAGGGGTTGCGAATTTGCCTGCAAATACTGCTATGCGCGCTACACCCACGAGTTCATGGAGATGCGGGACGGACTCGACTTCGAGCGCAAGATCTACATCAAGCAGCAGGCGGCGTGGCTGCTGCGCCGGGACCTGCGCCAGGTGAAGCACGGCGAAGCGATCGCCATCGGCACGGCGACCGATCCCTACCAGCCCGCCGAGCGTCAGCATCGCATCACGCGGGAGATCCTGGAGGAGCTGGCGCGGCATCGCGGATTCGATATCGGCATCGTCACCAAGTCGGACCTGATTCTGCGCGATCGCGAGGTTTTGCAGCAGATTGCGGAGCAGAACCGCCTCTACGTCAACGTGACCATCACAACGCTAGACGCCAGGCTGGCCCGCATCCTCGAACCGCGCGCTCCGCGGCCCGATCTGCGCATGAACGCCGTGCGGGAGCTGAACCAGGCCGGAATCGATGCCGGGGTGATCTGCGCACCGGTGCTGCCGGGCATCACCGATTCGGAGGAATCGCTGGAAGCCTTGGTGGCGTCCACCCGGGAGGCTGGCGGAAAAAATATCTTTGCCAATCCGCTGTTTCTGAAGCCGTGCTCGGCGGCGGTTTTTCTGCCATTTCTCGAAACGGAGTTCCCCGCCCTGGTCAAGCAATACCAGGAGCGCTATGCCAGCCGCGCTTTCGTTTCCGAGGCCTACCAGCGCGACCTTGCCAAGCGCATGGCGAAGCTGCGGGAGAAATATGCCATCCACTTCGAGCGCGAGCCGCGTCCCCAGCGGCCAGCGAACGACTCGGCAGTGCAGTTGTCGCTGTTTCAGACGGCAGACCCAGCCTCCGCAGACCCGGCCTCCGGATTCGGCGGAACAGCCGAGCGAGCGACCGCTGCCATCCGTTGCGAGGCTTCGTGAGGACGGGTTTCGAGAGGATGGCGATTACGGCAGTTCGACGCCGGCGATCTTGGCCGCCAGGTATTTGATTCCGGGATAGCCTGCCCACTCGCCATTGTTGGCCCGCAAGCCGTAGACGATGCCGAACACCAGGTTCAGCAGCCAGGTAAGCGCGCCGCCGCCCCAGAAGATCAGGAAAAAGAGAATGGGAAAACCGATCATGGCCGGTCCCACAGATCCCTGATGGCGGAAAATGGCGGTGAAAAATCCGGCCAAAAGAGCCAGCAAGGTCGCACCCCAGAACAGCATCACCAGCAACTGGAAAAACACCGCCTGCAGCGCGTGATAGCGCACGAAGCGGGAATCCCGGCGCACCAGGAAAATGATGATCGGAGCGATCAGCCAGGAAAAAATCTGCAGAACGTGAGCCAGCATGCCCAGGGTGCGTTCCTCGCGCGTAGGCTCGGGCAAGAGCACGGGCGCGGGCTCGGGTTCCGTTGCATTCGGCGGCGTAAGGTCGGGCGGCAAAGTGGAAAAATCGCTCATAACGGCAGTCGTTCAACAGCCGGATTGTACACCTCGCCAGTCACCCCAACGAGCCGAACCTCGTTGTGGGCTCCCAGGCGCTCAGGATGTCACTGCTGAGGAGCATCGCATTATTCAGAAAGAAACTGCCCCACTCAAGCCAACGGCAGGCTTGAATGGGCCACCCAGCGCGGGGTGAAGAGGACGGCCCAGAATCCCACATCTGCTAACTGCGGGCAGATATGGGGCACCGTCGCCGCGACGAAGGCACGGAAGGCAAAAGCCAGCAGCTTATGAAGAGTAGTGTTCCATGCAAGCGGTAATGGGATTCTTCGCTGCGCTCAGAATGACAGCTATAAATTGATTGGGTGAAGGTTGGGAGATTATGTTAGCGCTGGCAGAAGAAACTGCCCCACGCAAGCCAACAGCGAGCTTGAATGGGGCACCCGTCCCACTGAGCCTCCTGCGTAAGCTGCGCGCCGAATCGATCAGAGATTACGAAATACTTGCAGAAGTATTCCCAAAAACCTGCCGATATATTCCGAAGAACTACTCCCGAATTGATCATTTCGGTTACGACTAACGCTTTGATCCCGGGAATCACCATGCCGCCGGCTACTGTGAGGCGGCCGAGGAAGACGATGAATCCCAATCGTGCAGTTTCATGTCTCGCAATGGCGGCCGTACTGGCCGTTGCCGCCGTGTTATGCGCTTGCGGTGGCAGTTCTCGACAGCCGACGCAAACATCGAGCCCAACCCCGACTCAACCCCAAACTCCAACGCCACCCCAAACACCGGCTCAAACACCGCTTGCTTTTGTGGCGGATATTCAGAATAACCGTGTTCTCGCGTACGCCCCTCCGCTCATCACTGGCCAAAGTGCCGCTGTGGTGCTGGGACAAGCTACCTTCAACGCCGCTGCGGCTCCGAATCCGCCTACGGCAGCATCCATGAACCTGCCAACAAAGGTTGCGGTGGATAGTTCCGGCAATCTATATGCCAGTGACCAGGAAAACTGTCGAGTGCTGCAATTCGTTCCCCCTTTCACCACCGGCATGAACGCCACCTTGGCGATAGGTCAGGCCGCCGGCGCAGCGAACTTAACCAGTAACGTTTGCGTATATGGCACGGCAACTACTGCTACAGGAACTGACGGGGTACAAGGTCTTGCCTTCGATAGCACGGGCAATCTCTGGGTCTCTGATTTGTTCAATCACCGCGTGCTGAAATATCCGGCGCCTATTACCGCCGGTGAAGCTGCCACCGTGGTGCTCGGACAGACGACGCTTGCCGGAGCCGGATATGCTAACCGGGGAACCTCAACAACGGCTGGCCCGGCTACCGCTAGCACCCTTAACCAACCACTGGGTCTTGCCTTCGACTCGGCGGGCAACCTCTGGGTAACCGATAGCCTGAACTGCCGTGTCCTGATGTATCCGCCGGCGAACCAGGTGACCGGGGGAGCTGCCACCGTGGAACTCGGCCAGCCGGCAGGGGCAACAGCATTCACCACAAACACACTTAACAACGGCGGGGTCTTAGCTACGTCGCTAGGCATGCCCGATGATCTTGTCTTTGACTCGGCAGGCAACCTCTGGGTAGTCGATCTCTGGAACAACCGTGTGTTGATGTACCCGAAAGCAAGTCTCGGGACCAACGGCGCTGCCGCGACCGTTGTACTGGGACAGCCGGATTTCACGCAAGGCACCGTCAACAATGGCGGCCTCGGACCGGCTGCGCTGCAAATGCCGGTGGGAATCGGGGTTGATAGCAGCGGTAGAATCGCTGTGGCCGATGCCGGCAACAATCGTACGTTGGTCTTTGCGCCTACGTTCAGCAACGGCATGAATGCCACTCTGGTACTGGGGCAGGCAGACCTCATAACCGGGACATCCAATACCGGCGGCGAGAGCGCGGCCACTCAGTACGCCCCTGTCGGCGTGGCAATTACGTTCTAGCGCGAATTGCAGTTGTCCAATCCGTAGACGCATGACCCACCCTATGCTTTGGTAGCGATGGGTGGGTTTTGCGTCCCCGAGCAAGGAGTAACTACGCGCTCAACCATAATCGTCGAGAAATCGCCATCTCAACAGTCACGGTCCGGAGAATAAAAACAGCAGGACCTTCGCTCCTCCACCCCGACAAGCTAACAGCGGCTTGTCGGGGACCCCGGCTGCGCTCAGGATGACAGGCAGGAGGGCTAACCGCAGCAGATATGGAGTACCATCCAATAGCGCCATCCAATATGGAGGCATCGACGAGCTATGGTTCGCCGATCTCCTGTTCGAGGCGGGCGAGGCTGGGAATGCGAACGGTTCTTCCGTCCAGGCTCAGCAGGCCCTCGCTTTGAAAGCGGCCGAGATTGCGCGAGACCAGCTCGCGGACGGTTCCGATCTGCGCGGCGATGTCCTGATTCGAGGCGGTAAGAAGAATTTCGGTTCCGGCCGCCGTCTTGCGGCCTTCGGTGCGCGCCATGCGCAACAGCAGCGCGGCCAGGCGATGGCGCACGGTGGTAAACGAGAGTTCCTCGATGATGCCGACCAACTGCCGCAGGCGCGCGCCCACCTTCTGCAAGACCTGGAGCGACACTTCGGGATGCTGCATGCAAAGCGAGTGAAAATCCTGCTTGCTGAGAAACAGCAGGCGGCTCGCGACGAGCGCCTGCGACGAAGCCGGATAAGGACCGCCATCGAAGACCGGCAGCTCGGCAATCGACGCGCCCGCCGATTCGATGGAGAGCACCTGCTCGCGCCCGCTGGCAGAATTTTTGAAAATCCGCACGCTTCCCGACCCGATGATAAACAGTCCGGCGCAAGGCTGGCCCTCTTGAAAGATCATCTTCCCGGCGTCGAAGTTGCGCTCGACCAGCCGCGAAGCCAGCAAGTGGTACTGCGCATCGGTAAGCCCCGCAAACAGCGGCGCGGCTCTCAGCGTTTTTTCGAAATCGCGCGGGCTGGACGGCATGCAAGGATTCTAGAACAGTAGTGGTGTCCCGGTGAAAGGCGGCAGAAACCATAGATGGCTCGACTGCGCTCGACATGACAGTCCGATAGGATTCCTCCACCCCGACAAGCCAACCACGGGCTTGAATGGGCTGCCTCTACCCCAGCAACGGCAAAAACGGCCGTCGCCAGGGACCCCGGCCATCCGGCGAGGTGTCATCCTGAGCGCAGCGAAGGGTCTGCTGTTTGCGCGTGCTGAAGGCAAAGCAGATCCTTCGGTCGCGCAAAATCGGCGCAACCTCAGGATGACACTTCTGAAGGATGGCGGAATTGGGACACCAGGACGGTGAGGTAGCGCGATTCTGGCGTGACAGATAAAAAGCCCCACTCAAGCCAACCGCGGGCTTGAATGGGCCACCAGCCAGCCAGCCGTCTGCTGGAGCCACTCTACCCGGCAGCGGCCTCTTTTATGCTTGCGGCAGTTCTTCCGACCGTCCCATCGTCGCGGCTTTTCACTTTCGCTTTACAGTGGAGGGGTGATTCTGCGAAATTAGACCGTGGAACATCCCGCGATTGAATCCATCGTTATCCTCGATTTCGGCTCGCAATATACCCAACTGATTGCGCGCCGCATCCGCGAGCAGAACGTTTTCTCCGCCGTCCTGCCGTGTACCGCCGCACTCGCGGAAATCCAGAATTACAACCCGGCCGGCATCATTCTTTCGGGCGGACCCTGCTCGGTTTACGACCCTGACGCGCCGCCGGCCGACGAGCGCGTGCTGGCCATGGGAGTGCCCGTGCTGGGCATCTGCTACGGGCTGCAATTCATTACCCACAAGCTCGGCGGCAAGGTGAGCCCGGGCGTAAAGCGGGAATACGGCCACGCCGAGGTGAGCTTCATCGGCGAGTCTCCCTTGTTTGCGGCATTGCCCCGGCGGATGAGCGTGTGGATGTCGCACGGAGACGAGGCGCTGGAGCTGCCCTCGGGCTTCCAACTGGTGGCCAAGAGCGACACCGCGGTGGCCGCCATCGAAGACCGCGCCCGGCGCATCTTTGCCGTGCAGTTCCATCCCGAGGTTCATCACACCAGCCACGGCACGGACATCCTGCGCAATTTCGTTTTCGGCATCTGCGGAGCCAAGCCGAACTGGACGGCGCAGCGTTTTATCGAATCTACGGTCGATGGCGTCCGCCAGACGGTCGGCCCGTCGGGGCGGGCGATCTGCGCGATCTCCGGCGGCGTCGACTCGTCGGTGGCGGCGACGCTGGTTTCCCGCGCGCTGGGCGAACGCCTGACCTGCGTTTTCGTCAACAACGGAGTACTTCGCAAGCACGAGTTCGAGAAGGTGCAGCAGAGTTTGCGCAACAATCTCGGACTCAACATCGACGCCATAGACGCCAGCGCAAGCTTTCTGTCGAAGCTCGCCGGGGTTTCCGACCCCGAGCGCAAGCGCAAGATTATCGGCAACGAGTTCATAGAGGTGTTCGAGCGCGAAGCGCTCCGCCTCAAGCAGGTTTCGGGCGACGTCGAGTGGCTGGTGCAGGGAACGCTCTATCCGGATGTGATCGAGTCGCGTTCCGTGCGCGGCCCTTCGCAGACCATCAAGAGCCATCACAACGTCGGCGGACTTCCGGAAAAGATGAACCTCAAGCTAATCGAACCTTTGAAGGATCTCTTTAAGGATGAAGTGCGCCGCATCGGCCGCGATCTCGGCATGCCCGAGGAAATGGTGCAGCGGCAGCCCTTCCCCGGTCCCGGATTGGCGGTCCGCATCCTCGGCGAAGTCACCGCCGAGCGCATCGCGCTCTTGCAGGAGGCCGACGATATCGTGGTCTCGGAGATCCGCCGCGCCGGCCTTTACACCAAAATCTGGCAGTCGTTTGCCGTGCTGCTGCCGGTGATGTCGGTCGGCGTGATGGGCGACCAGCGCACCTACGCCTATACCTGCGCCATCCGCGCCGTAAACTCCGAAGACGGCATGACCGCCGACTGGGTACCGCTCCCTTACGAGGTGCTGAAGACGATTTCCAGCCGCATCGTCAACGAAATCCGGGGCATCAACCGCGTGGTTTACGACGTGACTTCCAAGCCGCCCGGAACCATCGAATGGGAGTAGAAACGAGCGGCGACGCAGTACCAGCGTGAAACGAGATTTGCCTGGGAACGAGATTTGCCTGAAGGAGACGACCTTGGACGATAAAGGAACCTTGATTGTGACCGGCGGAGGCAGAGGCATTGGCGCCGCCGTGGCCAAACTCGGCGGAGCCTGGGGCTACAAAGTTGCCGTGAACTTCCAGAGTAACGAAGCCGCCGCGGCCGCCGTGGTCCGCGAGATCGAGGCCGCCGGAGGCCGCGCCCTCGCCATTCAGGGCGACGTGGCGAAAGAGCCGGACGTGCTGCGTTTGTTCTCGACTGCCGCGCGCGAGCTGGGGCCGGTCACGGCGTTGGTGAACAATGCCGGCACCACGGGCAAGGCGGGCCGGGTGGAGACGCTCGAGTTGCAGACCCTGGAACGCGTGCTGGCCGTGAACGTCGTGGGAACCGTGCTGTGCTCGCAGGCGGCCGTGCGCTCTATGTCCACCCGTCATGGCGGCCAAGGTGGCGCGATTGTGAATATCAGCTCCCGGGCATCCGAGCTGGGCGGCGCCGGCGAGTGGGTACACTACGGCTTGAGCAAGGGCGCGATTGACACCTTTACCGTCGGGCTGGCCAAAGAAGTCGGAGCGGAAGGGATCCGGGTGAACGCCGTCTCGCCCGGCTTGATTAATACCGAGCTGCATGCGGCTGCCGGAGCCGCGGATCGTCTGCCGCGACTGGCCGCAACCCTCCCCATCCCCCGCATCGGCGAGCCGGTCGAAGTCGCCGAGGGCGTGCTCTGGCTGCTCTCGCCGGCGGCTGCCTACATTACCGGCACAAATCTGCTAATCAGCGGCGGCCGGTGAACACCCCAACAAGCCAACAGAGGGCTTGCCGGGGTGGAGTAGTGAAGGATCTGTTGTTTGCAGGTGCTGAAGGCAAAGCAGATCCTTCGGTCGCGCAAAATCGGCGCAACCTCAGGATGACACTTCGATGAGTTTCGCCGCCGCGAAGCAACACAAAAGATTCCTCGGCTCGCGACGCTCGCTCGGAATGACGTTGTTAGTCGGGATACAGCAACGCGGGAAGCGCTCTAAGTCCCTCGACGGATCAACTCAATCGCGCGATCCATCCGATGACGGCCGCGCCCAGAATGGCCCAGACGGTCGAGCGCTTGGTGAGCACCAGGAAGAAAAAACTGGCAACGGCGATCAGGATCGGAACGATTCCCGTCAATGAATCGCGGGCGAGCGGAACGATGGAAGTCACCAGCAGGCCCGCCGCGGAAAACATGACGGCGTGGATCGCACCCCTCACCGCCGGTTTGTCGGCCCTTCGGCCGAGATATTGCAGCAAGGGGATGATCAGAAACGCCGGCGTGACGACGGCCAGCAGTCCGGCGAAGCCTCCCGCAACCCCATCGACAAAGTATCCCACGCTCACGACGAACAGGCCGTTCGGTCCCGGCGCGGTTTGCCCGGCGGCCACGGCCGCATTCAGTTGCCGGTCACTCAGCACGTGACGATGCTCGACCAGGTCGTGACGGATCACCGGAATCGAAGTCACGCCGCTGAAAGAAGTCAGCGTGGCCTTGGCCAGCAGCAGGTAAAGCAGCAGCAGGCTCATTCCGGAACCCGCCAGAGGGCACCGGCCGCTGCGGCCAGCCCCAGAACCACGATGGGCGCGATATCGAGCGTGAGCGTGAGCAGGAACGAACCGCCGGCAAAGACCGCGACGTGCATCCAGCGCTTGCGGTCGAGGTAAGGCTCCAGTAATTGCCACGAAGCCATCGCCATCACTCCGACCGCTGCGGCCAGGGTGCCGGCGAGAGCAGCCATGGCGCCGGCATTCGAGCGCACCATGTCATAGCTGCCGGTGAGCAGCATCACCATGATTGCGGCCGGGACGCTGGCCGCCGCTACGCCGACGATGGCCCCGGGCCAGCCGAGCAGTTCCCAGGCGGTTCCCGCGCAGAAGGCGAGCATATTGGTTCCCGGCGTGATCCGCGCCAGCGCATAAACCGTGGCGTACTGTTCCTGGCTCAGCCATTTGCGGAGCGACACCAGTTCCGTATTCATGGCAGCCATGGTGATGGTGCCGCCGCCGAAGGTCAGGTTCGTCACCCGCAGATACGATAAGAAAAGCTTCAGAAGAGACGGACGTTCCACTCCTGTAATCTATCATCCGAAGGCGATTGACCGCCGCGCGCCGCCGGCCACCGCCCGGACTCACTGCGGCCCGCGTTATTGCAGACCCGAAAACAGCAGACGCATTTGATCCTTCGCTACGCTCAGGATGACACTTCGAAGAAAGGCCCGAGGCTCGAAGAAGGCCCGGGGCCGGAAAAGGACAATACAGGCTCCGGAGAAAAATAGTCCGGGAGCGGTGAAGAATAGCCTAGGGTCCGACGCCGCCGGTGTGGCAGTCGGAGCAGTTGACGGCCGTCAGGTCGCCCAGGTCCACCGGATGCTTGAAGGTGATTCCGGTGGTCGCGGAAACCAGCGACTTCACGCCTTCCTGCTGCGACAGCATGGTGTGGCAGGCATTGCAATCCTTGCTGATGGTCTTGCCATCTCGGCTGACATGGTTGCCGTCGTGACAGCGGAAGCATCCCTGCGAATAGAAGTGGCCGACGTTGTTGGGATGGGTGCGCCAATCGACTTTCATCTCCGGAAAGATGGTGGTGCGGAAAACCCTCTGGAGTTCCGCGACCGCGGCCTGGATCTGCGCCTGCTTGGCGCTGGCGACCTGGGGATATTTTTCGCGATAGAACGCCGGAATGGCGGTCGAAATCGCCTGCATCGCTTCCGGGGTGGTCTTGTAAGCCGCGGTCAGCACCTGGACCGACTGCTGCTTCACGTAGGGCAGGCTGGGATCGATGCGATTGGCCGCCAGCGAGTCATCCACGGAGCGGTCGGGCGGCGAGATAAATGTGGGTGGGGCGGTTATGGCAATCGACGCAATCCATGCGCCGGCGGCTCATCTTGGCGATGTCGTTCGGATTCGCATCCTTGGCGAAGTACTCCGTCGACATGGCCTTTCGCATCCTGGATCTTCACGTAGGGAATGTTCTGCCGCTTGGGATCGGAGGCATAGGTAATGATGTTGGCGATGTTCATGTGCCAGTGAATGCCGCTGGCCTGGCCGGCATCGGGATCGCCGCCGCCGGTCTTGATCAGCATCTGCAACTGCCGCGGAGTGTTCTGCTCGTCGCTGGAAAAGTGATTGATGACCTTTAATTGCGCTCCCCAGAACTTCCTCGGCCAGTGACACTGCTCGCAGGTTTCCGGCGCGGGACGCAGGTTGGCCACCGGCGTCTCAATCGGACGGGGATAGGTGTTGAGCACGGTCTTGAAAACCTGCCGGGCGCCGGAGAGCTTCGAGCGGACATACCAGCCCGCGCCGGCTCCCACGTGGCAATCGACGCACGTGACGCGGGCGTGCGGCGAGGCCTGGTGCGCGGTGAACTCCGGATGCATAACCGTGTGGCAGAGCTGACCGCAGAACTGGACGGAATCGGTGTACTCATAGGCGCGATAACTGCCGGCGGCGCTGAGCAGGATGAACAGGATCACAGAGGAGAGAAAGAACGCAATGGTGCCGCGCTGGGTGGCGCTGTTCAGATCCAAGACCGGGAAGCGCCGGAGACTGGCCAGATTCCGGCGGTGCCGCTCACGCTCGATCCACATCCCGACCGGCACCAGGAACAGGCCCGCCACCAGGAACGCGGGCATCACCATGTAGGCAAAAATTCCGATGTAGGGGCTGGGCTGGCTGGAAACAACATCGATCAGAAACAAGAAGATGATATTCGCCAGCGATACGACCGCCAGAGCGAGTCCGATCAAGCTGATGTAATTGCGAAGCAGACTCTTCAGCGAAAGATCTTCCGCCGGCGGATTCGGCGGAGGAGGCGTTCCCGCATCACTCATCGTAAGTTGTCTCCTGCGATCCTAAGATGCGCCCTTGTCAGCGGCCTCCACCGGCGCCGCCCCACTGCAACTCCGGTTGCCGATGTATCCCCTAACCACCCGGGAAAAAGGACCCCACACAGATCAGCGCGCAAGTATAACTCGTACGCCGCATACGATGAAAACAGCGTCACGGCAATCCCGATCAAAATCGGGAAACCGGGAATTCGCACCTGATGTTTTCTCCACGAAGTTGCGAAAAACCGGCTTTGCGCGACCGGCGTAGGGGGCTGCACGCGACGCACGTCACAGCAGATCGCTCGCCATGCTCGGGATGACACCCTCGAAAGCCAACTCCAGCGCGGGATTGACACTGGCAGGGGTTTTCCGCAAGCTACCGGCAGCTCTATCCGGCTGGCAGAGCTGCGGATCGCCGATCACCGGCCGTCCGGGACCTTTTCCTCCGATACGGGCTTTTCTTCTTCCGACACGGTTCCGTTCCAGGCGCTTCCGCTTCGGGCGGAACTTCCGGCTCGCCGTGCTCGCGCGCGTCCGCCTTCAAGGCCTCGGTCATGGTTTCCACATCGAGCGGGTGCTCGGACTGATAGAGGTCGTAGGTCATCTTGCCGTCGTACCACGCCCAGTTCATGGGGTAGACCTCCGGGTCGAAGATGATCATGTAGAAGTGCCACACCAGGATCGCCAACGTGGCCAGGATGGCTTCGTAGAAGTGAACGGCGGTGGCCGCATCGATGATCCATCGCGGCAGGTGATTGCCGAACTCCACCTTGGCCCACATCATGACGCCGGTCATGGCCATGACGATCGTTCCCCACACCAGCGCCCAGTACTCCATCTTCTCGGCGTAGTTGAAGCGCTTGAACTGCGGCTTCTCCGCGCTCAGGCGCAGGTAGTAGAAGAGCACGTCCTTGACATCGGTGACGTCCTTCCACTCGGGCAGGAAATCGACCACCAGCTTGCGGCCTTCCCGGGTCGCCGCGACATACCAGGCGTGATAAATGCCGACCATGATCAGCACCACGCCGGCAATGCGGTGCAGCACGCCGCGCACGGTCTCGCCCAGAAAGAGCATCCCGAGCCAGGATTCCGGATACTTCAGCGCAAAGCCGGTAAACACCAGCAGGAAGAAGCTGACGAACAAGGCGGTGTGCTGCATGCGCTGGTTGAAGCTCATGCGCAGCACGATTCTGGGACCGCCCGAGAGGTGCGCGTGTCCATCGCGCATGTCGGCCAGCTTGCGCCGCATGACCAGAGCGTTGTGCAGGAACATGCCGCCGATGGTGGCGATGATCATCATCAGGTAGAAGCGGCGGATCAACGCGACGGCCTTGCTGCCGATATCGGCGGCGTGCGCGTCCAGGTGCATCTTGCTGGCGGCGAAATTGGCGTTCGCGCCGGGATGGCACTTTCCGCAGGTCTGGACGAGATGCGCCGGGTTGATGGTCGAGTTCGGATCGCTCGAAGGCAGAATGTTGTGCACGCCATGGCAACTGGCGCAATTGGCCGCGATCTTCGATCCGCGGGCCGTGGCCAGTCCGTGATAGCTGGCCAGATAGCTGCTCTCGCGGCCGCCGACGATGCCGAATTCCTGCGACATCTTCACGTTCTCGTGACACTGCGCGCAGGTATTGGCCGCCAGGTTTTCCGACGAGACCGTCGAACGTCGGATCTTTCGGGGCCTTGATCATGTGCGAGCCATGACAGTCGGTGCAGACCGGCGCATGCAGGTTGCCCTTGCTGATCGCCTGTCCGTGAATGCTCTTCATGAACTCCGCTTTTTGCGCTTCGTGACACTTGGCGCAGGTGGCGGGAACATTGGTCTTGTAAACCGGCGACTGCGGATCGGAAACGCGCCGCATGTCGTGGGTGCCATGGCAGTCGCTGCAAACCGCAGCCTTCTCGTTGCCGGCGGCCACCAGCTTGGCGTGAACACTGTCCTGGTAGGAGTTGAAAGGCCGCGTGGTCTCCCCGGCCTGCTGCATCACCGATTGCTGGCCATGGCAGACGCCGCAGGTGGCCGCGATGTTCCGGTGGCTTACCTTGGAAGCGGGATCGCTGGCCGGAAGAATCGCATGAATATCGCCATGGCAGTCAACGCAACGCGCGGCTTGCTGGTCGCCGGCCGCACGCGCCTTGGCATGCAGCCCGTTATCGTACGCCTTCTGCTCGTCGCCATGGCATTGCGCGCAGGATGGCTTGGCGGGCGTGGATTCATGCGGAACGGAAGTGACATCCTTGTGGCAATCCGTGCAACTGAACATGCTGCCGTGAATGGAGTTCTTGAATTGCTCCTCCTTCACTTGCAGACTCACCTGCTTGCCGTTTTCTTCCTTGGTCAGCGAGGCGTCGTTATGGCACGCCAGGCAATCCGCATTGGCGAACTTCGCCGCCTTCTGCGGTTGCTTTGCCTGGGCTAACCCGGTCAGCAGCACGAAGATCAGTAAAAATTTGCCGTAGCGATTCACAGGACCTCAGAATACAAAGGGGCTCTCTGTTTTTCGCATTCCCATGCCCGACTGGCAGTGAGAGGCTCACATGCTGTTGTGATTTTCATCACCCTTGAAAGGAAACGCATAGCTGCCGTGCTGACATCACATCAGCGGTGTACAGAGGGCAGCGCGGCGTGTATCGAGATGCGGAGCGCGCTGGAAGCACAGGCTACCCCATAGCAACAGCGCGCGAACCTGGGCAACTCGAACAGGCTTGCGCAGAACGGGATCCGGAGGTGAAGCCCCATGCTGTTTTGATGGGTACGACGGGCTGACAGCTCGTACACCTTCAAAACCTTAACTGCAGAGTTTCCCAATCGCTCGGCACGACACCATAAAATCCTGATTGGAATCGCGGCACACCCATGAACTGATTTAGCGGACAACAAAAAGCGATCCGCTGAACGGATCGCTGGCCGGAACTTCCTTCCGCTTTGTTTTAATCAGCCTGGGCGGCGCGCGGCCGGCGCGTTCTGGCCAGGCCAATCGAGCGCACGCGCTCGTAAGCCGCATGCAGATCCTGGCTTAGCATTTGCACAACCCGGATGCAAAGATCGCTGTGATCCCGCAGAAACTTCAACAGGTCTTTGCGCCGGATGAACATCACTTGCGAGGTATCCAGCAACTCGGCCGAGATTTCGTAAGGCGTTCCCGACATCGCCGCGCCGAGGCCGAGAACCTCGCCGGGCCCGGCGATGCGCAGCATAAGACGCTTGCCTGTCTCCGAGCAGATGGAGAGTTTCGCACGTCCGTCACAGAGGACGAAGATCCCTCGCGCGGGCCGCCCTTCGGCAAACAACACGGAGCCCTTCGGGTGAATGGCTAGTGACTTGACAGTATCCAGCAATTCCAGCGCATCGACCGGCATGTCGCAAAAAAGCCGGTCGGGCCGGAATCACAGTAGTAACAGCTCGGCTGAGTAGCGCTCTCCATGAGATTCTGATTTACAGGAGTCAGAATGGACCCGCAGTGATAACTATCACCCGTTACCGTGACCCCTGTTACAAACCCGCATAAATAGCGGGGAAACGCGACCTTCATCAATTTTGCAGGTTACGCCTGCAAAGAAAATGCCCCGCAGCTTCGCGGGGCAATTCGCGAATACCGAACTTTCCGCCAGCACCAGCTCAGACCGTGGCCAGGGATTTCAAAGCGGCCTTGTTGCGGATCACCAGGGTCGAACCTTTGGCCTGCACGATCTGCCGCTTCTTCAATTCGGCGAACAGCCGCGTCACCGTCTCGCGCGAGGTGCCGATCATCTGCGCGATCTCCTCGTGGGTGAGCGCCAGCTTCACGCGCGGTTCCTGCTTGTTGGACTCGCCGTTGCGAGCACTCCAGTCCAGCAGCAGCCGGGCCAGCTTTTCGGCGGCCGAGTGCGACAACCCGAGCGAACGGATTTCGCGGCAGGCAGTGTTGTACTTCTCGCTCAACTGTTCGGCGACACGCAGGCAGGCTTCACTGTGTTCGCGCAGGAAGCGCAGAAAATCCTCGCGCTTGACGAAATTGATCTGGCAAGGATCGACGGTCTCCGCCGTCAGCTCGTAAGGTTTTCCGGAGATGGTCGCGCTCAGTCCCAGCACCTCGCCTGATTCGGCGATCTTGAGAATGAGCGTCTTGCCGTCGGTGGAGCAAATCGACAGCTTGACGCGTCCCTTGCAAAGCACGAAAATACCGCGCGGCGCCTGTCCTTCGACAAACAGGACGGCGCCCTTCGGATAAGCAGTAGCGTATTTGATGGCTTCGAACGCTTGGAGCGCCGATGCCGGCAGATCGCAGAACAAACGATCCGTCTTCATCTTGCAGCTCAGGCAGCTCTCGATGATGTCCAACCCATACGGTGAAAGCACCACGCACCCCCTGTAGTCCCTGTCCGGGAATCTTTCAACACCCGGACGAACAGCAAATTGCTCCCGCAACTTTGCGAGCGGTCCACGCCGGACTTCCGCGCGAGGTTGATCGGCTGTTTGCGACGGGGCCGATTGCGCCCGCTTGAGCGTGTCATGGCAGGACACACATTCATCGCGCACGATCCGACTCGCCTTATCGCTAAGGTCGCGTATCCATGTACCAAGAACAAGTACATCCGTCACATTCCGGTGTGACGTCGTCACATCGGCCCCGTCCAATGCCTTGAAATCTCTTGGAGATGGCACCACCAGATCACATCCCGATGTGCGCTGCCGGCAGCCGCTCGCCTGCCTCACGGAAAGGCTTCGCGACGGGGACGGAAAGGCCGGCGATCTCTGAATGTCCGGCGGGATCCGGCCCGCCCGGTGCTCCCGATTTAGTGTCGCTTTCCGATTTCGCATCCCGGCCACATGGCCGTTTCGTGTAGATTTATTAAAGTGTTCAATTCGAAACCATGAGCAAGACGGTTCTGATTGTCAGCTACAACCCTGAACTGCTTTCGCCGTAAAACAGGCTTTGACCGAAGCCGGCTATGAAGTGCGGGAGTGCGCTTCGCTTTCCGCCGCTCTGGGCGCGGTGGGACCGGGAAAGACCGATCTCATGGTGCTCTCCCCCGATATTCCGGTGGGCGACCGCAGGCGCATGGAAGCCGAAGCGAAACGGCGCAACCAGAACATCAGAATCGTGCTTTTCTGCGAGGGCGAGAAGGTGAAGGATGTGTTCGCCAGCGCCACACTCTCGCTGTCGGAGACGCCCGCCGCGCTGCTTGAGACGGCCGGGCAGCTACTTTCGTCGTAGCCCGCGTTCGCTTTCGGAGCGGAGTATGAGCGTTCGAGCCCGAAGAATATTTTGCCGGTTACCGGTTTTTATGACGTAAATCACAGACCGGCCGATCAAGGCCCTGAAGAATACTGGTACAGCGTCACCACCCAGCCGCGCCACCGCAGCGCGTGCCGGGGACCTCGGAAAGGAATCTGAAAAACAACATGTCCAGCACCGCCGCGAAGCCTGAAGCCGAAACTCTGCGCACCCTGCCCGGCGACGATATTCGCCAGATACTCTGGCGCTTTTCCGACCGCTATGACCTGCAGATGCTGGTGCAATCCGCCCGCTCGGTCGCGCGCACGGTGGTCGCCCGCCTGGTGGCCGACGGCGAACGCAACACGCATGAATGGACCGCGCGCAAGAACGAGTTGCTGAAAGCCTACGACGAGATCCGGCATTACGGCGGCCTTCATGGAGCCCGAAGAAGGCGGATTCATCGCCGGTCCGAAGAACCTGGCGCTCGCGCTGACCGCGTTCGAATTGGCGTGGGTGGACGGCGGAGCCGCCACGGGCGCGCTGGCAAGCTGTCTGGCGCTGTCGCCGATTCACGAACGTGGCACTCCCGAGCAGAAGCAGCGCTACATGTCGCTGTGCGCTCCGGCGCAGGCGGGCGAAAACCGCACGCCTTGGCGCGGCGCCTTTGCCTGACCGAACCCATTCCTTATGTCGGCGTCGATACCGGCATGCTAAACGGCAAGGTCCGAATCGCCGAGTGGAAAGACGGCGAAGAGCCGGTGTTGCAGGTCGACAAGCGCGGCCGCTTCATCACCAACATGGGGTTCGCCAACTTCGTCACCGCCGCCGTGCAAACGGCCGACGAAAAGATCAAGGGAAGCTGCATCATCATCCTCGAAGAAGGCGATCCGGGAAGTTTCGACCGGGGCACGGCGACCCGCAAGATGGTCCACCAGTTATCGTCGACTTCCGACCCGATCTTCAGCCTGCGGGTTCCGGCCAGCCGCATCGTCGGCGGCTATACGGTGAAGGACGGCATCATCGTTCCCAATTACGACCACAGCGAAATGATCGAAGCCGTATTCAAGCGCACGCGGGTCACGGTCGCCATCATGACGGCGGCCAAGATGCTTTCGGCCATCGAGCCGGTCATACGCTATCAGCGCGGGCGTTTTCGCGGAGCCGAGCAGGCTACGCCGGGCACGCTGCGCTACGAGCTCGGACTCCAGCAACGCGAAGACGTGCTGCACCGGCTGGTCGATGTGTGGGCGATGGGCGAAGCGGCCGCCGCTTTAGGCTTTGCCGCGGCGCGCTGCTTCGACGTGCTGGACCCTCTGGAGAAAGAAAAGACCCGGCGGCACGCCGAAAAAGGAATCGACGGCGGCAAATCTGAGCTGAAATTCTTCCGCGCAATCATGAAGGATGCGCTGGAATTTCTGCAACTGTGCCGCGATCCCGAGAAGGCGAAGAACAATCCGCGGCTGCAGGAGCTGCACGACAACACCCGGTGGGACACGCTAATCCCTCGACTCGGTGGCGGGCGTGCTCTGCCCCGCGGCGAAGCTGTGGAATACC
>CAWAZO010000002.1:0-250807 GCA_963786555.1 uncultured Acidobacteriota bacterium
CCAGCTATGCCCAGTCCGGCCCCACTCCGCCAACGCAATCGCAAGCACAGAGTACGCCTGCTTGCTCCGACGTTCCTCCCATTTTGAAACGAGGCATACAGCCGGCTCTGCCTCCCTGTCCTGACCCGCCGCCGGCCGCGTCGCCCCCTGCGGACTCCGTACCCACGCGTTCGCTGAGTCCCGCCGAATCCTTGATCGAAAGGGCCAGAGAGGCGGCGTTCGAGTTTTCAGAGAAGCTTCCCAACTTTATTTGCGAGGAGTTCATGTCGCGGTTTACCCAGCGAGGCCGCGAGGAGGAAATGCCCCTGGACGTGGTTTCGGCTGAAATCATTTACGATAACGCGCAGGAAAGTTATCGCAACGTGAAGATCAATGACCGCCCCACGGACAAGGGCCTGGAGGAAATCGGTGGGTCCTGGTCCACCGGAGAATTTGCGTCCACACTGCTGGAACTTTTTCACCCCGATACGGACGCGCAGTTCCGGTCCGGCGGTGCGTCTCCCATTTCGGGTTTCAGCGCCCAGGTTTACGACTTTCAAGTGCGGAGTGAAAATTCACACTGGATGGTGCACGCCGGCTCTCAGACTCTGACTCCGGCTTACGGAGGCTCCGTATGGGTGGATCCGAAAACCGCGCGCGTCCTGCGAATCGAGATGCAGGCCCGCAACATACCGTCAGATTTCCCGATGGATACGGTCGAATCCGCGGTTGATTATTCGTACGTGACGATTGGCGGGACATCGTTTCTGCTTCCGGTCCATGCCGAGAGCTTGGGTTGTGAACGGGGCACCAGCGACTGCAGCCACAACATCATTGACTTCCGCAACTATCACGAATTCAAATCCGATATCAAGATTCGTCAATTGATTTCGCTCGGACCTCTCATCAGTGCGCGACTCGCCCGTGCCGACCCAAACTCCAGAGCAGTGCACGGTCTTCGATAGTCAGGACCAACCGATTCGTTGGCACTTAGACCGCCGCAGGAGCTTCGCTTAGCCATCTTTCCTTTGGGCCGCGCCACTGCCTTTCCGACGATTTTTGCGGTCGGCTGCGGGTTCGTTGCCGCAGCCGAGAGATACCGTGAATGATGTGTCAGAACGCAATGCCCAGGCTTGCACGAAGTGTCCTGGGAGGCACGAAGTGAGTCCCGCTACAGGTCGATAAAAAGTTGTACATGGCGACATTATTAGTCAGATTCAAAACATCGAAACGCGCTGTCCAGCGCACCTTCTCCGAGTGGAACGGATTATCGGTACGAAGAGCGCGGAACAGATTATCGGTGCCGACACCAAGATCGAAGAGATTCCGGGGCTTAATGCGAGCAGGATTCTTGTCATCGTTTTCCGTTCCAGCAGCCGGGATGTTAACAAATCTCGTCCGTAGTTTGGGGACAAGCATGACGTAATTGGCCTGGCAATGGTTGCGACCTGTCCTCCGCAGTAGAAGCCTACCGTCTGCTGTTGATTAGGGTGAGTGCAAGCAGACTTTCCAGATCGGGTGTGGCGGACGCGACGATTCCACTGTCGAACCTCCACGTGAATGCGATCCACGGCAAGTTGCGCGGAAGCTGGTATTGCAGGTGGGTCGTGCTCTGCAATGCCTGGTCGTGATCGATTCGCACGACGGCGTCGGACGGAAGATTAGTGTCATTGAAGATCAAACCGCCGGTTTCCGGACCGAACACACGCGCTCGGGTGTGCCCTGGCGTGGTGAAAGCCGTGAATCCGTGGGTGTTCTTCATTGCGAGCCTCAGTGAAAACCCATCCATTTTTGATTTCCGCCATTCGATCGGAAAGATAATGGCAGTGTTCAGAAGCGTATCCAAATCGTACGCATGTCGCGTGTACTTCCAGAAGTAATCGCCATCCAAGACGAACAGCTTGCCGAATCCCTGCTCAAAGCCGGCATTGAATTGGTTGCGTCTGCCCGCTTGAATCGGAACGCTTCCAGCCGCTCCGAACACATTGGTCGCCAGCCCGCCTTGCCCGGTATTGCTGGAGAGGATGAGATTTTCGTTGAGAGGCGTCTCCAAAGACCTTGCATAGCCAAGCCTCAGCACAGTATTGGTTGGCCGAATGCGATAAGAAACACCGCCACGAGGCTCGTACTGTACCGCATAGCTCAGGCCGTCGTAACGATCAAAGCGTCCACCTAGACTCAAGGTGAGATTCTTCAATGTGATTGCATCCTGCAGGTATACAGCCTGCTCCCTGATGTGAGCATCCCCGTGGAAGTGAAACATGGTTCCGTTTGGGCCGGTCAAGTCGTAAGGGGCCAAGCCGGGAAAAAGATTGCCGTTCGCGTCGAGGAACCCCGGGTAGGTGGGATCGGTAATCCCCAAATGAAAGTCTTCCTTCAGGTTTGTCTGGCTGATCTGGATGCCGAATTTGACGTTATGCCGCCCCTTGAGATATGCGATATCCGACTTCACCCCAAAGTTCGTGAGCGAGCGGTTTTGTTGCACTGTGGCCGGCTGATCCGAAAGCAGCGATGCGCTCGGATAGTATCCGATCTGGTCTTGGCGCACATGCGGGTTGAATGTCAACACCGTTGAGCTGTTGAAAATGTGCACCCAGCCGGGAGCAATGTTGAAGGTACGGACTTGTTCCCGCTGGTCCTGCCCTGAACTCTGCTGATCGATAGTGTTGGGAATCTGAAACCAATTCCGCGCAAAAAAGAGGTTCAGGTGGATGGTGTCGGACTGAGTTGGTCGGTAATCAAAACGGTCAAATACGTTTTCGCTATTGCCAATGTCATGCAGGGGGACGGATTCTGGGGTGTCAAGGAAATGTCCAGAGCGAGTGACATTCAAAGCGGTAAAATTTCCGAGTTTCTGATTTCCGAAGCTAAAGGTTCCATTCGTGCCAGCCGTGCCGAAAGAACCGTATTGAGTTGCTAAACTGCCGTGCGTTGGTCCGCCCAACCCGGAACGAGTAATCGCATTGACCACGACAGCAGTTTTGTCGCCGAACTCCGCCGGGACAATTCCAGTAATGACTTCAATGGCCTGAACAGCGTTAGGGGAAGCTGCGTGGAGTAGATATTGCCCTGCTGATCTGTAATAGGCTGGTTGTCGACCGACAGTGACATTTGTGCGTGGTCGCCGAGCGGGTGGAAGAACCCGTTTGAGTCCGCCACAATGCCTGGCGTGGTGAGCGTTATGATGTCACTCAACCCAGAGGCCACGGAAATCGTCGGCAACTTGGAAAAAATGCCCTTGTCGATGTTGACATGTGAAACGCTGCGACCATGCAGAGCAGGAGTAGATAGAACGCGGAGACGTTGACGCCTCGAATGTGAGCAAATTCCTCGTCAAAGCAAACGGCGAGGAACTGCTTGTAAAATAGCGCGACCAGGCCAGCCACTACCGCGTCAAGGATGGTCATGACGAACAGATCCGTGCGCGAGACAATCAGAATGTTGCCAAACAAGTAGCTCATGAGGTCGACGTTGTAGCCTGGCGTTCGCGCAATGAAGAGAACGCCAACCGCCATTCCGACTGCCCATAAGGCGCCAATGATAATGTCTTCGTGTTGTTTCCAGTGCAGGCTGACGCAGCCGATAACCAAGGCGGCCACAATGGCCGCAACCATCGCACCGAGCAATGGGTCGCGCCCGAGGAAATACGCGATGCCCATGCCGCCCAGCACGGTGTGGGCAATGCCGCCTGCCATGTATCCGATGCGCTTCACCACGACATACGTGCCGATGATGCCGCAACCGAAGCTCGCAAGCAACGCGGCGAGCAGGGCGTGCTGCAAGAACCCCTGGGTAAGTAGCGCTTCTACGAACCCGGTCATTGTGTGGTGCCCCTGTAGGCGGAATCGTGCCGCACCATCCGCACCGGCCGTCTGTAAAGTTCCTGGATCACATCGCCGGTGATCTCCGAAGTCGTATGGCATATCAGAGTGCGATTCAAGCAGGCCACGCGTGTAACGTAACGAGAGATGAAGCCGATCTCGTGCGACACGACCACGATGGTGGTACGGCGATTGATCTCCTTAAACAGCTCGAAAATGTCAGTCTCGAACCCCACGTCAACGTTCGCGGTGGGCTCATCCAGAAGAAGAATATGGGGGTTGGAAACAAGCGCCCTGGCGATCAACACCCGCTGCAGCTCGCCACCAGAGAGCGTCGCCAGCGAACGCTTGCAAAAATCGAGAACCCCGGTTTCGGCCATTGCCCGCCGCGCAGCCTCTTTATCGCGATGGCCGTATCCGCCGATCCGGGGAGCGATGCCGAGGCGCCCGAGGAGCACGGCTTGTTCGACGTTGATCGGGAAGTCCCGCCTGAAGGCGGCAAATTGCGGCACGTATCCGATAGTCTTTCGCTGCTCCGCAGGAGATCGTCCCATGACGAGCACCTGGCCCAGTGTCGGCTCCAGAAGGCCGAGCATCAACTTGAGAAGCGTGGTCTTGCCACCGCCGTTGGGGCCAACCACCCCCAGGAACTCGCCCCGTTCAATCGAGAGATCGACAGCTTCCAAGATTAGGAGGGTGTCATATGCGAACGACACGCCGCGCAGTTCAACGACAGGGGTCACTTCGCCTCCAAACCTTCGGCGAAGGCGGCGGCGACCTTGCGCATGTTTTCAAGATAATCTTCGGCTAGGGGATCGATCGCTACCACACGCCCGCCGATTTCGTGTGCGATCATCTCGGCACTGCGGCGGCTGAATTGAGGCTCGACAAAAATGACTTTAATCCCCAACCGCCTCGCTTCTTGGATCACCTCCAGTAGCGTACGCGGGCCGGGTTCCTTCCCTTCGTTCTCGATGGGAAGCTGCCGCAAACCGTAGGTGTCGGCAAAGTAGCCCCAGGCAGGATGGAAAGTCATAAAGGCCCGCTGCTTCAGCGGCGCGAGGCGCTTACGAATCTGGGCGTCAAGCGCGTCGAGTTCGGTCGCCAGTTGCATGTAGTTGCGCTCATAAACACTCTTGTGTGCGGGGTCTAGACTTGCGAGCGTGTCGCGAATGCGCGACGCCATGAGTTTTGCCAGAGGCGGATCATTCCATACGTGCGGGTCGGGAGGTCCGGCCTCTTTGCCCGTCGCATGATCGCCGGCGCGATCAATAGGCCGTCGTTTAATTCCCTCAGCCACGTCGACGACAAGCATCTTGGGATTCACTGCCTGCATCCTGCTCATCCAAACAGTCTCGAACGGTACGTCGATTCGGAAGTACACGTGGGCCGCCGTGAGTGCCGCCATCTGTTGTGGCGTTGGTTCGTAAGTGGCTGGCTCTTGGCCCGGGCCGACCATCACGGATACCTGCGCGTACGCCCCGCCAACGCGGTCTACAAAATACTTTTCCGGCAAAATGCTGACGACTACCGGCATCCGTTCGGCGACGGCCATTTGGGACCTAACCCCGCGAAGAAAAGAACAATGACACAACTGACTAGGCCGCAGATGCGGCCAAGTGCGGAGAGCGAATACCAAGGCATGCTGGATCTCATATATCTACCCCCTCGCGCTCGCTCCTGACCGCACCAGGCACCTCTTTAACACCTTGCGGCCTTGCGTCAGTCGCGACTTAACGGCGCTCATCGATGTCTGCGTAGCCCCGGCTATTTCTTTATAGGACAACCCTTCTAGATCGCGCAGGATTACTGCCGTACGATAAGGCTCCCGCAGTCTCTGGAGTCCCATCTCGATCTGCGCCCGCAATTCACCCTGGATCACGTTCTCCAAGGGCGAGGCATTGTCGCCCACCAAGCAGTTCTTCAGAGGAATTGTTTCAGATTGAGTCGCATCTGCCGCTCGCGTCTGCTCGATGGAAGTCTCCCGTGACCTGTGCCTACAGCACCAGCGCCGCTGGTTTGAAGCCTCATGCATTGCAATGCGGTACATCCACGTCTTCAGGTTGGAGTCTCCATTAAACCGCTTCATGCCGCGGCAGACCTTCAGGAACACTTCTTGCGTCGTATCGACTGCATCTGTCGGGGTGTTCAGGAGTCTGCAGATCAAGCGGTAAATGGGCTCATGATACTGGGTGATGAGCCACGCGTAAGCGTCTTCAGAACCGGCCTTCAGCTCGGCAATAATAGACACACCTTCCGCTGGAATTGCGCGTGGAATACCAAGCTGACTCAAAGCCGTTGCTCCCGCCATGTTCTCTTTTCCAGTTCCCTTTGCTTCTTGTTTAAAAATTAAATTTGGCCGCCCGCGGAAAGCCGCTTCGCAACTTGAGCGTAGCCGCATGCAGCTACGAACACCAGCAATGCGCACACAGCGACAAGCGTTAATGCCGAACCACAAACGGATTCCCAATGCGAAACGGTGCTTCCATTCCATATCTCCCAGGTCCTTCTTAGCAGCTGTCAGGCAGGCGCTTGGCATCGACTGGGAGCGCACACTGCACAAAGGCCGTACACAAAGAACTCGTGACCGGTCGCACGAAATCCTCTGGGCAGTTTGGGCCTGACCCGGGCGACGCATCCTTCCAGTTCGTAGAGTTTCCCGCATTCATTGCACTGAAAGTGATGATGGTGCTCCTTGCCTGCGACCTCGTAGTGCGTGGAATCGCCTGGGACTTCAACAGACTGAAGCCATCCTTCCTCAACCAGCGTTTGGATGTTTCGATACACCGTCGCAATCCCGAGCGACGGATGGTGATGTTGAGCTTCTTGCAGGGCCTCTTCCGGAGACAGCGGCCGGTCGGTCCCGATGAACGCCTCTCGAATCGCAGCTTTCTGTCGTGTATTCCGTTTTTCCATGGTCTGGTCGGTGTCGAATTCTTCCGCCGTAAACGATAATACTGTATCATTATCAATATGTCGAGTCTCTCAATGCGTATGAACGAGCCTTCTTCAGGCGCAAAGCGATTCGCTATCAGCAGGTTCGTAGATCGAGGAAACCACAAGTTGACACCTTTATCTTTCTAGTGGTCTGGTGTCTCACAAGAGCTCTCGACTAATTGGCATAGAACGAATCAGGTATTCTAAAGAAACGCCGTCGGCGATCGTGTTTACCGGCTGGCTTACGCTACCGTGCCAGCGCGCCAGCCGTCTAACAGGCTGCTGAAAAACTGTTTTCTGAGGGTCATCCTGAGCGTAGCGAAGGATCTGCTGTTTGTGAGCGTTGAAAGCAAAGCAGATCCTTCGGTCGTGCAAAAGCGGCACGACCTCAGGATGACACTTCCTATGAGTTTTTCAGCAGCCTGCTAAATGCCCGGAGGATATTTAGCGTGACCTTCAAACCTCTTTTGCTTCTGCCGCTGCTTTTCAGCTTTTTTGTCCATTCCAGCTCCGCTGAGCAGCAGAGCCAAGTCACGCGAGCCACGCTCTCAAACGGGCTGCGCGTGGTTATCATTCGCAATTCACTTGCTCCGGTGGTTACGGTGGAGATGAACTTTCTGGTCGGAGGCGATGAAACGCCCCCCGGGTTTCCTGGGATGGCCCATGCACAGGAGCACATGGCTTTTCGCGGATGCGAGGGCATGACTGCCGATCAGACAGCAGCCATTTACGCGCTGCTAGGCGGCCGGAACAACGCCGATACCCAGCAGAACATCACGCAGTACTTTGCGACCGTTCCAGCGGCCGATCTCGATGTCGCGTTACAAGCGCAGGCCGCCTGCCTACGCGGCATCGACGACTCACAGCAGGAATGGTCTCAGGAACGAGGTGCGATCGAGCAGGAAGTGGCGCGCGATCTTTCCAATCCGACTTACAAGTTCATCAACCGCCTGAATGAAGATATGTTCGCCGGCACTCCTTACGCGCACGACCCTTTGGGCACGAAAGACTCGTTCGATGCGACCACGGGCGAGATGCTGAAAAAGTTCTATGAGGATTGGTACACGCCGGGCAATGCGATTCTTGTCATCGTTGGCGATATCGATCCAGCCGCAACCCTTGTAAAGATCAAGAAGTGGTTCGAAGGTATTCCCAGTCATTCATTACCGGCGCGCCCAGTCGTAGACTTGAAACCTGTGAAGCCGGAAAGCTTTACTCTCGATAGCAATCTTCCTTATATTCTCGGCTTCATTGCCTATCGCCTTCCGGGAACAGACTCTCCGGACTATGCAGCGACACAGGTGTTGGCCGATGTGTTGTCCAGCCAGCGCGGCGAACTCTACGCAATGGTGCCGACAGGCAAGGCACTGGCGGCGGAGTTTGGTATGGCGGAAACCTATCCGAAGGCCAGCGTCGGCTACGGAGTGGTGGCGCTTCCTGCCGGCACAGCCCCGACCGCTGCAGTTAATGAAATGCGGAAGATCCTGGAAAACTATGCGGCGAAAGGCGTTCCGGAGGAGCTGGTGGCGGCAGCCAAGAGAAGCGAGCTTGCGTCGGCTGAATTTCAGCGCAACTCGATTCCGGGACTCGCCGATGTTTGGTCAAATGCTCTGGCCGCAGAGGGCCGAACGTCCCCGGACGAGGACGTCGAAGCCATCCGGCGCGTCACGTTGGCAGACGTGAACCGAGTGGCGAAGCAGTACCTGGCCAGCCAGAGCTCCATCACTGCCACCTTAAAACCGGTTCCTAGCGGACAGCCGGTCGCCGCCAAAGGGTTCGGCGGGGCAGAGCAAGTGACGTCGGCTCCAACCAAACCAGTGAAATTGCCCGAGTGGGCGGCGAGTTCTCTAGTCGAGCTCAAAGTGCCCGCGAACTACATCACGGTTTCGGATACGACCCTGCCGAATGGTATTCGGTTGATTGTCAAGAATGACTCAACCAGTCCCACGGTTACAGTCATTGGATCGATCAAAAATAACGCCGACCTGCAGATGCCTGCCGGGCAGGAGGGTGTTTCCGATCTTCTGGCGGGCCTCTTCTCGTATGGAACGCAGACATTGGACCGCTTGGCTTTTCAGAAAGCGCTAGACGACATCGGCGCAAGCGAGAGTGCGGGCTACAGCTTTTCTCTCAAAGTCCTGAAGGATCATTTCTCTCGCGGCGTTCAATTGCTGGCCGACAACGAGCTTCATCCGGCGCTGCCAGCGAAGGCCTTCCCGGTCGTCAAACAGCAAACCTCTCAGTTTGTTGCCGGCAATCTGATTACCCCTGAGTACCGGACCTCGCGTGCGCTGGATCTGGCGTTGTTGCCCGCGGGCGACCCTGTTCTGCGCGAAGCTACGCCCGCTACTATCGCTACAATCAACTTAGGCCAGGTGAAACAATATTTCGCCGCCACCATCAGGCCTGACCTGACCACTATTGTGGTCATGGGCGACGTCTCGTCCGCGGAGGCCAAGGCAGTCATCGAAAAGTGGTTTGGCGATTGGAAGGCAATCGGCCCCAAGCCAAACACCACGTTGCCTCAGGTTCCATTGAATAAACCTTCGGCATCGGATGTTCCCGATCCGGAAGCCATACAGGATTCCGTCCATCTCAGCGAGCAATTGAACCTCAACCGTTTCGATCCGGATTATTACCCCTTGCAACTGGGCAACCATGTGTTGGGTGGCGGCTTTTACGCTACGCGTCTTTACCATGATTTGCGTCAGGTAGCAGGTTACGTGTACACCGTTGACGTCCACTTGAGGGCATCGGAGACCCGAGCCAGCTACTCAATTACCTACGGCTGCGGCCCACAAAATGTCTCGAAGGCAAGAGCGCTGATTCAGCGCGACCTTAACCAAATGCGTACAGACGATATCCCTGCGAATGAGTTGCATCAGGCGAAGGCATTGCTGCTGCGGCAAATTCCTTTGAGCGAATCAAGCGAGGGTGCGGTCGCCGAAGGAATTCTTCATCGAGCCGAGATCGGTCTTCCGCTGGATGAACCGATCCGGGCAGCAGAAGCTTACTCAAAACTCAGCGCAGGAGAGGTGAGGGCAGCCTTCGCGAGAAGGATACGCACAGGAGACTTTGTTCAGGTGGTCCGCGGCCCAGCTCCGCAGTAGGCACGAACGGATCCGCGCAGCGGCTTTTCCACGGCCCCCTACCCAGTACAATCGTTATGAGCCACGGGATGCAATGGAACAAGCCAACTTCGGCCGACGAGGTTCGGTTATGGGAAACTCCGATCGAAGGCGATTCCTCGCCGGCCTGATCACCGCTATGAGAGCGGTTATTGTTGTCTTTCTCGCAGGGTGCGTCGTCGTTGTTCTGTCCTTGTCACAGGATACTCGACCTGCACAGAGCCCTGAGTATACCTTCAAGATCCTTAGGGAATTCCCCCATGATGTAACCGCATTCACCCAGGGCTTGGCGTACCGGGGCGGTTTCTTGTACGAGGGTACTGGGCTAAAGGGTCGATCGTCTGTTCGTAAAGTTCGCTTGGAAACGGGAGCGGTCGTTCAACAACTGGATTTGCCGTCTGAGTATTTTGGCGAAGGCATAACTCTGTTTAAGAATGAGATTATCGAGGTGACGTGGCAATCGGGAACTGGGTTTGTATACGATGCCACGAACTTCCGCTTGCTTCAGCGTTTTTCGTACAAGGGAGAAGGGTGGGGATTGACGACGGATGGTCACGACCTGTTCATGAGTGACGGCACGGATGTCATCCGGGTCCTCGACCCTAACACGTTCGCGGAAAAACGACATCTCCAGGTACACGATGGGACGACTTCGATTTGGCAGTTAAATGCGCTGGGATTCGTAAATGGACAAATATTTGCAAATGTATGGCACAGTGATCGGATTGCCCGGATTTCTCCGCAAACCGGTGCTGTTGTTGGGTGGATCGAACTTCAAGGACTGCTGAGCCCTGTGTATCTATCCAATCCGGAAGCCGTACTGAACGGCATTGCTTATGACCCGGCAACAAAGCGACTGTTTGTAACTGGAAAACTGTGGCCTTACATCTTTGAAATCAGGCTGATTCCGAAACATTAAATCGCTCCCGGTTTATGGCGCTCAGGTTGCGGGTGTCAGGCGCATTCAGGTCTGGTAGCAAAATTGACCGGGGCGTTGCTGGTCGGCATGCGCCTGTGCTGACCCGCTATGGCTCAAGTCCAAACTGCGGTCTGTACAACCCCAGACTCACGCCTGCGGCTTGCCTTTAACTCGGCTGAGTGCCGCCTCAAGTTGCTGCACCAGAGGCAAGTTTGGCTCTGAGAGTCCCCCTTTGCCTGTGGCTCTCCACAGGAACCTTCGTTGATGCCACGACTGGCGGTCGTAAACGTCGAGAATGTCTTCGGAAGGTAAGCGTTGAACCACAACGATCATGTCAGCCCATCGTGGTTGATACACGATGGTGTATCCCCATTTCTTCAGTGCGTCCTGTACCGCACTTATCGCTCGACGATCTTCCCCAAACGTGGTAGTAAACTGGGAGCCGGAATAGCTTGTCACGTAAACGTATCGAGCATTGCGAACTTGCGATAAAAACTTCCAATTTTGCTGCATAGCATGCGCTACCGAAACTAAAACCAGCAATGCAGCGATTGACGTTAACTTTTTCATGGCAACTGCCCTGACTAGAGTCGATGACCATGTTTTTCTCTGTTTGAATAGATGCAGGACAAATAAAAAATGGAACTCTGGGCAAAGACTGTGCCCAGAGCGCGTCAGGATGTGGGGAGAGTTACCAGAAAGCGAACCAGCCCACCGACTCTGACGGTTAAGAATCAGTGACCGTGCGGCAATCCCAGAATTATGCGGCGAGCGCCAGCACGCCATGGTCATCACAGTGTTCGCCATGCGGGTGATGCAGACGGCCATTTACCAAATAATCGGTGTGATCGCCATGTGGAACCGCCTCGTGGCCGCAACCGGATCCGTGCTTGTGATCTTGGCAGCGTGTTCCCGAAGTGCATGCGGAAGGATTCGTGCTACTCACTGCAATCACATGCTCGTCCACGTGGTCTCCGTGGACATTATGTAGGTGGCCGTCATGCAAGTAGTCAATGTGGTCATCGTGACGGACTGTAGTATGCCCACAATTCGACCCATGTTGGTGGCTGTGGCTTGAGTGTTTGTTGCAAGTGCTCATCGTTTTTCTCCTGACAAGTTTCGTTTACATCTAATTCCGTTCACATTCAACGCTGATGGTCAGAGATATCTATCGTCTATTTGAGCACTACGGCTATGACTGGTCTTGCAAGTTCGCACGTTGCTCATCTTGAACCCAATGCTGGCGTCCTTTGCCCAGAACGGAATCAAGCCCCACCGCATTTGTGAATGCGCTATATGCGCTCTCTTACCGGTTAGGCAGAAAGCCCGGTACGCCCAACTGCCACAGCAAGAAGCTGAAGATGTCGGCGAACGTGTCCTCCGTCTGTGTTCTCGTGGCGCCGATGACGTTGTGCCCGCCCGTGTAGTCCACGCGCAGCAGCACCGGCTTGCCGCTCGATGTCGCGGCCTCAAGCCTCGCCGCCATCTTCGCCATCTGCCAGGGATCAACCCGCGGGTCGTTCATGCCCGTCAGGAACAGCACCGCAGGGTATGGCGTTTCGGCCTTAATGTGATCGTACGGACTCATGGCATAAAGCGCATTGAAACCCGCTTTGGTCTTCACGCTGCCAAACTCGGGGATGTTGGGCACCCCGTTCGCAGTAGTTTCATAGCGCAGCGTGTCCGACATCCCGACCCAATCTATGGCTGCAGCGAAGAGGTCCGGTCGCGACGTGATCGCCCGGCCAATCAAAATGCCGCCGGCGCTTTCGCCCATGCCAGCCAGCTTCGCAGGTGAGGTGTATTTGTTCTGAATCAAATACTGGGCGCAAGCGATAAAGTCGCGCCAAGTGTTGGGCTTGGTGGGACCCTTACCCTGCACATGCCACTGCTCGCCATAGGCACCGCCTCCGCGCACGTGGCACACGGCGTACACCCCTCCTTCATCGAACCAGGCAAGGAACATCGGTGTGAACCCCGGAGTGATGGTCTCGCCGTACGCACCGTATCCTCGAAGCCAGGTGGGGTTCAAGCTGTCCAGCTTCATCCCCTTCGGATAAACAATGGACAGCGGAACCATGGTGCCGTCGTAGCTCCGAGCTTTCACCTCAACCGATTCGATATTGCTGGGATGGTCGTAAGGGCCGGCGGGCTGGAGGTCGGTGTTGGTCACTCGGTTCGTCTTGGGATCGTAGGCATAAATTCTGTACGCCTTGGTCCATGCGGTCATGCCGAGCAGCGCGCCCGGCAGGCGGGGATCAGTGTCTACGCCCAAAGCCCCCTTGAAAGGCAGGTCAACCTCTTCCACTTTCGGTTTGGCACCGTAGGGGACGCGCAGCAGGCGGTTGATCCCACCGTCCATTAGTTCCACGTAAAGCGCGTCCTCCGCGGGACTGATTCCGGTGACCACGGACTGGCTGGGCGACACGACGACTTCCGCGGTCGCCAGATCGGGATGACGGGCGTCGGTGCGGATGACCTTGTAGCGCGAGGCGTTCTTGTACGTCAGCAGGTAGAGATCGTCATCGTGGATGGCGATGTCCTTCACATCGTCTGAAAAATCCGCAACTTTGCGCCAGGCTGAATTCATTTTGCCAACGTCGCTGACTGGCTCGATGTAGAAAGCGCTATTCGGCGCGACGCCAGTGTTGATCGTTCCCACGGCGTACTTCGAATTAGGTGGCGTCCCCGCGGAGGAAAAATCGGTTGCGGCAACGGAAATCATCGGCGTCACGCCGTAGCCGAAGACCGCTGGGTCTTTGGTCGGGTCTCGACCGAGGACATGCAGATAAGCGCGGAATTTTTGCTCCATCTCCGTCATCGGCGCGCCTGGAGGAAGTTCTTGCAGTCGCCCGTAAACGAACGACGTATTCCCAGGCAACCAACTCGGCTCACCGCCCCACGCGCGGAGAATCACGTCGCCCGTCTCCCGCCCCGAAGCGGTTTCGATAACGTGAATCTCGGTGTCCGTTTCCGATCCGCCCGGCGCGATTCCGACAGCCACGTATTTATCGTCTTGTGATGGCGCGAAGTATAAGATTACGTTCTTGCCTTTGGCCCGGTCCGCAGGTGCGAGTGTGACCTGCTCCGGATCGACCAGGAGTTTGTCCTTCCCGTCGATCCCTTGACGCAAATAGAGTCTGGAAACATTGTCACTGGGAAGACGCTTCAGAACCAGGTAAAGATCGCCCGGAAGCCGCGTCACTCTGACTCGCGGGACCGACTGATCGAATTGCCGGATCTGAGACAGAAGTTTCTGACGGCCCGGAATCTCCGCCATCATGGTGCGGGTGTACTTGTTCTGTGCCTTCATCCACGCCTGCACTTCCGGGTCCTTAAGATTTTCCATATAGCGATAAGGATCGACGACCTTGGTCCCAAAGTAGTCGTTGATGACCGGCTTGACGGGCGCCACCGGTGGCGGGGCCGTCTGCTCTCTGCTCTGCGTCTCTAGAGCTTTGCCTGAGGGAAATGCGAAGGAGATGCCGGTAGAAATTGACAGAAACAATACGAATACTCCAAGTCTCAGATGACGGGTAGATACTCGCATCGGTCGCCTCTTTCTAAGATTCGATTGCTGCGTAACACCCCGACCACGACAGGTTTCGCTCAGGTCCGGAAGGAAAGCAATACCTGGGAAGCTTTAGCCACAACTTACCTGGAAAGCAGTCCGTCTACAGTTATGATGCAATGGGCCGCGGACGTGCTCAAACCGCTGGCTGCGCGACGTTCGGTAGGCATTTGGCCCTCAGGATTATACTTTGAGTCAAGGCTTCGCATCATGTCTGTGCTTCCGCGCAATCATCATTTGGTCCTTGGCATGTGTTTTCCTCTGGGCGGCAAATGCATCCGTATAAACTTCTCGACACGGCAGATTCGAGCAAAGTGGAGGAGACGATATCGGCTGAACTTCCCTTGGTGAATACTGGCGCGCAGCGCGACAACGGCAACTTCAATTCCGATCTGATGGCGCCCCTGGGTTCGCGTCAGGTGCTCTATCAACTCGCATCGGACCACCGTCGGTATCGGGGCCGCAACGGCTAGGACGGGACCGCAAAGCAGATGTTAAGCCCGGCGCGATCCTTCGCTGCCTGTCAGGAGAGAAGGCTGTCGTAGGCTTGCTCCACAAGCAGAATGCTGCATGTATGGATGTATTATAATGTCCGCTAGCGAAGACGTTTGTATTGGAACGGCCTCTGTTTACGTCCCGTTGTGCCGCCGGGCGAGCGATACAGCTCAACCGGGGGTTAAGTTCCGCGCGAGGATTTTGTACACGTTTTGTACACACACCCTTCCAAACTGCCGTTTTTGCCGTATTGATCTGTTAATGGAATCTATAACTTACAGATTCTAAAGATGTACTTATCTTTCAACTCCCCCTCGCCTCCACCATACATTTTATTTATCCCGAATATTTTATTTGTCCGAATATCAAGACGCTCTTTTTCATATCATTGCTTTCAGGGCTGATTTAGCGGCTTTCAGGAGCTTGGTGTGATTTCTGTCACAGCCTGTGGGCAGGTCGTTGTCTTAAACTCACTCCACTTTCTTCTGAACGGGGCACGGTAGTATTCGGCGGCCGTCATCCCGCAAAAGAGTTTTGGCGTGGCAGGTATCGAAGTTATCCAAGACGAGCAGGCCAGCGACGTGCAAGCGACAAGCGGCTCCGCGAATCGAACCTCCGATACCGGGCACAACGCCAACGCAGGTGCGGGTGGCCGTCTGACGATCCGTTTCCGGCTTGCCTGCCTGGTTTTAGCCTGTGTGCTGCCGGTGTGGCTCGCCGCCGGATTCCTCGTCTACTACTCCTATCAGGGCAAACGGGCGCTGGTGGAACACCACATGCAGGACACGGCCCGGGCTCTCGCCCTGGTGGTTGACCGGGAACTGGCGAGCATGCAAGCCAGCCTGCAAGTGCTTGCCACCTCGCCTTCGCTCGCCTCCGGCGACCTGGCGGCCTTTCACAGTCAAACCCAGGCGGTTATACAGCAGTATCCCGCAGCCGACATCATTCTGGCGGACCCCTCGGGCCAGCAACTCGTCAATTCCTTTCTGCCATTTGGCACACCACTTCCCAAGCGCAATGATCCCACGGCACGGCGGGTGTTTGAGACCGGCCACGCAAGCATCTCCAACCTCTTCCGGGGAGCGGTGACAGGCCGGCCTCTGATTGGCGTGGATATGCCGGTGTTCCGCGATGGCCGTGTGGTTTACGGCCTGTTTATGACCGTTCCTGTCGATCACCTCGCGACCATACTTTCCCAGCAGCACCTTCCCCCGGAGTGGGTCGGAGCGATCTCCGACAATAATCAAGTGATTGTTGCGCGCACGCTTCGTCCGGAGGAGTTTGTCGGAAAACATACGTCGCCCGGCCTTTCGAAACTGTGTGACGGCGAGCAAAGAGGGGACGGAAGAATGGGCCAACGCGCGGGCATTCGAGTGCTCGGCGCGTTCAGCCGTTCGACGGTATCGGGGTGGACGGTGGTGATTGGCGTTCCCAAGGCGATCATCACGGCCGAGCTCTGGAAATGGTTACGGTGGATGATCGCTGCGACGGCTCTGCTATCGATCATCGGCCTATCCCTGGCACTGCTGCTGGGACGGAGAATTGCATGGTCGATCGGCGGGCTGATTGCTCCGGCCTTGGCGCTGGGACGCGGCGAACCGATCACCGTCGGGGATCTCGGGATGAAGGAGACCAATGAAGTCGCCGCATCGTTGGTCCGGGCATCCGGCCTTCTCCAGCAGTATGTGGAGGAGCGCGCACGCGCGGAATCCGATCGCCGCCAAGCCGAGGAATTGCGGCGCTTCAACGCGGAACTCGATCAGCGCAATGCGGTACTGAGGGGAATCAATACCATCCTCGAGCAGGCACTGAAATGTGACACGGACGAAGAACTCGGACAGACCTGCCTGAAAGTTGCGCAAGAGATCACCGGCAGCAAGTTCGGATTCATCGCCGAGATCAGCGCCAGATGGTTTGCTGCACGATATCGCCATCAGCGATCCCGGCTGGGAGCTTTGCGCGGCGAGCGACAAGACCGGGCATCGCAGATCTCCAAGCGACTTCATCATCGACGGGCTCTTCGGCCGGATCATCCTGGGAGGCAAGGGAATTTTCAGCAACGACCCGGCGGCGCACCCCATCAGCATCGCCACGCCTGAAAGGGCATCCGCACTTGACCGCGTTCCTGGGTGATACCGCTGACCCATGACGGCAAAGTCATTGGCATCATCGCCATGGCAAATCGCGAGACGGGGTACCGTGCGGAGGAACTTCATTCGCTGGAAGCTCTGGGTCCCGCCATCGTCGAGGCTTTTTACCGGAGCAGGGCGGAAGAAGCTTTGCGCTCCAACGAGGCACGCCTGCGGCTCGCGCTGGATGCCGCCAAATCCGGCACCTGGGAATGGGATTTGCGGAGCAATAAGCTCAATTGGTCTTACGAGGTCTGGAGATTGTTCGGCCTTGCGCCTCATAGCCTTGAGCCTTCTTACGAGAACTGGCTCTTGGCGATCCACCCCGACGATCGCGACACGGACCCGGCGGATTGTGGACAGGGATTCCCGCAAGGCGACCGAGATCAATGTGGAATACCGCGTGCCGGAAGCCGATGGCGACTTCCGCTGGTTGATGGTGCGAGGCCGTCCGCTCTACGACTCCAGCGGCCATCCGAGCAGCTACACCGGCATCGTAATGGACATTACGGAGCGCAAGCGCGCGGAACAGGAACTGGTCGCAGCCAAGGATTTGGCGGAAAAAGCCCTGGCACAACTACGCGCCACCATCGACAGCATGACCGAAGGCATGTTTGTCATCACCCCGGAGCACCGGCGTCCGCTGGCCAACCCGGCCTATTTCCGCATCTACGGCTTTGAGCCCGATTCATCGCCGGACGCCGCCGAAAAGGTGGCTTCGCTGCTGGAACGCTATGACCTGAACGGCCGATCTGCTTCCCGCGGAAGAATGGCCGGTATCGCTGGCCTTGCGAGGCGAGACGGTGGTGCAACGTGAGCTGCGCATCAGGCGCACGGATACTGGCCGGGAGGTGATCACCAGCGTCAACGGCATGCCGGTCCGTGACGCCAATGGCAAGATCACGATGGCGGTGATCACGGTCACCGACATCACCGCCAAAAAGCAGGCTGAGCAGGCGCTCATCCGCAGTGAAAAACTTGCCTCGGTTGGCCGCATGGCGGCCACCATCGCGCACGAAATCAACAATCCGCTCGAAGCGGTTATGAACGCTCTGTTCATTGCCAAAAGCGTCGAGGCTGAGGCGGCGCGCCAGTACTTGGACATTGCCGAGGAGGAGTTGCAGCGGATCGCCCACATTACGCGGCAGTCGCTGGGATTTTATCGCGAATCCAACGCCCCGGCATCGCTATCGGTGAACGCGGTGCTGGATTCCGCCGTCGACCTGCTGAAGAGCAAGGTCAAGGCGAAGCGGGCTACCGTCGAGAAGCAATGGGACGAGGAAGTGCGAATCACCGGAGTCGGCGGCGAGTTGCGGCAGGTCTTTTCCAATCTGGTGGCGAACAGCTTGGACGCAATCGACGAGCACGGCACCATCAAGTTGCGGGTTTCCAGAGGCGCGTTTTCCAGGAATGGCCGGCTCTACGTTCGCGTGACCGTCGCCGATGACGGCAAAGGCATCACCGCCGATGCTCTTTCCCACTTGTTCGAGCCGTTCTTCACGACCAAGGGCGCGGTCGGGACCGGCCTCGGCCTGTGGGTGAGCAAGCAGATCATCGACAATCATGGCGGCAGCATCCGCGTCCGCTCCCGCACCGAGGGAGTTCGAAGAGGAACGGTGTTCTCCGTGGTCGTTCCGGTCGAGCCTGCAGCGCCAGTGCGAGCAGCCGCGCGGCAGGCTTCGCCTAGCAGGCTGCGGAAAAACGAATTTTGCGAGATGATTCGCAGATTCTAGCGTTCCGCATATCTGCCATACCCATTCCGCAGCGTCTCGCTCGCGGTTTCGACGTATTTTCGGCAACCTGCCAGCGCCTCACGCTACGAATCGACATCAGAATCAACTGGACGAGAAATTCCGTCGTGCGCCTCAGCCGGCCGCTGGAGCCGATTGATCGGTGGGCGAACGACACATTCATTTACGGCATTCATTTACAATGAGATTGCTATGCGGAAAGCTCTTCTCGGGATTGCGATTGTTGCCTTGTCGTTGGCAAACTGCGATAAATCCCCAACTCCACCCGCTTCGTCCGCCACCTCCGGCGACGCGGTACAGCGCAAGTTGCAGGAGCTCGCCGGAAGCGGAGCGACCGATTGCGGCCGTCTCAAGTCGCAAGCACCGGAGCCGATGGAAGCCGCCAGCCGTTGCGCCATGGGCGCGGCCAACAAGAAGCAAGCATTTTATGTGGTGTACGAGTTGCCGGGAATGATCGTAGCTCTGGCCGGCAACTCCGACGGGAAGCTGTTCTCCGTGCAGCAGGAAACCGGAAACGCCTCGTCCGGGATGCTGCGGCCGAACTCACGGTCGCGCCGTGTCCTTCCGCGCTGCGCGTTGCGCAGAGTGGCCGGGTCACCTGCTTGACTCCAGGCTCGATGGGCGGAGGTTCGATGGGCGGAGCCAACCCGCATGGCGGAATGTCAATGTCGCCTGGGGGTGGCGCAAATCCGCACGGCGGGATGAGTATGCCTCCGGCGCTGCTCCCAATCCGCATGGCGGCAAGCGATCTGCCCAGCGGGCACTCCAAATCCACGCCCTAAAGCAGGCTGCTGACAAACTCTCGACCAGTGTCATCCTGAGGTCGTGTCGATGTTGCGCGACCGAAGGATAGGCTTTGCCTCTAACGCTTGCAAACAGCAGATCATTGGCCTTTCACTGACACCCTGATGCTGAGGCTACAGTATCTCTGGCCTGATGCGGATGTGGTGCTGACTGGAACCTTTGGGCGAAGCTAGTATTAGCAGCGGTTCCCGAGATGGCGTATCCGCCCGGCAAAATGAATTCGGAGGCGTCATCCCGACCGAAGTGGAGGGACTTGTGTTTTACCGCTAGCGAAGCAACAAAAAGGCTCCTCGGCTTGCGCCGCTCGCTCGGAATGACGTTGTTGGTTGGGATATAGCTTCTCGGGGAACCGCTCTAGCAGCCCCACTCGGCTTGTCCCGGCTTGGCGAAATAGTGTTCTCGATCGTTCTCTTCATCCGTGCCGGATGCCAGTTCCTGCAGCGCCAGCCGCGCAGCGGTCACCATTCGACGCCTCTCGCCATCCGGAACCTCGCTCCACGAATCGCAATGAGATCCCCTCGCACTGCCGAAGTCGGCAGCCAGCGCCTCGTGATAGTGATGAAAAAGCTTCGCAAACTGTTCTGGAGATACTTCCTGGATAGACATACTCGATCAACCTTTCGGCGCACACCGGCGCGATTTGCGCCACCCGAAGCGGTTCTCCATGCTTATGCCGCCCGGGCTGAGGTTTGATCGGCGGTCGCGGCAGCGGTTGAACGCGATGCGAAGGTTTCCGCCTGCCGCTCGCCCAACTTCAGCAGGTAGCTGCCGCCCACACCCATCGAGGGTTCCTTGATCCACGCGAACAGGAACCTCAAGAGGACCAGCATCCCCATCACGCACAAACCCATGAAGATCGCTACCGCCGTCATTTCAGCCTCCCGGATCGGGGGCGCATTCCGCTTGCCGGCGCCACTCAACCTCATATCCGATTAGACGGGAACGAAGCTAAACTTCGAATAAAACCTTCGTAAAGAGTCCGTAAACGGAAGCCGCCGCTGACCGGACTGGAAGAGGCGCGAACCAGGATTTAGAAATCGCATTGGCTGGCGGTTTCAGGTGTATAAATCAAAGTAGCGCGAACGTATGGCTGCAATCGATCTTGGTTGCACGGATTTCATAGGCCGGAAAGCTTGCTGAACCGGAACAAGGTTCGAGGCGGATAACCGATGAAAGCACTTGCAAAACTTGAGCGAGGCCCGGGGCTGACGCTTACTCGCGTAAAGAGACCGGACGTGGGGCACAACGACGTTCTCATCAAGATCAAAAAGACCGCGATCTGCGGCACCGACATTCACATCTGGAAATGGGACGAGTGGGCGCAGAAAACCATTCCCGTGCCCATGCACGTGGGGCATGAGTATGTCGGCGAGATTGTCGGATTGGGACAGGAAGTGCGGGGCTTCAAGGTTGGCGACCGGGTGTCTGGAGAAGGCCACATTACCTGCGGCATCCTGCCGCAATTGCCGCGCCGGCCGGCGTCATCTCTGCCGCAACACGGTTGGCGTCGGGGTGAACCGCGAAGGCGCTTTTGCGGAATACCTGGCCATCCCGGCGTTCAACGCCTTCAAGATTCCGAACGGCATTGCCGACGACCTGGCGGCGATCTTCGATCCCTTCGGCAACGCCACGCATACGGCGTTATCGTTCGACATGGTCGGCGAGGACGTGCTGATCACCGGGGCCGGCCCGATCGGCGTTATGGCCGTTGCGATTGCGCAGCACGTCGGCGCGCGCAATGTCGTGATCACCGACATCAACGACTATCGCCTGGATCTGGCGAGAAAAATTGGCGCCACCCGGGCCGTCAACATCTCGCGTGAGAATCTCCGCGACGTGATGCGGGATCTGCATATGACAGAGGGCTTCGATGTGGGGTTGGAAATGTCGGGGGCGCCGAGCGCATTTTGCAACATGCTCGAACACATGAATCACGGCGGCCGGGTCGCGCTTCTGGGCATTCCACCCTCGAATACGATCATTGACTGGAATCACGTCATCTTCAAGGGCTTGCTGATTAAGGGAATCTACGGGCGGGAAATGTTTGAAACCTGGTACAAGATGGCCGCCATGCTGCAAAGTGGACTCGATCTGTCTCCCATCATTACCCACCACTTTCCCGTGGAGCAGTACGAAGAAGCGTTCGCTGATCATGTCGTCGGGAAACAGCGGCAAGGTCATTCTCGATTGGACGGAGTAGACGCCACACATGCGGTCAGCGGCGGACGCCGCGCCGCTTGATGCGAACGTTCCTAAAGTTCAGCGCACAAATACTGTCCGAACATGACACTGACGTAATCCGGCGCAAGGGGCTCAATGGCCTAGAATGTGGCCGGGATGGTGCCTGTCATGTTCTTAAAGAAAACGAATCCGCGGAGATCAACTGAAAAGGATTTGTGGCCTGCGGAGCGCGAAGGCTACTCTGATGTCCATTGCGTCGCATACGCTCCAGTGCAACAAGTCCTACTGCTCAAGCAGCGCCGCCGGCTGCCAATCGAAATCCAGGAGCGCATGTCCACGCTGATCGTAGTGGCTGGAATGATTGCGGCTGCTCACGCGATAATGATGACTTTTCGGGCGTCTTGCGGTTCCATCTGCTTCCGCCCGGCCCCTGGAGATCTGCGCGTTTGGAGTGCTGATCTGGCTGCATGCCAAGTGGAGACGTTTGGTGAAGCGAGTTAGCTCAGCGTTGGAGCGGCGGCTGTCACTTCTGCAATTTCTCGTCGACGACAAAGGTTGACCCCGCGACGACACTAATCGTGCGCTCGACGCGGCCATAACCATCCAGGGCGAGCGCGATTTCGTACGAGCCTTCGGGGACAGAGAATTCGGCCGGCGTGGTCTTGTCCAGCACACGCTGGTTAACGATGATCCGGGCTCCTTTGGGATTGGTCCTGATCTGGAGCGTTGCCATGCCGCTTCGTGAATGACGGCCCAGGATGCGGCTGAGCTTCCCGACCGCCTTGATCTCATCCTCGTTGCCCGTCGGCAACAGATGCGGCGCGAACTGAAACGACTGTCCGGCGATGAGTTCCAGCCTTGGTGGCCGCCTGCAAATATCCCGCTTTCCGCAAATTGAGAGTGTGACTTCCCTTCTTGAGAATCACGGCGACCGGGGTCGTCCTTCCCGAATCCTGTCCGTCGATGAAAACGGCCGCCCCGGCAGGATCGCTGGCGATGGAGACGGTCGCTCCCAGCTCGGTCAATGCGATCATGAGACGGGATTTCTGTCCCGCTGCGATCTCAATGGTTCGCGATTCCGTCGCATACCCGGGTTTGCTCAACGCTACCGTATGGCGGCCAACGCTCAGCGAGGTCGCGGTGTAGGGCGTTTGAAAAGCCAGAGTGCCCCGACCGTCCAATTGGATGGTTGCACCCTGCGGAGAGGAATCAATGATGAGTTCTCCGACCATCAACGCCGGCGCTGCCGCGACGACGGGCGCGCCATGCTTCTTGCCCGGCCGCCGCCCGGAACGAGCCGCTTGCGGGTTGTCGTGAACCGCGGTCGCTTCCTCACCGGTTGATGCCGACGGGCATCGGCTGCGACTGTTCAGCACTGGGAGCGGTCGGTTGCGCAGGACGCACATATGCGCGAATGACATCTCCAATTCCATGGCCGAGGCCGAAGCTGGCAATCAACAGCAACACTCCCGCCGCTGCATAGAGCAGTAATGCCTTATGCCTGGACGGCAAACGCGGCCGGCGATCGTTTCGGCTTTCATTCGCCGGTTCACGGCGGTCACCGCATTCCGCGAATCTTCCAGCCGGAGGTTCTTCGAAGCCCCGCCGCACGGCCACGGGTTCCGGCGAGTTACTCCGCATCGCTAATGGGCATGGAGATGACTCGTTGAACTCGCAGGCTCTACGGCGAAAGCAGGCTTCGCTTCGCCCGGCGGCGGAAAGCTCTGCGGCGGCTTGATTGCAATCGAAACCGCGCTTCGAGGCACGACCATCGCGGGCTGCTTGACTGCGTCGCTGCCAGCCGTGGGAGGCGAGAATCGCAGCGGATCCTCTGAATCCTCGGATCGAATTTGCGGACTTAGCTGTCGCTGGCATCGACTTCGCAGGCTTCGCCGGGATTCCCGACAGGCTCGCGGTTGTTTTTTGTGGTTGTCCGCAACCGGCTTTCGGTGATTCTCGAAATCGCGAATGAGTTCAGTCCCGGATTGGTAGCGCTCATCCGGCGTCTTCGAGAGAGCCTTCATGATTACGCGGCTCAGGCCGGGATTCACCGTCGCTTTGACCAGGTGCGGGGCCTTCGGGTCTTTGCCGGTAATGTTTTCCAGGATCTCCGCTGCGTCCGCGCCTGGAAACGCTTTTTCTCCGGTCAAGAGTTCGTACAGCATTGCTCCCAGACTGAATAGGTTCGACCGCCAGTCCGGCTCTTCGCCTCTTGCCTGCTCGGGCGATAAATAATGGAGGGCCTCGGGATTTCTGCCGGCACGATAGCTTTCGCTCGGGATCGGTCAGAGTCTCGTAATCCATCACTTTGACCGTGCCATCCCACTCGACCATGATGTTAGCGGGCGTGAGATTTCTATGGGCGAGGTGGCGTAAACGCGCGTGATCGATGGCGCTGCAGATCTGCCGGGCAATGTCGGTAGCATCCCACACGGAAACCTCGGCATTCTGTTTCAAGAGCGAGCGTAAGTCATTGCCTTCGACGTACTCGGTCACCACATAGGATTCGCCGTCCGATTCCGTAACCTCCTGCACTTGGACGATATTCGGACTTTCCAAGGTCATGGCTCGCCGCGCGGCATCGATCAAGGCAGCGCGCCCTTCGCCATCGCCCTGGATTGGCCGAATGGCGATCACCTTTCCGTCAGCGGGGCTGGCAGCTTTAAAGACTCTTTTCTCGTCAATGCGTCCGAGAGTTCGGAGGATTTCGAAAGGCCCTATCTGGTTGGCGGACACGTGTACCTCGCCTGAAAATCGTGCAAATCGTCGCGAATTTACGGCAAGGTAACCTGGGGAAGGTGAACTAAGTCTATGCCAAGTTCAGCCGAAAGCGACATCACCGAAGTGCCTAGGCTTTCGTGCATCCCGCAGCGCGTTTGAGACCACTCGGAAGCAAGCAGAATTGCTTCCTGATGACTTGCGGGTATTCAGAAAGTGAATCTGCGAATCTTTCGGCTGACATCTGCAATATCGCCGATGATTCTTGACTGGACTCAGGGAGCGCTCGCCGAGGGCTTGCGATGCTACCGCGCTGGCGAATTTTTTGCCGCGCATGAACATTGGGAAGCCGTGTGGCTGCACGCGCCCGAACCGGAAAAGACGCTTCTGCAAGCCCTGATTCAACTCGCGGCGGCTTTCCACCACTTCGGCCGCAACAACCTGAACGGCACCAGGTCGATGCTGCAAGGCTGCGCTCAAGCGGCTGGCTCCCTACCCGGCCTCGTTTCAAGGCGTCTCCGTCTCATCGCTCAGCGACGAGATCCGCCGGTGCTTGTGCGAGGTGGAAAACCAAGGCGCAGCCGTCCGGCTTGCTTGTCCCAGCATACAGATCGCGGATCAGCCAAAGCTGATCGTCTCCCCCGCCGGGCAACGGAACCCGGAGGCACGGGCAACTAAAGCCTTAACACCATCAAGGAGAGCACGGATATGGCCAAGAACTCCAGTGATGATCGCGGCAGAGACTTCAGCGCGAACCGGAGCATAGACGAGCCGGTGCCGGGCAGCACGGGCCGCACCATGAATCGCCGGGAACAAAGGACGAAATCGAGACCGGCGAGATCGCCGACACGCCTAACATCGGCGCCACCAGCGGCGGCACGCGTTCTCCAAAGGTATTGCAGAAGAATCGCAAGACCCGGCGCGCGGCATGAGCCCGGCGATGCCGTCTCCCGCGAAGCGGGGTCCAACTGCGGCCGGTCTAACTGCGGATGTCGGCCATCAGCCGTTCGATCTCCAGCTTGGTCTCGGCATCCAGCGGCAGCAAGGGAAGCCTGCCGTTGCCGCCGTAGTAGCCGTTCAGATCCATCGCGTACTTCAGCCCGGGGATTCCCAATTCACCCACGATGCGCGCGGCTGCTTTCGTAATCCGCTGCTGCTTTTGCTCGGCCAAGCGGGCTGTCGCCGTCCTTGAAAGCGGCGTAGATTTCAAAACAAGCGCCGGGAGCGGCGCCTGCGAACGGCAAGCTGGCGCCGGTGGCTCCCGCCTGCAAGGACTCGTGCAGTTGCTGCGCGCTGCCGATCATGATCTGGAAGCCGGCATCCTTCTGCCGCGTTCTCAACTTGCCAACGACCTGCACGGCCGTCGACGACGGCTTGGGATTCGGAGCTGGCTGATGCGGCCAACGCTTCGGCCGGAACCAATGCAGCCTCGGAGCTTCCGGCAGCACCTTTCAGCATTCGTCCGGTCACTGGCTCGAAGCGCTCGGTGACGGTTGCGGCGCGGTGGATGTGGCGCGTCCGCCCGGCGATGGTGCGCAATTTATCGAGGCTGCCGCTCGACTCCTTGATTCCGATCACGTTCGGGTGCTCGGCCAGCTCAACCACGACTTCGGCGGGAATGTCGTATCCGGTCGTGTGCGGGGCAGTTGTAGATCACCACGGGCAGCGGCGAGCGGTCGGCCACGAATCGGTAGAAGCTGAGCATGTTCAGCGGTTGCATCTGCTTCTTGTAATAGTGCGGCGTGCGCACGATGGCCACGTCGTAGCCCAGGGCGGCCGCATACTCGGTCAAGCGCAGGGTTTCGATGGCTGACTCGGCGCCGGTGCCGGCGATCATCACCTTTTCCGCAGCGGCGCTTTCGATAGCGCACTTCAGCACGCTCCGTTTCTCGTCGTCGCTCAACATCAGCGGCTCACCGGCCGAGCCCAGCACCATGATCCCAGCCACCGGGCTCCGCGAATAGCGCTCGACGTTGTGCTCCAGTTTTTTGTAGTAGACCTGGCCATCGCGATAAAAAGGAGTGGTGATAGGCGGCAGAATTCCACTTAGTAGCATATGGTTTCTCAACGCGCGATATTTTCAGTATAGCTCTGCAATGCGCCGCTGCGGCCGATGCGACTCGATCTGGATGGGTGTCCGCAATTTACGAACCCTCGCTGAAATCGGTAAAATGCCTTAGACCAGTTTTTCGGGAGATACCTCCCTGAAGCTCGGCTCCCTGCACCCCGGTACGCGCGGCAAATGCGCGTGCCGGTGGACCGATGGAGTACACTTATTCTGAAAATACCTTTAGAGGCGGAAACGATGAAGATCGGCATTCTGACCGGCGGTGGTGACTGTCCTGGCTTAAACGCGGTGATACGAGGTATCGTCCGCAAAGGAATTTTTCATTACGACGACCAATTCGTCGGTTTTCTTGAGGGCTGGCGGGGAGTTGTCGAGAACAACACCATGCCGCTCGATCTCGAAGCCGTGGCCGGCATTTTGCCCCGCGGTGGAACCATCCTTCGCACCTCGCGCACCAATCCCGCCAAGCGGGAGGGCGGAATCGACCAGTGCCTGAAGAACCTCGAAGCCAACAAACTGGACGCGCTGATCGCCATCGGCGGCGACGATACTCTCGGCGTCGCGCTGAAGATATTCAATAGCGGATTCAAGGCCATTGGCTGCCCGAAAACCATCGACAACGATCTCAGCGGAACCGACTTGTGCTTCGGTTTCGATACCGCGGTGATGATCGCGACCGAGGCGATCGATCGCCTGCACTCGACGGCCGAGTCGCATAATCGCACCATCGTTTGCGAAGTGATGGGGCGCGGCTCCGGCTGGATCGCAATTTACTCCGGCATTGCCGGCGGCGCCGACGCGATTCTTATACCCGAAAAGCCCTTCGATATCGATGAAGTCTGCCGAGACACTCAAACGGCGGCACGCGCGCGGACGCCACTTCAGCATCGTGGTCGTCGCCGAAGGCGCGAAATTCGCCGACAAAGTCGACAAGACTGGCTCGCTGGTCGTGCAGAATCTCGGCAAGGATGAATTCGGCCACGAGCGCCTGGGCGGCATTGGACAGGTGCTTGCGCAAGAGATCGAGAAGCGCACCAAATTTGAAACCCGCGCCGTGGTGCTGGGCCATACGCAGCGCGGCGGCACGCCGACGGCATTCGACCGCGTTCTCGGGACGCGCTATGGAATCGGCGCCATCGACATGGTGCACAAGGGAGAGTTCGGCAAGATGGTGGCGCTGCGCGGCAACGAAATCGTCTCTGTTCCCCTGTCCGACGCCGTCACCGTGAACCGGACGGTCGATGAGAAATTGATTGCGGTTGCGGCAAGCCTGCAAGAAGAACCGAACCACCGCCCGAAAGTAAAGACAACCTAGGTCGGCGTCACCGAAGGTTCCGATCATCTCAGTAACGAAAACGGGCCGTCCCACACAGAATGGGGCGGCCCTTCTTCATTTCCAGAAAACCTCTGGACCGGCGATCTCACTCGTCTTCTTTCAGCCTGTGAAATCACGCTGAAATCTTCCAGCGTAGTCGTATCGCCTTTCACTTCGCCGCTGGTAGCGAGTTCGCGCAGCAGGCGGCGCATGATTTTGCCGGAGCGTGTCTTGGGAAGCTGGTCGGTAAAGCGAATATCTTCCGGCTTCGCCATGGCGCCAATTTCCTTCGCCACCCACGCCCGCAGCTCTTCCTTCAACTCCGGCGATGGTTTATTGCCCGACTCCAGGGTGACAAAGGCGGAGACCGCCTGTCCCTTCAAGTCGTCGGGACGTCCCACGACGGCGGCCTCGGCAACTTTGTCGTGGGCCACCAGGGCAGACTCGATCTCCATGGTCGAAAGCCGGTGACCGCTCACGTTCAGCACGTCGTCGACCCGGCCCATCACCCAGAAGTATCCGTCCTTGTCTTCGCGCGCGCCGTCGCCCGTAAAGTAAATCCCCGGAATATCGCTCCAGTACTGCCTTACGTAGCGGTCGGGATCGCCCCAGATGGTGCGCAGCATCGCCGGCCAAGGCTTCTTGATGACCAGATAACCGCCTGAGCCGAGCGGCACGCGCTCGCCCGAGCGGGTCACCACCTCCGCCACAACGCCCGGAAACGGCCGCGTCGCCGAGCCAGGCTTGGTCGCAATCGCGCCGGGAACCGGCGTAATCATGATCATGCCGGTTTCCGTCTGCCACCAGGTATCCACGATCGGACAGCGGTTCTTTCCGATCACCTCGCGATACCACATCCAGGCTTCGGGATTGATCGGCTCGCCGACCGTGCCGAGCAGACGCAGGCTGCTCATGTCGTGCCGGTTCGGATACTGCTCGCCCCATTTGATGAACGTGCGGATGGCCGTCGGCGCGGTATAGAAAATGTTGACCTTGTACTTGTCGATGATCGCCCAGAAGCGGTCGAGGTCGGGCCAGTTCGGCGCGCCCTCGTACATCAGCGAAGTGGCGCCGTTCTGCAGCGGTCCGTAAACGATGTAGCTGTGCCCGGTCACCCAGCCGATGTCCGCCGTACACCAGTAGACATCCTCGTCGCGCAGGTCGAAGACCCACTTGGTCGTGATGTAGGTGCCGACGGAGTAGCCGCCCGTGGTGTGCACAATGCCCTTCGGCTTGCCGGTGGTTCCCGAGGTGTAAAGGATGTACAGCGGATGCTCGGCATCGAGATGTTCGGCCGGACATGATCGCTGGCCTTGGCCATCAACTCGTGCCACCAGTGGTCGCGGCCCGGCTTCATCGTCACTTCGCTGCCGGTGCGCTTGTAGACGATGACATGTTTTACCGTGGGGCACTTGTCCACCGCTTCGTCGACCGTCGCCTTCAGCTTCACTTCGCTGCCGCGGCGATAGGAGCCGTCCTGGGTGATGATGGCGACCGCCTGCTGATCGCAGACGCGATCGACCACCGCATTGGCGCTGAAGCCGCCGAAAATGATCGAATGCACCGCCCCGATGCGCGCGCAGGCCAGCATCGCCACCGGCAGCTCGGGCACCATTCCCATGTAAATGGCAACCCGGTCGCCCTTCTGAATGCCCAACCCTTCAGCACATTGGCGAACTTCTCGACTTCCACCAGAAGCTGCTGATAGGTCAGCGTGCGGCTATCGCCGGGCTCTCCCTCCCAGATGATCGCCGCCTTGTTGCGCCGCCAGCTCTGCACGTGCCGGTCGAGACAGTTGTAGGAAAGATTGATCTCGCCCCCGACAAACCACTTTGCCCAGGGCACGTCCCATTCGAGCACCTTGTCCCATTTCTTGAACCAGTGCAGGTCGGACGCGATGCCGCCCCAGAACTTCTCGGGATCGTTGATCGACTCGGCATAAATACGGTCGTACTCTTCCCTGCTCTTGATGTGAGCCCGCTCGCTGAATTCGCGGCGGCGGCTCGAAGCAGTCGGCTTTCCTGCAGGATTGAATCGATGTTGACTTGTGGAGTGATTTCCGTGTTTGCCATTGAGGCTATATTTCCTCCGCCATCCTCGGGGTCCCCGGCGAGCATCGCTCGCCGGGGTGATTGCAGTGCTTGTAGAAATCCTGCATAACAACAAACGTCTCGTGAATGTCATCCTGAGCGTAGCGAAGGATCTCCGGGACTGTCCGCGCGCCGCTCGGCCGGTGGATTGATTTTCGGCTGCGCCTCTCAACCCACGCGGAGCCCGCCTTTCCGGCCCTCACCGTGCCGTCGAAAGCGAACCCCGTACCGCAGTGAAACTACTGCTCCAGCGTCGAGATGTCGCCGATCTCAGCTCCCGTTTCTTTTGCCTTCAAAAAACGCCGCATGATCTTTCCCGAACGCGTCTTCGGAAGCGAGGCCACAAAGTCGATCACCGAGGGCGTCGCGATCGGACCAAGTTCACGCCGCACATGCTCGATCAGGGAGGCATTCAGCGCAGGTGTCCCCGTGTGCCCTGCCCGCAGCAGGACGAAGGCCTTGATCGACTCGCCCTTGACGGCGTCGGGGATGCCAATGGCGGCGGCTTCAGCGACGGCCGGATGCGAGACCAGCGCGCTTTCCACCTCGGCGGTGCCGATGCGGTGACCGGCAACGTTGAGCACATCATCGGCGCGGCCGAGAACGGCGATGTAGCCGTGCTCGTCGCGAATGGCAACATCTCCGGTGATGTACATTCCCGGAACCACCTTCCATTCGCGCTGGTAGCGCTCATCATCGCCCCATACCGTGCGCATCATATGCGGGAACGGACGCTTGAGCACAAGTTGGCCGCCGACATTGTTCGGCGCCGAAGTCCTGTCGGTGGTGAGCACATCGGCCTCAACCCCGGGCAGAGGCAGTCCGGCTTTTCCGACCCGCACGGGCATGGTGACGGGCGTGCCGAGCGTCGGTCCGCCCAGCTCGGTCTGCCACCAGTTGTCGACCACGTAGCCCCACTTGCCGTCTCCCGCCAGATAGGTCTGCGCCCAGCGCCAGGCCTCCGGATTCAGCGGCTCGCCGGCGCAGGCGATCACGCGCAGGCTGCTAAGGTCGTGGGCGCAAGGCAGACTCTCGCCGTAGCGCATCCACATGCGGATCGCGGTGGGCGCGGTGAACATCTTGGTCACGCCATATCGCTCCACGATCTGCCACGCCACGCCGGGCTCCGGGTAGTCGATGGCGCCTTCGCGAAGCAGGGTCGTGGCTCCGGCGCAGAGCGGCGCGTAGACGATGTAGCTGTGCCCTACGATCCAGCCGATGTCCGAAGTACACCAGAAGATGTCGCGCGGGCCGACATCGTAGAACGTGCTCAGGTGATAGGTCGTGCCCACCATGTAGCCGCCGTGCACGTGGACCACGCCCTTGGGCTTGCCGGTCGTTCCCGAGGTGTAAAGGATGAAGAGCGGATCTTCCGCGTCCATGTCCTCGGCCGGACATTCGGAGCTGAACTTCGTGAGGTCGTAGTAATTGATCTCGCGCGCGCTGGGGTTGTCGAGCGTCTGGGTGGCGCGCGGCACAACGATCACTCTCTGCACGAAGTCGAGGCCGTCCACGGCTTCGTCCACGATCGACTTCAGCGGCACCGGCTTTCCCCGCCGATAGCCAAGTTCGCCGGCGATGACGACTTTGGCTCCCGCATCCACGATGCGGTCGCGCAGCGCCGTGTGCCCGAGTCCGGCGTAGACCACCGAATGGATCGCGCCGATGCGCGCGCAGGCCAGCATCGCAACAATCCCTTCGATCGTCAGCGGCATATAGATGATGACCCGATCCCCCTTGCGCACATCGATCGACTTCAGGCCGTTGGCGAAGCGGCAAACCATGCGATAGAGTTGTCCGTAGGTGACCACCCGCTCCGATCCGTCTTCGCCCAGCCAGATGTAGGCGACATGATTGAAACGATCCGACTTGGCATGCCGGTCCAGCGCGTTCAACGTAATGTTGGTGCGGCCTCCAAGGAACCACTGGTGATGAATGCCGTCGAATTCACTGACCTTGGTCCAGGGTTTGCTCCAATAAAATTTGGCGGCAATCCCCGCCCAGAAAGCATCCGGGTCCTGAATCGAGCGCGCGTATTCATCGTGCCAATTCTTGAGTATCGCTTCTTCCGCCACGATGCTCGGCGGAGCATACGTCTCCTCTGTCGCGAGAAAATTTCCGATATTCTGCGCGATCGTTTTCGGAGTGCCCATTGAGCTTCGCTCCTTCGCAAAATTCTGGATGAGAGACACTGAAATCAAACACGGGTAAGAGCAAACGGTCCGCAGTTCCCGTCGACGACCGCTTTTGCCGCAACGGGCACCTTGCCGGCTCAGAGCGCAGCGCGGACAACAAATCAAATCGAGAGCCTACGTCTTGCCACCAGAACCAACCAAGCAGACAGGCCACATCCTCATCCCCGTGTTGCGGCAAATCATAATGCGTTTCACTCCTAAGAGTGTAAAAAAATGGATGCGGGGCCCACAAATCCGAGTAGCAAGCGGGCGGCCTGCCAACGCGTATCAGCCGGCTGCCGAACACCTTTGGCAACGCGCATCGTGCCTATGCGCGCGGGGTAGACGCAACCGGCTCTAGCGGTTCCGCAAAAGGGCTATACCCCTGAAGTCCCTCGACTCCAGGGGTACCCTGATTCACCAAACGGCTCTAGTGTGCTGCTACTGCCTTCTCCGAACCCAGCCCGGTGTTGGCGCGGACTTGCAGTTCGGTGAACTTCTCCTCGGCGTTATCCTCGCGTGCGCCGAGCAGCGTTCCCAACACAGCCCCGGCGAAACCGAGCGGAATGCTGAGAATGCCGGGGTTCTCCAGCGGGAAGATCGGCGCATGCTGAATCATGTGCCGCGCCGCCGCTGCCGTACTCGCGGCATCGATGCCCATGATGCTGGGTCCGATGAAGATCAGCACGATGGAGCTAACCAGCCCCACGCCCAAGCCCCAGACCGCACCCGCCGTGTTGAAGCGTTTCCAGAAGATGGAGAACACAATCACCGGCAGGTTGGCCGAAGCCGCCACGGCAAAAGCCAAAGCCACCAGGAACGCCACATTGGCCGTAGGTCCCAGCAATTCGGCAATCGCAATGGCGACGGCACCCACGACAAATGCCGCGAGGCGCGCCACTTTACGCTCCTCGCCAGGATTGTGTTCCTGGCCATGACGCACGATGTTCGTCCACACATCGTGGGCGAACGAAGTCGAGGCGCTGATGGTCAGTCCGGCAACCACCGCCAGAATGGTCGCAAAGGCAATCGCCGAAATGAACGCGAAAAACGCATTGCCGCCGATGAACTGCGCCAGCAGCGGAGCGCTCATGTTGATGCCGCCGTTCTTCACAATGAAATCGCGGCCAACGATGGTCGCCGCACCAAAGCCCAGGAACGTGGTCATGATGTAGAAGCTGCCGATGAGCACCATGGCCCAGACAACGGAGTAGCGGGCGGTCTTGGCGTCGGGCACCGTGTAGAAGCGCACCAGAATGTGCGGCAATCCAGCGGTGCCGAAGATGAGCGCCATACCGAGCGAGATCAGCTCCAGCGGGCCATAGGGTGGCTTGAAGCGCAGTCCGGGCTGGAGGAAGTTCTGCACCACCTCTTTGCCCCCGGTACCGTGATAGTGCACCTGGGTGATGGCCGTAAAGAACTGGTTGAAGCTGAAGCCGAAATGCGCCAGCACCAGCAGGCTGAGCAGGATCGTTCCCGCCATCAGCAGGATCGCCTTGATGATCTGCACCCAAGTGGTCGCCAGCATTCCGCCAAAGACCACGTAGATGATCATCAGAACACCAACGCCCACCACCGCCGTATGGAAGTTGATGTTGCTGCCCTTCAGCAGCAACGCGACCAGCGCGCCGGCGCCGACCATCTGCGCGATCATGTAGAAGGTGCTCACCACCAGCGTGCTCAAAGACGCCATGGCGCGAACCGGACGCGGCCTGAGCCGATACGCGAGCACATCCGCCATGGTGTACTTGCCGGCATTGCGCAGAGGCTCGGCCACAATGAGCAGAACCGTCAGGTAAGCCACCAGCCAGCCCACCGAATACATGAACCCGTCATAACCGAAAAACGCAATCAGTCCGGCAATGCCCAGGAAGGAAGCCGCCGACATGTAGTCGCCCGCGACCGCAACCCCGTTCTGCCAAGCGGTAATGCGGCGGTTAGCGGCGAAGTACGACGCCGAGGACCCTGAGCGGCGAGACGCCCAATAGGTAATCATCAGGGTGACTGCAATAAAGGAAAGAAACAAAGCCAGCGTGGTGTTCATTCCTATTTGCCCTCCTGTTCGTGCTGCAGGCGTTCCAGGATGCGCGTGCCAAAATTGTCAAACTTGCGGGCGGCCCGCACATACAGCCATGCGATGGCCCACGCCATAAAGAATTGTGACAACGCGAATAGGTAGGCGAGGTTTACGGGGCCGAGTACCTTTTTGTCCATCAGCTCCGGCGCATAGCCGACCAGGACCGGCAAGCGCGAAGTAATAGACGACAAAAAAGATCGTCGCGGGGACCACAAATCCCTTGCGGGCGAGCAACAGCAACTTGAACTCGTCCATTTTCGCGACCTGGTCCCACTGAGATTGCTTACCAACAGCCGATCCCCTGCCACGCTGAGGCGAAGCCGGTCCGGTAAAAGCCGTCGACATAGTTTCTCCTCTTCATTTTTCCTGTCAGAGCCAATCGATAACGACCGCGCATGACCGCACGCATCCGCAAAAACGGACATGAAACGGCCAACACCCGCTTTGGTCCATGCTTCGCTTCGGGTCCTCACCCGAGGTCTACTTGTTTTTGTTTACGGATTCGATCCCCGCGAAAATCCCCGCGCATTGTGGTCCGCCATCCTGGACCGCAAATGCCGCCATCCCCTGAGACTTTCGCTTACTCACCATCCCCACATCACGCCCGCCGTGTACGTTCCACTGCAAGCACATCAACAGGCGCATACAACTTCGTCGACTTGGGACCGTACGATGCCACAAAACTTGAAGAAAAAACAGAAAAAATGAAAGGACACTAAACCGAAAAGCACAAAGTTGGAAGCAGAAATGATTCACTGGGATGTGTGTTCCGGGCGAAGCATTGCGCAGGTAATGCCCAAATTGGGACACTGGAGCCGGCATTGATATGGCACTTAAATGGCGTTTATGTCTGACACCAAGCATTTCGCAGGCCGGCAGCATCTCTGGCCGGAGCTGTGCGACCCGGAAAATTCGCTTTTTACTCGACGGAAAGCAATCTGTATAGCTGTCACAGCAACAGTGTGATATAAATCACTAAGAGTCAGCTCACGACAGCAGCGACCAGGGGTCGGCAACCGCATGCTGGAGGGCTGCAATGAACTTCCAGCGCAGGGCAGGATGACGTACGATTTTCGAGGCGGCGATGGATCGGCCACGGCAAAAGTTGAATTTCTCAATGCCTCCGGACGTGATTTCGGCGGCTTTTTGTATTTGTAGCGCGGTCATCGACCTCGGAACTGGAAGTCGTGGTCGGAGATTTAATCTTCTGATGGCGGAGGGATGAGTGGGTTCACCGTACGGTCTCGAACTGGTTGAGAATTGCGTAATCTGCAAGTTGCGCACCGACAGTTTTTTTTGCGGATTGCCCAAAACTTCGCTGGAAGCCTTCGAAAAAATCAAGTTTACCGCCGCCTATCCCGCCGGCGCCGTGCTGTTTGTGGAGGGCCAGGGTCCCCGCGGTATCTACATGCTTTGCAAGGGGAGAGTTAAGCTTTCCACCACGTCGAGCGATGGCAAGACGCTGATCCTCAAGATCGCGCAACCCGGAGAACTGCTCGGCTTGCATGCCACCGTCTCCGGAACTCCGTACGAGATTACGGCCGAAACCGGCCAGCCCTGCCAGTTGAACTTCATCAAGCGCGACGATTTCCTGCGTTTCCTGCAACAACATGGCGATGCCTGTCTGAAGGCGGCGCAGCACCTGAGCCGCGACTGTCAATCGGCTTACCAGCAGATTCGCTCTCTCGGCCTGTCGCATGGCGCTCCGGAACGTCTGGCCCGCCTGTTGCTCGAATGGTCTCACGGAGAGGGGGCGGACGCCGATGGAATGCGCGTGAAGGTAGCCCTCACCCACGAAGAAATCGCCCAGATCATCGGTACCTCGCGAGAAACAGTCACACGCACCCTGGCCGATTTTCGCAAGAAACAGATTGCGATTCTCAAGGGATCTACCTTGTTGATCAAAAACAAGCCCGTTCTGGAACGATTGGTCGGCGCTTAGAGTCGCTGCCAGGTACACTTATTCCGAAATCGCTTTAATTACCTTTTTGCCCGAAATCGGGCATTATTTTTTCGCGACTACCCGTCTTGGATGCTTCCGCGTGTTCCAGCCATCTCTTGTGCCTCTTTGAAATTGTTTCAAAACTCATCAATTCCGCAGATAGCCGACTAAATCAGCGGTAATTGAACTGATTTCTAAAATTGAAAAAAACATATACTGTTGAAAAATTAAGCTTTCTATGAAAATGCCACCCGCAAAGGACATAGTTTTCAACACTTCCGCATAAAACAGCGCACGACTGCTGCATTTCTAAACATAACTCTTCATGTACTTCACAAGGTACAGACGCAAAGCTCACATTTTGATGTGATTTTAATCACCGCGAATTATGCGTCGGCAGTCGCACACTGCGCAGTGTGGTGAAACTTTGCTTTTGTTCGTGATTGAGCTGTAATTCGAACAATTGGTAAGAATATTTCATTCGCATTCCTGGAAGTGCGCCGATGTTTGGCGAAAGCAGTTGACTAGAGCGGCTCCCGAGAAGCGATATCCTCTCGGCATTGTTCCCTGTCGTCGCTCCCTGTTGGTTGCGACGGCCGATGGATCGCGACTTCGGGATACACCATCTCGGGAACCGCTGTAGGCCGCTCCTGACAATGACCTGCCGCGACGGTATTTGGACGAACGAAGCGACCGTTGTAAAGCAGGACTGAACCTTATTGATCCGGGTGATACGTGAGATTCGGGAAGCAAACTAGAAAAGCCGGCGTTGGACCAGCGATCAACCTGGCCCGATTCCGGACAGCAGTCCTTATATTCTTCTGTAACTCAGCCCCCAATCTCACTTCCCTGCCCGCAATTCCGGAATTCTTGACCAGTGGAAGTGGTATGCGCCACCCCGAGCGACGTAAGCGTCTCGTCTGCCGTGGGTTCCGGTGCCACCGCCACAGATGGTCGCTCCGCGCCGAAGTGGAGAATTTATGAGTAAGTCTCTCTTGTACGACGCCACGATGTGTATTGGCTGCAAGCAATGCGAGGCCGGTTGCGCAGAGCAAAACCACTTGCCTTATAACGACCAGATTGCCGCCGAGCAAGTCACCTCGGATCACAAATTCACCACGGTCGCCACCAAACAGGACAAGTTCATGCGGCGGCTTTGCATGCACTGCCAGGACCCGGCGTGCGCTTCGGTCTGCCCCGTGGCGGCCCTGCACAAAACGCCTGCCGGTCCGGTGGTTTACGAAGAATCGCGCTGCATGGGATGCCGTTATTGCATGGTGGCCTGCCCGTTTGGCGTTCCGAAGTACGAGTGGGCGAAAGTGCTTCCCAAGATTCAGAAGTGCATCATGTGTCCGGACCGTCTCGCTGCCGGCAAGCAGACAGCCTGCGCCGAAGCCTGCCCCACCGGCGCCACCAAGTTTGGCGAGCGCGATGAACTGATTCGCGAAGCCCAGGAACGGGTACGCGCGAACCCCTCGACCTATGTTCCGCACGTCTTTGGCATCGAGGAGGTCGGCGGAACCTCCGTGCTGATGCTCTCCGGAATACCGTTCGATCAATGGAAGATGCGGCTCTCCGATCTGCCGAACGATCCGCTGCCGCTCTACACCTATAAGGTTCTTTCGCGGATTCCCGACTTCGTTCCGCTGGGCGGAATCGTGCTGGGCGGAGTCTGGTGGATTACCCATCGGCGCGACGAGGTGGCCGAGGTCGAAGCGGCTGAAAAAGCCAGGAAAGATGCCGGCAAAAAGAATGGAGGCGCGCGATGAAATTCAGGTTCACATTCTGGAAGCTGGTCTTCGCCATCATCATGGTCCTGGGCGGCTACGCGACGGTGATCCGTTTCACCCAGGGACTGGGCGCCTCCACCAACATGAGCGACCAGTATCCCTGGGGTATCTGGATCGGCTTTGACGTGCTCTGCGGCGTAATGCTCGCGGCTGGCGGCTTCACCCTGACCGGCGCGGTTCACATCCTCAACGTGAAGCGGCTGGAACCGATCGTGCGGCCAACGGTGCTGACGGCTTTCGCCGGATACCTGCTGGTTTCCGTGGCGCTGATGTTCGACCTGGGACGCCCCTACCGCATCTGGCATCCGCTGGTCATGCGCAACCCACACTCGGTGATGTTTGAGGTGGCGATGTGCGTGATGTGTTACACGACGGTGTTGGCGCTGGAGTTTTCGCCGATTGTGCTGGAGCGTTTCAATCTCACCAAGCCGCTGAAGTTCGTCAAGGCGGCGCTGGTTCCGCTGGTGATCCTGGGCTGCATTCTTTCGACGCTGCACCAGTCCTCGCTGGGAACCATGTACCTGATCATGCCGGAGAAGCTGCACCCCTTCTGGTATAGTCCGCTGTTGCCGGTGTTCTTTTTCATTTCGGCGATTGCGGTGGGCCTGGCGATGACGATTTTCGAATCGTCGATCAGTTCACGCGTCTTCGGCCGCCAGCTTGAGTTGCCGATCATCCAGGAGCTGGGCCGGATTCTGCTGGTGGTGCTGTGGGTGTATGCCATCCTGCGCTTCGAGGACCTGCTCCATCGCGGGGTGCTGCGCCAAGCGTTCATCCCGCAGTACGAGACTTACTTTTTCTGGCTGGAAATCATCCTGGCGGTCATCGCGCCGCTGGTGTTGCTCTCCATCCGGAAGGTTCGCCGCAGCCCGGGCGGCCTGTATTTCTGCGCCGTGCTGACCGTGTTAGGATTCATCACGAACCGGCTGAACGTCAGCATTACGGGGATGGAGCACTGGGTCGGGCGTCACTATATGCCCAGTTGGACCGAGTTTTCGGTGACGGCAGCCATGGTTGCCGGCGGCTTTGCCTTGTTTGGGCTGGCGGTGAAGTACCTGCCCATCTTCGAGGACGAACACGAATACACACCACGCCGGTTCGCACCGGAAACGGCGGAACCGGTAGTACCACTGAGTTCGAGCACGGTGGTCACTAATGCCGGAGATTGAAAAAAATCCGGATGAAGAAGGACAACAGGCTAGCGGCAAGCCCCTCGGCGGCGGGACTGGCGCGGTCAGTCCCGGAGCCCGTGATGACAGCGGATATTGGGATGCGGAGGGCCACTGGAATTCAGGTCTGAGCGGTGTCCGGCAATTGGCCGGGCACCACATCAGCACCAAGCTCATTCTGCTGCTGATTCCGGCGCTGATGCTGACCTTCGGCGCCCTGGGATTCGTCAATATCCGCCTGCACCGGCATCACCTGGAGTCGGCGACGCTGGCGAATGCCGAACACCTGAACGATGCGATTCAGCGCAGCCTGTCTTTTTACATGCTGCGCAATGACCGCGACGCCTTGTCTCACACCATCAACACGTTTGCCGACGAACGCGGAGTGGTGCGTCATTCGCGTGATCAATCCGCAAGGGCAGATCGCCTATTCGACGGCTGACGAGCAGGGGCACTGGGTCGACAAGCGCGCCGAGCAGTGTTACATGTGTCATCGCGAGTCGCAACCGTTGTCGAAGCTGGACCGGCCCGACCGTTACCGCTTCTATCGCGCCGGAAATCAACGGGTCATCGCCATCATCTCCCCCATCGAAAACCAGCCGGCGTGCAGCAACGCGGCTTGCCACGCGCATCCCGCAAGTCAAAAGGTGCTCGGGGTGCTCGATACTCATCTATCCCTGGCCGAGGCCGATGCTAATCTGCGGGAGAGCACAATCCAGATGCTGTTTTACACGGCCGCAGCGGCGATCTTCATTGCGGTCGTGAGCTGGATTTTCGTCTGGCGGGTGGTGCATAAACCGCTCAAGCGCTTGCAGTCGGCAACCGAGAGACTGATGGACGGCGAACTCGGATACCAGACGGATGTGGCTTCCAACGACGAGGCCGGCCGCTTGGCGCTGTCGTTCAATCGCATGAGCCTGGAGTTGCGGCTGGCGCGCGAAGAGGTTACATCCTGGGCGCGCACCCTGGAAGAGCGGGTCGAGGATAAAACCCGCGAGCTGCGCCGCGCCCACGATCAGATGATCCAGGTCGAAAAGATGGTGACCATCGGCAAGATGGCGGCGGTGGTCGCGCACGAGATCAACAATCCGCTTGCCGGAATTTTGACTTATGCCAAGCTGATTAAGAAGTGGATCACGCGGGGCTTTGTCGATGACGCGCAGAAGCAGGAAGCGGCCGAATGCCTGGATCTGATTGCCAGTGAAAGCCGCCGGTGCGGCGAGCTGGTCAAGAATCTGCTTACGTTCTCGCGCACTTCGCCGATGAACCTGGCCAAATATGCTCTCAACGAGGTCATTGGGCGTTGCGTGCGGCTCATCGAGCACAAAGCCGAAATCAGCGGCATTCATCTCCAGGTGGACACGGACCCGGAGTTGCCGGAGGTGTATTGCGACGCGGCGCAGATCGAGCAGGTGTTGCTGGCGCTGAGCGTCAATGGCATTGACGCGATGCCGAAGGGTGGAAATCTGTGGATCAGCAGCCGTCGTCTCCCCGGAAACGAAATCGAATTGCTGGTCCGCGATGATGGTATGGGGATTCCTCCGGAATTGTTGACGCAACTGTTTGAACCGTTCCTTACCACCAAGGAAGTCGGTAAAGGAGTAGGGCTCGGCTTGGCCATCAGCAAGGGGATTGTCGAGCGCCATGGCGGACGCATCGAAGTGGACTCCCACCTGGGGGTGGGAACCACGTTTCGAGTGATTTTACCGCTCGATGCCCGTATACCCCAGCAAGGTGAATTGTTGACGAAATCCGCGGCGAACGACTAACGGGATTCGATCCCGTTCCGCCACACCGTGGGCAGCACTTATGAGGATAGTATCGTGACAGAAGCCAAGGGACGCATGCTGATTGTGGACGACGAACTGAGCGTCCGCGACTCACTGGATAAGTGGTTTAAAGAAGAAGGATACGAGGTGGGCACCGCGGAAAGCGCCAGCGAGGCGCTGCTGCGCCTGGCGGAAAAGCAGTGGGACATTGCGCTGCTCGACATCAAGATGCGCGGCACCGACGGCATCGAATTGCAGCGCCGCATGCACGAGATCAATCCGCGGATGATCGCCATCATGATGACCGGCTATGCCTCGGTCGAGACGGCGGTGGCGGCAATGAAGAACGGCGCCTACGATTACGTGACCAAGCCGCTCGACCCCGAAGACATTACCCTGAAGGTGAGCAAGGCACTCTCGCATCAGCGGACGGAGCAGGAAAACGAGCGCCTGCGCGAACAGCACGAGGAGATCACGCGTCCCAACGAGTTGGTGGGTAACAGCGCGCCCATGCGGCGCTTGATGGAATCCATTGAAACCGTGGGGCCGACCGATACTTCGGTACTGATCACCGGCGAAAGCGGGACGGGGAAAGAATTAGTGGCGCGCGCCATCCACTACGCCAGCCCGAGGCGTTATCATCCATTGGTGGTCATCCATTGCGGCGCGCTGACCGAAACGCTGTTGGAAAGCGAGCTCTTCGGCCACGAAAAGGGAGCATTCACCGGCGCACAATATCGCAAGAAGGGAAAATTTGAAGTCGCCGAAGGCGGCACGGTTTTCCTCGACGAGATCGGCGACATCAGCTTGAAGACGCAGACCGACCTGTTGCGCGTGTTGCAGGAGCACGAGATCGCCCGCGTCGGCGGCAACCAGCAGATCAAGGTCGATTTTCGCTGCATCGCCGCCACCAACAAGCCCTTGGAGCAATTGGTGGAGGAAGGCCGCTTCCGGCCGGACCTTTTTTACCGGCTGAACGTATTCCGCATCGAGCTGCCTGCCTTGCGCGAGCGCCGGGAAGACATCCCGCTGCTGGCCGATCACTTTATCCATAAGTTCTCCAAGGAGATGAACAAGCGGATTGTGCGCATCGCACCGGCAGCCATGTTTCTGCTGCAGCAGCACAACTGGCCCGGCAACATACGCGAGTTGGAAAACGCGATCGAGCGCGCGATGGTCGTAGCGCAGGAACCGGAGCTTCGCGAGCAGGATTTCATGCTCAAGGCAAAGGGCGCTGGAGCGATGACCAACGGCTTCGAAAGCCGCTCCCTGGACGACATCGAAAAGACGCACATCTTGAGAGTTCTCGAGGAGTGCGGAGGCAATCAGACAAGAGCGGCTGAGATCCTCGATATCGACCGCGTGACGCTACACCACAAGCTCAAAAAGTACGGCTGGTCGAAAGAGCGCGATGTCAGCCAGCGAGACGCGATGAAGTTTCTGCAATTGGTCCCTATCGGGGCGCCGGAATTCGAGTTGCTCGACTGGCTGCGCCGCGAGTTGAGTGAGGGATTCCAGATTCCCTGCGGGGTGGAAGCCCCGCTCGATCCGGCATTCGCCTTCCACTCCGAGCGCGGCCAGTACCATTCCAGCGAGTTGCTGGCGATGCTTCATCAGAAGTATATGAAGAAGAAAACCTGGCGATTGCTGGGCGTCGCCGACGTCGATCTCTATATCCCGATTCTGACTTTTGTTTTCGGTGAGGCCCAGATCGGAGGCCCATCCTCGGTGGTTTCCTACCATCGCTTGCGCCAGGAGTTTTATGGCCTTCCTCCCGATCGCGACTTGCTGGCGCGCCGGTTGCTGACCGAAGCGGTTCACGAACTGGGTCACACCCTGCACCTCACCCACTGCCAGGACTACGAATGCGTCATGGCATCCTCGCACGCCGTGGAATGGATCGACCTGAAGCGCTGGACCTTCTGCCGGGATTGCGCCGTCAAAGCCCAGGTGCACGCGCACTACTAGAGCAGAACTAATGTTGCTGTAGACCATAGCCGCAGTGCCGAAACCACGCGGCAGCATTGTCTGCCGTTATGAGTTTGAGCACTTCGGCGACGGCTTGCTCCAGGACGTCAGTGCTGCGAGCTTTGGCGGCGCGCAGCAACTGCTTGAGTTTTGCCCAAGCCTTCTCGATGGGATTGAAATCGGGCGAGTAGGGTGGCAGATACAGCAGTTCGGCCCCGGTGGCTTCGATCAACTCGCGTACGCCGGCCACCTTGTGGGCGGATAAATTGTCCATGATTACCAGGTCCCCGGCCTGCAGCTTGGGGCATAGGAGCTGTTCCAGATAGGTCAAAAAGACGTCACCATCGGTGGCCGATTCGATAGTCATGGCGGCCACCACGCCGCGTAGACTGAGGGCGCCCAGGATCGTCAGCACCTTCCAATGTCCTTGCGGGGTCGCTTCCGGAATCCGTTGCCCGCGCGTGGCCCTGCCCCACAGGCGCGTCATCTGTGTAGTCACGCCGCTTTCGTCCAGGAAAATCAAGCGTTGGGCCGGAACCGTGCGGATTTTTTCGATGAACTCTTGACGCCGTTGCTGGTTCGCTCCGCTGTCGCGCTCTTGCGCATGCAGGGATTTTTTTTGCGTCGCAGCCCCATCTGGCGCAGCACTTGTCCCACTCGGCTTTTGCAGAAATTGACGCCGCTACCTTGCAGGCGCTCGCGCAACTCCGCCTCGGTCAAGTCAGGCTGCTGCTGGAGCCAGTTCCGCAAACCCTCCTTGACCGCTTCCGTCACGCGGCTGATGGGACCATGATGGGACTGCGGTATCCGCTGCTTCTGCCCGGTGCGCTTCTGCTGTCCGCGGATCTTCTTGCCATACTGCACGCTCACTCGGAACTGTTCCGCCAACTTTTGCAGACTGCCCGCACCCGCCTCATAAGCTTCCAAAAATTTGCAGCGTAGGTCATCGGAATACGGCTGTGCCATCAGTTTGTCGCCGCGAAGATCGCCGACACCAACGTAACCCCGCTTCACTGCCAAGGTCTATAGCAACTCTGGTTCTTCTCTAGAGCTGGCTTCACATTTTTTACATTTCACATTGGTGTATCCGATTTCCCGAGGTGTCATCCTGAGGCGTAGCGCAGCGGAGCCGAAGATCTGCTTTTGTTTTGAAATGCAGGGAAAAGCAGATCCTTCGCTGCGCTCAGGATGACACTCATGAAGCGTTTTTTTGTTATGTGAGGTATTTGTGGAACACCACACCCGGGGCGCTGCGAAACAGGTTTCAGGTGAATAGTGTGCCGCATCGCTTCGGCGCGTCTTCCCGTAGCCCGCTATCAACCCTGGCTCGCCGCTTTGAGCTTTTGCTCTCCGCCCAACCGCCATCTCTGATAACCGCGAATCGGAACCAGCAGGGAAAAGAACATGATGGTGTACATGGCCGCTACCATCGGTTCGACCGGGCCGAACAGTTGAGCGCTGAAGACCAGCACCAGCACGTTGTTTACCTGGCTGATGCTGATGATCATTGCCAGTTGCTCGGCCAGCGCCAGCTTCCAGGAGAAAGCGATCCCCGCCACGAAAAAGATAGCGGCCAGCACGACCGTCACCAGAAACGCGACCCAGACCATGGAGGGCTGCTGCCGGAAATAGACGGAGTACTTGGAAAATATGCCGAAATTCGTTATGGCGAACAGCAGCAGCGAGAGCGAAAAGCGCTGGTCGATCAGTCTTTCCGCCATCCACGGCGAAGACCGTTTAAGAATTTCCGCGAGCACGAACGGAACGAATACCACCATGCCCAGAAGGTTACCCATGGTGGCAAGTGGAATCCGAACGGCGTGGCCGGCAAGCACCCGAACCAGCACGGGAAGCGTCACCGGGACCAGCAGCGAGCCCAGGACCATGCCAACCGTCACCAGGGAGGTATTGGCCAGCAGTATTTCCGAGAAGAACGGCCCTACCACCCCAGGGGAAATGGCGCTGATCAGCAGCGCCGCCAGAGCGTGCGACGGAAACAGCCAGCGAAACAGGAAGTAGACCGAAACCGGTACCAGGATCATCTTTACGAAAAGCAGGTAACTGATCAGCATCCGCGACTTTTGCGCGACCTGCCAGATGGACTTCACGGGAATCGACAGAAAGCTGAGGAACAGCAGCGCCATCATGCAATACAGCGGAAAAGCCTGAAACATGCCCCCAAATCGCGGAAAGAGTACGGCCAAGATAATCGTGGAGAACGTTACGGCGAGCAACAGAAAGTCTTGAGCACGAATCATGCGTGGCGTGAGTACAGGCCTTCCTTTGACTGGTGATGGCTTCAGTGTAGAGCAATTCAGGGTTTGGGAATACCACTATGGCGTATTCCGCCGAGGACTATTCCGCCGAGAGGGCGCGGCCATGAACTCCGCTTCCGCCTCCCCAATCCATGCCCGCGCTCGTGCGGCAGAGCTGCGGCCGGACAGGTGCTCGCATCCAGCCGAGGTGTCACTCTGCTTCCGCGATAAAATCTCCCCAACTTCCGGCGAGCTTGAAGCTCCGCTTGGGAATTGTGGGGGAGTATGGAAATCGCACCATCATCCTTGCTTCTGACTGCGTTCATCGCCGTCGTCGCGCCGCTGTTGTGTGAACTGCCAATCGGACTGAAGCTCCCGATGGTGGTGCTGGAAGTGATCCTGGGGATCATCGTCGGGCCGCACGTGCTGGGCTGGGCCAAGCCGGAAGGATTGCTGGCCGTGCTAGGCCAGCTCGGTCTTATCTTCCTGTTCTTTCTGGCCGGCATGGAAAGCGACGTCAGGAGCATCCGGGGGACTCCGCTGCTGAAAGCGAGCTTGGGTTGGGTGCTTTCCATGGCGATTGCACTTTCCATAGCCGCCGGCCTCTACTTTTTCACATTCATCGACAATTATCTTCTGATAGGCGCGATCCTGACCACGACCACGCTGGGTACGCTGATGCCGATCTTGCGCGACAGCGGCGAGTTGGAGACGAAGTTCGGCTCGCACGTGCTGGCCGCCGGAATGATCGGTGAGATCGGACCGATCGTGCTGGTGTCGATCATGTTCGCGCGCGATCACACGCACTGGTTGAAGATTTCTCTGTTGGCGGCTTTCATCTTCGTCGTCATTGGCGCGGCCGCCATTGCGCTCTGGCCCAGCCCGCCGCGAATTCTGGCCTTGATCGGCCGGACCATGGAAAGCACGAGCCAGCTACCGGTGCGCCTTGCCATTCTGGTTCTGATGTTGCTGGTAGCGCTGGCCAACAAGTTCGGCCTCGATATGATTCTTGGTGCTTTCGCCTCGGGGATGGTCGTAGGACTCGCCACCAAAGGCGAGCAGGGGAGATCCCTGCATCATAAGCTGGATGCGATCGGCTTCGGCTTCCTGATCCCGATGTTTTTCGTGGCCAGCGGAATGAAATTCGATTTGCAGGCACTGCTGGAAAATCCGCAAGCGCTGATGCGGGTTCCACTGTTCCTATTGTTCTTCCTGGTTGTGCGCGGCGCTCCGGCGCTGTTCTATCGCAACGAGTTGGCTAAAGACGAACTTCTGCCGTTTGCTCTGTATTCCTCGACGGCGCTTCCCTTCGTCATCGCGCTTACCGAACTTGGAGTCTCCACCGGGAGAATGCGAACCGACAATGCCGCCGCGCTGGTGGGTGCCGGCATGTTGTCGGTGCTGCTGTTTCCGATGACGGCGATGACCCTGCGGAAAAAAGCTCCCATGTTCCGGGCGACGCAGGCAGAGAACAGGTGATCCAGGTTCGCGAAAGCTATCTCCCGCGAATCCGGTTTCATCTTTCCCACCAGGCGCGAACCGTCAGCTTCTCTATTGCACACCGAACGGCGGGACTCCGCGCCAGTCCGGAACCGGGCTCAACTGGAAGTCGGTCGAAACCGATGGCGCCTGCATGATCAGATAGCGCACGTTGAAGCCAACCGCTTGCGATGTGAAGTTCTGCGTGTTGTTTGCCGTGACAAAGCCGCCCAGATACCAGTTCGGGGCCAGGCGATAACCGATGCGCGCTTCCAGACTGTAGTTCGCACTGGTTTTGGCTTGTCCCGCGTAGTACGGATTCGATCCGCCCGCCGCGGCTAGCGGAAAGTAAGGAGTCGAGTCTTCCTCGAAATATTGCGATCCCAGGCTTGCGGCCACGAGGTACTCTACGTGCTGCCACTTCCCTACCCAGCGAATTGGCGCGTTGAATAGAAAATAGCTCTGCGGGCTGAAGTATCCGCCCTGTCCCAGGGTAAAGAATCTCAGGTTTTTGTCATAATGCATGCCGGTCAGGTTCATGCCCACCGACAGCGAACCCGTCGGACGCTCCAGCACGCGCCAGTAGGTGCCCACGTTGCCGTCGACGCGCGAGTTGTCCGCAACCTGCGTGCCCTGGATTGACTGGTATCCCCCGCTCACATAAATGCCGGAAGTGCCGGAGCCCCAGTTGCCCTTGACGGAGCCACCCGTAGCCATCACACCACCGAAGGCGAGGCCGGTATTGGGATCGCGCACGCCTGCGTAGGAGAGCACCGTATCCTTGAGAGGCTCCCGGCTGACGGTGAAGGTGAACGGCCCCTGCATGGGCCGGTAGCGCACACCCGCCGTCAAATTCGTGATCAGAAAGCCCTGCGGGGTGGTGCCGACCATCATTCCGAAATCGCTTCTGGAAAATTCGCCCTGCGCCGCTACGCCGGTAGCGGACTGGGTTGGGAAGCTAGCGCCCAGTGGCAGCGTTCCTAACTGAAGCTGCGCAGTAGTGTCTGGATTCCCGGCATAGATGAACGTCGGTTCCACACGCAGCGATACCCGATTCTGGTCGCCGACCGGCGCACTGACAACCAGGTGGGCCGATTGAGTGATGGTCTTGTCGAATCCAGGCGTGCCCGAACGGCTCAGCACGTCGGTGCCCGCGCTGACAAATGGCACATTGCGCAACTGGATTGCCGCAATCTCGCCTTCGATCTCTTCTTTTCTGCTCAAGCTCGCGGTGTCGACGAAAGAACTATCCCAACGCGCGTTGCGAGCGTTCGGCGGGGTAACGGATTCGACTGCCGCATCCATATCCTTGCCGGTGGTCGCGCGCTGCTCCTGGGAAATCACAGGCGTGTAGTCCCGGCTCTGAATGTCGGTCAAGGCATCCTGCTGCAATCGGTTGACACTCAGGCGGTCAGCATCGTCCTCACCCCTAGGCTGCGACTGCGATGGACGCTCGGTCTTGCGATCCGAACGGTTGAAACCGTCACGCTTTTTCGCCGAGACGGGTGATGCCGTTTGCCGTGGTCTCAGCGCCGGGATCATCGGCATCGCCGGAGAGCGCTGTGACACCGGCTCCGGTAGAAATTCGTCGGAGTCCGCCGGCCGGTTCGAAGACTGGGAGATCGGCAGCGGGCCGGAGGAGTTGTCGTGCACACCGCCGGTGGGAACCAGCAAGCGCGCCAGGCTTTCCGCGGCGTCTCCCTGCCCGGAGAGCGCACTCAGCCCCTTCGCGTTTTTCCCGCCCAGCATCGACGCGTTTCGGTCCTGGGCGGGAAGCGAGGCGATGGCCTGCTTCCAGTAAAGCTCGGCCTTGGCGTAGTCGCCGCGAGTGGCGGCGATTCGGCCGGCCATATCCAGTAAAACGGCGTCTTGCGGCCACTTGTGCAGGCCCTCGCGCAGCCAGAAATCGGCAAGCTGCGGATTTTGCAGCGCCATGGCTGTGCCGATCGCTCCCCGGTAGTCGTCGGAATTCGCGCCGCCCAGTCCCCAGCGCTGATAGACCTTCAGCGCACGGACTTTATCGCCCATTTTCATGAAGGTTCCGGCCAGCATCGACTTCAACTTGGGATCGCCGGGAATGGCGCGTACGGCGGCCGAGAGGATCGCAATGCTGCGATTCAGATCGCCGGCATCCGACGCCTGCTGGGCCCGCGTAAGACTCCAGCTTCCCCATATCGCCCGCAGATCTTCCTGCTGGTGCGGCGTCAGGTCGGTGCGCGCCGCCGTCTGCGTGAGCAGCGTGTACAGTTCCTCTTCCCGATCCTCGCTGGTAAGCAAAGCCCAGGCCAACTGAATATCGATGTCGCCCGGCGCCGCTCTCCGCTGCACCTCGTAGGGTCCGCGCGCCTGCTTCAGCAAACGAATGGCTTCCTCCGACTGCCCCACCGAGATGTACACCGCCGCCATCACGCTGAGGAAGCCGACATCCCGGTTCAGGATCTGCCGCACGCCCGCCGGGGCTTGCAGCGCCGCGGCCAGGGCACGCTCATCTTCGTGCTCCTCGTGCAGCGCCGAAACGTAGGCCTGCCACACATCGGAACGATTCTCGTTCTGATCCACCAACTGCTGGTAAAGTTCGTTGGCGCTTTCCTTCTTGCCCTGCTTCAGCCATAGGCCGGCACGCTCGATCTGCGTCGTCAGCCTGCTCCGGCTATCGGGAGCGTCGCCCAACTGCGCGGCCCGATCGAGGAACGCTTCGGCGGTGTCAAGCTGCCCCTGCTCCATGTAGATGGCGGCAATCGCGTTCAGGAAGTCGACATTGCCAATGGCGACGTCGTAAGCCGATTGCGGCATGCGGCGCAGGGTGGCCACCGCCCGCGCATATTCGCGAATCTGCACGTAGCATCCGAGCAGCCCTTGCCAGGCCTTCAGGTTTTCCGGATGCACTTCGGTCACACGCTTAAAGTAGTCGGCCGCGCGGGCCGCCTGCCCACTCTCCATGAGCGTACTGGCAAACTCAACCTGCAAATCCGAAGCGCTTTTTCCACCCGGCGAGTTAGCGGCCAGTACCATCGCCTGCCGCAGGTACCTCTCGGCTTCCGGCGACTGCCCGTTGGCTTCATAAACGGCGGCCATCATCGCCTGGTAGTCGGCATCTTTGGCCAACAGCGCGCGCACCGCCGCAGGAATCTGCCTGACCGTATCCAGGGTCGCTCGCAGATCGCCGGACTTGTACTCGGCGAGCATCAGGCCGGTCCATGTCTTCGAGTTCTGCGGGTCGAGAGCCGTCAACCGGCGATAGGTATCCGCCGCAAGCTTGAACTGGCCCTGCTTCATGCGGACGCCGGCCAGTCCGCGCAATCCTTCGGGAAAATTCGGCCGCAGTTCCAATGCCGCCTGAAAGCTGCGCGCCGCTTCCTCCGACCGGTCGTGATCGAGGGCAACGGCTCCCTGCTTCTCGAGCGCCCAGAACTTCGCCGTATTGAAGCCGTCGATGATGTTCCGGTTCTGCGGCGAAATCGCTTTGGCCGCCTCGAAGTTCTTGGCCGCCTCTTCGAAATTCTCCTGCTTCATGCGTACGTAGCCGAGTCCGGCCAGCGCTCCGGAGCTTTGCGGATGGGCGTGCAGGGCCTTGCGGAAGTAGCTCTCGGCCGCCGCCAGATCGCCGGCCTTCAGCGCTTCGTAGCCCTTGCCTTCGTCGGCGCTGCTCGCGGAAATCGTGGTGGTGGTGGACTTGGCTACCGCTTCCGCCTGTTGCTGCTTGAAGCGCTCGACGATTTTCGCCACCACCGGGTCGCTATACCGCTCCACGTAAATTCGCATCAATGGCAGGTAGGCCGGGTTCGACTCCTCCCAGAGCAACGCCTGACGCCAAGCCTGGCGCGCCTGCTCCTTGATCTCGCGGGCGCCACCCATCGCCGACAGCATTTGCACGCCTTCCTGGCGCGTCTTTGGGTCGTAGGTCAACAAACGCGCCAGGGAGAGGCGGTATTGCTGGTTTTCGGGATAACGCTGGGTCAGGTGCCGCAGATTCTCAATCGCCGGCTCCCTGCCCGTGGTGCTGGCCGCCATCGTCTCAAAGTAAGCGATCGCCCAGTCGCCGGGAGGCGGGTCGTTGCCAAAGACCTCCCGGTAAATTCGGACCGCGTCGTCCGCGTGCCCGGCACGCGCCAAACGTGTTGCCTCGGCCAGCCGCGTGCGCTGCTGCGAGGTAAGCACCCGCATTTCCTCGATGCGCGCGATGGCAGGGTCCTTCGGATTGATCCGCTTCAGGCGATCCAGATAGGACTTCGCCTCCTCCGTCCGGCCATTTTCCTTGGCCGCGCGCGCCAGCCCGGCAAGCGCCTCCGGTTGATTCGGGTTGGCCAGCAGAACCTGCTGCCAGGTCTGCGCGGCCAGATCCATGCGTCCGCGTCCCTCCAGGGATCGCGCTTTGTCCAGCAGCAGATCAATCGCGCTGGATGCACCCCAGGCAGCCGTGGCAAGCCCCGCGAGTAGCAGCAGGAACAGAAAAACCAGCCAGATACGACGCTTCATCGAGAACTCCAACTCACCTGCAAAACTCCAAACGACGGAAAATGGAAACGGCCTTCGCTCCATCCCGCGAAAAAGAGAACAAGGTTCTGATCGAAATAGCTCGGCTTCTTTTCGTAGAGTCCCGTGGCCGGATCGAATGCGGCCTCGACCCTGCGGCGCAGCCTAGCCGCAGCATCGGCCGAGCCGCGTGCCAGCAGATAAGGAACCAGCGCGGCGGAGAATCCAACCCCGCCATTCGGGTCCGTCACCGCGCCATCGGCGCTAACCTTCATCGGCGCCGTGTTCGCGCGCCGAAGATACGTATCCATACCGGAGAGCGCATCGAGCATCGCTCGACGTTCCGGCGCCTTTTTGTCCAGCATGCCCGCCCACAGATAGACGCGAATCGCATCCCACGCACCCATCGGGGAGGTGCGCGGGCCGGCGCTTGGAACGAATCCTTTGCCCGGCTGATACCTCACCCAATCCATTACGAAACCGTTGCGCGAACTCGCCTGAACCAGCTTCAGCACGTGATCGGCGATCCTGCGCCACGGTCCCTCGGGCATGTCATAGGCCAAGCCGGTCAACAACTGAAGCGGCACGTAGCTGGGATTAAGCTCAAAGCCGTCCCCGTGCCTGAATCCGCACTTCCCCGGCAGCAGCATCGTTCCGAAACCCGGCAGCTCCACGACCTCTTCGGCGGCGATACGCCTGGCCAATGCCCGCCCCAGCGATCCATAGCTGGGCTCGCGCCAAAGGCGGCCGGCCTGGATCAACGAATAGGCGATCCACAAATCCGCGTCACTGGCCGAATTGCGATCCAGCACACCCCAGCTTCCGTCGGGCTTCGCGCCCCAGGCCCAGGCCGGCAGATGATGGCTGAGATCGCCCTCCGCCAGGTTCAGCTCGGTCCAATCCAGCAACTGCGCAAAGTGCTCGCGGTCATTCGCCACCAGCGCGAAAAACATGCCGTAGGCCTGCGCCTCAGAAGTTGTCCGGCCCTGTTCTTCCGGGTCCGCGATGCGGCCGTCCGAGGCGGCAAACCTCGCCCAGTAGTTGTTCCAGAGCGGCCACTTTGCGGGAGCTGCCATGGCCGCGCCCGCCAGCAGGATCACGCTCGCCAGCACCAACCCGAAGCGCGCCGCTGTGTGCCGCCGGTTCATGACTCGCGTGCCTGCAGCCGCCGGGCAGCCAGGGCCTCCACCGCGTAATACACCCACTTGGCCAATGCCATCATGCAAAGCAAGGCGATGACCGGCACCAGCCAGTAGAATTCCGCCATCCAGAAACTGATTTTTACGTACCACTTCATCTGCCCGACGCGGTAGATCGTGCTGCCGACGTGGTAGGAGTGAAAGACGCCCCCTTGCGAAATCGAAACCGTTCCGTAAACGTTGCCGGATCTGCGTCCCGGCAGAAACATCGTTTCCAGCGTGAGCACGTTGTCCCGATCTTCCGGACTGAGCACGACGACCGATCTTCCCGCCTTCAGCGGCGATTCAAAGCCAAAGACCACGGAGTCGACTCCCGCATCCGAACCGAATACTTCGTCGAGCTGGTGCCGGTCGGAATCCTTCAAAGGGAACTCGGGAGAAAGCGGACGCCACCAGGCAGGCGCGGCGCCGAGCCGCCAGCCCGATGCGGCGGGCACGATCGGCATGTTCGGAGCCCAGTCCTCTAAAAGCGACTGATCGGCCCGGTTGCCGATCACCAGCAGATCCTTGTCGCGCACCGCTTCCGACTGCTTAGGCGAGGTCACGGTCACCAGCAGCGCAGGCACTCCGGTCTGGGCCCCGAAGTAGCCCATTGCGCCCAGATACAGCTCCACTTCCGCCGCCGTGGGTTCGGTCGGCATCACCACCGCGGTTCCGGAAAGGTCGGGATACCGGGTGAAGGGAAATCCCGCCTCGGAAAACAGCTCCAGCTTGGGCATGACTGCCAGATGGGAATAACCCCGCAGGTCGATCGTGGAATCCCGCATGACCGTGGCAAACTGAGCCTGACCGTTCGCAGCCCGGTTGGTGCCATCGAAAACGAACTCGAAGCTCAGGGTATTCGAATACGGGCGCAACCCCTGGGCCGGAAGTCCTATGCCATCGCGGTGAATCGCATTCGGGTCCAGCTCCGGCGAAAGCTTGATGGAGCCGATGTAGGCGCCATTCAACTTCACCCCGAGCACGGAATGCGAGCCTCGGGGCACGCCTGAATACTGATATCGCAGGCTCAGGCGCACCATGTCGTTGGGCGAGAAGTGCAGATCGGGCGGAAGGCGAAAGTAGGTATCGATCGACCCGCTGCCGTAGACCGTCAGTTGCTCTGCCGTGGTGTACTCGCCAAGACTGGAGCGGGCATTCGGTTTCAGCCAGCGCGGCGCGGAGTAAGCCTCCACGGGCAACGGGGCGTTCTTCGCCTCAATCAGTGCGGTGTCGCCGCCATGCACGAAACGTCCGCCGGCAAGCGCCTTGGCCGCCGTCAACATTCCACGGCTATCGTCCCCGACGATCACCAGCACCTTGCCGTAAGGATCGACTGGATTGTTGCGTACGACGATGGCCGGTCTCGGCAATCCCTTCACCCCCAGCACTCCGGCCAGGTCCGATTGGCTGGAGGCGAAAAGGATGACATTGCCCATCGGCAGCTTCCCGATCTGTACCGGGAAACGCACGCCGCGAAAGTCGGATAGTTTCCCAAACCACGACGCGACTACGCCCGCGGCTTCGAGCGTTCGGCTGTCGGGATTTTCCGCAAACACGAAGGGCAGGCTCCAGGCGCGCTTCACCGCGGCATCGAAGAACGGCGCGGGCAGCAGATTCAGATCGTTCGCCAGGGGCAGCAGCGTGCCCGACACTTCCAGGCTGCTCGCCAGGTTGAAGGTGATCCACGGCACCGGCTCCGTGCCCGCATAACAATCCACACAGTGTCCGGTCAACTCGAAGCCGAGCGCATTATCGCTGGTCAGCAGATCCTGCGGAAGAGCGACTCGCACATCGCGGTTGGCTCCGCCCAGCAGCGGAACGCTCGCCACCGGAATGCCGTTCACGCTGATGTTCAGCAGCGCTTCGTCCGGCTTCAGTTCATGGGGCGTGCTGTAGCGCAACTGCAAGCTCGCGTTGCTGACGACTTTTGTGATTGGCACCGAAAAGTACAGCAGGTAGCGCGAGTCCGGGCCGCGCAAACTGATGGCTTTGTTCTGGCCGAGGGTGGAAAAATCGTAACTCTCCTTGAACTCGGTCCCCCCGGATTCGGCGCTGCTCGTCTTCACACCGGACTTGGACGATAATGGCTTCGCATCCATTGCCCGGGCGCTCAATGCCACCAGCAGGTAAAGCGCGAGCGCGATCAGCAGCAGGAAGAAGACCGGTTTGCGCAGCAGCCCAAGCTTTTCCTTTTTTGCCGGAACATCCGATTTGGGCGCGCGGAATCTCGGCAACACCAAGCCGAAGACGATATTTTTCAATCCCTGGGAGGCGAGCCGGACCAGGTGCGCATAGGTCCGCAGCGGACGGTCCACGCCACGGGTTTCATTCCAGTTGATCCAGGAATTCGCGCGCGAGTAAAGCACGCGGGTCAGCACCTCTTCCTGTTCCAGCGTGAGCTCGCCGAAGCTGAGGCGCAGCTTGTTCGCTTCCTGGCCAACCACAACCGGCTGAAAGTTGCAGCCCTCCGGTTTGCCGGCAAAATAGAAATTCAACTTCTCGCCCGCCGCAAACTGCATGGTTGGCGGCATTTCGACGGCCGCGCCACCGGCCGAGAGATCGTAAGTGATCCCCGTGGCGATCATGCCATTGGGACGCACCATGGTGCAGGCAATCTGGACCTGTACGCGGACATGAGCGCGCAGTTGCTGCTTTTCAAAAGCGGTCGAGGCCGCAACCGCCAGGATCACGACGTTGTAGAGCGTCCAGAAAACGTTCATGATCACCGTGCCGGGATGATCGTGATCGAGCCAGAGGTAACGCGGAAACGCAAACACGATCCCCAGCAAATTCAGGGTCAGCAGGATGAGGAACGGGCGGGCGATGCGGCTGTCGAAGTAGGATCTCGGAACCAGTCCTCCCTTGGCCGTCACGTTGAACGTCCCCAGCTTGGGATTGACCAGCGCCAGCAGCGTAGGCAGCAGGATGTAGGGTGCCAGCACCGCCTCGTAAACTTCGTTCCAGAAGGAAAACCGATGTTGCCCCTGGATGCGCGAGTTCGTCAGGCTCGACAACATGATGTGCGGCGCCGCATAGGCCAAAATTGCTACCCAGTATCCGTAAATGTTCACCAGGCCAAACAGCAGATACATCAGCGGCGCCACCAGGAAAATCAGCCGCGGCAAGGCGTACAGAAAGTGCGCCATCGCGTTGAAGTAACATAGCCGCTGCGGCAAGCTGAGGGTGCGCTTGAAGAGCGGGTTATCGAGCCGCAGAATCTGGATCATCCCTCGCGCCCAGCGGACGCGCTGCCCGATGTGCCCCGAAAGACTTTCGGTCGCCAGCCCGGCGGCCTGCGGAATATTGATGTAGGCGGTGTTCCATTCGCGCACCTGCAAGCGCAAGGCCGTATGAGCATCTTCGGTAACGGTTTCGACCGCGACCCCGCCGATTTCCTCCAGCGCCGTCCGCCGCAAGACCGCGCAGGAGCCGCAGAAAAACGTTGCGTTCCAGAGGTCGTTCCCGTCCTGCACGATGCCGTAGAACAGCTCTCCCTCGTTCGGCATCTTGCGGAATTCCTGGAGATTGCGCTCGAACGGATCGGGAGAATAGAAGTGATGGGGCGTTTGCAGCATCCCCAGTTTCCGGTCCTTCAGAAACCAGCCCATAGTGATCTGCAGGAACGAGCGCGTGGGAATGTGGTCGGAATCGAAAATCGCGATGAAGTCGCCGGTTGTCTTGGTAAGGGCGTGATTGATGTTGCCGGCCTTGGCGTGATCGTGCTTCTCGCGGATGATGTAGCCGGCGCCGATTTCGTTGGCAAAGTCGCGGAATTCTTCCCGGCGTCCGTCATCCAGGATGTAAACGTTGTAGCGGTCCTCCGGCCAATCCATGTTCAGCGCCGCCAGCACCGTTGGACGGACCACCTGCAAGGGCTCGTTGTAGGTGGGCACGTAGACATCGACCTTGGGCCATTCACGATCGTCCTCCGGCAGCGGAGCCGGGCGCCGGCGCAAAGGCCGGATCGTCTGAAAGTAACCCAAATAAAGCGTCAGGAACGCATAGAGTTCGGCGCCGAGCACCAGCACCACGCAAATCGTGTCGAGGTGCCGTATGCGGCCCTGCGTCATCAAGCCTTCGAACGTCTGTTGCAGGCGGAAAATCGCATAGCGCGTCGTCGCCAGCGCTGACAGGCAGATCATGACCACAGTCGTGTAGTGATCGCGCGAGCGGCGATTGAGCCACATGCAGACCACGACCAGCCCGAAGCTGACCACCGTCTGCTCCCGCCAGCCCAGGGGCAGCACCACGATGAAGACCGTCACCACGAGCGCAAGGATCGCCGAGATGGCTCGCCCCAGACGTCCGGTGCTCCGAGTTTCGGCCGTAGGCTCGGGATTGTACTGATCAGACATCGGTTGTTAAACGATCGCTGCGTTGGCCTTGTTGACGTTCTTGACAGCCGGACGAACTGCACCAAGTTCTCCGGCCCAGGTGGACAGACGCAGCAAGTCATCGACGATCGACGCTTTCGGAGCGTAGTCCAAGACGGTCATCCCGGAAGCAAGTGCCTCCGAAACCAAGTCGCTGCGACGAATGGTAAAAGGCAGGAGCTTCGAGCCTAGCTGCTTACGCAGTTGGTCGCGAATTTCATTGTGAAAGGCCGAGTTCGAATCAAACTTGTTCAGCAGGAAATAAGGACTGACCTTGCGGAATCCCGACTCGTTCTGCTGTTCCAGCTGCTTTTTCAACTTAGCAATGCTCAGCAGACAGCGGACGTCGGGTACCAGAACCGCCAGCGTGGCATGGGAAAGCCCCAGGAAATGCCGGTCTTCGCCGCTCAGGCTGCGGACTTCCACCAGCACCCGGTCGACTTCGCCCTGAATCGATGCGACCTCGCGCTGCAGCCAGCCATCGATTTCCACGCCCTGCGGAGCCACATCGAAATCATGCGCCAGCACATTGATCTGCCCTTCCTTGCGGGTCGGCGGAAAGAAAGTGCGCAGCCGGCCAGGTTTTCCGGCCTGTCCGCCAAAATGAAGGGTTAAGGTGAACTCCTCCGCGCCGTGCACCACCAGCATCCGCTGTCCCGCACGCGACAGCGCCCGCGAAAGGGCGGCAACGATGGAGGTTTTTCCCACTCCACCCGCCGTCGAAAACACCGAAAGCGTGGGAACGTGAATCTCCTCGGCAGCCGCGCGATAGTCATCGGGCTCCTCGGGATTCGAAACCGCGGCCGAGTGCAGAACGGTCCAGCGGTGCGAGGGCATTTCCGGCGCGGGCTTGCGCGTCGCTTCGCCCTCCGCCTGCTGCTCCACCATACTGTCCAAATCGCGCGTGCCAGCCAGATCGCGCTCGGGGGTAGCCGGCTTCGGATTGGCCTCCGCCGGGGAGAGTTGCCGCTGGTGATTTGGAAAGACCCGGTAATGCGTCTTATCCAATTCGGCTAGATTACAGAGCTGGGCTACATCATCAGGGGGTTCTGGCCTCACGGTGCACTCCACTTATACTGCTTTACGTAATACCTTCATCATCAACTCTGTTTCCCGGCATGTCCCTCAGTGCATAGACTGCCGGAGAGAAACATAGTTACTTAGATCGAAAGTGCCATAATCCCGGTGAAAGGTCGTGCTATGGACTTGAGAGTTCCTGAATCTACTCTTAGATATCTTTTGCGCTCAAAAGACTCAAGTGAAAAGATGCCATTCGTAACACCATAGTAACGTTACCTAATATAGCGAAGAGTTGTACTTTTGAGATCTCACCCTAACACTCTCTTAAAACTGAAGTTAATTACTAAATCTCGGGCGAATACTTCTCCAGACTGAACACCAAGCCGCCCGCCGCGATCAGGATCCAAGCGGCTTCGCACAGTTCTCCCATCACAATTCTCCTTAAAAAATCATCCAATCGCAGTCGACGGATTGCCAACGGCAATTAGCGCGGAGGAGCGGCTGACGGCCGCGAAAACCAGGTATTCTGATCTAGATTTGCCACCTGCAGGAATCCAGATTACCGACTGTAATTTTCCTTGCTGGCGGGAACACAGATTGCCGAGCTTCGTAGGCTGCTGAAAAACTCACAGACCTGTCATCCTGAGATCGTGCCGGTGTTGCACAATCGAAGGATCTGCTTTGCTTTCACGATCGCAAACAGCAGATCCTTCGCTGCGCTCAGGATGACACACTCAGCAAACAGTTTTTCAGCAGACTGCCAGGAGGAGTTACCGCTTACATGGTGAATCCTCGCAAGTGGTACTGAGAGGCTGCGCTGTGTTTCGTCGGTCAGAATTTAATCGCCTGAGTCTGGGCGGTCACTGACGCGCTCGGCTCATCGCGAGTTAAACTACTGCGCAGTCGCAGCCCCAGCGCGCCTGTCGAGATCCTCGCCAGCCGCATAAGGACAGGTCATCGGAATGCCTATTAATGTTAACGATTTCGCCGATGCGGACAGTGCTTTTCGTGAGCAGATCAAGGTCGAAATGCAGCGCGCGACCGCAAACCTCAACCGCATCGCGACGCTTCTCCAGGCCGGGCTCGCCGGGCCGGAGGTGCTCAAGGAATTTCGCGAGTCTGTCGATCGCGTTCGAGAGGCCGGATGGATCGCGCAGCAGGGATTGGACGCCGCGCAAAGCGAGAAAACCACCGAGATGCTGTTTACCTACCGTGTGCGGGCAGCCCTGTCGCTTCTCAAGCAGCTTCGCCTTGAGCTGGAGTGCATGAATCAATCGCCAGCGACGGCGCCTCTCCATGAGTTGCTGGATGCCGGCACAGCTTTCCATGATGCGGCAATCGCCCGCGGCGCGGTCCCCCGGCGCGAGGAATAGCTATCCACAGCAGCCCGTCTTCCGGGCCAAAGACTTATAATTTCTCCTTATGGATCACTTGCTCGTGTTTGCCGCCTTGTTGCCCGTTTTGTCTATCCTGCTGCCCGATGCTTCCGCCCAGAGTTCCACGGCGGTCCAACATCTGTGGAGTGGAAACGTGGACCCGAAGCTGCTTGAGGCACGAGTCGATCAACATCTCGCCCGGGCTCAGGAGGCAATTGATCGTCTGCTCGCCGTCAAGGGAAAGCGCACGCTCGAAAACACTCTGGCGGCTTTCGACGATGCCACGCAGGAACTCGACGCCGCCGCGTATCAGGCGGAATTGATGCAGAGCGTCTTTCCGCTGGCCGCCGTGCGCGACATGGCCCAGGCGATGATCGAGAAGGTCAGCGCGGCGCGAACCGCCCTCAGCCTGAACCAGTCGGTCTATCAGGCTTTGTCATCCCTGAACGCGTCCAAGGCTGACGCGCCCACGCGCTACTACGTGCGGCGCCAGTTGCTGGAGTTCCGCCTGGCCGGCGTCGATCGCGACGAGGCCGCCCGCGGCCGTATCCGTCTGCTGAGCGATGAAATCACCAAGCTTGGTGCGACCTTTCAGCGCAACGTGCAGGAAGATGTCAAGAAAATCCCGGCGACCATCACGGAATTGGACGGATTGCCGGCTGACTTCATCGCCCGGCACGCTCCGGACACCGGCGGCAACATCACGCTCAGCAGCGAGCCGCCCGATGTTTTTCCGGTGTTGAAATTTGCCCATAGCTCCGCGTTACGGCAGCGCGTGTACTTGGCCTATACCAATCGCGCCTATCCGCAGAATGAGCCGCTGTTGGCCGAGCTGCTGCAGAAGCGTCAGGAGCTGGCCGCGCTGCTCGGATACAAGCACTGGGCCGACTACAGTGCCGCCGACAAGATGGCGCGCGACGCCCGGACGATTGCCAGTTTCATCGACACGCTCGATGCCGCTACGCGGCCGGCGGCCGACCGCGAGTACCAGATCCTGATCGGCGTGGCGCGCAAGCAGGATGCGTCGCTCAAGACGATCCTTCTCTCCGACAATGCGTATCGGCAGGAACAGGTGCGCCGGGCGGATTTCGATTTCGATTCGCAGTCGGCGAGACCCTACTTTCCCTACGAACGGGTTCAGCAGGGGATTCTCGATATCGCCTCCAGTCTCTTCCATGTCTCGTTTGTTGCAGTGACGGATTACGCCGCATGGGATTCTTCGGTAACCACCTGGGACGTCTTCGATGGCCCGAGAAAGCTGGGCCGTGTCTATCTGGATATGCATCCGCGCCCCGGCAAGGACAAGTGGTTCGCCTCATTCCCCATCCTCGACGGCAAACACGGTCAGTTGCCCGAGGCGGCGCTGGTGTGCAACTTCCCCGGAGGTAAAGCCGGAGATCCCGGGCTGATGGAGTACGGAGATGTAGTCACGTTCTTCCACGAATTCGGCCATCTGATGCACTGGATTTTCCAGGGCCAGCAACCGTGGGCGGGCTTTGCCGGCATGATGGAAAGCGATTTCGTCGAAGCTCCTTCGCAGATGCTGGAGGAGTGGATGCACGACCCCAAGGTGCTGGCCACCTTCGCGCGTCATTACCAGACGGATGAACCGATTCCGGCGGAGATGGTTCGCCGCATGAATCGCGCCGACTCCTTCGGACGCGGACTGTGGACGCGACGGCAACTGGCGTTGACCGCCATCTCGCTGCACCTGCACGAGGCATCGGCCGATACCGCCAGCCTGGAGCGCACCTATTCCGCCATGTGGCGACGCTATCTCCCCTACGAGGAAGTCCCAGGCGATCACATGATCGCCTCGTTCGGGCATCTTGTCGGTTACGCATCGGGCTATTACACGTATTTGTGGGACAAGGTGATTGCCGAAGACTTTTTCGGGCAGTTCAACCAGGCCGACCTTCTGGCCGGGGATACGCCTCTGCGTTATCGCAAGACCGTGCTGGAAGCGACCGGAACCATGCCGGCCAACGATCTCGTCAAGAATTTTCTCGGCCGTCCGCAATCGGTCGACGCCTTGATGCGATGGATCAACCAGGAGTTCGAGCCGGAAAAAACACCTAAGTCCGGCCAGTAGTCAGAGCCTTTAGTAATGCGGTGGCCGTGCTGTACATTCATCCTCTCCATGGCTCGCCGATTGTGTGGCGCGGGCCGCCGGAGCGCGCGACGCAGCGACACTTGCAGCCGACTGCTCCAGGGCATCGGCTCGACTGGTCACACTTCGTTTGTCGGACTGCTCCGCAGTATTGTTGCACCCGCTTTGTGCCACAAAATTTGTGCCCCAAAAAACGCGGAACGTGAACGAACCGACCTGTCGTGCGGTTCGGAGCCTGCCATTTACCAGACAGATTCACATCGGGAACGCCAGCCTAAATTCCTGCAGAATACACGTGCTGAATACCTGCTTGGCATGGTATCCTCCCGGCAATGTCTAAAAATACCTGCGCCACCCATGTGACGCGGGAAGGTCAAATCGTATTTGTCACACAATTCAGTGACTCTGCTCACCGACGAATCGTGAGCTGGAATACGAGACTAAGGTAATCCCAAAAACTTGTTAACAAGGGGGTAGTAACTTAAATGGCCATTAGGGGAAAGATATTTGTAGCTATACTGCTGGTACTTGCGCTGGCAGCTCTAACGCCTGCGTTCGCCGGTGATAAAGAAGCAATGGGCGACGCTTGGTGGACCGGTCCACTGCAGACACCGAACGCCGGGACCATTCCGAAAAATCATTGGTACGTTGAAACCTATTTTGCCGTCGAGCAGGACAACGGCGGGTGGGACAATAGCAGCAAGCGGTATGGTGCCAACAACGCGGTTCTGGGCAGCGGCTACGACAACGACTTCCAGTCGACCACACTGTTCCAGTATGGCGTTGCCAATCGGTTCAACGCCCAGATACTGTTGGGGATGGACGGCGCCCAGGGCGGAACGGGCGTTGCAAGTAGCGATGGCTTGGAAGTCGGCCTGCTCAGGATCCGGTTGCCTTACAAACTTCACAGCTACAAGCAAGGCAAGGCTCTGCCGACTTTCTCGATCGTTCCTGAGGTTAACGCACCAGTTTCCGCCGGCGCGATCTGGACTCCGGGCGTCGGCTTTTGGGCCATCCGTCCATTCTGGATGCCGGGCGGCCGCATTCTCCGCGTCCGTGCCAGTGAAGACGTCTGGTTCCCGAAGGGCGGGAAAGACGTAGGTGCGGGAGCCAATGCAGCCTGCGGCCTCGCCGCCACATGCAGCCTGGATGCCGCAAAGTATGGCCAGACACAGGTAGGGTTGGAATATAGCTTGACCAAGCATTGGGTTCCGGCTTGGGACTTCGTTTGGAAATATTACGGGCAGAACAAATTTAACAGCGTTGCTGCACAGGGTATCGATCTCACTGGGAATAACGTCACCCTTCAGGGCCGCCGGGATTTCAGAGTTGATCCGGCTCTGGAATACAACTTCACCGAGAACACCGGAATCATCTTCGGCGTAGAAGTCACAGTGGCGGGCCGCAACACGGGCTCCTACATTGCGCCGCAGATCGCATTGCAGTGGTTTAAGTAATAATCTCCTCCCGTACCTTTCGGACGGGCATCGAGATTCTCTCGCGCGGTGGGCAAATGCCCACCGCGTTTTTTCTTGCATTCCGCAAAGGGTTCCTCAGTATCATGCTGGAGCTGTTCCCATGTTGGTGTAGCCAAATTTCCAAGAGGGCGTCATGGCGACCGTAGCGCCGGGCGCCAGCGGCCGGAGCAGCCGCGCTGTGTACCCGACATTGCACCTGATGAGCGAGAAGCTAATCGGGCGCGGAGTCGGGGTCCCCATCAAACGCCGTCGTTGCGTTTGACGGGGTGAGGAGTGGAGCCACCCTTTGTTCTTTGGCAGCAGAAACAAAGGGTGGCTCGACTTCGCTCGCCATGACAGTTTGAGTTTGTGTCGGGATACACCTTCTGGGGAAACGCACTAAGCGGAGTGGAATAGATCGAGTGTTGTCATGCTGAACGGCAGCGAAGCATCCCATGGAAACTGTCCATGTTCGCGCCAATGGTGGCTTTTGGATGAAGTCCTCAGGCTGTGCCTTTGTCTCATGCTGTACTGGGATTCTTCGCTCCCCGCGGTCGCTCAGAATGACATTTCCAAACCTGTTGGCGAGCGCGGTGGCATGGAGCGAAGTATCCCCATGAAGACCTGCCGCTTTATGCTCCTATCAGCTCTTCGACTGGCTTCCAAGTCTTTTTCTGCGCTTCGCCAACTGCGGCATAGGTGAGAACGCCGCGACGGGTGTTGATCGCCCACTCGAATATCCGTGCCAGAGATGGCGCGTTCGCCATGCTTGGCCAAGCGCAGCTCATAGGGCAGCGTGGCGTTGGTTAGCGCCAGCGTCACAAACTGGCTTGGCCTTCTCGTGATGGCGTCCGAGTTCACGAATTATGAGTCAGAACCTCTACTTTATCGCTCGACTATTTTAGTTCGTCGTTCGCCGCCAAAGTGCGCCACCCGGCAAATCACTCTATCCCCGGAGCAGGTTCTTGGTAATGAACCAGACATTGGCCGGACGCTCCGCAAGCCGCCGCATGAGGTACGGATACCACTCGGTTCCGAATGGAATATAGACTCGAATACCCCATCCCTCGCGCGCCAGTTGCTCCTGCAAGTCACGCCGGACCCCGTGCAGCATCTGGAACTCGAAGGCGGCAGGGCCAATGCCCTCGGCTTTCGCCCACTTCTTGATCTCCGTGATAATCGCCTGATCGTGAGTCGCAATGCCGTGAAAAACGCCGCTTTTCAGCAGGTACTTGGCCACCCGCAGGTAGTTGGCATCCACCTCGGACTTGGCTTGGAATGCTATCTCCGGCGGTTCCTTGTAGGCGCCCTTGCACAAGCGGATACGAACCCCTTCGGAGGCCAGGAGTTTCGCATCATCCATGGTGCGGCGCATATAGGCCTGCAAGACGGTGCCTACGCGGCCGGCACAGCCGGGCTGGCGATGCAGTTCGCGCACGAAATCGATCGTACGCTGCGTGTAGGCCGAACCTTCCATGTCCACGCGAATGAAGTTCTTGATGCGTGCGGCGTGCTCGACGAGTTCGCTCACCACTTGCCGGGCAAGCTTCTCGTCGACGTCGAGCCCCATGTGCGTCAGTTTGAGGCTCACGTTGACATCGAGCTCGCGACGGCCGAACTCGTCCAGCAATCGATGATAAAGTTTGGCGCTCTCCAGCGCCTCCTCACGATTGCCGACATTTTCGCCCAGGTTATCGACGCTGACGCGGATACCGAGCTTGGTTACCGTCTCTGTTGCCCGAACCAGATCTTCGATCGTGGTGCCGGCAACGAATCTGCGAGACATCTTAAGCCCCAGCGGAGACCGCTCTGCAAAATGACGCAAAGACTGGTTCTCCGACAGCCCGATGAACACCGCTCTAAGCATGATGGCTCCTCAGAGGACGTTGGCGTAGCGCCCTCAAGCTTATGAATATGCCGATCTCGGTTGCGAGGCGACACGCATCAGCACTCCAACCAACGCAACGAACGCGTTTGTCGCGCAGCGCCAAAAACAGCCCGTGAAAGAAAACAGAAGTTTGAATCTGAACCGGATAAAAAGGAAACGGCGGTACGGAGAGACGCGGGGTCATGGCGCTTTTCAATGCAGTGTCGGTTTCAGGATCGTAACGAATGCCCGTAAAGCTTGCAAGAGGTAAAACCACTCAACCGAACACACCTGAACACATCAAGAAAACGGGATGCGCCGAAAAGTGCCGGCGCATCCCATGGAGGGTAGATGTTACTTCTGCATAATGTAATTGCCATTGGCATCGACCTTGTAGGCGCGATAGATGTCGCCCACACGATCACCCTTGGCGTTAAAGGCGATCCTGCCGGTCAGTCCCGGGAAGTCTTTCAAATTGTTGTGCAGATAGTTAGATACCTGCGCTGAATTTCCGCCGTTGGTGGCTTTGAGCGCAGCTACGGTCACGCGGAAGCCGTCACCGGCCAACAAAGAGTAAGTCGAGGCCGGAGCATGGCCATACTTTTTCTGGAATTCGGCGACAAAGGTCTTGGCTTCCGGTCCAGAAATATCTTTCGGCAGGATCGGGTTCACGAAATAGAAGCCCGCTGCCGCAGCCTTGCCGGCGCCCTTCACCAAATCAGTACTGGTGGCATCGCCACCCATGAAGGGAACGGTGAAACCCATTTCCCTCTTCTGCCGCAGCAGAAGTCCGGCTTCACGATAATAGCCGGTAAAGAAAACCAGGGTGGGCTGAGCCTGCTTCAGCTTGGTCAAAATCGTGCTGTAGTCGTTCTCCCCGGGAGTAAGAGCATCGAAGAAAACAATCCGCATGCCCGGTTGCTTCTGCAACAGACCCCTGGTCTCGTCGGCGAGACCTTTGGAATAGGTTGAGTTGTCGTGGAGAATAGCGATTCTCTTGTAGCCCAGTTTCGCAATCGCCTGAGTTGCTACCCTGGCCTGCTCGTCGTCACGTGGGCAGGTGCGGAAGAAGTTCTTCAAGCCCTTTTCGGTTAAGCGAATGGCGGTAGCACCGTTAGCGATCTGCACGATTCCGTTGTCGTCCAGAATACCCTGTACGGCCTCGGTCAGGGAGGAACCATAGGTTCCGATCACAACCACGACACCCTGCGTCGCCAGACGTGTGGCGGCCAGGGACGCGGTGCGAGGATCGCTCCCGTCGTCTTCGGTAATCAAGACAATTTTTTTGCCATTGATCCCACCCTGTGCATTGGTCTGGTCGGTGAGTAGCTGGAGCACCTGTCGCGCTTCCTGCCCTTCATCCGCAAACGAACCTGTCAGAGAAGCCAACAGGCCAACCTTTATGGTGCCTTGGCCAAAAGCGGAACCCACGCACAGGCATAAAATCGCACTCAAGAACAGCAATCTTTTCACGCCGTCTCCTTTCACCCCTTGTTTTCACCCCTTGTCGAAGGTACCCTCTGCGCATCACAACAGCCGGGTGTAGCCAGATTAGACCAGAACTGTATTTCGGGGAAGCACGAAGTACTGCACTGCAATGAATATCGAGCGATGGACTCTTATGCCAGGGCTCCTGACCCGCGGCAGTGACTATTGTCACACTTCCCTGTGATAATTACAGCTACGCTGTCAAGCGCTTGGGCCAACGCGTCACTGTACTGCCGCAATTCCGCCCCAACCCTGGTGATCGATGATCCCGGGCTGCAAACTTCCCTCGCCGCCGCGCTCCAACAATGCTTGACAGCCGGACACAGGGAACTTTATAACTTGAGTGGAACCACAGCGCAGGAGAACACCATCATGTCGCACCAGACGTTAGCCAACCGTGGGCTTATTGTCGTCGTTTTGATTCTTCAAGTGATCCCGATTATGTTGTTTCCGGCGGCATCGTTTGCTCCGAGTTCCCAGGAATGGTGGCTGCCTCTTCTGCTGACCATCATGGTCGTGCTCGGCGATTTGCAATTGATTCTGCGGCGCAGCACCGAAGTCTGGCCCTGGCACCTGATCTCATTCGCCCACGGGTTCAATATCATCAGCCGTCTCATGATGATCTGGCCTCACGCAACACGTATGCTTGACGGCCAAATGGTGATCAACGGGCCTTACGTCTCTCTTTCGTGCATATCGATGGCAGTCTCGGGGTTCTTACTGTATTACCTTGAATTGCCGGAAGTTCGCATCGCGATGGTTCGCTAGCAACATTTCCGAGTCATACAAGATTAGAAGTTGTGGTCACAAGCACCTGGGGTTCCCATGCCTGGGAAACGGAAAGTCTAGCCTAAAATGACGTTCATATTTTGGGATACAGCCTCTCCACATGCAACCAACTCTACTCCCGGACTCGCGTGCAACTTGTCTTTTCGATTTGGCAGAGGGCAACCATGAGCAGAGCCAGCGTACTCACCAGCACGGGGAACCATACCTGCGCGACCCAAGGCACCGGGATCAGAAAAAGCACGTCGTAGTCTTTGAGTGAAGATGGCCATCGCAGCATCGTCCATAGTCCCGTGTAGTAGGTTAAATCCCAGGCGGCAAATACCCACAGAAACGAAGCCCAACGCTCCCTGGCTCCGGCGCCCGCCAGCAGTGCCACGGTGATCAGCATGATCATGGTTGCGGCCTCGCGAAACACCTCAATCGTGTGCAGGCCCTGGGGAAACCGCACCAGAGACGATACTGCTTCCTGATCGTTTGCTGGCGTGTGTTGCAGTTGGGAAACCATGCTGCTGTAATGGCCGACTACGCCCGTAGCGGTTCGCAGGTAAACCACGACCGCGGCTTCCACGAAGCCGAACGATACGCCGAACAATGCCAGGATCAAAAGCTTCCGCCAGCTCAGCAGCAGGCCCTTTCGCCGCCAGACGAAATACGAAAGCACAGGAACGAGAAGCAGGAGATTGACCCACCAGGGCTGAGCCCAAAGCTGAAATCTTTCCATAACATTAAAGGGTCGCCGTAGCGCATTGGACAACGTCATTGATCGAGTGCAGTGTTGAAATTCGCCGCATATATTTCAGAATGTCATCCTGAGCGAAACGAAGGATCCCGGCGCGGAGGGGGGAGACGCGGCCGAGAGACTTCATCAAAAAGCCCAGAGCATGACGCTAGAAACCCACGGAAATCTCGCTCCGGTCGGCGGGAATTCGCAAGTTGATTCCGCGTTTGCGATTGGCAGCAATCGTCGCGTCAACATCGACCATGGCCAGCGGAATGCTGCGCTGCTGGCGATCAACGGTGAAGCGCAGATGATCGTACGTGAGCAGATAGCGCCGGGCTTCGAGGCGCTCACCGTTCGTCAAAATAAACGTTGCAGGCGGCAACGGCCTGAAGGCTGCTGAATTCGCCGCGCCCGGCACCTCGATGATCTTTGCGCTGGCCGCCTGACGTATCGGTGCCGCTGGCTGCGTGTTGGCGCGCGTCACGACGAAGACTGGAGCTGGAGGAGCTTCGGGCTCAACCGGTTCGTCATCCCACAGAGGGACCAAAGTCGAACCAACGTTGCGCGAATGATGAAAGTGAGAATACCCCGCGCCGCCTCGAAACATGCCGCCGCCGCGCTGCCCTTGCAGAGTCCCGGCAAACAGCACAGAGGCGGCCAGCAACGCCAATAAAGATGCTCGCCGCATTCCGGTATTGTAATGCCGAACCCGAGCACCCTCTCGATTTTCAGCGCGGGCAATTATGGAAAAAGGTGCAGCAATCGTCGACGAGCAGGAGCATCCCTCATCGCGGCCTGAACCCGAGGTTGAGAGCACCCCGCAAAATCAGTTGTGGCGGCCGGCATCTCCCTCGACCCGCTTGCGGCGAAGCTCGGGATAAAATTTGTCAACACACTCCGGACAGATTCCGTGGGAAAAATCCACCCCGATCTGGGTATGGAAATATTGCTCGACCGTCTGCCAGTACTGTTCATCGTTGCGAATCTTCCTGCATTTCAGGCAGATCGGAATGATATTTTTCAGGGTCGAGATCTCGGTGATGTCTTCGATAATCAAGAGCGCCAGCCCTTCGTCGCTGCTCGATATCGGACTTGCCGTGATCAGCAACTCCATCGACTTCCGGCCGGACTCTGGAAGGAAATCCATCTTCATACGGGCGCGGCTGACCGTCTGCCCCTCTAAACAGAGCTTCACCGAATTGCGAATGACGCACTGCTGGCAAAATGGCGCCCTCCCGCATCCCCCCGGAACATCCTTGGAATGCAGGCAATGAAGTACTTCGCCGCCCCGCCGCCGGAGAACCGTTCCCTTCTCTTGCCCGGACAGGGTAGAGGCAACCACATTGAGGTCGGCGATCCGCACATCGTCGTCCACGACGAATACCGGGGTCGGAATGGCGTTTAGGATGGTTTGATATGGAGTATTGTCGCTGAGATTCATCAGAGGGCACCGCCGTAGGCTCAGAGTATCCCGATTCGGGCAGCACGCGCAAATCCGTATCCGCACTCTTCGAACGTCCAACCCTCATGATGTTGCGCTCATAACCGAGCATTCTCGCAACCGGGCATTGAAGAACGGTTCACCGAAAAATTAAGGTTCCCAAACTAACTCTGGTACAACACGTGCAAACATCCATTGCGCCCCATATCTGGATCACAACGCCGTTCTTGATGCAGGTGGAGGGTCAAATTCACCGAGTTGGCGAACCCTGACCGGTCTGAGCTGCGCCACACAGGAGAACCGGGATTCAATCCATGGACGCTGGGTCATCAGGTGCTATGACTTCCGAACAGAAACTCGCACGCCAGGCAATGATGTTTCTGGATTATGGCGGGAAAACCCTGACCACACTACTCCGTATGCTACTGCTTGCGGTCGTCGTTGTCTTTGAAGGCATCGGCAGAGTCTTCCTTGCTCTGGAGACTTTGGTCGAGAACGACGCCCGCGAAGTCGAGCGGGCACAGAAGGGCATCCAGGTCGGCGCCATCGCCTTCGCCGCCATGCCGAAACGAAGGACGAAATCCGTGGCCGGCAGCCTGCGCCCATAATCGGGAACCCCGGATAGTCTGGATTCGCCGAAGGTGTACCCCGCGAAGAAGCCGGTCTTCCAAGCCGGACTTGCGAGTGCCAGGTACCTCAACCTCGTAGCTGCTTTAGCGGGCTGACGCCGCCGACCGATCAGTAATCGTGCGCTTACGAGCGCTGGACTGCGGGGCTGCGCAGGGTGATGCGAACCATCTCGCTCGGCCGCCACAGCCGCATACGCGGTCCCCAGGTGCCTGTCCCGCGGCAGACGATGACCGACATGCCGTCCACTTCGTACCGTCCGCCGAGCAGCGGATGGACGGCCCGCACCAGATACGTAAAAGGCCAGATCTGGCCGTTGTGGGTATGCCCGGAGAGCATCAGTCCGGCGCCGTCATGTGCCGCTCGCTCGGCTTCCCAAGGCGTGTGCGAGACGAAAATTGTGGCGGCATTCGCCGGACGCCCCCCGAGTGCCCGCTCCACGAAGTTGCCGTCCTGCCCGGAGCGGCGGCGCGCCGTGAGATCGTCGACGCCCGCGATCAGCAGGCCGGGACACGCTTCGGCCCACTGGTCGCGAAGCACCCGGAAACCGGCTTCTTTGAGCAGCTGTAAGCTGGCATCCAGTCCACCATAAAATTCGTGATTCCCGGTGACGGCCCACGCTCCGAGCGACGGCGAAAGTTGGCGCAGCAGCGGCAGGAACTCCCGGTGAAGTTCGGGATGGCCTTCCAGAATGTCGCCGCCCAAAATGACCAGGTCTGGCCGCTCCGCCTGGATCTGGGCTACGCGCTCCCGCAGCCAGCGCGCCCCGAGCAAGCTGCCGAGATGCAGGTCGCTGGCGAGCACGAGCACCGTACCGTCGCGCTCCGCCGGCAGATTTGCCAGTTGCACTTCATAGTTGCGCACGACGGGAGCACGCCGGGCCTGCACCGCGCCAATCACGCAAAGCACAAGGCTGGCCAGCAGCGCCCAGGCGCGAATGGTTGGCGCAATGCCCGGAAGCAGCCAGCCGAATCCGGTGACGATGTCCGCCGTGAAGAGGCCGACGAAGAGCAGGAACAAAATGCCGATCCAGTTGGCACCCATCACTTCCAGCGGTCGAGCTACGGCGCCAAGTCCGGAACGATCCAGATATCGCGCAAGCATGTAGCTCATCCACAGAATGGCGGCGACAACCGCCAAAAGCCAGTTGGGAATATATCTGGCGATAATCGACACCGACGACAGACGGTAGAACACATAGACGTGCAGTCCGGTCCAGACAAGCAGAATGATCCTCAGGAACAAAGCGTTTCTCCCGTTACGGCCCGAACCGCAGACCTCATCTCCAGCGCGGTACCGATGCGATCGATTGCAGGCTGGTCAATTATCAATCAGTTTAAGAGTTTGTCGGCAATCGTGCGCGCAGAACAAATTCCTGGCAGGCTGCTGAAAAACTATTCTCCGGGGTGTCATCCTGAGCGCTCCTGGGTCCCCGACAAGCCCGCTGTTGGCTTGTTGGGGTGGAGTATCGCGAAGGATATGCTGTTTTGTGCGTGCAAAAGTAAAGCAGATCCTTCGGTCATGCAAGGCCGGCACGACCTCAGGATGACACTTCTATGAGTTTTTCAGCAGCCTGCGGACCTTTGAAGCTCATAACGTCATTATCTTAGCTATCTTAGCTGTTTTGAGTTGGTGCCCCGCGTGCGCGCCGCCGACGGACTTCTGCCGGGCGGAGCTGCGGCTTTGATCAAACCAGGGACGATCAGTATAAAATAGGGTGGTCATTCCGGTTGGCCGGCTTGGTATTTCCACTACCCAGGCTGCAGAATGGGAGTTCTGCTTCCGGAACTCCACCACGTTGATAACTTTGGATTCACGTTGATAACTTTGGATTAATGATTCAATGAGGAGGCTTCATGAAGGACATCGTCCTTGTTTCTGGTGTGCGCACCGCGGTCGGCACTTTTGGCGGTTCGCTGAAGGGTTTTGGCGCTAGTGACCTCGGAGCAATAGCAATCCGGGAAGTGGTGAAGAGAGCGGGTGTCGCGCCCGAACAGGTTGACGAAGTCGTCATGGGCTGTGTGGGCCAGGCAGCGGAAGATGCTTTCATGTCCCGCTTGGCCTCGGTCAAGGCCGGCATCCCGGTCGAAGCCACGGCACTGACCGTCAATCGCCTCTGTTCCTCGGGACTGCAAGCCATTGTGACTGCGGGCATGGAGATCACCTGCAACTTCGCCGAAGTCGTGGTTGCCGGTGGCGCCGAGAGCATGAGCAATCTGCCGTTTTACCTCCGCAATGCGCGTTTTGGTTACCGCATGGGACACGGAGAACTTGAGGACGGACTGATCACGGCTCTGAGTGACCCGTTCTCGCGTAGTCACATGGGCATCACAGCGGAAAACGTCGCCGAAAAGTACCACGTGACCCGCGAACAGCAGGATCAGTTCGCGCTGGAGAGCCAGCAGAAGGCTGCTAAGGCCATCGCCGCCGGTCTTTTCAAAGACGAGATCGTTCCCGTCCAGGTCAAGGTCAGCAAAACCGAAGAGAAGACCTTCGATACCGACGAGCATCCGCGCAAGACCACCATCGAATCGCTGACCAAGCTGCGCCCGGCCTTCAAGAAGGATGGAACCGTAACCGCCGGCAACGCCTCGGGAGTCAATGATGCGGCGGCCGTCGTCGTCGTAACCACCGCCCAGAAAGCGGTTGCGCTCGGGCTCAAGCCGGTGGTGCGGCTGGTCGACGCGGCTGCTGCCGGCGTACCTCCGGAGATCATGGGAATCGGGCCGATTCCGGCGGTGAAAAAACTGCTCAAGAAAACCGGCGTCAAGCTGGATGACATCGGGGTGATCGAACTGAACGAAGCCTTTGCCTCGCAGTCCCTCGCGTGCATCAAGGAACTGGGATTGAACCCCTGCCTGGTCAACGTCAATGGCGGGGCCATTGCCCTGGGCCATCCGATCGGAGCCAGCGGATGCATCATCACCATCAAGTTGATCAACGAGATGGTTCGCCGCAAGAGCAAGTACGGCATGGCGACGCTTTGCATTGGCGGCGGTCAGGGTCTGGCGGTTCTGTTCGAGCTGTGCTAGAGCAGTTCCCGAGAAGCTATATCCTCTCGGAATTGTTCCCTGGCGTCGCTCCCTGTTGGTCGCAACGTCCAATAGACCGCGGCTTCGGGATACACCATCTCGGGAACCGCTGTAGCCGGATTCGCCGAAGAAAGATGATATGGGCAACGTTCAATTGCATCACGTAGGACTCCTCATGCCGACCGAAGAGGCCGCTCAGCAGTTTATGAAGCTGATCGGCCTCGAGGAAGACCATCGCGGCTACGTGCCGGAATACAAGGCTCTCTGCATTTTTGCCAAAGGCAATGGAGCCAGCCCGGTGGAGCTGGTCATTCCTGAGGGCGGCAAACTCAGCGAGTACAAGACCGGCAAGCCAGTCATTCACCACCTCGCGTTTGCGGTGGAAGACATCAACGCGGTTCAGGCCGGATATGCTGAGAAAGGAATGCCACTGCTTGACGAAAAACCGGTGCACGGCGCCGGCGACTTCGTAGTGAACTTCCTGAAGCCACGGCATACCGGAGGGATCTTAGTCGAGTTTGTACAGAACACGCGGTAAATTCAGCCGGCCAGAATTGGACAGGTTGTCATTCCACGACCAATCCCCTGGCCGGTTTTTCTTTCCCCACGACATCGCAACGAATTGACCCCGCAGCTCCGCCCTGGAGACGATCAAAAGCAATTCCACACAATAAAATTTCACCTAATAAGGAATTAACTAAGAAGCGATTCTTTGAGGAAGGTTTTGATTGAGGAAGGTTCTGATTAAAATCACCGGGCCTGCCGCAGCCGGAGATGCACCAGGATTGAGCATCTGAGGACCGCGGCGGCCAGGTATTTCTGGAGGAATTCTATTAACTGACCTTGGGCGCCGGTGAAAGAGCACAATGAATGATCAATGGCTCTTCGCCGTCGTTCTTTTGCCCGTGCATAGCGTTGGACGCAACATATACGCTTAGGTTCTTTTCCAGATGAATGGTCTTGCCTTCCAGAACCATTGTGCCTTCGCCGCTCACAATGAAATATACTTCTTCGTACTCATGTTGATGTTGGACGATTTCTTCCCCAGGATTCAGATAGCACATCGAAGTGCCTATGTTCTTGGATCCGGTTGTGACTGGATTGACCAGCCGCAAAACATATCCGCCGATCTTTCTGAATTCCAGCCCTTCACTGATCTTCATCGTGCTTTTCATTCCCGAATCACTCCTTTTATTTTCTAGTTCACTGTCTCTCGACGGCGGCTTTGGCTTTGGTCTGGTACGGGGCGCCGGCGGACGACGGTTTGCGGGCGATCGCCTTCTCGACCTTTTTGGCAATGTCCGCCGCGGTCAGCTCAAAGCGCTCCTTGAGATAATCGACCGAGCCGACTTCGCCGAACTGGTCCTGCACTCCGACGCGCTCCATCGGCGTCGGAATCGTTTCAGCCAGCACTTCGGCCACCGCCGAACCCAGTCCGTTGATGATGTTATGATTTTCCGCCGTCACAATCGCGCCGGTCTCGGCCGCGCTCTGCATGATCGCTTCCCGGTCAATCGGCTTGAGGGTAAACATGTTCAGCACCCGCACGGAGATGCCTCGCGTGGCTAGCATCTTCGCCGCCTCCAGGCTATCGGCGACGCACAGCCCGCTGGCGATGATCGTCGCGTCCCGGCCCTCCCGCACGGTCACCGCCTTGCCAATTTCAAAGTGCGAACCCGCTTCGTAAATCTTGACGGCGTTCTTGCGCAGCAGCCGCAGGTAAAACACTCCATACAGATTCGCCAACTGCCGCACCAAGTCGCCGATCATGGCGGAGTCGGTCGGCTCCAGCACGGTCATCCGCGAGATTCCCCGCATGATCCCCAGGTCCTCGAACGTCATGTGGGTGCCACCGTTGTAGGCCGCCGTAATCCCGGGGTCGCTGCCCACGATCCTCACGTTCAGCTGGGCAAACGCCGCCGAGACGAAGATCTGGTCAAAGCACCGGCGGGTGGCAAAGGTGCCAAACGAATGCGCGTACGGTACCTTGCCCGTGGCCGACAGTCCGGCCGCCACCCCGATCATGTTGGCTTCCTGGATGCCGCAGTTAATCGTCCGCTCCGGATACTTTTTCCCGAACGGCACCACCCCCATCGAGTTCATCAGATCGGCGTCCAACACGACGATCCGCTCATCCTTCTCCGCCATCTCCATCAGGGTTTGGCAATAGACATCCCGCATCGCTACTTTTTCTTCGACATTCTCTCCGGCAAGCAAGATACTCATCGATCCGCACCACCTTTTAACTCGGCTTCCAGCACCGCGATGGCTTCGTCCGCCTGCTCCCGCGTGAAGGTCATGTGATGGTTGAGCATCACCTTCTCGGCAAAACTGCAGCCCTTGCCCTTCACCGTATGCAGCACGATCATCGCCGGCTGTTGTTGCTGCGCCTTGGCCTTTTCGATGGCCGCGTAAATCGCCGCGACATCCGCCCCGTCCACATCCTGCACAAACCAGTTGAACTGGGCAAACTTGGCGCCAAGGTCGCCGAGATCGCAGATATCCTTTGTATAGCCATCCAACTGCTTGACGTTGGCGTCGACAAAGGCGATCAACCGGTTCAGTTTGCGATGCCCGGCAAACAACGCGCCTTCCCAGACCTGGCCCTCGTCACACTCGCCGTCGCCTAAGATCAGGTAGGTATAGTTCGTCCGCCCGTCCATGCGGTTGCCCAGCGTCACTCCGATCGCGGTCGACATGCCTTGTCCCAGCGAGCCGGTCGTCATATCCACACCCGGAGTCTTGTTGCGATCGCAATGACTCGGCAGCCGCGTCCGGGGCTGATTCAACGTCAGCAGCTCCTCCTCGGGAAAGTAACCCTTCAGCGCCAGTGCCGCGTACAGCGCCGGCCCGGAATGTCCCTTGGATAACACCAGCCAGTCGCGATCCTTCCAGCCGGGATTCTTGGGATCAATCTTCATCACTTCGCCATACAGAACCGCCAGCAGGTCGATGACCGACATCGTCCCGCCCACATGCCCGAAGCCCAACACCCGGAACTCCCGCATGGCGGCCACTCTGATCCGTATGGCAAACCGCTTCAACTCCGCAATCTTGTCCTGTGCAATCACTCCATCACTTCCTTCGTGCTCTTTTCTAGACAGTTGCCCAACATAAGTATTTGCCTAACTCATGCGAAACCACACTCGTTGCGAGTCTGCGGCTTGCGCAAATAACTACCAGCACCGACACTAGGAATCCTGGCACCTGACGCCACTCACACCACACGCTCAGTGCCGGCGCGCAGCACCTTGATAGCACTTTAATGTTATTGACGCATAGATGTTAGTACCGCAACCGCTACCTGTCAATCAATGATTACAGCAAAATCGCCGCTGGTAGCCCTTCTCGAAGCCGCCGCTCGGTCGCGCAAGCCGCTCCCTTCTCGCTGGCTTTTTAATACGACTGAGTTTGGAACGGGTGGGACCTGGGGCGGACATAAGTTAAAAAAATGACTTATCCCTGTGCAATGGTAGATTTTTTTTGCTCTTTATAAACTACGTTGTATGGTATCTCCACCATGCCAATCTATCGGTCACTGTTCCTTATAGGATGCGGAAGTATAAATGGGTCCCGTGTTATGGGATCTATCTAACTCTGGAATTGCTTTACTCGCGCTTGTGGGCGGCTACTTTGGGCGCACACTCAGGCTGTTCCGCCTGCGCTTCAATCTCACTTTCACGCGAAATCATGCGCAGCGAGACGCGCTCGCGTTGAGCCATAATGAGTCCTACGGGAATCACCGCCATGAAGGTCACCAGCCAGCACAGCATGCCGACACTGACGGCAAGTTCGCGCGTAATGTTATAGGGTTCATTCTTGAATATATCGGAGGATAGCAGTTCAATGACGGCTAGCTGCGAGCCTCCTCCAACCCCAGGCAGTTGCACGATGGAACCGGCCATGCTGGCGCCCATCACCAGCAGCGCGTCTTCCAGTTTCATCTGGTGAAGACGGACGGTGCGGGTTACCACCGGGCCGGAGTCGTCGTCGGAGTCCGCCTGCACCTCGACGGTCGTGACCGGATAGGAGTGCATGACCTGAATGTAGGCCTGGGCGATGAATGTCCACAGGCAGAGCGAGATCACGGCAATCATGAAAAAGGACTTCAGATCGCGAATAGTGTGCAGTCCCTGACCGAAGGCGCGAACCTTGCGGCAAACCGTGTCCGCCGCCTTTTCCGAGCGCGAGCGGAGCAGGTGGTCCAGCATGGAAGCAATCTGATTGGTACGCCACCACAGCAGAAAGAACATCAGCGCCAGCCCCGCCGCCAGGCAAAGCAGCAGATAACCGGCGGTCTGTACCTGCGGAAACGCCTTGAACTTGTCGCCCCAGAGTGCCAGGGACACTCCCATCAGAATGGCCACGGCGGAAATATCGAAGACCCTCTCGATCGCCCAAACCGCCAGTTGCGAGGAAAACGAGAGGTTTTCCTTGCGCGCCACCAGGAACGGCCGCACCAGTTCGCCGGGACGGCCCAGCAGGGCGAGTCCGGTGAAGCCGATGAATTGCGAAGGGATCAGGCGGCCGACCGTGGTTTTGCAAGTGGGACTCAGAAAGAGCTTCCAGCGCAGGGCGCGCAGCACGTCCGCCAGGTAGATCAGGACGACTCCGCCGAGCACCATCCAAATGTTGACGTCTTTGCTGACTCTCCAAAACTGTTGCCAGTCAAAGCTCCGCCAGTGCCGGAATTGAGAGTAGACAAGCGCTGCCAGAACCGCCAATACGATCGCCGAAGTGATTGCGTGCTTCTTTTTCATCGGAATTGATTTCTGGCAGAGAGCGGAGCAATAGCCTGAGCCGATTCCTCTTCTTCGGACCTACGGGCCCGATGCTTGCGCGCCTCGCTCGCGGTGTGACCGGCACGCGCCTCTTTCGCGAGGGCTTCCTGGCGCTGGCAAGCCGGTCGAGGCCGGGAAGCGCTTTTCCCGTCGTGCGCTGTATGCTTCGAATCCTTGGCGTTCAGCGGCCGGTTCGAGGCTGCCAGCCGGGGTCCCCGGCGAGCTTCGGCTCGTTGGGGTGGCAGCCGTCCCTGACATGCGCTGCTTTTGTTCGGGCAGAGCTTCCGGCGATTGAAGTCGCTAATGACGCGGGCGACATAGCTCCGAGTCTCCCGGTAGGGTGGAACCCCCTGGTATTTCTCCACCGACTCGGGGCCTGCGTTGTAGGCCGCCAACGCCTTGATGGCGTCTCCGTTGTAGCGCAACAGCAACTCACGCAGATAGCGGCTGCCGCCGTCGATATTGTTTTCCGGATCGAGACTATCACGTACCCCAAGCTTCGCCGCCGTTGCCGGCATCAATTGCATCAGCCCCTGGGCGCCCTTGGGCGAAACCGCCTTCGGATCGTAGCCGCTCTCCGCCTGGATGACGCTGTGGATGAAGTCGGGATCGATCCCGGTCTCCAACCCGGCCTTGGCGATGTGGTCGGGGAGAGTGGGCGTCGGTGCCGGAAGCGGCAAAGCGGCCGGAAGTTGCAAAGCGGGTGCCGGTTCATATCCGGAAACCCGTTCGGTGGCGATCTCGACAAAGCCCGTGCCTTCGGCGTCCAGATACAGATGGGTCACGCCGCCGACTTCCTCGTGGCGCTCGCAACGCAGTTCGAAGCCGTTGGTCAGCCGCGCCACCTCCGCCCCGTGGGCGAAACCAGCGCATAGCAATAGCGTCAGCCACGGCCAGCGGCGCTTCAGCATCCCATCACCGATTCGACGGCGTGAGCAACGCCGTCCTGATTATTTCCCAAGGTGACCATCCAGCCGTTTTGCTTCAGCTCGTCGCAAGCATTGGCCATGATAACCGGAACACCGGCAAACTCCAGCATTTCGATGTCATTGTAGTTGTCCCCGATGGCCATCACCTGCTGCCGTTCGATGCCGCGGTGCTCGGCCCAGCGGCGCAGGGCGTGTCCTTTCGAACAGCCTTGGTTCAGCACATCCACAATGCAAAGGTCGCGATCGTCATACTGGGTGCGCAAAACCGTGATTCGCTCCCACAGGCTTGAGTTCATCAACGCCTGCTGCGCCTCCCGCATGCGCTCGACACCGCCGCAGAACGTGGCCTGAACCGGCGATTCGGTCACCGCATCTTCCAGCGGCCGCACCAGTTCCAGGTATTCTGAGTTCTTCTCCATCCAGCGGCGCAGGGCGATATTTAACAGCTCGGTGGTCTCAACCACCAGCGCGCCTTTGCCCTTGCGGTCGAAAGAGAGGACCGTGTTTGCGCGGAAGCCCGACATATAACAAACCATCTCGCGTGCGATCTCCGCCGGCAGCAGATCGCGGTGAAAAAGGCTGCCGTCGCTGGAGCGGGTGAGGGCGCCATTGGAGCTGATGAGGGTTACGCTGAAGCCGAGCCCCCTGGCCACCGGCAACGCAAAATCGTGACGCCTGCCGGTAACCAGCGCGATTTCGACGCCGCGTTCGTGGGCGCCGAGCAACGCCTGCCGGTTGGCGGCTGAAACCTGAAAGCTTGCATTCAGCAGGGTTCCATCGATGTCGACGGCAATGAGCCGAATAGAATCCATTCTTCTCGATTCTACACGTCCGCAGCTCGTCCTCCCACTGCCAGGATTACGGCCATTACATCGAGGGCTCGCCGGGTACAGCTTCCGGAGTGGGAACGATCCATCCGACGATCTTTCTTTAGAAACGGCAGAAACGGCGCTTTAGAAACGACGCTTCGCGGGTGCCCTTTGAAGTAACACTTGGGTGGTGGTTCATCCGCAATCACAGCACGCGAACGCAGAGCCTTAGCGTGCTTTCGGGGTAGAAGCCGGGGTCCCCGGCGACGGCTGCTGTTGCCGTTACTGGGGTGGTAGCCGTTTTTTCAACAGCTTGTCAGGTGCTTACGCTGCTAGTATTTAGTGGAATGTTTGGATTCTTTCACTTCGGATTGTTTGGCATCTTGCTGATGGCGGCGGCGCTCATCCACTTCGCACGCCGCCAGCCGGATTCGTACTGGCTGTGGATCATCCTGCTTCTGGGCCCTCTGGGATCGCTGATTTATCTGGCGGTGCAGGCCGCTCCCGAGTTGCGCGATCCCGGGACCTTCAACTTTATGAGCCGGAACCGCCGGATCAGGGAACTGGAGTTCGCGGTTCGGGAGAATCCTTCGGCCGGAAATTACGAGGAACTCGGGCAGCTTTACCTGGACAAAAGCCAATGGGAAAAGGCGCGCGCCTGCTTCGACCATTCGATCACGCAGCGTACAGACTCCCTAGACCCGTTTTATCGCCGGGCCCTGGCCTTGTTGCAGCTCGGCAATTTCCCGGCTGCCATCGACGACCTGGAGCGGGTGGTGCGAAGCGATGCCGGCTATGACATCCATCGCGCCGCCGGCTTGCTGGCTTGGGCCTACGCGCGAACCGGCCAGCACGAACAGGCCGCGGCCTTATTCAGCCGCATCGTGCGGGTTTCGACCTTGACGGAGACGCAATATCACTACGCCGAGTTTCTGGCCGCCCAGGGACGGGCCGCCGAAGCGCGCGAGTGGGCGGAGCAGATCATGGCCAAACGCCGCACTATGCCCGGCTTTCAACGCCGCCGGGAAGGTCCCTGGTTCCGCCAGACGCGCGCTCTGCTGTCGCGGCTGAAATAGCTACAAAGTAGTGCAGTCAATTGTGTCGCAGCCGGTGAATGGTGGTGGAAAGCCTATGGTGAAAAACCCGCACATCGCAAAGCAGATCAGCCAGCTCATGCTCGACATCTCTGACAGCATACGCCAGTCCATGGATTCAACCCGGAGCGAGTGTGCTGCCGAAGAAAACGCCGCCTACCAGCGGGCCGCGGCCAAAGTGCTTTCCGCCGTGCAGCAGGAGGTGCTAGGTCCGCTCTATGCGGAGCATCCATCTTTGCGTCCGGCGGGATGGAAGGCGACAGCGGCCTCCCCGGTCGGCGAAGCGCGCAGCCTGGGTGGAATCATTCAGCCGGTGTAAATCGACGAATCCGGCGGCAAGCCTACACAACTCTCGTGACCAAGAATATGAAGGCGGCACCGAGCACGGTAAGGCCGATCATGGTCCAGGAAGAATGGGTTCGGTGGGCCTCGGGAAGCAGGTCGCTGGCTCCGATGTAGAGCAGGAACCCGGCGAAGAAGCCGAGATAAAGCACAAGTCCAGATTCGGGAATGTGGAAAAGGAAGGTCGAGCCGACCCCTGCCAGCGGAGTCGAAGCGTCAATAATCAATAGAGCCAAGGTCTTGCGCCTTGAATTCTTGTGGATAAACATCAGCGCAACGGTGTTCAAGCCATCGGAAAAATCATGGGCTATTACGGCAATGGCTATGAAAAGCCCAACACTCGCGCTCACCTGGAATCCAACGCCGATGCCGACGCCATCCAGAAAACTATGGAAGGCGAGCCCCGCAGCTCCGAAAACACCTACCGCAGGATGCGTGTGTTCAGCATACTCATCTTCGTGCGAGTGGTGAATCAGGATCGCTTTTTCAAGAATGTGAAAGACAAGGAAACCCGCGACGAGAGCGACCAACATTGGTGTCGGCCCCGTACTGCGCGAGCTACTGATACTAAAAGCTTCCGGCAGGATGTCAAAAAAACAAACGCCCAAAAGTACTCCGGCCGTGAAGCTCGCTATGTAGTGGAGTCGTTCGCGATATTTCATGGCGAACAATCCTCCGCCCAAGGTGGAGAGAAACGTACCAAACGAAAATAGCAATGCTTCCATGGGAGTTTTTATTTCAACCGCTCCGGCCCAGCCTAACCTTCGCTCTTAAATATGCTGAAACCTTGGAAAGTGCCTCACGAGCCAGTTTAATCGAGTACCACTCCCCGCGTCCGCGTTGACTTTAGTTGCTTATGTTTGCCATCGGTCGGCAAATGAGACAATAGTTCGGAACACCAAAGCAGAACGCCATGACAGAACGCCTTTACTACGAGAATTCGTTTCTTTATGATTTTGTTGCCGCGCTGCTGGCCGTCCGCCGCTTGCCGGACGGCCGCACCGCGTTGGTCTTCGACCGCACCGCTTTTTATCCCACCAGCGGCGGGCAGACTTTCGACACCGGCTGGATTGAATGGGAGGACCTCGACAACCCTCAGGCGCTGCGGCCCAAGTTCCGGGTCGCCGAGGTAATGGAGGACGAGGCCAGCGGCGAAGTATGGCATGTGATCGACCCTGTGCCGGAGCTGGAGCCCGTCCTGGCAGGCGCGACCGGGCCGGGCGAAAGCGCGGTTCGGGTGCGAGGCTTCGTCGATGTCGAGCAGCGGCGAGACCACTTGCAGCAGCATTCGGGGCAGCACGTGCTCTCGGCTGCCTTCGTGGAGCTGTTCGAGCTGCCGACCGTATCGTTTCACATGGGCGATGAGAGCTGCACCATCGATCTTGAAGCCAAGAGCCTCGCGCCCGATCAGGTCCTCCGCGCCGAGCAGCGCGCCAACCAGATCGTCTTTGAAGACCGTCCGGTCAAGACCTATTTCGTCAGCCTGGAAGAGGCGCGCACGATGGGCCTGCGCAAGCTTCCGCCTGCCGGTCGCGAGCGGCTGCGGATCATCGAGATTGCGGACTTTGATCTTTGTGCCTGCGGAGGAACGCACGTTCGCTCCACGGGGCAGACCGGCGCGATTCTGCTACGCAAGGTGGAAAAGGTAAAGCAGGGGACGAGAGTCGAATTTGTCTGCGGCGATCGAGCCGTGCTGGTTGCCCGCAAGGATTACGAAACCCTGGCCGAGGCCGCCGGGTTGTACTCGGCGCATCTGTGGACCGCGCCCGAGCAGATAAAAAAATCTCTGGAAGAGCTTAGGACCGCCGCCAAGCGTGAGCACAAACTGCTGGAAGAGGTCGCTGCATTAAGCGCCGCGAAAATGCTGGCCGCGAGCGAGCCGGTCGACGGCATCAAGCTGATTGCGCAGGTGTTGAGCGGACGCGATATCGGCTTTGCCAAATTGCTGGCACAGAAGCTGGTCGCGGAGCCAGGAACCGTCGCGGTGATCGGCTGCGGCCCGGAGCAGCCGGCATTGGTCTTCGCTCAGTGGCGGGGCGGACCTTTCGATATGGGCGCCCTGATGAAGCAGGAGATGGCGCGTCTTGGCAGCCGTGGCGGAGGTTCGCGCGAGCTGGCTCAGGGCGGTGTCCCGGGGCTGGAGCAGCTCGACGGCGCTATGGAGCGCGCCAAAGCCGCTATACTTTCGCAAAGCCCGAGCCCCGCGGCTCCGGCTTCGCAGCATAGTTCGCAGCACAGTTCATAACATAGTTCGCACCCAGTAAGAACCGTTTCGCGGAGCCGACGATTGGACCAGGGACTGATTCTCATTTCGCTGCTCATCAAGCTCGGCGTCTCCGCCGCCGTCAGCAGTGTGCTGGCGCGTGCCCGGCGCTTCCGCCTGTTGCTCTTCCGGGAAGAGCGCAGCCTCTCGGAAAACCTTGAGATGGTGTTGCTGATCGGCATTCCGTTTGCATTGGGCGTGGTGGTGCGAGCCAAGGTAAAAAATTTCATGGCCGCCGACCTGGCCTTCGAGAGTTCGATCCTGATGGGCATTATCACCGGGCGTGCTGGCGGAATTGCAGGCGGTCTGCTGGTCTCGTTGCCTTCACTGTTTCTTGGCGAATGGGGCAATCTGGCCCTTAATGTTGGTTCCGGGCTGGTGGCCGGATGCCTGCGCAACCTCGCCCAGGACAAGGAAGCGATCTGGTCTTTCTCTCCGCTGTTCGACCTCAGCCTTTACCGCTGGATCAGGCGGACGATTCGCAAGTCGTTCATCGACTGGCAGACCTCGTTCTTTGTCATGATCCTGGCGCTCACGTTTGCCCGCGAACAGCTCAAAGATGTTTTTGGCCGACATCTGTTTGCGCTCGCAAGCCCGAACTGGCTGACCACGATTGCCATCTATCTCGCGACGGTGATGTGCGTGGCGATTGCGTTGAAGGTTTTGAACAACGTGCGCATTGAGATGAAACTGGAGGAGCAGGAGCGCCTGCTGCTCCAGGCGCGCATGGAGGCCTTGCAGAGCCAGATTAACCCACATTTTCTGTTCAACACCTTGAACACCGTTTCTTCGCTCGTGCGCTTCAATCCGGACAAGGCGCGCGAGGTGATCGTCAAGCTTTCGAACATTCTGCGGCGATTGCTGCGGAAAAGCGACTCGTTCGTTCAACTCAAGGACGAGCTCGATTTTGTTGACGATTACCTGGACATCGAGGTCGTGCGTTTCGGAAATGAGAAGTTGCGGATCGTGAAGGAAATCGAACGCGAGAGTCTGGAGGTCGCCGTCCCCAGCGTCATTCTTCAGCCCCTGGTGGAAAACTCGATCAAGCACGGGCTTTCGCCCAAAGTCGAGGGCGGCACCATTTACCTGCGCGCGCGGATCGCCAACCGCCTGCTGGTCGTCGAAGTCGAAGACGATGGCGTTGGCATGGAAAGTGGAGGGCGCGGCGGTACCGGCATCGGGATTGCAAACGTCCGCGAACGGCTACAGGTTTTGTATGGCGATACGGCGCACATCGAAATCGACAGCCGGCACGGCCACGGAACTTTAGTCCGCCTGGTGCTGCCCGTGCCGAACCCCGATGAATTCTCCTCGTCGATTTACGACATCCGCTCCAGTACATCTCGGTAGAACTGCTCGTAGTGGGGAATGATTTTGGTGCTGCAAAAACGCTTCTGCGCATCCGCCCGGGCGCGCTTACCCATATCGCGCAACCGGGCGTCATCGGAGAGCACCTCGATGGCATGGCGCGCCATCGTGTCCACATCGCCAACGGCGGTCATGTAGCCGTTGACCCCGTGGTCGATCAGCTCTGGAAGGCCGCCAACATTGGTCGAAATGGGAACCACTTCGCATGCCATGCCCTCCAGTGCGGCCAAGCCAAACGATTCCAGTTCGCTCGGCAGCAGCATCACGTCGGCGACTGCCAGCTTCTCATTCACCAGGTTCTGCTTGCCCAGAAAGAGAACCTGCTTGTGGATTCCTTTCTTCATCGCCAGCCATTCCGCCTGGGAGCGATCAGGTCCGTCGCCAATCATCAGCAGCTTTGCCGGAATCTTTTTCAATACGCGATCGAAGACCTCGATGACATCCGTCACGCGCTTTACCGGTCTGAAGTTCGAGAGGTGCACCAGTACGCGCTCGTCGGGACGGGCGTACTCGCTGCGGCGAAGCACGGCGTTCGGGTCGCGGCGGTAGAGATCGCAATTCACGAAGTTTGGAATCACCTCGATGTGATTCTCGATATTGAACTGCTCCAGCGTCTGCTGCTTGAGGTAATCGGAGATGGCGGTGACGCCGTTGCTCTGCTCGATGGAGAAACGCGTGATCGGCAGATAGGAACTGTCCATGCCGACCAGCGTAATATCCGTTCCGTGGAGAGTCGTCACGTAAGGCAGCCGACGGCGTTTGCGTCCACTGCCGCAGGCAAGCATCTGGCGCGCCAGCATCGCGCTGACCGAATGCGGAATGGCGTAATGCACGTGTAGCAGGTCGAGATCGTAGATCTCCGCCACCTCGGCCATCCGCGTGGCCAGTGCAAGATCATAAGGCGGATACTCGAAGAGCGGATAACGTGAAACCTCGACCTCGTGATAGTGAATGTTGGCATGGGGCTCGGTAAGCCGGATCGGCTGCGAGTAGGTAATGAAGTGAACCTGGTGTCCGCGCTCGGCCAACTCGATTCCCAGCTCGGTCGCGACCACTCCGCTTCCACCGTAGGTTGGGTAACAGGTAATTCCTATGCGCATGGATTTTCCATCATTGGATTGCATGGACTCGTGCCCTCTCAATCGCGCGCTTCTTCTGGCTTCTCTGCCGTATTAGAAGAGCGGCGGTCGCCAGGCGATTCAAATCCGCCGGCTGGGTGCGGACGAGAATCGCCGGCTAATTCCCGAAATGAAATCAACTCGATGCCGTTGCGCTCCAGCGCCCGGCGAGTGCTGTCGGCCGTGAGCGCCTGCATTTCGGTTTCCCGCGACGCCCGTAACCGGGTGTTGATCCCGGCGAGCTGGGCATCGTTGTAGCCGGGATGGCTGACCAGTTCCCAGCAGCCATCTTGCATGCGGTCGAGCAGAGCGGAAATGTTGGAGACCGTGAGCGTGCCGGTCGCAATCAGGCCGAGACTTCCGTCGGTCGTGCGCAGCCCGGATTCGGCGACCATGGCGTAGAACTTGGCACGGAAGGTTCGCAAGGCCAGCACCTCGGCATAACGCACGGGGATGCGCAGCAAGCTGGGAATGGGCATGGAAAAAACCGGTTCAAAGGGATTGCGCAATGCCGGAATGCCGCAGGCGGCGGCGGCCCTCAAAAGCGGCTTCAGAATCGATGGGAACATGTGCGCGTGCTTGTGCGCGTCAAAATGCGAAATCCGTATCCCCTCGGCCTGTATCTTTTGGAACTGCGCCGTGGCCTCGGCTTCGATTTCTTCCGCACGGAAGCAATGGGTAAGCGCCTGTCTCGCCAGTTGCTGGATGGAGCGGTAAAAAAGTCCGGTTCCAGGCATAAGCAGCGACGGCACTTGCGACGGCGGCAGCACCGGCCCGCCATCGGCAAGCACGATGTGGCAGCCGATGCCGAGAGCAGGGTCAGTTCCACCCGAAGATGCGCAATTCCAGTGCATCGCGGGGACTCCGTTTGCTTGGAGGACCAAGCGCTTAGCCGCCGCGACGGCGTCCGCAAAATCGTCGCTGTTCGCCATCAGCGTGGTCGAGGTCACAATGCCGCGCTGATGACACTCCAGGATGGCGCGATTGACGCCAAGCGTCAGGCCGAAGTCGTCGGCGTTTACGATGAGCCGCTTCACTCGCCAAGTTTAGCAGGAGAGTGAAAAATGCGCCGCAACGAGTCCGGGATGCGCGGGTGAGGTTGCGCGCGCAGTTAGCGACCGAAGATACCGATCAACCCGATCAAGATCAGATAAACCGCCACAATAAAGTTGAGCAGCCGGGGGATAATCAGAATCAAGATCCCCGCCAGCAACGCAATAAAGGGAGAAAGTCCGGCATAACGTAACGTTATTTCTCCCCGAGTCTGGGCAAGAGCCCAAGTCGGGACCAGACAGCTAATCACGCTCAACAGGACGACGACGGTAATGCGGTCTCTCGGTTTCAAGGTGCAGCATCTCCGATAATGAAAGTCATTCAGGTCAGGCCGGCAAGCTTACCCCACCACGTTGCTTTGTCTTGACTAAGCTATAGGTGACAACCCGCGTGCTTTTGTTGCCCCACGCAACGCCAGGTTGTTTTCCACCTGCGATCTCCTGGTACAGTTCTGCGTAAACGTTTGACCATGCGCTCTAACGAGAAATGCTCTTCGACATAGCATCGGACCGAAGCGAAACTGATCCGGAGTTCAGACTTGAACAGTAGGCCCGGGATGGCCTGCTAGTAAGTTTCCCAGGCTTTGCCGCGAGTCGGAGCCGCGACAGCACTACTGGATTAGGCCAAACACGGCAACGCCATTGGTCGTCCCTACAAACACCTTGCCATTGACGATTAGCGGCGTGATGAATTTGTTTCCCGGGCCGAAGTTGTCACGCGCACCCGCCTGATTGCTGTTGTAGAGTTCGTGCGATAAATTCGTCGCATCGTAAGCGTGCAATACCGCGGTATTGCCGTTCTCGACTGCCCAGAGAATCGCATTCGACGTTCCATTCGCGGAAATGCCAGGGGTAGCTCCCGGATAGGGGAAAGTGCTACTGGTTCGCCCGGTGGACGAGGTTGCCACCTTCGCGTTGCTTATAGCAAACGCTTTGATGTGGTCGCCGACCGCGCCATAGTAGATGACGCCGTTGAAGTAAGCAGGCATCGAGAAGACGGCTCCCGCGAGAGCGCCATCAATCTCCTGGTAGATGTTGTTGGCATTCGGGTTGAATTTGCCCATGGAGTCGCGATCTACGACGTAAATATTCGAATCCTTTCCCGAACCGACGGCCAAGTGGTGCACCTGTCCCGAACTGTCCGTCAGATCAGGTAAAACAATTGCCCCGCCTGAACCAAGGTCCTCGTCTGCAGACGATTCCTGCACGGTATTGTGCATAGCGAAGTAATCCGCAACGGCGAGCGTGCCGGCGGTGGAGACCTTGAGAAACGAATTTCCAAAGTCTCCCTTGCTCGGAAACCCATTCGCATTGAGCGTGGTGTCGAAGGTGCCATTGGCATCGAGAAAATAGATATTGCCGAGGGTATCAGCGGCAAGAGCCGTACCGCTCATCCATATGGATCCTTCGGTCCCATCAGGCGTGAAGTTCAGAACACCGGTCTGTTGCAGGGTGGCAGCGTCATACGCTATCAACCAGCCGGTGTAAGGCGACTGGTCGCAATGGGATGTATAGGATGTGTAGATGGTACCGTTCAGCAACAACAAGCCAGCCCTTTCGGCATATTGCCCCGGCGCGAAGACGACATTGCCGTTCGAGCTGTTCGCACCCGTCCCCGGATAGCTGGCTTGAATCTCAGTGGGACCGCCGAACAGCTCCGCCCCGCTGGTGATGTCCAACGCATGCAGCCGCTGGTGGTAGCCGCCGGATGAGTCTTTCGACATCGCCACAAGATAAATCGTTCCATTCGGGCCATTTTGCCGATCAATGACTGGGGTAGAAGTAATGCCGATTTCCGGTGAAATCTGATAGCAACCATGATCATCGCTGGTAGTTTCTCCCCCGCTCAGCACGGAGACACGCCACAGCACAGCGCCACTGTCGGCATCGAATGCGTATACGCTGTCATGCTCGGTCACCACAAACAGGATGTTATGTTGCGTTTGACCAGGAAGAGTAACAGCAGAGAGATAAAGCGGTTCGGCATCGACTTTGCCGTCGACCCAGAAAAACCCGATTTTACCAAATGTCGTTGCATTCACATTCGCGGGGGTCAGCAAGGATTCCGCCAGGTTTTGCCCAGTGCGCGCGGTATCGTAATGATAGGTGGTCACGTCCGGTGATGGCTGCGTGGTTGAAGGAGGAGTAGAAGTTGGAGCCGTAGAACCCGCACCGGTGCCAGATCCGGAGGAGGCCGACGACGAACTCCCACTACCGCAGGAGAAAATGGTTGCTAGGATAACAATCAAAGCAATCGGAACAGCCAAGAACAGCAATGGAGCCCGCTTTTGCACCGGCATTCCTTCCCATTACTTGCTTCTCTTCCTTATACGTAAGATACCTGGATTTGCTTATATGCCGCCCTCCGTGCGATGACCGTCAAAGTACTCCCTTTATCCCTAGTCTCGGTGCAGCTAAAAGCATCCCTGTCCAACGATAGCTTCGAGTCTGCACTGCACGCGTGCCTTGGCTGTTGGCCGAAACCTTCTAGAGTTGCTTGAGATCCCCTGCTATTTCTTTAACGTCGAAGGCTTCGTCTTTAAGGTTGAGGACCTCGTTTCGCCGCCTCTTGTCTCGCCGTTTCTTTCTGTCGGTTTCTCGGCTTCGGAGTTGCTGCCTTTCGCTTCGCCGGTGCGAGCGGCGGGATTATCCGCCGGTTCGTTGCGCGGATAAGACGTCCGGCGGATGTCGCCTGCTCCCTCCGAGCTCGGAAGCGCCGCTCGCGAATCATACTCATTGCTCTTGCCGAGCACGCGCCGTTCATCGGCCGTGGTGCCGTAAGCTTCCGTTCCGGCAGTCGGAGCGGAGGGGTTTATACCCTCCGAACCCGCAGTAGGATTTTCGGTGGAACGATGATCAGGGTTCGCCAGCTTCGTGTTTTTCATATTTGACAATATGCCGAGGGATTGGAGCCGGTTGGACGAAAATCGCAAGCGACTGTACGATTTCCGGCGCTGCCGCACGTGATTCACAACCCGCTGATTTCGCATTCGCTTCCAGTTTCTTTCGTGCATATTGCCCATGCAAACACCCGAAAGAGCGAGGGCACGTGTCCCCCCAGTCAGCTAGGCGGCACGATTCAGACGTTCAAGTAAGTCACGAGGGTGAACCGGCTTGCTTAGAAAGTCGAACTCATATCCGCTTGAGCGTGCCTCATCCATGAGGCTCGTTGAGGCAGCGTGACCCGAGAACAGGAGCACCTTGCAACTGGGAAAATGCTTAGAGCGTGTTTCATAAACAGTGTCTCAGGGTAATCCAGAAGCACGCGAGGTAGAAGAAGGCGCGGTAGGTGGAGAGCAGATGTTCATGTCGCACCAGCAGTCGGCGGAATTGACCAAGCCAGGCGTTGGTTCGCTCCACTATCCAGCGGCGCACGTAGCGCCGCAGTTTGCGTCCGTCCTCGTATCTGCTCCGTTTGTTGTTCTTCCGGTAGGGCACGATGAAATCGATGCCGCGCTTCTTCATGCGTTCGCGCAGCGGATCGGAGTCGTATCCCCGGTCGGCGATTATGCGCTTGGGCTTCTGCCGCGGACGCCCTCTCGGCCGCGGGACGCGGACTTCGGCGAGCGTGGCTTCCGCAAGTGTAGCTTCACTCGGAGAGGCACTTTCGAGCCGAACTCCCAGCGGAAGACCTTGACCGTCGACCAGTACCATCCACTTCGTACCCTTGCCGCGCTTGGTTTTACCGACTGCGGAGCCCCCTTTTTGGCCGGAGCGAAGCTGCCGTCAAGGAAGGCCTCATCCCACTTCAGCAGTCCCTCGCCGTCGAGTGCTCCCAGCAGCGCTCGCCAGGCGTCGAGCCAGATGCCCTCATCCTCCCACTGCTTCAGGCGACGCCAGCAGGTTGCCGGCGACGGAAACTCATCGGGCAGAAAACGCCAGGCTGCACCGGTTTGCAGAATCCACAAAATGCCCTCAAAGCAAGCTCGATTCGACGCCCATGGACGGCCACGGTTGTCTCGACGCCGCCTCGGCGGGGGAAGAAGAGGTTCAACAAGCTCCCACTGCTCGTCGGTCAAAAGCCTCTGTCGCTTCTTCATGACAGAAGCTCAACACTCAACCAGCCTCAGACGTAAGTACCTCCGCTGAGGCCGAACCTATTTATGAAACACGCTCTACGGACTTGAATGGCGAGTTCGATGCCATTCATACCCGGCATGCAAATGTCGGTGATCAGCAGGTCAGGAACTCTGGCTGAAATCAGCGCAAAAGCGCTTTCGCCGTCATAGGCGGCCAAAGCGGAGAATCCACTCTGGGTTAGGATTGCCGCTAGCGTGTCAGCGATGACGTGTTCGTCATCGACGACAATGATCGTGCGTCGTTGAGGTTCTGTAACGGGCTTTGCCGAGACAGATTCCGGCGTATCAGCGACGCAATGCTTCAGCACCTCTTCAACGGATGCGGTCTCAAATACTCGTGCGGGCATATTGCCCTCCATATTCACGCTATCAGCATCGGCTCTGTACGGGGAAACTGCTTAGGATATTGTTTGGGGGCACCTTAAGGACATGTGACTCTGAAATTAGCGTAGAAAATGTGGGCGACAGATTCTCGGTTGACAGCATCTTTATCTCGCGCAGGTTAGATTAGCGTTACGCGTCGGCACGCGACGCATAGATGACGTTAGCGATAAGCGTTGTGAGGTGCATATGGCAAAGGAAAAAGTCTTTGCGGCTAAGCTGCTTAATTTTGGGTCTGTGCTTCAGGCCGATGTCCCTCAGGGTCGCAACGGGAAACACCATGGCACGATCGAAAAAATCATGAGCGACTTGTTGCAGTTGGAGCCCGGGCGAGCGCTGAAGATTGAGTTGGCGAAGCTACCCGATTCGAAGGAAAATGTGCGTTCGGCCCTCAACCGGGAAACGCGTATGCGAGGAATCAGTGTCGCCACTGCAAGCGATCAGCACTACCTTTACGTGTGGAAATCAGGCGGGAACGGTACTGGCAAGATCGCGAAGTGATTTGGTACTGCTCTCCGTTGGAGACTGTGTAATCTAGTTGCCGGACACAGCAAGGCAGATCACGTTGTGGATTTCTTCGTCTGTGCTGATTCCGGCCACCCGCCTAACCGGCGCCCACGGAATTTGACGCCGGTTTGGCAACGGTCAACAGGACGCAGTGAAACTTTCTAGGCCGCTCGATCGGCTTGAATATTGGTAGCGTCCGAAATCCGGGTCAACATTGCAGCTGCTTCCTTCTCTTCGCTAAGCGTCCGCTTCAGCAACTCAGCGAACTCCGGTTTCCCTAGCGGTTGAGCAAAGCTGCGGACTGTGCCGCCGGAACCTCGATTGGGTCGCCCGGTCGAGAGCTTCCAACGCAGCGAGCCGGCTCTCCAATTGATCAGGCAGCAGCGTCACTCCCCACCTCGGCACTCGGGTTCTCGATCGGCACCTGGACGAGATTTCCCCGTCCATAATATCGGCTCACGATAGTTACGCGACTACTGGCAACCTTCTTCGGCTTCTCCAATGTCTGAGCTAACAGTTTCGTTTTTCGCTGCTGCAACTCTTCTCTCGGGGGTCTCCGATGTTCGACGGTTTCATCTCTGAATGGCCTGTGCTCAAGCAAATCCGCACTGGAGCTTGGAAAGGTACCGGTGAGGAGGCGATGAGCAAGCAGACCAGGCAACTCTCTCCCAAGATTCAGGAAGCGCAGGTGAGCCGCTCGGTCTGCCCATATTGCGGCGTAGGTTGCGGGCAACTGGTCTTCCACAAAGAAGGTAAGCTGGTGGCGATTGAGGGCGATCCGGCTTCTCCGGTTTCACGCGGGCATCTCTGTCCCAAGGGCGCCGATACATTCCAGCTTCACACGCATCCCGCACGCCTCGACAAGGTGAAATATCGCCGGCCTTATTCGCGGACGTGGGAGGATATCTCCCTTGAGCGGGCGATGGACATGATCACTGATCGCGTGTGGGAATCGCGTGAGCGCACCTTTGTTGAAAAAGACGACGGCGCCTCGGTGATGCACACGCTGGGCATCTGCCACTTGGGCGGGGCGACACTCGACGTCGAGGAGAACTACCTTATCCGTAAGCTGTTCACCGGCGGGTTAGGAATGAGTTGCATCAGCAATCAGGCCCGCATATGACACAGCTCGACGGTGCCCGGTCTGGGCACCTCTTTCGGGCGTGGCGGCGCCACTACCGCCCAGCAGGATCTTTCCAACGCGGATGCCATCCTGATCATGGGCTCCAACATGGCGGAGAACCACCCGGTTGGCTTCCAGTGGGTCATCGAGGCGCGGGAGAAGAACGCGGCAAAGATCATTCATGTCGATCCGCGCTTTACGCGTACCTCGGCTATGGCGGACCTATGGTTGCCACTGCGCGCAGGAAGCGACGTGTTGTTCCTGGGCGGTCTCATCAACTACGTCCTCGCCAATAACAAGGATTTCCGCGAGTATGTCGTGGCGTACACCAACGCGCCTACGATTCTGCGGGAAGACTTCCGGGACACTGAAGATTTGGGTGGCCTCTTCTCCGGTTGGGACGCGGAAAAAAAGCAGTACGATCCCACTTCATGGCTGTACGAAGGCTCGCCCGAGAAGGGTACGCTGTTTGCGGGTCCGATGCCGGGTCACGAGGAGCAGGCGGGTGGCCATGGCAAAGACCGGGGCGGAGAAGCCGGCGAGTTGGAGAAGCACGAGTCGGATCCCACGCTGCAGCATCCACGTTGCATCTACCAGGTGTTGAAGAAGCATTTTTCGCGCTACACGCCGGAGATGGTGGAGCAGTACTGCGGCATCCCCAAAAATCTTTTCCTTAAGGTGGCAGAAGCGTACTGCTCCGCTTCCGGTCCCGAGAAGACGGGCGCAATTTGCTACGCCGTGGGTTGGACGCAGCACTCGAATGGCGTGCAGATTATTCGCGCTGCGGCCATTCTGCAATTATTGCTGGGTAATGTTGGCCGTCCGGGTGGCGGGGTACTGGCACTGCGCGGCCACGCGTCCATTCAGGGGTCGACCGACGTAGCTACGCTCTACGACATCCTGCCGGGCTACCTGCCTACTCCTATCTTCAACAAAGACGCGAACACGCTGAAGGATTACATTGCGAAGCACCGCGCCAAAACTGGCTGGTGGGCGAACTTCGATAAGTACATCGTCAGCTTCCTGAAGTCGTATTACGGCGAAGCCGCCACCGGGGCTAACGATTACTGCTTCGATTGGCTGCCGCGTGTCACCGGCGACCACTCGCATTTCGGTTTTTGGCTGGACATGATGGACGGCAAAGTTGACGGTCTGTTCATCATGGGGCAGAACCCCGCGGTAGGCGCTCCTAACGGACGTTTGGAGCGTAAGGCACTGGCGAAATTGAAGTGGTTGGTCGTCCGCGATATGGTTGAGACCGAGCCTGCCTCCTTCTGGTACAACTCGCCGGAAGTCGAGCGCGGTGAGCTCAATCCGGACACCATCGCCACCGAAGTTTTCCTGATGCCCGCCGCCGGAGTACCCGAGAAGAGCGGCACCTTCGTCAACACGCAACGCCTGCTGCAGTTCCATAACAAAGGTCCGGAGCCACCCGGCGATTCACGCAGCGAATCCTGGTTCATGTACCACCTGGGCCGGCGATTGAAAGCCAGAGCTGCCAGCGATCCTCGACCGCGTAACGCGCCGCTGAACGCCCTCACCTGGAGCTACTCGACACTCGGGCCTCAAGCGGAACCGGATGCCGAAGAAGTGCTGATGGAGATCAACGGCTGGACGGTCGCTGATCACCGGCTGGTCACCGGCTATAAAGATCTGAAAGCTGACGGCTCGACGGCCTGCGGAGCGTGGATTTATTCCGGCTGCTTCCCCGACCGAAGCAAGAACGTGGCAAACACTCGCGAGTCGCGCGATCTTTATGGCCACGGGTGGGGTTACGCATGGCCGTCTGACCGGCGCATCCTCTACAACCGAGCTTCGGCCCGGCCAGATGGCCAGCCTTGGAGCGAGCGCAAGAAGCTGGTCTGGTGGGACGAGCGGAAAAGAGAGTGGACCGGACTCGACAATCCTGACTTCACCAAAGACAAACCACCGGACTATCATCCACCCGAAGGCGCCGAAGGCGATGCTGCGCTCGCAGGCGATAAGCCTTTTATCCTGCATCCGGACGGGGTGGGGTGGATTTACGTCAGCAGCGGATTGAAAGACGGACCACTGCCCACGCACTACGAGCCGATGGAGTCACTATTCTCCAATCCGCTGTATCCAAAGCAGGACATCGATCCGGCCGTGCTTCAGCGCGAGCGCCCCGACAATCAATACGCGTCTACCGGGCGACAAACGGTTCCCCTACATTCTGACCACCTACCGTTTGACTGAGCACCACACGGCCGGCGGCATGAGTCGCACGCTCAGTCACCTTGCAGAATTGCAACCTGAACTATTCTGCGAGGTTTCGCCCGAGCTGGCCGCCGAGGTTGGCCTGCGCCATGGTAGTTACGCAACCATCACCACCATGCGCTCCATGGTTGAGGCGCGCGTCATGGTGACCAGCCGCATCAAGCCGGTCAAGGTCGCGGGCCGTGTTGTCCACCATGTAGGGTTGCCCTATCACTTCGGCACCAACGGTCTGGTCAAAGGCGACATGGTCAACGATCTGCTGCCCATTTCGGAGGAGCCGAACGTGCGCATCATGGAGACCAAAGCCTTGCTGTGCGACATCCGGCCAGGTCGGCGGCCGCAGGGCAAGCAGGCATTGGACGAACTCAAGGCAAAAACGGAGCAGGCCGCATGAGCACAGAATTCGCATCATTATCTGAAAATGGACACCGCACCACCGCGTTCCTGACCGACTCCACACTGTGCATCGGCTGCAAGGCGTGCGAAGTCGCCTGTAAGGAATGGAACGGGGTTTCGGCCGATGGATTCGACTGGTCAGGCTTTTCCTACGACAACACTGGCTCGGTTGGGCACTCGACGTGGCGTCACGTCAAGTTCGTCGAACATGAACCGCAAGCAGGATTCGGCGGCAATGCCGGCGATCTAAGTTCGTGGGCTTTTTCCTCGGACGTCTGCAAACACTGCGAAGTGGCCGGGTGCCTGGAGGCATGTCCCACGGGGGCAATCGTGCGCACGGAGTTTGGCGGCGTCTTTGTGCAGCCGGATGTCTGCAACGGATGCGCCTACTGCGTGGTGGCATGCCCATTCGGCGTGGTTCAAAAGAATAAAGAAGACGGGCGTGCCTTTAAGTGTACCTTCTGCTACGACCGGCAGAAAGCTGGACTGGAACCTGCGTGCGCCAAGGCGTGCCCGACGGAGTCGATCAAGTTCGGTGAGATCAACCAGCTCAAACTTGCCGCCCACGAGCGCGTGCGCGAGCTGAAGTCGCGCGGCATGGAGGACGCCACGCTCTACGATCCGACTGAAACCAGTGTTAAGGGGCTACACGCGTTCTCCATCATACGCGGCGATCCGCGGCAGTATAACCTTCCGCCCAAGCCCGAAGTGCCGACACTCTACTTGCGTGCGGGGTGGGCAGCTTCGGCCCTTGGATCAACTCTGTTCGTGGCCGGCGCGCTGCTCGCCTTCTCAACGTCGCGCGGTCAGAGAAGCGGGAGGGTTTCCCGATGAGCACGCTGCCAGAAGAACGCAAGCCACGCATTCCGGACATAGCCAGTGAGAAACAACTGCTAAAAATACGGCGGGAAGCCGAGAAGCGCGGTGTCGTCTCGGGAAAAGGTATCCGCCCGGCAGGTGCACCCTTCCCGAAGGCCTCGGTGGGGACAGGCTATTACGGCATTCACCTGCTGAAGGAGCCGCAGTGGACGCCGGAGATTCCGCTCTACTTCTTTGTCGGTGGAGCGGCGGGATCGGCGGCCGTGATTGGCGCCCTGGCCGACTGGCTGGGCAGAGACCGCGAACTGGCGCGAGATGCGCGCTGGCTCGCTTTCGGAGGCGCCATGGTTTCCAGCGCGCTGCTGACCCATGACTTGGGTAGACCATCGCGCTTTCTCAACATGCTGCGCGTCTTCAAAACGCAAAGTCCGATGTCGATGGGCGCATGGACGCTGGCGGCATTCGGCAGCACCTCAGCGGCTGCCTTATTCGCAAAGGCGGCTGAGCGGCGCTTCGGCGGCAATTTTCCGATTAGCGTCATCGGCAACTTCAGCCAGTTCTTCTCCGCCCTGTTCGGGCTGCCGTTCCACAACTACACCGGCGTACTTATCGGGGCAACCGCGATTCCAGTGTGGAATAAGAACGTCGAAACACTGCCCATCCACTTCGGCATGTCAGGCGTGCAGGCAGGAGTTTCAATTCTTGAACTACTCGGCCACACCGATAGCCGCGCGCTGAACAGTTTGGGAATCGGAAGTGCGGTCTACGAGAGCCTGGAGGGCCTGAATCTCGAGAGCCGATTAGATCCGGCGTTACGGCCGCTTAAACACGGGATAAGTGGATGGATTACTCGCGCGGGCGGAATGATGTCGGGCCCGCTGCCTCTGGCGTTGCGCCTATGGGCGGGCAGCTCCGGCAGCCCCCGCTCGCACTCCCTGCGGCGCTGGGCCGCTATGTGCGGCATAGCCGGTTCTTTGCTCACGCGTTACGGCTGGATGCACGCTGGACGCGCTTCGGCGCGGGATTGGCGGCTACCTTTGGAGATCCCCGCCGAGTCTCCCGTGACCGAGCAAATACCAGCAACACCGAAGATGAAGGCAGCGTCCTAGTTTTCAAATAAGGGGTGAACAAATGTTCAGAGAAGCTTGGCCCCTGACGATTGTGGGCTCTCACATGCCCTGATACACAGGGCATGTGAAATGAGTTCCCGAGAGCAGGGCTCGATGTTCGCATCCATCCTGGTGTTGGTGGCTTACTTTACTCTATTTCTTTCGAAATAAACGAAGCGGATCGCTGCCAACAATCCGCTCGTCCCTTTATCCCTCAGCGGCTAACTTTCCGCTTACGGCTGCTTTCGGTGTTGGTTCGCATTGGTTCCCTCACTGAGCGCAAGACCTTCTTTACGAGCTCAGTGAGTAGACTCTCTCTTCTCCCAACCATGGCGGAACAACGGCAACCAATTCCCGACATTATAGGGATGCCTCTCAATTTCGCTGATATTCAAATCGGTACCGAGCCCTGGACCTTCCGGCGGTTGGACATAGCCGTTCTCAATCTTCATCGGATTGGTCAGCAGCTTCTCTTCCCAAGGATCATTGAACTCGTCAAAAATCTCGTGAATGAAGAAGTTTGGGGTCGCCATGTTCAGGTGGGCACAGGCGATCGAGCAAATTGGCCCTTGCGCGCTGTGCGGGGCGGTCACCCCATTTGCGGCGTGAACCATTCCGGCAATCTGCTTCGCGGCGGAAAGGCCCAGCCATTGCGGCTCTAACTGGATGATATGAACTGCGTCGTGACTGAGCAGCTCGAGGAATTGCTCGCGGCAATAATAGTCTTCTCCGCACGAGATGGGAACAGGACTCCGCTTAGCCACTTCAATGATCGAAGAAATTCTTTGGGGTGGCACCGGGGTTTCAAACCACGCCGGGCGATACGGCGCCATTGCCTCCGCAAACCGCAATGCCGTATGGACACTAAAACGATTGTGCCCTTCCACGAGGATGTCGACCTCGGGGCCGACGGCATCCCGAACCGCCTTGATGATCGAAATCGCCAGATCGAAGTCCGCAAGCTCAACCGTCCTCCATGCATTTCCAAACGGGTCGAACTTGAGTGCGGTGTAGCCTCGCGCTTTGACGAGCTTGGCCTTCTCGTAAAAGCTTTCCGGAGTACGTGGACCCCGATACCATCCGTTTGCGTACACCCGCAGCTTGTCATGGTTGCGCCCACCAATCAGCTTGTAGAGCGGCTGTCCGCAAGCCTTGCCAATGATGTCCCAGCAAGCTGTCTCAATCGCGGCAAGCGCGGAACCTTGGATTTGTCCACCGTCGGAATACACATCCCGGAATAGTTTGAGGGCCAGGATTTCGGTATCGAACGGATCGTGCCCGATCACCAAATGGCTGAGTTCATGAATGGCGGCTTCCACGGTTTTCGCAAAACCATTCAGCGTCCCTTCGCCGATACCGTGAATACCTTCATCCGTGTGGACTTTGACGAACAACCAGTTCTTCCAAGGATTGCCGGCAATGAACGTCTCAAGCTTCGTAATTTTCATTCGTTCTCTCCCAAGGTCTAACAGGCACTCTAAAGCAGCTGTTAACTTTTTTGTACGGAAAGATATTGCGGCAGGCCGTTTCGGCTAACATCGGCTGGTCGCTTCCATCTAATGGGAGTCTCCTTCGTTCTTGCGAACGCTGGCCTTGGCCGCAACCCGTTTCGGTAGATAGGACAAATCGTCCGCACCGGAGATGCCGCTTTGCTTGTAAATGGACTCAAGCCGGGCACGCATCTCCTGTCTAACATTGTCCATGAGGCAATTCCCATGGTGGTCTATTCCGACGATCAATGGTCCGAGGCAATTGGCTCTTACCATCCAGATGGCTTCCGGCATGCCCAAATCCTGCCAAAAGACGTTCAGAACCTCCTCCACCTGGCCGGCATAGAGGGCGCCACAGCCTCCGGTGGCATTGAGGAAAACGCCGCCTGATTGCCGAATCGTCTCAATGGCTTTTGTTCCCATTGAACCTTTGCCGATCACGCAGCGCACCCCGAAAACTTGCATCAGTTCCGGCCCCAGCTCATTGAATCGTGAGCTTGTCGTGGGCCCGGCGGAGAGCACATGCCATTTCCCCTCCGGTCCTTGTTGAGTAATCGGTCCGCAGTGCCAAATGGTGCCGTTGTTCAGGTCAAAAGGCAGCGGGTCGCCACGGCGAACCATATCAACCGCCCGCCGATGGCCCATGTCGCGCATGGTGTAAATTACGCCGGAGACATAGACGACGTCGCCCAATTTGAGTTGGCGGACCTGATCATCGCCGACCGGAAGTTGCAGGTGATGTTCGGTTGTCATCTCAGTTCGGCCTCTTCCGGATGGGTTATGTAATCGACGCGCCCGTCGCTATAAATGCGCGCCTTGGAATACCGGCATGCCCAGCACTGGAAGACCACGGAAACCGGTATCACCGCCGTATGGGAACCACTCAGCTCAGCATGGACGCCCAGTGCGTACGTCTTGCCGCCAACCCCCATCGGGCCTAATCCCATCGCATTCACCGCCTCGTAGATCTCCGATTCTAGAGCAGCCACCATGGGATCCGGATTGCCGGTCCCGATCGGAGCCCGAAACAAGGCCTTCTTCGCCAAAATCATGGACGAGTCGGCGAATCCGCCAATGCCGATTCCGATGATTACGGGCGGGCAGGGCTCGCCCAGGGAGTCCTCAACAATGTCAAGCACGGCTTTCACGGTAGCCCGGCCGACGTCCGCGCTGCTGAGGATCCAGCACTGGGAGGCTCGCGTCTCGGCTCCAAAGCCCTTGGGAATGGCTGTCAAATCGAGGTAGTCCGCCGCGCTGACTATTTCCCAGTGAATGTATGGAATACCCCATCCCGTATTGGTGCCCGAGTTCTGCTTGGTCAACGGATTGATCACGTTCGGGCGGAGCGGGACCTCTGCCGTGGCCCGGACCAGGGCTCTTCGGGCCGCCTCCATCGGGTCGCCTTCAAGCCGGCAGTTCAGGCCGAGATCGGCAAAGAACATGGGCACGCCGGTGTCTTGGCACAACCCGATTTTCTTTTCGCGGGCGATCCGGCAGTTGTCGAGAATCGCTCCAAGCTGCCCCTTCGCGGCGGCTGTTTCCTCGCGGGCGTAGGCCGACTCGAGAGCAATCCGCACGTCTTGGGGAATCTCGATTGACGCCTTCCCGATGAGTCTGAAGATCGTGTCTTCCAACAGCCGTTCGCTGATTGCCAACCATCCCTCCAACAAGTTGCGGCCGAGCCTCTGCGTCAGGCGGCGCGGGCTATGGCGCACTCTAACATGAGAACGATGTTCTTGATCTCCTCAAATCACAGGATCATCTGGGCAACACAAAAATCCTGTCCATCGATACCATAGACCAAGCGAGAAGATAGAAGTTATCCCATTCATCTCTTAATTCTATAGCTATCACAGATCAAAGAAGCAGACTACCAGGGAGCGCAATTCCGGATGGCGAAGCCTGCGGGCAGGCGGCAGCGTTGGGTGGTATAGTCCTCAATTGTACTGACAAAACAAAGGCGCAAGGCAATTGCGCCTTGGGACCGGGCAACAGCGCCGCCACAAAAAGGACTCTCCATTGCGCATCCAGGAGTTTCGCGAGCTGACAGTTCCTCTACAGGGAAACATATCCAATGCAGTGGTCAGCTTTTCTGATCACACCGTCTCCCTGGTCGCGGTCATCACCGACGTCGTCAGAAATGGACGTCCGCTGGCGGGGCTCGCCTTCGATTCCATCGGACGCTTCGGACAGGGCGGAATTCTACGGGAGCGCATCTTCCCTCGGCTCAGCCGGGCTGAGCCAGACTCACTGTTGGACAAAAAGGGCACCGGCTTCGACTGCGAGCAGATCGCCAAAGTTGCCCGGCGCAATGAGAAGCCTGGCGGTCATGGCGATCGCGCTGCCGCCATTGCCGCCGTCGAACTGGCGTTCTGGGACTTGAATGCCAAGCTGAACGATGAGCCCGCCTACGTCACGATCGGTCGTCATTTCGGCACCGTACCTGGCCGGCAACGCGTTCCGGTCTATGCGGCGGGTGGTTATTACTATTCCCAGGATGGGGTGAGCCGGCTTCGAGACGAGCTTCAACGGTATCAAGACAGCGGATTCCGAGCGTTCAAGATCAAGATCGGCGGGGTGCCGCTACGCGACGACGTCGCCCGGATCGAGGCTGCCCTGCGGGTTGCGGGGGACGGTTTCAATCTGGCGGTCGATGCTAACGGGAGATTTGACCTCGACGGCGCGCTTGCCTACGCGAAGGCTATCGATCCTTACCATCTGCGCTGGTTCGAAGAAGTCGGCGACCCGCTCGATTATGATCTCAATCGCCGGGTGGCCGAGGTTTACAACCGTCCGATTGCCACCGGCGAGAATCTGTTCTCCGTGCCGGACGTCAACAACCTGCTGCTCTTTGGAGGGATGCGCAAAGACCTGGATATCTTTCAGATGGATCCGGGCTTGAGCTACGGCCTCAGCGAGTACCGCGCCATGCTCGCCCTGCTCCAGAGGCACGGGATCGACCGGCAGTTCTTGTGTCCACACGGCGGGCATCTCATTAATCTTCATATCGTCGTTGGGCTGCAGCTCGCAGGATGTGAAGCGTACCCAGGGGTCTTCGCGCCATTCGGAGGCTATTCGCCGGAGTGCCAGCTCAAAGATGGCTACATATCTCCAGGCGAAAGTCCCGGCTTCGGAATCGAGGCCAAGCCGGAGTTGCGGGCCGCGGTTGCGCAGATCCTCGCATAAAACACTCGCGTAACACAAATGCCCTGTTTTGATTGCCGCCGTGCTGACTCGAACTCGACAGGCAGGCGCGCCCTGCATCGTGGCGCGCCCGTCTGCGGTTTCCAAGAATAAAGAACGAGGATCGCAACGCTTCTGCGCGTTTACAAGCGATACTTCGCGATCACCTTCTCATCCAACTCGATTCCCCACCCCGGACCGTCCGGAATCTTATAGATGCCATCCTTTAAGGCCGGCCGATTGGCAATCAGCTCCCAGAAGAGGGGCTCGCGATCCGGGTGGAAGCACTCGACATAGGTTCCATTGGGAATCGCCGCGAGTAAATGAGCCGAGATTTGCGGCTCTTCGTGATGGCCCATTTGCACACCAAAGCACTCGGCCATCTTAGCGACTTTGAGCCACTCCCCGGGTCCGCCACTCCAACTTGCGTCGAAGTTACAGACATCGATGGCGCGATGGACCATGAGTGATCGGCAGCCGGAAAAGCCGAATTCGGTTTGCCCGGCGCAGATCGGAATGTTGGTCCGCTGCCGTACGGCAGCCATATCCAATTGATCATTCCACCATCTGCATGGTTCCTCAAACCAGCGCAGATTGCAGGATTCCGCCAGACGGGCAAAGGTCACCGCCTCCTCGACCGACCATCCCTGGTTGGCATCGACCATGAGGATGAAGTCATCTCCCGCGCCTTCGCGGGCCGCTTTCACCCGCCGCGCATCTTCTTCCGGAGACCTGCCGCCGATCTTGAACTTGCAGCCCGCCAGCCCCATTTTCCTGAGGCACTCCATCTCGCGCCCGAAGTCCGCCAGAGTCTTACCTTCTTCGTAGTAGCCCGCGATCGCAATGATCGGCAACTCGGTCTTATAGCCGCCCCAGAGCTTGAACAAAGGCATATTCACCGATTTTCCGAAGGCGTCCCACAGCGCGCTTTCCACGCATGCCATGGCCACCAGCGCAAGCCGCCGATCGCGCAGGATGTTCTTGGTCGCCGGCATGATCGCTTCCCGGCAGACCTCGAAGCGTTGGATATCCTTCCCGATCAGGTTGGGCTTGATTTCGCGGTGGATAATCTGGTCGATAACCTCCAGCGCCTCTTCGTCGCCGTTGTAGCTGAACCCGGTAATGCCTTCTTCGGTGATTACGCGGGTGATCGTCGTGTACCTGTGCGACATCTGGTAGAAGCTGCCGCGATAGATCTTGTTCAATTTTGCCTTGATGGGAATTGTTTCGATGTCACGAATACGAAGCATTGTGTTCTCCATTCCATAATTGCGGATTCAAATCTGCAGGATGCAGCAATGACCAGGCCTTGACTCGCCGGTGATCGCCACAAGCTTGGCTGGGAATTACCAGAGGCCGATGAGACGCCACCAGAACATGCCGACGACCAGCGTGATAATCACGTTGACGGTTGTGATCACAAAATTCAAGGCGTAGAACCTGGGTCGGTTGAAATATCCCAGGCTGAACCAAATAGGATTCGGTCCGCCGCCATACTCGGTGATTCCCCACATCAAGTTGCTGAAAATTCCAAAGGTGATGGCGGCCATCATCGGCGGGGTGCCGGCAGCGACGGCACTCGCTAAGAACGGGGGATAGAGCGCTGCCGTGTGTCCGGTCGCGGTGGCAAAGGCATAGTGTATGTAAATGTATGCCAGGCCCAGCCCGATAAAGGCGGCTACCCAAGGCCAACCCACGAAGACGGCGCTGAGTTTGGCGGCCATCCACTTGATGAAACCAAGGTCGCCGAGAGCAGTGGCAAGGCTCAGGATGGGGCCGAACCACATCAGCGTATCCCAGGCAGCGCCTTGCGCCAGTAGCTCCTTCCACTTCACGACTCCGAAGAGGAAGAGCATCGCCACCCCGGCCAAAGCGACGGTGGTGGCTCCCAGGTTCGTCACTGTCCCGGTCGCCCAACCAGCCAGGGTCAGGAAAAACGTTCCGGTCAGCACCCACTCCTTGCGGGTCATCGGCCCCATTTCCCGCAATCCCTTCTCAGCCATTTCGCGGGCACCGGGCGCACGCTTCATCGTGGGCTTTGTCAGCCAGTACAGGAGCAGGGGTGTGACCATGAAGCAGATCAGCCCGGGCACCACGGCAGCCATGGCCCACCCGCTCCAGGTGATATTGATCTTCAGCGTCTTCTTCGCCAACTCGGCCGCCAGAGGATTGGCGGCCATTCCCGTGAGGAACATGGACCCGGTTACCGGCGTGATCAGGAAACAACTAATGACCAGAAAATCGCCGAGCTTCTTACCGGTCGGGCCCGGTTCCGAGCCGCAGATCTCGTTCAGTGATCGCAAAATCGGGAAAATGACTCCGCCCGAGCGAGCCGTGACCGAGGGCATTGCCGGAGCCAGGATGAGATCGCTGAATCCAAGCGCGTAGGCAATCCCGAGCGTGCTCCCTCCTAGCCATTGGATCATCTTGTAGGCGATGCGCTTCCCCAGGCCCGTCCGCAAAAATCCGATCGAGATCACGTAGGCACAGAAGATCAGCCAGACCGTGCTGTTGGTGAAGCCGATCAGCGCTTTGCTCTCGGTCAAAACCCCGGAGATGATTGAAAAAGACAGCACCAGGAACATGAGCGCGCCAGACGGGAGCGGCTGAAAGAGCAATCCCAGAATGGTGGCCACAAAGATCGCCAGCATCCGCCAAGCCTGGGTTTGCAGCCCGGCGGGTGTTGGCGAAAACCAAATGATGGCACCCGTTAAGATGGGGATCAGCCCGCTGAGCACCTTGATTGACCTCGGAGACAGAAGCTTCTTTCCTGGAGCTCCGTCGCCCGCGGATTGTGCTGCCCCTTTCTGTTCTTTACTGGAAGCAATCATGACTCACCCCCCAGTGTCATGAGGCCGGCCACACTCAGAATGCGTAAAGTCAACATCGATGATTCCCTCCGGCGTTGCTACGCCGATGTTCGATATCAAACGCCGGCACTGCAGTCGGTACGGGCGTGCCGGCAGTCGGCTGAAGCTATCTGGAAAAAACCGCTTCCGCCATTTGCGTTGCGGCACCCAGATAATTCCTGGGGTCGGTGAGGCGGCGGAGTTCTTCTTTGTCCAGCTTGGAAGTAATCTCGTCCATTTCACAAAGAACATCGAATAGAGAGCGCCGCTGTTCTATAGCCACTCGGCAACCCTCATAGACGACCTCATGCGCCGTCTGCCTGCCCAGAGTGGGAGCGAGCCCCATCATGACCGCTTCCGACACGATGAGGCCGCCCGTGAGATTGAGATTGGTTTCCATGCGCTTCGCGTCGACCGAAAGGCCCGCGAGCATAAAGTTCGCCTGACCCAGCGCTCCCGCCGCCAGCACAAAGCTTTCCGGGATTACGCTCCATTCGACGTGCCAGGGCCCGGTCGCACGCTCGAAATCCTGCACCATGGCATCCAGCATCGATGCGGCGCGCTCCCGCAGAAGACGTGATGCGGCCGACATTAATTCGCAGGAAATTGGATTGCGCTTCTGCGGCATCGTCGAGCTGGCGCCACGGCCCGACACAAAAGGCTCGGCCACCTCCTGGTACTCCGAAGACGCCATCAACATGACATCCAGGGCGATCTTCCCGAGAGTCGCCCCAATCATGGCCAACACCTGGACGGTTTCGCAGAATCCATCGCGAGCCACGTGCCAACTGATATCCGGCTCCCCGAGTCCCAGTTCCTTCGCCAGCTCAGCCCGTGTCGCCAAGGAGGATTCGACCGCTCCCAGCGAAGCCAAGGTGCCAGCCGCGCCGCCAAATTCGACGCGGAGAACGCGGCTTCTCAACTGCGCGATCCGCTCGGCATGCCGCTGCAGTGACGAAAGCCAAACGGCCACTCGATATCCGAAGGTGACCGGCAGGGCGTGTTGCAGGTGCGTGCGCCCAGCCGTGACGGTGGTCAAATGCTTGCGCCCCAACTCTCGCAAGGTTGCGTTCAAGCGCAAAAGTTCGGCTTCAACCAGCGCGAGTCCGGCCCTGCACTGCAATACCACCGCCGTATCCATGATGTCCTGCGTGGTCGCACCCCAGTGAACAAATCCGCCAGCGTCGCCGCACATGTGATCCAGTTGCCGGACAAGGGGAAGGATTGGATAACCAACGATCTCCGTCTCCTGCCGTAAGCGGTCGAAGTCGATCTTCTCCACCGTGCAACAGGCGGTGATTTGCGCCGCGGCGTTCGCCGGTATCAGCCCTACTTTGGCTTCGGCTCTGGCGAGCGCGGTCTCGGTCTGTATGCATTGATCAACGAATGCACGCTCTTCGAAGATGGCGCGCATTGCCGCCGTTCCAAACATTTCGCGGAAGAGCACGGAATCAAACACGCTGACTGGCATTCCCAAACCTCCAGAATCGGGATAATATGTTCATACGCAATATATGTTCGAACATAATCGAAAAGTTATGTTCCGCCATGTGCGTGCGCGTGTCAAGGCAAAATCGAGACGTTGCAGATCAACCCCTTTGGCAGCTAAGATGCTGCAAAAGTGACCTGACCCTTGATGTCCTGGGGGATACTTAAATGCGTAACGGCGAACCGCTCTACGCCGAACTGGCGCGTCAGATTATTCGGGACATCCAGGGAGGAGTACTTCCGGTAGGCTCGAGTCTGCCCAAAGAACTTGAGCTGGCGCAGAAGCATTGTGTAAGCCGCGGAACCGTGAGAGCTGCGCTCCGCATGGTGCAGGATCTGGGGCTGTTATCGCGGAAGAAAAAGGCCGGAACACGGGTCGAGTGCGCGCAGCACTCCCGCGAGTACTCACCTAGTTTTTCTACCCTGGAAGAACTGGTACAGTACGGTGAAATCGCCAAGCGCTCCGTTCACTCGTCTGCCGAGATTGTCGTTGACCTCGAGTTGAGTCGCAGGCTCGGTCTCCGCGCCGGAACGCGATGGGTGCATTTCGGCACCTCTCGCGCCAATCCCGATCGCCCCAAGCAATTGCTTTGCTGGTCAGACGTTTACGTTGAGGCCGAGGCTGGCAAGAACATAAGAAAACGTGCGTACCACACTGACGAGTTATTTTGCGACCTGGTCCAGCGGGCCACCGGACGTGTCGTGGTCGAAGTTCGACAAAGAATCAGGGCCGTCGGCATTACGGCGGAGATGTCGCAACGTCTGGGCGCCGATGAAGGCGCTCACGCATTGGAATTCACCAGGCATTACCTGGATCAAAGGGGAGCAATCGTGGTCGTGGCAGTTGCTCTCCATCCAGCGGATCGTTTTGCCTATTACACTACGCTCAGACGTCCAAAATAACTTTTGGCAAAATTAACAGTCCGGATCTTTGGCAATTAGAGGTGTTGATGGAAGAACAGTAAAGAAGATGGTGTTGATGATGTTCGATGCCCTGCTCTTCGCCCGCCGCCCGGTGAAGGCGGGATTCCGAGGCAATGACAACACGCGGAAAGAAGCAGCAGGAAAACCCCGTAGGGTCAGCTCTGGCGCCTGTCAGATTAGAGGGGATATCGATTGTAGGTCAGCAATTTACTGCCAGAATGAGCAACTTTGAACAGACGCGACCCGAGATTGTTCTTATCATCAATCTTTTCAACGCAATATAAAATGCAGTCTTAGCCTGGAGCCTTTGGATTTTTGTCGGCGCTGCTTTGCGCACTCCACGAGCCTTACGCAGGCAGTCAGAGGGCGAATTCTTGTGGCCGTCGAAAGCTAAGTCAGTAAAGCCGAGAAAAGAGGAAAATTGGGGATGAGCCCATTCCGTTACAGAATTCTCGTGGTGGACGACGACGTAAACATCGGCGCGACAGCCAAAGCGATTCTTGAATCGCAGGGCTACGAAGTACTTTGCGCACTTGACGGATTTGAGGGACTCTCGGCGTTGAAACAATCGCCGCCCGACGTGATCATTTCCGATTTGCAAATGCCCAACATGAGCGGTTTTGAGTTCCTCTCCATCGTCCGCAAACGCTTCCCCGGTATTCCCACCATCGCAATCAGCGGCGCGTTTTCCGGCAGGGATGTGCCCGAAAGCGTCCTCGCCGATGCCTTCTTTGAAAAAGGCCAGTATCCGCCCAAGGAACTCTTCCAGAAGATCATCGAACTGATCGAAGAAATTCCGGCACGCCCAAGAGTCGGGCGTCGGGCAAAGCCTGCCGTCTGGATTCCGGTTAGCAATGCAAACCACATTGCCGTGACGTGCCCTTCGTGTCTCAGAACGTTCCCGGTTCCGTCCCCGCTCCCCGTGGGAGTTCACACTGTCGAATGCGATGCTTGCGCATCTTCTGTTTTGTTCCACATCACCGACGAGTTCCGCTTCCGCTCAGCGACGGTGCAATAAGATTTTTTGAAATACGTAAGCTCTTGCGAGCCGGAGGGTTCCTTGATTACCAAACACAAAGTCGCCATTAAGCGCAAGACACCCACTGGGCGGTGCGCCGATTTGCAGTCGTCAAAAACCCGTGACGCCGTGCTCAGCCCGGCAACTGTTGAGGTCGATGAATCCAATGAAGTGGCTGAGGCATTTGATTCAAGCTTGATACTAGCCGATCCTTCCAGTGGAACAACAAGTCAGAAATATCAAGCCGATGAATTCATTTTCTTGCAGGGGGACAAGGCTGACGCGGTGTTCTACATCCAGAGCGGCAAGGTGAAGCTCACGGTCGTCTCCCAAAGTGGCATGGAAGTTGTGGTGGCCAGCCTGCCGGAAGCCAGCTTCTTCGGCGAGGGCTGCCTGGCTGGGCAACCGCTTCGATTGTCTTCCGCCAGCGCGGTTCAGCAGAGCACGGTCATTCGGGTGAGCAAACAAGCAATGGCCACACTCCTCCAGCAGAAACCGAAGTTTGCTGAACGCTTCATGTCCTATCTTCTTTCCCGAAACGTTCGAATCGAATCCGACTGGGTCGAGGTTCTGGCGAGTGGAGACAACACGGTTTTGTGCATCGATGACGAACCAAACGGCCTGGTGGCTCGCAAGGCGATTCTACGGAATAAGGGCTATGAAGTGCTGACTGCATTGAGTGGGCCAGAAGGTCTGAAGCTATTTAAAACCAATCCGGTTAATGCAGTTGTGCTGGACTACGCGATGCCGGGCATGGATGGGGGTCAAGTCGCGGCGGAATTGAAACGCCTGAACCCTGACATCAAGATCTTGCTGTTGTCTTCCTACGTTGATATTCCCAAGGAGACCCTGCAATGTGTGGACAAACAATCGGTGAAGGGCGTCTCGCCGACTTCTTTCTTAGCCGATCTTGAGCAGCTTCTATCTTGCTAGAGACGGCCAAGTATATGCAGGACGCTGCACGCCCTTCTCCTGCATGAGTAAGCGCCACCGGAGTCCATGAACCGCGGGACTCCCGATTTCGCCGGAGATAATCTGGATGAGACGAACAAAGCCTGATGACGACCCATCTTCATTCATGCAAAACAGAGTTCAACGTGGAATGTGGCATCTGTAAAACCGCACGAGGAACTTTGAATTGGTGCTAAATTAGTATGAAATCAATTCTCATGTCCACTTCTACACCGTATCGCATCCTCTGCGTTGACGACGAGGCTTCCGGGCTAAAACTCCGGCAATTGATTCTGGAGCGCAAGGGGTACTTAGTATCTACGGCGGCTACCGTCTCTGAGGCTCTGGCGCTTTTCAAATCAACTGGCATTGCCCTTGTCGTGACCGACCACCTTCTGGGTCGAGAGACCGGAACGGCAATGGCTAAGGTAATGAAGCGTCTCAAGCCCAACGTCCCGATCATTCTGCTTTCGGGCACAACTGACGAGCCGAAGAGCTTTGAAAACATCGACGCTTTCCTCAGTAAGGCGGAAGGCCCCGAAAGTCTTTTGGCGAAGGTGACGCAACTGTTCGCTCAATCTGAGGCAGTGGAAGCCAACCGCACTCCCGACCTGTCCACGGCGGATGGGCCGTTCTCCACTGAATCGGAGCGATTGCTATTGTTAGCTTCTATCGTTCAGTCATCCGATGATGCCATTTTCAGCAAAAGTCTTGACGGAACGATTCTCAGTTGGAACAAAGCGGCTGAGAAGATGTACGGCTACCGTGCGGAAGAAGTTATCGGCAAGTCCGTCTCCATCCTGCTCTCCCCTGACCGTCCCGATGAAGTGCATGAGATTTTGGAGCGGCTGCAACGGGGCGAAAAGATAGAGCACTTCGAGACCGTGCGTGTCGCCAAAGACGGGCATTTGCTAACCGTGTCGCTAACCATATCGCTCATTTGTAATTTCGAGGGCAGGGTTATCGGAGCATCAACAATCGCCCGTGACATAACTCGCTCAAAGCTGGCCGAGCAATCCTTGCGAAACTCTGAAAAGCTGGCTACTGCCGGACGAATGGCCGCGACGGTGGCTCACGAGATCAATAACCCGCTAGAGGCTGTTACCAACGCCCTATACCTACTTGCAGAGTCGCTCCCCTCGGACACCAGCGGACGCCAGTTCCTCACGATTGCGCAGGACGAATTAGCGAAAATCAGGCAGGTTACGACTCTGACCCTCGGACTTCATCGTGGTGACGGCGAACGCCCCCAGCAAGTCAAGGTTACTGCGCTCATCGACAATGTGTTGGCGCTCTATGGGAGAAAACTCCATACCCTCGGCGTTGCTATCGAGACCCGGTACGATGCCGATGTAACTGTGAACGCATTCCCCGGAGAACTACGGCAGGTATTCTCGAACGTGATCGTCAATGCCGCCGATGCGCTTGAAAATTCGGGCGATAAGCTCTGCATTCATGTGCTTGAGTCCCTCGACTGGACGAATCTCACCCAAAAAGGGCTACGGATCACCATTTCGGATAACGGGTGCGGAATCCCAGTTGAGAAACGAGCGCAGATGTTCGAGCCGTTCTTCACAACTAAAGGGAATAGAGGCACAGGCATTGGATTATGGGTATCGCTCGGTATCGTAAAAAAATATGGGGGAAAAATCCGGTACAGAAGTTCGGTGACGCGGGGACGTTCCGGAACGACTTTCTCCATTTTCCTTCCGTTAAGCCAAGGCGCTGCCGCCTGAACAATCCCGCTACGCACCCTAAAATCCGTTGCTCACGACCGTTTCGCCGGATCAGCCGAAAAGGCGACTCTCTTCCTTCTGAGGGTTGTCTTTGTCTAGCTCGGCAGGCAACAATCTGCTCGGCGTTGTGCTCGGCATGTTCCTTAGAAGTGAGTCCGTAACCTCTCGCCACCAGCATTTCATGCGGTCTGAGTAGATAAACCTTATATTCCCAGTGCGTGAATACCTGTGTGCGGGTTAGCGTGCGTTTTCGCGAGCCTGTAGTAGGGCCCGTTCTTGCCGGGATCGGAAAATATTATGGCATCGGTTTGTTTGCCGCGCCAAGAGAACGGGAGCGGTAAACATGCGCAGCTCCTATCTGGTTTGCTACGACATCTCGGACGACAAACGATTGCGGAAGGTCTTCAAGTTGATGCGCGGGTTTGGGGACCATCTTCAGTTTTCCGTCTTTGAGTGTCAGTTCACGGCTTCGGACTTGGTGCGCTGTCGCGAAGCTTTGCGCGCCGTAATTCACCACGATGAAGATCAGGTTCTATTTGTCAATCTCGGACCGGCGGAAGGCCGCGGCGACCGCGTAATTACAGCTCTGGGGAAGCCGTACACAACCCTGGATAGTCCCTGCATCGTTGTCTGAACCATACTGCGGCCGAAAGGAGCCACGCCGTGTCCGCTGGAGCGCGATCCATCCAACCTCTTCGCAACGATGAAGACGGATTCGTTCACCATCTCAAGCTGAAACTGCCCGACCTCCTACCCGCACGTATGCTGAACGAATACGTCTACTGCCCGAGGTTATTCTTTTATGAATGGGTAGAGGGTGTTTTCGAGAATAGCCCCGACACGCTCGATGGCCAGGCCAAACATACTCGGGTTGATTCGGGGCCAAGCCCTATGCCTGAAGCCGAAGGGCATGAATGGTGAAGTAATACACTCGCGCTCGGTGACCTTATCGAGCGAGCGTGTTGGACTGACCGCGAAACTACAGCTGGTTGCATAAATGTCTTTTGAAAGAATCGGCAATTCCCTCAGGGGCTAAAGCCCGTGCAACCACTGGCTCTGGACGGCGCGGCTAAAGCCGCGCCCCTTCAAAGAAGTATTTGTGCAACCAGTTCTAGACCTGATCGAAAGTGATGCAAGCGCAGCCAACGCGAAGTCTGTGCGGCCAGTGGATTACAAGCGTGGCAAACCGCGTGAAGTGGATGGGGTGATAACGCCATGGCCCTCAGATCGCATTCAAATCGCCGCACAAGCTCTCGTGCTGCGTGACAACGGATATTCCTGCGATGAAGGCATTCTCTACTATGCCAGCACAAAACAGCGCGTGCGGATAGAAATCGATGATGCCGTGATTGCCGAGACCGAAGGTTTTATCGCGCAGGCCCGGAAGGCTGCAATCAATGATCAAATTCCCGAACCGCTCGTGGACAGCCCCAAGTGTCCGCGTTGTTCTCTGGTCGGAATCTGTCTTCCCGACGAGACCAATGCATTGCGTGCGCGGGCACTCCGATTTGAGGAGCGTCGTCCGGTACAGTTTTAACTATTTGACAACAACGAGGAGGCGGCTACCGCGGAAGTTCGACAGTTGGTGGCATCGCGCGATGACCTCCGTCCTTTGTATCTGAACTCACAAGGCTTCCGCGTCGGGAAGTCAGGAGAGGTCATCTAGGTCAAAGATGGCGATAGCCTGAAACAGGAAGTCCGCCTGGGCGAAGTGTCGCAGATCAATCTATTCGGCAACATACGGTGGAGCGAAAAGCGCTTCTGAAGCTTTGGCGCGATCTCTTCGACCAAGCGCCCAGCCCGTCTCTGCGTCGCGAAACACTGATCCCAATCCTCGCCTACCGAATTCAGGAGCAGACATTCGGCGGGCTCAAGGAGTCCACCGTCCGCAAACTGCGCGAGTTTGCCGAAGAACGCGCCGGCGATGCAAGACCACTCAAGAGTAGCCTGCGCCCGAAATCCGGCACGCGGTACGTACGCGAGTACGAGGGCAAGTTGCACGAGGTCAGCTAGCCAAGTTGGCATAACGGCGGACCGCACCAGCGCTCATACCAACTCAAGCAGCCAGACGGCTGCTTGAGCTTTTTCCGCTTGCTATTGACACGGGAACCAGACAAGCCGGACCGCCTTAGCGGAATAGAGAACACCTGACTTCAGGCCAGATCATGGAAGCGCCGAAGAGTCAACTTTCTCCGCTTCCTTCGGATTCGTAAGGGAACTGTCGAAATGGCGATTAGAGAAACGCATTGAAATCGCGCGAGATCGGTCTCGGCGGAGACGACTCTCCATTTCCATTGCGATCGGGAATCTTGCAGTATTGCGGGGAAATCTGCTATGTTTTGCGGGTTTGCATTCCGCAAGTTATTGATTATAGAAGTTCTGGCGGAGAGGGAGGGATTCGAACCCCCGGTACCCGTTAAGGTACGGCCGCTTTCGAGGCGGCTCGTTTCAACCACTCACGCACCTCTCCGCATGAGGACTTGCAGCTATTCAGTTGTCTCCCAACCAGTGTAACAAAAAGCTCGCGGCTCGTCTCAGGCTTTCACTCCCGCAGGTTCAGGACCGCACCCGTATTTTTCGACTCCCCCGTCAGCTTCGCCCCGGCTCCGCCAATATTGTTTAGCAAATGACACAGCCTGCAGCTTAGCCAACGACCACCTACACCACAAAATACTTCGCGCCCGGGTGGTGGACGATGATGGCCGAGGTGCTCTGCTCGGGTTCGATCAGATAGGTCGAGGTCAGACGAACTCCGATCGACTCTTCGGGTTTGAGCAGGGCAAAGAGTTTTGTCTGGTCTTCCAGGTTCGGGCAGGCGGGATAGCCGAACGAATACCTCGATCCACGATACTTCTGGTGGAACAGATCGCCGATGTGTTCGGCGTCATCGCCGGCAATGCCTAGCTCTTCCCTGATCTTTTTGTGCGTGTACTCGGCCAGCGCCTCGGCGGTTTCCACGCTCAGGCCGTGCAGGTAGAGATAGCGAGTATACTCACCCCTCTCGAACAGGCGCTGCGTCTCGACCGAAGCCGTGGTCCCGATGGTGACCACCGACAATCCAACGACATCGACCCGTCCGGAGGCGCGCGGCAGAAAATAATCCGTAATGGAGAGCTGGCGGCCTTCGCGCTGCCGGGGCAACGTAAAGCGCGCGATCTCGCGCAGTTCGTGCGGTGCGGCGCAACCAGCCTGCAACTCATCCGTGTTCTCGTAACCCTGGGGATCGTAGACGATGAGATCGTTGCCTTCGCCCTGGCACGGGAAAAAACCATAGACGACGGCGGGCACGAACCATCCGGCGGTGATGACTTCGCTCTCCAACTGGTGCAGGATGGGCCGGAATTTTTCTTCGATGAGCCGCAGATAATCCTGTTGCGAAGCGGTCTTGAGCTGCCACTGGTTTTTGAAGAGCGCGGTTTCGTTGATGTAAGGAAATATGTTGTGCAAGTCGAAGTCGCGGCAGACGCGCGTACCCCAGAACGGCGGCTGCGGAACATTGGGCGCCGGTGGAATCGCATCGCGTGGAGTTGCGGGTGCTTCTCCCGTGGAGGCCGACGGCCGCGCGAACTCTTTCACCACGCGTCCCGAGGCAATCGCCTGTTCACGCCCATCGCCAGCCAGCGACTCCATATAGTGCAGCCCGGCAAAAGCGTCTTCGCCATAGAAAACGGCCGAGGAATACTCACGCCGCAGATCGTCCTCGACGTACTTGCGAGTGAGCGCGGCTCCGCCGCAGATTACCGGAAAGCTGAGCCCCTGGCGTTCGAGATCCTGGATCACGTATTTCATCTCCAGGGTTGACTTCACCAGTAGTCCGCTGAGTCCGATGGCATCGGCGTGGTGCTGCTGGGCCGCCTGGATAATGCTGTCCGCCGGTTGCTTAATGCCGAGATTCACCACCCTGTATCCGTTGTTCGTCAGGATGATATCAACCAGGTTCTTGCCAATGTCGTGCACATCGCCTTTGACGGTTGCCAGAACCATCGTGGCTTTCTGCGAGCCCTCCAGCTTTTCCATCTTGGGCTCCAGGTAAGCGACGGCGGCCTTCATCACCGAGGCGGAGTCAAGTACCGACGGGAGCTGCATTTTACGCGCTCCAAAGAGGTCGCCCACCGTGCGCATGCCGTCCAGCAGCACGTTGTTGATCAATTCCAGCGGCGTATACCGGCCCAAGGCTTCTTCCAGCAGTTGATCAAGGCTGCGCTTCCCGTCGCTGTCGCCAATCACCTTCTCGCCTTGAATGATGCAGTACTTGAGCTTATCTTCGATGGCGAGCGAGTCGACGTCAGCCGTGGGCGCGATCTCGCTCTGGCCCTGCATGGCGGCGAAGTGCGCCATATAAGCCTGCAACGGATCGCCCACCGAGCCATCCTGAAAGATCAGCTTGCGGGCAAGCGCGACTTCGGCTTCGGGAATTTTGTACAACGGATAAATTTTGCTGTAGTTGACAATCGCCATGTCGAGCCCGCGCTCGACCGCCTCGTGCATGAAGACCGAGTTCAGCACCCGCCGCGCATAGGCATTCAGCCCGAACGACACGTTGCTGACGCCGAGAATCGTTTTCACGTCTGGCAGTTCCTGCTTGATGCGCCTGACCGCTTCCAGCGTCTCCATGGCGGCCGTGCGGTACTCTTGCTGGCCCGTCGAAATCGGCAAGGTGAGCGCATCGAAGATCAGCTCCTGCGGACGCATCCCGTACTTCTTCGTCGCCAGCCCATAAATACGGCGCGCGATAGCCACTTTGCGTTCGGCGGTCAACGCCATGCCTTCTTCGTCGATGGTGAGCGCGATCACGGCGGTGCCGAAGCGCTTGGCCATGGGCAGCACGCGGCTGGTTCGCTTCTCGCCGTCTTCCAGATTGATGGAGTTGATGATCGCCTTGCCGGGGATTCGCTTGAGCGCCTCCTCGATCACGTCGGCCTCTGTGGAATCCACCATGATTGGCGCGGGCACGCGGGTGGCGATCTTCTCCAGCACCGAACTCATGTAGCGCTTCTCGTCCTCGCCCACAATCGCGCAGCAGAGGTCGAGCATGTGCGAGCCTTCGTTCACCAGCTTCTTGGCCAGCGTGAGAATCTCGTCGTAATTCTGCGCCCTGACGAGGTTTCGGAAGTGCTCCAGCCGCGTCGTGGTGTTCATCTCCTCGGCCACGATCAACGGCTTCGGGTCGAGATCCAGCGGGACCATTGCGTAAGCGCTGGCGACCGCCGCCATGGGCGCTACGTTGCGCACCGCAGGCTCGAATCCCTCGACCGCATCGACGACGGCTTTGAGGTGTTCGGGAGTGGTTCCGCAACATCCGCCGACGATGCGCACCCCGTAGTCCAGCACGAAGTGACGATGAGCATCGGCCAGCTCGTGCGGAGTCAGGGCATAAACCGCGCGCCCGCCGACATTCTGCGGCAACCCGGCATTGGGCAGCACCGAGACGAACTTTGAGGAATTGACGCTGAGATAACGAACCGCATCGTTCATCTCGCGCGGCCCGGTGGCGCAGTTCAGGCCGATTGCATCCACGTCATAGACTTCCAGCGCGGTCAGCGCGGCTCCGATTTCGGTGCCCAGCAGCATGGTTCCACTGGCTTCCAGCGTCACTTGCACTTGCAGCGGAAGCCGCTTCCCTTTTTCCCGCATCACGTCGAATGCCGCGATGGTCGCAATTTTGGCTTGCAGCAGATCCTGACAGGTTTCGATCAGCAGAACATCCACACCGGCATCGACCAACGCCGAAATCTGTTCGACGTAGGCGGCGCGCATGTCGTCGAAGCTTATATGCTCAAGCGACGGCAACTTCGTCGTCGGGCCAATCGAGCCGGCCACAAAGCGCGGCTTGCGCGAGGTGGAAAAGTCTGCGGCGGCGGAACGGGCAAGTTTGACGGCCGCTGTATTCAGCTCGGCAACCCGGTCGGCAAGCCCGTACTCGGCCAACACGATGCGCGAAGCGCCGAAAGTATCGGTTTCAACAACGTCGCAACCGACCTCAAGGAATGCGGCATGAATGTCGCGAATGATCTCCGGACGGCTGAGCACCAGCAATTCATTGCAGCCCTCCTTGCCCCAGTAATCGTCGGGTGTGGGATTGCGAAATTGAATATTGGTGCCCATGGCGCCGTCGTAAACGACCACGCGCTCATTCACCGTCTGGAGGAAATTACTCATAAGTGCAATCACCTGGACTCTTGCTGTGTCATTCTGCGCGACCACCGGGAGCGAAGAATCCCGGCATGACTTGGGGCAGATGCGCGGCCGAAGGATTTCATAGAAAAACCCGGAGCGACACTGGGTGAGACAGTTTCCTGGGATGCTTCGCTGCGCTCAGCATGACATTCTACGTTACGCCACAAGTATTCGAGAGCTGCACTAACGCTCCAGCATTCGCTGCTTGTCTTCTTCCGTGCGGTTGAAGACCGCGTTCTGACCGATGTGCGCTGGAACCGGCGCGAGCAACTGCTCCTTGCGGTAAACGAGATTGGTGGCGTTCAACGTGGCTAACTCGAAGCCGTGGCCATGGGTAATGGCATCCGTCGGACAAGCCTCGACGCAGTAGCCGCAGAAGATGCAGCGGTTGTAATCGATGTTGTAGACCTTGGCATAGCGCTCGGCGCCACTGACGCGGTTCTCCGCCGTGTTTTCGGCCGCTTCAATGTAAATGCAATTGGAGGGGCAGGCGGCCGCGCACAGAAAACAGGCGACGCACTTCTCCAGGCCATTTTCATCGCGCTGCAACACGTGCATGCCACGGAAGCGCTCTTGAAACACAGCTCCCCGGAGAGGTCCGGGGCCATCGGGATAGTTCTCAACCTGCGTGGGGGCAAACATCTCCCGGAAGGTAATGCTCATGCCCTTGGCAATGGCAGCGATATTCCTCAATATCCCCATACAGCCTTAGTATAAATCCAGGACAAACATCCCAGCCAGTCCCGGCTCTTTGCCGTCGTCTACAGCTTCTCCGCTCGCAACCTGAGCGAGTTGGAAATCACCGAGACGGAACTCAGGCTCATGGCCGCCGCCGCAATGATCGGGCTTAGCAACAGGCCAAAAAACGGATAAAGAATGCCGGCCGCGACCGGCACTCCCACCGCGTTGTAGATGAATGCGAAAAACAAGTTTTGCCGGATATTCCGCATCACCGCCTTGCTCAGCCGTCGGGCGCGAACAATGCCGCGCAGGTCGCCGCCCATGACGGTCACTCCCGCCGACTGAATCGCCACGTCGGTTCCCGTCGACATCGCGATTCCCACGTCGGACTGCGCCAGGGCCGGCGCGTCGTTGATGCCGTCGCCCGCCATAGCCACCACTCTTCCCTGCTCCTGCTGCTCGCGGACCACCTGGTTCTTCTGCTCCGGCAGCACTTCCGCGTAAAACTCCGCCAAGCCAATCTGGCGCGCAACGGCCTGCGCGGTCGTGCGACTGTCCCCGGTAATCATCGCCACGCGAACCCCATCGTTCATGAGTTCGCGAATTGCCTCCACCGAGGTGGGCTTGATCGCGTCGGCAATGCCCAGCAGGCCCGCGAATTTGCCGTCGACGGCAACCAGGGTGACCGTGTGGCCTTCGCGGCGCAACTGTTCGGCGGCGGAGTCGAGCGCTGACGACTCCACTCCGTATTCAGCCAGCATCGAGACGGTTCCAACCAGCACCCGGTGCGCGTCCACTTCGCCTATCACTCCCTTGCCGGGAATGGTCTGAAAGCTGGATTGCGGCCTTAGCGCCAAGCCGTTGGCCTTGGCCGCCTCGGTGATGGCGCGCGCCAGCGGATGTTCACTGCCGGCCTCCAGACTGGCGGCCCATACCACCACCTGCTCCTCACTGAAGTGCGGCGCCGCGACCACCGATTCCAGCGAGGGCTTTCCCATGGTGATGGTTCCGGTTTTGTCGACCAGCAAGGTGTTGACTTTTTCGAGCCGCTCCAGGGCTTCGGCGTTCTTGAATAACACTCCAGCGCGCGCACCCCGCCCGGTGCCCACCATGATCGCCATCGGCGTCGCCAGCCCGAGCGCGCACGGACAGGCGATGATCAGCACCGCTACGGCATTCACCAACGCATACGCAAAACGCGGCTGCGGCCCCCAGATGAGCCACGCCAGAAACGTCAGCCCGGAAGCAGCGATCACGGCGGGAACGAAATATGCCGCAACCTGGTCGGCAAGGCGCTGGATGGGCGCCCGGCTGCGCTGCGCTTCGCCTACCATACGGACAATCTGGGCAAGCACGGTTTCGCTGCCGACGCGTTCGGCCTGCATCAGCATGGTGCCCGTGCCGTTCACAGTTGCGCCGACCACGCGCGCTCCCGCCGTTTTTTCCACCGGCATCGGCTCGCCGGTCAGCATGGACTCATCAACCGTGCTCTCGCCTTCCAGCACAATGCCGTCGACCGGAACTTTTTCCCCCGGACGCACGCGCAGCCGGTTGCCCACCTGTACCTGATCGAGAGGAATGTCGCGCTCAACGCCGCCGTCTTCGACCAGGCGCGCCATGCGCGGCGAAAGATCGAGCAGCGAACGAATCGCGCTGCTGGTTTGTCCACGCGCACGCAATTCCAGCACCTGCCCTACCAGGACCAGAATCGTGATCGCCGCGGCCGCCTCGAAGTAGACCGGCGGTTGCCCGTAGTCTCCGCGCAGCGAGGCTGGGAAAATTCCCGGCAACAGGGTGGCCAGCACGCTGTATCCGTAGGCAGCGCCCACGCCGATGCCGATCAGGGTGAACATGTTGGGGCTGCGGAAGCGGAACGAATTGCGCGCGCGCTCGAAAAACGGCAGGCCGCACCAAGCCACAATCGGGGTGGCCAGCAGCAATTCGATCCACGCCACCAGGTCCGCCCTGACCGCATGCGCCAGCGGCGTCGCCATGTGCGCCATGGCAAGCACCAGCAGCGGCACGCCCAGCCAGAGCGATACTTTGAGCCGACGGCTCATGTCGCGAAGTTCCGGATTTTCCGGCGACGCGGCGGAAGCGGTTCGCGGCTCCAGCGCCATGCCGCAGATCGGACACGCGCCCGGTTCATCGCGGACCACCTCAGGGTGCATCGGGCAGACATACTCGGTCTTGACCGCCGGCAGCTCCAGCGTCTCCGGCTCCAGGGCCATGCCGCAGACCGGACAAACCCCGGGGCCGTTTTGCCGTATCTCGGGGTCCATCGGACAGGTATAAATCGCTTGCGGCGGGACGTCGGGCTTGGCCGTCGTGGAGCCCGCACTCTCAGCCGGCTTCTCAGGTGACGGTTCGCTGGCAGTGATCGCCGGAGCAGTCAATCTTGGCGCAGGCGCAATCGGAATTCCAGGCAGAGGCGGCGGTTGCGTCTGCGCAGGCGCGATTCCGCCCGGTTGCACCGTCCCACTCATTCCGCCGGGCTTGTAGGCTGGGTCCAGATACTTCTCCGGATTGGCCGCAAAGCGTTCGCGGCAGCGCGGACCGCAGAAAAAGTACGTCTTCCCCTTATGCACCTGGCTGCCACCGCGAGCCGTAGCGGGATCGACCATCATCCCGCACACCGGATCTTTGCTCCGAGTTCCATCAGCGGAACCCGGCTTCTCCGTCGGTGGGGGAGTGCTGACAGGTGCAACTACGGGAGTAGCCGGCTTTGGCGCAGGCGCCGTCGGGGTCGCCGGCAAAGGCGGCGGTTGCGTCTTCTGGGGTGAGATTCCGCCCAGTTGCACCATCCCACTCATTCCGCCGGGCTTGTAGGCCGGGTCCAGATACTTCTCCGGATCGGCCGCAAAGCGTTCGCGACAGCGCGGGCCGCAGAAAAAGTATGTCTTCCCCTTATGCGCGTGGCTGCCGCCGCGAGCCGTAGCGGGATCGACCATCATCCCGCACACCGGATCTCTGCTCCGGATTCCATCAGCAGTCTGAACGTTGTTCACTCGCTTCTTCCTGTTCCACGGCATTCATCCTGATGGGCGCCAGAGAAGTGGCGGAAGCTATACCCGAAACTGCTCTAGCCTGCCCTCTTGCTATATAGTATGACGTAAGTTGATCTGCAAGGGCTCCGGCCCTCGTACTTCTCAAAGGATAAGCCGCACATGACCTCTGTGGATGTTTGCTTCAGCTACGGGATGACGCCGACCGAGGCGACGATGCAGGCGTTAGACGATGTTCGCGAAGTATATGGCGTCCGGGCAATCCGCTTCAACGAAGCGGCGCGATCGGTTCGGGTGGAGTACGACGCGAGCCGGCTGAACGAGGATTCGATTGCCGCTCTGCTGCGCCGCGCCGGGCTGGAGATTTCGGGAAAAGTCGCGCTCGCCTGAGTGCCGGCCTTTGGCTTCCGCTTGGGATTTTTAGAGCGGATGCAGAGATACTGTTTCCAAAAAGCTGAAAGTCATTCCCAACTCGCGACGCTTTGGGTCGTGAGCTGAGGAATCTTTTGTGTTACTTCGGATCGAACGGCTGCAAAAAGACCTAAGAAGTGTCATCCCGTGGTCGCGCCGGTTTTGCGCGATCGAAGGATCTGCTCTGCTTTCAATGCTCGCAAACACCAGATCCTTCGCTCCTCCACCCCAACAAGCCAACAACAGGCTTGTCGGGGACCCCGGCTGCGCTCAGAATGGCAACTCGCAAGGTCTTCTGCTTAACTGATGAACGCGAAGTATTTCCCTGCCCTAGCTCACGCGGATGTATTCTTCTTTGTCTACTCCGCAAACCAGGCAACGCAGGAAGTTGAGGTTCTCCGTGGTATAGCCGCACACCGCGCAAACGAAATACTGTTTGCTGGCGCCCTTTAGGGTTTCCAACTTGCTCAGCGCTTCGGTATAGAGGCGAGCGTGTTCGGCTTCGGTCTTGATCGCAAAGGTGAAGGTCCGCAGGGCATCGGAGTTCTTCGCCTCTTTTGCTTCGGCAATGAATTCCGGATACATGCTGTCGCGCTCGAAAACCTCTCCGGCGAGGGCGGCCTCGAGGTTTTCCCGGGTGGACTTTACCTCCGGAGCTTGAATGTCCGCCTTCGGTTCCGCGCCAAGCTTGCGGATCACGACGGCATGATTGTTGGCGTGAATCTCTTCGGCCTTGGCGGCGGCGCGGAAGAGGCTGGCCACCTCGCCGTAACCTTCTTCTACGGCCTTTTTCGCGAACAGGAGATATTTGTTGCGCGCGTTGCTCTCGCCATTGAAGGCGGTCTGCAGATTTTCCAGCGTGCTCGAGCTGCTCTTTTCCGCGGTTTTCGTTCCCGCAACGGCGGCAGCCGGCAGCAGAATCGAAAGAATCGTTCCAAGCGTTGCAATCATCTGAGATGCTCCTTCTAGAACCCTTCTAGTGTCATGCTGCACCAACCACCCGCACAGTGACCGGCGTCGCAACCCTGTGTGATCCGACGCAAATGCGAAGGGCGCACTCGCATGCGCCCCTCTGATGGATCATCGATTGAAGACCTTCCCGGAATGCCCGGTTCCCGACGCACGCCGTAGTCGCGCGGGTTAGGTGCGAGGCGGCCGCTTACCAGCCCCGGGTTTGCAGCATATCGCTTTCAGCAATACCCGAAATCGCCAAGCCTTTCATCGAGCCCTTGACCTGCTCGCTTACCTCGGCCAGCACTTTGGCGTCGTTGTAGTGGGTGGTGGCGATCACGATCGCCTTGGCCCGGCTCTCGGCTTCCTCGCGCTGGGCGCGGTCATGCATGTCGAGTGGCGTCGCGCCGTCCTTCATGAAGATGCCGCTGCCGACAAAGATCGCTTCGGCGCCGAGTTGCATCATCAGCGAAGCGTCGGCCGGCGTGGCGATGCCGCCCGCGGAAAAATTCGGCACCGGCAGTTTGCCGGCCCGGGCCACCATGCGAACCAACTCGTAAGGGGCCTGGTGATTCTTGGCCGCGGCGAACAGCTCTTGTTCGCTCATCACGGTCAACTGCTTCATTTCCTTCACGATCTGCCGCATGTGTTTGACGGCGTGAACGACGTCGCCGGTACCCGCTTCGCCCTTGGTGCGGATCATGGCCGCGCCCTCGGCAATGCGCCGTAGCGCCTCACCCAGGTTGCGCGCGCCGCACACAAATGGGGTGGTAAACGCATGTTTATCCACGTGGTGCTCTTCGTCCGCCGGGGTAAGCACTTCGGACTCGTCGATGTAATCGACGCCCAGTTCCTGCAGGATTTGCGCTTCGGCGAAGTGACCGATGCGGCACTTGGCCATGACCGGAATATCTACCACGGCCATGATTTCCTTGATCTTGAGCGGCGAAGCCATGCGCGCCACACCGCCTTCGGCACGAATCATGGCCGGTACGCGCTCCAGTGCCATCACCGAGGTTGCCCCGGCTTTCTCGGCGACTTCGGCCTGCTCGGCGTTCATCACGTCCATGATCACGCCGCCCTTCAGCATCTCGGCCAGACCGATTTTCAGACGCAGACCGGAACTTCCATTATTTTCCGACATAAAACTTGTCTCCCCACATTATCAGTATCTCCTGCAAGATCACGCGGCCGACAACTCTGCCCTGAAGACAAAGCAAGCGGTATGTGGTCTCGGCCGGAACATTCTATTGTAGCGCGAACCGGCGCCAGCTTGCGGGCCGCGTCCGATGCGCCTTAGACCAGTTTAGCGAAAGGTATAGTCCTCGCAGAAGCCGGGCGTTTTTCACTCGGCGATAAACGCAAGTACGTTTTCTAAACTGCTCTAGCAGGCTGCTGAAAAACTATTCTCCTCGGGTGTCATCCTGAGCGTAGCGAAGGATCTGCTGTTTGTGCGTACTGGAAGCAAAGCAGATCCTTCGGCCGCGTAAAACCGGCGCGACCTCAGGATGACACTCCTACGAGTTTTTTAGTAGCCTCCCTACTATCGCATTCTCCGGCTTAGTGCGGCGTACGGCGCCTACCGAGCACCCCAGCTCTCGCCCTGTTTGATCTGTTGGCTGAACATCTTCTGCGGATCGATGGCTATGAATATGCCTTCGCCTCGTGCCAGTAACTCGCCCTCCGCGCTACGCAGTTCGGCCACGTTGACGTGAGTGCGTCCACTGATGCTGCGTTGCCACCCTTCGGCGATCAGGGGCTTGCCCAGAGGCACCAGCCTTTTATACTCGACCGTCATGGACTGGGTGACCGCGGTCACCTGGGTGATGCGGTTCGCCTTGCCCATTGCCTCGTCGAGAATAGTCGCGATAATGCCGCCGTGCGCGTGCCCCGGAGGACCGGTATGGCATCGCCGGAGCTTGAAGTGACAGACAAAGGAATTGCGCTCCGAGTCAAAAACAAATTTCAAGCCTAAGCCCTCTGGATTGTCACGCCCGCAGCCGAAGCAATAGTTTGGAGCGACTTTCGCCGACGCCCCATTGTTGCCCGGAACGCCTGGGCCAGGTTCTTTCCTGGTCTTCTTGGTATTTTTGGTATTCGTAGCCATCCCGAAAACCAGCATACAACATGCGGATTCCGCAAACTGCCGGACCTTCTCCGGGCGGCCATTAGGGACGGATGTAAGTACCTCGGCCGGGAACATCTACTCTGGAACTGGCTCTCAAAAGCCACGCGATCCGGAATTTCGAAAACCGCGCCGCTCACCGGAAAACCCTGCGGCGAGCAGAGGACTCTACCGCTTCAGGTCCGCTGGAGCGGCAATCGCGGAACTTCTCCGGGCAGTCGCGCATCTTATGGCAATGGCGTCTCAGCTCTTCCGAACCAAAACTCCCAAGCCCTCCGTTGGAGGCAACGGACGTACGCCTTTTCCGCCGGAACCTTTTGGCGGCGGCGGAGGCGGCGGCCGCGGAGATGGCGACTACATTCCGAACCCCAATGAGCGTTTGCGACGCTATCGCTTGGGGCTCAGCTTGGCCGTGGCGTCGATCTCCATGCTGTTTCTGGCTTTTACGACGCTGTTTCTGGCGCGGAGAACCGCCGGCAAGTTCGATCCCATCGCCGGAAAATTCATCACCGATTGGGTCCCGGTACATCTGCCCTCGAAGTTGCTGCTGATCAATACCGGGTTCCTGCTGCTAAGCTGCATCACCATTGAAGTCGCGCGACGGGCCGCCACCATCGAGATGATCCTGGTTCCGGCCACGAGTTTGCCGGGCATCCGGCCTACTCCGGAACATTCGATCGCGTGGGTACGCCTGACCGCCGCGCTGGGAGCCCTGTTTCTCGCCGGGCAATGGCTGGCCTGGAACATCTTGCACACCCAGGGCAATTTCTTCAACAGCGGCCCCGCCAGCAGCTTCGCCTTTCTGCTGACCGGCGCGCACGCCGTGCATCTGGTGGCGGGCGTCCTGGTGCTGATCTATGCCGGCTTCCACCGACGGCAGAGGCGCTCGCTCGAAAGCCGCCGGATTGTCATCGACATCGCCGCCTGGTATTGGCACTTCATGGGTCTGCTCTGGCTCTACCTGCTCGCCCTGCTGTGGTTCCTCAAATAGCGCGGAATCGCCACGATATTCTGTTCCCTCAGTTATTACCGGCGCTGGTGGTTTCTCATATAAGCGAGGTCAGGCCGCTTCGTGGAAACCCTCTCCGCAATTTATAATGTAATGTTCTGGTTTCCCGGCTGAGGGCGTCTGTGGACGCATGGGCGGGAACCCGGATCGATTGTCTGGGTATGTTCAACGAATCCATCATCGTGCGCGGGGCTCGGGTTCACAATCTCAAGAACATTGATTTTGAAATCCCTCACAACAGCCTGACCGTCGTGACCGGGGTCTCCGGCTCCGGCAAATCCTCGCTCGCCTTCGACACGATTTACGCCGAAGGGCAGCGCCGCTACGTGGAGTCGCTGTCGGCCTATGCCCGGCAGTTTTTGGAGCGCATCGAAAAGCCCGACGTCGATCTCATCGACGGCATCGCGCCGGCGGTCGCCATCCGCCAGAAGAACCAGACCCGTAATCCGCGCTCCACGGTGGCAACGGCAACCGAGATTTACGATTACCTGCGTCTGCTTTTCGCCCGCATCGGACACACCTATTGCTCGCAGTGCGGCCAACCGGTCAAGAAAGACACGGTCGACGAAGTTGCCGCCGCCGTGCTCGCCCTGGAAGAAGGCACGCGGCTCAATGTGCTGTTTCCGTTACGGCCCGTACCCGCTCCGCCGGAGCCGGAAAAGAAGCCTCGCGGCCGCGCCAAAAAAACGCCGGTCCCGGCGGTCGACGACCTGCTCCGCGAGCGCCTGTTCGAACTTCGCAAGCGCGGCTTCAACCGTTTGTTTCAGAACGGGCAGATTTTCGAGTTCTCCACGCCCGAGTCGCTGCTGGACGTGAACTTCGACGCTCCGGTCTTTCTATTGCTCGACCGCATCGCGATTGAGCCCGACATCCGTGCGCGCGTGGTGGATGCGGTGGAGAGCGCCTACCGCGAAGCCGGAGAAGTGATCTTTGAAACCGCTCCGCGCGATGGCAGCAAGGTGCGGCGCTTGCGCTTCTCGCAACGCTTCGAGTGCAAGGCCTGCAATCTCAAGTACGAGGAGCCCGAGCCGCGGCTGTTTTCTTTCAACAGCCCGTTCGGCGCCTGTCCTCGCTGCCAGGGCTTCGGCAACACCATCGACTTCGATATGGATCTGGTTGTGCCCGACTCCTCGAAGACGCTCGCCGAAGGCGCCATCGAGCCCTGGACCAAGCCCAAGTACAAGCCGTTTGCGGCCGACATGAAGCGTTATGCCCGCCAGGCGCGAATTCCGCTCGATGTTCCCTGGAGCGACCTCGACCCCGAGCACCGGCGAACGATCATCGAAGGCGATGGCAAGTGGTTTGGCGTGCGCGGCTTCTTCGCCCACTTGGAGCGCAAGAAATACAAGCTGCACGTGCGCGTTTTTCTCAGCCGCTACCGCGGCTATTCCGTGTGCGGCGCCTGCGGTGGCGCGCGCTTGCGGCCGGAAGCACGGCTGGTGAAGATCACGGACAAAGACATCTGCCAGATTTGCGCCATGACGGTCGAGCAGGCGGCGCTGTTTTTCTGGGGCCTTACGCTGACGGACATGGAGAGCGAAATCGCCGGCAAGCTGCTGGAAGAGATTCGTGACCGCCTGCGTTTCCTGCACGAAGTCGGACTCGAATACCTTACGCTGGACCGCTTGGCCTCGACGCTTTCCGGAGGCGAAGCGCAGCGCATTCAACTGGCGACTTCGCTGGGATCGCGTCTGGTGGGAACGCTCTACGTGCTCGACGAGCCTTCCATCGGTCTGCACAGCCGCGATACTTCCCGTCTGATCAACATCCTGAAAAACCTGCGCGACCTCGGCAATACCATTCTGGTGGTCGAGCATGACCCGGAAGTCATGCGCAACGCCGACCGTATTCTCGACCTCGGTCCCGGCGCGGGCGAGCACGGCGGAAACCTGGTGGCCGAGGGAACTTACGAGGAACTCCGCCTGAACCATGCTTCTCTCACCGGACGTTTCCTGAACGGCGATCTTGAGATCCAGGTGCCGCAAACCCGGCGGACGCCCGGACGCATGCAACTCAAAGTTTTTGGCGCGCTCGGCCACAATCTGAAGGGCTTCGATCTCAACATCCCTCTCGGCATGATCGTCGCGGTCACCGGCGTCTCCGGTTCGGGAAAATCGACCCTGGTCCACGACATCATCTACAACGGGCTTGCCGAACAGAAGCGCCAAACCACAGGTGCGGTTTCCGCAGGCTCTTACACCCGGCTGGAAGGCGGCGACTTGCTCGACGAAGTAGTGCTGGTCGACCAATCGCCGATCGGACGCACTCCGCGCTCCAATCCGGTGACCTACATCAAGGCGTTCGACGCCATTCGGGAACTGTTCGCCTCGCTTGCCGAAGCCCAGAAACACGGGTACACGGCCGGGAATTTCTCCTTCAACATCCCCGGCGGACGCTGCGAGAACTGCCAGGGAGACGGCACGGTCACGGTCGAAATGCAGTTTCTGGCCGACGTCGAGCTGCGCTGCGAAGAGTGCAAGGGCACACGCTATAAACCGGAGATCCTGGCGGTTCACTATCATGGCCGCAACATTCACGACGTGCTCAACATGACGGTGAAAGAGGCGCTGCACTTCTTTTCTGGCATTCAAAAGATCGTCGATAAACTGAAAGTATTGGATGAAGTCGGACTGGGATATCTGCGCCTCGGCCAGAGCGCCACCACCCTGAGCGGCGGCGAAGCCCAGCGCATGAAGCTGGCGGCGCACCTTCAGCCGCACAGCCTGCACCGTCCCAAGCCCGCCGACGGAGCCCCCCGACGGCTCTCGCATGTTCTCTATATTTTTGACGAGCCGACCACCGGCCTGCATTTCGACGACATCAGCAAGCTGCTGCTCGCTTTCCGCCGCCTGATCGACGCCGGCGGCTCGATTCTGGTCATCGAGCACAACCTCGACGTCATCAAGGTTGCCGATTGGGTGATCGATCTTGGACCGGAAGGCGGCGACCGTGGCGGCGAGGTGGTCGCCGTGGGACCGCCGGAAAAAATCGTGCAGAACCCGAAATCCTACACCGGACAATGGCTGGCCCGCGTGCTTCCCGCCCCAGAATTGAGCGTGCCATAACTACCCCGCAACGCGTATCCCGCTGAATTGACGCTCCTCAGGCAGCCCCGTCAGGCCAAAGCTGAATCCGAGTTTGTGCAGGCATTGCCATGACACGCTCGGCCCCGATAGAGGCAAGCAGTTTCTCAGGCTCTATCTGCTCTCGCCGGGCTCAGCGACCTTACGCGGCTTGCTTGGCGTGGAACAACGTGCACCGGACCGAGATCGCCACGCTCGAACCACTGCGCTCGCAACTGCTCTCCAGTGTGTTTGACCTGAAGGAGAACCAAGCATGAAAAAGCATTTCCCCATCGCTCTCCTGCTGATGCTCACGCTTGCCACAGGCTTGTGCCTCGCCGCGGCTGCGCAGAGCCAGGACTCGCTCACCGTCAAGGAAGCCGACGACCTGCGGGATACGGCGCAGATGCCGGATGCACATACCAAGCTTCTGCTCGACTTCGCGCGGTCGCGGCTTGAGGCCGGCGAGAAATTGCAGAGTGCCCCGCAACTTCAGCCGCCCCAGGTCTTGGAACTTCGCAAACTGCTCTACGCTTTCACCGACATCATTGACCAATTGGATGACAATCTCGATGGTTTCGATGATCTTGATGCCGATCTGCGTATGGCTCTGCGCATCGTAGTCGAGAGTGAAAGCGATTTCCAGCAGCGGCTGCGCAAGCTCCGCGAGACGCTTCCGCCCGCCGTGCTCCGGCAGGTGAATGCGGAGTTGGCAGACGCCATCGAGGCGGTTAACGATAGCGCAAAATCCTCCCGCAACATGCTCAAGGAACAAAACCAGGCGGCAGAGGAGAAATCACGGTAGGCGGGATTCGCGACCGGCATGCCGAAAATTCTCCGGGCAATCCTGTTCTGCAACTCTGCAGAGAACCCGCGCCGCGTTTCCCGCTTCTAAAAGACAGCGAACGAGAGCCGGCCAGTCGGCGGCCCGCGCCGGTGGACGGGTGTGATCCAGACCAGAATCATTCAGAACGCGGCGGAATTCCAAAGTGTGCGCAACCTCTGGGAGCAACTTGCCCACGATGTGACCATCTTCCAGAGTTTTTGCTGGGGCCAATTGGCTGCCGCCTGCTTCGCCCGGCGGGAACAACCGTACGTCATCTGCTGCGAATCCGATTCGGGGGCGGCGCTCATTCCCGCCGTCATTCGCCACGATGGCTCGACGAGCCTGATCGGCGAAAGGCTATTTGACTATCGCGATGTGCTCTATGCCGGTGACAAAACGGTATTGCAGCAGGCATGGCAGCGGCTTTGCAACCTGAATCGCCCTTTCCATTTGACCGCTTTGCGTGGCGAGCGGAGTCAAAAGCTTTGGCGGGAAGCCCAACCGCAGCCTTTTGCCTATGCTCCCGGCGTGCGCAGCCGCGATCTGGAGCTCCTCCGGAGTACGCACTCTCTGGAGCCGGGCTTGATGGAAGCTGCCTTTGGCAATCTAAGCGCGATGATAACTGACGGCGCGGCTTCGACGATTTCCTGCCGGGATCGCTTCCTGGCGATGCATTCCCGTCTCGGACGGCACACCCGGCGCATCGCCAAACAGGCGGTCATGTTCAGAAAACATGCGGGCAGCGAACGGGAGCTGGTGCGATTCATCTTGGAAGCCAAGGGCAGGCAGGCAACGCCGTCGGAGAATCTTTTTCAGGATCGCATGCGACAGGAATTCATGGTGCGGATCGCCGCCGAGAAAGAATCGCGCTGCGATGTATACACCTATGAGACCGACAGCGAACTGGTTGCGGCGCTGGTCACCTTCCGGGACGATGCTGTGCGCCACTGCTACACCATCTACTACGATTCGCGGTGGGCAGGCTTTTCTCCGGGGCAGCTTCTGCTGTTTGAGGTCGCTGCGGGTTCGCTGGCGGAGGGTCTGGACTGCGATTTCATGACTGGCGAATATCCCTACAAAAATCGGCTGGCAACCGCGCGGGTGCCCTTGTTTACCGTGGATGCCGCAGCCGCGGCGCTTCCGGCGATTTTCCCGTCCAGCACGCCGGAGCAAAGACCGGCGGCACTCTCCGAGACCGCGGCAAAGAGCGAGGAAGATGGCAGCCGGCCCGCGGCCTGAGCCGCATCTGCTCGCGCGTCGACCGATTCGATTCGTCTACAGAGTCTTCAAGAATTGCTTGGCTTGCTCCAACTGGGGAAACAGCTTTTCGTCCGCGTGAAACTCCGGACCATGCACCGAACGGCGGCTGCCGCGAAGCTTGACAGGATGCTTGAGGTGGAGCATTTCGTGGTAGACCAGATACTCGACTGCATAGCGCGGCACCCGCGGCTGATCGAAGATGCGGCTGACCACGATGGCATTGTGGGCCGGATCGTAGTGGCCAAGGCTGTTGCGGGCGCGGACGCTGCTCCACGACATTCGCGGGCGCGCCAACAGGCCATGGAAAAAGCGCAGGTTGAGGTCTTCGAAAATGGCATCCAGATCGTAGATGTGTCCCTGCGCCGACGCGAAAAGTTTGCGTCCGCGAATCTGCCGCACCAGGTGCGCCTTCTGTTGCAGGTCGTGACTGGAAACGTAGCGCCGGTAGCGCGTGGCGTGGCTGGCGTCGATGGGCTTGCGGTAGATCTTGGCCATCAGGATGTGGATGATCGCCCGCAGAACCGTTTCCGGCGCTCCCTCCAGGAGATCGGAAATGCGTAGCTTGAGCGTCCCCTCGCGCAACCGAATGGTGTTATTAATGTTGGCGAACGGATAAAAGCGGACCTCGAAGTCGGGCATCTCCGCCCGCGGTCGAAGTTCGCGATAGCTCTCGCGCAAAATAGCTTCCAACTGAGGAGTCAAGGCAGTTTCAATTTACCATGCGGCGGGCGGCATGGGATCGGATTCGGAACCCAGGCCGACATTGGCTTCGCGAGTGGAACCTCAAGCTGGTATCATCTTTTTTTGCACTGTGCAGAGTGACCGCCCTCACGCGTAGAGATTGTTGAACGCACGCTACAACGACGGCAGTTTCCGCTGTGCGCGAGCTAGCCCAGAGAATTGTGACAATGTCTACGCCAACACCAAGTTGACGATGTTCGTCTGCCGGACCATGCGGACGAGGCCCCTGTATTTGCGATCCTGCTCACGATCGGCTTGTGCCATCTTTTGAATGACATCATCGGCGGGCTGGTGCCCGCCCTTTATCCGCTTTTCAAAAAATCTTATAACCTTACTTTTTCGCAGATCGGGCTCATCACTCTCACCTATCAGATTACATCTTCGCTTTTGCAGCCATTGATCGGTCTATACACCGATCGCCGGCCCAGGCCGTATTCGCTGATGGTTGGAATGACTGTCACGCTCGGCGGCTTGATCTGGCTTTCCCGGGCCAACAGCTTCCATACCATTATGATTTCGGCGACCGCGGTGGGCGTGGGATCGGCGGTCTTTCATCCTGAGTCTTCGCGCGTGGCACGGTTAGCCTCGGGCGGACAACACGGATTGGCGCAATCTATTTTCCAGGTGGGCGGGAATTTCGGATTCTCGCTTGGGCCGCTCTTGGCCGCATTCATCGTGATCGGGCGTGGTCAGCAGAGCATTGCGTGGTTTTCCCTGGACGCGCTGCTGGCCATGGTTCTGCTCTTCATCATCGGAAATTGGTACAGGCGGACGGTATTTTCCCGGAAGCAAAGTTCAGGCGGCAACCACGACGCGTTCGCTCGCCGCTGCCTCCCAGAAAGGTCGCGTTTTCACTCGCTATTCTGCTCACGCTGATCTTTTCCAAGTACATCTATATGTCGAGCATCACCAGTTATTACACGTTCTACCTGATCAGCAAGTTCCATCTGCCCGTGCAGAACGCGCAGATTCATCTGTTCATCTTCCTTGCCTCGACTGGCGCCGGCATACTGATCGGCGGTCCGGTCGGCGACCGCTTCGGCCGCAAATACGTCATCTGGTGTTCGATCATCGGGGTGCTCCCGTTCACCTTGCTTCTGCCTTATGCCAATCTGTTCTGGACCGGCATCCTTACCGTCCTGATCGGCTTGATCCTGTCTTCGGCGTTCTCGGCGATTTTGGTCTATGCACAGGAGTTGATTCCCGGAAAGGTTGGGATGATCTCCGGGTTGTTTTTTGGCTTTGCCTTTGGCGTGGCGGGGGTGGCTGCCGCCATGCTGGGAAAACTCGCCGATAAGACAAGCATCGATTTCGTATATCGAATGTGCGCGTTCATGCCGGCAATCGGCTTTCTCGCTTACTTCCTGCCAAATCTAGAACCGGCCAGATTGCGCCGCAAGCACGCACTTGCAGAGCAGGTGTATCCCGGAAACTAATTAACCTTCCAATGGGGATATGCGTTTTCACTACGAACTTAATCTTGCCCGATACGTCTCCTGAGCGCAGCGACGGACCTGTCTTTGCGCGCCTGAACGCTCCCGCGTGCCTGCAAACTCCAGCGATTGCGATCACTGGTATCATTTTCTCAAGCATGTTAGTCGTCTCGGTTCCTAGAGCCAGCTTTTCAGCTTTGAATCTGTGCGACCCGGTGGTATTGTTCTACCCTTCCGAAACACACATTGCCAACAAGCCTGAGCGAGTTTTTCGCCTTGTTTTCAGCTTTGCATACCGGAAGGCAAGGAAAGGGTCGCATGAGCATCAACAGCACATACGGTCCCGGCGCCTGCGCAAAAGCCGGCGCATATGTACCAACTCATCGCCGCCGCCTCGATCGGCAACGCCCTCGAATGGTTTGACCTCCTCATCTACGGCTATTTCGCGGTCACCATCTCGCGGCTCTTCTTTCCTGCCGCGAACGAAACCGTGTCGTTGCTGATGGCGCTGGGCACTTTTGGCATTTCGTATCTTGCGCGGCCGGTCGGAGCTATTTTCCTGGGAGCCTATGCCGACCGGGCCGGGCGCAAAGCGTCCCTCCTGGTTTCAATCCTTTTAATGATGATCGGCACCTTCCTCATGCTGATCATGCCCAGCTATGCGTCGATCGGCATTCTGGCGCCGATCTGTGTGCTTCTGGCGCGTCTCATGCAAGGCTTTTCGGTGGGTGGCGAGTTCGGCAGCGCTACCGCATTCCTGGTGGAACATGGCTCCGAGAGAAAAGGATATTTCGCGAGTTGGCAATGGGCCAGCCAGGGGTTGGCCGCGCTGATAGCGTCGACCTTCGGAGTGGCCCTGACTACGCTCCTGACGAAGGCCGCAACTCGAGTCCTGGGGCTGGCGCACGCCTTATCTCTTCGGCCTGCTGATCGGGCCTGTGGGCCTTTACATCCGGAGCCGTGTAGCCGAAACGCCGGAATTCCTTAGCATCAAGCCCACCCGAACGCCAGTGCACGACCTGCTGGTGAACCAGTGGGACCGCGTGCTTCTCGCCATAGGGGCGGTCGTGGTTTCCACCAGTTCCAATTACCTGATCCTCTATATGCCCACCTATGCCGCCAAGTCGTTGCACCTGCCGCAATCGACCGGCTTTGTGGCGACGCTGGTAGGCGCCGTCATCCTGACCTTCGGAGCACCGATGATCGGGCATTGGTCGGATACGGTCGGACGTAGCCGGATCATGATGACAACGACCGTGTTGTTTCTTGTTTCCGTCTATCCGGTTTTCAGTATCCTGACCGCTCATGCCTCCATGGCAACGCTCATCTTGACTGTGGCTTGGATGAGTTTGTTGAAAACCGGATACAGCGGCGCGCTGCCGGCCTTCCTTGCCGAGTGCTTCCCCGCCCAAACCCGGGCTACCGGACATGTCGCTCAGCTACAACATCGGCGTACCGATATTTGGCGGATTCGCTCCGTTCTATATCACTTCGTTCATCGCCCTGACGGGCAGCAAGATGGCGCCTGGCTTCTACATGATCTTTACCGCATTGCTCGGCCTTGTTGCTTTGCTCATGGCACGCGCGCGACTGCATCTCCAGTAACCGGTCGGTCCGGTCTGAAAACCTCATCCGACATAGGACGTGCTCGCGTGGTTTAATATGTCTGGATGAACTCACTCAGCGCGAAACTTTCTCATGTCATCAGCTCAGCCGAAGCTGTCCTTCAGCAGGTTAGCGAAGCGGAGAGCGCGAAGCCGATCCTGGCCGGCGGATGGTCATCGAAGCAGGTCCTCGGACATCTGATCGATTCGACCTCGAATAACCATCAGCGGTTCGTGCGCGCCGCCCTGCAGGGCTCGCTCGACTTTCCCGGCTATGAACAGCAGGATTGGGTGCGTGTGCAAGCCGTTGAAGAAGAACCTTGGCCCGCTCTGGTCGCACTGTGGGCAAGTTACAGCCGTCATCTTGCTCATATCATCGCGCACCTGCCAGCGGCTCAACTGGAAGCGGCCTGCCGCATTGGCTCCGGTGAGCCGGTGACGTTGCGCTTTCTGGTCGAGGACTATTTGCGCCATTTGCTGCATCATCTGACGCAACTCGGCGCCATCGATCGTAGAGACGCCCGGGCCTGAAGCGATCAGCTCAGCGCTCATTCGACCTCTGCTTCGCGGTGATTCGTTTTCGTATTGAACAGCGGAACGGCTGTCGGTTTGATCCGCTGGCAGTCATTCCTATATTGCGAGGTAAGATATGGTGGATTTATCGGTCACGGATGACAGGCTGATTTTGCACGTGCGCGGGGCCGATAGACTGTGGGCCTTCAAAAGCTCACTGGAAATTCCCTTGCGACACGTAGCCGGAATCAGGGCGGACAGCACGATAGCCCATGGCTGGTGTCACGGAGCCAGAATGCCCGGAACTAACATTCCCGGAGTACTCACGGCCGGCACGTTCTATCAGGATGGCAAACGGGTCTTCTGGGACGTTCATCATCCCGACAACACGATTGTGATTGAGTTGAAAGACGAGAGGTACAGCGAACTGATTGTCGAAGTAGAAGATCCGAACTTCATCGTCGAACTGGTTCAGGCCTCATTGCCCCACGCTTAGCCGGCTCAATGCGTGCGAACCAGTTGCATCACGGCCAGCAAGTGATGCGCCTCATGCAGCAGAAAGAACTCCAGCCACAGCCCTAGTGTCATCTCGCCGAATTTTGGATGAACACCGATCCGCGACAATTCCTCGGTTGAAAGATGGCCGACCTCGTTTACCATCTGCGCCCGCAACGAGCCTAAAGACGCCAGAATCGCGGCGGTAGGCAACTGCATCCATTGCGGCCACTCGGCATCGTCTTCTGCCCGGTAGCGCGGTAAGCGCGGACTATCTTCACTTCGTATGCGTTGCATGCGGCTCAAGAACATCTCCTGATACCGCGCCAGGTGCGCCAGGTGCTCGCGTGCTGACCACTTCCCTGCTATCGGCCGGTCATCGAGCGCCGCCGCGGGTACTCCGGAGAGAAGGATCGGCAAGCAGTCAAGCTGCGTCCGCAAACGAGTCACTGTAGTTTCAGGGACATCCATGACAAAGATCTTACAGCAAGGCCGCTGCGCCCCTCGCCCTGAAAAAGCAGCTATTCGGAAAATTCCCGATAGTTCTTCTGCGTGGTAACGGAATACCGAGTGACTGTAATGAGATGCCTAGTCTGTCCAGCAACCTACACGAAACAGTGATGACCGGGAACATCCCTCTGCTATTAATCTGCGCATCTGAGCCGAGAGCCGAGCTCCTGAATTCGAGATCAAGCTCTTAATCGCGCAATGGGTTTTCAGTTTCCGTGTACCCGGCGAACAGCTCTCGATTTCAGGCAAACTCGCACGAGTCTCTGGCCATCTGATCTGCTGTGCTACTCGGATCGAAGTACCTGAACGCTAAACACCTTGCGCTCGCGGCAGCACTGGCCGGCATCACTGTTCTCGGCCTGCCTGCTGCGATGGCGCAGCAGTTTGTCTTCACCCCGACCACCACGCTTTCCGCCGAGACGGCCAACAACACTAGCGCCGCCGCCTCATTTACCGCACTCAGCAACGGAGATCCAGCGCCGGGAAACGTCAGCAAACTGGCAACCTCGAACCTGCTTTACTCAGGCGCCACGACCGCGATCTACGCCCATTTCATGCCGTGGTTCGGCCAACCCAGTCACATCAATGTGGGTTACAACTCCGACGATCCTACGCAGGTGCACAAGCAGGTTACCGACATGTTAAGCCGTGGCATCTCCGGCGCAATCGTCGACTGGTACGGCCCCGATATGGCCGTCGAAAACAACACCACGTTACTGCTCAAGAGCGAGGCGGAAAGTAGAAATGGTGCTTTCGTTTTTGCCGTCCAGGAAGATGTGGGCGCGCTGAACGCATGTGCAGCTACATCGGGGTGCAGCGTTACCCAGCAGGTGATCAGCGATCTCACTTACGTCTACAACACGTACGAGGGTTCGCCGGCTTACATGACGATCAATGGCCGCCCGCCCGTGTTCTTTTTCGGGGTCGATAAATATTCCATCAACTGGCCCCTGGTGCGCAGCAGCGTTCCCGGCAATCCATATTTCGTCTTCATCGGCACCAGCGGGATGAACCATCAGGATGCCGACGGGTACTTCGCCTGGGTCATTATCGACACCAGTAATCCCAACGACGAAAACCTTACCGTTCTCTCCACTTTCTATTCCGGAATGCAGGCCCTTCCCGGCGATTTGACTTATGGCGCCAGTTACATCGGGTTCAACGAATCCCTCGCACCCTGGGTCACGAGCAACCCCCGAATCATGAATCAGCACTGCGGACAGACCTGGCTGGATACGTTCAGCGCGGTTGCCGCCGCAGGCTACTCGTCAAGCAATCAACTCCAGGCGCTGCAAATCGTCACTTGGAATGATTACGAGGAAGGCACCGAAATCGAAACCGGGATTGGCAACTGCCTTACGATTTCACCCTCGATCAATGGAACGTCGCTGCAATGGGCAATTACCGGCAATGAGAATGCAGTTGATCATTACGTCGTTTTCCTCTCCCTGGATGGCCAGCAGCTTATGAATCTGGCCAACGTCGCGGCGGGAAAGCACGTGTTCAATCTTTCCTCCTACAATCTGCTTCCAAGTACAACCTATCAGTTCTTTGTCGAAGCCATTGGCGCGCCTTCGGTACAGAATATAATGTCGGCCTCTGTCGGCTATATGCCGCAGGCACAACCGCCTAACGCCGTGCTAACACTCAGCGCCACCAGCGGAACTGCGCCGTTGCCTATCTCCGCCTCCACCGCGAACTCATCTTCTCCGGATGCAACAATCGCCAGCTCGACCATTAACTTCGGCGACGGCAGCGCAACCGTTGCGGGACCGAACGCAAATCACACTTACAGCAAGTCCGGCACCTTTACGGTCACCGCTACGGTCACCGACAGCGTTGGCGCTACAGCCTCGGCGACGCAGCAGGTTACGGTTTCGGCCGCCACTCCAACTGCCTCCTTGTCCGTGAACCCCGCCAGCGGTGCTGCTCCGCTGAAGGTCTCCGCATCGCTGGCTAATTCTTCATCGCCCGATGGCACCATCAGCAGCGGCACCTTTAACTTCGGCGATGGCAGCGCGACGGTCACCGGCCTGACGGCAAACCACACCTATAGCTCACCAGGTACTTTCACGGTCACTGGAACCGTTACCGACAGCAATGGTGTAAAGGCTACCGCTACGCAGCAGGTAACGGTCGCACGAGCAGTTCCAACCGCGGTGCTAACGGTTACGCCGTCCAGCGGAAAGACCTCTTTGAAGATCACGGCATCACTCACCCAGTCCTCGTCGCCCGATGGCACCATCAGCAGCGGCACCTTCAACTTCGGCGATGGTACTGCGGCGGTTACCGGCCTGACGGCAAGCCATACCTATTACGTACCCGGCACCTTCACCGTGACAGGCACCGTGACGGACAGCCGCGGCGCGACTACCTCCGCCACAAAGAATGTAAACGTCACCCAAGGCTGCACCATCAGTAAGACCAACCGCAGTATTACCATCTGCACACCGACGGCTGGCTCAACTGTCACGTCGCCCGTACAGGTCGTGGCCTACGCAACCGACAGCAAGGCCATAACAGGGATGAACATCTATGTGGATAGCAAGTTAGTCTACCAGCAAAAGACATCGGCAACGCTCATCAATACAGCCATCAGCCTTAGCACCGGAACTCATACAATTCTGGTCAAGGCCTTCGATTCAAGCACAAACTTCAGTAAGTCAATTACCGTTAAAGATAAGTGATACGCAGGCGAAGTGACACGAAGACGTCGAGAGGCGTCTTCCTCGGGGCTATTAAGTGCTATGCGGCTTTACATCGCGAAGTATGCTCCACCACGCTGTCCGCATCCGAATAGTTGCCGCTTAGTGAGTGCACTATAGGATAAGTATCAGGAAGAGCGATGTGCTGTTGGTCGCACTGCTCGTGAGCGCATTGCGGCCGTCCGACATAACAAGCTGCTTAAAACGAGCTCACTGCGGTGTCATCCTGAGCGTAGCGAGGGATCTGCTGTTTGTACGTGCTGAACATAAGCCGATCCTTCGGTTCCGCTTTGCTCTGCCTGAGGATGACACCTCGAAAAATCGGAGATAGCAGATGTGAAACCGCATTAATGTCCTATGCGGTGTAGTTGAAGAATTTCATCGGCATCTCCGGACACCGAAACTAAGCGATTGTCCGCTGAGAAACTCCGACAGACTTGTTCCGTCTGCCGGAGTTGAGAGGTGAAGCATCGCTAGGAGACTTCTGCCCGTTCTACTTGAGCAGGCCGAACTTGTAGAGGATTTTCTGGCCGCTGACGTAGAGGTTGCCGTTGATGACCATGGGGATGATGAAGTTGCTGCCGGCGCCGAAGTTGGTGACATAGAGTTGGTTGGCGACGTTGGTGGCGTCGAAGGCGCGCAGCCAGCCCTGGCCGTTGAGGTCGTTCTCGGCCGTCCAGACAATCGCATCCGTCGTTCCGTTGGCCGAGACCATGGTCAGCGGCCCGCGTCCCAGCTGTCCGTTGCCCGGGTAGAGATGCGTCGACAGCGCCGTCTGCACCAGCTTGCCGCTGCTGATCGCGTACTGCCGCAGCGGTCCGAAGGCCGATCCAAAGTAGATGTTGCCGTTCCAGTAGGCGGGCGAGCCGTAGACGCGCAGCGGCGCATTGGCGTTGAAGGCCGCCTGTCCGCAGGCCGCCGGATTGAACAGCACCGAGCTGAGAACCTGGCTGTCGCTGCCCGATTGGAACTTGCCCAGATTGTTTTGATCGAGCAGGTAGGCGCGTCCTTCCTTGCTGCCGAGGGCAATGATGCTATGTCCGGCAAACTGGTCCGGAATCAGCGTCGGCCCCGAGGAGCCCAGGTCCAGATCGTCGGCGCTCAAGCACTTGGCGTTGTAGGGCGAGAAATAATCCACCAGGGTCAGCTTGCCGCCGATCACGTTCAACTTCAGAAAGCTGTTGGGCAGATCGTTGGGCGGATCAAACAGCGCGGTCGCGTCCGGACGCCCGTTGCCGGTGGCGAAATACACGTTGCCGTCGCTGTCTCCGGCCGGCCCGGCGCCCGCCATCCAGGAGCCGCCGCCGCCGCCGTTCGGGGTCGCGTTGTAGGCATCGATGAACTCCAGCGAAGCCGCATTGTAGGCCATCACCCAGCCGTGATAGGGATCGTAATCGCTGAACGAGGCGAAGGTCACGTAGACAATGCCATTGCTCAGCAGCAGCGCCGGACGCTGGTTCTGGGTCAGCGGCAGGAAGGGAACGTTGCCGTTGCCGTCATTGCCCAGCCCGCTCCCGCTGACCACGGGATTGATCTCGGCCGCCGTCAGCACGTCGGCTCCGGTGGTGATGTCGATGGCGTGCAGGCGCTGCACCTGGTTGCCGCCCTCGGTGGTGCGGATGACGACGTACAGGCGGTTGCTGGCCGCGTCGATGACAGGCGTGCCGGTGATGCCGACATTGCCGCCGATCGAGGTGCGCCCGCCCGTATAGCCGGTGCCCACGGTCGCCGTCGAAGTCAGGAAATTGCGCTTCCAGAGCACGCTGCCGGGCACGTCGGCGTTGAGCGCGTAGACACTGTCGTTCTCCGTGCCGACGTACAGCACGTTATAGGTGCTGTTGTTGATGGAGACCCCGGGCACGTACAACGGCTGGGTATAAATGCTGCCGTCGACGGTCCAGCTCCCGAGCTTGCCGAAGTTGGTCCCGTTGCTTACGGCCGCCACCGTCAGCTTGCTCTCGTTCGGGTTCAACCCCGTGCGCCCGTTGTCGTACTTGTAGGTGTACACCCCCGCCGGCGAAGGCGGATTCACCACGGTCACGGTGGCGCTGGCCGTCAACGTGGCGTCAGCGCCGGAGGTCGCTGTCACGGTGTGCGCTCCGGCCGCGACGGGCGCGGTGTACAGTCCGCTCGCGGTGATGGTTCCCGCCGTGGCATTGCCTCCCGCCGCGCCATCCACCGTCCAGGAAACCGCCGTACTGGTCTCGTTCGTGACCGTAGCCGTGAACTGCTCGGTCGCCGAAACGTTCACCGTCGCCACCCCCGGCAAAATCGCAATCGTCGGCTGGGGAGGAGGAGGATTTGTCGTTGTTCCTGTCGGGTCACCCGTGTTTCCTGTTCCAGGAGATGATGGCGTGCCTACTGTCTCCGACTGCGCACCCGCTGCAACACCGCGGCCGCATCCAGATAACGAAACAATAAATAGCAAAATGGTAAGTAAAGAAATGGTAAAGGAAACTGTGACCACACCACGCCAGCGAAGAAAATTCCGAATCATCTTTCACTCCTGCGGAAAGGCTGCGAGGAACGATCCCGGCACTTTCAGAGATTCGGAAACTTGGTTCTGAGTTGCTTTTGTGGTTAATAATTCGGAATCTATTACCGTAAATGCACGGCCTGGGCAGAATCGGCGAATGCGCTGGCTCCAGGCACGTGGTGGGATGTGGGCACGCCAAAAAACTTTTAAGAGAAGTTGTAAAGAAACACCTCACTTGAAATCCGTTTTTCGCAAGCGGCTCGCACGGACCGAGCACTTCGCTTTCGTGACTCCCCAAGACTTACGGTTGACTTGTAAATCGCCGGATCTATGAACTCAGACCAAACGATGGGAGACTCCGCAACGCCGGCCTTTCACCGCAAATGATCCTGCTTAGCTTTCCAACCTAATATCAGGTGAAACAAATTGCGTGTGGTTAGGGCAAGTCCTTAACTCCTGAATTTCCTTGTCACCCTGAGTAGAATCTGACGTAGAATCGCCAGCAAGGAGCAATCAGATAAGGAGCAGGTCTTGCCGAAATTCGAGGAATGCCTTCAACGTCTTGAGACCATCGTCCAGCAATTGGAGCGGGGCGATCTTCCTTTGGAACAGGCTCTAAAACTCTTTGAAGAAGGTGTGGGGCTTTCCGATTCCTGTCGCCGGGAGTTAGAAGAAGCCGAAGGCAAGGTCGAAATCCTGCTCAAGCAAAACGGAAGGCTGCAACCGGAGCCCTTCGCCAATACTGCCGATCGGCCGGAGTCACAATAGCAGCCGAATCATTCAGTCCTGGGGGCGCGCGCAATCGCCCATGGATGCTTCGCTCATCCCGCGCAAGCCCGAAAGACAGTCAAGCTGACTCACCCGGGTGGATCGCGAGGTCTTGAGCCGGGGAGAATTTGTATGCAGTCACTTTCAATCCTCATAGCCCAGGTGGACGATAGAGTTGGCGAGCTACTCGCCACAAACTTGCGAATACACTTTCCGGAAATCCGCATCGTACGCGGTTTGCGCGAGTTGCGGGAAAAGCTCTCCCGGAGCGAGCGGCCCTACGCCGTAATTATCGATCTCGAACTAGTCAATTTCCAGGAACTGCATGAAATTTGCGGGTGGTATCGCGATACTGCGGTGATCTGCACCCATCGACTCGCCGACGAGGAGATGTGGGTTGCCGCTCTGGCCGCTGGCGCAGCCGATTGTTGTGCGCCCGACGACATCGTCGGCATCCTCCGGGCCGCTTCCTGCATGCATCTTCGGAGATCCGCGGCGAAAGCAGCCTGACGGGCCTTGCGGAAGGTTAATTCGGTGACAGTGTGTTTTCCGGCTCTTCGACCCCAGCGTTCCGGTAGGCGTTGATCACGTCCTGCACCGAGATGATCCCGATCAGCATTGCGGGATCGGCTCGATGAACCACCGGCAGGAACGGCCAATCGCTGATGTGGCGCAGCGCCGTCTCCAGGGACTGATCCGGATAGAGTGCAGGAATAAACATGTTGAGCCGCGAGCCTAGCGATTCGCTTCCGCCGGCTTCGAGTTCCAGCAGCGTTTTTCGCGAAACTCCGGCCCATCGTCCGTGCGGCAACTGCACCAGGAAGAAATCGCCTTTCGCGTTCCGCACGATGTCGAGAGCGTGAAGGAGCGAGCCATTGCCATCGAGCACGGGCTCGCCGAACGGCGATAGCGCATCTTCCACGCGCAGGATTGCGGCTTCGCGCTCTTCTTCCAGCAATGGCAGGTCGAGGCCGTCCTGCCGCGAGAGCAGGTCGAAAATCGGCACCCGCTGAAAAGTGCGCGAAATCAGGTAGGCAACCGTATTGGAGACGATAACCGGCAGGATGATCGAATAATTGCCGCTCACTTCCAGGATCATGAAGATCGACGTCATCGGTGCGCGCAAGATTCCCGCGAACAGCGTCCCCATGCCGATGAGCGCGTACGCACCTACGGGAATCGACAACTGCGGAAACAATGACTGCTCCACTCCGCCGACGGCGCCGCCCAGCATCGCGCCGATAAACAACGTGGGCGCGAACAGTCCGCCCGGCGTTCCGCTGGTGAACGATAGTCCGGTTGTCAGGATCTTCAATCCCGCCAGGATTCCGAGGATTTCCCAGCCGAAACGCGCATTCATCGCCTGGTCGATGGAGCTGTAGCCGGCGCCCATGACTTGCGGAAAACGGATGCCGATCAACCCGATCAGTAGCCCGGCGGCGGCCGGTTGCAGATATTGCGCCCATGACGGCTGGCGCCGCAGCCATGGCCGAAGCAAGGCTAGGAACTTGACGAAACACACCGACGCGATGCCGCCCAGCACTCCTAGCGCCGCATAAGCGATCAACTCGCCCGGGTGTTCGAGATGATATTCCGGAACCCGGAACAGCGGTTCCTGCCCGAGAAACCAGCGCTCAACCACCGTGCTCGATATGGCCGACAGCACCACCGCGCCGAGAATTCCCGCGGTCCAGCGGCCAATGACTTCTTCGATGACGAACAGCACGGCGGTGATCGGCGCATTGAAGGCCGCCGCCAGTCCCGCCGCCGCGCCGACCGGCGCAATCAACCGCAGGCGCTCGCGCGAAATCCGCAGCCGTCTTCCGATCAACGATGCTACGCCGGCGCCGACCTGTAGTGCGGGATCTTCCGGACCGAGTGATTGTCCGCTGCCAATCGCCAGCGCGCTGGTCAGGAACTTGCCGATCGTGGTTCGGATGCCCACATATCCGTCATAGATATAGAGCGCGCTCTTCGTCTGGTTCACGCCGCTGCCATGCACGCGCGGAAAGAACTTGCCGACCAGCACCGCGATCAGCAAACCGGCCAGCGCCGGAGCGATGAACACGCGCGGAGCGGTGGGCCGCAGTCCGGTACCGAGCAGCAGCCATCGCACGGCGGAGATGGCAACCCTGAACAAGACCACCACCAGTCCCGTAATCGAGCCGATAATGACCGACAGCACAAGGAAAAATTGCTCCTCGCGCAACGACAAAAGCGCGGACCCGGTCAGCACCCGCTGCAACGACGACCAGTACTTTCGCCGGACCGGACTGCCGCTGGTGGTGCGCTTTTCGATCGGCTTCATTTACTGGTTCCCCCAGCGATGATGGCCGATGGTGGCCAGCAGTTCATCCATCCCGTTCGGTGCGCCACACAGCCTCGCCGCCGTATCTTCGGTGGAGAAGACGAAGCGCATCATGTTCTCCACCACGTCATCGCGTCCCTTCAGGCGGTCTTCGGTCGAATAACGTCTGAGTTCCTCGGCCCATTTCTGGAGCTGGACCAGCTTGTCCTCATCCGTTTGCGCCTCGGCGGAAGGGCGCGACGAACTGCCGGCCGCAGCCTTGGCACGCGAGCCAACGCACTCGTCGAGCCGCTTCACGGCCGCCTCGTACGCGGCCACCGTACGTCGCGCCCGCTCAGCCGCAGTCACTCCCGGCGAAAACGGATCGGTCGCGAGCAGTTGCTCCGCCCTGGTCAGCAGGTGGCTGGAGTTCGCGTCGCTGATCGTCCAGCCTCACCGCGTCCGTCAAGTAGCGTATGGCCGCCGGATAATCGCCGGCCTGCAGCGCCACCTCCCCAGCGGCCGCATAAGCGGGTGCAAAGTTGCGATCCAGTTGCCGGGCGTGTTGAAATTCGGCAAGCGCCTGGCGCGAGTCGCCCAGTTGGAAATAGATCTGTCCCAGCCGCGTGTAGGCGCTGGCGCTCGGGGGAAGCTCAGGCAACAGCGTTGCCAGCTCTGTCTCCGCGAGGTCGTTCTGATGATGCGCGGCCAGTACTTCCAGGAGTTCGAAGCGGGTATTCAGGCGTTCGACCGCGGGCGTTTTCCCCGTGCTCCAGATGCCGTCGATGGCGCCGTGAAAATACCGGATCGCGTCTTGCAACTCGCCCTTGGCGGCCGCAATCCGCGCCAGCTCCAGGTTCACCCTAGCATCGGTCGGATGGTCTTCCAGCATGCTCAGCAGACGCGAGCGGGCCTCATCGGGACGTCCGGCGGCCAGCAGCGATTCGGCGAGTCGAACCCGGTATTCGTCGTCGTCCTGCTTGGCATAAACCAGCGCAGTCTCAAAATCTTCCACCGCCTGTTCGGGACGGTGCGAGCTGAGCGCCGCCACGCCTTTCTGATACCAATCGGCGGCCAGCTCATCCTGCCGATTGTTGAACCAGTCCACCACCATGCGGGTAAAACTGAAACCGGCAATGATGATCAGCACCAGCACGGGCAGTCCGAGCTTATGCCGGCGAAGCGAAACCGCCGCCGCCTCGCAGTTGGCGCATCGCCCCGCCGGGGTCAGGGGCTCGCCGCACACCATGCATGTCTGGTTGGACGCTGGCATGTTGAATTTTTAAGTTAGCAGATTTGGCGACGCTATGCGCATTTCTCCGGTGTCAAGCTGATCACCCCATCGCAAGGTGTTCCTGGCGGCAAAGTCGCGCAATCTCCCAAACACAAAAAAAGAGAGGCAGGTTTGCCTCTCCTTTTAACTCCGGCTTTTCGCGTCAGTTTCGGCGCAATCCGGGCTCCTGCGACAGGCCGCTTCTAAAGGCGGTGAGTCAGCGACGGAGCTAGTACAACCGGAAATTGACTTCCACACTGATCTGTACGGCTACGGGCTTGCCATCCTTCATGGCCGGTTCGAACTTCCATTTGCGGACGGCCTCAATCGCCTTTTCATCCAGCCCCATGCCGAGTTTGCGCGTCACCCGGACTTGCTGCGGAGCGCCGTTCTGGTCAACAACCATCCATAGAACGACCGTTCCCTGGTACTTCGCCTTGCGGGCCTCTTCCGAGTACTCCGGGTCCGGCGCATCGAGCGCGCGCGGAGCCGAAACGCCGTTGCCCACCCGGAAAACGCCGCCGCCAATACCGCCGCCACGTCCTTGCCCGACTCCAGGACCCGTTCCGACACCCACGCCGCCGCCGCTACCCGCGCCGATTCCACCGCCCGATCCAGTGCCGTTCGAAGCCGGTCCGGAGGGAAGCACGGCCTTCGGATCGCCGAAATTCAGCGCGTTCATGGCCGGCATTTTCACCTGCGGCGGCATGACCACCGTCGGTTCCGCGACCAGCTTTGGCTTGTCATTCCGCACGACCATCGCCGGAGGCGTGATCTGTTCCATCGCCTGCTTGGGCAGTTTGCCCCTCACGGCAGGAATTTTGTCGTGGTCGCCGCCGCCGCCGCCGCCGGCGATGACATCATTCTTCTTCATCGAGACCGGAGGCAGATAGTCGGACACAGGCGGCGCGATCAACGTGACCGTCTGGTGCTCCGCTTCCTTGACGGCCTTCGCCCCGAAAATCGTCAGGCCAATCAGTCCGCCGACCGCCAAGGCATGCACCACAAGCGATACCGAAGCGCCTGTCTTCTTGTAGTTGTAGTCGCCCCAAATATCGCGAACCTTGACCGGACGCGAGGTCAGTTGCAAGGGCGGCAACTTCTCGGGGAAAAAGGTCTCTCGGAGATTGCTGATCAGGGATTCCCAAAGCGATTGATCGAAATTACCCCTCGGCAGCAGGTCCAGTCTGCCGGAGTCAAGTCTTGGCGCCTTTAAAACGTCATTCGCCATATAAGTCGTCTTTGTCCCTCTCCGCCACCGGGGCCTTTGACTGTCGCTTAAAAGATGAGCACATCGCTCGCCAAGTTGCTCACGGTACCAGAGCAATTCCGGAGTTGATGTATCTTCAGATATCGTCAGGCGTTTGCCGGAAACTCCGGACGCCCAGCTCTTTTCGGGATCTGCTGTCCGCGAATAGGGCTGCAATTGCCTGTTCGCTCTCCGAAATGCGAGTTACTGCCCGTCTTCGCGCGCACCGAGTATCCCCATTCCCATCGTTAGATGCTGCTCCACTGTTTTCGAAGCCTGTGAAAATGAAACAGGAGCGAAATTTTTACTGGGCGCGGCAGATCAATTTTTCAGGCTGCTGCGTTTCACCATGGTGCTATTCGCCGAGATGGCGGCCCGGATTGGACTCTCGCTTCCGGACCCCTATAATGAAGACTCGGCGATAATTCCTCGCCGCTTGACTAATGTACTGGGGCCCGGCTTCACCGCCGGAGGATTGCGCAAACCGGTCGAGCCCGGCGAGATGAGAAAGGACCGGAGTGCCGCTAGATCTCAAGTCGACTCTTAACCTGCCGAAAACCGATTTCCCGATGAAGGCCAACCTGCCGCAAAACGAGCCCAAGATGCTCGCCCATTGGGAAAAAATTCATATCTACGAGAAAATTCGCGAATCACGGCGCGGCGCTCCCATTTACGTCCTGCACGACGGGCCTCCTTACGCCAACGGCCCCATTCATCTTGGACACGCTCTGAACAAGTGCCTCAAGGATTTCATCGTCAAATCGCACAACATGGCGGGGTTTGACGCACCGTATGTGCCGGGATGGGATTGCCACGGGCTGCCCATCGAGATCAAGGTCGACGAGTCGCTCGGGCGCAAGAAGTTGCAGATGGACCCTCTACAGGTGCGCAAGGCCTGCCGCAAGTACGCCGAGAAATATCTCGACTTGCAGCGCTCGCAGTTCAAACGCATTGGCGTCTTTGGCCGCTTCGAAGAGCCCTACTCGACCATGACCCCGCAGTTCGAATCCTGGGTGATAGCCAACTTCTACGCCTTCTTTGAGAAAGGCATGGTCTACAAGGGTCTGAAGCCGGTTTACTGGTGCATTCACGACGAGACCGCTCTGGCCGAAGCTGAAGTCGAATATGCCAACCACACCAGCCCGAGCGTCTGGGTCCGCTATGCGCTGACCAGCGATCCGGCCGCAATTGATCCGGCGCTGGCCGGGAAAAAGGTCGCGACCATCATCTGGACGACGACCCCGTGGACGCTGCCGGCCTCGATGGCCGTCGCCTACAACCCGCGAGAAGAGTATGTCGCCCTCCAGGGCGGCGAGTGGGTGTACATCGTCGCCCGCAAGCTGGCCGAGGAGACCGAGCGCAAGTGTGAGCTGGGCGAGATGCCCACGATTGCCACTTTCCCCGGTTCCAAACTTGAGCGCGTCACCTTCGCGCATCCTTTTCTCGATCGCCAGATTCTTGGCGTCTTGGCCGACTATGTCACGATGGATAGGGAACCGGCGCGGTTCATACCGCTCCCTCTCACGGTGCCGACGACTTTTACACCGGAGTTGCGTACGGCATCGACCAGACCTGCAACGTCGACGGCGCCGGTCACCTGCTCCACGGACTGCCCGAGTATGACGGCCTGACGGTTTTCAAGGCCAACGAGCCGGTCGTCGAACTCCTGAAGAAGCGCGGCGCGCTGCTCGGCCGCGAAGACATCGAGCACTCCTATCCGCATTGCTGGCGCTGCCACAATCCAGTCATCTTCCGGGCCACCGAACAGTGGTTCATCTCCATGGAAGGCAAGCTGAACGCGGGCACGCTACGCAGCGTCGCGCTCGACGAAATCAAAAAGGTGAAGTGGGACCCGGCCTGGGGCGAAGAGCGCATCTCCAACATGATCGCCACCCGTCCCGACTGGTGCATCTCGCGCCAGCGCGTCTGGGGTGTTCCCATCGCGGTCTTTTTCTGCGCCGGCTGCGGCGAAGTCTTGCAGTCGAAGCCGGCCAATCGCGCCGTCGTCGATCTGTTTGCCCGCGAGGGCACGGACGCCTGGTATCGCCTCCAGCCCAACGAAATCCTGCCCGCCGGAACGAAATGCGCAGGCTGTGGCGGCACTTCATTCCGCAAGGAAATGGACATCATCGACGTCTGGTTCGAGTCCGGCTCAAGCCAGGCCGCCGTGCTGGGCCACACGCCGGAAATGCCCTGGCCCGCCGACGTTTATCTCGAAGGCGGCGATCAGCACCGCGGATGGTTCCATTCTTCCCTGCTCTGCGGCGTCGGACTGCACCACGCGGCGCCCTACCGAGGCGTGGTCACCAATGGCTGGACGCTCGACGAGCAAGGCCGGGCGATGTCGAAGTCGCTGGGCAATGTGGTCGATCCGGTCGATATCTGCAAGCGGCTGGGGGCGGAAGTGGTGCGCCTCTGGGTGGCTTCGGTCGACTTCCGTGAGGACGTGCGCGCCTCGGAAACCCTGGTGCAGCGCGTGGCCGAGAACTACCGCAAGGTGCGCAACACCTTCCGCTATCTGCTCGGCAATCTTCACGGCTTCGACCCGGTACGCGATCTCGTCGACTTCGACCAGATGGAGCCGATCGATCAGTTCATGCTGCTGCGCACGGTCGACCTTGCCCACGAACTGCGCGAGTGGTATGACCAGATGCTCTTCCACCGCATCTATCAGCGGCTGATTCAGTTCTGCGTCGTCGACCTGAGCGCGCTCTACATGGCGGTGCTGAAGGATCGCCTCTACACATTTCCCCGCAGTTCGCGCGAGCGCCGGTCGGCGCAGACGGCGATGTGGCGAATCGTCGAGGCGCTGACACGCCTGGTCGCGCCCATCATGACTTTCACCGCCGAGGAAGTCTGGCGCTTTTTGCCCGAGTTGAAGTCGCGCCCGGAAAGCGCTCACATGGCTTTGTTCCCCAACGATCACGACATCACCGGCGAGATCCGGGATCGCGACGCCGCGGCAAGCCTCCGCACCGATTGGGAAGCCCTGGTCGCGATACGCGATGAAGTCAATAAGGCTATCGAGCAGTCTCGCAACGACAAGGTCATCAACAGCGAACTGGAAGCCGCAATCGTCATCACCGCGCCTGCGGAATCCTACCAACTGCTGGAGCGCTACGGCGCTTACTTGAATTCCCTGTTTGTCGTCTCCGCGGTGGAGTTGAAGTCAGGCGAATCGAGTGACGGAGCGCATGCGCTTGCCGTGGAAGTTCATCACGCTCCCGGCCAGAAGTGCGAACGTTGCTGGAACTATTCAATTCACGTTGGCGAAGATAAGTCGTATCCGACAGTCTGCGAACGTTGTTCGGCCGCGTTGAAGGTCATCGAAAAGGAAAAAGAACAGGAGAGTGCAGGGGCAGCATCGTGATCGTCCGCTCGCATCGCTTGTACCAGTTTCTGATTGCCGCGTTCGTGGTGGTCGCCGACCGCGCAACCAAGTGGGTGATTGAGCGTTCCATTCCGCTGAATGGCTCCGGCATCGAGGTGATCCCGCGCATCTTTCGCATCACCCACGTCGAGAATCGCGGGGCGGCTTTCGGGCTTTTTGCCGAGTCGCCGATGGCGTGGAAGGCTTCGCTGCTGGCGGCGCTTTCTCTGTTCGCCATGGCCGTGATCGCCTATCTGCTGTGGAAATCGGGTGGCGTGCTCAACTCAACCTCAATCGCGCTGTCGCTCATCCTCGGCGGCGCGGCCGGCAACTTCTGGGATCGCATCGTGCACGGCCGAGTGGTCGATTTCCTGCATGTTTATATCGGTAAACATATCTGGCCCGATTTCAACGTTGCCGATAGCGCGATCGTAGTCGGCGCCATTCTGCTGATGGCCGATATCGTGTTTTCCCGACCGCAGCCGGGAAAGACTGCTTCGTAAAGGCGGCGTACCGGCCGCAACGTTGGGCAGCCTAAATAGACGGAGACGTATGAGTTGGATCGATCAGGATAGCGAAGCGAGCCGCGAGCGCAAACGTTCCGGAGAGCAAGAACTGGCGCGCCATCTGCGCTGGCTGTGTTGCAGCGGAGTGCTCACGCTGTCCGTGGCGGTCATGGCCGTTGCCACCGCCAACGCCAGGAACTTCTTCTATTTTGTAATCCCATTCGTCGTCTCCTGCTTTTTTACGGGCCGGCAATGGATGGAATGGAGACGTGCGAAACGTTGGCTGGAAGCCGTGACGGAAGCCGATCCGGAGAGTAGCCGCGAAGCCGCCGAAGGTGCGGATTTCCGCTGTTCATTTTGCGGCAAATCGGAGGCAGAGGTAACGAACTTGATCTCTTCCCCCAAAGTCACCGGCGCGGCGCCCGCTCAAATTTGCGACAAATGTGTAGAGGTCTGTAACTCCATTCTCGCGGACATCCGCGGCGGCAAAGTCAAAGCGTAGAGAAAAGGTGATATGTTTCTCGGGGGTGGTGTTGGACTACTGCGGGTACAGCCTGCGGTAAATCTTCGCGTTGCGCATAATCGACTGCACATACTCGCGCGTCTCGGTGAACGGAATCGATTCGACGAACTCCGGCACGTCGCGGTAGTTGCCCGCGCTGAGCCAGTCTTCAACCCTGTTGGTGCCGGCGTTATAAGCGGCCAATGCGTACTCCACCTGGCCGTTGTAGTGATCCACCATCTCGTGGAAATAGCGCGTTCCGAGCTGAAGGTTGACGTTCGGAACCAGCAAGGTCTCCGTCCGGAAACCACGGATGCGCAATTCCTTCGCCGTGTTCTTGCCCGTCGTTGGCAGCAATTGCATCAGGCCGAATGCGTTCGCTCGCGACACCGCGCCTGGATTGAACTCCGACTCCTGCCGTATGAGGGCCGCCACCAGGTAAGGATCGAGCTGGTTCTCGGCGGCGAAGCGACAGACTTCGGTCCAGTACGGCCGGGGAAACAGGTAACCCCAATAGGGTCTGGGAAGCACCGAGATATCAATCGCAAAGTAGCTGGGCACGGCCGATTTCATAAAGCGAAGAGCGCGATAAACCTGGCCCCCATCGTTATAAATACGGGCGATCTCCAGGGTCGCCCAGTTGGCGCCCTTGCCGCCGTCGGATGCCTGCAATTCCTTGATCGCGAAGTCGGTCATGCCGGCGTTTTCCAGGAGCTTGCTCTTCTCCACGCGCAACGCGTCGGCCGGAGCGCTGGTGAGCGCCGCGGCCGCGTTCAGTGGGGCCAGCGGCGCAATGGTGTCGAGCAGCGGATCGCGCGCCGCGGGTGAAACCCCGATTTTCGCCAGCCGCTCCGCCGCCAGATGTCCGTAATAGTAGTTGCGATAACGTTCCGCGACCTTCGCATACCAGGCCCGCGCCAAAGGCAGATCGTTTTCATTTTCCGCAATTCGTCCGCGCCAGTAGACTGCGGCAGCGGTCTCCAGCGATGCCGGATAACTCCGCACGTGCTGCGTAAATTCCTTTTTCGCCTCTTCCGTCCGTCCCTGCCGATAGGTCAGCCAAGCCGCTTTCCAGTGCGCGTAAGAGGCCCGGTTGCCCTGCGGAAAACGCTCGTGCGCCTCGCGGTAGTAATCGATCGCGTGATCGTAATCTCTCTTCAGCAGATACATGTTCCCGGCCGAAATCAGCGCCGACTGAAGCCATGTGCTGGTGGGCGCCACTTGCCGAAGCTGCGAGAGCTCGTTCAGCAGGTCGCCCTCGTTGCCTTCCGAGCGGGCGATTTCCTCCAGCTCGTAGAGCCGCCGCGCGTTGATTTCTCCCGTCACCTGCGCGTGTTGCAGCAGGTCGCGTCCTTCGCGCGCGCCGCCGTTGCCGCTGTGCCGCAATGCACGGCCGAGCCCCACTTCGATTTCGCCGCGCTCGATCGGCGGAGCCATATTCAGCAGCTGCCGATACTCGCGCACCGCGTCCGCCCAGCGATTGCCCTCTGCCAGCAGCGACGCGTGCAATTTGAGATCGCCATAGGTGGCGGCCGGACTCGCGCCCTTCGCCACCAGTTCGGCCCCGGCCTGCGCGGCTTGGCTGCTGAGCGGCATGGTCAGGTAGAGATGCCGCAGAACCTCCACTCCCTTCGTCGGATTGCCGCTGTTCAGATAGGCTTGTCCCAGCGCAAGCTCGGCGTCGGCTCGCGTGGGCGTCCGATTCGCCTCCAGGAAACTGACCGCCTCCGACGCGCGGCCTGAAGTCACCAGCGCCTCGCCATAGACCGCCCGCACGTCATTCAGGAAAATCGAATCCGCGCAATCTTTCGAGAAATTTTTGAGGGTCGCAACGACTTTGTCGCTCTGCCCGCTGCCGCCATAAGCCAGGGCCTCAAAGTAACGGACGTAGTCGGCCAGTTCGCCGGCGTAGGGTCTTGCCTTTTCCAAAGGCGCAATGGCCTTGGCGTAATCACGGTCGAGGATGTGGGCGTAACCGATCGTCAGCCACGCCATGCCTCCGGCATCGGTGCCGGCATGTTGCCGCGCATAGTTCTCCACCCCCGCGTAGGCAGCCGGAGTACGTGCCGCGATCAACTGGTTGGACATCGGCTTCAAGGTCGCCGAAGCCACAAAAGCGCGGGTCATGCGGCCGATGCGCGCCGAATTGACGCGTTGTTGCCGGGCCGTCAGCCGGTGAGCGCTCCTGGCCGGCGCGGCGTGCCTGGATGCCGCCGCCTTCGGGCTCTTACTGTTTTTTGGGCTGGCACTCTTCTTTCGGCTGGGAGGAGCTTTGCTTACGGCCGCTTTGTGGCTGGCGCCACTCTTTTTCGCGTTCGCGGCTGAGGCCTTCGCGGCTCCGTCTTGTGGCCAAACTGAAACTGCGGTCAATAAGGTCGAGAAAAACAGCAACAGGGACAACCATCGCTTGTACATCACTCTTGGGTTCTCTTTGCGTCCATACCAAAGGCCTGTTTCACTCTGATTTTGAAGGACGCGGCTTCAGCAATTCGCCGTTTCCTCACACCGATCGATGAAACAAGCTCCCTTCAGTTTAACCCGGAAAGCTGCTGCCCAGTAGCGTGCGATCGTTACCGGCAAGGATACGCACCAGTTCTTCGGAAAAATAATCCACATCGCGAATCACTCCGCCGTAGCGTTTCTGGTAGGCCGCGCGGCTCTTCTCGATATCGGGCCGCAAGCGCTCGTACAAATCCCGTTTCGACCGCCCTTCCGTCACTTTCACCTGGTTATAAAGTTGAATCTCCTCGACCAGCAACTTGGCAAAGCGCTTCGCCTTGGCATGGATGTCGTAGCTTGGAGACGAACCCGGGGACGCCATCGCCACCGGCGGAGCAGGCGGCGTCACCACCGGCGCGGCCGTGGGCTGCGGCGCAACCACGGGGTCGGCCACCGGAATGACTGCTGCTGGCGCCTCTGGCTTGGCGCTCGCTGCCGGCGAGGGTCGCACCGGCTCCGGCCTGCTTGCCGAAGGCGCCGGCTGCATCGCGCCCGAACCGGCTGGTTTGCGCAACGAAGCGGTTTCCACCGCAATGCAGGCAATCAAGCTCATGGCCTGCACCACCTCGACCTGAACCACCGCGTCCGACAGACCTCCGTCGGCATAGACGATTCCGGCCAGGCGGTCGCGAATCAGCAATGGAATGAGATAAATATCTCCCGGACCGGCGGGCGCGGCCGAGGCGAAGGCTTCGCCCATTTCCGAAGCCTGCAACTTCAGCGGCTGGCGCTCCTTACCGAGCCGTTCGATCACGTGGTCGCTGGCCGGAATCGAGATGCGCGCAAAGGCCGAAGCATCCCGCATTCCTCGCGACTGCCACCCCACGAAAAAGCCGCCGCGCAGGATCAGCAGGCCGGCGCGCAGCGGCAAACGGCTGCGTCGTCTGCAACAGCACGCCGAGGATCTCAACCTGGTTGGCTGCCTGCAAAAGCCTTATCAGGTCGGAGGCAATGACGAATGCGGCTTCCTGGCCGGCGCGAGTGATTTCGGTCTCTAGCACCGGCTGCAGCTCTTCGCTGATGCTTCGCCGCAGTTCCTCGCCCCATTGCCTGACTAATCTGGAAGCCAGCTTTTCAGCCGCTTCCGAAAGATTCTCTTGCACGTTGCTCTCCTGCTCCAGCGGGCCGCTGCAACACCATCGTGGCCCGCCGCGCGTTTTTCAGCGGTCTGCCCGAGCGGTTTAGAAGTTAGTGTGCACTGCGTCATCACCGCCGGACAATGCGCCCGGCTACTTCGCTATTATATTTTGCGCTAATCTGGCCTGATCGCGTGATTATAAGATTGCTTTGCCGGTAAACAAAGCCCGCAACCGTGGAAGGGATCAAACTTCATACCTCCCAAGCCCGGCTGAACCCTCGCCGAAATCGTCCGCCACTATTAGAATGGCATGGAAGTGCGCTACAGGCCAGAGCTGAGAATCGCAGCCGCTTTTCAGACAGACTAAGCCTGAATCTATATAATTATGTCGAGATAATTTCGACGACAGGTCTGGAATCTTTGAATCGGAATAAGCATGGCAGCCATCGAATCCAAAGTAGGTGAGCCGGTTAGCGACGAATCCGTACTGGTCGATGCGGCCCGAAACGGAGACGTTGGTGCATTCGAGCAATTGGTGCGGCGTTATGACCGTAACGTATTCCGCATCGCTCAGCACATTACGCAAAACCGGGAAGACGCGGAGGACGTCGTTCAGGACGCGTTCCTGAAGGCGTTCCAAAACCTGGGCCAGTTTCAGGGCCAGTCGAAGTTTTATACGTGGCTGGTCAGGATTGCGGTCAATGAGGCCTTGATGCGTTTACGGCGACGGCGCCCGGAACGCATGGTATCGCTTGACGAAGATGTCAAAACGGAAGAGGATTCCATGCCCCGCGAGGTCGCGGACTGGTCTCCCAACCCGGAGCAGTTATACAGTCAGGCTGAGCTGAAAGACATCCTGAGTAAGACCATTCAGGGCCTGCCACCGGGATTTCGCACGGTTTTTGTGTTGCGTGACGTGGAAGCTCTGAGCACCGAGGAAACGGCTGAAGCGCTGAATCTCAGTATTCCGGCCGTGAAGTCACGCTTGCTGCGTGCTCGTTTGCAGTTGCGCGACCGGCTGAACAAATATTTCAAGCGGCGCAATGGAGAGAGTAGACAGTGACTTGCTCTGAATTTTTGAAGGAGCTTACGGACTACCTGGACAACACGATAGATCAGCGCACCCGCACTGAACTCGAAGACCATTTACAGTGGTGTCATAACTGTTACGTGGTTTGCAACACCACCAAGCGCACCATCGAAATCTATCGCGACTCCCAGTTGTTCGAATTGCCCGACGAGCTGCGGAATCGGCTGCGCACGGCCATCATCGGCAAATGCAAGCAGCACAAAGCGAAGACCGACGCCTAGCCTGATTCGAATCGTGAATTCGGATTGATGCGAGTCTCTCGCTCGAGAGTCCCGCTTACTTCTTTTCGTAATTTTTGTTCGACCGTTTGCTTCTTCTTGTTTTCTGAGAGCGCAGTTGGACGAACCTTTTCTCCTGCCTCCGAATCTATATAGCTAACGCAAGTGGATGGTCCGGAATTCACGGCGCAAGGGCTCTGCCCTGAGGTGGAAAAAATGGTACTGTCAGGATTTCTGAACGCGATGTTCGGATGTACTCACAAGAACTATAGTTTCCCTTTCACGCCTAAAGACCGGCATAGCTGCTCTGCCGCCGGCCCTACCGGGACCTACGTCGTGTGCCTCGGTTGCGGTAAGGAGTTTCCTTACGACTGGCGTGCCATGAAGATCGTCCACGGCGATGCCCCAAAGCCGGAAGAACGTCGCGAGGCCGTCAAGTCTTTCGTGCATCCTGTAAGTTAGGCGTGCGCAACATCCGCAGCAATGCGTCGGCTCCAGACGTAGCTATCTCGTATCCCATGCCTCCGGAAGTTTGCGATGATTTCACGTCTTATGCCGCTTTGTCGTCCTGCGGTAGAAACCGGGCTCCCCGGCGACGGCAGCTTTTGCCGTTACCAGGGTCAGGCTGGAGTGGTAAAAAAACGGGTGCTCTCGAAGCGGCAACCCTTTATGCTGGACATGCCGAGACGTGGCTGCCATGCCAACCGGTCACGGCCGCCTTACCGCCAGCAGGAGGGACACATTGAAAATCGTAGATTTGACGCTGCCGCTTCCGCCGGGGCTGAAGACCAATCCCACTCACCCCGAAACCATCATCACCGACCATGTAACCCACTGGTTTACCGCTCCCAGATACAAGTCGCCCTGCAAGGGATACGCCAGCAAACTGCTGCTCATCTGCGATCATATCGGCACTCATCTTGACGCTCCTCTGCACTTCATTCCCGACGGAAAATCCATGGACGCCGTTCCTCTGGAAAATACCCTCGGAGAAGCCATCTTCCTCGATTTGTCCGACAAGCCGGCGGAGCAGCCCGTAACCGTCGAATTAATGGAGAAAAAACTGGCGGCCAACAGCGAGCAAATCAAGCCCGGCGACATCGTGCTGCTGCGAACCTGGCCCGGCAAATGGGGCGATGAAATCTTCAAGGCGGCCGGCATAAGCTGGCCCGCCGCCAAGTGGCTGAGCGCCAGGAAAATCAAGTCGGTGGGCATGGATCTGCCGAATGCGGACACCGGCTCCGACATGCAGCGCCCGGCGCACATGGAACTGTTGGGCAACGAAATCGGCATCATCGAGAACCTGGTCAACCTGGACAAGCTCACCAAGACGCGGCTCTTTTTTATAGGGCTTCCGCTGCACTTCATCGGACTTACGGCTTCACCCATTCGAGCCATCGCCGTCGAAGAATGGTAAACGCCGCGGGGCATCGTTCGGGGATGAGGTGCCCAAGTTCAGGCTGTTGGACACGGGTGTTTGACAAATTTGAAACCTCGCGATGGTGGCCACATCCGCCCTCGCGGCGTCTCGGCAGGCTCGACTCACTGGGGTGAGCCACGTGCCCCACGTTCGCCCGCTGTTGGGCTAACGTGGTAAGCCGTCATCCTGATATACTGCGGCTCTCAGCTTATGCTCAAAGACATTCTTCTTCAGGGTCGGCAAATCGCCGATGAGGCGCTCGAACGCCTACTTCCACCGGGCACGCAGTATCCGCCTTCGATCCACCGCGCCATGCGCCACAGCGTCTTTGCCGGTGGCAAACGCCTGCGTCCCATCCTGTGCATGGAAGCGGCGCGCATGGTCTACATTGCCCCACCGGACGCGAAAACGGCGTCTGCCGGGGAGCCCGATGGCGCGCTGCCGCCGGGGATCGTCGAGTTGGGTGCTGCCATCGAAATGCTGCACACCTATTCGCTCATCCACGACGACCTGCCGGCGCTCGACAACGACGATCTTCGCCGCGGATTTCCCACCTGCCACGTCGCTTTCGGCGAAGCCACCGCGATTCTCGCCGGCGACGCGCTGCAGACTTACGCCTACGAGGTGCTGGCCCGCTTGCAGTGTGCGCCCGAGGCGCGGGTGCGCATCATCGAAGAGATTGCCCATGCCACCGGCACCATCGACGGCATGATCGGCGGCCAGGTGCTGGATCTCGAAGCCGAGCACACCAAGCCCGACGCCAAGACTCTGGAATACATTCACCGTTCCAAGACCGGGGCGCTGATCACGGCGTGCCTGATTTCCGGCTGCATCTATGCCGAAGCCACGGCCACCGAACTGCAAAGGGTACGCGAATTCGGTCGCGCCGCCGGTTTGGCTTTCCAGATCGCCGACGACATTCTCGACGTGACCCAGACCTCCGAGCAGTTGGGCAAGACCGCCGGCAAAGATCTCGCCGAAGAAAAGGTGACGTATCCATCACTCTACGGATTGGAAAAATCCGTGCTGATGGCGAATCGGCTCATTGCCCAGGCGTGCGCCGCGCTGGACAGCTTTGGCACCCGCGCCGAACCGCTGGAATCCATTGCGCGCTACCTGGTCGAACGCAAAAAGTAGGCGTCTGAAAAAGCGCTTGTGCTGTTCTGAGGAGCACGTCGGCCTATGCCTGACACTGTCGACATCCTTGCCATTGCCGCTCACCGCGATGACGTCGAGCAGACCTGCGGTGGCACCCTGCTCAAAATGGCCGAGCGCGGCCATCGCACCGGCATTCTCGACCTCACCCAGGGAGAGATGGGCACGCGCGGCAGCGCCCCGGAGCGCGCCCGCGAAGCCGAGCGGGCCGCCGCCCTGCTGCGCGTTTCATGGCGCCAGGCGCTCGACATCCCTGACGGCCGCGTCGAAAACACCTGGGAGAACCGCCTGAAGATCGCACGCGTGCTGCGCCAGCAACGGCCTCGCGTGGTGATTCTTCCCTATTGGCAGGGGCGCCATCCCGACCACTACACCTGCGCCACTCTCGGCTATGAGGCCTGCTTCCTGGCCGGCCTCGGCAAACTCGGCCAGACGCAGCAGCCGGCTTCTGCCGCGATTGAAGACCTTGCGGCCATCGCCGAGCTTCCTCCGCACCGGCCATTCAAGATCGTCTACGCCTCTCTCTATTTCGACGTCCGGCCATCCTTCGTTGTCGACATCACCGGGCAATTCGAGACCCGCTACGCGGCGCTCATGGCCTACCAGTCGCAATACACAGACCAGAGTGAAGGGGCAGGCCTGTTCCCGATGCAGGCCGAAATCCGCCAACGCCTCGAAACCATGGCATCGTTTTATGGATTGCTGGCCGGCGTGAAGTATGCCGAACCTTTTGTGCAAAAGGAAATTGGACTCGTCGATGACCTGCTGGCGATCCCGGTGAAGTCGATTTAGGCGCGATTTAGGCAGTAGGACAATTCCCGGATCACGCCAGCCCGCGGATTACCCTCCGGTGCTTACTTGTCGCCAACCGTGGAGGACAGAACAAGCTTGCCGTGCTTCACTCCGCGCATACTCAGCATGTGATCGGCCATGTGCTTGATGTCGCCGCTGCGGCCTTTCATGATGACAACTTCCAGGCAGTTGTGGGCGTCAAGGTGGACGTGCGTCGAGGCCAGCACGTTGTCGTGGTGATGATGCTGAGTCTCCGTCAGCTTGTTGGAGAGGTTTGGACGATGGTGATCGTAAACCATGGAAAGCGTGGCCACCACCGGCTTATTGTCGTTCACCTCTTCGGCAATCAATGCCTCCCGGATCAGGTCGCGCAGCGCCTCCGATCGATTGCCGTACCCGCGCCGGGCAATCACCTTATCGAATTGCTCCAGTAGCTCCCGTTCAATCGAGACCCCGGTTCGTACCAGTTCCGCCATACTTCGCACTCTCCTTCAGAACGCTTCCCGGCCAGTTTGCGAAAACCTGCTCAGGCGCTCGGACGCCGCGCTGAGCGTGATGCCGGTCATACGGAAGTGTGGGAAAAATAGTAGCACGATTACCGGCCGGTGCTGAACGGTCCTCCGGAAACCGCGGGGATGCGCTCAGCACTGGTCGTGCCGGCGCCGCAGCACTATGTTTGCGTGGTCGCTCACATAAAACGGGGCCACCCCTTGAAGCATACGATTTCGTAATTTTTATGCGGCATACTTATTTTATTTTCGTGCTACTCATGCAATAATTCTCCTCGTCGGCTTTTAAATTCCGGTGCGCTTTGCGTCTGCAGGAGGGTGTTGCCGCAATGAAATGGAAAGGGGTGCTGTTCTTATTGCTTCTTGTTCCCAGCCTTCTATTTGCCCAAGGAATCACTCAGCTATCAGGAACTGTCGTTGACACGTCCGGTGCGGCGATTGCCGGGGCTACCGTGCAGGTCCGAAGCGCGAACGGTACTGTACAAAAAACGACACAGGCGGACACGAACGGCTCCTTCATTATTTCTGGACTCTCGGCAGGTAATTATCAACTCGTGGTATCTCATCCCGATTTTGAAACCAAAGAAATCCCCGTCACCATAAGGACCACTGAAGCGCCTGCTCCGCTGCGCATCACTCTGGCGCTGAGCTCCGTGATCACCACCATAAGTGTGCAGGGCCGGCAGGATGACCTCATCGGAATTGCCGATTCCGCCAGCCAGGTAACGGTGGGCGCAACGGAACTCCAAGATCGTCCGATTCTTCGTTCGGGAGAAGTTTTAGAGACGCTTCCCGGTCTGATCATCACTCAACACGCCGGCGGCGGCAAGGCCAACCAATATTTTCTTCGCGGCTTCAATCTCGACCACGGCACAGATTTCGCCATTTTCCTCGACGGTATGCCGCTTAACCTGCCGTCGCACGCGCACGGCGAGGGGTACTCGGACATGAACATCGTCATCCCGGAGTTTGTGGAACGGGTGGATGCCGAGAAAGGTCCTTATTACGCCGATGTCGGCAACTATGGCTCGGCTGGAAATGCCAACGTGGTGTTTTTCAAGACGCTGCCCGAGAACTTCTTCAAGGTCGAAGGCGGCATGTATGGTTATGGGCGGGCCGTTGGCGGCGCATCGCGGAAGCTCGGTTCGGGCAATTTGCTGTACGGCGGAGAAGTGTATTACGATGACGGCCCGTGGACGCATCCGGATGCCTATAAAAAATTCAATGGCTTGCTAACCTACAGCCGGGGCGGAGACGACAATGGGTTCAGCATCACGGCCCACGCTTACCATGGAAATTGGCACTCGAGCGATCAACTCCCCGTGAATGCCATACCCCTCGTTGGTTTCTTCGGCGCATTGGACCCGACCGACGGTGGCCATTCACAGCGTTATAGCTTGCAGGGTGAATGGCATCGCCAACGCGCAAATTCGTTGACGAAAATCATGGCCTACGGATTTTATTATGATCTCGATTTATTTTCCGATTTCACTTACTTCCTGACGGACCCCATTCACGGCGACCAATTCGAACAGCAGGACAAGCGCTGGGTGGGGGGGCTGGACGCACGTCACACGATTTTCAGCCAATGGCTTGGCCGCAAGATGGCAAATACGTTCGGCCTGCAAGTCCGCAACGATTGGATCCACAACGGTCTTTACCAAACGGAGAATCGCATTCGCGTGGACAAAATTGATGCCGATCCTGATGCTTTCGGCGCCATTCTGCCCGCGACCACGCAAGCCGATCGCTTTACAGACACGCAAATAGGTTTCTATCTGGAAAATAAAATCCAGTGGGCGGAAAAATTCCGCACGGTCGCGGCCATGCGCGGCGACGTGGGACACGTTGACGTCACCAGCTTGGTTACCCCGGCCAATACCGGCACGGCTACCAAGGTGCTGCCCAGTCCAAAATTAAGTTTGATTTTCGGCCCGTGGGCCAAAACTGAGTTCTACGTACAGGGCGGATTCAGTTTCCACAGCAACGACGCGCGTGGCGCAACGCAAACGGTCGAACCGGTTTCGGCGGACTATCCTTTCCCCAATACGCCCGTCTCACCAATTCCCCTCCTGATCCAAACCAAAGGCGCGGAAGTCGGCGTGCGCACTCTGGCCGTCCCACATCTGCAAAGCACTCTTTCATACTGGTATCTCCACAGTAATTCCGAACTGTTGCAGGATGGCGACACCGGAGGCACGGTTGCCTCAGAACAGCCGAGCAACCGCTATGGCTTCGAATGGGCAAACTACTACACGCCATGGGAACATTGGGCTTTTGATTTTGACATGGCGGACTCCCGTGCTCTTTTTACCGCATTAGACGGAGATGATGCGGCGCCGGGCAGCCCGGGTGGCAAGTATGTGCCCGAAGCGGTTGGGTGGGTGATTGCATCGGGCGCCACACTGCACGACCTTAAAGGCTTTTCGACGAGTTTGCGCCTGCGCTACTTTGGCCCGCGCTATTTGACGTCCGACGGACTTTATCAGTCGCACTTAACGGCGTTGCTCAACCTGGGGGCCAGTTACAAAATTAACAAGACATGGACGCGTTTCGGCCGAAGTTTTGAATTTGCTTAACCGCCGCGATAGCGACATTGACTACGCCTACGAATCCCAAATAACGCCAACAGCCGCGCCGGCATTCACAAACGTTTACCACCCCGTCGAACCGATTCAGGCGCGATTCGGGTTACATTACACTTTCGGCTCGAATAAGTTATGAAAAAGAAGTTTCGACGAATTGATTCACTGTTCAACCTGTGGTAGGGCCGGGGATTCAACATCCCTGGCCCTACTGACCGGCTGTGGTATTTCCCATCCGTCGACTGATGCCCGATCGATCAGACTCTCAACTGGCCCTGAATGTACTGCTTCGCTTTCTTGTCGGTGTTTTCGTTCAACTCCACCACCGAGAACTTAACGTCCTGCTGACGGTTGAGCCGAATGTAGTTCACGATCGCCGGATGCTTGTAGATGTCGCCCGGCTGGAAGACCGGCATTTCCGGCACTTCACTTTCCGGAAGGTTCCACACATACTTCAGGAAGCCCCGGTTGCGAGCTGTCCGCATTCTTCTGCACTTCCCACAGCGTTCCCGGTCCAATGCTCGGATCGGCAGCGTCTTTCGGCGTCATCGTCGCGCGCGTGTACTGCAGGAATGCATAGGCGAAGATCTCATGCGCCAGCAGGTTTTCGGAAGCAAAAATCGGAGCCGATTCCGGTTCGACGATGTAGCCGGCGTCAGGCCCAATCAGCGTCATGACCGAACGGCCGGAGGTGACCGCCAATCTCAGCTTCGACTTGATCTGCGGGACTTCATTGATCTCCTCGTACATCGGATAGTAGTTCGCGCCGCCCTGGTGGAACACCTTGCGGCTGTCCTCGCGCAGGAAGCCGACACCGATCTTCATGCCTGACGTAAGGTCGGCGAAGCCATGCGAACCCAAGCGCGGCAGATAGATGATGTGATCGACCTCGTTGACGAACGAGGTAATGCGCAACGGTTGCTTCCAGTGGTTTTCGCCAATCGGCGAGGTCTCGATGTATGCCCCGTAGCCACGCTCCTCGAAGAAAACCGGAGTCGCGCCGTTCTTCTCGGTGACGGCCAGAAGCCCCGAGGACTGGGCGAATGCCCGCGAAGTACCTCTTACCTGTCCCTGCGCCGTCCAGAATACGTTGCGAACGCCAGCCTGATCGCCGACATAGACCTTTGTGGCGCCATGTTCCTTCAATACCTTGAGCAAACAATCCAGCGACCAGGGGTCGGAGGTTGCAGGATAGGGATTACCGGAATTCAAGGCCAGCTTAATCAGAACGCTGTCGCCTTTTTTCAACCACGAGAAATCCGTGGCGTTCTCGATCATCTTCTTGAACAGCGTGTAGGATGTATCCCCTTTGGGCAACCAAGCCGCGCTCAGTTGGGCGTTCTTGGTCTGTGCCACCAGCTTCTTATCGTCAAAAGCGAAGCTCACGCCGCCCAGAAGCGCCATGGAAGACATACTGCCGACAGTCCATAAGAAATCCCGACGGTCCATATGAATTATGCCCCCTTGCGATTTACCTCGTGCATGTTTCGCGAAAACCTGAGTTTGATGTCAATTATCACTTCCGACGGCCCAAGTCAATCAAATTGAGACACACATCCGCCGACTCGATTCACCAAATGTGAAACCGGCGCTAGACCGGTTCCCACGTTGGTGTATCCAATTTTCCCGGAGAGATGTCATGGCGACCGTAGCGAAGCGGAGTGGAGCCACCCTTTGTTTTTCAGCAGTAGGAACAAAAGGTGGCTCGACTTCGCTCGCCATGACAGTCTGATATTGGGGGGGACCGGCGTAGACCGGATTCGCCGAAGGTGTGCAGCGAAAATGCCGGGCATTTACCCGGCGGTGATCATTCCAGATATATCAACTGGGAATTGCTTTAGTGTCGCCGGATCATCTTAAACAGCCCGAGCACACCCGCGCCCACCAAAACCAAAGTCCCCGGTTCCGGCACCGTGGCCGGAGGCGGGGTGGGTCCGCAACACCAGATCGGCGGTCTCCAGTACTTCTGTTCGGGAGTATTCGAGGCGACGGTCGATGGCGGGACCGGCGGTGAAACCATGGTAGGCGGCATCAACGAGGGCAAAGGAACGTCAAATACGATATCGGGCGGCGGTGGCTCAGGCGGCGGGACGGAGCCCGGCAATGGGGTGGGCTTCTTCATCTCGATGCGGTTGCCGCAGCGCGAGCGCACCAGGTTCTTGCCGTCGGTGAGCAGGATTTCCCCTTCGGCAATATTGACCGGATGGTCCGTCCAGTAGACCTTGTCTCCCTTCCGGTAGGAGACATAAGCTGCCATCGGCTTGCGGACTCTTTCAGCCCACACCCGTTCTGTATCGATGCCTTCGTAATGTTTGCGCGCGACCGGATCATGGGTGATGGAGTCGGTCAAATCTTTCCAGTCGTAAACGCCGCCAGGGACAACCGAAAATGGATAGGTCTCGCGCGCGGCTCTGAAGTCAAACTTCGGAGGAGTGATGTCCAGAACGTCGACGTGGTACAAATGCCAAAGCTGCACCCCTAGCACGACCGTGACAATCAGTGCCAGGAACGCAACCAGCGTGAACGATCTTCGCATCTGGACCTCTTCACCTCAGTAACAACCGCCGTTCGATTCGGCCCCGATGCTCCTTGCAACTCTTAACGTGAGCACGTCGCAAATTGCATAGCCGGGGCACCATCGCCTGCCCACAATTTACAAGTCCCGAACAAAATCAATAGACTTCCAGACTGCAACCGACTCGACGGCAATGTCCAAATCAGGACAGTGTCTGCCCCCCGCTCAGCCGGGCGGATTCCGGAGTTGGCCGCACTCAGCGCCACCAGCTTCCGAGGCGATGCCTTGGGGCGCAAAATGCCATACTGCCGCGATTTATAAATCAATGCCTTATAACTGATATTCAGCAAGCTGGCCGCCTGCTTGCGGTTCCAGTTCGTCTGCTCAAGGGCTTGCGCAATGGCTTCCGCCTCGGCTTCTCCCTTGATTTCGCGAACCATCTTCTTCAGGTCGTTGGAGTTGGCCCCCTGCATCCGGGCGAGAGCGATTCGATCCGCCGACCCATTTTGGGCAAACAACTCAGCCGCCATCGCTACGTCGTCCCCAAGGACCAGGTACCGTTTGACGAAGTTATGCAGTTCGCGAAGATTTCCGGGCCACGCATGTTGCATGCAAGCACGCAGAAGGCCATCCGTCAGCGTACGCGGCGGCAACTTGTAGGTGTAAGCCAGCCGCTTCATGTACTGCCTGAACAACGGGGCAATTTCCTCGCGCCGTTCGCGCAGAGGCGGCAGGCAGACGTTGAAGGCATTCAGCCGGTAATAAAGGTCCAGTCGCAGCTTGCCCTGCTTGATCGCGTCTTCGACGTCGACGTTGGTCGCCGCCAGAATCCGGATGTTAACCGTGACGCTCGACTTGCTTCCCAGGCGGAAAAACTTCTGTTCCTGCAACACCTGGAGCAGTTTTGCCTGGAGTCTTGGCGGCATCTCGGCAATTTCGTCCAGCAAAATCGTGCCGCGGTCGCCAAGTTCGAAGTGTCCGGGCTTGCTATGGGTGGCTCCGGTGAAGGCTCCAGCCTCATATCCGAACAATTCGCTTTCCAGCAGATCCTCGGGAATGGCGGCGCAGTTGACCTTGAGAAACTTCTTCTGCGCCCGGGAGGAAAGTTTGTGCAACAAAAGGGAAGCGATTTCTTTTCCCGTTCCGCTCTCGCCGGTAATGAGCACGGGCACATCCACTTCCGCAATCCGCCGGATCTGCTCGTAAACCTTATGCATGGCTGGAGAAGCGGCGAGGAAAAAGCTGTCGCTGCTCAATTCTTCCAGCACTTCCGGATTCTCCGGCGTCTCCTGGGGAACTTCCAGGCATGACTTCAACGCCGCCATCAGTTCGGGCTGGACAACCGGCTTGCAAAGATAGTCATGCGCCCCCAACTTCATCGCCTGAACCACTTCGCGGGCGCCTTTCGACCCCGACAACATGATCACCTTCAAGGCAGGCGCAATTTCGCGAAGGCGTTCCAACGTTTCCAGGCCATCCATGCCGGGCATCACCAGATCCAGAAGGACCACGTCGGGCAGCGGCCGGCGGCGCAATTCCTGCAAGGCTTCGACGCCGCTCGCCGCAGTCGCCACCTGGTAATGCTCGCACTCCAGCACGGTACGCAGATACCGGAGCATCATGACATCGTCATCCACGACTAATAGGTTTGGCATGTTTTAATCCGCGTCTGCGGTCTCCCTCAACCCGTGACTTGGTTTCGGCTCACGACTTACAGAGGAACCGGGTTTTCGCGGCCTTTGCGGAGAAAACGGCAACAGCACGCAGAAGTGGCTGCCGCAGCCGATCATGCTCTCCACCCATATTTTTCCGCCATGCGCCACGGCCAATTCGCGCGCAATCGTCAGTCCGAGACCCGTGCCCGCCGGAACCCCAGGCGCGGGCAAACTGAAGAACTCGTCGAAGATCTCCTGATGATTCTCCGGAGGAATCCCGGGACCGTTGTCGGCGACAATGATTTTGGCCGCGTTGGGGTTGCTGCTGCGCGACATCCTCCGTTCCACCGCGACACGCCCGGCAAGGCTGCGCCGTTCCCAGAAATGCGGAATCGCCGTGATCGAGACACTGCCTCCGCGCGGGGTAAAGCGAAGCGCGTTCTCCAGCAGGTTGGAGACAAGTTGAGCCACCTTCTGCCCGTCAAATTCGAAGGTCAGCGGAGCATGGCTAAGCCGGCACTCAAACTCGATGTCCTTCTCCTGAAACGCCGGCAGCCAGCACTCATGAATTGCGCTGAGACAGGCCTTCAGGTCGGCGCGTTCGAAAGAAAGGGTGAGCCGGTTCGCCTGCTGGGAGCCAAACAGCAAGAGCTGCGAAATGCGCTGCTCCAGGCGCCGCGAACTCGCAGCAGATGTCACGCAATGCGCGCAACTGGCGCGCATTCACTTCGCCCAGTTTGCCCGCGATCAGCAGGTTGACATAACCGGAAATGATGGCGAGTGGAGCCTTCAGATCGTGCACGGCGCTGGAGATGCCTGCGTTGCGACGATCCTCACTCTCCCCGCCTGAGAGCACTATCCGGGACGACATAGTCTTTCGCCCTTTCGCGCTGACCATTCAGCGCACAACAACTCTTATGCTCTTGGGGGAGAGCTGCAGAAGCAGTACGGAATGAACATATCACGTTTTGCGCCAAACGCAACAGTTTGCAGAATAAATGGAAAAAATTGATTCCCAAAACGGTAATTTGGGTAAATTCTTTCCTTTTTTCCGTGGAAAAGATTTTCCCTCCGCAGACCGCCGTCAATCGTCCGCAAGTCGTCTCCGACGCCATGATGAATTTTCGGAGAATCGCGCTTCTTCCTCTTTCGATCCAGCTACTTACAATCGCATTGCGCGGTTTTTGACAAGCAAGCGGCGAGTGCATGATTTTGGTGCAACAAGTGCAACTTACCTGTCACATGAAATCAAGCGCAGCGAATGTGCACCCTTTCGGCGATGAGATTCCCCCCGAGCTGATTCTCTTCGGCTGCACACCCGACATGGCTGCAATTCGAGAGAGTTTGCAGAAGATTGCCAGCACCAACATTCCGGTGTTGATTGAAGGCGAAAGCGGGACTGGCAAGGAACTGATCTGCAAGTACCTGCACCAGCTCTCGGCATGGAGTAACGGACCGTTCGTCAAGGTTAACTGCCCCGCCATTCCCAACACCTTGGTCGAAAGCGAATTGTTTGGCTACGAGAAAGGCGCATTCACCGGAGCCTTCGATTCCAAACCCGGCAGGGTAGAGATGGCGCACTGTGGAACGCTTTTCCTGGACGAGATATCGGAACTGGATCTGTCGCTGCAGTCCAAGTTGCTGCAACTGCTCCAGGACGGGCAATTCTGCCGGATTGGCGCCAGCGAGGGGAAGAAGGTCGACGTTCGCGTGATTTGCGCCACCAATCGGCAATTGCACCAGGAAGTCGCCAACGGCAGATTTCGTCAGGATCTCTATTACCGCATCACGGGCTTGGTGTTGCAACTGCCGCCTTTGCGGGAGCGCGTGGCCGACATCTCGATGCTGGCGGATTACCTGATCGCGCTTCACAGCGAGAAGTACAAGCGCAAAGTTCCTCCATTGTCGGCGTCCACGCTGATGTTGATGAAGACCCACTCCTGGTCGGGCAATATCCGGGAGTTGGAAAACCTGATGAAGAGGTACGTGGTGCTGGGCTCCGAGGATGTCATCACCAAGGAACTGAAGTGGCGCGCCATGAGCCGCATCGACATGGATATAGCACCCGACAGCTCGATCGCCCTGGGCCAGGTGACGCGCGAAGCAGTCAAGGATCTGGAGAGCAAGATTATTTTAAGCACGCTCCAGGCGAACCAGTGGAACCGGAAGCGGGCCGCCCGCGCGTTGCAGATCAGCTATCGTTCGTTGCTCTATAAGTTGAAGAGAGCCGGAATCAACAGCCGGCGAGATGCCAGCCCCAATTAGAAACCAGAGGGGGATGGAGGAAGCATGAAAAATTGCGGCAAGATTTTATTGCTGCTGGGAGCGCTTGCGCTGTTTGTGTCCGTGTGCGCCGGCGCGCAAGCGAAATCCGAAACACCGGCGAAAGCATCCCCGCCCGCCGCGGCTCCAAATGCCGCAGGCGAATAGCCCCGACTACGTCATTGGCGAAAGCGATGTGCTCGCCATCAATGTGTGGCACGAGCAGGAGCTGTCGCGGGTGCTTCCGGTGCGGGCGGATGGAAAGATTTCGCTGCCTCTGATCGGGGATCTCGCCGCCGGCGGATCGACCCCGGCCCAGTTGCAGGCAACCATCGTCGAGAAGCTGCGCAGTTACATGGAGAATCCGGAAGTCACGGTGATTGTGCAGGAGCCGCGGAGCCAGTACTTCACCGTGGTCGGCGAGGTGATGAAACCGGGAGCGTTTCCGCTTGGGACAGCGCCTGAGCGTTCTGGATGGCCTGGCCATGGCCGGCGGCTTCAAGGACTTTGCAAAAGTGAAGAGGATGTACATATTGCGCACCAACCGCGACGGAACCACCGAGAAGCTGCCCTTCAACTACAAGAAGGCGCTTGGTGGCAATACGACGCAGAATTTCATACTCACGGCACGGGACACGATCGTTGTCCCCTAAAGGAAGGAGTTGCTTGGCAATGCGGATCAAATTTGGCGCATGCTTGTTGCTGTTCTCCGCGGTGATGATCGCCCAGGTGCAGGCGCAGGAGCCGGCAGCCTGCGGCCGCACTGCAGCCGTACAGCCGGCGACAGAGACGGCGCATCTCTCCGGTGACGCACCTTCGCTGGTAACCCAGAGCGATCCCGACTATCAGAAACGTTCTGTTCGGCAGCGCTTCGTGTCGGGGCCAGCTTCGACACCGCGGGATTCACGAATTCGAATGGCAGCACAACCAGCAACGACTTCAGGTTTTTCGCCCAGCCCAGCGTCGCTTTCCGGCAAACCTTGCCGACCGCGAACTGGACTCTGAGCTACACGCCGGGAGTGAGTGTCAGCCAGCACGCGACCGACACTACCCAGTTCACCCACAACCTGGCGGCCGATGGGGTCTGGAAGCCGACTCCGCGCCTGACCCTGCACGCGCGGCAGGATTACAGCATTTCCACCAATCCCTTTGAGAGCATCGGCAGAGTGGCGCTGCTGCCGGACCTGGGCGGATACTTCGGCCCGAACTACGATGGGGTCATTCCCTCTTCCAAGAGGACAGGCCTTGTAAGCAACGCCGATATCAGCTATCGCATGACCGCCCATACCGCTATCGGCATCACCGGCGGATACCAGCAATTTGATTACGACAGCATCGACACCAGCCAGTTGCCGGCGGCGTCTCTCGTCGATTCCCGGTCGTTAACGGATCCGATCTACGTGTCGGACCAGATCTCCAGGCGGCAGACGCTCGGAGTTCAGCTTGCTTATACCGATATTTATAGCTATAGCACGCAGGAATCCCGCGTCCAGGCGCCGGCGGTCCTTCTGTTTGACACCGTGAAGCTCACGCAACACTCGATGCTGACGGTGTTCGCCGGTCCGGAATACTCGCGCAGTTCCACGGTCGTCCCGATCACGATCCTCGGAATACCCTCCAGGAATCCTCTCGCAACGCGACTGGCACCCTTCGGCCGGAGTGACCTATGTCTGGTCGGGAACGCAAGACGCTCTCACTCTCCAGTTCTCGCGCCGCATCAGCACCGGCGGCGGACTGATGAATGCCAATATCATGACGTTTGGCAGCGCCGCTTTCCGTTCGCGGCTTACCAAGCGCTGGACTGCGGAAGCACGGTTGAGCGTCGACAATCAGGACGAGATCGATCTGATCAATCAGAGCACGTATTTCCGGACGCTTTGGGCAGGCGGCAGCCTGACGCGCGAGGTCAACCGGAATTTCTCGATCCGTCTGGACGGCGCTTACGTACGCCAAACCGGGCTCGGAATCGGCTTTATGCCGGGCGATCACGGACTTGTCCAGATCACGGTCAGATTTTCATTTCCTGAAAGGCTTGGGCAGGTAAGACATGTTCGACCAGGAAAATACGCGGCCTGCGTTAACGGTTCATGATTATTGGCAGATCCTTCTGCGCCGGCGCTGGTGGCTGATCGGTTCGCTATTCGGTTGCTGGCTTCTGGCCTGGGGGGCCAGCCGTCTGTTGCCATCCGTGTATCGCTCCGAGACCCTCATTCTGGTGGAACAGCAGAAGGTTCCGGAGCAATACGTGGTCTCCAACGTCTCCGTCGATTTGCAGGAACAACTGCAAAGCATGACGCAGCAGATTCTGAGCCGCACGCGGTTGGAGCGAATCATCGAGAAGTTTCATTTGTACACGCAGCCAGCGGCAACGGCTCGGCCCCGATGGGCTGGTCGATCAGATGCGCAAGGACATCCAGATCCAGCTTGGTGGAGGCGCCGGGAAAACGCGGGCAGCTTACGGCTTTTCGCATCATCTATTCCGCTCCCACGCCGACTTTGGCGCAGCAGGTAGCGACGCAACTGACTTCCCTGTTCATCGACGAAAATATCCAGGAGCAGTCTCAACGCGCCGAAAACACCACCGAATTTCTCTCCAGCGAGCTGGACACGGCGCGCGCCAGCCTGGCCGAGCAGGAGGGCAAGGTCAAGCAGTTCAAGAGCCACTACCTGGGCGAACTTCCCAGCCAGATGGACGGCAACGTTCACATCCTGTCCGGCTTGCAGGAGCGTTATCACAATCTTGGCCAGACGCTGAATCGGGCGCAGGAGCAGCGCCTCTACATGGAGTCGTTGTTGAGCCAGTATCACGCGGCTCGAACCGGCGGCGAAACCGGCGCCAATACACTGCCGTCGGTCGAGCGCGAGCTGGCGAAAATGAGGGCCGATCTGGCCGACGCGCAGACCCGCTATACGGACAAGCATCCCGACGTGATTCGCCTCAAGGGTTTGATCGCGAAGACCGAAAAGGTAAAGAGCGACATCGAAGCGCAGGTGGCCAAGGCGCAGACCGGCGGACAAAAGCCTCCGGCTAACTCCTCCGATTTGCAGGCGATGGCGCCCATGCTGCAACTGGAAGGACAGTTGAAGGCCAACGAGCAGGAAATCCGCGATGCGCGCAACGAAATGCAAGCCCTGCAAACCCAGATCGCCGAATACCAGAGCCGTCTGAACACGACGCCCATACGCGAGCAACAGCTCACGGATCTGACTCGCGATTACGAGCAGTCGAAGGCCAACTACGACTCGCTGCTGAAAAAGCAGATGCAGTCGCAGTTGGCGACCAACCTGGAAAAGCGGCAGCAGGGCAAGGGCTTCCGCATCATCGATCCGCCCAGCCTGGCCCATAAGCCGTATTCGCCGGATCGCGTGAAATTCAGCTTGCTGGGATTGGTCAGCGGGATTTCTCGCTCGGCTTTGGCCTGGTTTTCCTGTCCGAGTTCCTGGACGACCGCATCCGCGAGGAAGAAGACATCACCCGAATGACGAACGTGCGTATTCTTGCCGGTATTCCACACCTGGCCACGCCCGCCGACGAACGCAAGCAACACCGCCGGCGGGTTCTGGAATGGTGCGGCGCCGTGCTGATCTTGGTGGTCATGGTCTGCGGCAACGTCTTCACTTTTTACAGGGGATAGCCATGTACGAAAAATTCTATGGCTTGGCGCAGAATCCGTTCGGTGTCGGTCCCGACCCGCAGTTCTACTACGGCACCGCGAAGCACAACGAAGCGCTGGCAAATCTTACGTACGGCATCCGTCGGCGCAAGGGATTCGTGGTCCTGACGGGCGAGGTCGGCACCGGAAAAACGCTGCTGCTGCGCTGCCTGCTGGAAGCGCTGCGGCGCTCCAAGGTGACGCATGCGTTCATCTTCAACCCGCTGCTCTCCACCAGCGACCTGTTGCGGCACGTGGTTGCGGATTTTGGGATCAAGGAGCCGAAAACCAACCGCGCCGACCTGCTGATGCAACTGAATCAATTCCTGATCGAGGTGTACCGCCGCGGCTCGACGGCGGCTCTGCTGGTGGATGAAGCACATCTGCTGTCGGCCGAACTGCTGGAAGAAATCCGCTTGCTCTCGAACATCGAGACCGCACAGCACAAGTTGCTGCAAATCCTGCTGGTCGGCCAGCCGGAACTCGACGACATCCTGGATTCGCCCTATCTGCGGCAACTGAAGCAGCGTGTCGCCCTGCGTTGCAGGCTTGAGCCGCTCGATGAAAACGAGGTCCACGGCTACATCGAACGAAGGCTGCAATTGGCGGGCGCACCCGGACGCCTGCTGGAAATCTTTCCGCCGGAAACCCTGGCCCGCATCGTTTTCTATTCCCACGGCACGCCGCGGCTGATCAACAACATTTGCGATGCCGCCCTGGTGAACGCCTACGCCCAGCAAGAGAAGTCCGTCAGCCCCGAGATCATCGAGGAAGTCGCCGGCGATCTGCGCCTGGGCGTGAACAGCGTGCGGGAATCGCATCAGGAAACCTGGACGACACCCGTGGCGGCGAGGCCGGAAATGGCGGCGGAGCCTGCTCCGATCACGGATGCTGAAACGGTTTTCGAGTTGGAACCTCAACTTATGCCGGAGGCGAGGCCCCATGTCGTGCTTGACCCTGGAGTCGTCTTCCAGCACGCACGACGATCACGCCACCCGCTCCGCAGGAAAACTTCGGTAACCGGAAGGCCATTGTGGACGCATTGCATCAACTGGCGAAGTTGATCGACCCTGATTCGGAAGAAATGGCGATGAAACAATCAGCACACCAGCTCCGGAGTTAGAAACCGATGAGCCGGATCTTCAACGCTTTGCGCCAATCCGAGATCGATCAAAAAACAAGGACGGAAGCTCCGCCTGCCGCCGGACCGAAGTTCAGCCGGCGGCAAAGGGCTCGGCGCTTGTCGCCTGCCGTGTGGACGGCCGTCGAGGTTGAAGAAATCCCGATCATCCGCGCCTCCGCCGCCGCCGGAAACCATGGCGGTCGAAAGCCCGGCGCTGCCGGAGATTGCGCCGGGGACGGCCGTGGCCGTCGAGGACTCCACGCGTGCCGGAGCCCGCGCCTTTCGAATGGACGGCGCCGGAAGCTTTGGCAATGCCAGAAGCTTCGGCAATCATGAGCCTCCGGACTCCTCGGCCAGCGGATGGCTGACCGTCCAGGAGCCGCCCCCGAACCAACTGGAGTCGGTTGAATCGATTGACCTCAAGACCGCCGATTCCGCCCACTTGGTGGCCATGTCGGACGAGCGCGGACTCGGGGCCGAGAAGTTTCGCGTTCTGGCGGCGCGGCTGAACAATCTGCGTCATGGCACCAAGCTGAAAGATTTTGCAGGTCACCAGCAGCGTCATCGGCGAAGGCAAAACCCTGGTATCGGCGAACCTGGCGCTGACCCTGGCAAAGCGCTCGTCGCAGAACGTACTTCTGCTGGAGGGAGATTTGCGCAAGCCGGCGCTGAGCGACATTTTCGGCCTGGGCAAGCGTCCCGGGCTCAACGAGTGGTGGAACGGCAAAGACCCGATCCAGCAAATTCCTCTTGCGCGCCGGTGAAACCAGCCTGTACTTGTTGCCCAGCACGCCGGTGCAGCATCCCGCGTCCGTGCTGCAATCGGGACGGTTGGCCGATGCCCTCGCCGAGTTCTGCCACGCAGTTCGATTGGATCATCATCGATACTCCTCCGCTGCTGCCCATGGCGGATTCCAATCTGTGGGCGCGATTGGCCGATGGAACCCTGATGGTGGTCCGCAAAGGAGTGGTTACTCGCACGGCGCTGAAGCAAGCCATGGAAACCATGGATAGCCCCAAGCTGGTCGGGGTCGTGCTGAACGACGCAACCGACTTCGCCCAGGTGAATTACTACGATCAGTACTACTCCGGCAAGCCGATCAAGAAAGCAGGCGGCGGCGAAGCCGGACGAAGGAAACAGCAGCGAGTGATTCGTTTTCTCAATGCGTATTTCCCGGCTCGCACGGTCTTGCTGGGCGCCTCGGAAGCAGTCCTGACCGCGGCTGCTTTCGTGTTTGCGATCATCGCCGCCATGGGGACGTTCGATGCCCAGATGTTCATCGGCTATGAGCAAGGCGGCGCCAGGATCGCGCTGGTCGTCTGCGTTTTTGTCCTGTGCATGTATTACTTCGATCTTTACGATTCCACGGTTTTGCGCAGCCAGCGGGAGGTATTCACTCGCCTCATCCAGGTCTTCGGCACCGTATGCCTGATTCTTTCCTGTCGTGTATGCGTTGTTTCCGGCGATGCGTCTGCAACAGAGCGTATTTGGCGCCGGAGCGCTCGCCGCGGCATCGGTGACCGTGCTCTGGCGGCGGCTGTTCAGCTTCGTCAGTACATGGCCGGCGTTCATGGAGCGGGTGCTGGTGCTGGGAGATGGCGTGCTGGCGCAGGACCTGCTGAAGGAGATTCACGACCGTCCCGAACTCGGCATCCGGGTGGTTGCCCATATTTCGGAGGATCAGGATTGGAGTTCCTGGCAAAAGCCGGGAATGCCGGCCTTCGCGGCTGAAATCGATCGCGTCACGCGAGTGCTGCGGGTGCGGAGAATCATCGTCTCGATGAAGGAGCGGCGCGGACGGCTGCCGGTCGAATCCCTGCTCGAATTGAAGAAGCACGGAGTCATGGTCCAGGATGGCAACGAGCTCTACCAGGTCATCACCGGCAAGATTTCACTCGACTCCCTGCGTCCCAGCATGTTGCTGTTCTCGCCCGGATTCCAGGTGTCCCGTCCATTTCTGTTGTACAAGCGGGTTTTCTCGCTCCTCTTCTCCATTGTGGCTTTGCTGCTGACTTTTCCCGCTCATGCTGCTGATTGCCTTGCCATCAGGCTTGACTCGAACGGGCCGGCGATCTTCCGCCAGCGACGCGTCGGAAAAGACGGCAAGACCTTTATGCTTTACAAGTTTCGCTCCATGTACGAGGGAGTGGATGGCGACCGTCCGGCCACCGAAGACGATGCGCGCTGCACGCGCGTCGGCCGCTGGCTGCGCGCCACCCGGATCGATGAGCTGCCGCAGTTGTGGAATATCTTCCGCGGCGACATGCACCTGGTCGGTCCGCGCCCGTTCGTGCCCGAGCAGGAAACGAAGCTGGCGGACGAGATTCCGTTCTACAACCTGCGCTGGAGCGTGCGGCCGGGAGCCACGGGCTGGGCGCAAGTCAATCGCGGCTATTGTTCCACAGTCGCGGAGAACGCCGAAAAACTGGCTTACGACTTGTTCTACATCAAGAATCTTTCGGTCGGTCTGGATCTGCTGGTCATCTTCAAAACCTTCAAGATCCTGCTGCTCGGCCGGGGTGCCCGATGACGTCCGTGGCGGGGTTCGTCTTCTGGACGTCGCTGCTGGGGATTCTCTACGCATATTTTGGCTACCCCTTGCTGTTGTTCGTTTGTTACGGATTGTCACAGATGTTGCGCGACCTGCATTACCTGATGGACCGCCGCGACCGCCGCCGCGGCGACCGGGCGGCCGAAGAGCTTCCGGCGTTGTCGATGCTGATCGCCGCCTACAACGAAGAAGAACATCTGCAGGAAAAAATCCGCAACATCGCGGCCCTGGACTACCCGGCGGACAAGTTGCAAGTCGTGATCGTTTCCGATGGTTCCAGCGACGGGACCAACTCCATTCTGCGCCAAGTCTCCGACCCGCGCATCGAGGTCGTGACTCCAACCGGAACGCGATGGAAAGGCCGCCGCCCTGAACGTTGCCCTGGAGCACGCCCGCCATGACCTGCTCGTGTTTTCCGATTGCAGCACCATGTTCTCGCCTGATGCGCTGAGAAAGCTCGTCCGCCACTTTGCCGACCCGGAGATCGGGCTGGTGTGCGGTTCTTTGCTCTTCGAGGCGGGCGCGGAATCGCGGCAGACCGAGGGCATCTACTGGAAATATGAAACCGTGCTGCGCTTGATGGAGGCCCGCCTGGGCGCCACGCTCACCCCGAGCGGCGCCATGTACGCGGTGCGCCGCAGCGCCTATGCCCCGCCCCGGCAAGGCGTGGTGGTGGACGACATCGTGACCTCGATGAACGCCCGCCGCCTGGGCTACAAGGTGCATTACGATCCTGAAGCGAAGGCCGTGGACTATCCCGCGCCCACCGTCGCCGGCGAATTCAAGCGGCGCGTGCGCATCGCGACCGGCAGTTTTCTGGCGCTGTCGTCATTGCTGCGAGTGCCTCTGCGCGGCTTCACGGCCTTCGCCTTTGTCTCGCACAAGCTGCTCCGCTGGATCGTTCCCCTGCTGTTGATTCTGGTCTTCGCCAGCAACCTGTTTCTGCTGGGAAAGCCACTCTACCGCGTATCGCTGCTGCTGCAAGTGGCCATTTTTGCCTGGGCGGCCGTTGGCTTCGTCTTCCGCCAGCCGGCTGCGGCAAGTGCGCTTTGCGCTCGTCGGTTATTTTCTCGTGGCCATGAACCTGGCGTTTCTGGTCGGCCTGCTGCAATGCCTGACCGGCCGTAAGGAGAGTGCATGGCAGCGAGTGCAATAGCCGGGCTGCGGCCATCGGTTCCCGGCCTGCCAGTGCTGCTTTACCACGGAATCGGAACCGGCGACCCGAAGGCGCGCGACAAGTATTGTCTTCCGGTCGCCAACTTCCGCGCGCAACTGGAGCTGTTGCGCAGCCAGCATTTTTGCGCGCTGCCGCCGCAGGCCATTGCCGAGCCATTACTTGCCAATCCATTGCCTTGCCGACCGCGCTGTCGTTATCAGCTTCGACGACGGACTGGAGAGCGATTATCGCGCCGCATTTCCCTTGCTGGTGGAGAACGGTTCGCCGCGGCTTTCTTCGTCAACACCGCCGAAATCGGCCATTCCGGCCATCTCGGCTGGCCCGAGATACGCGAGATGCAGCGGGCCGGCATGTCTTTCCAGTCGCACGGGCATCACCACGTGGATTACTCGCGGCTGGACCAGCGGACCGCGGCGGACGAGCTTCGGCTTTCGCGCGAGATGCTGGAACAGAATCTCGGCGAGCGCGTCGACTGCTTCTCGGCTCCCTATGGACTGTTGCGGCGCCGCCTGATCCGCGCGGCGCACGAGGCGGGATTCCAATTCATTTTTTCATCGCGAAACTGGCCGGTCCGGCCGGGGCAGGCATCCGCCGGACGCCTCGCAATTTACCAGAGGCACAACGCTCGGCGAGTTCCGCGACCTGGTCGGGTGCGCGATGCTGCCGCTGGTGCGGCGATCGTTGCGCGAGGCCGCGCTGCTCATTCCCAAACGGATGCTGCTCCGCGTCCGCCCGCAGTGGCTCGGAGTCGCGGTTTTGCAGGAAAACCCATGAAGGCCCCGCGACAGCTTCACATTTTCGTGCTGATCGATGCTCTCGGCTGGAGCCTCATCAAGAACAGTTCGTTCCTGCGCGAGTTTCTGCCGCACCGCCAGGGCTTGCGGACGCAACTGGGATTCAGCTCCGGCGTAATCCCCTCGATTCTCAGCGGCCTGACGCCCGCGCAAAACGGAATATGGAATCTCGGTTTACTACGATCCCGAGCACTCGCCGTTTCGCTGGATGCGGCGCTTGAGCTTTCTTCCCTACGAGCCTGCTGGACAACCGCCTCGGACGGCGGTTCATGACCGAGCTGGGCCGCCGTGCGCTCGGCCTGGGTCCGGGATTCGACTGCTGCGTGAGTCCGAAGTTGCTGTCCTGGTTCAACTGGACCGAGCGGCGCAACATTTACGAGCGGGGCGGCCTCGGAGCCACGCCATCCATCTTCGACCAGCTTGCCGAACAACAGATTCCCTATCGCGCCTATTCCTATCGGCACGCCAGCGATCGCCGAGATTCTGGCACAAGCGACCACGGATGTTGAGCAGGATCGCGCCAGCTTTTTCTTTCTCTATCTCTGCGAGTTCGACGGTTTTCTGCACATGCACTGCAACGATCCCGAAAAGATCGCCGTCAAGCTGGCCTGGTATGAACAACGCTTGCAGACGCTGTTTGCGGCCGCGCTGCGGCGCGACCCGCAGGCAAAGTTTTTTCTCTTTTCCGACCACGGGATGACGCCCGTGCGCCGGCATTACGATCTCGCCGCCGACATCGAAGCCTGCGGATTGCGCATGCCGCAGGATTACCTCGCGGTGTACGATTCGACCATGGCCCGTTTCTGGTTTTTCTCCGGCCGGGCGCGCGCGGCGATCACCGATTGCCTGCGGCGCGTGCCTTGCGGCCGGCTTCTGCCCGAGGATGAACTGCGGCAGTTGGGCGTGTTCTTCCCCGATAACCGCTACGGCGAAGCGATTCTGCTGATGGAGCCGGGAACGCTTATCTCCACCAGCGGATTCAACGGCGCCGGCTGGAAGCCGCCGGCATGCACGGATACCACCCGGACGATCCCGCATTCCGACGCGGTTTTTCTCGCCAATTCCGATCCGGCAACTCCACCCTCAACCGTCAAGGATCTCTACCGATACATGCGGGAGTCGGTGTCATGAGCGAAGCCTCCCACCGGCCAAGCTGCCGGTCTGCATGTTTACCAATGCGACGGTTCGCGCCGGCACCGAAGAGCACATGCTCGGCCTCATGCAACGGCTCAATCGGGACACCTTCTCTGTCTCCCTGGCCTGTCCGCCCGCATTGGTCGAGCTGTTGGGCAACGATCTTCCGGCCGATGTGGAAGTTATGCCGGTTTCGATTCTTTGGCCGAGCGACTGTCGTGCCCTGGTTCGCCTGGCATCGTTTTTACGCGATAAAAAAATTCAGATCGTGCACTCCCACGGCTTCCGTGCGAGCGTGCTGGCGTCGCCTGTCGCCTATTGGGCAGGCGTTCCCGCGGTTGTCGAAACCCCGCACATTCGCGAGCATTGGCGGCGCGGCTGGAAGTCGAATTTTGCCATCGACCGCTTCGCCGGGCGCTCTGTCGGCGCCTATATCGCGGTCTCGGACGCCAACCGGCGCTACCTGATCCAGAAAAAGCGTTTGCCCGCCGAGAAAATTCACCTGATTCGCAACGGCTGCGAAATCGAAAAGTTCGACCCCAATTATCCGCCGCAACTCGCGCTCAAACGGCAGCTTGGCTTCGCCGACAGCGATCCGGTTCTGCTGCTGCTCGGCAGGCTCGAAGCGCAGAAGGGACACTCCGTTCTGTTTGCCGCTCTCAAGGAAGTTCTCCGGGACTTTCCGCAAGCCCGCCTCGTCTGCGTTGGCGAAGGATCGTTGCGCCCGGCGCTCGAAGCGGAGCTTCGGCGGCTCGAATTGACCGCGTCGGTCAGGCTCGTGGGATATCAATCGAATGTGCAGGACTGGTTCTCGCTGGCGGATATCTGCGTCCTGCCTTCGTTTTTCGAGGGACTGCCGCTGGTCGCCATCGAGTGCCTCGCCGCCGGACGCGCCATGGTCGCCACCGCCGTGGACGGCACGCCCGAAGTTGTCATCCACGAGAAAACCGGGCTGACGGTGCTGGCCGGAGATGCCCAGGGCCTGGCTGCGGCCATCGTGCGGCTCCTGCGTGATCCGGGGTTGCGAGCGCGCCTGGGAGCCGCCGGACGATGCCGGGTCGAAATCCATTTCAACCTTTCGCGCCAGGTGCGCGAGACCGAAAGACTCTATCGCGAGCTTTGGCAGCGGCGCACCGGCATGCAATTCACCGGCGCTTCGCCGCTTGCGGAGTCGAGGGCGGCGGCCGTTGAAGGCCGCGAACAATTGAATTCCGCGAAGTCCATTACGGTTGAGGCAAATCGGATCGCCGGCGGAAGCGTCATCCGCGAGATAGGAATCAGAGCATGAACGCTGCGTCGAGTGCATCTTCGAATGCCTCTTTTAATGCAAAGACAAAGAGCACGGTCGTGATCCGCGATGTAACCGATCAGTCGCTGGCCGAAAAAGTCCGCGAGTGCATGGAGCTTTGCCGATGGCGCGATCTGGTTGCGCCCAACAGCACGGTCGTGGTCAAACCGAATCTTTGCACGGCAGTACCGGAAAAGTGCGCCATGTCGAATACCGACCCGCGCATCACGGAAGCCGTCTGCGAACTGCTGTTGACCCGCACCAGCAACGTTTATGTGGTCGAATCCGATGGCCTGCGCCAGAGCGCCTGGGAGGCATTCGAGGCCACCGGCTACAACGAATTCGCCAAACGGCTCGGCGTCAAGCTGGTCAACCTGAGCGAAGAGGCGCTGGTCGAAGTGGATGTGCCTCCAGCCGGACGGGTCAAGCTGCCCGCCTTGATGCTGCACTGCGACGCCTTCATCACGTTGCCGGTGCTGAAGACGCACGCCCTCACCTACTTTACCGGCGCCATCAAAAACCAGTGGGGATGCGTTCCGCAATATAACCGCATCCTGTTGCACCGCCATCTCGATCCCATGCTGGCCGAGCTGCACGCCATCTTCAAGCCTGTCATGGCAATCATGGACAGCATCATCGCCATGGAAGGCCGCGGGCCCGCCAATGGAAAACCGCGCCGCCTCGATCTGCTGCTGGCCAGCCGCGATTCGGTCGCGCTGGATGCCACGGCCATGCGCCTCGCCAAACTCGATCCCAACCGCTGCCGCCACCTGCTGCTGACGGCGCGCAAAGAACTCGGCATCCTCGATGCGGCGGGAATCGCGGTCGATGGCGACCTGCCGGGACACGCGACGCAATTTGAGCCCGCCATCCTCGACAAGGCGATTGCGGCCATGGATTACATGACCCGCTATCGTTGGTTCGTGCACTACATGCTGGAAAAGGACTTCATCTTTTATCCCATCCGCGCCGTCGTGCAGGTGCTGCGAAAAATCGGCATCGTCGAGGGCGGCCACTGAGACGTATGCGCATCCTGTTCACATCGCTGGCGTTTCCCTTTCCGCCCAACAAGGGACACCGGGTGCGCAACAGCAGTTTGCTGCTGGCGCTCGCCCGTGAAGGCCATCGGGTGACGCTGGCGTCGTTCGCCGGCCCCGAAGACGCCTCGCATTTGCCGCTGGCCGCGGCCTGCTGCGAACGGGTCATTACCGTGCCGGAGCCGCGACCGCATCTCGCGTGGAATCTGCTGCGGCGCCTGCAGTCGGCCGCCACGGCGACGCCGTTCGGAGTGAAGCGATTCGCGCAGCCGCCGATGGCGGCGGCATTGCTCGCCGAGCTGCATCGGAACGCCTACGATGCGGTGTTTTGCGACGACATCTACATGTTCGGCAATTTGCCTGCGCGCGTCGATGTCCCGGTATTGCTGAACAAGCACGACCTTACTTACGAGATCATGGAGCGCTACGCCGCCTACGAACGCAATCCGGTGAAGCGCGCCTATGTGCGCTTGGAAGCCCGCAACGTGCGCCGCTGGGAAATGCGGGTGTGCGATGCCGCCGGGGCCGTGCTCGCCTGCTCGGAGCGCGACAGGCACATCATTCGGGGGCTTTGCCCGAGGACAACCGTTTGCGTGGTTCCCAATGTGATCGACGTCGAGCGCTACCAGCCGCTCGCCCCAGCCGACGCACCCGGTGACGATGGACGAACCCTGCTTTATATCGGCGCCATGGATTGGCATCCGAATCGCGATGCGGTCTGCTACTTCGTGCGCGAGATCCTGCCCGCCGTGCGCCGGCTCGTGCCCGGCGTCCGCCTGGTAGTGGCGGGCCGCGGCGCATCCTTGGAACTCCAGCGTTCGTTGCAGGCCGACGATGTAGTGTTTACCGGAGAGGTGCCGGACATGGCGGCACAGCTTGCCACCGCCACGCTCTGCGTTGTTCCATTGCGTATCGGCAGCGGCACGCGGTTGAAGATCATTGAAGCGGCGGCCATGGAGAAAGCAATGGTTTCGACTTCGCTCGGCGCCGAAGGTTTAGAGTTCGCCGCTCCGAGCGAGATTATACTGGCCGATACGGCTGAAGCCTTCGCGCAGGCGACGGCTGAGCTGCTGGCCGCGCCGGGACGCCGCGCGCAAATGGGCAGGCAAGCCCGCGTACGCGCCCACGAGTCTTACAGCATTGCCGCGCTGCAAAAGGCGCTCGGGTCAACGTTGTCCATCATCGGTTCCATCAAGCGCCAGACTTCCTGCGTCTAGGTCGCTGGGGTGATGAAGGCGACGACCGCAAACGAACCATGGCGAAGGAGTCGATGACCGTCGCGCCACTCAACCCGGCACGCCCCGCCCCGAACCCGGAGCTGCCACTGCGTAGTGTTGTCTCCAACTGGGCGGGGCTGGTCGTCAACGGACTACTTTCCTTTTTCCTGACTCCGCTGCTGGTTCACGGCCTGGGCGACATTTACTTTGCCATGTGGATGCTGGTCACGTCCCTGCTGGATTCCTCCTGGCTGCTGGACTTCGGCATGCGGACCACGGTCTTCCGCTTCGTCGCCCGTTACCAGGGCACAAAGCAGCGCCATGCCCTGGATGAAACCTTCGCCTCCGGCTTTGCCATCTCGCTCGCCGTGGGCAGCTTGATCCTGCTGCTGTCGTGCGCATCGCTGTTCGTTCTGCCATCCCTGTTCGCCATCACCGGCGATAGCGCGGGAACCTTCCGGTGGCTGTTGCTCCTCTCGGGAGCGTCGGTGGCCATCAGCTTCTGCGCCCAGTTCCTGGGAACCTACCTGTGCGCGGCGCGGCGATTCGATCTTTATAACCTGACCAGCGCCGGCAGCGGCCTGGTACGCGCGGCGCTCATTGTGGCGGCGCTGCACCTGCATCACGGGGTCCTGTTCGTAGCCGGCACGGCCCTGGCTTCTTCCCTGCTGTCGCTGGCGGTCAGCGCTTGCCTGCTCCGCGTCGCCGATCCCGCGCTGTCGTTTCAGACTCGCAACATCACGCTGGCCCGCATACGGCAATTGCTGGGATTCAGCAGCACGGCATTCCTCGGCACGGCAGGCGATCAGTTGCGCTTCTTTGTCGATTCCATCGTGATTGGCCGGGTGCTCACGGTTGCGCTGATTACGCCCTTCAACATTGCCGGACGCCTGGTGATGCTGTTTCGCCAGTTGGCGCTGGCCCTCGCCAGTCCCTTTGCCGGCGTCATGAGCGAGTTGGAAGGACAGCAAAAGCAGGCCGACTTGCAGCATTATTTCCTGCTGGCAACGCGTCTCACTTCGCTGCTGAGCGTCTTTATCAGCCTCATGCTGCTGGTCAATGGCGCGCCGCTCATCCGCTTCTGGGTGGGCAACACGTACTCCACTTCGTATGTTTTGCTGGTCGTGCTGTTGGCCGGCTACTGCCTCATGCTCTCCCAGCAACCGTCGGCGGATTTGCTGATCGCCAAGGGCAGACATCAGCTTCGCGGATGGTGGACGCTGGCCGAGGGCTTGACCAACCTCGGGTTAAGCATCTACTGGGGCCATCGCTATGGACTGATCGGCATCGCCCTCGGAACCGCGGTTCCGATGATCACCATTCAGGTGCTGGTGCAGCCCTGGTACACGCTCCGGGTTGCCGCCATCCCGCTGCGCCGCTACTTCCAGGAAGGAATCGGGCGTCCCCTGCTGGTGGCCGTCATTTTCAGCGCGGTCTGCGCCCTGACGCGGCCATGGCTCCATTCGCCGGACCTGCCTCATTTCGCCTTCGCGCTGGCATGGCAATGCACACTGCTGGCTCTGCTGACGGCGACCATCGGATTGCACCGGGGCGAACGGACCCGGATGCTGGAACGAGTACGCCATTTGCGCTTCGCGGTCCATTCACGCCCGTCCGCATGAATCCCGCTCTAGCAGGCTGCTGAAAAACTATTCTCCGGGGGTGTCATCCTGAGCGTAGCCGGGGACCCCGACAAGCCCGCTGTTGGCTAGTTGGGGTGGAGTAGCGAAGGATCTGCTGTTTGCGAGCGTCGCAGTTGGTGTAGGCGACTCGCGACCGAGATGTCATCCCGACCGAAGCACCGGGCGCCTGTGGCCGGAGTAATCGCTACTCCGGCGGCGCTCCCGTGCCCAACTGCCGGCCTTGACGCAAAGCATTTTTGAAGGTGCGCCAGGGCACGAGGTCTCTTCGCCGGATGCTGGCCGCAAGCGCCAGCAGGCCAAATCCAGCTCTTAACCAGAAAAAACATGCCCTGTTCTTCACTCCCGAGTTCCAGTTTCGATAATAGAGATAAGCATTGCCGCGCACGACCGGTCCTATCCAGTGCTCGGCGGCGCGCCCGGCCGGAGAAGCTTTGTGCACCAGCCGCGCGCCGGGATGGATCACCAACTTTGCCGACCGCTCCAGGTGCATGCAGAAGTCGACATCTTCGCCCTCCGATGCTCCCTTCAAGTTGGCGTCAAAGCGCACGTCGCGAATAGCCGGTACTCGAAAACTCATCAAACCGCCGCCAAATCGGGTCACCCGCAGCGGGGCCGAATGCCGCAGTCGAGCTGCCCGCTGGTAGACAGGTTGGCGATCGTCATGAAAAGGCCCGCTGACGAATACTCTCCGCCAAAGTCTTTTCAGCCGAGGTTCCGGCTCCCAATTTGTGATGATGCCGGAGACGCCTGCAACCTCCCGATCCTCCGCGTACGCTTGCAGCAAGGTCTCGACGAAGTCCGCCTCGAGTTCGACATCGTCGTCGAGGAACAGAACCACATCGCAGTGGCAGTGCCTGAGCGCTTCGTTGCGAGCCGTTGCCGCGCCGGAGATTGCGGGATCGTGGATGTACTTCAGCGTCACCTGCTGGCGAACCCGTTCGCTGGCGCCGGCGAACAGCTCGGCGATGGCCCGCCCGGAATCCAGCGGGCTCTGGTCGACGATAATCACCTGGCGCGGCAGCACCGTCTGGACGAGCAGCGTGTTCACCGTCGCGCGCAGATCATCAGGCCGATTGCGGGTGGGAATGACGATCGCCAGTGACTCGAACTCCTCCATCGAAACGGCGGCGGGCCGTTCCGAAGCTGACTCGCGATGGCTTTCAGTGGACATCTCTCGGTCTTTCAACTCCAGGGAAGTTTATCAGGCTGCATTCCACGGCTGGCAAACGCCATCGCCTTATCTCCAGTCTTTTGCACAAATTGCACCCTCGGCACGGCGGGCAGATAGGAAATACTCTTCCCGAAAGTTACACTTCTTTGCGCGACTCCCGCGGACCATCGGGCAATTTCAATAAAATCAATTACTTGCAAATCATGGATTGCTTTAATCTCTGGCAAAAGGAATGCACCTTTGGTAACGTCTTAACACACGTGTGCAGATGCTAAAACAGGAAGTTACGCTCGCAGAGGATACGGGCCCGAAGCCAAGTCGAACGGCCGGGAAACCTCTCCTGGACAACATTGTCGAGCACTGGCGTGCCCTGTTGTTGGGCGTGGTCGTGCTCTTGCTCTATTTTCCCGTTCTGCGAGTGCTCGTCCGGCAGTGGTGGGACGACCCGAATTATTCGCACGGCTTCCTGGTTCCGGTGTTCTGCGCTTACGTCCTGTGGGAGCGTCGCCGCGAGTTGTCGGAGCTGGCGCCGAAGCCCACTTCCGCTGGCCTGATCGTCCTGTTGGGATCAATCGCCGTGCTGTTCCTCGGATCTCTGGGGGCGGAACTATTCCTGGCGCGAGTTTCTCTGTTGGGAGTCATCATCGGGCTGTTGCTCTTTCTGCACGGGTGGCCCATGGTGAAGCGAATGGCTTTCCCGCTCGCGGCACTGCTGCTGATGATTCCGATTCCGGGCGTGATCTACTATCAGCTGGTCTTCCCCTTGCAGCTTTTCGCCTCGCAGTTGGCCGCCACGGCTCTGCAAGCCAGTCATATCATGCCGGTGTTCCGCGAAGGCAACATCCTGGTACTGCCCAGTGCGCGGCTGGAGGTAGCCGAGGCTTGCAGTGGCATTCGCTCGCTGATGTCCTTGCTCACCATCGCCATCATTTACGGCTATCTTTCGGAAAACAAGACATGGGTGCGGTGGCTGCTTTGCCTGTTGATCGTTCCCATCGCGGTGCTGAGCAACTCGGCGCGAGTGGTCTTCGCAGCCATCGCTTCGGAATACATCGGCATGTCGGCCGTGGAAGGCACCTCGCACTTTCTCTCGGGAATTTTCCTGTTTCTGGTGGCCATTATGATGTTGATGGCGTGTCACAACCTTCTGCGCAGAATGCAACGCTGGGGTTCGAGCGGGGAGGCGACAAAGTGACGGCACCACGCTGGTGGATCGCGATCGCAATATTGCTGGCTGCAACCGTCGCCATGGCAAAGCTTCCTCACGGCACGGTGACGGAGTTAAACCGGCCTTTGCAGACCTTTCCGATGGAGATCTCCGACTGGCATGGCTTCGACCAGCCGCTTACCGACCGGATCACGGCGGCGGCGGGCGTGGATTCCTACATCAGCCGCTTTTATTTCAAGCCGGGCGGCGACAACGTCGGCCTCTACGTCGGTTACTACAAAAGCCAGCAGACGGGAGAAACCGTTCACTCGCCCAAAAATTGTCTGCCCGGCACCGGATGGCAGCCGATGCAGGCCTCCGAAGTCGGGCTGCGCGGGCCGGACGGACGCACGTTTCCGGTGAACCTGTACATCGTCGAGAATGAGCGGGAGAAACTGCTCGTCCTTTACTGGTATCAATCCCACGGCCGCATCATTTCCAGCGAATACGCGGCCAAGGTTTACATGGTGATCGATGCCATCCGGCTCAATCGTACGGACTCGACCCTGGTCAGGGTCACCACCAAGCTCGGGAGTGATGAAAACAGAGCGCGGCAGTTGGCGGTGTCCTTTGCCGAACAGGTCATACCCGATTTGGATCAGATTATTCCTAAGTGAGCCTCGAGGGAGGGCTAGAAAACATGCGTTCACGGTGGCTTTGCGCATTGCTGATTGCCGTACTCTTCGGATTTGCCGCCGGCTGCAGTAAGAATCCGGAAGCGGCCAAGAAGAAATACCTGGAGAGCGGCAACGAATACATGCAACAGGGCAAGTTCCAGGAAGCGCGCCTTCAGTACCGCAACGCCCTGAAGCTCGACCCTCGTTTTGCCGAGGCGTACTTCCAGCTCGCGAAGGCCGACATGTCGACTTCCCAATGGGATGAGGCTTTCTCCGCCCTGCAGCAAGCCGTCGCCATCGACCCCGGCCGTCTCGATGCGCGTCTCAGCATCGGTCAGCTCTACGCCGCGGCCCGGGATTATGACAAAGCCGAGGAAATGGCCAAAACCATCCTCGAGAAAGACCCGAAGGATACCGCCGCCTACCAGTTGCTGGGCACGGCCTACATCGGCAAGCAGCAGAACGAAGCCGCGCACGACGCCTTCGCCAAGATTATCGAAATCACGCCCAATGACGCGACCGCGTACGTAAATCTTGGGCTGGTGGATATCACTTTGCACCGCTACGCCGATGCCGAGAAAATTCTGCGCAAAGCCATCGAGGTGAACCCGAAGCTTCCTCTGGCCTATGCCAACCTTGCCAACTACTATCGTCTGCAAAAACAACTGCCGCAGGCCGAGAGCGTACTGCAGCAAGGCGTGGCGAACAATCCGGATGCCTCGCCGCTGTACTTCCTGTGGGCGGAAATTCTGACCGTACAGGGAAAGAACGCCGAGGCCGAGGCGATCCTGCAAAAGATCGCGGCCTTGAAGGGGAACTCGCCGGAGGTGGCGATCGCGCTCGGCAACTTCTATTCCGGTCTCAAGCAGCCCGACCGCGCGCTGCAGGTATATCAGCGTGCCATCGCGGCCAACGATAAAGACGCGGAGCTGAAAAACCGGCTGATCGATCTCTATCTCACCACCAACAAGGTCGCCGAAGCCAAGCAGCTCGACGATAAACTGCTGGCCGATAATCCCAAGAACCCCATGGCGCACGTCCTTCGCGCCCGGATCTTAATGGCGCAGGGCAAGCTGGACGACGCGCTGGCCGAGCTCCAACGCCAGGTGGCCGATACGCCGGATCTTGCGGTGGCGCATTACACGCTGGGTCTCGCCCACTGGAGCAAGGGAGAAACCAGCCAGGCGCGAATTGAATTCCAAAGCGCCGTCAAGACCGCGCCCGACATGATCATCGCCTGGAAGGCGCTGGCCGAGCTCCATCTCTCGCTGGGCGACACCCAGATTGCACGCGACTACGCGCAGCACTGCATCCAGCTCAATCCGGCATTTCCGGCCGGACACCTGCTGCTCGGCACGGCCTTGTTCCACGCCCACGACTTTGCGCACGCCCAGGAACAGTTCACCTTGGCTCAGCGACTCGATCCATCCGATCCCTGGGCCCATGTTCGCATGGCCGAAGTGCTGGCGGCCTTGAAACAAATGCCCGCGGCGAACAAGGAATATCAGACCGCCTTGAATCTTCAACCCAACAATACGGATCTTTTCGGCCAGTTTTTGGGATTCCTGCAAAGTACGAATCAGGCTGAGGCGGCGCTCACCCGTGCCCGGCAGTACGTCGCTGGCAACGCCAACTCCGCCCCGGCCCATTATCTGCTCGGCAACGTCCTCGCCCGCCGGCAGCAGTACGCGGAAGCCAAGACGGAAGCGGAGCGGGCCATTGAGCTGGATGGCAATTTCTTCCCTGCCTACCTGACGCTGGGCTCCGCCCTCCAGCAGTTGCACCAGAGCGATGCGGCCATCGCCCGCTATGAGAAAGCGCTGACCTTACGCCCGAACTTTCCTCCACTGGAGACTCTTGTAGGCAATCTCTACCTGGACAAAGGCGATCTGGCGCTTGCGCAAAAGCACTACGAGCAGGCCCTGGCCATTAACCCGAACTTCGCCATTGCCGCCGCGAATCTGGCCTGGATCTATGCCAAACAGGGCGGGAATCTCGATGTCGCTTTAGGACTGGCACAAAAGGCGAAGCAACTGATGCCCGAACTCGATTCCATTACCGACACCCTGGCCTGGGTGCAGTACAAAAAAGGAAGTTTTATCAGCGCCAAACCGCTGTTGCAGGAATGCGTACGCAAAGCGCCGCAATACGGCCCCTACCACTATCACCTGGGGATGGTCCTGGCGGCGAATGGCGAGAAAGCGAAGGCCAAATCGGAATTGGCGGCCGCACTCCACTTAAAACTTTCCGCCGAGGACGCAACGGATGCTCGGCAGGCACTGGCAAAACTCAACTGATTGTTTGGACCCTGTGTGCAAACAATTGCACATTTGGAACAGGAAAAAGTCGGGAATTTGTGCGGAGAACTGGTAGCCAGCTCAGTAAACAAACCTAAGTAGCTACACCTAAGTAACTTGCAAAGCCTCCGAATTAGAGGAGAACGGCACTCGTCGTGCATTAGATCAGGTTTCCTCCCCCAATGAGGAAAAAGACCTAAATGAATTCGAAGACGGGAGTGTCGGTTGCGGCAGTGCTGTTGCGCGAGCAACATGATCGGTTGCGCTGGCGCGAGCCCGCAATCCGTGGTTCCAGAGCCGGCGAGTATTGCGCTTCCTGGCAGTGGATTATGCACCCCCGGCGGATGGATACGGAATCGCCGGAATAAGCTGTAACGCAGTCCGGGTACTGGCCCCTGGTATTCGCGGTTATCAAGAAAGGAAATCTCATGCACAAACGGATTCTGCTACTGACGTTATTTGCCTCGCTGCTGCTGGCGACGAGCTTCGTTCACGCCCAGACCAACATCCTGCTTGGAAACGGCCTCGCCAACTCGATTCAATTCACCGGCAACGGCAACGGTGCCACCGTAGCCTTTCTCGGCACTTGCGGAGCCAGCGCTTGCACGACAGGCAGCGCGGGCGTAGGTTTCAGCAACCCCGGAACTTTTACCATGACCTACGATCCGTCTCAGCCGCTCATCATCTCCAACACGCTGGGCAGCAATGGATATTTGATGTCGGGGGCGGTGAACTTCTCCTTCGCGTTGACCGATGGGACCGGTACGCTGACCGGCACGATCACCTTTACTTCGTTCGCAGACGGGACCACTACGCCATCGTTTAGAGGCTCGTTCACGACAACTTCCGTGACGGGTTCCCTGACGTCATTGTTTGGCTCGGGCACGCTGGATGGCGCGGTCTTCACCGTCCAGACCAACGGGAATACCGTCGACTCGGTTTTTACCAACACCGGTCAGGTGACAGCGCGGCCCTATAGCGGCAACGTCCCGGCGCCGTCAGCCCCTGCGCCCGTACCGGAGCCCGCTACCATCGCCATGCTCGGATCTGGATTGCTCGCGCTCGGCGGTACGCTCAAACGGCGTTGGTTCAAATAGTCCGCATAACCCTCACTCGCTTGTGCATGACGTGCCAGGAATTTTTCCTGGCACGTTTTTTTGTCTGCGCTGTTGCTCGCTTGCAGCATCTTCCGCCTTTCCGCATCGCATCTTAATTCCCGCATGATTCAGCGCTGACCAAAGCGCAAGACACGAAAGCGCAAGACACCAAGGTCACGTTACCTCGGTTATGTCGCGCTCTTTGGGCGGAGATCCGATAATGCAAGTGTAGGTGGAGGCGGGAAATGTTACTCACCTTCTGTCTCATGTTCGGAATACTCGCCGCAGGGACGGACGGAACACCGGCAGGCGCTCCTCCGGAGCCAGCGGTACGCATGCTCCGGCCAGTGATCGTGAGGGAAAGCAATGCCAGCCGGATCGCGGTTCTGCTGACACTGATCAATCACGCACGAGCCGAAGCCGGATTGCAGGCTTTGCAATTGGATGACAGGTTGGCCAATGCGGCCACCAGCCACGCTCATATCATGGCGCAGAAAGGTCAGCTCTCGCATCAGTTTCCGGGAGAGCCGGATCTTACCGGCCGGCTGGCTCCGCAGCTCCGTCTAGACCAGGCGGGAGAAAACGTCGTTTACGATGTCACGGTTCAGGGTGCGCACGAAGCTTTCATGGGCTCTCCCAAGCACCGTACCAACGTGTTGAACGGCGCCTACGACAGCGTCGGCATCGGCATCGTGGAAAATGGCGGAGTGATTTACGTGGTGGAAGATTTCGCGCACCGCGTCCCTGACCTGAAGGATGATGATGCGGCCGAGCGCGTGGCCGAGCAATTCAGCAACTTCCGTCAAACGGCCGGAGCCTCCAGCCTGCCTCACGTGGGCAACGAGCGATTGCAGCAGATGGCCTGCTCGATGGCGCAACGCGAGACGCTGGATGGCAAAGCACCATTCTCACTGCCCAGAGCCCGCTTCGCCGCATCCTACGCGACCGCAGACCCGGATCAGGTGCCAGCCAATGTTGCTCGCCTCTCGACGCTGAATGGCATTGGACACTTCAGCGTGGGTGCCTGCTACGCCCGCACTCCCAAATACCCAACCGGATTGTATTGGGTAACGATCGTCCTCTTTGAAGGACGTGCGCCCACGGCAATTGCTTCCCGGTAATTCCGCAACAACTTCTAACTCTTGTTCTAACTCTTGCGGACTCTCGCGTATCGAGAGTCCGCCGCAACTCCTGCAAACGGCTATAGCTGTCATGGCGAGCGCAGTCGAGCCACCTTTTGTTTCTATTGCTGAAAAAACACAGGGTGGCTCCACTCCGCTTCGCTACGGTCGCCATGACATCCTCTTAGGAATTTGGATACACCAACCTTGGTTCCGCTCTGGCGGCCAGCAACGGCCGTGCTGACTTATCGCGACGGATCTTGCCGAACGCATTTTCCAGATCATCTGCCGCAGCATGCCGAGCCAAATCTCGGCATCCTCCGCGGGCAGGCTCAGGCGACGCACCAGGCGACGTACTTTTTCGTCCGCTGAGGCCGCGGCATCCGAAGGCAGGTAGCCGCTGGTGCGCAGCCCTTCAAGCAGCAGCGCGGTGATTCGCTCAAGCTCTTCCGAACTGGCGGTTGGCGCCTCCGAAGGCTGCACGCCGCCGCGGCATCGCGCACCAGTTCATACAGGCAGACGGCCACGGCCTGACCCAGGTTCATCGAAATGTGTTCTTCGCGCGTAGGAATGCGCAGCAGCCAATGGCAGTGGCTCAGGTCCTCATTGGACAAACCGCGCTTCTCCGAGCCGAACATCAGGGCAACATTGCCGGATGGGAGATGGCTGCGGATGAGTTGCGCGCCTTCTTCGAGCCGACGGAGCGGGTGCTGCAATTCGCGATGATCGCCCGACGTGGTTCCAACCACCAGCGAGCAGTCGGCCACGGCTTCAGCCACGCTATGGTACTCTTCCGCCCGCTCAAGAACCGCCGTGGCGCCGACGGCGGAACGCGCCTCGCGAAACGCCGCTTCATGCGGGTTCACCACCCGCAAGCGGAGAAACCCGAAGTTACTCATGGCCCGCGCAGCCGCACCCATGTTGAGTGGATTGCGCGTGGCCACGAGCACTACGCACAGATGGCCGGATTCAGCGGGAGCGTGCAAGCTTGCATTTTACGACACGCGGTCCCCGGCCCCCATGTGCGCGCGGCGCAGTTACGTGGGCCACGCCGCTCCCGCACCGCAACCGCAAAGCAATCGCGTTACTTCTTGGTGGCAACCATCAAGTCGCTGGGGCCGGGCAGCCGCACGCGGATGACTTCCGGGAATCCGGCGGCGTGCAGCCAGTCCGCGAATTCCGGTTCACTGTAACTGCTGCCGGCCTCGGTGCCGACCAGCATGTTGAGCGCAAACAGCGCGGCAAATTGCGGCGAAGCCTTGTCGCGCTCCAGGATGAAATCCTGCACCACCAGGCGGCCGTTCGCAGCCAGCGCCTGGTAGGCGCGACGGAAGAGGCCGCGGTTCTGCTCCTCGGAAAACATATGGCAGATTGCATTTAAGAAGACGAGGTCGCGATCATGGCCGAAGTCATCGCGCAGCATATCTCCGGCGCGAACCTTAATGCGATCGGCCAGGCCCGCCTTGCGAACGTAATCCCGGGTGAGCGGAACGACCTCCGGAATATCCAGTATTTCGGCGTGCGCGCCGGGAATGGCGCGAGCGAACGCAATCGAATACGCGCCCGAACCGCCGCCCAGATCCAGGATGCTGCGGATTCCCTCGCTTCCAAGCGCTTTCAGCAAGTGCCGGGCGCGCTCGTTGGCGATGTGGTCCATGGCCGCGATGAAGTTTCGCGTCCAGTCGGCGTCCGGCTTCGGCTTCGCGGTTTTGACCGAAGTGCCCTGGCGCACGCACTCGGTCAGGTTCGACCAGTTGTGCCAGATATTGGCGAAGTGCAGCAGCCCGCCGCGGGCATTGTCCTTCGATGCCTGCGCGAAGTAGCGCGCGCTGGCCGCAGTGTTCTGGAAACTTGCCCTCGGCCTTTTCCAGAAGCTGGAGGCTGGCGAGCGCGTTCAGCAGCATTTCCGTGGCGCGCGGGCTGCGTCTTCAATCGGCCGGCGACGACCTCCGCCGAAGCGCCGTCGCCCACGGCGGTGAACAGATCCAGTTCGAGCGCCGTCAGGATTGCGCGGCTCGGCCAGTAGCCGCGAATGAGGTTGTCGAGATCCTCCGGCAGCATTCCCGCCTGCTCGCGCGCGCGCTGTGCGGCCTTGACGTGTTCGCGATGTTCCAGCGACTCTAGCCTTCATCGCCGGCGCGTCGGTCCACTGCAGGCGCGCCACCACTTTGCCGGCTCCCAGATGCGCGGAGACAATCTCGGGCACATCTTCGGGCGTCACCCGGCGATACCAAACCCCATCGGGATAAACGATGACAATCGGCCCGTCATCGCACAGCCCAAGGCAGCCGCAGGTAGTGACTTGAACCTCATTCTCCAGCCCTTGCGATTGCGTCTCCCGGTTGAGGGCGTCGAGGACCGCTTGGAGCCGCTCGCAGCACAAGACGTCACTCCTTCCGGCTTGGTTTGCATGCAGACAAATACGTGATAACGGAAAGGTTCCATCTCTCCTCCTCTTGCGAACGGCATAGCCTTCCGGCTTAGGATGAAAACTTGTAGCCGAGCCCGGAAACGGTGAGGATCATTTGCGGCTGTTTGGGATTATCTTCGAGTTTCTGCCGCAAGCTGGCGACGTGGACATCGACCGTGCGGGTAAAGGTTTCCGCGCTGTAGCCCCAGACTTCTTTCAAAATTTCATCGCGGGAGAGGGTTGCTCCGCGATGCTCGACGAGGTAGCGCAGAAGCTGGAACTCGCGCGCCGAGAGGTTGATGACGCTGCCATTGCGCGTGACCTCGGTCCCGCGCAGGTCTATGCGAAGCGGCCCGACCTGGCAGATCGCATTCGGCCCCGATGTGCGCTTTCCTCCGCGCCGCAGCAGGGCTTCGACCCGCGCCAGCAGCTCCATCATTTCGAACGGCTTCGTCAGGTAGTCATCGGCGCCGAGTTTCAGGCCAACACTTTGTCGACGGTTTGCCCGCGCGCCGTCAGCATCAGGATCGGCGTTACGAGGCCGGCTTGCCGGACATCGCGGCAGACGTCGAATCCGTTCTTGCGCGGCAGCATGATGTCCAGAATGATGAGATCGTGGATGGCTTGCATAGCCGATTGCAGCCCTTCTTCCCCGTCTCCCGCGCACTCCACTTGATAGCCTTCGCTAAGCAGGCGATCGCTGAGCGTCATGCGTAATGCTTCTTCGTCTTCGACGATAAGGATTTTTTCGTCCATGCCCGTGTTGTTCCCGGAAATTCTCACAATAACCTTTACTGTTACTGTGTCATTCTGAGCGACCGAAGGGAGCGAAGAATCCCAGTACGGCGTGCGGCAGCGGTGCAGCCTGAGGATTTCTCATCGAAAAGCCTGAAGCAGCACAGCGTAGTATGGTTTCCTGGAATGCCGAGGTTCTTCGCTTCTTCACCCCAGCTCGCTCGGCATGACATCCAAAAGTTTTGACGCAAACTTTTGGGACATTATGCTAGTGTTTCAAACCATCTTCGCTTCCGTTGGCAAAGTCTCTTCCAGGTCCACATGTTTCACCTCGCCCGCGATGGGCAGATGCAAAACAAAGCAACTGCCCTTTCCCTATCTCACTCGTAACCGTGAGCCGCCCGCCCATGGCTTCGGCAATGCTTCTTGCCAATGGCAATCCCAGCCCCGTGCCGCGAATCTGCGCGGCAGTGACCGATGGACTACGATAGAACGGCTCGAAAATGTGCGGCAAATCGGAGGCGGAAATACCCGCGCCCCGGTCTTCGATCGCGATTTGAATCTCATGTTCGGCCGCTGCCGCACGGGCCCGTACCCCCAGCCAGCGGCTCGTGCCGCCATACTTGACGGCGTTCGTGATCAGGTTCTGCAAGCACTGCGAGAGAGCCGCCAGGTCGCCGACCGTCTGCGGCAAATCCGGCTTCCACTTCTTCCTCGACCTCGATTTCCGCCGCGTGGATCAGCCCCGCGGTGGTGCCGAAAGCGGCGTCCAGAATCTCCCGCACTTCCAGCACGCGGCGCTGGTACTGATACCGGTTCTCCCGCGTAGCCGCAAACAGCAGAATCTGCTCGACCAACCGGATGAGTTGGCGGGTCTGGCCTTTGATCGCCTTGCCGTAGCGCATCAACTGCTCTTTGTTGTCCACCACGCCATCGGCGATATTATCCGCCGCCGAGGAGATGACCGCCAGCGGGGTGCGCAATTCGTGCGAGACGCCGGTCACAAAGTCCATCTGCAATTTCGCCAGACGCTGCGCGCGATGCGTGGTGATAATCAAAATTCCCATGGTCGCCGCCATCACCAGCAGCACGCCGAATCCGATCACCAGGTTGCGGCGCCGCAAACGGGTCACCGCCGCCTCCAGGGAACCGTCACGGTGCTGCACCACCAGTTGCCAGTCCCGGTCATCGGGCGACAGGCGCAGCGGCTCGAATCTCACCAGGCCCGAAAAACCCGTGCGAAACTCCGGGCCTCTGAAATGACCGCTCCATCTTGTGGACGTCCGGGAGGAGCGAGAGAACGTACCGGGCCCTTGCCCCATGGAGCCGGATGGCGGGCCAAAGAGGTTGATCGCCGCGTCCGCCGCACCGGTGTCACGCGTGCCGAAATCCGGATCCGAAGAATAAAGGACGCTGCCGCCGCCCCGCCCGCCGAGCACCGCTACTCGATAAACAAAGCCTGAAGGACCGCTGAAGTGCCGTTCCGCAAGCTCTGCCAAGCACGTGCCGCTGGAGGGTGCCGGCATTCAATTCGAGGATCACCCAATCAATCGTTTGCTCCGCATCGGGATCCGTCGTCCGGAGCCATCACGGCGTAGGCAAGCGCCGGAACGCTTTCGGCGAATGCCCACGGGGCACGCGGACTGGGCACGCGGTCACGCAGACGTTCCACGGGAGTATTCGGTGAAGAATTCGACGAAGCCGGCCGCGAAGTCATCGCCGCCACCTCCGGCGAAAGCGCCCGCAGGGTTTCGTGCAGTTGCTGAACGAAGCCGGCCATTCGGCGGCTTCGAAACGCCCGCTAGCCGAATCCATGCGCCGAAGCTGCGAGAACTCTTCGCCGCGGGTGCTCCACACGAATACGTTCGTCACCATCTGCGGCACGGCCGCCGCGTGTTGCGCCGCTTGGACTTGCCGCGCGTACTGCGGCCAGCGATCGTGGGCATTGGCGGCCGGGATGAGCTGCAACGGCAGGCAGATGCCCGCAAGTTCACGGTACAGATCCTGCCGGAAGGCCATCAGGGAGGACTGCAAACTGGCGTGCATCCGCAGGCTTGCCGCTTCGCTGACATCCCTGCTCCAGCGGTACTCCAGCACGGCGAGCACGACCAGGATCACCGCCAGGCCGGCGACCACGGCCAACCACGAGAAGCGGACTTTGCGAAACGACTTCATGAAGACCAACGCTCTCCATTATGAAGCAAAGCCGCAGCTCTGACCGGATGCGATTTCAAAATCAGGATGATCCGGCAATCCAAAGCTATCGGTGCCGGGTTGACTGCCACCCCGCTAACGCTACCCGGCAAGCCGGCTCAGCCCCGCCACTCTGGATTGAGTCGGCTTGCGCCAGGACCACTGCGGGCAGAAGGCGAAGAACGTGAAAACGTTTCTACCCTGTTGGTACCTTGTTCGGCTGCATTCTGCGACGTTTTAAAAAGGGCAGGCCGGTGGATGCCCGCCCTGCTTCAATTCAATGCCCAAAACCTGGTCCGCCGGGACCGGGACGACCGCCCGGGCCGTGCTGAGATTCCAGTTTAGTCAGCTTGCTCTGCTGATCGGCGGTGAGAATCTGGTAGAAAGCCGCGTTGGCTTTGGCCTGGAGCGAGGTTAGCTGGGTGGTCAAGTTGCCGATGGTAGCCGACGCCTGATCGATCCCCGCGCCATCGTTGTTGGTGATGGCAGTGTGGAGGTTCTGCCGCGCACTCTTGAGGCTGTTGTGCACCCCGGATGCGGCAGTCGCGGCATTGGTGAAGATGGTCGTCGCCTGCTGCTGCTGCGCGGAGGTAAGATTCAGGACCGTGGTCATATAATCCACGTGATGAGCCGCCATGGCCGTCGGACTCGGCGGTTGAGGCGCGGTCTGTGCAACCAGAAGCGTGCTCGCCATCGCCAGCGTGATCAAAGCTGCCGTCATTGCTCTTTTCATTCGTTCTCCTTCTTCTTTCTTTTCATCCATGGATCATCGATTGAGATTCGATCTACCAGGACTACGGCAAAACCCAGGGATACTACGTTTTTTTGTCTCATTCAAGGTCGTCGCCTCTCGGGGTCCCCGGCGAGGCTCGGCTCGCTGGGGTGACTGTCGCTCAGTGCGCCGTCAGACGACCTCCGCGCAGACCGAGTTGGTCGATGGCAACTGGAAACTCTTTCCTAAAGTTCGCCTTGGAGACGAACGAGTGGGCTCCGCTGGAAAAGCATTCCGCGCGAATCTGCTGCGAATCTTCCGACGACATCAAGATCACTTTCGTCCGGGGATACATTGCGGAGATGATCAACGCGGCCGCGGGACCGCTCATCGGATGCATGTGAACATCCATCAAAATCAGGTCGGGATCGAGTTCGGCGACCGCGCTGACCGCTTCCATGCCGCTCATCCCCGTTCCAATGACTTCGACCAGGTTCTCGAACTCCAGCAGAGACCACAGCGCTTCCAGGTAATGGGCTGAGTCGTCCACGATTACGGCCTTGATCTTGTCTTCCTGAATGAACGGCACTTGATCAAGCGAAGAAATCACCCTCTGTTCATGCATGCTGAATCCACTCCTTGAACTACGCAAGACCATGTAAACACAGCATGCGCGAATTCGCTGTAAACCATTGGACAGAAACCTGTAAGAGCTTTGTAAGGCCTTACAAACCGTCCCCCGCCAATCTTTTCGCCGGCGGGTGAAGATCTGATGAGCACCCCGGCCTGAGGAAGTTTACAGATCGCTTACAAAGTCTTTACCGGCCCGACGGTAGAAGCTCGCTACACTCAATCCGGAGCTGCCAAATCCAGGATTCCATAAACCCCAGGATTCAACCGGCAGGGTCCACCCAGAAACCGGGAACGATGTTGGAAACCAATTCCGAGAGATTCGCCAATCGAGTGTTGCCGTGGCGCAACGGAAGCAACGGACTGGCCAGCGAAGTGCAATCCTATGCCTCGCCGTTATTCGCGTTTCTCTACCGGCTGCTGGGTGATATTCACGCCGCCGAGCTTTTGGCCGAAGATGTGTTCTTAGAGTTTTTCCGCCATCCCACCCGTCGCTCACACCCGAACCTGCTCGTCACTCTGTACGGGATCGCCGCCGATGCCGCGGCGCGATATCTCTCCGTCAAGCCCCCCGATCCGCCGGCGCACGCCTTTCGACTGCCCGTAATCGGCCGGACGCCGAAAGAACCTGCCTGCCGCCGAAAACTCGAGTCCATCCTTGAGCGGCTCTTTGAGCTTCCACTTCCCCAACGTGCGGCCGTGTTGATGCATAAATACGATTGCCTGGATTACCTTTCCATCGCGTGGGCACTACGTCTGGATGAAGCAGCCGCCGCCGCCCTGGTGCGCGATGGCTACAGGCAATTATCTGGAGCGGCCAAAGTATCCTGATGGAGCCGCTGCCGCGACTCGAACCCCGCCCCCGAAGAATCCGTCTTAAAGCGAAATCGTCTTAAAAACTTAGTAAATGACGCCGCCTGTAAAATCTCGCCGGACGATCCCGGAGCCTGATCTTTTGACGCTGTGGCAGGTGCTTGCTGGCCAACCGTGCCGGAGCCGCGAAAACCGTTACGCCATCCCGGCGGTCAGGCGCGCCTGCGACTTCGCCAAAAACAGCGCCGGAACGCACGACCTCTGCATGGTAATGTGATTGCGGCCTTTACAGAATGGCGGAAATTTGATATCTGTTTGTTCGCCGCAATTAAAGCCAAATCGCAACCTCCAAAGGGGCACACCATGCGTAAAGGGTTCACTTTTGCTCTGCTCGGGCTTACCGCCGTGATGACGGTCGGGGCCTTGAGTCTGCAAGCCGCCGATACCATCAAGATTGGCGTAGTCGCGCCAATTACCGGCTCATCCGCCGAGATAGGAAGCTATCAGATACAGGGCGCCAAACTCGCCGTAGCCGAAATCAACAAGGCAGGAGGCGTTCTCGGCAAGCCGGTGGAGCTGATCATCGAAGACGATCAGACGACGAATCCGGGCATCATCATGGCTTTCAGCAAGCTGGTCGGTAACAAGCAAATCGTCGGCTTCCTGGGCTCCATCCGGAGCACGCAGGTCAATGCCATGTCCCCCGACGTCATGAAGGTCGGCAAGCCGGTGATGATTGGCGGAACCGATCCTACGCTTACCCACATGGGGAATCCGTGGTACTTCCGCACCCGGCCGAACGATTCCTATTCCGCCCGCGTCATCGCCGAATACGGTGTCAAAACCCTCGGCAAGAAAAAATGGGCGATCGTGTACTCCACCGACACCTTTGGCACCAGCGGCATGAAGGCCCTGGTCGATAGCCTCAAGAGCATGGGCATCACCCCGGTTCTGACCCAGCCCTATACCAACAATTCGCAGGACTACACCCCGGTAGCCATGGCCGTGAAGAGTTCCGGAGCCGACGTTCTGGCCAGCTACATTCCCTATGAAACGGACCTTGGCATCATGGCGAATCAGATCCGCCAGGTAGGCGTGACGATTCCCTGGGTCGGTTCGGCAACCAATATGTCAACCACCGCCCTTCGGCTTGCTGGCAAGTCGCTCTACGGCACCTTCGCCGTGGCTGACTTTACCCGGGAATCGTGCCCCGGCGCCACCGCCTACGCCAACAAATACGAAGCCGCTTACAAAGGGGTAAGGCCCGATCACTTCAGCGCCTGGACCTATGACGGCATGCACGTGCTGGCGCTGGCCATCAACAATGCCAAGAGCACAGACCCCGCCAAGATCCGCCAGGCAATCCTCGCGATCAGGGATTACAAAGGCGCCGAAGGTACGTATAACTTCGACAAGAACGGGGACGGGCTGCACGGCTATAACGTGGTGAAGAACATTAACGGAAAGATCCTGTTCGAAAAGCACATTGATTTCAAGGACTAGAGCAATTCAGAGTTGGTGTATCCCGGAAATCCCGCTGGGCGCGAACGCCCGGCCTCTTTCCGGGATACATCTTCCGCGAATCCGGCCTAACCCACGTTGCGACTCTCCCCGAGGTATTCGATCTCGCCGCGAGTTGAAAGCAATCGCCGTAGCGCAGAAGTACGAAAAACATTGAACCGCACGGGTGAGCAATCACTCGCCCGCTCTTTGGTGACCTATGGGAACCGCACTCCAACTTCTCTTCACCGGGCTCGGTATTGGCAGTATCTATGCGCTCGTGGCTCTGGGAACCGTATTGATCTATCGTGCGACGAACGTGGTCAATTTTGCCCAGGGCGATTTTGCCATGCTCGGCGCTTACTCGATGGTGGTGCTGTCCATCGATCTCGGTCACTCCTTCTGGGTGAGCCTTCTGGTCACTATTCTCTTCATGGTGATCTTTGGCGCGCTTTTCAATCTGGGCGTGTACTATCCGTTGCGCAACCGCAGCTTTCTTCCCGTCATCATCAGCACCATCGGCGCGTCGATCCTGCTGGAAAACGGCGTGCTTGCCATCCACGGTCCGCAGCCGCAGACCTTGCCAAGCTTCTTCGAGTCGCAGGGCTTCAGCATTGGAACCGTATTTTTTGACAGCCAGTATCTGGTGATCCTGGTTGTGACCTTCGTCATGGTTGCCTTCCAGTACCTGCTCTTCGAACGCACCCTTCTCGGCAAAAAGATGCAGGCGACCTCGCAGGACAAGGAAATGGCGAGCATGCTGGGCATTCCCGTGGCGCTGATGATCATGATTACCTTCATCTACAGTGCCGTATTAGGCGGGCTCGCCGGGGTTCTGGTTGGCCCCATTCTCTTTGTTTCGGTTGGCATGGGCTCCTCCATCGCGCTCAAAGCATTCGCCGCCAGCATCATCGGCGGCTTCGGCGACGTGACCGGGGCGATCATCGGAGGCTTGGCGCATTGGCGTCGTCGAGACCTTCGGTGCGGCTTACATCTCCGTACCTTACAAGGATGCCTTTGCGTTCCTCCTGCTGCTTGTCATTCTGCTGTTCCGGCCGCAAGGCATTTTCGGTGAAAGGATTGCGGAGAAAGCATGAGCGACCGAATCTTCAGCACCACTTCCAACGCCGGTGGCATCGCGGGCAAGCTCTTCGGCGGCGGTGTCTATCTCATCGTGGCGGCGGCCACCATTGGATATGTCACCCTGACGGCCTTCCCGGCATACACGCTCAATCTGCTGATGCAAGCCTCAACCTATGCCATCGCGGTGCTGGGGCTTACCATCGTGCTCGGCTACAGCGGGCAAATGAATTTGGGGCATGCCGCATTTTTTGGCATGGGTGCCTACGGCGTGGCGCTTGGCACCACGACCTTCGGCCTGTCATTCTGGGTTTCGCTGGCCTTGGGAATGGTAGTCGCCTCGGTGGCAGGCGTCGTGCTCGGTCTCATGTCATTGAGACTCGGCGGCCACTACCTTGCCATGGTGACGATCAGCTTCCAGATGATTCTGTCGCTGGTGCTGACCAACTGGGTCGCGTTCACCCACGGCCCTGACGGCATCTCCGGAATCGGCCGCCCATCTCATTTTGTCGAGAGCGGCCCTTATCTTGGTCTCTGCGTTGCCGTCCTCTACCTGGTGGGCTACCTGGTGTGGCACTTGCGCAGAACCAAGTTGGGCCGCGCCATGCAAGCCACCCGGGACAACGAACTCGCCGCTGGCGTCGTCGGCGTGGACACGTATCGAACCAAGGTCACGGCCTTCACCCTTTCGGCGCTCCTGGGAGGGCTCGGCGGCGGCCTCTTTGCCGGCGGCTTCGCCTACATCAGCCCGGACCAGTTCAGCTTTAATGAGTCGATCGTGTTCCTGACCATGGCGCTGCTGGGCGGTTCCCGTTCGCCATTCGGGACCGTCTTCGGCACCGGACTGCTGATCATGCTGCCCGAATGGCTGCGCTTTCTCAAGATCCATTTACCTGGCGGTTTACGGCGGTGCCGTGATCCTCATCATGGTATTCATGCCGGATGGAATTCTGGGCTTCGCGGCGATCCTCTGGCGGAAATTGCGTCCCATCAAGCCGGTGACGGTCGGCGATATTCTGCCGCTCACGTTGCGTCGCGACGGCTCGGAGGAACGGACGACGATACTGAAAATCACCGGCCTGGTCAAACACTTCGGCGGGGTCAAGGCGGTGGATGAGGTCGATATGCAGGTCACGCGCAACTCCGTGCATGCCCTGATCGGCCCCAACGGTTCGGGCAAGACCAGCTTGCTGAACGTGCTGAGCGGAATTTATCGGCCAACTGCCGGGCACATTGAATTCGATCGGCAAAGACATCACTCATTTCGCGCCTTATCAGCGGGCGGGCCATCGGCCTCGGGCGCACCTTCCAGAACATACGCTTATTCACCAACATGAATGTGCTTGGACAACGTCAAGATTGGCGCCGATCGCCCCGGCAACGCGATTGGCGGAGCCGCTGCTCTGGATCGCCACGCCTTGGCTGCCCTGGAATTCGTCGGGCTCGCGAATCGTGCCCTCGAGGCAGTCGGAAGCATGTCGTATGGGCACCAGCGCCTGGTGGAGATTGCCCGCGCGCTGGCCGGCAATCCCAAGCTGCTGCTGCTCGACGAGCCCGGTGCGGGACTCAATCACGCGGAAAAGGACGAGCTGGTCGTGCTGCTGGAACGGCTTAAGGGCCAGGGCTTGACCATCGTCATCGTCGATCACGATATGCATCTGGTGCAACAGGTGGCCGACCGCATCACGGTGCTGAACTTCGGCCGCCACATCGCCGACGGAGCGCCGGCAGACGTGCTGCGCAATCCCGACGTGGTCGCAGCCTATCTGGGAAAGGTGGACGAAAATGCGGCTCCTCGAGTTTGATCAGATCACCGCCACCTACGGCAAGGTCGCGGCGCTCGACGGGCTCTCTTTCCACATCGAGGAGGGCGAAATCGTTGCCCTGCTCGGCGCCAACGGAGCCGGCAAAAGCACTACCCTGCGCGTCATTTCGGGACTGCTGAAACCGCGGGCCGGCGCCGTGCGCTTGCTCGGCCAGGACGATTTCCGGACACTCTCCCGAGTCGATTTTCCGGCTTGGCGTCGCCCATGTCCCGGAACGCCGGCGAGTCTTTCCGGGGCTGACCGTCCGTGAGAACATCATCCTCGGCGGCGCCAATCGCCCCGGCTCTACGCGCGCCGAGCTTAAATCAGATGCGGAGCGCATGTTCGAAATCTTTCCGGAGCTGCGCGACTTCGAGAATGCGCTCGGCTGGATGCTCTCCGGCGGACAGCAGCAGATGGTCGCGATTGCGCGCGGGCTTGATGTCCCGTCCGAAGATCCTGTTGCTCGACGAGCCCTCGCTCGGCCTTGGTCCGCTGATCGTGCAGCAGGTTTACAGGGTGATTTCCGATATTCGCCGCAACGGAACCACCCTGCTGCTGGTCGAGCAGAACGCCAACATGGCGCTCTCGGTTGCTGATCGCGGATACGTTTTGGAGACGGGCCATCTGGTCACCCAGGGCCGGCCCGACGAACTTTGGGACAATGAGGACGTCCGCGCCGCCTACCTGGGAGGCCGCGCTAATCCGGCATAGTCCGCGCTTTGCTTCAGGTTGCCGCCGTGGCAGGTTCCCGGCAGGAGTTATTGAAGATGACTTCTTTCAGCTTTCCTCGCATGTTGCTGGTTCGCCAGAATTTTCCCGACCGGCGGATTCCCGACGTTGCCGACGAAGCGCGCCGCCAGCTTGCGGCTTCGCCCTTTGCCTCGCAATTAAAACCGGGAGCGCGCGTGGCCATCGGCGTGGGCAGCCGCGGCATCCGCGACATCGCCGTCATCGTGCGCGCCGCCGTCGACTACTGGAAGCAGCACGGCATGCACCCGTTCATTATTCCGGCAATGGGCAGCCACGGAGCGGCGACCGCCGAAGGTCAGGCCGATGTGTTGGCCCACTACGGCGTCGACGAACCGAACATGGGATGTCCAGTCGTCAGCCAGTTGGAAGTGGTGTCGCTGGGAAAAACGCAGGACAACATCGAAGTCTTCATCGATCGTGCCGCTTACGAGGCCGACGGCGTCATGCTGATCAACCGCACCAAATGGCACACCGATTTCAGCGGCAAAATCGAAAGCGGCCTGTTCAAGATGATGGCGATCGGTCTCGGCAAGTTCGCCGGAGCGCAGCGCTATCACACGTACGGGTACAAGCTGGGACTGGAACATGTCATCCGCAGCGTCGGCCGCATGGTGCTGAAGTCGGGAAAAATCGTGGGAGGTCTGGCGATTCTGGAGGATGCCAATCACCGCACGGCAAAGCTCGATGCGGTTACCGCCGGCAACATGGAGCAACGCGAGCAGGAAAACCTGGAGCTGGCGCGCTCCTGGATGGCGACCGTTCCGGTCGATCTCGACCTCCTCATCCTCGACGAGATCGGCAAGCAGTTCAGCGGCGGCGGCATGGACTGGAAGATCGTGAACCGCGGCATGGATGGAGATCGCAATCCGTATCCCTATATACACAAATTCGAGCGCATCTTCATCCGCGATCTCAGCCCGCTGAGCTACGGCAACGCGATCGGATTGGGACTGGCCGAAATCGTTACCGACCGCCTGGTGAACAAAACCGACTGGGGGCCGACGCGCATCAACGGGCTGACCTCATTGGGATTGGCGAGCCATTCGCACGCCGATCCATTTGCCCACGGATCGCGAGTGCCTCGAGGCCATTATGCCTACGGTCGGCAAGTTCGAGATGAGCGAGGTCACCGTGGGTTGGATTCGTAATTCGCTGGAACTCGGGACGCTTGCCCTGAGCGAGAATCTCAGGCCGGAAATCGCCAAGAACCCGATGCTGGAGATTCTGGACGTCCGCGACATGGAATTTGACGGCGATGGGAACCTGCGCAACCTGCTCCTCGATCATTTCCGAGGAGTTCCCGCCTGATCTTCGTCCTATACAGATCTTTGGGCGCAATGCAAAGGGCCCGAAGCTTTGCGGCTTCGAGCCCTGATTTTTTTGGGGTCTGCGTCTTACAGAACCTGTACGTTCTCTGCCTGCCAGCCCTTCGGGCCGCGCTTGACATCGAACTGCACGGACTGACCTTCCTGGAGGCTACGGAAACCGTTCGACTGAATCGCCGTGTGATGGACGAATACGTCCTCGCCATTCTGACGGCTGATGAAGCCAAAACCCTTGGCGTCGTTAAACCACTTCACTGTTCCTTGTTCCACTTTTTGTTTTACCTTTGTTTCTTTATGTTTCGAATTGTTTCTGCTGAGATCGTTTGCTCTGAGAGTGGGTGACGCAGATGAATCGGCGGAACCAGCTCAACATGGCTTGAAAGCGAACTTAGCCAAACATAATTAATTTATACCATTCCGGCGAAAAATGCAATTGCCAAATCTCCCCCACTAACATCTCCGCCTGAAACGCCGCCTGCCGCTCTGCGCGGAAATCCAATAAGACGATTTAATTCAATGACTTAAAAAATCCACAACGCTACACCAACTCCCACCGTGCACCTTCCGGCAATCGAGCCGGAGCGATGCATGCGCCCCACCGCTGGAGTGAAATATCCGGCAAAACATCGCTACACGCGGCAGCCCGTAAGGCCCGCGCATCCGATCAGTTATCCCCTTGTTACCTCCGTTATCTTGTAGAGGCGTCCAAAGTGAACCATTCTATCCGAGCATAAGACTGGCTTACCGGCACGAGCACCTAAAATTGCTCGTCGGCCGGGCGCGGCAACCGATTTTGGCTGCTCGCGATTGCAAGAACCACGCGCAAGACAAAGGGAACCTGTCCCGCCCCGTGCCAATCCGACGCCATGGGTTCCGCATGACTATCGTGGTTGCAACGAGCCAGCCTTCTAGACCGAATTCGCGGAAGCGATGTCGCCCGTCAGTGCTGTCAGGTATACCAACTGCGGAATCGCTCTAGCCAGGCCCCAGGGTTAGCAGCAGTACCAGGCCACGCAACACAAGGGCCCCAATCACGACGCGCTCTCAGCGTCCATCCATGCGTATCTGCGAGTTGCCTGCGGCCATGTCTCGCGTATCTGTCACGCCATGGTCGCAGGCTTCTTACAACGGCCTGGAAGGCACGGCGAGCGCTGGGCAAGGCATACGGGGGCGAGTGACTTGACGATACCAGGGATCGTGGAACTTTCCATCCTTGCAAGCGCAAGTCCTCTCTGCCACCTGCTTTCCCGAGAGCTTTGCGGAGAGATCCGGCATGAGCAAAAAAATACTTCTGGTCGATGATTCAAAAACCGCGTTGATGCTGGAGCAACTCATCCTGGGCACCAAGATGAATTACACCATCATCAGTGCGCAGGACGGGCGCGAAGCCGTCGAGAAAGCTGTGGCCGAATCTCCCGATCTGGTGCTCATGGATGTGGTGATGCCGGGAATGAACGGGTTTGAAGCGTGCAGGCAATTGCGCGACAACCAAGCCACCTGCGGCATCCCGGTCATCCTGGTGACGACCAAGGGATGCGAAGAAGATGTAGAAGCCGGTTTTGAACACGGCTGTAGCGACTATCTGACCAAACCGATTCACGAGCATGAACTCGTCAACATGGTGAAAGCGTATCTGGGAGAGTAGCCGACAGGAAAATGCCTCGCAAAGAACCAAATCGGGTTCATACCCAAAAAGAACCATCTCACAAACCGGATACGAGAACTCCGAATCCTTCCGTGTCCCGGCGCGCGCTAAACTCGACGAATCCTCGCGCGCACGTCTGGGAGCTACGGCAACCGGGGGAACTGCCGGACAAGCCGTATGAAACAGGCACGGACAAGCAAGAGCGGCTTATTCATGCATCGCGGCGGTTTGTGGCTCTTTCGCAGATGAAGCTGGCGCGCACTCGACAGGAAGCGATTACCACGGTCAAGGAGATCCTCGCCAACTTCATCGGTACCGAGCAGTTTGCATGTATTATTTTTCGCGACCATCGCAGACAACTCGAATGTCTCTTTTCGATGGGAGTGAATGACCGTCAGATCGCGGACCTGGAGTTGGCCTCGGGAGCCACGGAGGCCCTGCTCGATAGCGCGACGCGGACAGGCGCGACGGTCGTGCCGCTCCGTTTGCAGGACGAACCCTTTGGGTTCATCGTCATCTTCACTTTGTTGCCGCAGAAAAACGGCATGGAGCGCGGGGACTTCGAACTGTGTGACTTGCTGAGCCAGCATGCCGCGGCCTGTCTCTCGCGCCATCGTTTTGCGACCGAGCAGGTAACGCAATGATCCCAAAAGACCAGCTCCGCCCGTTTTTGCCCGCGGCGCGCCTACCTCGGATGAACTCCGTTCCAAGCGCAGCACCGGAAGCGGCGAAGGAGTTTCTTCACCCTGGCCAATTGTGCGTTTCGTCTACACCCTGTACGGTGACGGTCATCGTGGGCTCTTGTGTTGCCGTCTGTCTCTGGGACCCTATCCTGCGCAATGGCGGCGTGACTCACTACATCCTGGCCCAATGGGATGGCGCGGGCACCGTCGTCTCGCGGTATGGCGACATTGCGATTGAGATGCTCGTCGACAAAATGGTGGACTGGGCAGCTACCGCAACCGGTTGCAAGCGCACGTATTCGGCGGGGCCTGCATGTTCGAGTCGCTGCGCGTGCACGAACACGCCCTCAGCACGATGAATGTCGAAATCGCCTCGAAGATGCTGGCGCAATATGACATCAAGGTTTTAACTCAGCAGGTCGTCGGGCGGAAGGGCCGCAAAGTCGTCTATCAAACCTCCGACGGCAGTTTCACGGTGAAGGAGATTTAGAATCCATGGTGCTTGATCGTCAAGCCGTTTTGCAGGTTTTTCTAGCTGAGACGGAAGAGACACTCGGCCAGATGGAGGCAGCTCTGCTGCTCCTGGAAGAACGGCCGGGTGATGACGAGCTTCTCGGGCAAGTATTCCGCGTGATGCACATGCTGAAAGGGAACGCCGCGGCGCTCGAATTCACGGAAGTCTCCAGCGTCGCGCATCGATTGAAGACCTGCTCGCCTCGATTCGGAATCACGACATCGCAGTCGACAGTGAGATCGTGAATCTGCTTCTTCAAGCGGTGGACGCATTGCGCCGGATGGTCTCGGCGTCGGTCTCCGGAGGGGACGGTCTGGCGCCGGCACAAAGCGAAATTGTAGCGTGCTTGAAACAATTTCTGGGCGCACGCGAACTGGCCGATTGCGGTGCCGGCCGCCGTTGCCGTCATCCAGGAGCCTGTGCAAGCCGCCTCTGCCTCATCCCCCGAGCACGGCAATGGGCACACGCTGCGCATTAACGCGGGAAACTGGACCGCCTGCTCAACCTCGCCGGAGAAATAGGAATTACACAGGGACGCATGCGGCAGCTTATCGAGAACCTGGGCGCTCGCGTCGGCGAGCCAGCTACTGGAGACGCTACGCGAGGCGGACCGTCTGACCATGGACTCTGCAAGAGCAGGTCATGGACCTTCGCATGGTGCCGATCGGCCCGATGTTTCACAGCTATGCGCGCATGGTTCGCGATCTTGCGCAGAAGCACGGGAAACTGGTGAGGCTCGTGGTGGAAGGCGAGGAAGCCGGAGTTGATACGGCTGATAATCGAGCATATCCATGATCCGCTCACGCACATGATTCGCAATGCGGTCGACCACGGAATTGAATCGCCCGATGTGCGCCGCGCGGCAGGCAAGAATCCGTCGGGCACCATATCGCTGCGCGCCGTTCGTGAAGCCGGGACCATCGTAATCCAGTTGGCCGATGACGGCGCCGGACTGAACCGCGGCAAAATCGCGGGCAGCGCGCGCGGGCCGCGGGCTGGTCGCCGACCCGGATAAGTTATCGCCGCAGGAACTTTACCGAATGATCTTCGAACCCGGATTTTCCACCGCCGAGCAGGTGACGGAAACCTCTGGAAGAGGCGTCGGCATGGATATTGTGCGCCGCAACATCGAAGCGCTTCACGGCCGCGTCGAGATTGAGAGCGAAGAAGGGCAAGGCGCCACCTTCACGATTCGTCTGCCATTGACGCTTGCAATTATCGAAGGCTTTTCGGTTGGAGTTGGCTCGGAGGTTTATGTCTTGCCGATCGATCCGATTGTTGAGTGCGTTGAACTGCCGGCTCACAGTATGACGGGCAAGGGACGGTCAAGGCGTGCTGACCTTGCGCGGCGAGCCGCTGCCTTTCATCCGCTTGCGCCAGTTTGTTCGGTCTTGAGGGCGGCAAGCAGAGAGAGAACGTGGTCATCGTCGGCTACCAGGGTGGTCATGCGGGGATCGTGGTCGACACACTTTATGGCGAACATCAAGCAGTAATCAAACCTTTAGGGAGATCTGTTTCAAGATCTACCTTGGATATCGGGCTCTACGATTCTGGGAGATGGCCGCATCGCCTTGGTTCTGGACGTGCCAGGATTGTACCGGGGGGCCCTGGAGCAAGAACCATGGAGACGGCGACTTCGAGCAACTAGGAGAGGAGTATGAAGAATTGGAGCATCGGAACGAGGTTGTCGCTCGCGTTCGGCGTCATAGTCGCGGTTCTCATCGGCATGGTGTGGCTGAGCATCGACCGCATGGAAAAGACGAATGACACCCTGGACCGTGTCGTCAAACAGAGATTACCAGAAGCTGCGCATGACCCATGCCGGGGTTCGGGCCACTCTCGAAAACGCGCGCATCACCATGCAAATCTTCCTCGCCAAGGACAACACAGCGATGGAGTTGTTAGTCGCGCAGAACGACCAGAACAGCGCGGCCAATCACCGATTTGCAGCAGAAAGCTGGAAGCCAGTTCTGGCAACGGACCGGGAAAAGGACTTGTTCCACAAGGTGCAGAGAATGCCGTCAGCCATACCTGGACAGCCGGAATCTGGCGAAAAAGCTGTTGCACGACGGGCAAGCACGACGAAGCGGTCAACGCCATGGATAACCAAGTCATTCCCGCGCTCACCAACTACATCCGGGCATGGGACGCTTTTTCCGCCTATCAAGAGGAGAGCATGCAGGCCGCGGCCAAGGAAAATGCCGCCGCCTTCGTCGACTCGGACGAAGACTGACGATTTCGGTGGCTGCATTGTCGATTGTGTTCGCCATCTTCTTCGCGTGTTTGTGACTCGCAAGATCACCAGGCCCGTGCTCCGGGTTGTCCAACTCGCGGAGGATATCGCGGCCGGCGATCTGCGCGAAGAAGTAGTGGTGAGCTTCTTACGACGAGATCGGCAAATTGCAGGCGGCGATGAAGAAGATGTCGGACGAAGCTGTCGCAGGTGATCAGCGAAGTTGGCGCAGGAGCAGAATCGGTTTCCTCGGCTTCGGCACAGCTTGCGTCGTCTTCGCAGAGCCTGTCGCAGGGAACCAGCGAACAGGCTGCGGCCCTGGAAGAGACCAGCGCCAGCCTGGAGGAGATGAGTGCATCGATCAACCAGAACGCCGAAAACAGCCGCGCGGTGGAGCAGATGGCGCTGACCGGCGCCAAGCAGGCGGTGGGCAGCGGCGATGCCGTCGTCAAACTGGTGGACGCGATGAAAATCATCGCCGAGAAGATCACCATCATCGAAGAGATCGCTTACCAGACGAATCTGCTGTCGTTGAACGCGGCGATTGAGGCGGCACGGGCCGGCGACCACGGCAAAGGCTTCGCGGTGGTGGCATCGGAGGTCAGGAAACTGGCGGAGCGCAGCCGCATCGCGGCGAAAGAAATTACAGGCATTGCCGGCTGCAGTGTTACGGCGGCCGAAGATGCCGGTCGCATGCTGGCCGAGCTGGTGCCCTCGATCTCAAAAACTGCCGAGATGGTGCAGGAAGTAGCTGCCGGATCGCACGAACAGGCTTCCGGAGTGGCGCAGATCAACAAGGCCATGGGGCAAGTGGACGAGCTGACGCAGCGCAATGCCTCCGCCTCGGAAGAGCTTTCCAGCCACGGCCGAAGAATTGTCGGCGCAAGCCGAGACCCTGCAGGATCTGATTGCGTTCTTCCGCTTGCCTGGAGCGCTGGAGCAGGCACTGTCCGGCGTGGCCGCCGCACCGCGCTTGCCGCCTCGGACGTGCCGGCCAATCCGGGTTCGCCGGCGATGTATGCAACAGGCGCTCAGCCCGACGACCAAGGCCGCTGCCGCCGGCGCGGGCCACGATTCCGGTTTTCAGCGATTCTGACCGGAAAACCTGAGGAGCGCTGGAGCACTCACTCTGGCCCCAAGCAGCGGAGGATGCGATGAAAGCAGTCAATCAACCCGAAGAGTCGCAGCAGTACTTGACGTTTTCGCTGGCCGGCGATCAGTACGCGATTGAGGTCCTGCGGATTCGAGAGATCCTTGAATACGGCACGGTGACCCACGTTCCGAGCATGCCCGCTGCATTCGAGGAGTGCTCAATCTTCGCGGCAGCGTCTTGCCGGTCGTGGATCTTGCCATCAAGTTCGGCTTTCCGCCCACTGAGCCGGGAAAACAAACCTGCATCGTCGTCGTGGAGGTCGAGCTCGACGGTGACGGTAAGCAGACGGTCCTCGGATTGTTGGCCGATACGGTCAATCAGGTGATTGAGCTCAGCGATGCCAACATTCAGCCGCCGCCGGCCTTCGGGACGCGAGTGCAATTGCAGTTCCTGCGCGGGTTGGGCGAGGTTGAAAACGGTTTCGTCCTGCTGCTCGATACGGAGCGCCTGCTGACCAGCGAGGAATTGCTCGCGGTGAATTCCCCGACGGTCGAATCCGCCGAGGAGCCCGCGCCCGCGCCAACGGCTTAGAGTGGTTTCAGAACTGGTGGCGACTGCGAAGTGTCATCCTGAGCGAAGCGAAGGATCTGTTTTTGCCGCCTGCGTTAGAAAGCAGATCCTTCAGCTCCGCTTTGCTCCGCCTCAGGACGACACCTCGAGAAATCGGATACACCAAATGTGAAACCGCCATAGCAAGTAAACCCGGTACTGCAAGCATTCTGAAGAAGCTCGACCCAGTGGAATACGCAACCAAGCTCACGGCGATCGTCAACATCCCTTCCTTTTCGGACCGGGAATTTTCCCGCTTTCAGCGCTTGATCTATCGCGAAACCGGCATCTATTTTTCACCGCCCAAGCGAACCTTGCTGGTCGGCCGGCTGGCCAAGCGGCTGCGCGCGCTCGGACTCAAGGGCTTTTCCGACTACTACCAGATCGTCGCGCGGGACGCTGCCGAAAGAGAACAACTGATCGATTGCATCTGCACCAACGAAACCCATTTTTTTCGCGAAAAGCGACATTACGAATTCCTTGCCGGCAGCGCGATTCCAAACTGGATGGCCATGGGTTCCGAGGCATTCCCGCCGCGCCACATCAGGGTCTGGAGCGCGGGCTGCTCCACCGGCGAAGAGCCGTTTTCGGTGGCGATGTTCCTGCTCGATCGCTTTCCGGCCGAAAACCCGGCAATTGACGTTCTGGCCAGCGACATTTCCAGCCGGGCGCTCGCCCGAGCCGAACAGGGAGTGTGGCCCATCACTAAGTCGACGGAACTCTCCGAGCACTACCGGAAGCGATACATGCTCAAGGGCACAGGTGAGTTCGCGGAGCTGATGAAGGCCGCGCCTGAATTGCGCGCCCACGTCCGATTCCAGCGGCTGAATTTGAATACCGAAGTTTATCCGAGTGGAAAATTCGACCTGATTCTCTGCTGTAACGTACTGATTTATTTCGACGCGGAATCGAAGCGGCGGGTGCTGGAGCGCATGGTCCGGCATCTCACTCCGGCCGGCTACCTGATGCTCGGTCATGCTGAAACCCTGCATGGCGTAACCGACCACCTGCGCGCGGTTGCGCCCACAATTTACACCACGCCCGGCAATGCCGCCGCCTTTGAGCGAAGCCGATTCAGCCTGCCGTCTGCGAACCGCGTGTACCGCGGGATCGGGGTCTCGTAACGCTGCCAGGTCGGCGAGAGCGGATTTTTCGAGCGCCACGGCCCAAGGAGCCAGGGGGATGATCGCTGCTGCCAGGAACATCAAGGTTCTCGTGGTCGATGACTCCGCCCTGGTCCGGCAAGTCGCCAGCGCCGTTCTGTCGCAGGAGCCCGGCCTCCGGGTCACGGTTGCGGCGGACCCTCTGGCAGCCATGGAAAAGATGGCGCGCGAGCGGCCCGATGTCATTCTTCTCGATCTGGAAATGCCGCGCATGCACGGCCTTACGTTTCTGCACAAGATCATGTCGGAAGACCCGATTCCCGTGGTGGTGTGCTCCGGGGTTGCGGCGTCGGGCGATGCCACGGCAATCGCCGCGCTTGAACAAGGAGCGGTTGCCGTCATCACCAAGCCAAAGCTGGGAGTGCGCGACTTTCTCCACGAGTCGGCGCTCACTCTGATCGACACCGTCATCGGCGCGGCCCACGCGCGCTTACGTCCGCGGCCCGTCCGGATTGAGCCGAGTCACCCTGCCGAGGTGGTGGTGCCGAAGCGGCGCTACCGGCCGAACCCCGAGCTGCTCGAAAGCCTCGAAAGGATTGTTGTCATCGGCGCTTCGACGGGCGGTCCCGAAGTGATCAGCGAGATTCTTCGGCAACTGACGCCGGAATGCCCGGGAATCGTCATCGTCCAGCACATGCCCGAAGCGTTCACCGGAGCCTATGCGCGCCGCCTGAACATGATTTGCCGTATTGAAGTCAAGGAGGCTGAGCAGGGAGACCACGTGCGGCGAGGACACGCCCTGATCGCGCCGGGCAATCGCCACATCGTGCTCAATCACGGCGCGCGCTGCTACACCGCGGGGTTGCTGGATGGAGCGCTGGTCAATCGCCATCGGCCCAGCGTCGATGTACTGTTCAGGTCGGCGGCGCAGACGGCGGGTCCGGACGCCCTGGGTATCATCCTGACCGGCATGGGAAGCGATGGCGCGCAAGCCCTGCTGGAGATGAAAAATGCCGGCGCCGTCACCTTCGCCCAGGATGAAGCCACCAGCGTAGTTTTCGGCATGCCCCGGGAAGCGATTGCGCTCGGCGCGGCTGGGCGAATCGCATCCCCCACCCAAATCGCCGCCGCGATTTCAGCTTGGCCGACCGCCCGGGTGCTTCGGACCGCATCGGCGACGAAGACAAAATAGATCCATCACAGCGTGGGCCGTCGGATTTGTCATCCTGAGCGAAGCCAGGATTGCGGAGAGGCGGCGCGACCTGACACTTGCATGAGAGGATGACACTTCGACGAATATTTCCGTAGCTGGCTAGATCATTTTCAGATTTGGTATAGCTGGAGCATAGGATGAAGTGTCATGCTGAGCGAAGCGAAGCATCTGCTTTTGTTCCGTAAATAAAGCAGATCCTTCGGCTCCGCGCTGCTCCGCCTCAGGATGACACCTTTTTAAGCGACTACATTCAAAGTTAAACAGCCCTAGAATTCGTTTTCTCCTATCCATAACGTTCTCCGGCAGCTCTCGGAATTCGAGAAAGGCCGCAAACACCTGATCCGGCAATTCATCTTCCTTCATCCAATCAGTTATGTCGCGAGAGCACACCAAGCTGGCAATCGTTCCTCGCCTACTGGGGCAAGACGCGCTGGATCGCATTGGTAATACGCCGCTCTTGCGCTTCGAGCGCATTACGCGCGAGGTGGACCGGCAGGTGCTCGCCAAAGCCGAGTGGGCCAATCCCGGAGGCTCGGTCAAAGACCGCGCGGCGGCCAACATCGTTGCCGAAGCCACGCGCACCGGAAAACTGGCGGCGGGCAAAACCCTGCTGGACTCCACCAGCGGCAACACGGGAATCGCCTACGCCATGCTGGGCGCGGCCCAGGGCTTCCCGGTCGCGCTCTGCCTGCCGTCCAATGTTTCCGCCGAGCGCAAACGCATCCTGCACGCCTACGGCGCTGAAATGATTTTTACCGATCCGGGCGAGGGCTCCGATGGCGCCATCCGACGGGCGCGCGAGCTGGCCGCAGCCCTGCCGGACAAATATTTTTATGCCGACCAGTACTCCAACGACGCCAACTGGCGCGCCCACTACTACACCACGGCCAACGAAATCTGGCGCCAGACCGAGGGCCGCATCACTCATTTTGTGGCCATGCTCGGCACCGGCGGCACCTTCATCGGCACCGCCCGAAGGCTGAAGGAGCTGAACCCGGGAATTCTCTGCATCTCGCTGCAACCGGATTCGCCCTTTCACGGCATCGAAGGCGCCAAGCACATGGCGACCTCGATCGTACCCCGGATTTACGATCCCAGCGTGGCCGACTGCAATCTCGAAATCGGCACCGAGGAAGCTTATGCCATGATCCGGCGCATGGCGCGCGAAGAAGGGCTGCTGATCGGCATCTCCGCCGCGGCGGCCATGGCCGGCTGCCTGCGCATCGCCGCCGACACGGGCCCGGAGGCCGTGATCGTTACGGTTTTTCCCGATGCCGCCGACAAGTATCTGAGCGAGCGCTTCTGGGAAGAGTTTTGAGACGCCTCGAAGTGGATTCGAGAGTGCGAGCCGCTTCCAACGAAAGGCTTGCCGAGTCTATTCTGGACGCGTGTCTTGGGGCGATTCCCGGATTGGTGTAGCCGCCCGGCACAACGAATTCGGAAGCGTCATCCCGACCGAAGTGGAGGGATCTTGTGTTTTACCGCAGCAAAGCAACCCAAAAGATTCCTCGGCTCGCGCCACTCGCTCGGAATGACGTTGTTGCTTGGGATACAGCAACGCGGGAAGCACTCTAGGACAAGCTGCGTGGGCTGAAGGCAAAGCAGAGCCTTCGGCCGCGCAAAATCAGCGCGACCTCAGGATGACACCTCGGAAGGACGGTGATGCTGAAGATTGGCAAATCGCAATTCGAAGAGCTTCGCCGCCACGGCGAAGAGACTTACCCCCACGAGTGCTGCGGGGTGCTGCTGGGCCAGATCAGCGGCGAAGGCGCGAAGTACGTGCGCACCGTGGTGCGCTGCGGCAACACGCGCTTCGACTCGCCGCACAACCGCTACCACATCGATCCTCGCGAACTGCTCGGCATCCAGCGCCAAGCCCGCGAAGCGGAGCTGGACATCCTGGGGTTCTACCACTCGCACCCCGACCATCCTGCCTGCTGGTCCGCGACCGATCTGGCCGAGGCCCACTGGATCGGCTGCTCCTACGTCATCACCAGCGTGGAGCAGGGCCGGGCCGTGCAGACCAACTCCTTTGAGCTGGCCGGCGACGAAGAGACCAAGCAGTTTCACGACGAGCAGATCGCGGTCGAATCATCGTCGTAATCTGCCGCCATCGGGTGGAAACCGAGTGCCTTGCTACAAGCCGCCTTTGCGGGTAGTGGGGTGCTGAAACCGCGCGGCTGCCGTTTGCATCCATAGCTATTGAAATGAAAGTATTGATCCCAACCCCTTTGCGGCAATATGCCGGCAAGCAGGCCAGCGTAGAGGTTCCGGCCGGCACCGTCGGAGAAGCACTCAGCAGCCTGGTTACGCGGAATCCCGAGCTGCGCAAACACCTTTTCAGTGAGGATGGAAAGCTGCGGGCGTTCGTCAACGTGTATCTGAACGACGAGAATATTCGCTACCTGAACAAGGAAAGCACCCCGGCGCAGGAGAGCGACACGATTTCCATTGTTCCGTCGATCGCCGGTGGCTCTCGCTAGCATCGGTCGTCATTGACGGTGACGACCAAGTGTCCAAGAATCCAAGGATCTCCATGATGTCCACGCTTCTCGAAAATCCGCAAGCCCTCACGTTGAGCAACGACGAAATCCTGCGCTACTCTCGCCATCTGATCATGCCCGAGGTGGGCATGAGCGGACAGCTCAAGCTGAAAGCGGCGCGCGTGCTCTGCATAGGCGCGGGCGGTCTCGGCTCGCCGCTGGCACTCTACCTGGCCGCGGCCGGGGTGGGCACGCTCGGCCTCGTCGACTTCGACGTTGTGGACTACACCAACCTTCAGCGCCAGGTGATTCACACGACCAACGACGTTGGCCGTCCGAAGTTACAGTCCGCCACGGAGAAGCTGGCGGCCATCAATCCCTACATCAACCTCCGGCCCTTTGAAACCCGTCTCACCAGCGACAACGCCCTGGAAATTTTCCGCGACTTCGACATCATTGCCGATGGCACCGACAACTTTGCCACGCGCTACCTGGTCAACGACGCCTGCGTGCTCAGCGGCAAACCCAATGTTTATGCGTCGATCTTCCGTTTCGAGGGACAGGCCACGGTTTTCGCGACCAAGGACGGTCCCTGCTACCGCTGTCTCTATCCCGAGCCGCCACCGCCCGGACTGGTTCCCTCGTGCGCCGAAGGCGGAGTGCTGGGCGTCTTGCCCGGACTGCTTGGCGTGATTCAGGCCACGGAGGTTATCAAGCTGATTCTCGGCTCCGGCGATTCCCTGGTCGGACGCCTGCTGCTGGTCGACGCGCTGGCCATGCGCTTCCGCGAACTGCGCTTGCGCAAAGACCCCGACTGCCCTGTCTGCGGGACACATCCCACGGTGCGGGAATTGATCGACTACAACGCATTCTGCGGTGTGCGCGGCGAAGAAAGCCCGGCGGGAACGAAGGTTCCTGAAATCCAACCGGAGGAGCTGAAGCGCAAGCTCGACGCCGGCGAAGAGGTATTCATTCTCGACGTGCGCGAGCCGCACGAATACCAGATCTGCAACCTGGGCGGTTATCCGATTCCGCTGGGAGACCTGCCGAAGCGAGTTCACGAACTCGACTCCAGCCGCGAAATCGTGGCCCACTGCCGCAGCGGCGTACGCAGCGCAAGGGCCGTTGACTTTCTGCGCAAGGCCGGCTTCCGGAAGGCCAGCAACCTTGCCGGCGGCATTCTTGCCTGGTCGGACCGCATCGATCCACGGGTTCCTAAATACTAAAATCTGTGCCCGGTCGTCTGGTGTCATGCTGAACGAAGTGAAGCATCCCAACACAGCATGGAGCTGAGATGACATCGAAGGGGTTATGGTAATTTCTTTGGGATTCTTCGCTACGCTCAGAATGACATTCGCAAGATAATTTTTGCAATTCGACACTGCGCACTCAACTCAGATTGCCCGCCACGGCTTTGCTATGATCATTTTTCGCAGGTTTTCATGTTCGCAAAAGACCGCGAAAATCCTGAGTGTCCGTTCGAAGGAGAGTCGTGAGCTTCGACAACATACTTCTGCTGCATGGCAAGGGCGGCAGCCCGGAAGGCAGCGTCAAGGACATCGAGGCGCTGCTGCGCCATCATTACCCGCAGAAGCCCGCAAGTTCATTCCAGCGTCCGAGGCTGTTGCACGCCGATGGAGAGATCCTGGCTGAGCAATCGCTGGCCGAGCTGCAAAAGCGAGAGATTCCGAAGAGTACTGTGGTGATCGGCGTCAGTCTCGGCGGCCTGCTGGCGGCGAAATTACAGGAGCAGGGGCGCGAAGACCTGCGCGTCATCGGCCTCAACTCGCCGAGCTGGGCCGACGCCGTACGCCTGGAGCGGAGAATGCCGGAGCGGCTGGTATTTTATTCGTCCGACGATGAAGTGATCGCCGGCCGCACCGCGGAGTGGCCCCGGCTGGCAATGGCCTTCGATCTCCCCTGGCTCACCCATGACACCAGCGCGCACGCGCCGGAACTGACGCCCCTGATCATCGCCTATCTGGAGGGGCAGAGCGTCGCGCACGCGATTCAGCAGGTCGAAGAGCGGATGGCACACGCCGCGAGACTTCGGCTCGGCGCGCGGTGAGATTTGTATTGCTGACGCGCAAAGCCGCACCCGGACGATCACACTTCAACGGATGGAAGTCGCGCCTGGCTGTGATGAAGGTCACTGCCAGAAGAAGTGAATTTGGCCAAGATGCAAGTATGCACAAGGATGTGACAGCAAACCCCGGCAGTTCCAGGCCCCAGCTCCGTAATCACGCCGGTCTTTATCTGGTGACGCGCCATGAATCGGCACACGCTGCTCATGCCGCGCAGCAATATGCCGCCGGGATCACGCCGCGTCAACTCTGCTGGACGGCCTTGGGAACATTCGCGGTCGGGGTGCTCTGCCTGCTCATCCGGTAGTCCGCTATAAAACGCCCGCGCAACCCCGCGCGAATTCCTTCGCTCGGAACGCCCCTCACACAAACATTTGTGGTGCAGTCCTGATGAAAAACTCGTAGTAGTGTCATCCTGAGGTCACGCCGGTTTTGCGCGACCGAAGGATCTGCTTTGCTTCCAACTCTCGCAAACAGCAGATCCTTCGCTACGCTCAGGATGACACCCTTAGAAAATTTCCGTGACAAAGGCTCGGTGAACCCTATCGCGATCCAACCAACTGGGCGACGCGCAGTTCCTTGCGCTCTCCGGGCTTGAATTCCATCAGCTCGAAACCCAATTCGGCGGCAGCCTTCTTTAGGTCGCCGGGCTTGCCGGTCAGCAGCGGAAAAGTTCCGAAGTGCATCGGCACCAGGACCTTCGGCTTCAGCAAGCGGCAGGCATATTCCGCCTCGCGCGGCCCCATGGTGAAGTGGTCGCCGATAGGCAGCATCACGATTTCCGGCGCATACAGCTCCCGCACCAGCGCCATGTCGCCAAACAGGGCGGTATCGCCGGCGTGGTAGATCTTCTGGCCGTTAGAGAACTCCAGCACGAAGCCGCAGGCTTCGCCGCCATAGATGATGGAGCCGTCGTCGTCCTGGATGCCGCAGGAGTGATCGGCGTAAATCATGGTGATGCGCACGTTCTCCACCGTCTGCGAGCCGCCCTTGTTCATCGGGCTAATCTGCTTTGCGCCTTTCTTGTTCAACCAGGCGCAGAGTTCAAAGATGCCAACCACCACCGGGTTCTGCTCCTTGCAGATTTCGACGGCATCGCCAATGTGATCGAAGTGGCCGTGGGTGCAAAGCAGGACGTCGATCTTGCCCAGCTTCTTCCGCTCCTCCGGACAGGCGGGATTGTTCTTCACCCAGGGATCGATCAACAGGGTCTTGCCTTCCGGGGTTTCGATGGTAAACGTCGAATGACCAAGCCAGGTTGCATGTACTGATTTCGCCATTGTCAATTCCCTTTCGCTAGGTTGAGCGCCCGCTACGCAGCGCTTACGCATGGTGGTACGTTTTACCGGGGTCCCCGACAGACGCCGCATTTGCGTCTGTTGGGGTGGTTTACCGGGGTCCCCGCTACGCAGGTCTTTACGCGTAGTGGGGTGACTATTGCGTTCTTGGTTGAGACTTGCTCCACTGCTCATATCCGCCGATGAGCGAGACCACGTTGCGGAAGCCCATCCGGCCCAGCATGTACGCCGAAAGCAGGGAGCGTCCGCCGCCGGCGCAATAAAGCACAATCTGTTTGTCCTTGTCGGTCGTGAACTTGTCGATGTCCAGCTCCAGCATTCCCCGGGGAAGGCTCACGGCTCCGGGAATCATCCCCGCGGTCAGCTCGTGTGGCTCCCGCACATCGATCAGGAGAAAATCTTCTCCGTCCTGCTGCATCTCCTTCAGATCCAGGAAATTGATCTCTTCGACTCCCGATCGGCGAATCTCTTCTATCAACTGCTTGAACTCGGCTACCAGCATCTGTGCGTTCTCCCGTTAGAAATTCTAGCAGGCCGCTGAAAAACTGTTCTTCAAAGGTTTCATCCCGAGCGAAGCCGGAGTCACGGCCGCTGTTTGCGAGCACTAAATTCAAAGCAGATCCTTCGATCATGCAAAAACGGCACGACCTCAGGATGACACTTCTACAAGTTTTCCGCAGCCTGCGGGTGTGGTGTCCCAGGAATATTTGGCATAACCAACACACTTAGGTTGTCATGTTGAGCGTAGCGAAACATCCCCATGGGTCGGTCCCTCCCATGGCCGCTCTGGGGTTTTTTATGAAGTCTCTCGGCCGCGTCTCAGTTCCACGCCGTGCTGGGATTCTTCGCTCCCTCTGCTCGCTCAGAATGACACCTCCAAAGTTATTGCGCGAACTTCTGGGACATTAGACCAGTTTCGCGAAAGGGGCAGTAGAGCCGGGCTGCTATCATGGACGCAAGCTGATGAACTCTCATAAGTCTTCTATTTCCTCTGGAGAAATTCGCTTGGCGAAGCAAGCGGTGACACATCAAAAGCTGACGGGCCGTCCACCGGCATTTATCTATCGCGCCTTGCCAAAGCACCACAATGCGCGCGAGCTGCACGGCGAAGGCGTCGCTTTGCGCGCGCTCGCCGATAAGTTCGGCACGCCGCTCTATGTCTATTCCGCAACCACGATCAAGCAGCGCTTTCAGACATTGGATGCGGCTTTTGTCGGCCATGCGCACACCGTCTGCTACTCGGTGAAGGCCAACTCCAATCTTTCGATTCTTCGCCTGCTGGCGCAGCTCGGCTCGGGCTTCGATGTCGTCTCCGGCGGCGAGCTGGAGCGGGTGCTGCTGGCCGACCGCCGCGCGGCCCACCGCGTCGTCTTCTCCGGCGTCGGCAAAACTCCGGCGGAAATGGATGCCGCGCTGCGTGCCGGTATTCTGATGTTCAATCTGGAAAGCGAAGCCGAAATGCACGTGCTGGCCGAGCGCTCTGCACGGCTGCGCAAAACCGCGAGGATCGCGTTTCGCGTTAACCCGGACGTCAACGCCGAAACCCATCCTTACATCTCCACCGGATTGCACGAGCATAAGTTCGGCGTTCCGATTGGCGAGGCGCGCGCTCTCTACGCGCTTGCCGCCGAGCAGGAGTGGCTCGAACCGGTTGGGGTGAGCGTGCATATAGGCTCGCAGATCACCCATCTTGCGCCCTTTCGCGAGACCATCGAGCGCGTGCTGGCCCTGGTTGGGCAACTGCTCGCCGACGGCCTCAACATCGGTTACATCGATGCCGGCGGCGGACTGGGAATCAGCTATGAAAACGATCCCAGCCTGGCGCTGCCGAAGCTGGCCCGTCTATACGCGAAGGCGTTGCTGGAGCCGCTGCGCAAAACCGATCTGCACCTTTTGATCGAGCCCGGACGCTCCATCGTCGCGCCCGCCGGTGCGCTCGTCACCCGCAAGCTTTACAGCAAGCAGAACGGCGACAAGCAGTTTGCCATCGTCGATGCCGCCATGAACGACCTCATCCGGCCCTCGCTTTACGGCGCTTATCACGAGATCGTTCCGGTTGCACTGCCCGCGGGAAAGCCGCCTTCGTGGTCGCCGGTCGACGTGGTCGGACCGGTCTGCGAGTCGGGAGATTTCTTCGCCCACGAGCGCCTGCTGCCGCCCATCGAGGCCGGAGAGTTGCTGGCGATTCTCGATACGGGCGCTTATGGCATGGTGCTCTCGTCCAACTACAACACGCGCCCCCGCGCCGCCGAAGTGCTGGTCGAGGGCTCGCGCACGCGTCTGATCCGGCGCCGCGAAACCGTGCGGGAGCTGTTGCGGGCGGAGACGCTCGCTTAGCGGGCTGCCGAAAAACCCGTATCAGTGTCATCCTGAGATCGCGCTGGTTTTGCGAGACCGAAGGATCTGCTTTGCCTTCAATGCTCGCAAACAGCAGATCCTTCGCTCCTCCACCCCAACAAGCCAACAGCGGGCTTGTCGGGGACCCCGGCTACTCCCAGGATGACACCCCCGAAGAATATTTCTCAGCAAACTTCTAAGGCGATCTCAGGGAATTTCTGCGCGATTCCACCGATTTCTTGCGGCCGCCGCGCTGCGCAGAATGTTACAAGCCGCCATGCAAAACGATCGCTATTCCAACCCCGGCATCACCATAGGAGCCTGCGCCTGGTGCTGCACCGAATATGTCATCGGCTGTAGCCGCGCCCACGAACAGAGCGTCTTCTGCTCCAAGAAGTGCGAGATTGAGGCGCGCTTCTGGCTCCTCGACATCCTCAAGCAGGTGGAGAAGTCGCGGGGAGAAGACGGCGATTCGCGGCCCTAACAGGCTTAGCGCTGGCCCCATTTGAGCTTGTTGTGCAGCACTTCGAAAAACGAACCGGACTTGCGGAAGAGCTTGACGTTGTGAGCCGCGCGCCGGCATTCGACCACTTCGGCCTGGGTGATTGGAAATCCCACCTGGCCGTCGATACTCAGAAAACCTTCTTCATCCTTGCTGAGCTGGATTCGGATGGTGACCTTGTCGCTGAGCACCAGCGGGCGGTGCGTGAGCGAGTGCGGAGAGACCGGCGTAATCACGAACGCCTCGGTTGTAGACACCACCACCGGACCACCCGCGGCCAGCGAATAGGCGGTCGATCCCGTGGGCGTGGCCACAATCAGCCCGTCGGCGCGACAGGTGTAAACCAGCGAGCCGTCCACGTGCAGATCGAAGCGAATCAGACGCGCCAGCGCGGTCTTGCCGACGACCACGTCATTGAGCGCGTAGTAGCGCTCCATGACCTCTCCATCCCGGCGCAGCACCACTTCCAGCACCGAACGCGCTTCGATCGGGCAGGCGCCCGAGTCTACCGCCGCCAGGGTCTCAAAGAGCGCGGGCAGCGGAACCTCGGTCAGAAATCCCAGCGAACCAAGATTGATCGCCAGAATCGGAATGCCTTGCCGCGACACGGCGCGCGCCGCCGACAGCAAGGTTCCATCTCCACCCAGCACGATGGCGAACGATGGATTCTCCCATCCCAGCTCGTATCGCGGGAAAACATTCTGCGCCACTCCGTAGGCCGCGGTCTGCTGATCCATGATCACCCGATAGTCTCGCTTGGCGAGCCAGTCGATGACCTCAGGGACAACCGCGTGGAGTTCGTCTTTAGCTGGTTTACAGATGATGGCTGCGCTTTTCATGTGGATCTGGGGCTACCTGACTCCTTCGACCGGTGATGGTGCGGCAACGCCGTAGCGGCATGTGCCGGGCGGAACGCGCTTACCAGGGATCGTTCGCGTTTCGCCGTCGGCTCCCCGCGGCTTCGCGGACGCCGGGCCGCTCGCGGCCGTTCACAGGTGAAAGTTGCAGTGTAACAGGAACTCGCGATTGCCTTCCGCACCAAAAATCGGCGACTCCGTGACATCGATCTCCGTGGCCCCGAGTTCCGCCGCCCGGCGACGAACTTTTTCCACCGCAAACTGCTGCGCCGCCGGATCGCGCACGATTCCGCCCTTGCCGACCTGCTCGCGCCCGGCTTCAAACTGCGGCTTCACCAGGATGACCGCCTCCTGCCGCCCGGCGGCCTTCGCGGCAAACGCGGCGCGCAACACGGCCGGAAGCACGAGCGTCGCCGAGATGAACGAAACATCCATTACGATCACCTCGATCGGCTCCGGCACCTGCGCGGCTTCCAGGTAGCGGGCGTTAGTCTTCTCCAGCAGGCGCACGCGACGGTCGTCGCGCAAGCGCACATCGATCTGGCCGTAACCGGTGTCGACCGCCAGGACGTGCGCCGCGCCGTGCTGGAGCAGGCAATCGGTGAAGCCGCCGGTGGACGCGCCCACGTCCATGCAGCTTGCGCCCCGCACGTCGATCTGCCAATGGGCCAGTGCGTGTTCCAGCTTCAGGCCACCCCGCCCCACGTAGCGAAGGTCATTGCCCAGCAGGCGGATGATGGCTCCGGCATCGACCGCAGCGCCCGATTTCTCGACCTTCTGCTCGTCCACCAGGACACGTCCGGCCAGAATCAATGCCTGCGCCCGCTCGCGCGACGGAGTCAATCCGCGCTCGACCAGCAGTTTATCGATCCTCACCTTGCTCAAAATTTTGGCCAAAGAAATTCCTCAAATAAATTCATTCCCCAAGTAGCACTCTATCCAGTGCAAACTGGAAAAACTAGTAATCTGCGCGCACTTGGAGGAACGTTCCTGGAGTTATTCAGGCCATTTCCACAACTGCGGTGGAAAACCTTACCCAAGGAATGGAAACAGAATTGTATCCCCTGCCGCTCATCGCGCGGCAATCGCGAGCGGCAATGTAGAATTGCCGTGGCCTCCAAAGTTATGACTGATCTCCCAAGTATGACTGATCTCTTTCACCAACTCACGATCGTCCAGCAGCATCCCGAGCTTCGTCTTTCCGACGATGAGACCTCGCTGGTGCCGAATTGTGTTCTGCGTCACCTGTACACCACGCTTCAGCGCCACCAGGTTGTCGCGTCCCATCTCCCGCCGTGCGGGAGTTCTCCGGCCAGCACCGTGGCGACTCAGCCTTGTCTGCTGGCCGAGATTACGGCTGCCATTTGCGCCCGCAAGGATGACCGGCTGATCAACGCGAGGGCCGCTGCCCGTCTGGCGCAGGGCGCGACTTTCGCCGAGCTGCTGAAGCCCGCGACGGCCACGGCTCATGACGCGCTTTCCGCCAGCGTCCACGATCACTTCTCGCTCGATCAGTTTGCCGCCACCCTGGCTTTCATCGGCAAATTGCGCGACGAGCGATCGGTCTTCTTCGTGATGCTCGGGGAGCAGGCGCTCGATGAGAGCTTGCGGCGGGTCTTGCGCGCCTGCGCAGAGAACCGTCTCCCGGTTCTGTTTTACGTCGAGACGCGCATCGATCTCGCGGCGGGCAAGCGCGCTGGCCATAACGGCAAACGTAACGGTAAAAAAGAAGAACCACGCCCGGGTTATGCCGAATCAGGCGTGCCCGTGATCGCCACCGATATCCACGACCCGGTTGCGCTCTATCGCGTCACCACTGAAGCCATCCACCACGCCCGCTTCGGGCAAGGCGCTACGGTGATCGAAAGCACCCGGGTGATGGCCGAGGGCAAGATGGCCCGACTCGCCACCGAAGGCGATCCGATGGACTTCATGAAGAACTACATGCAGGCTCGTGGCGTCTGGGACATCGATTGGGCGCAAGCGCAACACCGGGCCGCCATCGCGGAGTTGCAATCGGCGCTCGCCATGAACGATGACTGAACCAGGGGAGATGATCGACGCGCTGTCAGTCAGGTGGCCATCTGCTGTCTGCGAGCGTTCAAAGCAAAAGCAGCTCCTTCGGCCACGCAAAAATCGGCGCGACCTCAGGATGACACTCCTACGAGTTTTTCCGCAGCCTGTTAGGGAGCCACCCAGATGGGGACGAATCGGCGACGCTGTCAGTAGATTGAAATCTGTGGTTTGGGCGGCTTCAGCTCGATGGTGAAATCCATCGCCGGCTGCTTCACCTCGTAATCTTCGCCATAAGTCTGGAGGCCGTGCGCGATGACCTGCACCCGCAACATGCCATAAGCAACGCCATCGATCGAGGCTTTGCCTTCGCTGTCGGTTTTCAACTGAAAGCCATCGGCCCGCTGCCGTCCAGCTTTGTCCAATGGGTGCAAGACCACGCTGGCATTGCGCACCGGCTTGCCGCTTTCCTGGCTGATCACCAGGAAGTGCAGCTCCGCACTCTGCTCCGGGGCTTTCTGCGCCGCGCGGATGAAAACGGGCGCCAGCAGCAGCGCCGCGGCAACCAGTCCAATGCGGGCTCGATGGGAACCCCAACCGCGTGCAACCGCTCCTGCCATTGGCTTCTCCCTGGCGCTTTTTCGCTTCTACGTTCTTTGTTCTTTGGCGACTTCCCGGATCGCCGTCATTGTATCGCAAGTTGCTGAACGCTCGGCCGAAGCCGATGCGCTGAGCCGGCGCGGCAAGGGCCGGCTCTAAAGGCCGCCGCCCACGAAGTGAACGATTTCCAGACGGTCTCCATCGCGCAGTGCCGTCTTCGACCAATCGGCGCGAGTCACGATCTCGCGGTTCAACTCCACCGCAACGCGATCGCCTTTCATGCCGAGCTGCTCCACAAGGGTCGCGACGGAGGTCACTTCCAATTGCCGCTCTTCACCATTGATGAATAATTTCATGCCCCAATGTACCAACCCGCGAGGGCATTGCGCTACCCCGCAAGCGTGCATAAGCCATGCTTCGGCGGGTCTAGTTTCAATAAGCGAGAGTAAAAAGTCCGACGGAGCCGTTGTAGTTGAGAACACAGCGTTGGAGGATATCTCTGCCGAGTAGGGCATGGAACCCCTGCGCCTGAAACAGTTCACTGGCACCCACGGGCATATTTCGGATTATCAAGGGCTGATTGGGCGGAGCAGTGGGTATGACAATTCCGACATCATATGTATCCGCGTCAACGGGGGTTTGTCCCGTGCTGGGTGTCAGCATTGGGGTGCTGCCGGTTGGTTGCAGTCCGAGCGCGTTAAAAACCATTGGATCAATGCAAGTGAAGCTTGCCCCAGTGTCGATCAGTGCTCGTATGTTCTGAGGGGTGGAATTGGCTGTGCCGCAGCCGTCAGTGCCTGAAAACGAGCAGAACTCACCACCACGACCATATTAACGATGGGTGCTGCCTGCGTAAATGACAGTGTGAAGTGCGGCAAAGTTCTAAGATGCCTTTTGCTGGGAGAATGGCATAATGGGGCGTGTCACATGCTGGACCGTTTCGATCGCACTGACTTGCTTCACGAGAAATGGTTCAAATTTGAACTGCTGGTACCCGGCCTTGATAGCGTCCTCGTATGCGGCAAAGAAATCAACGATCGAATCACCGTGAATCAAAACGAACTTGCCCTCATGTTCTTTCAGCTCTGGAAGCTTCTTTCTGTAGGTTTCTAGCTCTTTTTCGAGTGCCATGGCCGCCTCCTCAACTATCACACAGCTTACCGCTTACCTTCATTATTGGATGCGAATATAGCACGACAGAAGATGTCGCCAATTATTTTTGCTTGAGTCGACAGAATGAAAATAACAAAATGGGACGCGATTCGGCAAGGGGAAACATTTTAGATAAATGTCTGATTTGTATTACCTTTACAGCACGGAAAAAAGATAAGAGAAAAAATAGCAGACCGCCATGGTGCGGACTAGGCACCGGGGCTTGGCGGCCTGCCGGAGAGAGATCACAGAGTCACAAGAGAGATGTCATCGACTTGCCGAATTCGGGGGTTGCCGGGTTTCACCGGCCACGTTGGACATGAGGCGCACATCGACCCGGCGATTTTCCGCGCGGCCCTGTGCCGTGGCGTTCTTTGCCTCGGGACGATCTTTGCCGAGCCCAATCACGTAAATCTTGTGCGGGGGCACGTTGTACTTGTGCGCCAGATACTGGGTGACGGCCGACGCCCGGCGCTGGCTTAATTCATAGTTGTACTGCGGGTTGCCAACCGAGTCGGTGTTGCCCTCGATCTGCACGATATAGCCCTTCGTGTTGGGGATTTGCCCCCCAAGCTGATCCAGTTGCTGCCTGTCCTGACGGGTTAGTTCGGCTTTGTCGAAGGCAAAGTGGACGGCGATTTCCGTGACCGGCGCGTAATTGTCGAAATTCTCCACCCGCTCAGCCAAGGCATTGGCCCCGTTCAGGGCGGAGGCCGCCGACTGCTGGGCCTGGTCGGCCTGCTGACCGGCGGCAAGGGCGTGCTGATCGGCTTCGCCCGCCTTGGCCTTGGCATCCTGAATGCCCTGCTGCGAGCGCTGGTCCAGGGATCGGATATTGCGCGTCGTCTGGGCTGTCAAGTCGTCTAATTCATTGACTTTGTTGGTGATCGGCGTGGTCTCGCGGGTGACTTCCTTCTTGGTTGCACAGCCCGCCAGCGCCAGGCCGGCCAGCGCCAGAACGCCAATAACAAAAACTCGCTTCATCCAGCTCACCTCATATAAGGGCTTCCAACCAAAGCCTTGGAGCCCCGGTTGGATAAAAATTGTGGCCGCCCTCGCCGCGTTTCCCTGAAACGCTGTCACCTGAGTTTGGCAATCGCGGCCACTGTCCCTGGAAGTGCAAGCCTGCTGCCAATTGGACGAAGTGCGTGTGGATTTGTAAGCAGCAATTTTTCAGCAAGTTAGAGCGAATCGATGGCGGCGCAGGAATCCATCAACATGCAATCCTGACCCGGAGAAGGGAATTTTTTCCCGGTTCACAAAAGCCCGGCCCGGTATTCGGGTGCAATGAAAAAGCCTCGCGAAGGCGAGGCTTGATGTTTTCGAACTTCCCGAAGACCGCTGCTTATTTCTTTGCCGGAGCTGGCGTCTGGGCAGGCGCTTGATTGGTGGCGGGAGTCTCGGTCAACACCGACCCGCCGGTCCCGGCCCGTCGCGTAGCCATGATCGCCAGGGTGAACGAGGTGACCATGAAGATGACTGCGGCCCAGGCCGTTGCCTTGGTCAGAGCGTTGGCAGCCGAACGCGGTCCGAAGGCAGTCTGGCTGCCCTGCCCGCCAAAGGCGGCGGCGATATCGGCGCTCTTGCCGCTCTGCAACAGCACAACGGCGATCAGAAACAGACAAACAATAATGTGAATCGCAGTGACCAGTGCAACCATGATCTTCCTTTCCGGCCTGCTCGCCGGTGACGATAATCCGGACTCCCCGACCTCAGCCGCTTTCGCCGTTGCTGGGGTGGAATCCATTCTCCGTTCGGAGTTTATGGTGCGGAAGGCGGGATTTGAACCCGCACGCCTTTCGGCGCCACCCCCTCAAGATGGTGTGTCTGCCAATTCCACCACTTCCGCACGCTCGCGCAGAACCGCGCAATTACAGGACTTCAGCATTTCCCGCCGAAGGGCACTCGGGTCCGAAGACCCCGAACAGAGGCATCGCAATTATAGCAAACCACCGTCCCGGAGCAAACCTGAGTATTGCTGCTATCTCATGGAGACGGGCGGCAAAGCTTCCCACGAAGGTCCCGGAGCAAAATTCGCTACACTCTTCGGAGTTCGAGCGCTGGCCAACAAAAGAACAAAAGGAAGCCCCACCCAAGCTTCGCCTGAATGGGGCACCCAAAGCGCTGTGTTCAAAGCCAAGCGCTACAGACTGCTGTTTAGTACATTCCGCCCATACCGCCGCCGCCGTGAGGCATTGCCGGTTCCTTCTTCTCTTCCGGAATCTCGCAAACCAGGGCTTCGGTGGTGAGCATCAGGGCCGCGATCGAACCTGCGTTCTGCAGGGCCGTGCGGGCGACCTTGGTCGGATCGACGACACCGGCCTTGATCATATCGGCGAACTGGCCGCTCTGGGCGTCGTAGCCGAAGGTCTTGTCCTTGTGATCGCGGATCTTGCCGATGATGACCGCACCCTCTTCGCCAGCGTTGGCGACGATCTGGCGCAAAGGCTCTTCCAGGGCGCGCTTCACGATGTTGGCGCCGATCTTCTCGTCGCCTTCCAGCTTCAGCGCATCAATGGCATCGACGCAGCGCAGCAGTGCGACGCCGCCGCCCGGGACGATTCCTTCTTCGACAGCCGCGCGGGTCGCGTGCATGGCGTCTTCGACACGAGCCTTCTTTTCCTTCATTTCGGTCTCGGTCGCAGCACCAACCTTGATCACGGCAACGCCGCCGACGAGCTTGGCCAGGCGCTCCTGGAGCTTCTCGCGGTCGTAGTCGCTGGTGGTCTTTTCGATCTGGCCGCGGATTTCCTTCACCCGGCCTTCGATCTCCTTGGACGATCCCTTGCCCTCGACGATCGTGGTGTTGTCCTTGTCGACGGTGAGCTTCTTGGCTTGGCCAAGGTCGCTCATCTGTACGTTTTCAAGCTTGATGCCGAGGTCTTCGGTAATGGCCTTGCCGCCGGTGATGGTGGCAATGTCCTGCAACATGGCCTTGCGGCGATCGCCAAAGCCCGGGGCCTTGACGGCGCAAACCTGCAACGTGCCGCGCAGCTTGTTGACCACCAGGGTGGCCAGCGCTTCGCCGTCAACGTCTTCGGCGATGATCAGCAGCGGCTTGCTGCTCTTGGCAATCTGCTCCAGCAACGGGAGCAGGTCCTTCATCGACGAGATTTTCTTTTCGTGGATGAGGATCAGCGCGTTTTCCAGGGCGCATTCCATGCGCTCGGGATCGGTGACGAAGTAAGGCGAGAGATAGCCGCGGTCGAACTGCATGCCTTCGACCACATCCAACTGCGTCTCCATGGTCTTCGCTTCTTCGACCGTGATGACGCCATCCTTGCCGACACGGCGCATGGCTTCGGCGATGATCTTGCCGATGGTCATGTCATTGTTGGCGGAAATCGTGGCGACCTGGGTGATCTTGCTGATGTCGCCCTCGACCTTCTGGGAGAGCGCGTCAATGGCGCCGGGGATGCGGTTGCCTTCGTGATCGAGCGAGCCGGTCACGGCGGTAACTGCCTGCTCGATGCCGCGCTTCAGGGCCATCGGGTTGGCGCCGGCGGCGACCGTCTTTACGCCTTCACGGAAGATCGACTGGGCAAGAACAGTAGCGGTGGTGGTGCCGTCACCGGCCACGTCGCTGGTCTTGCTGGCGACTTCGCGAACCATCTGCGCGCCCATGTTTTCCAGCGCGTCCTTCAGTTCGATTTCCTTGGCGACAGTAACGCCGTCCTTGGTGATGAGCGGCGAACCGAATTTCTTTTCAATCACTACGTTGCGGCCCTTGGGGCCAAGGGTTACCTTGACGGCGTCAGCCAGAATATTGACGCCGCGCAGGATTGCCTGACGGGAATCTTCACCGTGAACAATCTGTTTTGCCATGTTGCTAGAGCTCCTTCAAACTTTTTATGCCGGGTTTCGCCCCGGCTTCGATTTCGTGTGGGCTTGCGCCCGTGGCAGATCCTTTGTTTCGCTCAGGAAAACCGCCTGTTATTGCCCGGAGATCCTTCGCTTCGCTCAGAATGACGCCTGCGAGGCTCGCGCTTCGCCCGTCGCAGAAGCGGCGGTTATTTCTTAGCCGATTTCGCAGCACCTTCCAGAATGCCGAGAACTTCTTCTTCACGCATGATGAGAAATTCTTCCCCATCGATCTTGATCTCGGTTCCGGAGTACTTGCCAAACAGGATGCGATCGCCCGCCTTGACCACCAGCGGGAAAACCTTGCCTTCGTCGTTGCTCTTGCCACGGCCGACGGCGATCACTTCGCCTTCCTGGGGCTTATCTTTGGCGCTATCGGGAATGATGATGCCGCCACGAGTCGTTTCCGACTCCTCGATGCGGCGAACCACAAGACGGTCGTGCAGCGGAGTAAGCTTTGCTGCCATGCTGAAACTCCTTTCGGAAAATGAAGATTGAACGTCTTTCTTTGAACTGCTAAGGTCTTGACCCCATACCGCGTGCGCGGCACCCTTCAGATTCCCGCTCTTCCGCCCCTCGGTTAAAAGGCCGATGGTTGGCTGACAGGATCTTCCGGATCTGGAATAGACCATTCGGCTAAAGTGTTGCGTTGCGGGTTGCGGGTGCAGCCCTGTTAGCACTCTAACCAGACGAGTGCTAATTTATTCGATCGCGCGCTTTCTGTCAAGTGCAAATCTGACAATCTGAGTGACTTTAGCTCAAATATAGTTAAGCAAAACGTAACCCTACAGACGATCGGGAATCAAGGCGATTGATCGCCAAAGCCTTATTAGCCTCCATAGTAAGACTCAATAAAACAATTACATACATATTAAAGCTAGCGTTTTACTTGATGTTGACGGCAAGGACTTAACTCGAGTTTTGTCACTTGATTGTTGGCGAAATCGTCAAGGTAAGTTGCGCGCGGGGCAACATGGCTTATCACCGGCAATTCTAAGCAACCACGCCACGGTTGGCAGCGCAAAAAGAGAGATTTTTCTGCGTCGCTGCATCGGGGGCGAGACTGCGGGGATCTCGTGCGCCGTTCCAGCTATGTGCTCCGGATGTTCCGTGGGGTTGCATCACGCAATGCCTGTGCAGAGGTCGCGACGGTGCTGGTGTTGAGTTTTCTGGTGCTGCCGCAGCCTTTGGCGGCCCAGGAACAAACCGGCAAAGACGTCACAACCAAGCAATCCGCGGCCACGGAGACGCCGACGGAGCAGGTCCAGGCGGCTACGGCGCCAGGCGGTAACGGTGCGGGCGCAAAGGACAAGCACGATTATCATGCCGTTCCGGCGAAGTACGACGTCAGTAAGATTGGCTCTCGCGGCATCGGCGACGGGCTCAACTTCTACTCGCTGGAGCGGGAGATGTCGATTGGCCGGGAGTTGTCGGCGCAGGTCGATGCCCAGGCGCGGATCATCTCCGATCCGCTGGTGACCGAATACATCAATCATCTCGGGCAGACCATCGTGCGCAATTCCGACGCCAAGGTACCGTTCACCATCAAAGTGATCGACAACGACGAAGTGAACGCCTTCGCGCTGCCCGGTGGATATTTCTTCGTCAATTCGGGCCTGATCATGGCGGCCGACAACGAAGCCGAGCTGGCCGGCGTGATGGCGCACGAGATTGCGCACGTGGCCGCGCGCCACGCCACCAAGTCCTTGACCCGCAACCAACTGATCAACATCGCGTCGATCCCGCTGGTCTTTGTCGGCGGACCGCTGGTTTATGCCATGGAGCAGGCGGCCGGAGTCGCCGTGCCGGTGTCGTTCCTGAAGTTCAGCCGCGACGCCGAACTCGAGGCCGATTTGCTCGGGATCGAGTACGAATACTCCGCCGGATACGATCCCGCGGCCTTCGTACAGTTTTTCGAAAAGCTCGGCAAGGAGCAAAAACACAAGTATTCGCTCCTGGCCAAAGCGTTCTCCACCCATCCCATGACCGCCGACCGCATCAAGCGGGCGCAGGACGAAATTCAGGAATTCCTGCCTCCCCGCTCCGAGTACATGCTGGACACCAGCGAATTCCAGGAGGTGAAAGCGCACCTCTCCACGCTGCTGAACGGCCGCAAACTGATGACGCCGCAAAACGGCAAACCGACGTTGCACCGTCGCACCCACCGGACGAACACGACCACCGCGAGCACCGACGGCGCGACGAACGACTCCAGCAAGACCTCCACTACGGAGACAGCCAGCACGGACGACGACAGCCGTCCGACGCTGAAGCGGCAAAATTGAGCGCCTCAAGCCACCCCAACAAGCTAACCGCAGGCTTGTCGGGCCCCCGCTTCATCCCAACCAGCCGGGCGCTCCACTGTCGGGGCTGATGTGGGAGTTCGGCGAGTGGCTCATCCTTTCTGAATCGATACGATCCCCGGTGCCGCGCGCTTGCGCCTCCGATGCTCCACGCTTACGCTGTGATTTTTTCGGCGAGGGCAGCGCTTTGCGTGCCTGTTATCTCTTTTGAGTTCCCTGCTCCGAACTCCGCTTGACAAGCAACAGTTCCGGGCTAAGATGTTTCAAACATTTCCAGGAGGAAATGTTCTTGCTCCTGAAGAGCGCTGCTGGATTTGCGGAGTGAACGAGGGCGGTCGGCATGGATTCCGGATTCACATCCAGCCAGGTTGTAAAGTTCACCGGCATAACGCTGCGCCAGTTGCAGTGGTGGGACGAGCGCGGAATGGTTGTGCCCCGCCGCGAGGGTCATCGCCGCCTGTACTCCATCGAAGATATGGCCGAGGTCGCCGTAATCTGCGAGTTGCGGCAGCGCGGTTTCAGCCTGCAGCGGGTACGCAAGGTCATGCGTTTTCTGCAGCGCGAGTTTGGCAAACGCCTCTACCAGTCCGCCTGCGCCAACTCGCAGATTCATCTGCTCACCGACGGTAAGAACATTTTCATCAAAGATTCACCCCAAAGTATCGTCAACGTGCTGAAGAATTCTCGTCAGCCAATCTTAGCGGTTTGCCTGAGTGACACCGTGCAGCGTATTCAGGCAGAAATACGGGTAGACAACCGGGAGGGGCCGGCGACGAAAGCCGCACTCGCGCGGCCGCGAAGCAAAATGGGCCGTTCGGAAAAACCAGCGGCAGCCGGCAAAGCAAAACTGTCGCGCGCATCCGGAGAATAAAGCCGGCAGGTGCTCCGGTACGGGCGGTGGGATGGAAGCGGATCTTTCAATATCCGCCATGGCCGAAAACAGGGGGTGCAAAATGGTCGCGGAAATCAACATTCTGAACGAGTGGATTCCGGAACAGATGGAGCCGGGAACGATCTTCATGCTTGAGAACGCGGGCGCCGATGGAGAGAGCACAGATCCGTTCTGGGCGGTGCTGGCGTGTCCATGCTGCGGGATACTCGGGCTGATCACCCGCAAGCAAGTCGCCGGCCTGGTTCCGGTGATCTGCGGCTCGGACACTTGCTCGGCGCAATTTTTTATCAACAACGACGATATTGTGCCGCGTAAGGCGAGCTAGTGGCGCGGCCGCGCTCGCCGGCCAAGCGCGGCCGTTCAACAGCGGCGAACGAAAAGCACGGACGGTGCCTGACATCGACTTGGCGTGCGCTCCCCATTCGCCCGCGTCAGGGTTCGACGAACCTGCTCGCCGGGACGATTGGGGTCGATGTGGAATGCGGCTCGCATCCGAAACGGGACTTTCCGCGGAAGGAACATTCGGACAAATCCTTTTCCCACCAGAGCAGTCGCGGGTATTAAAATGGCTTGGACGCATATTAGAATACTGATGAATGGTTGGGGCCTATTCTGCTGCAAGGTGCCCTATCCGGCGGAGCCGTAGCACGGGTCCCCGACACGTCGCAATTCCGCGTGTTGGGGTGAAACGCCCAGCGCGTTTGCTGATGTTTCGGAGTCCGCCAACTGCAACCCGAAAATAGCAAGAGGAGGTTTACCGTGAAGCTTACGCCCGGAAAACTCGCCGGCATGAAGGCCGTCTCGAACCAGCGCGGAGTGATTGCCGCCGCCGCCATGGACCAGCGCGGATCCTTAAAAAAAGCCCTCGGCGCCCACGCCGGTGACAAGGAACTGGAAGAATTCAAGGTCGCAGTTTCGGAAATCCTGACGCCGCACGCCAGCGCCATCCTGCTTGATCCCGAGTGGGGATTGCCCGCCGCCAAGAAGCGCGCCAGCAATGCCGGCCTGCTGCTCGCCTACGAGAAAACCGGTTACGACAAAACCGGCCCCGGCCGCCTGGGAGACCTGCTCGATCATTGGTCGGTACAGCGCCTGAAGCAGGCCGGTGCGGACTGCACCAAGCTTCTGCTCTACTACAGCCCGCTCGATCCCAAGAACATCAACGACGTGAAGCATGCCTGGGTGGAGCGCATCGGCGACGAGTGCCGGGCCAACGACATTCCGTTCTTCCTGGAACTGGTCGGCTACGAAGAAGGCGCCGACGAAAAAGGCTTGGAGTATGCCAAGAAGAAGCCCAGCATCGTCAAGCAGTCCATGGCTGAGTTCACCCAGGACCGCTATGGCGTCGACGTGCTCAAGGTCGAAGTGCCGATCAATATGAAGTTTGTCGAAGGCGCGAAGTCGTTTGCCGGGCAGAAGGCCTACACGCGGAAGGAAGCGATGCAGTACTTCCTGGATGCGGCCGCGGCGGCGACCAAGCCTTTCATTTACCTTTCCGCCGGCGTGAGCAATGCGGAGTTCAACGAGGGCCTTGCCCTGGCCGCCGAAAGCGGCGTCAAGTTCAATGGCGTGCTCTGCGGCCGCGCGACCTGGAAGGATGGCATTCCCATCTATGCCGAGAAGGGCGTGCAGGCCTTCCGCGACTGGCTGAAGTCGGATGGCGTGAAGAACATTGAAAACGTCAACCAGAGCCTGAAGGCTGCGACTTCGTGGTTTTCGCTCTACGGGGTTGAGAGCGCCGTCGGGCGGTAACCTGCGGAAGTGGTCCCTGGATTCGAAGGCGTGCCCGCGGGCACGCCTTTTTTATTTCCGGCGCAAGCCGAGCGGGCGCGCAAATTGCACTTGCTAAAAATCTCCCGGGGCGATACAAAGCTTGCGAAATCCTTCACCGCCGCACCGCAGTCGAAAACGAAGGGACATCAAGGAGATTCTCATGAGCGTCGTCATCGATCGCCGGGACTTTGTGAAATCGCTTTCCGTAGCCGTTGGGGCCACGGCGCTGGCTGGAGCCAATCCGGTCATGGCGCAGTCCTCCACCACGAAAAACATCTACGAGGTTTTCGCTCTCAAGTATGCCGGCCCTTTTGATCGCAAGCTGGCCATGCTGCTGTTCAACACCGGCTGGAGCGATGATCTGGCGATCAACTATTACATCTGGGCAATCCGCGCCAAAAACGGCGAGACCACCCTGGTGGACACCGGCACCGGCAAGGTCTGGGGTCCGCGGTTCAAAGGCTTTTTCCCGCCCCAGGATATGGTCGCGCGCCTCGGAATCAAGCCCGAGCAGGTGACCAGAATCGTGGTCACCCACATGCACTTCGACCACATCGGCGGCGGAGCCGAGTTCGCGCAGATTTTTCCGGCCGCAAAATTCTATGTGCAGAAAAAGGAATTCGACTTCTGGATCAACAGCCCGCTCTCGCGAAGGGCCGCGTACAAGGCGCTTCAGAACCCCGATGCCAACCGGGCTTTCGCCGAGCTGGCCAAGGGTCCGCGCGTCGTCCAGGTCGATGGCGATGAGGTGATCGGCCCCGATATGCAGCTTCTGCTGGCGCCGGGCCACACCACGGGATTACAGGCGATACTGCTGCCCACGGCCAAGGGACGAACCATCGTCGGCTCCGACAGCGCCCATCTTTTCCGCAGCTTCCAAGAGGATGTGCCCAGCGGCTTGATCACCAACCTGCCGATCTGGCTCGAAACTTACGACAAGCTGCGCTCCAAGGCTCCGGTGGAAAACATGTTCCCGGGTCACGATGCGAAGATGCTGACGGACTTCCCCAAGGTGGCCGAAGACATCACCCGGTTGGCCTGAACGGTCGTACCACGATACATGGTGCCCATGCCCGCTTTTGTCCCCGGCGAGTCCCGCTCGCTGGGGATGCGGGCACCGTGTTTCCCCTGCCCGCTTCCATGGCGCTTGCACGCCGGGCGAAGATCAACGAAACTGAAGAGTTCCGGATTCTTAACGGAGGAAGACTATGCGTAAACATCTACTCGTCTGTTTTGCCATCGTTACTCTGACCGTTTCCGCTGCCTTTGCCCAGCAAACGGGCACCGCTGCCGCTCAACCGAATACGACCATCCAACTGCCTGCGCCCAGCAAGTCGGGTGGCATGGCGCTGACCGAAGCGCTGGCCCGTCGCCGTTCGATGCGCAGTTTTTCCGCCAAGCCATTGAGCCAGGCTGAAATCTCGCAACTGCTGTGGGCGGCACAGGGAGTTACCGACGACAAGGGCCATCGGACGGCGCCTTCGTCGGTAGCACAGTACTATCTGCACGTCTATCTGGCTTCCGCCGACGGCTTCTTCGAGTACATTCCGAACGGCCACCAGCTCAAGAAGCTGCAAGCACAAGATCTGCGCGCCAAACTCTCCTCGCAGCCGTCGGTGAAGACCGCTCCATTTGTGCTGGTGATTACCGGTGAGTACGAGCGCGCGGTGCAAAAAGCCGGAGCCGATAAGGGTACGCGCGTGGTCAATTTGGAAGCCGGGCACGTGGCACAAAATGTGCTGCTGCAAGCGACAGCGCTGGGACTCGGCGCCGTCCCCGTGGCCGGATTCGAGCCGAAAGATGCGCAGAAGGCAGCCTCACTACCCGCGCAGTATATGCCGATTTATCTTCTTCCGGTCGGGCACATCAACTGAGCGGAGGCTGCAAAAGCAGTTGGCAACCGCAGGAGGCTCCGGCGTGTTCTCCCGCAGTCTCTTGCGAACATCTTCTATAGCAGTTTCCATGGTGGTGTATCCAAATTCCCAGGAGGATGTCATGGCGACCGGAGCGCCAAGCGCCCGTGGCCGGAGCAGCCGAGCTGCGTACCCGACGTTACGTTCGATCAGCAAGAAGCGGTTCGGGCGCGGAGCCGGGGTCCCCATCAAATGCCGTTGTTGCGTTGGATGGGGTGGGGAGTGGAGCCACCCTTTGTTTTCAGGAGTAAAACAATAAGGTGGCTCGACTTCGCTCACCATGACAGTCTGATGTTTTCGGATACAACTACTGGGGAACTGAGCTAAGTTGCATGGAAGGACCGGGTGCAGATGCGCAGGGCCTTTCACGTTGCCGGCTGAGAGCGACGGGCGAAACCCCGTCAATTGAATAGTTCAGCAACAAATTATTAAGCAAAACATTAAGGATACAGAGAGAATCATGTTACAGCCGAACATTAGGAAGGGATTGCGTGTTCTGGTGACCGCGGGCGGCTCGGGGATCGGCCACGCCATCGCCGGAGCTTTTGCCGAGAGCGGCGCGCGCGTACATATCTGCGACATTTCCCAGGAGGCGCTGACCGAGTTCGCCAAAGAGTTTCCAGCGGTGAGCAGCAGCGTCGCCGACGTTTCCTCGGAAGCCGATGTCGAACGCCTCTTTCAAGACGTGCGGCGATCGCTCGGGGGACTTGATGTGCTAGTGAACAACGCCGGGATCGCCGGACCGACGGGCGGCATCGAGCAGATTTCACCGGCCGAGTGGCGGCGCACCCTCGATGTGAACCTGACCGGGCAGTTCTACTGCGCCCGTCTGGCGGTGCCGATGCTGCGCGAGAGCAAGGACGGAGCCATCATCAACATGTCGTCGCTCGCCGGCCGGGTGGGGTTTCCGAACCGCACGCCGTACGCGGCTTCGAAATGGGGAGTAATCGGGCTGACCAAGAGCCTGGCAATCGAGCTCGGCGCGTCCGGCATCCGGGTCAACGCGATTATACCGGGGATTGTGGAAGGACCGCGGCAGGATGGCATTATCCGCGCCCGCGCCAAACTGACCAACGTGAGCTTTGACACCATGAAAGCCGAGCTCACCAACCGGGCTTCGCTGCACCGGATGGTTACGGCCGACGATGTCGCCGCGACCGCGCTGTTTCTGTGTTCGCCCGCCGGACGCAACGTCTCCGGCCAGGCGCTCAGTGTCTGCGGAGACGTGCAATCGCTGGCCTAATGGCGGGCGGTGCGAACACATAGCAGTTCGCTATCCAGGCCGCGTTTGCGGCGATGTACAGTCGCTGGCCTGATGGCGATCAGTTCCCTGGTTGGCGGCAGGAACACAAGATGGCTCGACTTCGCTCGCCATGACAGTCTGATATGTCGGGATACATCTACTCGGGAACTGAGCGAAAGCAAAACCAGGGATGGTGTATCCCGGAGTCAGACACTTCATTCGACGCGACCATCAGGGAGCGGAGACCTTGAACGAGACGAAACAGGACATAGCATCCCTGGTTTTGCTGTAGTCCGAGAGTCGCAGTGGTCCCGCTACTTTGTCGCGGCGGCTGCGCCCTGCACGGCCCGGCGCAGCGCCGCCCGAGCCAGCAAGCGCGTGGAATCCAGCGTCGGCAGCGGAGAATTCGAGTCGTTCATGAGCAGAGGGATCTCGGTGCAGCCGAGGACGACGGCATCGCATCCCTCATCTTTCATCCGTCCGATGATCCGCTGAAAGGTGGCGACCGCCGCGGGCTTGAAGACGCCGTAGACCAGCTCATCCATGATGATGCGATTGATTTCCTCGCGTTCGGCGGGGTTCGGGCGCACGAATCCCAGTCCGCGCGCCGTGAGCTTTTCCGGATAGATTTCGCTCTCGACGAGCCAACGCGTTCCGGACAGGCCGAGCCGGCGGAAGCCGCGTCCGACGGCATCGGAGGCAACGACTTCGGCGATGTGCATCCAGGGCAGCGGCGACTCCGGCGCGACATAAGCGAGCGCCTGGTGAATGGTGTTGTCGGGACAGATCAGAAAATCGGCGCCGATCTTCGCCAGCTTATTTGCCGAGGAGAGCATCAGCTCGCCCACTCCCTGCCAGTCGTCGAGGTAGATGCATCTCATGTAGGCGGCGAGCGAGTGGGTGTGCATGGAGACCTCGGGATGATCGTGCGCGCCGAGATACTGCGCGCCTTCCACGCAAATGGTCCGGTAACAAAGAGCTGCGCCTTCGGCCGAACAGGCAACAATTCCGATATGATTGGGCATACCTTGATTTTACAAAAGCGCCAGGGGCCGAGGTGAAAAAATCCGGCACTTTCATGTGCTTTGCGGCATTATTGACGTTATAGTGTTGTGAGTCGCTGCCTCATAATTCGAGGGTCTGCCACTCACCGAAATCTTGAGTCTGGACCGTTCGCGGAAGGATCTGCTGTTTGCGAGCATGGAAAGCGCAGCAGATCCTTCGCTCGTGCAACAACGGCACGACCTCAGGATGACACTTTTTATGAGTTTTTCCGCAGTCGGCTAGCGTACTGTCGCGTAAGTTCGCATAAGGTTCGGATGTCATCCTGAGAGTAGCGAAAGGATCTATGCATTACGAATCAAATCCATTGATTCTTCGCTCGCTGCGCTCGCTCAGAATGACACTTCCAAAGTTATTGCGCTAACTCCCGGGACACTGGAACTGTCGCGAGTCGCGGCTTCGGCGCGGATTTTATGTCGATAGAAAAATGGAGTCGGGTGTGAGCCAAGCTAGTGTGGGGGTGCTGAAGAAAAGCGCCAATCAGACGGTCTATGCGATTCTGGCGGCAATCTGCTTCTGTCATTTTTTGAATGACATGACGCAGTCGATGATCTCCGCGTGCTATCCAATTTTCAAGAGTCTGTACCAACTGGACTACTCGCAGATTGGCCTGATCACGCTGACCTACCAGATGACCGCCTCCCTGCTGCAACCGCTCGTCGGAATCTATACCGATCGCCGCCCGCAGCCTTTTTCGCTGCCGCTGGGAATGAGTTTCACCCTGGTTGGACTGGTGCTGCTTTCCCGGGCCCACAGCTTCCATACGATTCTGCTTTGCTCCGCGATGGTCGGGGTCGGGTCATCGATTTTTCATCCCGAATCTTCGCGCATGGCGCGCCTGGCTTCGGGCGGACAGCATGGCCTGGCACAATCGTTTTTCCAGGTGGGAGGCACCACGGGTTCCGCGCTTGGACCTTTGCTGGCAGCCTTTCTGGTTTTGCCCCGGGGACAGCACAGTATTGCGTGGTTTTCCATCGCGGTCCTGGTCTCGATCATCGTGCTGAGCTACGTAGGCAACTGGTATCAGTCGCGACGCTCGGCCCGGGCGGCATCGCCGGCTAAACTGCCGGCCGTGCAAAATCCGCTGCCGCCGCGAAAAACCTTCCGTGCCATCCTGATCCTGCTGTGCCTGATCTTTTCGAAACATTTCTATCTTTCCAGTCTCACCAGCTATTACATCTTTTACCTGATCAGCAAGTTTCACCTCTCGGTACAGAGCGCGCAGATTTACCTCTTCGTTTTCCTGGGCGCGGCGGCGCTGGGAACCTTCGGCGGCGGCCCCATCGGTGACCGCATCGGCCGTAAGTATGTAATCTGGTTCTCCATCGTCGGCGTCTGCCCGTTCACCTTGGCGCTGCCCTATGCGAATCTTTTCTGGACCGGCATTCTCTCGGTGTGCATTGGGCTGATCCTTTCCTCGGCCTTTGCGGCCATCGTGGTCTTTGCCCAGGAACTGCTTCCCGGTCAGGTCGGCATGATCTCCGGACTCTTCTTCGGCTTCGCCTTCGGCATGGGCGGCGTCGGCGCCGCGGTGCTGGGCAAGCTGGCCGATATGACCAGCATCGGCCTCGTATACCATGTCTGTTCGTTTCTGCCGCTGATTGGCCTGCTGACCGCTTTCCTGCCAGACCTGCGCAAGGTTGCCGTCGAGTCCACCGTGGCTGTCGCCGAAGAATCGGCAACTTAAACTCCGGATTCGCGGAAGGCATATCTTGCAGAAGGCATATTGAGTGACCGAACCAGCTACCATCGCGACCGAAACCGAAACGGCTTCCCATAACCCGCCTTCGCTGGCGGCGCTGTTCTTTTCGTTTCTGGGCCTGGGCGCGACGGCTTTCGGCGGGCTGGCCATGATGGTCTACGTCGGAGAGTTGGCAGTAACACGCAAGCGCTGGATCGATCGCGAGACCTATAAAGATGGCACGGCCCTGTGCCAATCGCTGCCGGGCGCGACCGTTATGATGGCGGTCGCTTATGTCGGCCTGAAGACGCGGGGGCTGCTGGGCGCATTGCTGTCGTATGTCGCCTTCGTCTTCCCTTGCTCCTGCGTCATGCTCTTCTTTTCGATCCTCTATGCCCGATCGCACACCCTGCCGCAGATCGTTTCGCTGCTCTCCGGTCTGCAAGTCCTGGTGGTCGCCATCATGGGTATGGCAGCCTTCCAGTGGGGCAAAGATGTCATACGGAGCTACAAGGGGGCGATCATTTCGATTGCCGCGGCACTGCTGCTGATTGCCGGCTTGAGCCCCGTGACAGTCATCGTCATCGCCGCCTTGGCGGGAGGGATTCTGTTCGGCGAGATTCCCGCTGGCGACTCCTCTTCCGCACCGGCCGACGGCCAGCACGGAATGCTGAAAACGGCCTTGGCGCTCACCGTACTGGCGGCCGCTGGACTGGTGGCGCTTTATTTCATCAACCGGACACTGTTTCTGCTGGCGGCGACCATGATGAAGATCAACTTGTTTGCCTTTGGCGGCGCCGCCGGGTCGATCCCCATGATGCTGCACGAGGTGGTCAACGTGCGGCACTGGGTCGATGGAAAGACGATGATGGACGCCATCGCGCTCAGCCAAGTGACTCCCGGACCGATCAGCACCACCACCGCCTTCCTGGGTTACCTGGTTGCCGGGCTGCCAGGCTCGCTGGCGGCGATCATAGGTTTTTACACGCCAACGTTCATCCTCCTGATTGTGGTGACTCCTTATTTCACCCGCCTCAAGTCGTCCAGGACTTTTCGCAAGGCGATCAAGGGTGTGGTCAGCTCCTTTGCCGGCTTACTCTTCTACGTTACCTTCACCTTTTTCCATGTTGTCCATTGGGACTGGAAGCGATCGTTGCTGGGAGTTGCGGCGGCCATTGCGCTCTATTACAGAGTTCACGTGGCCTGGGTGGTGCTGGCTGGCGCCGCAATTTCGATTGCCCTGTTCTGAGGGTCGTAACCCCCCGTAACCCGCACTCGCCATCGAAGTGCTGCCCGGAAACGCCTGCCAGAAGTGGTTTTTCAGAGCACGATGCTGAGTTTTACCACTGGGGATTAACCGCTCTCACTCGCCCACACGTCCGCCATCACGGCGTACCCCACGCTCCATCACGATTCAATGGTCCCTTCGTCACTGCATCATTTGCATAACTATCAGTAAATATCACCGTCCTAATAACGGAATGGTGTCTTCGTGTCGATGGAATGACTCTGAGTTGAATGAGCTGGTGTCCGACTCATCGCGCACAGTCGTACCGCTGCCATACTAGAAAAGAGGAGCGCCATGCACACTACTCTTCGCGAAAACCCGGACGCCGCCGAACGGGCGTTCATCGATCAGGCAATCGCGAAACAAAGCGAACGCCCTGGAGCACTGCTGGGCATCCTGCAGGCCACTCAGGAGCACAACCCTCGCAAATACCTTCCCATGGATACGCTGCAATATGTCGCGGCGAAGACAGGGATTCCGCCTTCACGAGTATTCAGCGTCGCCACCTTTTATGCGTTGTTCAACCTGCAACCCCAGGGCGACAACACGATCTGCATTTGTCGTGGCACCGCTTGTCACACGCGCGGCTCGCGCGACCTGTTGGACAGCCTGAGGCTTGAGCTTGGCATGGGACAGGCAGATGAGACGGGCGACTCCGACGATGCCGATAAAATGGCGCTCACGACCGCGGACCAAAGGTTCACGGTGCGCACCGTCGCCTGTTTCGGGCAATGCGCGCTGGCCCCCGTGGTCGAAATCAACCACCTTATCTGCGGCCATGTGAATGAGCACACGCTGCAGCGGCAAGTAAAAGCACTGGAACGGGAGAGTGAGTGATGCCTCCAATTCAAGATATCGGAGCCTTCAACGCCGTCCGGGAAGCAGGACTTGCCAAGCTGTTGCCAACGGTCCCACGCATTGCGGTCGGCATGGGAACCTGTGGCCGCGGCAATGGCGCCGAAGGCGTGTATCACGCTTTCGCCGATCTGATCTCGCGGACCGGCATGGACGTGCACTTGGCGAGTGTCGGCTGCTTCGGCGCTTGTTTTCAGGAGCCGCTGGTCAATGTTCGCCTGCCCGGCAGTCCGCTTCTGATCCTGCGTCGGGTTCAGGTCGATGATGCGGCCCGCCTGCTTCATGATATTTCCACCGGAAACATTACCCCCGACCTCGTTTATTGCAAGTTGGAGGAATGGGACCACATCACCTCAAGTATCCGCTATGGCCACGGATATCCCGAAGTACCTCTATGGAACGAAGTACCGTTCTTCAAGGGCCAGAAGAAGATTGTTCTGCGCAATTGCGGACTCATCAATCCTGACGACATTGAAGAATACATAGGGGTAGGCGGTTATCAGGCGCTCTACAGCGTGCTCATCGACGGCCGGCCCGAGATGGTGATCGAACAGGTCAAGGCCTCGAAGTTGCGCGGCCGTGGCGGCGCCGGATTCCTCACGGGCAACAAGTGGGACTTTCTCGCCAAGGCCAAGGCCGACCGGAAATACCTCATCTGCAACGCGGACGAGGGCGATCCGGGCGCGTACATGAACCGCAACGAGATCGAAAGCGATCCCCATTCACTGCTGGAAGGCATGCTCATCGGCGGCTACGCGATGGGCGCCAGCCAGGGCATCGTCTACGTTCGCGCCGAATATCCGCTGGCGGTGCACAGGTTGCACCGGGCCATCGAGCAGGCTCGCGAATATGGATTACTCGGCGACAACGTTCTCGGCCGCGGCTTCAAGTTCAACATCGAAGTTGTCGAAGGCGCCGGAGCTTTCGTCTGCGGTGAAGAGACGGCGCTGATCGCATCGCTCGAAGGTCAGGCCGGCCGGCCTCGTCCCCGTCCGCCGTTCCCGGCGCAAAAGGGACTCTGGGGCAAGCCCACCAACATCAACAACGTCGAAACCTGGTACAACATTTCCCCCATCGTAAGCAAGGGCCCCGGATGGTTCAGCGAAACCGGCAGCGCCAAGAGCTCCGGGACCAAGGTATTTTCGCTGGTCGGCAAAGTGCACAGCACAGGGCTGGTGGAGATGCCGCTGGGCACGCCACTGAAGACGTTCATCTACGACATTGGGGAAGGTGGCAGCCATCCTGGTCGGGCGATCAAGTCGGTGCAGACCGGCGGGCCATCGGGCGGCTGTATTCCGCAGGAGATGTTCGATACCCCGGTCGATTACGAGAGCCTGCAACAGCTCGGAGCGATCATGGGCTCGGGCGGCATGGTCGTGCTCGACGAAGACAACTGCATGGTCGATGTCGCGCGCTACTTCATCGAGTTCACCCATTCGGAATCCTGTGGCAAGTGCATTCCGTGCCGAGTCGGATTAAACAAGTGCCTGCGCATTCTGACCGGCATCACCAAGGGCATTCCGGGCATGAGAAATCGCCTGGAGACCTTGGATGAACTCAGCCGCATGATCCGCGAATGCTCATTGTGCGGACTTGGACAGACGGCGCCGAACCCGGTGCTCACCACGTTGCGGCACTTCCGCACCGAGTTCGAGGATCACCTGCTGGCTCACCATTGCGAGGCGGGTGTATGCCAGGACCTGGCGTTATCGCCGTGTGAAAACAGTTGCCCGTTGCGCATGAACATTCCGCGATTCATTCAGCTCTACAAGGAGAACCGAGTCGAGGAAGCCTTTGCGGCGGTCATCATGGATAATCCTCTGCCGGCCTCCACCGGACGCGTCTGCCAGCATCCGTGCGACAAGCGCTGCCGCCGCCAGACGCTCGACGAGTCGGTCAATATCCGCGACATCCATCGCCAGATTGCGGATGCGATCTTCTCCTCGGAGCACTTCGGCCGCATCGTGAAGCAGATTGCCTCGCACAAACTGGAGGCAACCGGCCGCAAAGTTGCGGTGGCGGGCGCCGGCCCAACCGGTCTGACCGCGGCCTTCTACCTGGCCTTGATGGGACACGACGTTACGGTTTTCGACGAAAAGCCGGAAGCCGGCGGCATGCTGCGTTTCGCGATTCCGGAATACCGCCTGCCCAAGGCCATTCTGCGCCGCGAAATCGAGCTGATCGAACAAATGGGCGTGAAGTTCATGTTCAACACCAGGGTCGGGGTCGATCTGCCGTTGAACGAACTCGCCGATCGCTTCGATGCCGTGTTCATCTCCATCGGGACCTGGAAGGAACACTGGCTGTACCTGCCTGGAACCGAGTTCAAGGGTGTCCACCACGCCCTGATGCTGCTGGAGGAGATGTCTCACAGCGCCGCATCGCCGATCGGCCGCAAGGTGGCCATCATCGGCGGCGGCAATGCCGCCATCGACTCGGCACGCTCCTCGCTGCGCACCGGTGCCGACGTCACGGTCTTCTACCGTCGTGAACGCAAGGACATGCCGGCCATCGAGGAAGAGACGAACGCGGCGGAAGAAGAAGGAGCACGGTTTGTGTTCCTGGCCGCGCCGCACCGCATCATCGGCGACTCGGAGGGTAACGTCAAGGCCATCGAGATCGAAAAAACCCGTCTCGGCGAATACGACAAATCGGGCCGCAGAAAACCGGTATCTACCGGCGAGATTCAGCGCTTCGAATGCGACACCGTCGTGCTGGCCGTGGGCGAAACCTTCGATCTGGACTTCTGCAAGGCTTCCGGTCTGGAGCTGAAGCAGGAAGGCACGATTACCGTTAACCGCTTCACGCTGGAAACCAGCCGTCCGGGCTTCTACGCCGGCGGCGACGTGATCACCGGGGCCTCCAATGTGTCGAACGCGATGGGCTTTGGCAAGCAGGGAGCCCGCAACATCGACGAGCGGCTCATGGGAGAGAAACGGTGGGAGCGCGTCTTCCCCGAATTCACCTACGGTCAGGAAGCGCCCGAAGAGCCCAGCGAAAGCCGCCGTCACGAGGCACACATGATCGCACCGAAGCTTCGCATGCGCTCCGACGACGAGGTGGTTACCGGCTTCACTCCGGAAGAAACCCTGGAAGAGACCTGCCGGTGCCTTCGTTGCGACGTCAAAACCCATGTGAGCGTGAGCTAGAGGAAGGAGCCAAGTCTTGCCAAAGAAATTATCAATCCGAATCGATGGTGAGTTGGTGAGCGCTCTCGAAGGCCAAACCATCCTCGAGGCAGCCAAGGATGCCGGTAAGTTCATTCCGACCCTCTGCTATCTCGAAGGACTGAGCGCCGTGGGTGCGTGCCGTCTCTGCATCGTCGAAGTTTCCGGCACCGACAAGCTTTTGCCGGCCTGTACCACCCCGGCGCAGGACGGCATGTCGATCACGACAACCTCGCCCAAACTGACGCAGTACCGCCGCATTGCGCTGGAGCTTTTGTTTGTCGAGCGCAACCACGTGTGCGCCGTATGCGTCTCCAACGGCCGCTGCGAGCTTCAGAGCATGGCCAGTGCCATGGGCATCACCCACATGGATTACTGGTACAACTATCCGAAGCTGCCAGTCGACCTTTCCCATAAGCGCTTCGTACTCGATCACAACCGCTGCATCCTGTGTACGCGCTGCGTGCGGGTCTGCGCCGAACTGGAGGGAGCTCACGTGTGGGACGTCAGTCGGTGTAGCTGCGCTGGTCGGCGCCGACCTGGAACCCGGTGATCGGATAACCGAGGAAGGTTCATTCATGCCCGAAGCGTAGACATGCTCTCCACCGTTGTCCAGTAAAGGTAAGCCGCAACAATGCTCGCGCCGTCCGGAATGCCCGGAGTACCAGGGTTGGATGTGTCATCCGAAATGGTGATGGTTCCGGATCCGGTCCCATGGAGGGTGATTCCGCCTGTGGCGTAGTCACCCGTAACAAGAGTCTAATTGTTTTCGAGCGTAAGTAGGTCCGAGGCAGGCGGCGTGCATTTGACACAACAAGCAGAGACCGCGGATCCATAAACAAGCTGTCCTGTGGAAGGGCTCTGGCTTATGACATTGCCGGCAGCCACGGTGTCGCTGTACTGGGTAGTCACCGGTGTTGTTACTACCAAACCTGCATTAGTGATGTTTGTCAGACTCCCTGTCATTTGCTGCTGCCCCGACCACGTAGGGTACAGTCTCCAGCGGCAGTCCGGTGGAGATGACGAGGCTGACAGGCGTTTGAACAGGGACAATAAAATAAATAAGGGGCCGGGGTTTCGCTGATGACATAACCCGAAGGCACGGTGATGCTCGATGCCATGGTCACACTGCCCAAAGACAGGCCGTCCGCGACGATGTCCGCTTCCGCTGTCATTTCCGGCTGATCCACTTCATGGGGACGGCCACCTGAGATACTCCGGCGCCCTGGACGGAGACGCCCTGCGTTGCGCCCGAAACGTTGAGAGCATTGTCCGTCAGCCCAACCGTCTCGCTGAGCGGTGTGCCTGTCGGAAAAAGGCCGCCCGTGGTCGGCATGAAGTGGATCGCTGAGCGTGCAGATGCCGCCCGGCATTCCGTCCGCTGCTGGCCGTCGGGCAATCGGTGTTCAGCCCGGAGGCCTGGGAAAGTACATTGGATAAGCGATTGAGGTGAAATCGAGCGCCGTGTTCCCGATGTTCTCGACGGAGACCGTCTGCGGGCTGTAGCGCTTGCTGGTGTTGCCCACATTCGTGGTGGCAGAGTTTGAACGACGGCGGCTGGGACTTGTTGACCACGACAACCTGGTTATTGGTATTGTCGGGGTTCAGAGTATGGGGCGCTGCCGCTGCGGTCGGGGATAGAAAACATTGCCCTTTCCATCCACTGTCACGCCGTACGCATAGGTTCCACTGATGGTGATCTGGCAGGCGTTGTTGTTGGATGCAGCCGGCGGGAACTTCGACCACCTTAGGCTCTTCATCGGTGACGAAGACATCGCCCGCTGCGTCCACTGCTACAGCCTGCGGGGGACGAGGCATTCGGCGCCAACCGAGAGTCCCGGAGCAGCTGCTGGTGCAACCGGCGGGAATTTCTTCCACCTTTGCAAGGCCATAATCGGCGATGAATAAATCACCCGCTGCATCGACCGCCAAAGTAACCGACGGCTCCGAGCCAGCAGCGTTATAGATAACGGCCGGAGCGCCGCCATTGGCAGGAATCTCCGCTACATAACCGTCGAGGAAATCGCTGGAAGAAGACATCGCCGCTCCCATCCACGGCGACGCCCAACTCGGATCTGACCTGGCTTCTCCCGCTGACCGCTGTTGACTCGCTGACCAATACCTTTTGGCAACTGTTGCCGCAGACAGCCGGAGCCTCGATCACCTCATTCAGGTTGCTGTCCGCGACGACGAAGAGGTCGCCCGCTCCGTCCACGGCCGGGCCCTGCGGGTAGGTGGTCCACGTGCCCACGGTGGTCGGCTGGCCCCCGTTGCCGGAACCTCCAAAACCTGTCCGTTCGCGTTTCCAGGGTCAGGCCTTGGGCGATAAAGACATCGCCTGCTGCGTCCACGGCCACGCCATTCGGCACGTTCAGAGCGATGCCCTGGGTGTTCACCGTTGTCTGCGCGCCCGGGCCGAAGGCAACCGCCGGTCCCTGGCCAATGCCGTAGAACGGCTGAGTCGCAGCGGGGTTGGCTGGGGCTGCCGCTGGCGAAGAGCTCCACGGCGCCCATGCGCAATCCAGGTGCGATCGGAGCGAAGGTGACAAAGGCCGTGCAAACGCCGGCCAATAAAAAGGTGCCCGTGCACGTGCCGGCGCTGGCCAGCGAGAAGTCCAATCCGAGTCGGATAAGCCTTGAGTGACCACCTGAACTGAGCCGATGGTCGTACTCGCGGGGACGTTGAAGGTCTAGGGTAGCGTGTTGCTGCACGGCGCGGGCGGGCGCGTCCCGATGGGCAAACGTTAACGTCGCCGAAACTCTGCGGCGTAAAGGTCCAGCTCAGGATGTCGTTGTTTTAGAAAATAGGCTCCCGTCGCCCCCGTGAAGCCAACATAGGCCATGTTGTCGGTCAAAACGTTTGAGGGCGTGTTGAAGATTGAGGTCATGTTGAAAGGCACACCTCCAGGAACAGGTCAGTGCCGTCCACAATCACATCGAGGCATGGCGAGGAGGAGTTGATGCAGTTCGTCTGCGCGGCCGCTGGTTGAGTTGAATAGGTGACCGTCACCGTGTGCA
>CAWAZO010000003.1:0-122268 GCA_963786555.1 uncultured Acidobacteriota bacterium
TTGATGAGATAGTTGGCGTGGACGACGAGCGGACGCAGATCGTATTTCTCGCGCAGACGGCTTATCGCCTCGCACTGCGAGCGCGCGAGTTCGAAGGGCTTCCACTGCCGCGGGCTCGACGAGAAAATCTGAAGTGCATTGCATCCCAGCCGGTACGCGCGTTCGGCGGCACGCTCCACGCCGCCGGCGGTCGAGGTATGAATTCCGATGCGGCGCGCGGTGAGCCGCGGCGGACGCTCGGGCGGCAGAATCAGCTTCAGGATGTCTTTTTCTGATTTTGCGGGCTCTGGATTTGCGGGCTCGTTGGTGGCCGATGGCATGTCGGATTCCTGTTCGCAGCTATGGGCGATTTCAAGATGGTTGCAACAAGAACTAGTGTAGTATCCCAGAAATACCTGACATAACTAAACGCACTGAGGAAATGTCATGTTGAGCGTAGCCGGGGTCCCCGGCGACGCTCAGAATGACACTCCAACCCGCCCCTCGGCCGCATTGCGGCAGTGCTGTAAGAGGCTTAAACTAGAGTCTTTGAGGCAACGGCTATGTTCGTCGTCATGCAGGCCAAGGCCACGGAAGAGCACGTCCGGGCGGTCTGCCAGAAGATTGAAAGCCTGGGGCTCCGCTCGCATATCAGCGCGGGCACAGAGCGTTTCGGAATCGCCGTGATCGGCGAGATCGGCGAGCTGGACCCGGCCTATTTCGAAGAGCTGCCGGGAGTGCAGGAAGTCCTGCGCATCAGCAAGCGTTACAAACTGGTCAGCCGCGAGGTTAAGCCCGAGAACACGGTCATACACTTTCCCGGCAGCCGGGCCTCCATCGGCGGCCCGGAGCTGGCCATTGTGGCCGGACCCTGCGCGGTGGAGACTCCCGAGCAGATTTTCGGTGTGGCCGGGCAGATCGCGCGCCTGGGCGTGCCATTTTTCAGGGCCGGCGCTTTCAAGCCGCGCACTTCGCCCTATTCGTTCCAGGGCCTTGGGCTCGAAGGCTTGCGGCTGCTGGCCGAGGTACGCCAGCGCTTTGGATTGCTGATCGTGACCGAGGCCATTAACGAAGCATCGCTCGACCTGGTCGAGCAGTATGCCGATGTCATCCAGATTGGCGCGCGCAACATGCAGAATTTTGCGCTGCTGAAGCGCGCCGGACAGGCACGCAAACCGGTTCTGTTGAAGCGCGGGCTGAGCGCCACGCTGGAGGAATTTCTGCTGGCCGCCGAGTACGTGATGAGCGAAGGCAATCCGCAGGTCATCCTGTGCGAGCGCGGGGTCCGCACCTTTGCCGATCACTCGCGCAACACCCTGGACCTGAGCATCGTGCCGGCCGTCCAGCGCGAAAGCCACTTGCCCATCCTGGTCGATCCCAGCCACGGCACCGGCAAACGCAACAAGGTGATTCCGCTCTCCCGCGCCGCGGTCGCGGTGGGCTGCGATGGCTTGATGCTGGAAGTGCACGACAACCCCGAGCAGGCGCGCTCCGACGGCGCGCAGTCGATTTTCCCTTCGCAACTGGAAGACCTGATCCGACAAGTGCGCCCGATCGCCGAGGTTCTGGATCGCACCGTCCTCGGCTCTTCGGAGACGTCCGCGGCCGCAGCCTTGCATGCCACCGCGGCGCACGCCGCTGCTCATCAGGACGACGAGCCGGCTTCCGCGTGATGAGCCACGAACGCACCCACTTCCGGTCAGGCCGGCGCGATCTGGCCGCATTGGCCGCCATCTGCCTGATGCTGTTGGCCGGCATCGGCTGCCGGAAGAGCGCGCCCGCCACGCAGGGATTCATCTATGTGAGCAACGGCAAGAGCGACACGGTCACCATCATCGACACCGCTTCGTTCGCGCCGCTCCGCACTCTCAACGTGGGCAAGAACCCGACGGGAGTTACCCCGAACCCGGTCAAAAGCGAAGTTTACGTCGTCAACACGGATTCGGGCACGGTGAGCGTCATCGATTCGCGCAGCAATCAACTGGTGGCAACCATGGCGGTGCAGCGCAATCCGTACTTCCTCTCCGTAACGCCGGACGGGACGCGCGCCTTCGTCGCCAATGCCGGATCGAATACGGTCACCGCGCTGAATCTGCAAAATCGCCAGTTGCTCGGCAACATCCCGGTTCCGGCGCAGCCCGGCGTGGCGCGGGTTTCGCCGGACGGCAAACTGGTGGTCGTCTCCTCGCGCGGGGCAAACTCGGTTTCGTTGATCGACACGGACAAGCTTGAGGTCGAGGCCACAATTCCGGTCTGCCAGAACCCGGAGGACGTTGCCATCCTGGCGGACGGCAGCAAGGCGTTCGTGGCTTGCACGGCATCGCACCAGGTTGCGGCCATCGACCTGAAAAACCGGCGTCTGCTGACGCTGCTCAGGGTCGGCGGCACGCCGGTCAGCCTGATACTGAAGCCCGATGGCGGCGAGTTGTTCGTGTGCAACTTCGAGGCGGATACGATTTCGGCCATCAACACGGCGTCGAACGAGGTGAGCGAAAGTTTTCTGGCCGGCAACAGCCCGGTGAGCGGAGTGTTCAGCGGCGACAGCAGCCTGCTTTACGTCAGCAACCTGCAATCGAGTTCGGTCGCCGTCTTCGACGTGTCCACCCGGAAGCTGCTGGTAAGCGTTCCGGTGGGCAGCCGGCCGGACCATATGGTGTTGACGCCCGACGAACAACTGCTGTTCGTGGCCGATACGGGGTCGGGCGACGTGTCGGTGCTGCGGCTCGATGTGCGGCGCGACAAAAAAATCGTCAAACCACCGCAACGTTTGCTCACCATGATTCCTACCGGCATGCAGCCCAACGGCGTCGCCTTCAAGCTGCTGCCGGCTGGCAACTGAGCCATGCGGGAGTGCGCACACTGCCGGCGAGCCTTCGAACCCACGGTAGCGGGGGAGTTGCTGTGCCCCGCCTGCCGCCAGGAGCTGACGGCGATGCAGTACACTCCGGCAACCGCAAATCAAGGCTTCGCCGCTGGCCCCGCGCCTCCGCCACGAGCCGCCAGCCGGAGACTTCCGCTGAGCTTCTGGCTGCATTCGCCAACCGCCATCCTGATCGCCATCAACGTAGTGGTGTTCCTGGCGATGGCGGCCTCTCTGCACTCGGCCTCTCCCAGCCCGGATAAGCTGATACGGTGGGGAGCCAACTTCGGACCTCTCACCCTCGACGGACAGTGGTGGCGGCTGCTGACTTCGGCGTTTCTGCACGCCAACTTTCTTCACATCGCGCTGAACATGTGGGCGTTTCTGAACCTCGGCATCCTGGCCGAGCTGTTGTTTGGACGCCGCAGCTTCGTCCTGCTCTACTTGTTCTGCGCGCTGGGCGGCAGCATCGCCAGCGTGTGGTGGCACACGGCGGTGGTCGGCGTCGGCGCCTCGGGCGCAATCTTTGGCATCGCCGGAGCGTTGCTGCCGGCGCTGGCCTTCCAGCGCAACCGGCGTTTGAGGGCCGCCATGCGCGGCAATCTGACCAGCATCGCGATTTTCGTTTTCTATAACATCGCGTTCGGCGCCGCCGCCTCTCACATCGATAATGCGGCCCACCTCGGAGGGCTCGTGACCGGTGCGATCCTGGGAGGGCTGCTTCCCAGCGGGCCGGTGCGCCAAGCTGAACCCGATGTCATCTCCGGCACGCCGCAACGATCCGGAGTCTTGCGCTCGTACGTGGCATTTGCGCTGGTGGCCGTGCTGCTGCTGGCCGCGGCGTCCTTCGCCCGACGGCGGAACCGGGACGAGCTGGCGCTGGCCGCCGCCGAGCAGGCGCTGCGGTCGGGCAATCAGCAACAGGCGCTGCTCGACGCGCAACGCGCACTGCAAGACGATCCCAATCGTCCCGACGCGCATTTTCTTCTGGGCTACATTTATCTGAACAGCAACGACCTCGACAAGGCTTTGGCGGAATTTCAGCGCACCGTCGAGTTGAAGCCGAATGATGCCGATGGCTACAGCCAGATCTGCGTCGTCTACCTGCGCATGCGCTCCTTCGACGATGCCGCCGCGTCCTGTCTGAAAGCGATTGCGCTCGATCCCGGCGATCCGGACAAGCAGTACAACCTGGGTCTGGCACAGATGGCCCGGCGCAATTATCCGGAGGCCGTGCGCGCCTTCGACAAAGCGGCGCAGGCCAGGCCCAACTCGCTGGACGAGAATTACCATCTGGCGCTGGCGCTGATTTTGAACGGCGACCGCGAACGCGCCCAAGACCAACTGCACAAGGTGCTGCGGATCTCGCCGAATTTCAAAGCCGCACAGGACCTGCTGGAACGCTTGCAGACCCAAGGAAAGTAGCGCGTTGTAAGTGGTGCGATGGGGATTTCACGTCAACGAGCCAGTCTACAAAGCTTTCCAATTAGCTTTCAACGCAAGCAGTCCTAACCCGCAAACAGGCCCTAGTGTCGTGTCCTAGAAGTTCGCGTAATAACTTTTGAGGTGTCATTCTGAGCGAGCGCAGCGAGCGAAGAATCTATGGATTGGATTCGAATGCATAGATCCTTCGCTACGCTCAGGATGACATCCAAAGCAGGCGTTCTCACCACCCAAAGGACATTAAGGGTGTCATCCTGAGCGTGGCCGGGGTCCCCGACAAGCCTGTTGTTGGCTTGTTGGGGTGGAGAAGCGAAGGACCCCTACAACGCTGACTCGACGTCGCCGCGCCAGGCTTTTCAACCAGAGTTCTCGCCCCGCGGATTCCAACCTTGCTGGCAACGATGTACGCCAAGAAATCCCGTGACGGCATTTCGGTTGAAACTCCCGAACTCCATGTTCGATGAAGCCGCGCCGGGATGCTTCGCTGCGCTCAGCATGACACCAAAAAACATGGCACGAGCACTCCGTGTCAACCCATCTCCCAGCTATATCACTCCATGATTGTCGTGAACAGGCCCTCTCACTTGTTATCCCAAAATGCGAGCTACGGACTCGCACCGCTTAGAACAACGTCGCTCATCCTGTAAACTGTCCTCGATGGAGATTCTCCGCAACGTTGCACTCGCGCCCCTAACCACGCTCGGCATCGGCGGGCCGGCGCGCTACTTCGTCGACGTGCGCAGCGCCGAGGACGCGCGTGAGGCCGTGCTCTGGGCCCGCGAGTACGGACATCCGCTGTTCATTCTCGGCGGCGGCAGCAACCTGGTGGTTTCCGACGAGGGCTGGCCGGGGTTGGTTGCGCGCATGGCGATTGAGGGCGTCGAGCGAGGGCCGTCAAAGGATGAAACGCTATACGATGCTGGCGCGGGCACCGGCTGGGATGAGTTGGTCGAGCGTGCAGTGGCCGACGGTTGTGCCGGAGTCGAATGCCTGAGCGGCATTCCCGGTACCGTGGGTGGAACGCCGGTGCAGAACGTGGGCGCGTACGGGCAGGATGTTTCCGCAACCATTCGCCGGGTCGAGGCGCTCGATCTCGAAAGCCTCGAATTCGTCAGCCTGGAAAACGGCGATTGCGGATTTTGCTATCGCGGCAGCCGCTTCAACCGCGCCGATCGCGGACGCTACATGATTCTGCGCGTGACTTTCGCGCTGCGTCCGGCAGGCGCTCCCTGCCTGCGCTACGCCGATCTGAAGGCGCACTTCGAGCGAGCACTCGGCACCGCCTTCGTTGGCACGAGGTTCGCCAGGCGGTGCTCGCGATACGGCGGCGCAAAGCCATGGTGGTCGAGGACGCGGAGCCGGACTCGCGGAGTGCGGGTTCGTTCTTCAAAAATCCGCTCATCACGCGCGCGCATTATGAGCAAATTGTCGAGCGCTATGAGGTCAAAGAGCCGTTGGCTGCGAGCGCACAGCCTGACCAAGCCGCGCGTCGCATCTCAAAGGAGCGCCCCCAGCAACCGCAAAAAGAACCGTTGCTGGGGACCCCGGCGGGCCTGCGGGTTCCGAGCTTCGAGGCCGGCAATGGACGGGTAAAAATTCCGGCGGCCTGGCTGGTCGAGCACTCGGGCGTGCAAAGGGGCTTTCAACTTGGGCCGGTAGCGGTCTCGGGCAAACATGCGCTGGCGCTGGTGAATCGCGGAGGCGCGACGTCCGCCGACCTGCTGAAGCTGATGAAGCTGGTGCAGGCCAAGGTGCGCGACGCCTTCGCCATCGAGCTCGAAGCGGAGCCGGTGTTCGTCGGTTTCACCGATGGGGATTTGGCCACGCCCGCAACAATCGCGCGTTAGCTCCGCCTGCGGCTCCGCGAATGTGGGCCACCAACCGGATTCCTATCCTTCGTGCATCACCCGGCAGGAGTGGGTCTTGATGACCAGATAAATCTGCTTCCCTTCCCGCAGTTGCAAAGCGTTGACCGCGGCGGAGGTGAGGTGTACGCGGAATGGCACTGGCGATGCGCTGCCGGCGGGAGCAGCGCCGGCGACTTCCGTGCAGGCTTCGATCAGCACGTCCATGCGGCGCAGAGAGCGGATGGTGGCCGGCAGAATGTTGCGCGCGCTCAGCCCCTCGGGTTTGGCGAGACTCAGCATGATGTCTCCGGCGCGGATGCCGACCCGGACGGCCATGCCAAGCTGGCCGCGATGCAGAGGACATTCCAGGGTCACGCCAGCCAGGGTCACGCCTGCTCCCAGGGCGACGGTCATCGTTCCGCCCTCCGGGTGCTCGCTTTCGACCCGTGCGGGAAGCAGATTTTCAAAGCCCGCCAGCGATGCGATGAACTCGCGGCGCGGCTCTTCCAATACCTCATAAGGAGTTCCGGCGGCCGCGATGCGGCCTTGATCGAGCACCAGCAGATGCTCGCCCAGACTAAAGACCTCCGCCCGATCGTGAGTGACGTAGAGCACGGGCACCTGGCGCTCGCCGTTCCAGCGCCGCAGGTCATCGATGATCGCGCTCTTGGTGGCGGCGTCGAGCGCGGTCAGCGGCTCGTCGAGCAGAAGGTATTTCGGCTCCCGCACCAAGGCCCGCGCCAGCGCCGCTCTTTGCCGCTCCCCGCCGGAAATTTCCTGGGGACGCCGCGCAGACAATCCCGCGATGCCGAACCTCTCCAGAATCGCCTGCGCCCGCAGCCTGCGCTCGCGCCGCTCCATCTCGGCCAGTCCATACTCGACGTTTTGCAGCACCGTGAGATGCGGGAAAAGCGCAAGCTGCTGGAAGAGATAGGCCACCGGCCGCCGTTGTACCGGCACGTCAATTCCCGCGTCGTAGTCGAAAAGCACTCGACCGTCGACCGTGAAGCGTCCCGCTTCGGGCTTCAGCAATCCGGCCAGGCAGTTCAACAAAGTTGTCTTGCCCGCGCCCGAAGCTCCGAAGAGAATCGTGATCCCGGCCGGAAGCTCAAAGGCGACATCAAGCGCAAAGGACGCCATGCGCACTCGGAAGCGGGCCGAGAGCGAAAGCTTCGGCGGCGGCAATCCGGCAGCAGGATCATCCCGTTCGCCGGTCACCGGGCGGCCCACACTTGCAGAGGCTTGTGCCGTCGCCGGTTAAAGCCGTAGACCACGGCAAGGATGGCGAAGGAAAGCAACAGCAAAAGCAGCGCGGCATGGTTGGCCGCCGCGTAGTCCAAGGCCTGCACGTTGTCGTAAATGGCAATCGAGATCGTCTGCGTCACCCCCGGAATGTTGCCGCCGATCATGAGCACTACGCCGAATTCTCCCAGGGTGTGGGCAAAGCTCAAGGTGAAGCCGCTAAAAATGCCCGGTCCGGAAAGCGGAACGATCACTCGCCAAAAGGTGCGCCAGTTTGAAGCTCCGAGGGTTGCGGAGGCCTGAATCAGGTCCGCATCGACGGCCGAAAACGAAGCCGCCATCGGCTGCACGGCAAACGGCAGGCTGTAGATCACCGAACCGACGACCAGCCCTTCAAAGGTGAACGCCAGCGAATGCCCGGCCCACCGCGTATACCACGCCCCGAGCGGGCTTTGCGGCCCCATGGCGACCAGCAGGTAGAAGCCGAGCACGGTCGGTGGCAACACCAGCGGCATGGCCACCACCGCGTCCAGCAGAAACTTCCATCGCCAGCGGGAAAACGCCAGCCAGCAGGCCAGCGGCAATCCCACCATCATGAGGAGCACGGAAACGATGGCCGCCAGCTTCAGCGTGACCCACAGGGCGGGCAAATTCATTTACCACCCTCGCCGGAGGGACGGCGAAAACCGTGGCGTGCCAGAATCTCGCGCCCTTGCGGGCTGGCAAGGAATTCCAGAAACTTGCGGCCCTCCGCCTGGTGCGTCGACGATTTCAGCAGCACCGCCGCCTGGTCCAGCGGAGGATACAGCGCGTCGGGAACGGCCCGGTATTTTCCCTGCGATTCCATGGCTGGGCCGTGCGTCAGCGAGAGCGCCAGCAGGCCGGCCTCGGCATTGCCGGATTGCACGAACTGCGCCGTCTGGCTGATGTTTTCGCCGAGGATCAGCTTGGGTTTCAACCTGTCATAGAGGCCACTGGAGCGCAAGGCGGACTCCGCCGCCTGTCCGTAGGGAGCGTGCGCGGGATTCGCCATCGCTATTTTATGAACCTCGGGACGGAGCAGCAGTTGCAATCCCTGCGCGGGATCGATTCCCAGGCGATTCGACACCCACAGTACCAGGGTTCCGCGGGCATAGCGCAGCAGCGAATCGGGAACGGCAAAGCCCTCGCGCGCCAGCCGCTCCGGATAGTCGACATTGGCGGCGACAAAGACGTCAAAGGGCGCGCCATTGCGGATCTGGGCATAGAAATTTCCCGACGATCCGAAGACCGGCTGGACCGCTATGCCCGCGGTGCGCTCGAAGGCCGTAGCAAGTTCCGGTAATACGGAATTCAGATCGGAGGCGGCAGCGACCGTAATCCGCTCCCGCGGCGATTGCGCGGCAAGGGCCTCGGGAAGCGCCAGAACCGTAAGAGTTGCCAGACCAATTACCGCCAAAGCAAGCAGACCGCTCACCACTGTTCGCAACCGCTTCAAGATGAAGTTCGGACTCACGTAAGCCTCCGTCTTCCAATCTCCGCCAGTCTGATACGGCGGGCAATCCAGAGCGCAATGAACAGAAATCTACTCTGAATTACTCAAATTGTACTGCTCGTGAGCGCTTTGTCGAGATGACTTGTCCGCCGCGGCGCCAGGCGGCGGCCGCCCGCTCACTCCACGGCAATGATCACGCTGGAAGCCTTGAAGGCGGCGCAGACGTGCTCTCCCTGTCGCAGCTCCAGCGATTGCACGCTGCCGTTGGTAATGATGCTGGTCAGTACGTCGCCTCCGGGCAGTTGGACGGACACCTCGGAGTTGACCGCGCCCTTCTGAATGCCGGCAACGGTGCCGCACAGGACATTGCGGGTGCTGATCTTGATGGCGTGCAGCTCTTTGCCGAGAATGATCCAGCTCGACTTCACCAGCGCGAGCGCGGCCGATCCGGCTTTCAGCCCGAGACCTTCCACACTGCCGTTGGTGATGATGGCTACGATCTTCACTCCGCTTTTGCTGGTCAGTTGAACTTCGGAATTTACGGCGCCCTTCGTGACTGCGGTGACGGTTCCGGAAAATGTGTTGCGCGCACTGGTCTTCATCGATAACTCTCCTCTTGCTTGTTCTTGCCCACGGCTCTCGTCCGCCGGCCGCGAAACCCTGGGGCGTTCGGCATGCCCACATCGCCGGGCGAGAAATAACATCCTGTGATTTTATCTGGAGCAGGCGAAGTTCGCTCGGCTGCCTGCCGCCGAATCCTGGCGGGAAATTCGTTCAGAGTGCAAGGATGATGATGTGGATGGCTGGTGAAACCGTGATGCGGAAGGGCTGGGGCCTGGAGTTCTACCTTGCCGGATTACCGGCGTGGCAAGGGGAAAACAGAACTGCCCACTGGAAACGGCCCCGTCTCACTTGGCAAGCGGAGGTTCTACATCGAGCGTCAGCATCAGCGGCCGGCGGCCGCCGAGTTCAGCCTGACAGGCTTGCTGTTCCCGTCGCTCGCAATCCCGGTAGCCCGCTTGTAATCATCCACTTCCCGCTGGAAGCGGTGCTCGCTGGCAACCGCGCTCACGCTCATAACACCCATGATGAGAAACAGGAGCAGGAAGACGACCGCGATAATCAGGACTGGCATAAACAACCCCCTCGGTCGGTAGATTGTGCGCCGGAGACACACAGGGGGATGTGACCGCAATCACTCTCGATAGTGATTTTTCAGCCTTGGAGAGCATCCAAGAAACCAGCTTTGCGAGCAAAAACCGACCACCAATGGGACTTATCGGCGGCATGCTACCGCGAGGAAGACGGTGGCAGCGAAGGGCTGAAGGAGGATGATCCTGCAGGGCCGGCGTTCGACACCCCACGTGTTCCGCCCCTCAAAACAGGCGGAGCACGACACTGAGTTCGCGCCCGGGCTTACAGTCGTAAGCGGGCTCGGCGCAGTTTTACCGCTTGCGCGCCAGCTCGCTCTCCAAATGATGAGAGTTCATGCTGCAGGAGTTCGCTGTAACGTGGATTCTGCGAACGCTGTAGTTGCTCCTTTACGCGAGCGCAACTCAGAGTAAGAGTTTGCAATTCGCGCGTGATGGTATCGCTGCTTTCTCGCGAGAGATTCTTTCTTTTTCTATTTCGGTGAGGGCTTGTGTTGAGAGTTGTTGTTCCAGAATAGATTTACTTTCCAAACCGGTTGCCATGTTTCTATTGTACGAGGTTATAGCCCAATTTTGGGGCAAAAAACTTACGCGCCAGGCATCCAAATTCGTAAATCACTGACTGGCTGGCTGGTTGCAAGAACAGCAGTCAACAAAAAATATTTTTACCGCGAATTCAAAAATTAGATTCGACCGCGCCAGGAGCCAGTCTTCATCCCGCCTGCGAAGCCGTCGCACGCCGATCCCGCGGCCTCGCCTTCGGCAAGCGATTAAAAAATCTATACCGATGCGATGCAAATCGCGCGCGGCGCAAGCCTTCCGGGATGATCGCCTGAATGCGATTCGCTTACTTCCCCGTCCACGTTCGGGCGGCGCTTCTCGATGAACGCGCGAATGCCCTCCTTGCCGTCCTCGCTGCGGGTGACATACTCGCGATAAATTTCCTCGGCGCGCATCAGTCCTTTCTCGAAATGCATCGCCTCCCAGCCGTAAAAAGCCTTCTTGGCGATGCGCAGCGCCGCCGGGCTCAGTTGTGAAACCCTCTGTAGACACTCGGTCACCAGGGTCTCGGGATCGTCGGCGATTTCGTTCACCAGGCCCATGGCGAACGCCTCCTGCGCGGTGAGGCTGCGGGCGGTAAACAGCAGTTCCGCCGCGCGCTTCTGCCCGACGATGGCGGACAACGCAACCATCGCCACCGGCGGAAACGCCGCCAGCTTGATCTCCGGAAATCCGAAAATGGCATCGCTGCCGGCATAGACGATGATCGCAGACCAACGCCAGTTCAGCTCCTCCGCCCAGACAGTGGCGGCGCACACTGGCGATGGTCAGCTTCGAGGTCGCCACCAAGGCGCGCACCACGGCGTGGAACTTCGTCAGCGTCGTCTCCAACGGTCTGGGGCGCAAGCGAGGCAGCATCCAGGCCGGCGGAGAATACCCGCTCGTTTCCGGCGAAAACGATGGCCGTGATGTTCGGTTTTTGCTCCAAGCGCAATCAAGTGCTCGCGCAAGGCGACCATCATCTCCAGATCAATCACGTTCAGCGGAGGATTGTTCAGCACGATCCGGGCAACGGAGCCGGTAATCTCGACCGTCAATTTCTTTTCTTCCTGGGTGGTGGGCGGCATAGCCTTCTACTGTAGCGCAAAGCGGCAAGTCGTGCGATTTCCAGCGCAGCATACGGCAAGAACGGCCGTCGCCGGGGACCCGGTCCACCCGAACGAGCCGAGCCTCGTCGGGGACTCTGGTTTTGCTCAGGATTTCGGCAGGCGGCTCGACTTCGTTCGCTGCGCTCTCTCCGAATGACGCTACAAAAAGTTATTGCGCGAACTTCCGGGAGACGACGCTATGGCGGTTTCACCTTTGGTGTATCCGCTTTCTCGAGGTGTCATCCTGAGGCGGAGCAAAGCGGCAGCCGATGGATCTGCTTCTGGCACAGGATCAAAAGCAGATCCTTCGCTGCGCTCAGGATGACACTTCGCAGTCGTCGACGGATACACCAATTCGGGAACCGTTCTAGTCGTTTCTTGGCGTCTCCGCAGCGGCGGACGCATCCGGGAGTTCGCCGCGGATGGCATCGTCGAGCTGAATGTTGTGGGACTCCAGCAGCGCCCCGATGGCGCGTTCCAGCGAAACCCGGGACTTGATATAAGTGCTGCGGGCCACGACTTCCGTCGAGCGCGCCTGGGCCAGGAAGCCTTCATCCTGCACGATGAAAAAGTTCACCGACGCTCCCACCGACAGTTTTTGCCTTTCGGCGTCGAGCAGTTGTTCCTGAAATTGACGGCTGCGGACGGCGGCAACATAGGCGGATCGCGCCACCTGGAGCGCGGTGAGCGCATTTTCGATTTCGTCGCGCACCTGGTTCTCCAGTTGTTGCAGCCGCGCCTGCATCTGGCGAAGCTGGATCTCGTCGCGCGCGGCGTCGGCCTGGGCGACGCGGTTGCGGAAAGGAACGTTGACCTGGATGCCGGCTTCGTACAAGTGGGTCTGCTTTGCCGGCAGGCGTGGAAGGCGGCAACGCAACCGGCGCCACGCGCGATGATCGAGCTGCTGCCGATATTGCCGCGCGTCATCGCCGCCCCGATCAGGTCGATTTCCGGACGAACCTGGTTGCGCGAGCCATTCACGCTGATTTCGGCGTTCTTGACCTGGATGGCCGCCTGGGCCAAATCGGCGCGATTCGCCAAGCCCTGCTGGATCAGCTCCGGCATCGCGGGAGAGTCGTCGGTTGTCGGGAACGACGATGGTATCGGTCGGCATGATTCGCACGCCGGACAGAACGGCGTCGGCCGTTCCGGTTCGCGAAATCACGCTCTTGACGACCGCTTCCTGTTGCACCGACCAGTCCCTGGGCGCGGGTGAGGTCGAGTTCGCTGGACGAAACCAGCGCCTGCGGCCCGCGTCAGCTCAAGCGGAGCAAGCGTTCCGACCTCGACCTGGCTCTTGTCGTCTTCGTAGAGTTGCTGCGCCGCCGCCAGCGTCTCCTGCTTCACCTTGACGTCTTCGTTCAAGCTCACCAAGTCGTAGTAAAGCCGGCTGACGCCGAAGATAAGATCGCGTGAGCTGCTGGCGAAAAACCAGCCGCGATACCTTGAGGTTGTTTTCCGCGATGCGGATGTAGCGGCGATTGACGCCCGGTCCCCAGCCGCGGAACAGCGGCTGCATAATGCTGCCGACCACGTTGGGACGGCGAAACGGATCGGGGCTCGAGGCGAAAAAGTTCAGGATGTCGGAGGCGTTGGTGGAGCCGACGAGGAACTGCGTGCCCGTGCTGAATCCCTGGGCCAAGGTGAGATTGCCGAATGTGTTATTGGTGGTGACGGGACTGACGGGCGGAGTTGCAATCGACTGCAGATGCATCCACGCCAACTGCCCCACCAGGGTTGGATCATAGCCGGGAATGGGCGGCCCCGACGAGAACGGGGTGGGGCCCTGGATCGAAAGGTTGGTCTGCGCTTCCGTGAGCTGGTTCACGTCGAAGACATTGGCCACGGTCGAAGCCGTCGGACTCACCGAGCCGGTGCTGGCCGCACTATTCAGCAGCGGACTGCCGGGACCGCCGATGCCGACCGGCGACTGCAGCACGGTGAGCGGCAGGCCGCGGGTTACCCCGCCTCCCTTGGCGCGCACCACGTCGGTGTCCGCCATCGCGATCTGATATCTCTGCTGCTCGACGTCAAGATTGTTCTCCACGGCCAGCAGGATGGCGTCGTGCAACGAGAGATAAAGCTTTCCCTGGCGGATCAGATTGGCCAGCCGATCGGTATTCTGCAGGCGCAACGGAGGAACGAAGTGGGCGGAGTAGGTGCCGAAAAACGCCGGCTGGCCCAATCCCTTGGCCGATTCGGCGACCGGACGCGTCTTCGTCTCTTCGGTTTTCTGCAGCGCGGTGGACAGCTCTTTTTCGTTGTACCGCTGTTCGAGCTTGTTTTCCGTAATCGGCTGCTTCGCCGTGGAAGCGGCCTGATCCTGCGCGACCGCGGTGAACGGCAACGTCGCGCAAAGCAGGAAAAATCCCAGCCGCAACAAACGTGAAATTGATCTCATCTCGCCTTCCATCGACTCCTCGCCCACAGGGCACACGAAATGCGTCCGTCGAAGCAGGTACTACGATCTGCATGGTGTGCCTCGAGCCGGAACTGACGGTCGCCGGGTTTCTCATTCCCGGAAGACTGCCGGCGAATTCCGCGTCTTGGTCGCTTTGTCCTGCCCGCCGGAACCGCTTCCGGCGCCTGGGCGTCGGCAAGCATGCGTGTGGTCACTCTGGCTCCGTCCTTCGCGGAGTCGCCAGGGTTCACGACGACCAGATCTCCCTCCTGGAGCCCTTCGCGGATTTCGACACGTCGCGCCATAATCGCGTCCGGCCACCACCGGTTGCAGATGCACCGTATTGTTGCGCACCAGCGGCAACCATGGTTCCGCTGGAGCGGGTAATGAGGGTGTCCCCGGGAACGATCACCGGCGGCAGCGCACGAATGTTGTTAAAGGTCACGGTCGCGAAAGTTCCGGGCATCAACTGGCCGTCGCGGTTTTCCACCTGGATTTCCGTCAGCAGGGTGCGGGTGATGGAATCGATTGCGTTGGAGGTGCGGACCACCTTGCCCTGAAAAGTTCTTTCCGGGAGCGGAATCAAAGACCAGATTTACCGTTTGGCCGACTGCGACATATTGCGCGCTGCTTTCGGGCACGCTCACATAGACGCGCAGATGGTCAAGGCGGGCGAGGCGAAACATCTCCGCGCCCAGCGTAGCGCTGCCGGTAACCGGGATGGTGACGCTTCCGGTTCCCGCGGTATTGACGCCGCCGCCGAGGCCGCCGCCGTAAGAGGAAATCAGCGCGCCGACATCGATGTTGCGGGTGATGATGACGCCATCGAACGGCGCCCGCACGCGCTCATAGGCCTGTAGCTCGATCAGACGCTGCAGATTGGCGCGGTTGGCGTTGACCGTATCCTCCGCCGCCCGCACATTGGCCAGGGAGATGTTGTAGTTCGCCTCCTGGGTGTCGCCGTCCTGCCTGGAGAAAACGCCGCGCGCCACCAGCACCTTGTAGCGTTCCCAGGTCACGCTGGCCAGCTTGGCCTGCGCCTGCACCTGGCGCAGCACGGATTCGCTTTGTTGCAGGCTGGCGCGGCCCTGGTCCACCTGCTGATCGAGATCGGGAGCGTCGATGACGGCGAGCAGTTGTCCGGCCTTGACGTGGTCGCCAATGTCCACCAGACGCTTGGTGACATATCCCGAAGCGCGCGCGTAGATGGGCGCTTCCACCTGCGCGGCCGTGGAGCCCGGCAACGAGAGCTGGGCGCTCGACTTCGACCTGACGGCGGCGGTCACCGCAACCGCTGGAACCGCCTCCTGCTGGCGCTTCGCCGCCCTGGCGATCGCCTCCTTGTTCCGGAAGCGCGGGATGTAGCCCAAAATCAGAATCAGCCCGAAGACGACCAGCATCAACAGGCCAAGCCTGAGCACCGCTTTGGTGGAGCGCAGATCGCGGCGATGTTCGGGCGCAATCTGCCCCGTCTGCTGGTCGTCTTCAACCTGCACTTGCTCTGCGACTGGGCCGTCGCATTCATAAGATCATTGGAATTCATCTGGTTCATTTCCAACTACGCAGGTTGCGTCCCTTCTTCCGGCAGTTCCTCATGCGACTCGAGGTCGATCTCCTGGTCCCAATCGATCGGCGCCTTCTTGCGGAAAACGGTATAGAAAATCGGCACGATAAACAGTGTGCTCACGGTGGCGAACAGCAGGCCGCCGATCACCGCCCGCCCCAGCGGCGCGTTCTGCTCGCCGCCTTCGCCCAATGCCCAAAGCCATGGGAACCATGCCGATGACCATGGCCAAGGCGGTCATGCAGACCGGGCGCAGGCGGACATAACCGGCCGAAAGCGCCGCTTCCAGCGGTCCCATGCCGGTTGCGCGCTCGTCGTTGGCAAAGCTGACCACCAGAATGCTATTCGCGGTCGCGACGCCAATCGCCATGATGGTGCCCATCATGGAAGGAACGCTGAAGGTCGTCTGGGCGATATACAGCATCCACAAAATGCCGGCAAAGGCGCCGGGCAGCGCCATAAGGATGATAAATGGATCGAGCCACGACTGGAAATTGACGGCCATCAGCAGGTAAATGAAGATCACCGCGAAGCCGATGCCCAATCCGAGGCGAACGAAAGAGCTATGCATCGTCTCGGCCTGCCCGCGCATGACCAGCCAGGAGCCGCGCGGCAGCTTTCCCGAGCCGGTCTCGTCATCCAGAATCTTCTGGACGTCTCGCGCCACTCCACCCAGGTCGCGCAGATCGACATCGCAGAAAATGTCGAACACCGGCTGCACGTTGTAGTGGCTGATCAGGGTGGGAGAGGTTGAGCGGCTGACCTTCGCCAGGTTCGCCAGCAGATGCGTGTCCTTGGCGGTCGTCTGGATGTTTTGCGGGCCGTTCACCGGCGTTGCTCTGCATGGCGTCCAGGGACGGAATCGAGGCCTGCGGAGTCTGCACCGTAACCTGGTAGTTGATGCCGGTGGCGGGATTCAGCCACTGATTGGGCGCCGCCATATAACTGCCGCTGAGCGAAATCAGCATGCTCTGGGCCACATCGCGCTGCGTCAGCCCAAGCTGCTGCGCTTTTGCCCGATCCACATTGACGTCGAATTGCGGGCGCGCCACTTCCTGATGGATGTGCGCGTCAACCACGCCCGGCACCTTGCGCACCCGCGCCAGCAGCCGTTCGGCCACCTCGTAGTTGCGTCACCGCGTCGCGGCCCACCACCTGGATGTCGATGGGCGCGGGCAGCCCGAAGTTCAGAATCTGCGTGGTCATGTTGGCGGCCGCAAAGAAGAAAGTTTCCTGCGGAAATTTCTCGGTCAACCGTTCGCGGAGCAGCCGCATGTACTCGCGGGTCGGACCGTGCTTCTCGGGATTGAGCGAAATCAGGATGTCGCCGTCGGCGGTGCTGATGCTGGCGGTGTCGCTGAACGCCAGGTTGATGCCGCTGACCGGAAGGCCGATGTTGTCGATAATGAGCTGCACCTCTTCGGGCGGGAGAATGCGGCGGATCTCTTCGTCGACTTGGGCGAAGATCTGCTCGGTGGTCTCCACCCGCGTGCCCGCCGGACAGCGCACGTGCAAGCGCATCTGGCCGGAGTCGACGTAGGGGAAAAAGTCCTGCCCGATGACGAAGACCAGCAGCGAGGAGGCGGCGACGAAGATCGCGAACAGTCCCAGCACCAGTCGCCGGTTGTGCAGGCTCCATTCCAGCAGCTGGCGATAGCGCTCGCGCATCCCCTCGAACCAATCGTCGAACCTGAAATGCAGGCGCCACACCCACCCCAGATCCATGTGGTGGCCGTGCTTGCCTTCTGCGGCCGCATAGATCGGCACTTCAGGTCCCGAGCATGTGGTGCACCATGGTCGGGACCAGGGTTCGCGAAAAGAAGTAGGAGGCGAGCATGGCAAAGACAACCGCCATGGCCAAAGGCGTGAACAGGAATCTGGCGGCTCCGGTCAGCAGCACGACCGGCACGAAAACGATGCAGATGGAAAGCGTGGAGACAAAGGTCGGCACCGCGATCTGCTGCGCGCCATCGAGCAGCGCGCGCGTCAGCGGCTTCCTCATCGCCATGTTGCGATGCACGTTTTCGATGGTGACCGTGGCATCGTCCACCAGGATTCCCACGGCCAGGGCCATGCCGCCCAGGGTCATCACGTTGATGCTGTGCCCGAGCGCGCTGAGAATGATCTGCGAAGTCAGGATGGAGAGCGGAATCGAGGTGCAAACGATCAGCGTGCTGCGCCAGCTCCCCAGGAAGACCAGGATCATCAGGCCGGTCAGCATCGCCGCGATCACGCCCTCTTTCAGCACGCTGTAGATCGAGGCGCGCACGAACAACGACTGGTCGAAGAGCGGGGTGATCTTCAACGCCGGGGGAAGGATCGACAGCACGCGCGGCAGCGCCGCCTTGACCTCCCTCACGATGTCCAGCGTGGAAGCGTGCCCGTTGCGCAGGATCGTCATCAGCGAGGCGCGATTGCCATTGATGCGCACCACGTTGATCTGCGGCAAAAAACCGCTGCGCACCTGGGCTACATCCTTCATCAGCACCACGGCCCCGCCGGACGCCCTGATCGGCAGCTCATTCATCTCCGCGATCGTCAACGGGCTGCTGTTCAGGCGAACGGCGTATTCGCGGTCGCCCATCTTGACCGATCCCGACGGCAGGATCAGGTTCTGGATAGGAGATCGCGTTGGAGATGTCGGCCGGCGACAGATGCTTGGCATAAAGCTGGCTGGGAATGAGATCGACCATGATCTGCGCCTGTTTGCCGCCATAAGGCAGCGGAACCGACGCGCCCTGCACGGTCGCCAGTTGCGTTCTGACGTAATTCAAACCGTAATCGAAGAGCTGCTGCTCGCTCAAACCCTCCCCGGAAAGACCCATCTGCAGAACCGGAACCGAGGAGACATCGTACTTGACGATGTTCGGGGGAGTGGTGCCCGGAGGCATGATTCTCAACTGCGTCTGCACCAGCGCGGTCACCTGCGAAAGCGCCGTTTCCACCTTGGCATTCGGCTGGAAGAAGATCTTGATGACCGCAACGCCCGAATAAGACTGCGACTCGATGTGCTCGATATCGTTGACGGTGGTCGTCATCGCCCGTTCGGAGATGGTAACCATCCGGTTCGCCATTTCCTCCGGCGAAAGCCCGTTGTAGCTCCAGATGACGCTCACCACAGGAATGTCAATGATCGGGAAAATGTCCTTCGGGGTCGTGACAATCGCCGATATTCCCAGAATGAATACCAAAAGCGATACCACGACGAACGTATACGGTCTGCGGAGAGCTAGTCGTACAATCCACATCTTGTATTTTCCACCACAGGAGCAGTGCTTCTGAAGGCTTTTGTACAAGATACCTGAGTGTCACGTTCGTGTCATGGGTGAATTTCAGGAATTTGCCGCGAGCAGGTAAAAAAGCACCATCCGCGGCGATCCTCAGCGGTCGAATAGGGCCTTCGACCGAGCTGAAAAATCTGCTTTGCACCCCAGTCATTCGTTCTTTCCTCCGCCGGATCGTCCATCCGAACTCAAGAAATCCCTCAAACGGTCGATGGCTTTGGATGTATGCGCTACTTATCGAAGCTTCGCTCCGGCTTCTCCACCCGCGGCAACGCGCTGCTGTTTTTCCTGCTGTTGGCTGGAGCCGCGGCTCAAGCCGAACCCGCGGACCAGGACCTGACGGCGCTCAGCCTTGAGGAATTGATGAACGTGAAAGTGGTGAGCGCTTCGCGTCACTCCGAAGACACCCGGGTTGCGCCTTCGGCGGTCACGGTGATCACTTCCGACGAGATCAGCCGCTACGGCTGGAGAACCCTGGCCGACATTCTCAACAGCGTCAGAGGTTTCTACACCAGCTTCGATCGCAACTATGTCTATCTCGGGGTCAGAGGATTTTCCCGGCCGGGCGACCAGGGCTCCCGGGTCCTGCTGATGATCAATGGTCATCGCACCAATGACAACGTCTATGGCGGCACAAGTTTTGGCACCGATTTTCCGCTGGACATCGACCTCATCGAGCGCGTCGAGATCGTTCGTGGACCCAGCTCTTCGCTCTACGGGGCCAATGCTTTCTTCGCCGTCATCAATGTCATCACGCGCCGCCCGCAACACGTGCCGGCCGAAATTGAATCCTCCGGCGAAACCTCGTCCTATCTGACCCGCACCGGCCGGGTCACGCTGAGCGGAGAGCACAACCAATATTCGGGATTGTTATCCGGCACGCTCTATCGCAGCGACGGACATCCCGACCTTTTCTATCCCGAGTATGCGTCGCCGGCGACGAACTATGGCCACGCCATCAACAGCGACGGAGATTCGTCGTTCTCGACCTTCGCCGACGTGCAGCTCGGAAGCTTCCGCCTCCAGGCTTTGGGCAGCTCGCGGCAAAAGGTCATTCCCACGGGCGCCAATGGGGCCATCTTCGACGATCCCCGCGCCCGCAACACCGACACCACCGCGTATTTCGACGCCGGCTATCACCATGAAACCGCGGCCCAGACCAGCATCGACCTGCGCATGCACTACGATGCCTTCCAGCACCATGGCACGTTTCCATTCGATAGGTTCTCCACCAATTTCGTGGGTTACGACGGGGGACACGGAAACTGGGTTGGCACCGAGCTGACCATCGGCCAGCAACTGGGCAAGCACCGGATCACCGCCGGCACGGAATACCAATACAGCATCAACTCCGATCAGCAGGACCAATATTCACTCGGGGGCCCGACCATCGTGCTCCTCAATGACCATCGCACGCCCTCCTCTGCCGGGGTCTACGGGCAGGCGGAGATTGCGCTGGCCTCCAAGCTCACGCTCAACGCCGGCGGCCGATTCGACTGGTTCTCTACCTTCGGCGGCACGGCCAGCCCAAGAGTCGCCCTTATCTTCCAGCCAACCGCGAAGACCACTCTGCGCTATGTCTACGGACAGGCGTTCAACGCGCCGACTTCGTTTGAGCTCTATCACTCCGATAGCGTAACCTACACGTCCAACCCGCTGCTCAAGCCGGAATTGATCCGTTCCAACGAAGTGATTCTGGACCACGATCTTGCCCGCTGGCTTCGCTTCACCGCCGATGGCTTCTACAACCAGATGCGTAACCTGATCGATACCAGGCTCGATCCCGGCAGCGGCTTGATGCAATTCGTCAATGTCAATCGCGATACCGGCCGCGGACTGGAGTTTGAGCTTGAGGCCAGGCGCGCTTCCGGATTGCGCGCCCGCCTCAGCTACACCCTGGCCGACACCCAGGACGATGTGTTGCACACCCGCTTGGACAATGCGCCGCTTCACATGGCGAAGCTGGATGCGACGCTTCCGGTGGGCAAATACACTTCCGCCGGAGTGGAGTTGCAATACACCAGCCCGCAACAGAGCTTCCAGAACACCCGCGTGCCGGACGCCCTGCTGGCCAACTTTACGATATCGACCAAGCCCCTCTGGCAGGGCTTCGAGTTCTCCGCCAGTTGTTACAACCTGATGAACCGCCAGTACTTCACTCCCGCGGGCATAGGACTGATCCAGCCCGCGATTCTCCAGGATGGGCGGACCTTCCGTTTCAAAATCACGCATCGGATGGTCCTTCCCAAGGTGCGTCGAGGATCCAATGGGTAGACGGACCTATCCCGATGAGCACGTCCGGCGTGGCCGCGCCGCCAACGACGCTCTCGACAGCCGCCAGGTCGAAGCGCCCCGGGGCAGCGCGCGCTGGCCGGTTTTGATGCTTGTGTGTCTATGCCTTTTCCCGGTCCTTGCGCGCGCGCAGGCCAAGGATGAATCCGTGGTGAAAGCCGCCTTCGTCTTCAATCTCACGAAATACGTCGAGTGGCCCGCCGGCGTCTCCGGCAAAGAGATTGTCATCGGATTCGTCGGCGAGGGATCGATGGGTCAGGTGCTGAAGCAAGTCCTCTCCGGGCAAAGCCGCGGGAAGCAGAACCGTGCGGGTCATCGTCGAGCCGTCGAAGGAGGAGTTGCCGCACTGCAATATTGTTTACGTCTCGTATTCGTCGCCGTCAAAAGATCCGGGCGACTGCTTGACCGGATTCCCAACCGGAACGTGCTGACGATTGGCGATGTCGCCATCATTTACGCAATCGGGTGGGGCAGTCGGTCTTGTCACCGCCAGAGATCACGTGCAGATCCAGATCAATCCGGCGGCCGTGGAAGCTGCGCAGTTAAAGATCAGCTCCCGCCTGCTCAGCCTTGCAACCCTGGTCAACCAGGCACCGGCCCGATGAGGACTACCATGCGCTTCTTATTCGACGATCTCCAATGCCCGCAAGAAGCACCGCGCTGCGCGTCTTGTTCGATAATCTCAAGATCGCGCAGCAAGCTGACGCTGGTCGTCGTACTGGCCAGTGCGGCGGCATTGTGCACCCTGGGCACCGTCTTTTTTGTTTACGATTACAACGCGTCGTGGCTTCGGCTGGGAGAGCATCTCGTCACCCTGGCTCAAATCGTCGGCGAGAACTCCACCGCCGCGCTGGAATTCAACGACCTCAAGGCCGCCCACGAAGTCCTTACCGCTTTGCATTCGGACAAGCAGGTGGTCTCCGCCTGTTTGTACAACAGCAAGGGCGAATTATTCGCGCAATACCGGAGCCATCTCCAGCCCATCGATCCTGGCTGCCCCAAACAACCGCCGGAAAACTCCGTGGTCGACAACACCTTCATCAGCACCGTGCGTCCAGTGTTCTCCGCCGGTGAGAAGGTTGGGACCCTTTATCTGCGGTCGGATGTGCACGAGATCACGGCCCGGTGGCACAGGCTGGCGATCCTCGCCGTGGTTCTCCTGGTTCTGTCGCTCGGGGTGGGAGCGGCGACGGGATCGATACTTTCGCGCAAGATCACGACGCCGATTTCCGAACTGGCGAGCACCATGCGTCATGTCTCCGTCCACAAAGACTATGCCGTGCGGGTCTCCGCCGTCGAAAAGGATGAGATCGGTCAACTGAGTGCCGGATTCAATGAGATGCTGGCCGACATCCAGGCCCGCGACGACGAACTTCAAAGAAAGCCGGGCGAGCCTGAAACAAGAGCTGCGAGAGCGCGGGGCAATCAATATCGAACTCGCCATGGCGAAGGAGCAGGCGGAGGCTGCAAGCCGCGCCAAGAGCGCGTTTCTCGCCAATATGAGCCACGAGATCCGCACCCCCATGAACGGCGTCATCGGCATGACCGAGCTCGCTCTGGAAACCAACCTCACGCCGGAACAGCGCGAATATCTCTCCACCGTGAAGCTCTCCGCCGAATCCCTGCTCTCGATCATCAACGAGATCCTGGACTTCTCCAAGATCGAAGCCGGGACGCCTGGAGCTGGATTCCTTCGAGTTCAACCTTCACGACCTGCTCGGAGACATCATGAAGGGCCTTGCCCTCCGCGCTCATCAGAAGGGCCTGGAACTTGCCTATGACGTCTTCCCTTCGGTTCCGGAAGTGGTCATCGGAGACGGGCACCGCCTGCGCCAGGTTCTGGTCAACCTCGTCGCCAACGCCATCAAGTTCACCGAGCGCGGCGAGGTGGTCGTGACCGTCGATTCCGCCGCCGATCGCGGCCCCAACATGATTCATCTCGTGGTGCGAGACACCGGAATCGGCATTCCGCGCGAGAAGTTCGCTACCATCTTCGAGGCCTTTGGCCAGGCCGATAGCTCCCAGACCCGCCGCTACGGCGGCACCGGACTGGGACTGACGATTTCCATGCGCTTGATCTCCCTCATGGGCGGCAAAATGTGGGTTGCCAGCGAGTTGGGAGAAGGCAGTGAGTTCCACATGCTGGTTCCGCTGCCGCCCGGGACGCAGCCGGCCGCGGCGCCTCCCGCTTCGCTGAAAGGCGTCTCCTGCCTGATCGTCGACGACAACCTTACCAATCGCAAGATCCTCCACGCGATTACCACGCAATGGAGCATGAAGTCGGATGCGGTCGAAAGTGCCGTCCTCGCGCTGTCGGCCCTGGAGGCGGCAGCCTCGGGAAACAACGCCTACAAGCTGGTTTTGATCGACGGACACATGCCCGAGATGGACGGCTTCCAGTTGGCTGAGCGCATCCGGCAGAATCCTAAACTGGCGGGCGCCATCGTGCTGATGCTGACCTCCGGCGGCCAGCCCGGCGACATCGATCGTTGCCGCGAACTCGGCATCTCCGCCTACCTCATCAAACCCATTCGCCGTTCTGAGCTGTTGGATGTGGTGCTGCGGGTGCTCAACACGGCGCCGAAGGAAGTCATCACGGATCGCGAAGAAGCGCTGCTGCCGAATGCCGCCGCGCCGCAAGCTTCGCTTCCTCGCCGCCGAGGATAATTTGGTCAACCAGCGGCTCATCGCCCGGCTGCTGGAAAGCGCCGGCCACTCGGTAACCGTCGTCGGAGACGGACTGGCTGCGGTCAACGCCAGCCAGCAGAATCGCTACGACGCCATTCTGATGGACGTACAGATGCCCATCATGGACGGACATGAAGCCACCCGGCAGATTCGCCATTTGGAGCAGACGACCGGCGCTCATGTGCCGATCATTGCCATGACCGCGCACGCCATGAAGGGTGACCGCGAAAAATGCCTGGAGGCGGGAATGGACGACTACATCGCGAAACCGCTGCACAAACAAGAGCTGCTTCAGGCCATTTACGAGCAGACTGCGCGCAAGCCACTGCCACGTCGAAAAGCTGCCCGCGCCGGCTTTCGCTCCGATTTCTGTCGAGCGGCGAACTCGACATCGAAGGCGCCGTGCGCCAGATGGGCGGGGACGAAGATCTGTTCTGCGAACTTTGCCGCCTCTTTCTCCAGGAGAGTCCGACTCTGATCGAATCTGTACGAACCGCTTTGGCGCAGGGCGATAGCACGGCCGTCTATCGCGCGGCTCACAAGTTGAAGGGGACCGTCTCCACCATCGGCGGCCTGAAAGCCGCCCGGGCGGCACTCGCGCTGGAGGAGCTTGGACGGGCCGCCGACGTGAATGGCTTCGCCGAGGCGGCAGCGGCGCTTGAGCACGAGATGACTGCCTTGCTGCTGGCAATTTCCCGGGCCCTCGACAAAATGCAGAGGCGCTCAGTTTCCGGGCGCCTTGGGAGCGATGAATCCGGCGCGCCTTCGGCAACGGCGCCGGAGGTGCGGCTATGAAAGTGCTCGTCGCCGACGACGATATCATGTCCCGTTATCTCACCATCAAGGTCCTCTCCGATGCGGGATTCCAGGTGGTTTCCGCGGCAAACGGACGAGGAAGCATGGGAGATTCTGCAATCCGATGACCCGCCTCGCCTGGTCGTGCTCGACTGGATGATGCCGATGCGTGGATGGCGTCGAAATCTGCCGCCGGATACGCGAAAGCGAAATGTGGCAATACACGTACGTGCTCCTGCTGACCGCCCGGAGCTACAAGTGCGACATCGTTGCGGCTCTGAAGGCGGGCACGGACGACTACCTGACCAAGCCATTCAACCGCGATGAGCTTGTGGCGAGAGTGCAGATCGGCGAGGGCGTCCTCGTCCAGGGAAGAGAACCTGACCCGCATCAACGGCGAATGGCGCGCGATGCTTGACACGGCGCCTTTCGGAGTCGCCTGCCTCTCTGCCGACGGCTGCATCCGCCGCGCCAATCGCGCCTTTCTCCAACTCTCCGGCTTTGCCGGACATCAAGCAATTGCTCGGCATGAGTCTCGCCAAACCGTTTTTCGGAATGAAACCGATTATCAGGGAATGCTGGAATTCATTCGCTTCGGCCAGCCCTTCGACGCGGTGCGGATTGAAGCCTATCGCCAGGACGGAACCACGCACTGGATCTCATGTCTGTGGCCGTCCGCTGGAGGGAGTAGCTGGTGCGGTCTACGAGATCACGACCTCGCTCATCCCCGCACGATGAACCAGCCGTTGAATGCCGATGAGCTGTGGACATCAGTAGGTGCACTGAGCGGTCTAGCGCGCCGAACCCCTGCGCCGGCAACGTTCGCCAGGATCTCCGACATGCGCCGCGATTGCGTGGCTCGAACTCTACCGCCCGAACGTCGGCAACGAAGCGTCGCCGTAATCAAGGTCGAAACCGAGTTTCAGCTTGGCTGCCTCCGACATGCGGCTGGGATTCCAAGGCGGATCGAACACCACCTCCACGCGAACGTCCTTCACTTCCGGAAGTCGTGCCAGTTTGCTCTCCACATCGGCCTTCAGCACGTTTCCCATCCCACAGCCGGGAGCGGTCATCGACATCTTGATGTCGATCTTCTTGCCGCCCGCCTCGATATCCGCAATCGTGCAGTCGTAAATCAGGCCCAGGTCGACGATGTTCACCGGAATCTCCGGATCGTAGACGGTCTTCAACTCGTCCCAGACCATGTCTTCCGTGAAGCTTCCCGTCAACGTGCGGCGCTTGCCGCGCCGGCTTCGCTGGCGAGTCCCATGGCGTCCGCATCTCTGGCGTCGATTCGCAACATGTAGCCGCGATCATCGACAATCGTGTAGCCGCTTCCCAGAAACTGCATGATTCGCACCGTCGCGCCCTGCGGAAGAACCTCGCGCACGCCGCTCGGAATGCCGATCGCCTCGCACGCCCGGTTCAGGCTGATGAGTTCGCTGGTGTCCATTCCGGATTCCTTCCTATCACTCGCGCCGCGAGCCGGGGTAGCTGCTTCGCTGCTGGGGTGATCGATCGATACTGCTGCTGCCAAATGAGCAATTCGCTACTCTCCAGTCAGCGGCCATCGTGCGCGCTACTCCGTCGATACCGGCTGCTGCTGCCCTTGCAAAGCCGCCTGCAGCGTATGCCAGGCGAGCGTGGCGCACTTCACTCGCACGGGAAACTCCGAAACGCCGGAAAAAACCGCCAGCTTTCCAAGTTCGCCGGCGCTGCCGTTAGGCCCGCTCGTGACCAGCTTGTGGAATTGCTCGAAGAGCTTCTCCGCTTCCGCCCGCGTCTTGCCCTTGAGGCTTTGCGTCATCATCGAAGCGGAGGCCTTCGAGATCGCGCATCCCGATCCCTGGAAGCTGATGTCGCGAATCGCATCGCCCTCGACTTCGAGGTAAACGGTAAAGTGATCGCCGCAGAGCGGGTTGTATCCCTCCGCCTTCTGATTCGCATTCGGCAGTTCGCGATAATTGCGCGGCGCCTTGCTGTGTTCGAGAATCACTTCCTGGTACAAATCGCGCAGATCGGCCATCAGGCAAACACCTCCCGCACCTTTTGCAATCCGCCGACCAGTGCATCCACCTCTTCCCTGGTGTTGTACAAGGCGAAGGAAGCGCGCGCCGTCGCCGGAATCCCGAAGCGCTGCATCACCGGCTGCGCGCAGTGATGGCCCGTGCGAATTGCGATTCCCTGCTGATCGAGAATCGTGCCGATATCATGCGGATGGATTCCCTCCATGACAAACGAAAGCACGCTCGCCTTCTCCGCGGCCGTACCGATTACGCGCAGCCCCGGAATCTCTTCCACCGCCTGCGTCGCGTATTCCAGCAGCTCGTGTTCGTGTCTTTCGACGCGCTCAATGCCCACGCCGTTCAGATATTCGATTGCGCAGCCCAGCCCGATGCCGCCGGCAATGTGCGGGGTTCCGGCTTCGAACTTGTAAGGCAACTTGTTGTAAATCGTTTTTTCGAAGGTGACCGAGCTGATCATGTCGCCGCCGCCCTGGTATGGCGGCATCGCATCCAGCAGAGCGGCCTTGCCGTACAGAACGCCGATTCCCGTCGGGCCATAAACCTTGTGCCCGGAGAAGACGAAGAAATCGCAATCGAGCGCCTGCACGTCCACCTCGAGATGCGGCGCGGACTGAGCCCCGTCGACCAGCACCGGAACGCTCGCTCTGTGCGCCTGCTCCACGATGCGGCGCACGGGATTGACCGTGCCCAGCGCGTTGGACACATGCGTGACGGCGACGATCTTCGTTCGTGAACCGAGCAGCTTCTCGAACTCCTCCCAGATCAGTTCGCCGCTGTCGTTGATGGGAATCACCCGCAGCTTCGCGCCCTTTTCCTCGCACAGAATCTGCCAGGGCACGATGTTCGAGTGATGCTCCATGGCGCTGATCAGCACCTCGTCGCCGCGGCCGACGTTCGCGCGCCCATAGGTCTGGGCGACCAGGTTGATGCCCTCCGTCGCGCCGCGCACAAAAATGATTTCGCTGGCATCGGCGGCGTTGAGAAAGTGCTGAATCGTCTTGCGCGCGCGCCTCGTACTCCTCGGTTGCGCGCTCGGAGAGGTAATGCACGCCGCGGTGAATGTTGGCGTTCTCCTGCTCATAGTATCGGCTCAAGCGTGTCGATCACCGCCTGCGGCTTCTGCGCCGTCGCCGCGTTGTCCAGGTAGACCAGCGGCTTGCCGTGAACCTGCCGCCGCAGTATCGGAAAATCGGCGCGCAATCGCCTCCACGTTGAAGCTTCCGTCGCGCCGCCCGTACTTCCTGCGGATCCTGGAAGTCCGGGCCATCTCTTGGGAACGCTGGTCATGCGATTTCCTCCAGCCCGCGCCCGGCGATCCGTCGCCGCCGCGCCGGTCAGTATCGGATCGTCGTCATTGCTCCACCTCGAACCGCCGCCATCTGCAGCACGCGCTCGTTAATCAGCTTCTCGATGTGCTCCCGAATGCCGCTCTCCTTCATCCGTTCGAGACACTCACTGGCGAACGCCACCAGCAAGAGCCTGCGCGCCGAGGCTTCGTCGATTCCGCGCGAGCGCAGGTAAAACAGCGCATCTCGCCTCGATTTGCCCAATCGTCGCCCCGTGCGTGCACTTCACGTCGTCGGCATAGATCTCCAACTGCGGCTTGGTGTCGATCTGCGCGTCATCGGAGAGCAACAGGTTGCGATTCGTCTGCTTCGCGTCGGTCTTCTGCGCGTCCTTGTGAACGATGATGCGGCCATGAAAAACGCCGTGAGCGTGATCATCGAGAATGCCGTTATAAAATTGCCGGCTGCCGCAGTGCGGACTGACGTGCTCCACCAGCATGTAGTTGTCAATATGCTGCCTGCCGTTGCCGACGAACAGGCCGTTGATCAGGCATTCGCTTCCCTCGCCCGCAAGCACCGGGTGAACGTTGTTCCGCACCAGCGCTCCGCCCACCAGCACCGAGTGCGATGCCACATTCGCGCTTCTGCCCTGCTGTATGCGCAGAGTGGAAACGTTGAACGTCTGCGTATGCTCCTGCTCGATCATGTAGTGAGAAAGCACGGCGTTGTCGGACGCAACCAGTTCGGTCGCGCTATTGCAGAACGCCACGCCGCCGCCCGAGCGAAACGTAGTCTTCCACGATGGCCGCCTGGCTGTTCTCCTCGGCGACAATCAGGTTGCGCGGGTGCAACATGGCCGGCGTCGTCCGTCCCGGTTGAGACAAACAGCAAGTGGATGGCGCCTTCGATCACCGCCCCGCGCTCGAATGTGAACGTAACCTCCGTCTTCCGCGAAGGCCGTATTCAGAGCGCAAAAAGCGTCGCGACCAATGTCCAGGTAACGTCCCATGTGCTGCTCAAGCACTGCGATCGCCGCTGTCAATGTTCTCCGCCAACCCTCCCACGGTGAGGCCGCGCGGCAGGTTGTCGAGCGAAGAGAGTACGCGCGAAAAATGCCCGTTTACGAAGACCAGCAGACACGCCTCGCCCGCGATCCGCCACGCTCTCAGATCGCTTGCCGCGAGCGCTGGCAGCGCCGTCCTGTGCCAGCCGAAATGGAGTTCGCGCAATTTCCGATACGTTCGTGAAACGCCAGTCTTCATCGTGCGTCGTCGGAAACCCCACTTCGCAGAATCGCGCGAAAGCCTTGCCGGCGCAGAGATTGCATCCACCCGAGTTCCCGTCCGGCGGCGTGCTTTTCAAAATCGGCGAAGCTCTCAAGGTAGCTTCCTAGATATTCGGTCGCAGTGACCACTTGAATCCCCTTCGCCGTCGCTTCACGCGGCAGGCGCGCTCTGTTTCACCTCGGCCTCGGCTCGCGCGTAGCCCTTTTCCTCCAGCTCCAGCGCCAGTTCGGGGCCGCCCGAGCGCACGATCCGGCCATCAACCAGCACGTGAACGAAATCCGGAACGATGTAGTCCAAAAGCCTCTGATAGTGCGTAACCACGATGAACGCCCGCTCCGGACTGCGCATGGTGTTGACGCCGGCGGCGACAATTCGCAAGGCGTCGATGTCGAGTCCGGAATCGGTTTCGTCCAGCACCGCAAGCCTGGGCTCCAGCACCGCCATTTGCAAAATCTCGTTGCGCTTTTTTTCGCCGCCGGAGAAACCCTCGTTCACCGAGCGGTTCATCAGCTTCTCGTCCATCTCCAGCAGCTTGAGTTTTTCCCGGAACATGGGCAGAAAGTCCATCGCATCCATCTCATCCAGTCCGCGATATTTGCGGATGGCATTCAGCGCCGAGCGCACAAAATACGGGTTGCTGATGCCCGGAACCTCCACCGGATACTGGAAAGCCAGAAACAGGCCCTCGCAGGCGGCTTCCTCGGGCTTCATGGCGAGCAGGTCTTTGCCGTTGAAGAGCACTTCTCCGGCGGTAACCGTAAAGTTCTCGCGCCGCGCCAGCACCTGCGCGAGCGTGCTCTTGCCTGAGCCGTTGGGACCCATGATCGAGTGCACTTCACCGGCATTGACCTCGAGGTTGATTCCCTTGAGGATCTCGTGTCCATCCACGTTGGCGTGCAAATTTTTGATTACCAATAAGCTCATTCGTCTTCTCTCAGTCGCTCCGATGTTGATTGTGCCGAATCCGAATTGCCATGGTGTCTAGCCGACGCTGCCTTCCAGACTCACGCTCAGCAGCTTCTGCGCCTCCACGGCAAACTCCATCGGCAGTTCGCGAAACACGCGCTTGCAAAAGCCGTTCACGATCATCGAAACCGCGTCTTCGGCCTTCAGTCCGCGCTGCCGCAGGTAAAAGAGCTGGTCTTCGCCGATCTTGGAAGTCGACGCTTCGTGCTCCATGCGCGCCGTCGAGTTCCGCACTTCAATGTAAGGGAAGGTGTGCGCGCCGCACTTGTCGCCAATCAGCAGCGAGTCGCATTGCGTGTAGTTGCGCGCTCCGGTGGCTCCCTTCATGATCTTCACCTGTCCGCGATAGGTGTTCTGGCCATAGCCGGCCGAGATCCCCTTCGCGACAATCGTGCTCCGCGTGTTCTTGCCGATGTGAATCATCTTGGTGCCGGTATCGGCCTGCTGGCGATTGTTGGTGAGCGCCACGGAATAGAACTCGCCCACCGAGTTGTCGCCCTGCAAAATGCAGCTCGGATATTTCCAGGTGATTGCCGACCCGGTCTCGACCTGGGTCCACGAGATTTTGGAGTTCACGCCCGCGCACTTGCCGCGCTTGGTGACGAAGTTGTAGATCCCGCCTTTGCCTTCCTTGTCTCCCGGATACCAGTTCTGCACCGTCGAGTACTTGATCTGCGCGTTATCGTGGGCCACCAGCTCGACCACCGCGGCGTGCAACTGGTTCTCGTCGCGAATCGGCGCCGTGCAGCCCTCCAGATAGCTCACATACGCGCCTTCATCGGCCACAATCAGCGTGCGCTCGAACTGGCCCGTTTCCGCCGCATTGATGCGGAAGTACGTCGAAAGCTCCATCGGGCAGCGAACTCCCTTGGGCACGTAGACAAACGAGCCATCGCTGAACACGGCCGCGTTCAGCGAGGCAAAGAAATTGTCCGTGTACGGCACCACCGTCCCGAGATATTTCTGCACCAGCTCGGGATGCTTGAGCACCGCCTCGGAGAAAGAACAGAACACAATGCCCAGCTCGCCCAGCTTTTCCTTGAAGGTGGTCGCCACCGACACGCTGTCGAACACCGCATCGACGGCGACTCCGGCCAGCATCTTCTGCTCCTGCAGCGGAATGCCAAGCTTCTCGTAGGTGCGCAGAATCTCCGGATCGAGTTCGTCGAGACTCTGGAGCGCCGGTTTCCGCTTGGGCGCGGAGTAGTAGACCATGTCCTGATAATTGATCGGCGGGTACTTGACGTTCGCCCACCGCGGCTCCGCCTGCGCTTTTTCCAGCGATGCCCAGTGGCGATAGGCCTTCAGCCGCCACTCCAGCATGAACTCCGGCTCCTGCTTCTTCGCCGAGATCAGCCGGATAACATCCTCGTTCAGCCCCTTTGGAATTCTTTCTTCCTCGACATCCGAGATGAAACCCCACTGGTACTCTCGCTGCGCAAAATCCCGAATCGCATTTGTGTTTGTGCTCATTGAATCCTCCCGGAGACAATCGCCGGAATCAACTTCCCGCGCGCATCCTGGATGGTGGTCAACCGCAGCGGATGGATGAGGTCGGCAAGACTCAACTTCTCCAACGCCCCGCGCACCACCTGGTTGATCACTCTCTGGTTTTCTTTGATTGGGCAGCACTGCTCCAGGTCGCAAATACCGGCAAGATCCGTGCTGCATTCGGTGAGCGCGATCGGCCCTTCCAGCGCCGCGATAATTTCGGAAATCGAAATCTCCCGCGGCTCTCTCGCCAGACTGTACCCGCCCTTGATCCCGCGGCTGGAGACCAGCAGCCCGCTTTGCAGCAACTGCTTCAGAATCTTGCTCACCGTCGGCAAAGGCAGCCGCGACTCCGCCGAGAGCTCGCGCGCCGTGTGCAGCGACTCTCCATGGGCGCGCGCCATGTAGGTCAAAAGCACAAGCCCATAGTCGGTTAGCTTGCCCAGCCTGATCATTTTCGCTGTCTCCACGCCGAACTACAACCATTAAATAGTACCGATTCAGTACTATTTCATTATACAGGTTCTGATGAGCCTTGCAACCCAGGCGTTGCACTTGGGCAGGAGTTTTGAACGTGATCTTTGCGACAGAACAGAACAAAAAATTGGCGCGGAACGTTGGCCGTAGATCTCAGAAACGCTCCGGCCAACTGCTCCTCTGTTCGACCGCTCCTCTGTTAGACCGCTCCTCTGTTAGACCGCTCCTCTGCTATACCAGCGTCCGGCCTTTGGTCTTTGGCCCAAATGCGCAGATGATGATCGCCACCATCAACCACGTCGCCGCGATATAAATGAACACGCTCATGTAGCCGTAGTGCGTAAACAGGAAGGCGACAATCAGCGGCCCGAAGCCATTCGCCAGCCGGCCGACTCCATACCCAACGCCGGAACCCGAGTTGCGGATTTCCGTCGGATAGCATTCCGGGCGTGTAAGCGTACAGCAGCGGCGCGAAGGTTTGAATGAACATCGAAACGCAGAAGCCGAAGATGATGATTGGCACCATGCTGAAGCTGAGCCCATACATCACGCCGCAGAAGGCAATCACCAGGGCCGCGATCGTGATCAGGTACTTACGCTCCCACTTGTCGGAGATGAGCGCCGCGATCACGGCGCCAAGCGGCGCGCCGAAGTGCATGATCGAAACCCAAAGCAGCGACTTCACCAACGGGAAACCGTGTGCCGCCAGCAGCGTCGGCACCCACGCCATAAAGCCGTAGAAGCCGAGCGTCTGGAAGATCCAGGCGCCGATCAGCATGGTCGTACGCGGCAGATAGGCCGGCGCGAACAGATCCGAAAATTTCCCGCGCCGCCCCATTTTTGGCGGCTCTTCGCCGATCGGCGGAAGCGATCCGAAATCGGCTTTGATGCGGGCCTCGATCCGATCCAAAGCGGCATCTGCCTCGGCAAGCCGGCCGTGGTTCTCATACCAGCGCGGCGATTCCTCGATTTTGTGGGCGAACAACAGGATCAGCATGCCGAGCGCGCCCCAGATGAATACCAGCCGCCAGCCGTAGGTGGCCATGGGGATGAGCACTTCGGCCACATGCGCGGTAATCGGAATTCCGAACAGTCCGATCACCATGATCCAGCCCTGATAGGTTCCGCGCTTCTTGGCCGGGAACATCTCGCTGATATAGGTAATCGCCACCACCGTCATCGCCGAAAGCCCTACGCCCGTCAGAAATCGCGTAACGAACAGGCCCGGCACGTTCCAGACGAAAGCATTCAGCAGCGAGAAGCTCGAGTACCAGACGGTCGTTAGGATCAGCGCCTTCTTCCGTCCGACCTTGTCGGAAAACCAGCCGCCGGTGGTCGCGCCCACGAACATGCCGATAAAGGCCGCCGAAGTGATGATCCCGATGGTGGCGATGGACAGCTTCCATTGCACCCGAAGCGCCGGCGCCGCGAAGGCAAAGGTGTTCAGATCTCCCAGCTCGAAGAAGAAGACATAGGCGATCAGCCACATCACCTGCTTATGAAATGAACCAATGGGAAGCCGGTCGAGGCGCGCCGCGGCTGAGGGCCGCGCACCTTGTGATTTGTCCAGCGAAATGATCTCCACCGTGCACCTCGCGAAAGAGTTGGGCACGCTCGTATTTCGAGATGCCCACCTTCCAAAAGTGCGCGCGCGAAACCGACCAGCCCTTCAAAGAACTAAGAATCTGGGAATCATATGACGGTCCGCCGGAAAATGAAAGCCTGTCGTTAAATTGTTCCATGTTTCCGAGGGGAAACCGATGCGGACGCTGTTGGGAGAGAAACCCGCATCTCAAACGGCGTCCGCGAATCTTCAGGTGTTCAGGTGCGGCTACGGAGAGCAGCCGCCTTTGCCACTTTTCTATCGTGCGCCGGCAGCGGAGCTGAACGGCTTAAACCAGCCCAGCCCTTCCACGGTCCCGGCCTTCGGACGATACTCACATCCCACCCATCCCTGATACTTCAGTTCATCCAGCAGCGGAACAGGTAGGGGTAGTTCAGTTCGCCGCCATCGGGCTCGTTGCGGTCGGGCACGCTCGCCACCTGGATGTGGCCGATGTGGTCGAAATACTTGCGCAGCTTCATCGCCACGTCGCCTTCCTGCACCTGGGTGTGGTAGAAGTCCATCTGCACTTTCAGGTTCGGCTCGCCGACTTCCTCGCGGATGGCGTGTCCTTCTCCCTGCAAATTGAGGAAAAAGGTCGGCATGTCCCGCTGTGTTGATCGGCTCGATCACCAGCATCAGGTTGTGCTTCGCCACCTCGCGCGCCGCGTAGCGCAGGTTCTCGACGTACACTTGCGATGCTTGGCGCGGTCTCCGCCGGCCGGAAAATTTCCCGCCATCGCGTGCACGCGCGGAGTTCCCATCGCCTTGGCATAGGTGATCGACTTCGCAACGCCCGCCCGGAACTCTTCTACCCTGTCCGGCAGCGACGCAGTCCGCGCTCGCCCGCCGCCCAGTTTCCGGGAGGCATGTTGAACAGAATATTTTCCAGCTTATTTTCCTTCAGCCAGCCGGCGACCTCTTCCGGCTTGTAGTCGAAGGGAAACAGGAACTCAACCGCCTTGAATCCCGCCTTGGCGGCGGCGGCAAATCGTTGAGGGAACGGAACTTCATTGAACATCATTGAAAGGTTGGCGGCAAATTTGGGCATACGGACTTCCTTCCTCTACGGATCGAGTTTGAAGACAAATCTCAGCTCCGGATACACCGGAGACACTCCTCTGAATACGCTCATCCGGCCACACCGGATACGCTCACCGAGGAAACTCTTTAAAGCATACCTCAAGCCAGCTCGCTTGAGCACCTGCGGGCGGACCCGATCAGGAAATGCCGGTCAGCTCCGAGTGTCCCGCAGCCGCGGCACATACGGATGCGAGCTGATTTGCTTACGGAATGCGGGGTCCCAGCGGCCCGGAATCGGCTTGCCGCATCGCGGACAATGTCCCTCGGGGGTCAGCCGGTATTGCATGATCCGGTATCCACAGCGCTCGATGAGCAGCTCGTGGCAATCGGGGCAGCGCGTGTTTTCCAGATCGCCCACGCCTCCCGGAAGATTGCCCGCGTAGATGTAGTGCAATCCCGCCTCGCGGCCGATCTCCGCCGCGCGCAACAGCGATTCGGCGGTGGTGTCCTCCGGCTCGGTCATCTTGTAATCGCCGTGGAAGGCGGTCACGTGCCACGGCATATCGGCGGAAACCCCGGCCAGAAATTCGGCCATACGCTTCAGCTCGTCCTCGGAGTCGTTGAAGCCCGGGATGAGCAGGGTTACGATTTCGACCCAGATTCCCATGGCGTGCAAGCGCCCGATGGTGTCGAGAATCGGTTGCAGACGCCCTCCGAGCTGATGATAGTGCTGCTCATCGAAGCTCTTCAGATCGACCTTGTAGAGATCGATCCAGGGCCGCAGATATTCCAGCACCTGCGGCGTGCCGTTGCCGTTCGAAACGAACGCCGTCGCCAGACCGGCGGCCTTCGCCTCTTTGAAAATCGCAACCGCCCATTCGGCGGTAATCAGCGGCTCGTTATAGGTACTCACCAGCAGCCGGGCGCCCTGGTCGACGGCCTCCCGCACCAGCAATTCGGGGGTCACGCGCAAGGGCGCGGAAACCGCGCGCGGATCGCGAAGCGTCTGTGAAGTCACCCAGTTCTGGCAGTAAGAGCAATGCAGATCGCAGCCCAGCATCCCGAAGCTGTAGGCGAGCGCTCCGCTGTAGGCGTGGAAGAATGGCTTCTTTTCAATGGGATCGCACTGCACCCCGCCGGCGTAACCCCAGGGTGCTTGCAGCGTGCCGCCCTGGTTGAATCTCACCTTGCAAACTCCGGCTTGTCCGTCGGCAATGGGACAGCAGTGCCCACAGGCGAAGCAGCGCACCCGGTTGCGGTCGAGCTTCTCGCACAACTCCGGCGCGGCTTCCCGGACGTTCTGGTTCAAAATTTCCTTGAGGTTGGCCATACGACTACCCGGTTTTGAATATGCTTGTCTTGAATGTCCCTACGGATATTCTAGTCCCGTACGGTGAAAGTGATATCGCCGGGTTAGCTGCGCCCATCCTTACCTCGAATTATCGCGATCTCGAATTTATCGCGAAGTGTCATCCTGATCTATCCGCACACTTCATCTATAACCGCAAGCAAGCATTTCGCGAAGTGTCATCCTGAGCGCCGCGAAGAATCTGCTTTTCATGCACGGGTAAAAAGCCGGGGTCCCCGACAAGCCCGCTGTTGGCTGGTTGGGGTGGACGCCTCATTTGCCAGATGCGGGCTCGCGGTTGCATCATTTTACGTTGCTGGCAGGTGCATAGCGCCTGGCTGTCATCCCGGCGAGCTCCTGGCGCATTGGCACTAATGAGGGTGCTGAATTACTCGTAGGAGTGTCATCCTGAGGTCGCGCCGCCGGAATCCCCGACGAGCCCGTTGTTGGCTGGTTGGGGTGGGAGCCGGTTTTGCGCGGCCAAAGAATCTGCTTTGCTTTCAGCACACACAAACAGCAGATCCTTCGCTACGCTGAGGATGACACTCGGGAGAATAGTTTTCAGCAGTCTGCAAACCCTGTTTTCACCGACTCTCGAAAGTGAAGGAGAACCATGAAAGCAATACGTGTTCGTGAATTTGGCGGTCCTGAAAAGCTGGTCCTGGAAGATATGCCGGACCTTCATCCCGGCGCGGGCGAAGTGGTGGTTCGGATTCATGTTGCGGGCGTCAACCCGGTGGAGACTTATGTCCGCACCGGAACCTACTCGATGAAGCCGTCGCTGCCCTACACCCCGGGAGCGGATGGCGCGGGCGAAGTTCTCAGCGTGGGAGAAGGTGTCAAGAGCGTCAAGGCTGGCGACCGCGTCTACGTGGCCGGAAGCCTCAGCGGGACCTATGCCCAGCAGGCCCTGTGCCGCGAAGCGCAGGTGCATCCGCTCGCCAAACAAATCACCTTCCAGCAGGGCGCGGCGATTGGCGTGCCTTACGCCACCGCCGTCCGTGGACTTTTCCAGAGGGCGCACGCACTGCCCGGAGAGTCCGTCCTGGTGCATGGCGCCAGCGGCGGCGTCGGCATTGCGGCGGTACAGATGGCGCGGGCTCATGGCATGCTCGTGATCGGCACCGCCGGCAGCGACAAGGGCCGTCAACTCGTACGCGATTGCGGAGCGCATCACGCCTTCGACCACAGCGCCCCGGATCTCGTCGAGCAGGTCTTGAAGGCGACCGGCGGACGCGGCGTCAACGTCATTCTGGAGATGCTGGCCAACAAGAACCTGGCGAAGGATCTGTCGATGCTGAGCCAGCGCGGGCGCGTCGTCGTCATCGGCAATCGGGGGACCATCGAAATCAATCCCCGCGACGCCATGGCGCGCGACGCCGCGATTCTCGGCATGGCGGTGTTCAATGCCTCCGAGGCCGAAATGGCCAGCATCCATGCGGGTATCGGCGCCGCCCTCGAATTCGGTGTTGCGCGTCCCGTGATCGGGCAGGAAATTCCTCTGGTCGAGGCCCGGCGCGCCCATGAGGCGGTCATGCAGCCCGGCAGCTACGGCAAGATCGTCCTGATTTGCTAAAGTCGTGCGGAAATACGCACAGGATTCTTGCCGAATTCCCTTTTTAAGTGTCATCCTGAGCGCAGCGAAGGATCTGCTGTTTGCGGGCGTTGAAAGAAAGCAGATCCTTCGATCACGCAAAACCGGCGTGACCTCGGGATGACACTTCGACGAGTTTTTCAGCAGCCTGTTTGAGTGGCGCGTATCGAAGGTGTCATTCTGAGCCGAAGCGTAGCGCCGGCGAAGAATCTATGTAGTTCGACGCTGGGAGCACGCTCGCCGCGCGCGTCCGATGTGAAGCTGAACCTTCTGGGTTCCACATGAACAGCCCTTCGCGCAAAAAAACGAGGCGGCTCAATCGTCGCCTCGTCGCTTTCCGAGCAATCGATTCGGTTGAATTATCTTTTTGTCCGTGGCGTCGTGGCGGGCCGCGATAGCAATTGCCCATCCGTCATGTGCATCAGGAACGGATTTGGCGTATAGCTGTCCGGAACCCCCTGAAAGGTGATCTGTGCTCCGGGCTTGGGAACCCTGGCGGCCGCCAGCGGGGTGGCAAACACCACTTCGATATCGGCCTTGTTCGCCTGGATATCGTCTTCGCTTCCGGCAAGCCTTGCGCTGGTCGTAGTTGCGGAGATCACCTGCACCACCATCCGCAAGGCTTTACCCTTGATTGCGTTCCAGACCTGGTCCGCCGCCTGCTGGTTTCCCGAGGTCAGGATGAACTGCCAATCGGCGAACGACAGTTGCTCGGGCGTGCTCTTCTGCAACATCGTGCCCGCCTGCTCAGCCGGAGAGGGTGCCGGAGTCACGCTGAAGTTGGCCGGTTCGGCGGGTGTCGTCTTGGCCATGGCCAGCAACTGATCCCATCCGTCCTCGGAGCCGTGATAGCGGATGTATTTGCTGCGGCCGTATCGCTGATAGGTCTGCAACTGTGTGGCCGGCATCTGCGGCGGAGCCAGCGCCATCGCCCGGGCCATCCAGAAGAATCCGTCGGGCACCGGAGGATTCGGCTCCAGATACGCCAGCGCCAGCAGAAAGACGTTGGTGAAATTGTTAGGATCGGCAGCGACCACTTCCTTCAGCGAGTCCTGCGCCGTCTTGTAATCCTTGCTTTGCAGCGCCGCGTGTCCGATGGAACCGAGGAAGACCATGCGGAAGTCCTGCTTCAACTTGGTCCACTGCTCGTCCGTATACCCTTCCGGCTTGCTCTGCGTCTGCAACTGCTGCAAGCCGCGCTCGCCGTATTGCCTTGCCTGCTGCAACATCTGCTCGGCATTGGGTCCGCCGCCCTGGGCCAGCGCATGGTCCATGTAACTCAGCAGGGCCAGTGCCGTCAGGTTGTTGGGATTGATTTGCAGCAGTTGTTGTCCGGTCATCCAGCACCTTCTGCGTATACTTTTGCGGATCGGTCGCCAGCAACTGCTGGTAAGTCTTCAGCAGCAGTTCCGTCGCGTCTTCCTTCATCACCGTGTTGGGATAGGTTTGCAGAAAGGACTCCAGCACCGTCGCCCTTTGCGCCGGGTCGGTAGTCTGGACGGCATCGATATAAGCCTTGTATTCGGCGGGATCTTTGATTGACCTTCTGCTGCTTCTGCGCCGGCTGTGGCGGCTTCTGAGGCGTTGCTGCCGGATGGGCTGGAAGGCGGCGCGGATTGCTGGGCATAGGCGGCTGCCCCAACATAAGCAACAACGTGAGAAGCGACTTCTTCATCAGGTGATTCTCCTTCGAACGGTGCGGAACGTGCAATGCTCACCCGGGGGTCCCGGCAAACGACGCCTTTCGCGGGCGCGGACTCGATCCTTTACGGCTGATTTCCAAGGTCTCGGCAACACAAGGGTTCGGTTAGCTGATTACCTGCCGGCCCGCTCAACCACCGCCGGAACAACAAACTGGTCGATTATAGGGAGCCATCCCGGACTAAGGCAAGCAGCGTAGTCCTGCTCCGATTCAGCAACTCACGTCAGCTTAGATGCTGAAGCCGTGCTCCACGTTCAACCGTGTCTAGTTCACCCGTGTTTAGTTAGATCATTTTCAGATCGGTCTGGCAGCATTTTAGATCTGGCGTAGCTACAGCAGGCGATCAAGTGTCATGCGGAGCGAGCCGGCCTTTTTGCCGTGGCTGAGGCGGAAACCGGGGTCCCAGGCGACGGCCGTTTTTGCCGTTGCCGGGGTGGCACCGGGGTCCCCAACAGACGCCGGCTTTGCGTCTGCTGGGGTGGAGTTATCATCATCTACATGACAGACACGACGACCGAAACGACTCGCGCACTTACAGGGACAAGTTGCCGTCGTCACCGGCGGCGGACGCGGCATAGGCGCGGCCATCGCCCGCAAGCTGGCGGAACTCGGGGCAACCACGGTCATTGCCGGGCGGACCCGCCAGGCGCTGGAATCCGCGGCTGAGCAAATCCGCCAATCGGGCGGCGCCTGCGATCCGGTCGTTTGCGACGTAACCTCGCTGCCGGACCTGGAAGCCTTGGCCGGGCATGTGCAACAGGCTTGGGGACGCGCCGATATCCTGGTCAACAACGCCGGTATCGGTGGCTTCTCCGGTCCACTCCACGAACTTCCCCCCGAACAGTGGGACCAGGTCATGAACACCAATCTGCGGGGCGTGTTTTACGCCATCCGGGCTTTCGCTCCTCTGATGATTGCGGCCAAAAGGGTCACATCATCAACATATCTTCCCTCGCTTCCAAGGGGCCGTTGCCTAATCGGGCGGCCTACGCCGCTTCCAAGTGGGGATTGAACGGGCTAACCTATTCCGTGGCGGAGGAATTTCGCCCGCATAACATCCGTGTCGCGGTCGTCTGTCCGGGTTCCACGCACACGCGATTTTGACCGTCATGCCGGCAAGGACTCGTCGAAGATGCTGCAACCGGAAGACATTGCGCACGTGGTGGCCATGCTGGTCACGCAGGCTTCGCGGGCCTTCGCCAGCGAGGTGCTGATTCGGCCGACCCAGAAACCGTAGCCATCACCGGACGCTGAAATTCGTACCGTTTTTTAAGCGTGGAGGCTTGCGGGATCCTGGCGAGCGGGGCTCGCCAGGGACGAGCTTCCCGATTTCACTTTTTCCTGATTCGAGTGTTACCATCCGTTGTTCTTGAGTTTTAGGAGGAAAAATCATGGCTGACGAAACCGGCAATGGCATCTTGTGGTTCTTGGCAGGCTTGGGACTTGGCGCTGCTTTGGGTGTTTTGTATGCGCCAAAGCCGGGCCGCGAAATCCGTGACTCGATCCTGAGCGCAGCCGAAGAAAGCACCGACACCGTAAAGGACCGCGCCAAGCAATATCGCGATCAGGCTCAGGACTTCGTGAGCCGCGGGCGTGATTATGTTGAGTCAGCAGAAGGATCAGATCCGCTCCGCCTTTGAAGCGGGCCGTCAGGCCTATCAGGAGGCGACGAGCAGCCCTGAACCGGAAGGCGGCGCGCCCAAGGCGTAATCGGTGTCACCGCGCCGGCCAGAGTGCCGCGACGGCGGCTGGGCAAACTCATACCTGGGAATTGGCAGTTAGGGTCCCCGACAAGCCTGCGGTTGGCTTGTTGGGGCAGAAAAATCCAAGCCGCCGTACGGCAGCACTGGACGGGATTGAACTAATATGACCGAAAACCTGTTGACGGCGTTCGTGGGGTTGGCGGCTCTCGCCATTGTCATCCAGATGGGGGTGCTGATCGCACTCTATGTCTCTTCCAGGAAGACCGGCGAGCGCTTGCAGCGCATCTCGAAAGAAATGGAAGAGAACCTGCTTCCAGTGATTCGCGATACCAGGATTCTGTTGGCCGAAGCGACGCCCAAGGTGCGGGAGATTCTGGAGAATCTCACCGTCCTGAGTGCGACCGCCCGCCAGGATGCGGAGCGCATCAGCGTGACGGCCAATGAGATCAATGATCTGCTTCGCCAGAAGATGATGCAGGCCGACGAGTTGGTGACGCGTACGCTCAGCCGGGTGGAGGCAACCACCGAGAACGTCCAGCACGCCATCAACTCGCCCATACGTCAAGTCTCCGGCGTGCTCACGGGCGTGGCCGCGGGTCTTGCCGAGTTTCTCGGCAGCCGCAAGCTGCAACGCCGCAAGAACGCCATGCCGCGCGACGAAATGTTCATCTAACCGGTTTCGCGAAAACCTATATGGATCGTTCACCGAGACACCCGGCGAGGCTCGGCTCGTCGGGGTGTCTCAGGTGATCTTCACTGGAAGAACTCGCTCATCCGCGTCACGTTTGAGATCGGAAGCTGGGTGCTAAGTCCAAGCGAGTCCATCGTAAGCCGCAGCAGGCTGGCGTGATCGTAGACGTTAGCAGTCTGCTGTTGATAGCCGGCCTTCACCCCGGCGCCCAGCAGGATGGTTGCAACATGTCCGCCGCCGCTTCCGCCTAAGCCGTTGGAAGTGTCGTCGGTGTCGCCCTCGTCCCAGGTAATGATCAGCAAGCCATTCTGCTGAAAAGCCGGCGTTTGCAGCAGCGGACCGATATTGGTTTGCACCCAGGTGTCGGCATCGGCAATGCGCTCCGTGATACAGCTCGGCTCCGTCGGATCGCAGCTCTCCGAATCGTCCCACGCATTTGGCACGATGAAAGCGTAGTTCGGCAGATTGCCCAGCGTCCCTGCATTACCCGCATTCAGGTCCGCGGCAAATTGCGTGAACGGCACAATGTTTGCGCTTTGCTGCGGATTGCCCACGACATCGGAGAAATACGAGAAAGGGTTGTGCCGCTCAAGATACGGAACCACGTCGCCGCCGGTGTAACCGACCGAAGGCAGGCTCTCGGCATAGACCTTCCAGCTCTTGCCGGCCGCAATCAGCTCTCTGGCCACGTTATCGACTGTCACCGGATAGCCGCTTGACGTGTTGTTGAAGGTATCGTCGGTGGTGACCAACTGCCCCGTGGTCATCATGAAATAATTGCCGATCGAAGGATGAGCGGCGGCAAAATAATTCGTGGCCAATGCTCCGGGCGCGGATGGATTGTTTCCCTGGTAATTGATCAGGCTATTCAGAAAGGGCGCGTCGGTGGTGTCGCCAATGACCTGCGAAAATTCGGTATTCTCCAGCGCCAGGACGGCCACGAAACCCGTATGTGGCTGGCGCTGCGGCGCCGCCCCGGTCGGCGCCGTTCCGGGATTACTCGGCATGTTGCCGCTGCCCGGCGGTGGGCTGTTGAGGGCTACGGACGAGCCGCCGCTGCCGCACGCAACGCCGAAAACCAAGATCACCACAATGCCAACCAGACGACAACCCGGCCGGCCGCATCCCTCGCACCTCCAGCATCTGCGCATCGCATCACCCATGATTCACGTGCTGGGCTGGTGTCCCGCGCTGCGCTCACTCTTTAACGTGGGGCAATTCCGGATACACCAGCAGAGAAACCGCAAAAATTGTGATGCGAATCGATTGTCCTTCGCCGGTTAATGAACAAATCTTAATCCTGCCGGGAGTCTCATCGTTGGGACGCGGCGAAAGCTCCGCAGCATTCTGCTGCAAAATTCGAGAGGAGCGAACTTTTTCGAGAGGAGCAAACTTTAGTCAGACGACCGGGTCAGCAGATCCAACCGCCGCCCACAACCAGGTCGTCATCGTAGAACACAACCGCCTGCCCCGGTGTAATCGAGCGCTGAGGCTCATCGAAGGTGACCATGACCTCGTCGGTCCCTGCCGTCTCCACGGTCGCCAGCGCTGACTCATGCCGGTGGCGGATTTTGGCCCGCACTCGCAGCGGCTCGCTTAGCCTGCTCGAGGGCAATCCAGTTCAGGTGCTTGGCTCGCAAGCTGGTTGAGAGCAGATTCTCGCCGCCCCCCACCACCACCTGACGAGTGTCGCCGCGAATTTCCACCACGTAGAGCGGGTTGCCGGTCGCGATTCCCAGCCCTTTGCGCTGGCCGATGGTGAAGTTGTGAATCCCGTTGTGATGGCCCAGCACCTCGCCTGTAGCCGTCACCAGTTCTCCCGACGTGTCAGGCAGCGCTTTGCCCTGCTCGGCCAGATACGCATCCAGAAAGCGCTTGTAATCGCCGCCGGGCACGAAGCAGATCTCCTGCGAATCGGGCTTCTCCGCCAAAACCGTAAGTCCCTGCCGGCGCGCCTCGTCCCGCACCTCGGGCTTGTGCATCTCGCCCAGCGGAAACGCGAGTTCGGCTGAGCTGCTCCTGCGTCAGTCCAAAAAGAAAATACGTCTGGTCCTTGGCGCGATCGGCCGGGCGCTTCAGCAGCCAGCGTCCGCGCCCGGCGTCGTACTCGTTGCGGGCATAGTGTCCCGTGGCGATGTAGTCGGCCCCGATCTGCCGCGCCGTCAGCAGCAACTGATCGAACTTGAGATGGTTGTTGCACAGGCTGCACGGAATCGGCGTGCGCCCGGAAAGATAGTCGGCCACGAAAGGCCGCACCACGTCCTGCTCGAAACGCTCCTCGTGGTTCACCACGTAGTACGGAATGCCAAGCTTCTCGGCGACCCGGCGGGCGTCATAAACGTCATCCAGCGAGCAGCACCGGCCCTGCACTGCCTCCGGCATTCCCTCATGACCGGCAAGCCTGCGCTGGTTCCACAGCTGCATGGTCAGGCCGATCACCTTGTGCCCCTCGGCGCACAACATCGCCGCCACGGTCGAGGAATCAACTCCGCCGGACATGGCAACCGCAATGGTCTTAGGGGTCGAATTCATGAGATCACTTCAGGACAATCACTTCTGGATCAACGCGCTGCCGACCGATTGCCGCGCTTTGGAGCCGCTCCACAGCGGACTCAGCTCCCTCAGCTTCGCCACCGTCGCCGGCAACTGCTCGAGCACGAAATTCGAGATCGTCCTCGCTCGTCTGTTTGCCCAGGCTGAAGCGAATCGAAGCACGCGCCTCGCCGGAGGTGAGGCCCATGGCGGTCAGCACGTGCGAAGGCTCTACCGCGCCGGAAGAGCACGCCGCGCCGGTGGAAACCGAGATTCCCTTCAGATCGAGCGCAATCACCAGCGCTTCGCCTTCGATGCACTCGAAAACAATGTTCGAGGTGTTCGGCGTGCGCGCCACCCCGCCGCTGTTCACGCGCGTCAACTCCACCTGCCGCAGCACCGTGGTTTTCGAAGCGGTCGCGCATCGCCGCCATTTTCTCCGCCCCGCCGCCGGCAAGCCACTCGCGAGCCATCTCTGCCGCTTTGCCGAGTCCGGCGATACCCGGCAGGTTTTCCGTCCCGGCGCGTCTTCCCCGCTCATGCCGTCCGCCGTGCATCATCGGCTGCAACAGCGTTCCTTTGCGCACGTAAAGTGCTCCGACGCCTTGCGGCCCGTGCAGTTTGTGCGCGGAAATCGTCAGCAGGTCGCAGCCGATGCGTGCCACGTCGATCGGAACTTTCCCGGCGGCCTGCACCGCGTCCGTGTGGAACCACACGTCAGCTTCGGCGGCGATCCTGCCGATCTCCTCCACCGGCTGCAAGGCTCCGGTTTCGTTGTTCGCCATCATCACGGAAATCAGCCGCGTATTCGGCCGCAGGGCCGAGCGCACGTCGTCGGGATTGACGAGCCCCTGCCCGTCCACCCGGAGAAACGTCGTCTCCACTCCGAGCGCCTCCAGCCGCTTGCAGGAGTTGAGCACCGCGTGATGTTCAATGCTGCTGGTGACGATGTGATCGCCCGCCGAAACCATGCCGAACAGCGCCAGATTATCGCCTTCCGTTCCGCCGCTGGTGAAAACGATCTCCGCCGCGCGCGCGCCCAGCAGTTGCGCGACGCTGTCTCGCGCCTGCTCTACCGTGGCGCGTGCCTGCTGTCCCTGCTGATGGATGGACGAGGCGTTGCCGAAGCTCTCAAAGAAGCATGGCCGCATCGCCTCGAAAACTTCCGGCAGCAGTGGACTGGTAGCGTTGTTGTCGAGATAAACCCTGCGCATAAAATCTGCCTTGATTAATTCTACAGCCTCCGCCGCCTGCCCAGATCGGATTCAGAACAGGTGCGAAGTGTCATCCTGAGCGGACCGGGGTCCCCGTGCGAGGCTCGGCTCGCTGGGGTGGAAGCCGGAGTCCTCAACAACGGCCGCATTGCCGCTGCCGGGGCCGCTCGGCTACACTCGCCGTGAGGTCCCGACGCGACGCGGTTGCGCCGCCCGGGCTAACCAACATGCGAGTCATGGGCGTTGATTGCGGCAGCCAATATACCGGCTTTGCCATCGTGGAGCAGGAAAGCGGCGAGCTGCATTGCGTCGCCATGGGCGTCGTCCGGCTCTCGACCCGCGATCCGCTGGAAATCCGCCTGCTCCGCATCTTCCAGGAACTCTCCGCCCTGATTGACGCGCACCATCCCGAGGTCGTCGCCATCGAAGACGTTTTTCACGCCGCCAACGCCAAATCCGCTCTCAGGCTCGGGACACGTGCGCGGAGTCGCCATGCTGGCCGCATCCCAGGCGGGATTGCCGGTTGTCGCCTATGCTCCGTTATCCGTCAAGTCCGCCGTCGTCGGCTATGGCCGGGCGGAAAAGTCCCAGGTGCAGATGATGGTCACGCGCCTGCTCAAGCTGGACGCCGTGCCCGAACCGCCCGATGTGGCCGATGCCCTGGCCATCGCCATCTGCCATCTGCACACGGCTGCCACTCTGGCGCACCATGCCGCCCCGACTTCATAGGTCGGGCGTTGGGTCGGACGCGACAGTTGCGGAGGAATTCTTTGGCTGTCATTCTGAGCGAGCGCAGGGAGCGAAGTTGAGGCGCCGAGGCGGCGTCCGAGCTGCCTGCCGAAATCCTGAGCAAAGCGAAGGAACCTGGAATCCCATCTGGCGTGGCGATTAAGAGCGAAGCAACTCGGGATTTCATCGAAAAGGCCCACAACGGCGCTTAGTAGGACGCTATCCTGGGATGCTTCGCTGCGCTCAGCATGACACCCTCGAAAAATAGCTTTTCCGCAACTTGCTAGATCCATCCCGTCCTGCTTCCGCCGTTGCTGGAGTGGGCAGGGGTGACCTACCTCAACTCCTCCATGATCTCCTCCAGCGCCTGCCGCGAAGGCCGCACCCGCTCGGTCGGCAGCGTCGCCAGCGCTTCGGAAGTCAAGTTCAGCAGGTCGATGAAGCTCGGCTGTTCGGTGTTCACGTAGAAAATTCCGGTGAGCGCCTCGTTGGCTTCTTTGGCCTGCATCAAGCGCCGCACGGCTGTCACTCTGTCCGTAGGATTGTAATCCGCTTCCAGCTTGCGCAGCCGCAGGTGAGAGCCGTCGTGCATGGTGACCGTCACGCTCTCGCCGGCCTCGTAATCGACATCGATCTCGGCGAAGGCCGGCACGAAATCGGCATCCGTCAGCGGCTCTTCGTGGTCTTTCATGAACTTGTACGACTTGGTCGATCCCTCGTGATCGTTAAACGTGACGCAGGGAGAAATCACGTCCAGCATCACCGTGCCGCGATGCGCAATCGCCGCCTTCAGCATGGTCTGGAGCTGCCGCTTGTCGCCCGAAAACGAACGTCCCACGAACGTCGCTCCCAGCTCGATCGCCAGCAGACAGGTATCGATCGGAGGCAGCTCGTTGATGACTCCGGTCTTCAGTTTGCTGCCGACATCGGCCGTCGCCGAGAACTGTCCCTTGGTCAGCCCGTAGACGCCATTGTTCTCGATGATGTAGATCATCGGCAGATTGCGCCGCATGAGATGCACGAACTGCCCGATGCCGATTGACGCCGTGTCGCCGTCGCCGCTGACGCCCAGCGCCAGCAGCCGATGGTTGGCCAGCGCCGCGCCGGTCGCCACCGACGGCATGCGTCCGTGCAGGGCGTTGAAGCTGTGCGAGCGCCCCATGAAATACGCCGGGCTCTTCGACGAGCAGCCGATGCCTGAGAACTTGAGCACCCGCTCCGGCTCGACTCCCATTTCGAAAAATGCGTCGATGATGCGCTCCGAGATCGCGTTATGTCCGCAACCCGCGCAGAGCGTGGTCTTGCCGCCGCGATAGTCGAGCACGGTCAGCCCGACGCGATTCGTGTTCGGACGCGGCGGTTGAGAAATCGAAGCCATTATCGGCCCTCCTGGGGAACGATTTCATCGGTGATCGAGCGCGCGTCGATGGGCAATCCCGTGTAGTGCCGCACGCTGCGCAGCTTCGCCACCTCCGGCGCCGGAAGATCCAGCTTCAGCAGTTGCAGCATTTGCCCGTCGCGGTTCTGGTCCACCACGTAGACGCGCTGGTGACGAGCGATGAACTCCTGCACCTCGCGGGCGAACGGATAAGCCCGCAACCGCAGATAATCGAAGCTCATCCCGTACTCGCCTTCCAGTTGCTGAAGCGACTCGCGCGCCGCCCAGTGCGAGCTGCCGTAGGCGACGATAGCGGCCTCGTTCCGGTGATCGCTCACCACCTCGGGTGCCGGAACCAAGGTGCGCGCGTGTTCGAACTTGCGCGCCAGACGATCCATGTTGCGCACATAATCGTCCGCGCGTTCGCTGTACTGCGCCTTTTCGTTGTGCCCGCTGCCGCGTGCGAACCAAGCCGCGTTCGGATGATCCGTGCCCGGCAAGGTGCGATATCCGATGCCGTCTCCATCCACGTCCTTGTACCGGGCAAAACCTCCCAGCCGCTCCAGGTCCTCCTTCGAGAGCACCTTGCCGCGCTTGAGCGGCCGCTCGGGATACGCGAACGGCTCGCTCATCCAGTTGTTCATCGCCAGGTCGAGATCGCTCATCACGAACACTGGCGTCTGCAACTGCTCGGCCAGTTCGAAGGCTTCCCCGGCCATCGTGAAACACTCGCCCACCGACGCCGGAATCAGCATCGGATGCCTGGTATCGCCGTGCGAAAGCGTTGCCACCGTCAGCAGGTCTCCCTGCGCCGTGCGCGTTGGCAGCCCGGTCGAAGGCCCCACCCGCTGCACATCCCAAATCACCGCCGGAATCTCCGCGTAGTAGCCCAGCCCGCTGAACTCCGACATCAGCGAAATCCCAGGGCCGGACGTGGCCGTCATCGCGCGCGCTCCCGCCCAGCCCGCGCCCACCACCATGCCGATGGCCGCCAGCTCATCCTCGGCCTGCACGATGGCAAACGTGGCTTTTCCGTCGGCGTCGACGCGGTACTGCTTCATGTAGCCGGTCAGCTCTTCCACCAGCGACGACGAGGGCGTGATCGGATACCAGGTCACCACCGTCACGCCGCCGAACATCGCGCCCAACGCGGCGGCCGTGTTGCCGTCGATGATGATCTTGCCCACCGTCTCCTGCATGCGCTCCACCACGAAGGGATCGGCCTTGGTGAGCGAAGCCGAGGCGTAGTCATAACCGGCCTTGGCGGCGTTCCAGTTCAGCTTCGGCAGCCCGCGGTTTGTTGCCGAAGTGCCGGCGCAGCGCCCGCTCCACCTCCGGCATCTCCAGCCCCAGCAAGCGCGCCACCACGCCGACGTAGATCATGTTCTTGACCAGCTTGCGCAGCTTCGCCTCGGTGCAGACGGCGGCCACCAGCTTGTCGAACGGAACCGAATAGAATGTCAGATCGTTGCGCAGCTCGCGCAGATTCAGCGGCTCGTCGTAGAGCACGGCTGCGCCCGCCGCGAGCGACAAAACGTCCTCGCGCGCGGTCTCCGGATTCATCGCCACCAGGAAGTCGATTTCTTTCTTGCGCGCGATGTAGCCGAATTTGCTGGCCCGGATCGTGTACCAGGTCGGCAGTCCGGCAATGTTGGATGGAAAAAGATTCTTGCCGCTGACCGGCACGCCCATTTGAAAAATCGTTCGCAGCAAGCACCGTATTTGCCGACTGCGAACCGGAGCCATTCACGGTTGCGACCTGAATGCTGAAATCATTGACGATCGCGGCCGAACCTCCCCGCGCATCGTGGCGCGGAGACCACCTCTATCGTTGCCATCGAGTAGGTTTCCTTAAGTGCAGGCGAGCCGGAACCCGCGCTTGTAAGCACAGCCGTTCCGCATCCTGCCTCACCCTTATTTGCATGATGACAAGCAGTGCAGCAGGGTTGCAAAAAGGCCGCTCGGGATATCTGCGCCAGTTTCAAATCTCACAGGCAAAGCGCAGCCGGTACCCACGTTCGCCCATGTTGATGCACCCGTCGAGGCCCGGCTCGCCGGGCGAGCTACTGCCAACCTCCGCCCAGAGCCTGATAGAGCTGAACCAGCGACTGGAGTTCATTCAGCTCGGCTTGCACCAGGGTAAGCTGATCCGAGAAGTAGTTGGTTTCGTTGGTCAGCACTTCCAGATAGTCCGTCGTTCCGTTCCCGAAGCGAATCTCGGAAAGCCGCGCCGCATCCTGTGCCGACGCGGTCAGGGCCTCCTCTTCGAGGCGAAATTCCCGGTTCTTGCGATAGCCGACGAGCGCGTTCGAAACATCGCGAAACGCCGCCTGGATCGTTTGCTGATACGTCAGCAGCGACTCCTGATGCTGAGCTTCCGCCAGGCGCACGTTCGACTTCAGCCTTCCACCTTCAAAAATCGGTTGGGTCAGTGTCCCGACCATTTCCCATGCCCCGGCCGGGCCGGTAAACAGGCTGCTCAGCGCCGCGCTCTCGTAGCCGGCCGTTCCGGTCAGTGAAATCTGTGGAAAGTAGGCGGCCTTGGCAACTCCGATTCGCGCATTCGCGGCAATCAGATTTGCCTCGGCTTGGCGAATATCGGGACGCCGCTCCAGCAGCGCCGACGGAAGTCCCGCCGGAACCTCGGGAGAGTGCGGCTGCTCGGTCAATCTCAGTCCTCGGGGGATCGCGCCCGGATTGTTTCCGAGAAGGATGCTGAGATTATTTTCCTGCTGCTCAATCTGGCGTTCGAGATCGGGAACCTGGGCGGCGGCCGTGTGCACCAGTTGTTCTGCCTGCCGAACGTCGAGCAGATTGTCGAAGCCGTGCTGTTCGAGAGTCTGGGTCAGCTCCAGAGACTGCTTGCGCGAGGCCAGGGTGCGTTGCGCTATCTCCAACTGCAAATCGAGAGCGCGAATCTGGAAATACGAGCTGGCGACCCCTGCGACCAGCGTGGAAGTCACCGCCTGCTGCGCCCAGCGGCTTGCCAGTAGCTGGGCCCGGGCCGCTTCGGTCGCCCGTCGATACCTTCCCCAGAAGTCGGGAATCCACGATGCGGAAGCCGAAACCTGACCCAGCGTCACCTGATACGAAGGGATCGGGCCGATCGTGGGGCTGGCCTCGCTGGTGATGTTGCCGCCGGCGCTGAGCGACGGAAACTGATCGGCGCGCGTGATGCCCACCTGCGCCTGGGCTTGCAGAACCCGCGAGGCCGCGATGCGCACGTCGTAGTTCTTCTGGAGCGCCGTGCGGATCAACTCCTGCAATACCTTGTCCTGAAACAAGGCCCACCATTTTTCATCGCCGATGGAAGCCGTATCGTTGCGGGCCGCCTGCTCCGGCGTCAGCCCGCGATAGCTCGGCGGCGCATCGACCACCGGACTTTTATATTTAGGTCCAACCGCACAGCCCGCCAAGCCCAGCCCAATGACAAGCGCAACCGCCGCAGTAACGAACGCCGCCAGCCGGGTGCAACGAGTTGATGTGGACACGATCCTAGTCTCCCGCGCTTTCCTGCGGCACCGGCTCGCCCACTTGCGGCCGATGCGAGCGGAAGAACGCAAAACGGTCCAGCACCTTCTCCTGGAACTCTTCCATGTAGAGATAGATGGCGGGCGTAATGAACAGGGTGATGAACTGCGAGACAATCAATCCACCGATGACGACCAGCCCCAGCGGCCGGCGCGACGCTCCATCGGCGCCGAAGCCGAGTGCGATCGGCAGCGCTCCCAGCAGTGCCGCCATCGTGGTCATCATGATCGGGCGGAAGCGCTCGATGCTGGCATCGTGAATCGCCTGGTCGTCCCTGACCCCGTGCTCGACCCGCTGCTGCGCGAAATCGACAATCATGATGCCGTTCTTCTTCACGATGCCCATGAGCATAAACATGCCGATGTAGGCATAAAGAGATGCTTCCGCCCTGAAGATCCACAAGGTCAGCAGCCCTCCCACCAGCGCCACAGGAAGCGAGGAGAGCACGGTAAGTGGATGCAGGTAGCTCTCGTAGAGAATCGCCAGGATCACGTACATGACAAAGACCGCGAGCAGCATCAGGACCGCCAGGCTGGACACCGTATCGCGAAAGGTCAGCGCCTCGCCCTGCAGGCCGCCGAGAATTCCGGGCGGCAGAATCTGCTTGGCGCTTTTCTCCACGAAGTCGGTCGCCTGTCCGATGGTGTATCCCGGCTTCAGGTTGAAGAACAAGGTCACGCTGGTGAACTGGTTGATGTGGTTGACCGCCTGCGGTCCAATCACCGTATGCCAACTGGTAATGGCGTTGAGCGGAACCATGCGCTGGCCGTCGTCGCTCTTGATATAGAGCAGGCTCAGATCCTGCGGCTCGGCGCGATCGCTGTCCTTTACTTCCAGAATCACCTGGTACTGATCGGTCGCTTTCTTGATCAGGTAGGAATAGTTCTGCGAGTAGGCGTTGTGCAGAAGGTTGAGAACGCGCGTCTCCGACACCCCGTAGAGCTTTGCCTGATCGCGCAGAATATCCACCTGCAAGCTCGGCGTATGGTTGTACAGATCCGAGGTCACGAACAGGAACCCGGGATACTCGTGCATCTTCGCCATCAGCCGCCCGGCGGTGTTGTACACCTCGGCCGGATTGATCCCTGAAAGCGCGTAGGCGAACTGGCCCTGCGTATTCGCGGTTGCGCCGGTGCTGATCTGCAGCACCGGATTCGGTTGCAGGAACGCGATCACCCCGGGAACGGTCATGGCGATGCCGCCCATCAATTGCCCGGCTACGGCAGCAATCGGCGGGCGCTTGTCCGGATCTTTCAGGAAGGCGAGCAGGAAACCCTGATTCGAAGCCAGAAACTGGTTGTTCCCGCTCATGGTGAACGTCATGTCCACCGCCGGATTCGCCTGCATCACGCGCTCCGCCTGCGTCTGGTAGGCGTGCATCTGGTTGGGCGAGGAGCCTTCCTGCGCCACCATTACCCCGCGGATGAACGAGCTGTCGCCGACCGGAAGAAACGCCTTTGGAACCACATAAAACAGCTCCGCCGTTCCCGCCAGGCAGATCGCCCACACCACGGCCGACACCCAGCGATGGCGCAGAAAGAACCACAGCGAGCGGCCGTAAACGTCGAGTACCCGGTGCTCGACGCCGCCAATGACGCGCTCCATCCAGGTTTTCTTCACGCCCTCGCCGCGCCTGCCCAGCAGCCTGGAGCACATCAACGGCGTCAGGGTCAGCGAAACCAGTCCGCTGGCCAGAATCGAAACCATGATGGTGATGGAGAACTCGCGGAAGATGCGCCCGATCAGGCCGCCCAGCAGCACCAGCGGCAGGAATACGGCCGCCAGCGACAGCGTCATCGACAAGATCGTGAAGCTGATTTCCTGAGCGGATTTCAGCGACGCTTCGACCGCGTCAAGTCCTTCCTCCATCAGCCGGACCGTGTTTTCCAGGAAGACGATGGCGTCATCCACCAGAAAACCGATAGCCAGCGTCAGCGCCATCAGCGACAGATTGTCCAGGCTGTAGCCCAGCAGGGCCATGGCCACGAAGGTCAGCAGCAGCGAGAGCGGCAGCGCCACCGCCGGGATTAAGGTATCGGTCGCCCTGCCCAGGAAAACGAAGATGACCATGACCACCAGCACGAAGGCGATGCACAGCGTCACCTGCACGTCGTGGGCATTGTTGACGATGGTCTGCGAGCGGTCATAAATCGGGATAATGTCGATCGAGCTTGGAAGCTGGGCTTTGATGGTCGGCACCAGATCGCGAATCGATTTTGAAACCTCCACCGCATTGGAACCGGCGCGGCGAAAGACCGCCACCACCGTGGTTGCCGATGGCACCCGTCGTCCCCTGACCCAGAAGCGCATGTCGATGCGCTCGTCCTGCACCGTGTCCTGCGCCGTGGCCACGTCTTTCAAGTACACCGGCGCGCCGTTATTCTGCCCGACGATCAGCTCGTTGTATTGATCGGCGTTGCTCAACTGGCCTTGCGGCTGGAGCAGGAAGGTGCGATGCGCGCCGTCGATCTGGCCGGCGCCGGTATAGCTGGTTCCGTTCTTGATGGCGTTCGCCAGGTCGTCGACCGTGATGTTGCGGGTCGCCATCGCCGAAGGATCGGCCTTGATCCGCACCGCCGATTGGGTGCCGTAGATCGCAACCTGGCTCACTCCGGGAAGAATGCTGATGCGCTCGCCCACCTGCGTATTGGCAAAATCGTAGAGCTGGCCGGCGGTGACCGTATCGCTCGTCAGCCCTATATACATGATCGGCTGATCGTTGGGGTTGGTCTTGGTGAACGTCGGCGGACTCGGCAGATCGACCGGAAGTTGTCCCTGGGCTCGCGTGATCGCCGCCTGCACGTCGGTCGCGGCGGCATCCAGCCCTTTGGAGAGCGCAAATTGCAGGATGAAGCTGGTGTGCCCCTGGCCGCTGTTGGAGGTCACCAGCTCCAGCCCGGGGATCTGCATGAATTGCCGTTCCAGGGGAGTGGCGACGTTATTGGCCATCGTCTCCGGAGTTGCGCCCGGATAGTTCACCTGCACCTGTATGACGGGATAATCCACGGCGGGCAGGTCGTTCACCGGCAAACTTCGGTAGGCCAATGCCCCGAACAGAATAGCCGACAAGGTCAGGACCGCGGTCATGACCGGGCGTCGAATGAATGGCTCGGAAAGATTCATGTTCCCTGAGTTGGTTCCGGCTTACTCGCCCGCTCCGTGGCCGGCAGGAGTTGCCGAAGCCGGTGCCGCGGCGGCGACGCGCACCCTGCCGCCGGGGGCCAGCGTCATCTGCCCCGTAAGGACCACGCGCTCTCCGGCGCCCACACCTTGCAGGACGACGACGTTGTCGCCCTGGCGTTGTCCCAGCGCAAGTTGGCGAAGCTCCACCGTATCGTCCGGCTTCACCACGTAAGCGAACGGCCCCTTCTGGCTGATTTGCGTAGCCTGGTTCGGAATCAGCACCGCGTCTTTCCTGGTGCTGAGCACGAGCCTCACGTTGACGAACTGGCCGGGCCACAAGTGGTGTTCGGGATTGGCGACGGTGGCGCGCAGGTTGACGGTTCCGGTGCTGTTCTGCACCGCGTTGTCGAGGAATTCAACCTTGCCCGGACGCGCCTGGTTTTCGGCATCGGATGGCAGGCGGACCAGCGCCTTCAGCCCGCCGCGCGCCATCTCCCGCTGCACCTCCGGAAGATCGCGCTCGGTGATCGTGAAGTTCGCGTAAATCGGGTCCAGGTGCTGGATCGAGAGCAGCGCCGTGGCATTCGCCTGCACGATGTTTCCCACGTCCACCAGTCGCGCTCCGGCGCGGCCGTCGATCGGAGAGTGGATATAGCAATACTCCAGGTTGAGCTGCGCCGTTTCAACGGCGGCCTGCGCGGCTTGCACCTGCGCCTCGCCCACGGCCACGGCATTCTTCTTTGTGTCGTAATCCTGCTTGGAAATCGCCCTGGTCTGAATGACCGCCGCATCCCGGTCGAATTGAATCCGGGCCAGCTCCAGAGCCGCTTTTTGTTGCGCGAGGCTGGCCTGCGCCGAGTCCAGTTGAGCTTTATAGGGCCGGGGATCGATGACGAAAAGGAGCTGCCCCTTTTTCAGATTCGCGCCATCCTGAAAGTGCCGCTCGATAATCCGTCCGCCCACCTGGGGCATGACGTTGACCGATTCATACGCGGCATTCCTGCCGATCTCGTCCAGGTACACGGGAACGTCCTGCGCGATTGCCGGCGCGACGGTCACCAGCGGCGCGGGCATGGCCGAGGCGGCCTGGGCTTTTCCCTCGCCGCGGCATCCAACGCCTGCCATTACCGCGAGCGCGCACAGAACGACGACCACAGGAATCGCGGACTTCGACCAGCTTCCACGAGCTTGCCTTACCACGGAAACAACCATGCGTGTCAGCTTCCAATACGATTGAGTTTGAACAGAATCTGCCGCTCGACCAACGCCCACTGCCAGTTCCAATTCCAGTTCCAATTTAAAGACGGGCATTGGCAGCGATCCGCCACTCTCAGAGCAAGTACCCGGCAAATCCTGCTCTGCCGAGGGCGCCGAACCACCAAGATGTGATGATGGATGACGGCATTTGGATTCGCCCGGGAAGCACTCTCGTCTTCTTTATCTTCTTTTTCTTCCTTTAACTTCCGGCGCCTGTGATTCCGCCTGTTATTCTATGAGCGGTTCACAACTGAAAGAAAAACCGGATCAGACCCCGCCGGAGCGCCCGTCTTTGCGTCTCTTGGGATGGAAGAGCCGGGGTCCTCGACAAACCCGTTGTTGGCTTGTTGGGGTGGAAACCGGGGTCCCCGGCAGACGCCGCTGTTGGGGTGCTTGTTGGGGTGGAAGGAAATTATGGCTGCATTGATCGACGCTATCGACGTAAAGCGCAAAACGTTCTTCGAAGTCGAAAACACACCGTTCTTGTGCCTGGACGTAGAGGTTTCCACCCCTACCGCCCGTGGCGCTCAGACCCTGGTCCGCCTGAAGATGCGTAACCTCCTCACCCGCGCCGTTTTCGACCGTACGTTCAAGGCCAGCGACAAATTCAAGGAGCCGGATCTCCAGAAGGTCCCGGCCTCGTACCTCTACAGCGACCGCGACGGTTCCCACTTCCTCGACCAGGAGAGTTTCGAGACCCTCACCCTCTCGGGCGAGATGGTCGCCGACGCCCTGGATTTTCTCGTCGAGGGAGCCATCATCGAATTGCACAAGTACAACGGCAATCCCATCGGATTGCAACTCCCGCCCCACGTCGAATTGGCCGTCACCTACACCGAACCAGGCGCTCGCGGCGACTCGGCCGGCAACGTGACCAAGACCGCCAAGCTCGAAACCGGCATCGAGATCCGCGTTCCCCTCTTCATTAAAGAGGGTGAAAAAGTGAAGGTATCGACCGAAACCCGCGAGTTCGCCGGGCGCGCCTAATTCCGTCGCCGATAGCACATGGGCAGAAAAAACTCATAGAAGTGTCATCCTGAGGTTGTGCCGGTGTTGCACGACCGAAGGATCTGCTTTGCTTTCATTGCTCGTAAACAGCAGATCCTTCGCTACGCTCAGGACGACACTCTCGCAATCAGTTTCCCGCGGCCTCCCGGGTTAAACAGCTTGTAAAGTCACGGCTTGCGTTCCCCCCGCATTCAACGCCGATCTCTCCTTTCCATCCCGCCACAATATTGCTTTTTCACCTCCACGAATAAATTGCGAACAAGCAACCCGGAACTCAGGTTTGATGATCTGACTATTGCTGACCGGCTAGGCCGGTTCCCGGATTGGTGTAGCCGCCCGGCAAGAGGAACTTGAAAGCGTCATCCCGACCGAAGTGGAGGGATCTTGTGTTTTTCTGCGGTAAAGCAACACAAAAGATTCCTCGGCTCGTGCCGCTCGCTTGGAATGATGTTGTTGGTTGGGATACAGCAACGCGGGAAGCGCTCTAGGTTTCCAACCGCGTACAAGCCGGCAGATGTTCCCGGTCCGGCCCGAATGCCCATTGCCCGGACGCGCAAGCGCCGAAAGAGACGGTAAGTGGACTTCCAACTCACGCCCCAGATTCGCGATTAAACGTCACTTGAACGTCGCCGTCGAACGTTGCACGGAACAAGGAACTCGCATCGAACGCTTGTGCTAAGGAGCACCGTGGAAGCCGATCACATTCTGGAAGCGGCGAATCTCGTCAAGGAGTTCAAAGGCTTTGTCGCCGTCAACCATGTCAGCTTCAAGGTCCGCCGGGGCAGCATTCATGCCCTGATCGGGCCCAATGGCGCGGGCAAAACCACGGTCTTCAACCTGGTGACCAAGTTCCTTCCGCTGACGCGGGGCACCATTCACTTCAACGGCCGGGACATCACGCACGAGGCTCCGGCGCAGGTGGCGCGGCGCGGTCTGGTGCGTTCCTTTCAAATCTCCGCCGTCTTTCCCCACCTGACGGTTCTCGAAAATGTGCGCGTGGCCATGCAGCGCAAGCTGGGAACCTCGTTCCACTTCTGGCGCAGCCAGAACTCGCTGAACGTGATCAACGATCAGGCCCGGGCCTTGCTGGCGCTCGTCGGACTGGAGACCCACGCCGAGACCGTCACCGTGGAATTGCCCTACGGACGCAAGCGCGCGCTGGAGTTGGCGACCACCCTCGCCGTCGATCCCGAATTGCTGTTGCTCGACGAGCCGACGCAGGGCATGGGCCTGGAAGACGTGGACAAGGTCAAGAGCCTGATTCGCGAAGTTGCCGCCAGCCGCACGGTGCTGATGGTGGAACACAACATGAGCGTGGTGGCCGATCTCTGCGACACCATCACGGTCTTGCAGCGTGGCTCGGTGCTGGCCGAGGGCAGCTACGACGAAGTCGCCGCCAATCCGCAGGTCATGGAAGCCTACATGGGAGTCGCTCATGAGTAACCTTGACGTTTCCACCGAGTATCTGCGGGTCGAGCGGCTGCACGCCTTCTATGGCGAGTCGCACGTTCTTCACGGCATGGATTTCACGGTGAATCGCGGCGAAGTCGTCACCCTGCTCGGGCGCAACGGCGCCGGCCGCACCACCACTCTGAAAGCGATTCTCGGACTGGTCAGCAAACGCACCGGCTCGGTGATGGTGAATGGCCGCGAGGTCATCACCTGGCCGCCCCACCGCGTGGCCCGTCTCGGCGTCGGCTATTGCCCGGAGGAGCGCGGCATTCTCGCCAGCCTGACCACCGAGGAGAACCTGATGCTGCCGCCGAAGTTTTCGAGCGAAGGCCTCAGCGTGGACGAGATCTACCAGATGTTTCCCAACCTGAAGGAGCGGAGAAAAAGCCAGGGCACGCGCCTCTCCGGCGGCGAGCAGCAGATGCTGGCCATGGCCCGCATTCTGCGCACCGGCGCGCGTTTGCTGCTGCTGGACGAAGTTTCCGAGGGGCTGGCGCCGGTCATCGTGCAAAAGCTCAGCCAGGTCATTCGCCACCTCAAGGAAAACGGATTCACGATTGTCTTGGTCGAGCAGAATTTCCGCTTCGCCGCGCCCTTGGCCGACCGCATGTACGTGGTGGAGCGCGGCCGGGTCGCCGTCGAAATCAACAAGGATCAGTTGCAGGAAAAGCAGGCACTTTTGGAAGAGCTGCTTGGCGTTTGAAGGCCGCCATTCCGGCCCGCCGGCGCCAGGCGAAAACATCAAAGCTTTCGTATCGTGTCCCAGAAGTTCGCGCCATAGCTTTTTGCAGTGTCATTCTGAGCGAGCGTAGCGAAGGAAGAATCTATGAATTTGTTCCTTAATACATAGATTCTTCGCTTCTCCACCCCAACAAGCCAACAACGGGCTTGTCAGGGACCCCGGCTCGCTCAGGATGACATTCTGAAACCGATGCGGCAAATTTTCGGGACAGCACACGAGCTAACAACACAAAGAAACGTAAGGAGAAAGTCACAGATGAAAAACAGATTCGGCAGTGTACTGGCCTGCGTGCTCTTGCTGTTCGCCGCCGTCGGGGCCTCCGCTCAAGCCGCGAAGTCGGCTGCCGCCGGCAAGATTTCCGGCGATGTCGTCAAGATCGGCGTGCTTGACGACATGTCCTCGCTCTACGCGGATCTTGGCGGCCAGGGCTCGGTCGTGGCCACGCAGATGGCCGTCGACGAGTTTGGCGGCAAGGTGTTGGGCAAGCCGATCCAGATCGTCTCCGCCGATCACCAGAACAAGCCGGACGTGGGCTCCAACATTGCGCGGCAATGGTTCGACACCCAAAACGTCGACGTGATTGTCGACGTCGTGAACTCGGGCGTCGCCCTGGCCGTCGCCAAAGTAGCGGCGGAGAAACATCGCATCTTCATCGACTCCGGCGCCGGCAGTACGCGGCTCACCAATGAGGACTGCAATCCTTACACCGTGCACTATACCTACGACACCTACGCGACCGGCGGCGTGACCGGCCGAGCCGTAGTGCAGCACGGCGGCAACACCTGGTTCTTCATCACCGCCGATTACGCCTTCGGACACTCGCTCCAGGACGACACGACGCGCGAGATCACGGCGGCCGGCGGCAAGGTCCTGGGCTCGGTGCAGGTGCCGTTGAATGCCCCCGATTTCTCGTCCTATCTTTTGCAGGCGCAAAGCTCCGGGGCAAAGGTCATCGGACTGGCAAACGCCGGCGGCGACACCATCAAGTCGATCAAGACCGCCAGCGAGTTCGGCATCAACAAAAAGCAGACGCTGGCCGGATTGCTCGTCTTCATTACCGACATCCACTCTCTGGGTCTGCAAACCACGCAGGGGATGTACGTCGCGACCGGCTTCTACTGGGACATGAACGACGCGACCCGCAACTTCGCCAAGGCCTTCATGGCGAAAAGGAAAGCGATGCCGACCATGGTGCAGGCGGGCGTCTACTCTTCCGTGCTGACCTATCTGAAAGCCATCCAGGCGGCGGGCACCGACGACCCGGATGCCGTCATGAAGCAGATGAAATCCATGACCATCAACGATGCTTTCGCCAAAGGCGGCAAGATTCGCGCGGACGGGCGCATGGTGCACGACATGTACCTGGCCCAGGTGAAAACGCCCGCCGAATCCAAGGGCCCGTGGGACTACTACAAGATATTAGCCACGGTTCCCGGCGATCAGGCGTTCCAGCCATTGTCGCAATCGCGCTGCCCGCTGATCAAGAAGTAGCGTGGGATTTCATCTTTCCGATGTCATCCTGAGCATGGGATTTCATCTTTCCGATGTCATCCTGAGCGTGGGGTTTCATCTTTCCGAAGTGTCATCCTGAGCGCAGCGAAGGATCTGCTGTTGCAGATCCTTCGATCGCAAAACCGGCGCGACCTCAAGATGACACTCCTGTGAGTTTTTATGAAACAGCATGTAAGCCAGGCGGCGAGAAAACCAATTCTCTCCGCCGCGCGCAATACCGGAGTCGTTATATGATTTCCCTCTTCGGCGTAACCCAGGTATTCGGCGTACCGCTTCCGGCGCTCTTTGGACAGTTGGTGCTGGGGCTGGTGAACGGCTGTTTTTATGCGATGTTGAGCCTCGGGCTGGCGATCATCTTCGGTATGCTCGACATCATCAACTTCGCCCACGGCACGTTTTACATGATCGGCGCGGTCGCCGCCTGGTACGCGCTGGCGAACTTTCAGCTTGGTTTCTGGTGGAGTTTGCTGCTGGTGCCGGTGGTGGTCGGACTGCTGGGCATCGCGCTGGAACGCAGCATGCTTCGCTGGCTTTACAGCGTCGAAAACATCTACGGACTGCTGCTGACCTTCGGCATCACCCTGGTGCTCGAAGGTGTTTTCCAGAACAAGTACGGATCTTCCGGCCTGCCCTATGACATCCCGGAATCCTTCCAGGGCGCATTCAACCTGGGCTTCATGTATCTGCCCAAGTATCGCGCGTGGGTCGTGCTGGCAACCCTGATCGGTGTGCTTCGTCACCTGGTTCGTCATCGAGCGCACCATGCTCGGTGCGTACCTGCGGGCCGCCACTGAAAATCCAAAACTCGTGCAAGCCTTCGGCATCAATGTTCCGGTGATGGTGACGATCACCTTCGGTGTGGGCGCGGGGCTGGCGGGACTAGCGGGCGTACTGGCCGCGCCGGCCACGCAGGTCAGCCCCTTGATGGGCAGCAACCTCATCATCGTAGTTTTTGCCGTGGTGGTGATCGGCGGCATGGGCTCGATTCTCGGCTCGATCGTCACCGGCCTGGGGCTCGGATTGATCGAAGGCCTGACCAAGGTCTACTACTCGCCTGCGTCCAACACCGCGGTCTTCGCCATCATGGCGCTGGTTCTGCTGGTGCGGCCGATGGGGCTGTTCGGCAAGGAGAGATAAACACCATGAACGGTCGCATCTTCAACGGTCGCGTCATCGGTTACGGCCTGCTGCTGATTGCGGGTATCATCGCTCCGCTGCTGGTCTATCCGGTTTTCCTGATGCGCGCCTTGTGCTTCGCCCTCTTCGCCTGCGCCTTCAATCTTCTGCTGGGTTATACGGGGCTGTTGTCCTTCGGACATGCGGCGTTCTTCGGCATCGCCGGCTACGCGACCGGCTGGATCATGAAGACCACCGGCCTTTCTCCCGGCCTCGGAATCCTGGCAGGCACGGTGGCGGCCCTTGCCTTGGGCTACGTCTTCGGAAGCCTCTCGATCCGCCGCCAGGGAATCTACTTCGCCATGATCACCCTGGCTCTGGCGCAGTTGGTGTTCTTCATCTGCGTGCAAGCGCCCTTCACCGGCGGCGAAGACGGCATCCAGGGCATTCCCCGCGGACGCCTCTTCTGGGTGCTTCGACCTGAACAGCGATCTGAAGATGTATTACTTCGTGCTGGCGATCTTTGTCTTTGCCTTCTGCCTCATTCATCGCACCATCCACTCGCCCTTCGGACAGGTGCTGAAGGCGATCCGCGAAAACGAGCCGCGCGCCCTGTCGTTGGGCTACGACGTGAATCGCTACAAGCTGCTGGCCTTCGTGCTTTCCGCCGGACTTGCCGGACTGGCCGGCGCGACCAAGAGCGTGGTCCTGCAGTTCGTCACCTTGACCGATGTCGATTGGCATACCTCCGGCGATGTGGTGCTGATGACCCTGCTGGGCGGCGTTGGAACCGTCATGGGTCCGCTGGTCGGCGCCTGGTCCATCGTGAGCCTGGAAACTCAGTTGGCCCAGCGGGTCGGCTCGCTGGTAACCGTGATCGTCGGCGCCATCTTCATCGTTTGCGTGCTGCTCTTCAGGAAAGGCATCGTGGGCGAAATCGCTTCGCTCTACCGCCGAACCGTGGGAACCCGGCCTTGAGGATCGCCGCGACTCCCACTTTTCCTTAATCTGTAATCTCTTTTTGCGCTCTTAATCTTTATTTTGCCTCAGCTTCCTTGTCCAACAGATACATGGTTGCGTCGGTTTCAGCCAGCAGGGTTTGCTCCTGGTCGTCGACGCGAACCTCGGCATGGGCGGGCATGCGGCGGCCACGCTGTTCGAGCGTCCAGCCGCGAATAATCAGCTTCGCTCCAATCGGAACCGGCCGCCGAAAACGGGTATCGGCCTTGGCGGTGACTCCGTGCAGCCCCTGGAAGTGGACCGCCCAGCCCAGAGCTTCGTCCATCAGAGCGAACGTCACTCCGCCATGCAGGATTCCCGGCCAGCCGCCATGCTCGGCACGCGCCGTATAAACCGCCCGGCTGCCGTGGTCGCCGTCGGCAAAGAACGGAACGTGCAGCCCGCCTGGATTCTCCGGACCACACACATAGCACTGCCTGGTTTTCTCTTGCACACCAATGGCGGAAGGTCGCGATGACATGGAACTCCTTATCTATGAGCTGATGAAATTATGCCCTATGAGTATGAATTATGATTCTATGACTTGTGAAATTTTAGCTCTATGAATATGAATAATGGCTTTATGAGCTTATGAAATGATGGCGCTCTATTTTCTTATGAAGTGATGGCCTTAATGAAGTGATGGCTTTTTTTGATGAAGTGATGCCGGTTTCACATTTGGTGTATCCGCTCTCCCGAGGTGTCATTCTGAGCGACCATAGGGAGCGAAGAATCCCTGCACGGCGCGGGACTGAGACGCGGCCCAAAGACTTCCATCAAATGCCCAGAGCGCCCCTGGGAGAGACAGTCCCCTGGGATGTTTCGCTTCTCCACCCCCAGCAACGGCAACAGAGGCCGTAGCCGGGGACCCCGGCTACGCTCAACATGACACCCCTTGTGCGTTTGAGTTATGCCAGAGCCGGGCCTAGGCGAGCGTCAATTCCATCTTGAGATTGTCCCGCTGGATGGTGTAGCGGTCGTCGGGACAGCGCTCGATAACCTTGAACCCGGCCTTCTCGTACAGGCCGCGGGACTGCGGCAGGTGATCGACCGTCCACAGAAATACTTTAGGAATGCGGCGCTCGCGGCACCACGCAAGGGCCGCGGACAGCAGCGCTTTTCCCGCGCCGCGTCCCTGATACGCCGGCTCCACGACGAAGAATCGAAGCTGCACCCCATCGGGGCCCGGGTTCTGGCCGAGAACCGAGATCGATCCCACCCACACGCCGCCGATGTAGGCCGCGAGCACCAGATCCTGCTCCGCATCATAGTGCTCGATGAAATCGCAAACATCGCGCGTAACCAGAATTTCAAAGGGAGCCCCGGAACCCCACGCGGCCGCGTAATAGCGTCCGTGAAGCCCGCCCACCCAGCCAATCAGTCCGGGCTCGTAGCCGCGATGGATTTCAATCTGCGCCTCTGGAACCGCACTCGCGCCGTGGTTCGCAATGTCTTTGGCAATGTCTGGGGATTGACTCATGGGCTTAATCTTACAGGCTTCCGCCGCACCGCCCATCCGATTTTGGAACCCTGCGTTTTCGGCCTGAGCCTACGAAGCCGCTGCCAGCTTCGCGATCAGCCGTTGCAGCGCGGCCTGATCCGTTTCGCTGATCTCCTCGAATTTCATTCCCATGCCGACGCCGGGATGAGCGGTGCGAACTTCCGCCGTACAGCGGACGGAGATGGACTCGACGTTCAGCAACGAAGAAAGCTTGGTCCCCAACGGGAAGGTCTGCATCAGCTCGATGTAGCAGCCGCTCAAGCTGATATCGGTCACCGACGCGGAAATGCTCCCGGCGCCTTCGAGCTGGCGCATGGAAATCGAACCGCGGCAAGGATAGCGCGGAGCCGCCCGCCGTTCGCCCACGCGCTGGCGCTCGTCCGTCCGCTCGAAATCAATGCCCCAGAAATCTTTCACCCGGTCCAAGGGCCGCACCTCGATTTTTCCCGCGTCCACCGTGCCTGCCTGCCCGGCCCAGACCACGCAAAAACGGCCTCGCCTGCCCCGGTATTCCACTCCAAGGGTCTCGCCGACCGGCACTTCGTGCTCGATGCCGACAATGGAGGCGCGATAGGGACCGGCCTCAGTGGCATGCGCAGTCTGTATAAACGGTTCCCCAGAAGCCGTCATGCCCCACACGTTCACCTGCATATGAACCTCAATGCAAAGCACCTGCCGGACGTTGCCCACGAATTGGAACGCAAGCGACAAGATCGAACCTCCTGGCGGCCAGCCTGGCAAGCAGACAGAGCTGGCCCGAAACTCCAGTGGCTCTTTTTATAATGCTACGCGTTTTGCCGCGACAAGGTAAAAGCTAGTGTTGAAACAGCGGGCGTACCGCTTTGAGCAAGGTACCAGATTGGAACTCCGCCCCCGCCACGGCCCATCAGGCGGCTGAAAAACTTGTAGAAGTGTCATCCTGAGATCGCGCCGCCGGTGTCCTCGGCTCGCTCAGGATGACATCGCGGAGAAAATTTTCAGCAATCAGTTCTAGCGCTTCGCCGCCTGTAGCGTCTTCGGCTCATAGACGCAGGATGGTTCCGCCGCCATGTAATCGCCCGTCGCCGCAAAAGCTCGTGCCCGGCAGCCCATGCAGACGTTGCGGAATTCGCAGCAACCGCACTTCCCCGTCAGCTTGTTGTTGTCGCGAAGGGTTCCGAAGACCTCTGACTTCGTCCAGACCTCGGCGAACGACTGATGGCGAAGATCGCCGGCCAGCGCCGGCAGGTAGCCGCAGGGAAAAACCTCGCCCTGATGGGAGATGAAGCAGACGCCGGTTCCCGCCAGGCATCCCTTGGTGACCGCATTCAGGCCATCCGGATGCTTGCCGCCAGGGTGACCTCCGGGATGACCGCCAGCGCGCGATGCGGGTTTCAAGGCGATTCCGGTCGAGCCGGGCATCGTCATTTCCGTGGCGCCGATGGCCGTCCCGTCGGCAGCGACCGGCACGGTGCCGTATCCCTCGGCCCGGCGCTCGGCCGCGCGCCGCTGGCGCACCACCCGGAAGTAATGCGGAGCGCAGGTGGCCTTCAGTTCGATGTCGCCAATCTGCTCCTGATCGTAAAACCAGTTGAGAATGTCCTCGTACTCCTGCGGCGGCACCATCTGCGCCTCGGCAATATTCACCCCGCATCCCACGGGAACCAGCAGAAACGTGTGCAGCGCATCGGCCCCGAGGTCGCGCACCAGGTTCAGCACGGCGGGCAGTTGCTTGGCGTTGTGGCGCGCGATCGTCATATTGATCTGCACGGACATGCCGAGTTCTTTGAGGTTGTGAAAGCCGTAAATGGCGGCGTCGAATGCGCCCGGGATGCCGCGGAAGGTGTCATGGGTATCCGCGTTCACGCCGTCCAGGCTGATCGAGACCCGTTTCACCCCCGAGTCCACGATCTTGCGGGCGATTTCTTTCGTCACCAGGGTTCCGTTGGTGGCCAGCGCCACGCGCAGTCCTCGCTCGGTGGCAAAGCCGGCGAGCTGAAAAATATCGGTGCGATAGAGCGGCTCGCCGCCGCTCAGCACCAGGATCGGATTCGAGAACTCGGCGATCTGGGTGATGATGTCGAGAGCCTTGGGAGTATCGAGATCGGCGGGCGAAGTCAGTTCCGTAGCGGTCGCGCGACAGTGAATGCAGCGAAGATTGCATCCCTTGGTGACCTCCCAGAACACCAGCCTCGGTTTGGATTCCTGCGTTGCGCCGGCCTGATTCATGGCTTCTCCTTACAACGGCTTTCGACCGCAAGGCCAAGATAAATCGACCATTACCCAAGGAGCCGTGACTATCATCACCTGCAATTGTGACCATTGTCACTCGGACAAAACCGGGCTTCATCGCGACGCCGGGGCGTCATCCGGCAGTAAGCCTATGGCGATTCCCGGATTCGGGTAGCCGCCCGGCAAAATGAATTCAGAGGCGTCATCCCGACCGCAGTGGAGGGATCTTGTGTTTACCGCCGCGAGCAACACAAAAGATTCCTCGGCTCGCGACGCTCGCTCGGAATGACGTTGTTGGTTTGGCATACAGCAACGCGGAAAGCGCTCTAAGCCCGTCACTTCCATGGCACTTGCGACCGTGGCGCGCCTTTGGGGCGGCGGCCCGCATTCCCCGGGTGCTCCACGTCCTGTCCGCTTTTCGTGGCTTGTAGAGCTACGCCGTCCAAAGTAATATGGAAGAAAGAAGAATACCGGTATCGCATCATCATTATTATTGCTGCAAAATCGTTGCTGTCGCGCGCCGGCTTTTACGGCGGCGGCGCATAAACCTGGGTTTCGCGGACTATAGAGTCACAAGAGTTGCGCTCTACCAACGATTTCTGTACCGCCGTCGCCGGCGGACGGAGAGCACGCACATTGCACTGTGATGTTGGTCATAGAGATGCTGTTCGCCGATGTAGGACGCTTAGAATGGCTGCAAAGTTCTACTTTGCATGAGAGGGATTCATGAAAGTCGCAGAAATAGTTGTCAGAATTCTTGAGGACGAGGGCATTCAGGCCGCGTTCGGCATTCCCGGCGCCGCCATCAATCCGGTGTACGGATACCTGAAGAACTCGAAGATTCAGCATTACGTAGCCAGACACGAAGAGGGTGCGGTACATGCCGCCGACGGCTATTTCCGGGCTTCGGGCAAGCTGGCCATGGCAATTTGCACCTCCGGACCGGGAGCCACCAACTTTGTCACCGGCCTGTACACGGCGCATGCCGATTCCATTCCGCTGATCGCCATCACGGGCAATGCCAGCTCCAGTTTGTTCGGCAAAGAGGCTTTCCAGTGCGTTGATATCGCGGAGATCTGCAAGACCGTCGCCAAGAAAACCTGGTGCATCACCAATCCGGCCGACGCGCCGAAGATCATGCGCGAAGCCTTCCGCACGGCTGCGAGCGGACGTCCCGGCCCGGTGCTCATCGACCTGCCGCTGGACGTGCAGATGGCCGACATCGATTACGATCCCGCCAAAGACAGCCCCCTACCCTGGACTCGCCCGGTGGCGGAGCCGCAGGCCATCAGCAAGGCCATGGACATGATCATGGCGAGCAAGGCTCCCATCATGATTCTGGGCGGCGGCGTCATCCTTTCCGAACGCGACCGCCGAGTTCCGCGAGCTGGCGGAATACCTGCAAATCCCGGTGATCATGACCTACATGGGCAAGGGCGGCCTGCCGTACGAGCATCCGCTCAGCGCCGGACACGCCGGCATCCAGGTCGGCGGCCCCATGGGCAACAAGACCTTCCTCGAATCCGATCTCGTCATCGGCGTCGGCTGCCGCTTTACCGACCGCCATACCGGCAAGCTGGATGTCTATACCGGAAACCGGAAGTTCATCCACATTGATATTTCGCCCTCCCAGATCGGCAACGTCATCAAGGCGGATATCGGCATCGTCTCCGACGCCAAGGCCGCGCTGGTCGCCCTGCTGGAAGAAGCCAGGAAGCGCGGATATCATCCCGCGCCCTCCGAAAGGGTCAAGCAACTGCCGGCGTGCCGCGCGGCAATGGCCCGCAAGACCGACGTCGAAGATTCGCCCATCCGTCCGCATCGCGTCTTTGGCGAGATCAACAAGTTCTTCCCGCCGAACACCATGTTCACCGCGGGCTGCGGCATTACCCAGATCTGGTCGGGCCAGTTACAGAACATCGAACTGCCTCGTCGCTACCTGCCTTCGGGCGGAGCGGGTACGCTCGGCTACGAGGTTCCGGCCGCCATCGGCGCGAAAGTCGCCTGCCCGGACGATCCCTCGGTAGCCGTGGTCGGCGATGCCGGATTCCTCTTCATGGGCGAAGAGCTGGGCATGGCCGGACAGCACGGCATCAAGATCATTGTCGTGGTGGTGAACAACGGCAACCTGGGCCTTATCCGCCAGAACCAGAAGTACGCCTACAACTACGAGCACGGCATCCGCCTGCGCTATAAGGATGCGAGCGACCCGATTCTGCCCGACGTGGTGAAGTTTGCCGAAGCCTTTGGCGGCGCAGGTGAACGAGTCTACGATGCCAAGGATATTCCGGCGGCCTTCGAGCGCGCCATGAAGTCCAAGGTCTGCTACGTGGTCGACATCATCGTGGCCACCGACGCCGACTGCTCGATGGGCGCGGCCATCAACGCCGTCCGCGAATTCGTATAAGCTGGCGACACGGAAAATTTTTGCTATCGATGTAAAGCAAAGCGGCGGCCGATGAGGCCGCTGCTTTTGATTGTTTGCCTATCTCCAGAGCTGTTTAACTTTGAGTATAGTCGCCGGAGAGGGTGTCATCCTGAGGCGGAGCAGCGCGGAGCCGAAGGATCTGCTTTATTTACAGAACAAAAGCAGATGCTTCGCTGCGCTCAGCATGACACTTCATCGCGTGCCGCAGCTACCCCAAATCTAAAAAGTTGAGGCCGGGTGCCCCACGTTCCGCCCCGCTGTTGGGCTAACGTGGGGTAGTTCCTTTACCCGCGCACTGGTGCCCATATCTGCCTGTCGTTGGCAGATGTGGGAAAGTCGAAGTCGGGGTCCCCGACGAGGCTCGGCTCGTTGGGGCTTTCTACCGCGCGCTCCCGACCAGCGTCGTCGTTCGCTGCGCGAACTCGACGCCCTCCCGCATCAGCTCCAGAGCCTTCAGAATCTGCGGCGTCTCTTCGAATCCATACGAGAGCCTGAACTGCCGCTTGCCGACCTCCGCCAGATCGCCCCGCCGATGCACGCAATACTCGCCCGGAATGTAGATGACGCGCGGCAAACGGTTTTCCTTCGTACCGTCCACCGCCGGATCGCCGGTCGTGCGGGTCAGGAAGCGGAACAGCGGCGAGGTCGGATGGGTCTCGACATCGCGGAACGTCAGGTAGTAATAGAATCCCGCGCTGCCTCCGCGCTGCTCCTGCAAGTAAGGTCCCAGGCAGCGCTCGATGCCCTCTTTCACCGCGAGCGCCTTCTCGCGATAGGCGGCGTTCACCACCCGTAGCTGCTCCTGAATGCGCGTATCCAACAGATAGCTGGACATCTCCTGCACGAACAGCGGCGCGCTGAATCCGCTGTCGCTGGTCTTCTCGATCATGGCGTGCATGAACGGACTGTTCGGCCCCAGCAGGTAGCCAATGCGCAGCCCCGGCGCCAGAATCTTCGACAAGGTGCCGATTTCGTAGGCGATCCCGAGCTCGTCGGCAGGCAAGACCGAGGCGAACGGCTCGATTGCCGGATCGTGCAGCAGCAGCTCATAGGCAAGATCGTAGAAGATCGGGATCAGCCGGTTTTGCCGCCGCGATTCGCGGGCGACAACCTCGTACAATTCCCGCCGCCGCTTGTTCGACAGAATCGTGCCCGACGGATTATTCACCGTCACTACATAGAAGAACGAAATCTGTTCGGCGGCCGAACCCAGGGCGCGCAGCTTGCGCTCCAGAAGATTTACGTCCAGTCCCTCGGCGTCCTCGGGAACCGGAAGAATCTCGAATCCCTTGCGCTCCAGCACGTCGGCATAGATGTAGTACGTCGGGTCCGAGGTCACCACGATTCCCGGCGGCAGCACCTGCGCCAGTCCGTCGAGGATGCTGGTCGCTCCGCAGGCGCCAATCGCCAACCGCTTGCGCGCGATCGTGGCCTCGTCCAATTGCCCGATCTTCATGGTGGCGAGGAAGCGGCGAATCGAGGCGATCAGGTTTGCCGAGCCCACGGGCGAGCCGTAGTTGAACGCCTGCCGGTACTTGAGGCCGTCGCGCCCGACCGCCTGTAGCGCATCCATCAGCTCGGGAACCGGAATGGTCTTCTCGTTGACGTAGCCAACCCCCAGGTTGACGTCTACGCCATCGCGAAAGTCATGCGCGAAATCGGACAACAACCGGCTGACCGGCGAAGGGCGGGTCGAAGCCTGGCCATAGCTGGAAAGACGAATTTGCATGGTTCGATACTACTACGGCACCGCCCGCAACGTAAGCTCTTGATCCTCGCCCACTGCATCGGATATACCTGTCGAGAGCCGGTCGAGTCCACCAAAGTTGATGAGGTGACATCAGGGGCTGTTTCATAATCGGCGTTTGAAGGGGCGCGCTTTAGAGGCTGCGGAAAAACTCGTAGCAGTGTCATTCTCATCGCGCACTCATCGGAGTGTCATCCTGAGCGCAGCGAAGGATCTGTTGTTGGTGAGCGTTGAAAAACAAAAGCAGATTCTCCGCTCTCCCTGAAGGAGCGCGCTTTAGCAGGCTGCGGAAAAACTCGATGAGGTGTCATCCTCATTACGCACTCCAGGGGTGTCATCCTGAGGTCGCGCCGCTTTCGCGCGTCCGAAGGATCCCCAGGAAGCTGTCCCTCCCCGTGCCGTCTGGGCTTTTATGAAATCCTGCTGGGATTCTTCGCTCCCTGCGGTCGCTCAGAATGACATCGCAAGGGGTATCACGCGGATTCCCGAGACGGAACACTGGCTTAGAAATTTACATGCGAACGAGGAGCCGAGATGAATTTCAAGACAACCGACCTTTGCGATCAATTTGAAAAAACCGTGCGTGTCTTCACCCCGATCTTTCACGATTTCGGCGGACGCATCAGCTTCCACGGCGAAGCCGTCACGGTGAAATGTTTCGAGGACAATTCGCGCATCAAGGAACTGAGCGCCACGCCCGGCGCCGGCAAGATTCTGGTCGTCGATGGCGGGGGAAGCCCGCGCTGCGCCCTGCTGGGAGACGTGATTGCCGCCGACCTGGTGAAGAACGGCTGGGAGGGACTGGTGATGTACGCCTACGTGCGCGACAAGGCCGCCCTGGCCAGCCTGAATCTCGGCGTCAAAGCCCTCGGCTCCGTCCCCAAGAGATCCTTCAAGCGCTCCGAAGGTCAGGTCAACATTCCGATTGAAATCGGCGGCCACCTCTGCCATCCGGGCGACCACATTTACGCCGACGAGGACGGCGTCATCATCCTCAACGAAAACATCGCCGGAAAGTAGCGGCCGAGGCTTAGCGGCGAAAGCGGCTGGACACTCCCGCCCAACGAAAACCAGGTTGGATGGCATGTCTTTGTGCGCCCCATAGCTTAGAGGCTAACCCTAAGGCCGGCATCGCCGTAACGCTCCCTTCTAATTCTGAACATTAGATATTTGCTTGACACATCCAGGAACCCCGCATATCGTTCGGCGCACCAATCAGTTCCCGTAATGCCCAAGGTTCACCGTGCGCGTTTTTTTGCGCGGATTCAAATACCAAGCGGGAGAGATGCAATGTCATCGTTATATAGAGTTTCAACTGCCTTATTAATCGGATTAGTCCTTCTACAGAGTGGATGCGGAGGTTCCAGCAGCGGCGTGAGCAACACCAATCTGACACCGGCTCAGGCTCAGGCGGTCGAGACTGCGGTGTACAGCAGCATCTCGGACGGGTTGACAAGCGCTTTAAATTCAGTCCAAGACAAGGCCAGTGGCAGGATGACGCTGCGCAAGCTAGCGCCTGCCGTTCGGGCAGCCGCGTTAAACTGCTCTATTTCCGGTAATAATAGTTGTACCTTTTCCGGCACGTCCACGTGTTCGGGAGGAGGTAGTGTTTCAGTTTCTGGAAGCGCCAGTGAATCCCTGAACAGCGCCAACAATGGATCCGTCACCATAGGACTCCAAATGTTGCCGGCCGCCTGTGATGAAAACGGAATTGTCCTGAATGGGGATCCCAACATCACCCTGGCTTCCAAAGAGACGATTGCGAACGACACTCTGGTGTGGCCGGTGACGGTTACGCTGCGCGGAGGTTTCGCTTTCGCGCCCGATTTATCCGGAACCGCGCAGGTTCCGTCGGGAACCTGCCAGATTAATCTGCAACTGAGCGCTACCGAAGGCGGCGCTTGTACGGTTAGCGGGACCCTCTGCGGACAGTCGGTAAACGGCAGTTGCTAACGGCTTTCCCGGGTAATGTCCCATCAGGTCGGCTTTCCCACCCAAAGCCGGGCTCGGCCACCCAAGCCGGGCCCGGCCTTTTTTCCTCAGAATGACGAGTAGGCGCATGAGTTTCCGCCGTCCTGGGCCTCTTGCGGCCTTCTGTGCGTATCACACTCTTAAGTGATCTAAATCATGGCGGGCGGGGCGGGATGTGCCATTTAATCCGTCCGGCTGCCGGGACCAGATGTTCCAACTAGTTAAAAGAAGATGTTGAAACAAAACCAAGTACAGACCAAGACGGTAACGCAGCTTCGGAGGAAAAAACGCAATGAGTGCTGGAATTATGACACCGCCCGGAATCAAGACGCCGGGCGACTACATTAAGGAAGTCATGGCGCAGGTAAAGGCAAAGAATCCTGCGGAACCCGAATTTCACCAGGCCGTCCAGGAAGTGCTCGAATCTTTGCGCCTCGTGCTCGAGCGCCATCCGGAATACATTTCCGCCCGCATCCTTGACAGCATCGTCGAGCCTGAGCGCGTGGTCATGTTCCGCGTGCCGTGGGTTGACGATCAGGGCACCATGCAGGTCAACCGTGGTTTCCGCATCCAGATGAACAGCGCAATCGGGCCCTACAAAGGCGGGCTGCGCTTCCACTCTTCCGTCAACCTTGGCATCCTGAAGTTTCTGGCCTTCGAGCAGACATTCAAGAATTCGCTCACCACGCTCGCCATGGGCGGCGCCAAAGGCGGATCGGATTTCGATCCCAAGGGCAAGAGTGACAACGAAGTGATGCGCTTCTGCCAGAGCTTCATGACCGAGTTGTACCGGCACATCGGAGCCGACACGGATGTCCCGGCCGGCGACATCGGCGTGGGCGGCAGGGAAATCGGCTTCCTCTTCGGCCAGTACAAACGCCTCACCAACCAGTTCACCGGCGTGCTGACCGGCAAGGGCTTGACCTGGGGCGGCTCGCTGATTCGTCCCGAAGCAACCGGATACGGCTGCGTCTATTTCGCGAACGAGATGCTGAAGACCCGCAAGGAGACGCTCGAAGACAAGGTTTGCCTCGTCTCCGGCAGCGGAAACGTCTCCCAGTACACGGTCGAGAAGCTGCTCGACCTGGGAGCGAAGCCAGTAACGCTCTCCGACTCCAACGGCGTGATTTACGATCCCGATGGCATCGACCGCGAGAAGCTGGCCTGGGTCATGGAACTGAAGAACGTCCGCCGCGGCCGCATCCGGGAGTATGCGGATCAGTTCAAGCACGCGATCTTCATGCCCACCGACGTAAGGTTGGATCACAATCCGCTTTGGAACCTCAAGGCCGATTGCGCCTTCCCGAGCGCCACGCAGAACGAAATCAACGCCAAGGACGCCGCCAATCTCATCAAGAATGGCGTCGGTCTGGTGGCCGAGGGCGCAAACATGCCCAGCACCCTGGAAGCCGCAAAACTGTTCATCGAGGCCAAGGTTCTCTACGGACCCGCCAAGGCGGCGAACGCCGGCGGCGTCGCGGTCTCGGGCCTGGAAATGGCTCAGAACAGCGCTCGCATCAGTTGGAGCCGCAAAGAAGTGGACGAGAAGCTGCACCAGATCATGATCGCCATTCACAAGAACTGCTTCGAAACCGCGGAGACCTACGGGACTCCCGGCAATCTGGTGAACGGAGCCAATATCGGCGGCTTCTTGAAGGTGGCCAATGCCATGATGGACCAGGGACTGGTGTAATTTCCGGCCCGGCACGCTGAAGGTCAAGGGGGGTGGACGAGTTCCACCCCCGCATTTTCTCCGCACTCGCAAAAATACGCAATGGACCCGCTTCTATCACCCGAGCCAATCACCGATCCGGAAAAACTCCTCGAGGCATTCGAAGAGCTCATGCCCTTCCGGGTGCGCGACATCCTGCTGGTATCGAGCCTCTACGATTCCTTCATTCTGCGCGAGGACGGACGCCTCAACGAACTCCTGATTGGCGACTCGCTCGAACTGCATCTCCAGCACATCCCCGGAATCACCCATGTCTCCAGCGGTCCGGAGGCGATCGAACTTGCGCGCTCGGACCCGCGCTTCAACCTCATCGTCACCAATCTGACGGTTGGCTCGATGAGCGCCGCCGAGCTGGCGCGGCAGGTCAGACAAGCCGGTCTGGATGTGCCTGTCATCGTGCTCGGCCTACGATTACCGTCAGATCAAGGATTTCGTCGCCCGTAATCCGGTTACCGATATCGACCGCATCTTTCTTTGGCAGGGCAATGTCCGCATTCTGATCGCCCTCATCAAGTACATCGAGGACAAGCGCAATGTCCTCCACGACACCTCGGTCATGGGTGTTCCGGTCATTCTTCTGGTCGAAGACAACATCCGCTACTGCTCGTCATTTCTGCCGGTGATTTATACCGAGCTGATCACCCAGTCGCGCAACCTGTTCAGCGAGGGCCTCAACGTCGCGCATAAGCTGGTGCGCATGCGCGCCCGGCCCAAGATTCTGCTCTGTTCGAATTACGAGGATGCGGCGCGGCAGGCGATCGGATTATCGCGAGTACCTGTTCGGCGTCGTCTCCGACGTGGAGTTTCCCATGGGCGGCCAGTTGACGCCGGATGCCGGCTTCGAGCTGGCGAACATGGTCCGCAGCCTGGTGCCGGATGTTCCCATCGTGCTCCATTCCAGCCGCACCAAGTTCATGGCGCGCGCCCATGCCGAGGGCTACTCGTTTCTGCGCAAGCGCTCGCCCACCATGCTGGGAGACCTGCGGCGTCTGCTCACCGAGCAGTTTGCCTTCGGCGACTTTGTCTTCCGCCGCCCGGACCACTCCGAAGTGGCCCGCGCCAAGGACCTGACCTCGCTGGAAAAAGTTCTGCCTCAGGTTCCCGCCGAGAGCCTCGCCTATCACAGCGAGCGCAATCACTTTTCGCGCTGGCTGCGAGCGCGCACCGAGTTTGCTCTCGCCCAGAAACTCCGGCCGCGCAAGGTCTCCGACTTCGCGACCCTGGCGGACTTGCGCCTGGACATCATCAACTCCATTGCCGAATACCGGCGCGAGCAGCGGCAGGCGATCATCGGAGACTTCAGTCCCTCCGGTTTCGAGCCCAACGACACGTTTTTTCTGCGCATCGGCGGCGGCTCGCTCGGCGGCAAGGCGCGCGGACTTGCCTTCGTCCGTCATCTCTTTCGCGAGCGCCAGGTGGCCGCGCGCTTCCCCGGCGTCAGCATCGCGGTGCCCTCCACGCTGGTGCTGGCCACCGATGTTTTCGACCAGTTCCTGGCCGAAAACAACCTGCTGGATTTTGCCATCCGCAGCGCGGACGAGGCGGAGATTGAGCAGCGCTTCCTGGCCGCCTTGCTGCCGGCTCACGTTCGCGAAAGCCTGCTGGCCTTCCTGGCCGAGCTGCACTATCCGCTGGCGGTGCGTTCGTCCAGCCTGCTGGAGGACTCGCAATATCAGCCCTTCACGGGTGTCTACGATACCTTCATGCTCGCCAACCAGGACCCCGATCTCGGGGTGCGCTTCAATCAACTGAGCGAAGCCATCCGGCGGGTCTATGCCTCGACCTTCAGCCAGCGCGCCAAGGCTTACGTGCGGGCCACGCCCTACCGTCTGGAAGAGGAAAAGATGGCGGTCATCCTCCAGCAGGTGGTGGGCGCAGTTCATGGCAAGCGTTTTTATCCGGATTTTTCCGGCGTCGCCCGCTCGCAGAATTTCTACCCGGTCGCGCCCATGACGGCCTCCGATGGAGTCGTCGCCGTGGCCTTGGGACTGGGCCGCGAAGTCGTCGAAGGCGGCAAGAGCCTGACCTTTTGTCCTCGATACCCCCAGAATCTGGTTCAGTTTTCCTCGGTTGAAGACATTCTGGCGAACTCGCAAACCGAGTTCTGGGCCTTGGAGCTGGACCACCACGACGGCCATCGTTCCGGGCTTTCCGAGTTGCGCGAGGTGCGCTACGGGCTGCGCGTCGCCGAGGCCGATGGAACCCTGCCGTGGCTGGCCTCCACCTATTCGGCCGACAATCATGCGATCTATGACGGAGTCAGCCGGACGGGCCCGCGCATCGTCACCTTCGCTCCCATTCTCAAGTACGGAGCCTTTCCCCTCGCCAGCATCGTCGATGAGCTGACCAAGTTGCTGGAAGAGGCTTCGGGACGCCCGGTCGAGTTGGAATTCGCGGTCCGCCTGCCGCAGCGCGACGGCGAGAGCGCCAATTTCGGATTCCTGCAAATGCGTCCGCTCGTCGTCTCGCGCGAATGGGAAGAGGTCCGCATGGAAGAGGTCGACGGCTCCCGCCTGCTCTGCGAAAGCTCGCAGGTGCTCGGCAACGGCCGCATTCAGGACATCCGGGACATTGTGGCCGTCGACTTCCAGCGCTTCGAACGCGCCCGCAGCCGCGAGGTCGCGCATCAGCTCGCGCATCTCAACGCCAAACTCTCCGAAGCCGGAATTTCCTATCTGCTGATCGGCGTCGGGCGCTGGGGCTCGACCGATCCGTGGATGGGAATCCCCGTCACCTGGGAACAGATTTCAGGCGCCCGCGTGATCGTCGAGACCGGATTAAGCGACCTGCGCGTAGCGCCCTCGCAAGGCAGCCACTTCTTCCAGAATCTGGTCGCCTTCCAGGTCGGCTATTTCACCATCAACAGCGATGCCGGACAGGGATTCGTCGATTGGGACTGGCTCGCCGCGCAGCCCGCCCTCGAAGTCCACGGCTCTGTCCGTCATCTGCGCTTGCCGGCTCCCCTGCTGGTCGTCATGAACGGCAAAACCAGCCGCGGCATGATCGTCAAACCCGAAGCCCCCTAAAACGAAGCATGAGTCTCAGCACAAACCCTTGATGAGGTATCATGACGACTCTCGCGCGTATCATCAGAAACTTCATGACTGTCATCACACCTTCCATGAAGTGTCATCCTGGGCGCAGCCGGGGTCCCCGGCGACGGCCGCTTTTGCCGTTGCTGGGGTGGAGTAGCGAAGGATCTGCTTTTCGTCGGGTGGAGAAAAACAACAGCAGATTCTTCGCTCCCTGCGGTCGCTCAGAATGACACTTCCAGAATATTTCCGCGCTCACGCTGAACGCAGCCATGGGCGGTGCCGCGTGCCCCATCCTTATCGCGCAGCACTACGGTGGCGCCGGCGCGCTATCTTGAAGGTTGCCGTCCCTTTCGCCACGATCGCTCCGCGCTCGTCGCGCACCTCGCCCTCGACAAATGCCACGGTTCCCCCCGCTCTCAGCAAGCGGCCTTCGGCCCGCAATGCGCCGTGCGCGGGCTCGATAAACTGCACGTTCAGGGTGACCGTGCCCTCGCTCATCCAATCGTCCGCGTGACTGCGGCAGGCGATTCCGAGCGCCACGTCCAGCAGGGTTGCCGTGACTCCTCCGTGGGCGTTGCCACGACTGTTCTTCATGGTGTCGGTGACTTCGAGCGAAATCACCGCCCTTCCGGGAGACCATTCGACGACTTTCAAACCGAGGTGCGAGGCAAACGGCGATGCGGCCAGCGGATTATCTGACATGAGAGTTGAGTGTCACCCGGTAAAAATATGAGATCCCGGCTTCACGTCTGTCAAGGCAATCGTTGCCTTCGGGGTGGAAATCAAAATCGTATACGCTGACGTTCGACTTCCAGGCTCGCCCGGATCTGCGACGCCGGAGACGCGACTCGACCCGACCTGGGGACACGAGTCCCGTTATGGGACGTGACCAACCCGGGGTTTAGCAACCCACGCTTTCGCATTATCGGACATAGCAATCCCGTTTTTTCGTGTGCAAAACGCGCAAAAAACGCGCAAAGAGTGGGCCGGAGGGCGACCGATCGAGGGCCCACCCGGCGGCCTGCGGGCAAGCCGCCGATTCCCCGGCTGGACCTTTATTCTCATACGCTTCCACTTCTGTGTCTGACAGCCCGGCTGGCCGGAGATTCTGCTTGACAGCCGGCGCGCGCCGTCAGATACTCCGGCCCAAATCCATAATGCGAAGAAATTGTCGTTGAACACGATGGATTGCGAAGCGGGGGCGGCCCTCGCCGCAGCGGTTTTGCTGTCGTTGTCGCTGGCAAGGAACTGATTCGAAGCCGTTTCGCGAAAGGAATAGGCTGCAACCAGGCGCGCTCGGTTCTCCGTCGGGGTGACCGTCAGGCCCGGCGTGAACAGCAGCGGAATTCACTTACTCTAACCAGCTTTGTAGTGTTTAGGTACGACGGTTAAAGGAACCTCTTATGGAACGATCGATCGCATTCATTCTCAATGGCAAGCCAACACGTATCCAGGTCGATGACGAGCGCATGCTGCTATGGGTATTGCGCTATGACCTCGGCCTGACGGGCGCCAAGTACGGCTGCGGTACCGGCATTTGCGGCGCCTGCACCGTGATTGTAGACAACCAGGCTGTGAGGTCGTGTTCGCTCCCGGTCAAGGAAATTGCCGGAAAGAAAGTCCTGACCATCGAGGGATTGAGCAAGGACGGACACCTTCACCCCATCCAGGAAGCCTTCATCAAACACAACGCCTTTCAGTGTGGCTATTGCACCCCGGGCATGATTATGAATGCCTACGCGCTTCTGCTGCAGACACCGCGACCGGCCGCCGCCGACATCATCAGCAATATGGATGGCAATTTATGCCGTTGCGGGGCGCAGGTTCGGATCGTCGAGGCCATCCAGGATGCGGCCGTGGCGATGAAAGGAAGGGCATGATGATACAAGATGAGATGACCCTGACGGCCGATAGCGGCGTCAACCGCCGCGATTTTCTCAAGCTTGGAACCGGCCTGGTGGTGTACTTCTGGGCTGGCCCGATGGATGTCTTCGGCCAGGCTCCGCCCGCGCCTCCCACCGACTTCAACGCCTACATCAAGATCGGAGCTGACAACCGCGTCACCTGCATGATCGGCAAGGTCGAGATGGGGCAAGGCATCGAGACCGCGCTCGCGCAGAACCTCGCCGAAGAGCTGGACGTTGCTTTCGACTCGATCGACATGATCATGGGCGACACTGATCTTTGCCCGTGGGACATCGGAACGTTCGGCTCTCAAGGCAACCGGATATTGGGGCCAATCCTGCGTGGAGCCGCAGCCGAGGCAAGAGCCGTCCTGCTGCAAATGGCTTCCGAACATCTCAATGCTCCGGTCGAACGACTACAGGTGAAAAACGGCGTCGTCACCGACCCGGCTTCGGGCAAGCACGTCACCTACGCGGAACTGGTTCAGGGAAAGCGCATCGAGCGCAAACTCGGCAAGGTTCCGGTGAAACCCGCAACGTCCTACAAGGTGATGGGAACCTCGGCCCCGCGCAAGGACGCAATCGAGAAAGTTACCGGCAAAGCCAGGTACACCGCCGACTTCACGCTTCCGGGGATGGTGTTCGCCCGCATTCTCAGGCCACCGGCACACGGGGCGACGCTCAAAAGCATCGACACCAGCGCCGCCGAAAAAGTGCCTGGAGTGCAGGTTGTGAAGGACGGCGACCTGATCGCCGTGATCGGCGACCGGCCCGACATTGCCGACAAGGCATTGGGGCTCATCAAAGCGCAATTCGAGCCTTCACCGAACAAGTTAGACAACAATTCTATTTTCGATCACCTGGTTGAAGCCAAGGTGGAACACAAGGTGATGGCCGAGAAGGGTAACCTGGCCGAGGGCGAGAAAGCCGGCGAGCTTTTCGAACAAACCTACTATCACAGCTATGGGGCGCACGCCCATATGGAGACCCACACATCGCTGGTAAAGATCGAAGGCGGCAAGGCGACGGTATGGGCGAGCACCCAAAGGCCGTTCGGGGTTCGCGACGCCGTGGCGAAAACCCTCGGCCTCACGCCGCAGAATGTGCGGGTGATTACCCCGTATGTCGGCGGAGGCTTCGGCGGGAAAAACTACCCCCAGAATGCCGTCGAAGCGGCACGGCTGGCGAAGCTGGTCGGCCGGCCTGTCCAATTGGTCTGGGACCGTTCCGAAGATTTCATGTACGACCGCTTCCGGCCGGCTGGCGTGGTAAAGATCCGCTCGGCAATGACCAAGGAGGGTCGGCTTGCCTCATGGGATTTCACGGTATACGCCGCCGGCGACTGGGGATCGGTGACCTTCTATGATGTGCCCAACAGCCGGACGGTGGCGGCACCGATAACGGGACTCGCCTGGCAGAGGGGAGACACCGCCGGAGGCGTGCATCCGTTCAACGTTGGCGCATGGCGGATGCCGGGCACGAACACGATTTCCTTTGCCCGCGAATCGCACATGGACATGCTGGCGAGCAAAGCCGGTATCGATCCGCTCGAGTTCCGGCTCAAACATTTAAGCGACAAACGCATGCGCGGAGTGCTTGAGGCAGTGGCCAAGCAGTTTGGCTGGACACCCGGGAAAACCCCAAGCGGCCGGGGAGTGGGCGTCTCCTGCGGTGTCATCTATGGCACTTACATTGCGAGCATGGCGCAGGTAGAAGTCGACAAAAACACCGGGGCCGTGCAGGTTAAGCGGATCGTGACCGCAGCCGACCCGGGCACGGTGGTCAACCCGGAAGGCGCGCGTCAGCAGGTGGAAAGCTGCATCACGATGGGCTTGGGCTACGCGCTGAGCGAAGAAGTGCTTTTCAAGGACGGTGAGGTTCTGGCTCGCAACTTCGACACTTACGAGATTCCACGCTTCTCGGCTATGCCGAAGATGGAAGTGGTCTTGGTCGACAATCGCCAGTTTCCACCCGATGGAATGGGCGAGCCGCCGATCATCACCATGGGTTCGGTCATCGCAAATGCGATCTATGACGCCACCGGGGCCAGGCTGCTACAGCTCCCGATGACGCCGGATCGCGTGAAAACGGCGCTGAAACAGAGCTGAGCGGGCGGAACACAGGGGCGCGCGTAAATCAGTGTCCATTGTCTGCCTTGAGTAGCAAATCATTTTAGAGAAGCTACCGAGGCCGCAACTGGACGCTGATTCTCGTTGCGTTCCCTGGAATTTGCCCGCAGCATCTCCGCCAGCATACGGATCGGCAAAGCATCCGCCGCCGGCTGAACATTGTCGCGAAATCATGGGGGAAATCGAAATGAGTACCCAAACGCCTCAAATCCATACTGAGGGGGTGGTACCAAACGCAACGGCCCAACTCGAAGCTCCGAGCAAGGTACGCGTCTGGATAGCGGTTGTTTTGGCTTTCGTGGTCCTGGTGGCGTACCTGGATCGGGTGAACGTATCCGTTCTCATCGCCTTTCCCCGCTTTCTGGAAGACATGGGACTCAGGAACAATCCCGTGGGACAGGGTTTGTTGATGACCTTCTTCCTTGTCTCTTACGGGTTGGGCAATGTTTTCCTCGGCCCCTTTGGAGACCGTTTAGGGCCCCGGAAAGCCATGTCCCTCGCCTTGATTACCTGGGTGGCGCCGCTGTTGATGGCCGCTACGGCGAAAAATGTAACTGTTCTTTATGCCTCCATGTTCATCCTCGGAGCTGGAGAAGCGCTGCATTACCCGATGCAGATTGCGCTGGTTAAAAGCTGGTTTCCCCGACAGGAAAGGGGAAAGGCCAACTCGACCTGGCTGCTGGGACAGATGGTAGGACCCGCTTTGGGCATGTCGTCGTTCGCCGCGGTGATGGCGGTTTACGGTTGGCGTTCCATTTACTGGCTTTGTGCCATCCTCAGCATGATTGCGGTCCCGCTTATCTGGTTTGTGATCAGAGATCGCCCCAGTCAACATCCATGGGTGAACCAGGCGGAGATCGAGCACATCGCCAAAGGCCAGGATCTCGCGCCCAAAGACAAGCGAGCCGGGACACCATGGGAGAATTTTGTACGGCTGATTAAGAACCCCGATTTTTGCTGCTCCGCGTTTTCCTTTTGGGCTTCGGTCAGCATGTGGTGGGGCATCATGTCCTGGCTGCCTCAGTATCTGCGGATCGCCCGTGGTTTTTCCTGGGCAAAGATGGGCATTTTTTCTTCCTTGCCATTTGTTTTTGGCCTGGTGGGATTGATTTCCGCCGGTGTGATTGCCGACCGGCTCAAACGAGCGGCGGTCATCAATTGCGTCGGACTGGGGGGATGCGCCACCTTTATTTTTTTAGGCGCGATGGTTCACAACAACTACTTAAGCGCACTGCTGCTTTGCGTAGCTCTTTACTTTAAAGGGGTTTCGCTGCCAATGGCTTGGACGGTCCTGCAAGCTTTCATCCCGGCAAACATGATCGGTCAGGCGGCTGGCCTGCAAAATGGTTCGTCGCAGCTCGTCGGTGGACTTTCACCGATGATCGTCGGTTTCCTGATTGGCGCCACGGGTACATATACGGCCGGTCTTATGTACTTGGTGGTATTCGGATTCCTGGGTACGGCTTGCGGGTTCTATCTTGTACTGAAGAAGTACTAGACAAGAATGCGAGGCAAGAACGTACTTGGCACCTGCCGAATAGCAATCTTGTTGTGAAGGGAGGAATCATCGATGAAATGTAAATTACTTGTGGCTGTTTTCGTTCTCTTAACGCTGGGCGCACTGACCTTAGCGGCAGCTCCACCGGTCAACTTTATCGGTGACGCACATGAACTGGACACCAAGTACGACGGTCCCTTCAATGTGAATCTGGCGGAGTGGTTCGCCACTCACCGTCCGGCTGCCGACCAGAAGATACGTTTTGACGTGGTGTTCCAGAGCCCGCGCGTAATGGTGGCCACCATCACCAACGAGGGCCAGCTTTTCGGGCTGCACTATCACGCACTCGCCGATGAACTTGTCTATCTGATCAAGGGTAACTGCAAAGAGTACATCGATGGCAAATGGGTACCGATGCATGCGGGGGATATCCATTTCAATCCGCGTGGCGTCATTCATGGCACGCAGTGCGACGGCGAGGCCCAGGAGCTTCACTACTTCACCCCTGTAACCGGAGACAACGAGAGGGTGTTTCTTGACAGCGGCAAAACCAGCGCCAAATCCGGCGATGTGGTCGCCGACTGGTCTTTGATCGACACTCAGTATAAAAAAGGCGTGGTGATGACACTGGATGAATGGGCCGCCTCCCATCCGATTCCAGCAGACTCGGGTATGAGGGTCGATCTGCCGGTGGGCACTCCGCGCTTCCAGATGACGATCGGGCAAAAGCCGAAGCTCGACGCTCATTACCATGGCTCGTCCGACGAGATTATCTTTGTTTATAAAGGCGTGGGCGAGGAGTTGGTGAAGGGGCAATGGGTAAAATTCCAGGCCGGTGAGATCCACTTCAATCCGCGTGGCTACATCCACGCCATCCGGCCGGTGAGCGACGATTTCAAAATTTTCGCCATCTTTACCCCGACTCCAGCCAATGGAGCCGACAGAATTTTCCCGAAGTAAAAACCGTTACTCCGGAGCGGCCTGCCCGCGCAGGCTGCTCTGGACCACCTTCCCTGGTTTTGCTCTAGCCTGCACTCCGAAGATAGCCAAGCCAAAAGCGGGCTGATCGCAAGCGTCGAGTAAAAACAACAAAGGCACGGCAATGCCGCGCCTCTTCTTTCTCGGTTCAGATTATTTCTTGGTTCAGATTGCGTTCAGTTGCAGGCGCGGATGGGCAACACGCGGAAGCTGCTCCAGGGCAGGTTGGACAGGCTCGAAGCCTTGCTCATTCCGACCGAGGACCAAGTGGCGTTGCCCTGGTTCATATCGGTCACCGCATACAGAGCCAGCGCAGCTTGCCCCGCCGCACCGGAAATTCGAAAATACGCAAGCAAATTTCAGCTCATTGTGAGTTTTCCCAAAAAGGGTTAGAGGTTACGTAGCTTGCGGAACGACGCGATGGCGGTCTCAACCGGGAATTGCTTCATGCAGGAATTCGGGCGCAATGTCGTCGACGGTGGAAGAGTCATTGCTCAAACAAAAATCCAGGGATTGGACATTCATGCATCCGCCCTCGACTGCTACAGCGGCGCTATATCCCGCCGCGGCTTTTAGCGAGCGCAGCAACCAAGCCCGTCCGCCACCGGCCACGACTCGAAATTCTTCGTCTGCCGACCATACTTCCAACTCGTTCAACGGCAGCGAGAGACCCTCGGCACGGCCTTTGGCGCAGGCTTCCTTGCGAGTCCAGCAATCGAAAAAGGCGTGTGTGCGTGAGGATGCCGGCAGCGCGGACCATTCCGCGAGTTCGCGGCCGGTGAAAACCTGCATCGCGACTTCCGGAGTGGCAAGCCGCGCATCGATCCGCTCGATATCGACGCCAACCTCGCGCCGCGCGACAGCATAGAGCGCCACAGCGCCCGAGTGCGACACGTTGAAATGGACTTCGCGCTCATCATGCGCCAGATAGGGTTTTCCATTGGCGGTGGAGCGCAGCAGCAAAGCGTGGGGCGCCATCCGCATGTAGCCGGAAAGTATGTGCCGGAGAATGGCACGCGCCGCGACAAATAAATTGCGGTCGCGCACGAAGCGAAATTGCCTTGCCCGTTCGATTTCATCGGGCGCAAGCGTCGTGCTCAGACCTCGAAGCACCGCCGGGCTCACATCGAGCCGCGCGTGCCAGATGTGCACGTCGTCAGCTCCGAGCTCGATGTGGCCGATCACGCGGCTTTCCGCTCTGGCGAGGCCGTAAACGTGATCGGCAGACGAGTCAGGCCGCGCAATCCCAAGTTCGAACGCCATTGCAGCTCCGTATCCGGCTCAAGTGCAAGCTCACCCAAACGGCGAAGCATCGTTTCAAAGACAACCTTGCCCTCAATCCGCGCCAACGCCGCGCCGAAACAGAAGTGCGCGGCCCAGCCGAAAGCGAGGTGCCGATTATCCTGGCGAGTGATGTCGAGGCGGTCTGGATCGGGAAAGCGTTCCGGATCGCGATTGCCGGCAGCCATCACGGCGATTACCGCTTGCCGTTTTCGGATTAGCTTTCCCCCAAGCTCCACGTCGGCCGGAGCAAGTCGCCCGGTGTGCTGGCTGGGACTCTCATAGCGCAGCAGCTCTTCGACCGCGGACGGAATGAGTGACAAGTCCGCCCGGAGCCTCTGCAATTCACCGGGGTTGCGGAGGAGGCTGAGAATTCCATTGCCAATCAGGTTCGTTGTCGTTTCCTGACCGCCAACCATGGTAACGATGGAATTTGCGATGACCTCTTCTTCGGTCAATCGATCGCCGTCAATTTCGGCCGTCATCAGCGAATGCACCAGGCCTTCGCGAGGTCGGACCCGCAGTTCGCGAATGGTGTCCTTGAAGTAGGTGGTCATTCCTTCCACCGCGCGCAGCACTCCCGGCACGCGGTCCGGATTGTGCTGGAAGTTGCCGAGCATCTCCGCAAAGGTGGCGGACCAATCTTTCAACATATCGTGATCGCTCACCGGAACGCCCAACATTTCGGCGGTGACAATCGCCGGGAGCGGCGCCGCAAGATCGGCAATCACGTCCATCTTGCCGCGAGACAATATCCCGTCGATAAGCCGGTCGCAGATTTCCTGGATGTGGGCGCGGAGAACGGCAACCCGGTCGGGCCCGAAAGCGTAAGAGGCCAAAGCCCGCAGACGCGTATGGGCGGGCGCATCCATGAAAAGCATCTGCTTGACCATGACGGCCGCGATGGGGCTGAGCGATGCGAGTCCCATGCTTTCCAGTTGCTCCGGCGTCGGAGTCCGATCGGCGGAAAATTTGAGCAGCACGGTAAGCACGTCTTCGTAGCGAGTAACGACCCAAGCGTGCAGATAGCGATCCCAGTGCACCGGGTCCTCGGTTCTAAGCCGCTTGTATAAAGGATAAGGATTGGCCAGCACTGCAGGGTCCAGCAGATGATACAGACTAAGCGGAGGAACGGTGGTCCGGCTGGCCGGCGAATTTTCGGTCGAGGATGACATATTGATTGGACTCCCGCTACTTGTGTTGGAATGAGTGGGCGTGGCGACAGTCGTTTCCACTGCGACGCCTAAGTAATTTGCACCTTGTCTTCGCGCATCTCCTCCGCCTTTGCAATCAGCAGTTGCTCGATCTCGGTTGCAAGCCCTCGCACTGTTGGTTGCTCAAACATCGTGCGGAGAGGTATTTCGACGCCGGACGATTCTCGAATTCGCACGAGAGCCCCGCCATTCGATTGATTGAATTCCGGCGTGAATTCGAAGTGAAGATCCAGCACATCATCGGGACAAAGCTGATAACGCGGGTCTCTTTCGTCAAATCCCAGGGGGCCTGGTTTACTCCAGCCAACGGCTCTCTCGTAACGCCCGGAGCCGGCGTGTCCTTGCGCTGCTCCTGCGACCAGCACAGGGGAACGGCCACCAGTACAATCACGATCATCCAACCGCATCTGCTCGTCATTCTTCCCGTATCCCCGCCTCGCCTCAGCCTCGCTATCGCGAACCGGCCCGCTCCCGCTTTATCGCAGTGAGAAGTTAATGACAATGCGCGCATCGCTCTGCCGCGGCTGCCCGTTGACGAACGGTGGCTGGTATTGCCACTGCCGCACGGCTTCCACGGCGGCGTCGACCAGTCCCGGATTACCTGAAATCGCGCGCACATCCTGCACCTTTCCGGCTTCGTCGATGTGCGCGTTCAGCACCACGCCACCTGAAATTCCGCTGTTGCGCGCGAGCAGCGGATATACCGGGTCTACCCGCTTGATCAGCTTCGCCGCCAGCGTTGTCTCAGGAGCCACGGGCTTCGCGGCTTCATTCACCCCCGTCGCTGCCGCATCGTTAACCGCTGAAGCTCCGAGCCCAGAGGCAATGAAGTGCTTCGCCGCCGGAGCCTGTGCAAAAGCAACACTGTAGTGCGTTCCCGGGATCTTGCTCGCGGTTAACGCTGTCCGCCTCGGCGGCTCCGCAGTCTGCATGTCTCTGTGCTTTCGGCCCGTGGTGGACGCCGTTGCACCTTGCGCCGAAAGATCCTTATTAGCTGGCACGGAATTGGTTGGCCGGGAATCCAAAGCGAGTTTGATCGGCGGAGATGCTGGCGAGGAGGCCGCGTGGACGCTCTGGCCACCGGAGTTCAACTTGGGGCGATCCTTTTCTTCTTCACTGGCGGAAACCGGTTTGAGCGATGTCAGCCATTGTCCAACCGATTTCTCCGTTGTCGAAATAACTTTTTGCGTTGTCGAAACGACCCGAGAAGCGCTTGCGGAAGCCGGCTTGAGGGATGTAAACCATTGCCCAACCGATTTTTGTTTTTCCGAAGCGGTCTGAGCAATACGTACCGTAGCACGATGAACATTGCCCGACCAAATCAAGCCGCCGAAAACCAACGCGGCTGCCGCCAGCAAACCTCCGGCCCAGGCGAGGCGGCGAAATTCGAAGCCTTGCAACGGCCGAGAATGGGCAACAACTGCGGCAGGTTTCGCCGATAAATTCGGTTTCTTCTGTGCAATTTGTCCGCAAGCCGTGCGCAAGCGGGCCTGGAAAGCAGTGGCGGCCCGGATCAGGCTGCGAAAGATATTCACCATCATAGCTGTCCGACTCCTCGTGTAGGCGAGACCGCGAACTCCAAATCCCAGCAACTGCCGCGCTACTGCTGCACCCTTCGTCCGCAGATTCAGCATCTTTTGCGCGGCCTGTCCGCAGGCGTTGCGCGAGGCTTTACGGAAAGCCACGGCGGCGCTCAAGAGATAGCTCAGCCAAACAGAGATGATGCTGGATTTGGCGACGCTGACCGCTTGCTCTTCCAACTCCGCTTTCGGATGTACGCGGACGGGCTCCGCTGCCGTCAGCGGTTGCTGCTCACTCTCGAGCGCTACCGGAGTTGCAATCTCTGCCGGCTCCGGCGCTGGCTCCCGAGTGACGCTTGCTGCTTCCTCTTTTTCTTTTTCCTCTTTGAGAGGGGCTGCAACGGCGAGCGCATCGGTGAATAATTCGGCAAGCGCATCGGTCGTCTGCGTAGTTTCCTGTCCTTGGGCACTCTCTTCCCGCTTCAGCACAGGACCAAATTCCAGGTCCGCGACCGCTTCGCGAACTATCTGGCCATCGATCAATTTCTTTCCCAACGCACAGCCAAGAGACATGGCATTGAAGCAAAGCCGATTGATCTCGCGCGGAACGCCATGGGACATATCCACCAGCAAGCCGAGGGCTTCAGGAGTGAAAAGCGGGCCGCCTCGATATCCTGCCCGCTTCAGTCTGTGGACAACGTACCGGATGACATCGGGAGAAGAAAAAGCGTCCAGCCGCGACACGATCGTGATCCGCTGCCGGAGCTGTTCGAGCTCGGGCAGAGCCAGCTTCCTGCCGAGTTCAGGCTGACCGGCGAGCACGATGTGCAGGAGTTTGGCATGAGGCGTTTCAAAATTGGAGAGCAGGCGCAAGGTTTCGAAAACCGGGATGTCGAGATTTTGCGCTTCATCCACCACCAACAACACGCGCTGATTGGCGCGTGCGCTCCTCAGCAGGAACTGCCGCAAACAATTCAGTGCCGAGGCGTCACCGCTGCCGCTTTCAGGCTGAAGCTTGAATTCGGCGAGCAGATTTTGCAGCAGCTCTTTGGAGTTGCACTGCGTGTCAAACAAGAATGCGCTCTGAGCCGAATTCCGGAAATGCCGCAGCAGGGCAAACAGCAACGTGGTTTTTCCCATCCCCGGCTTGGCAATCACCGCGGCGAACCCCACTCCCGCCTGTATCCCGTAGGTGACGGAAGCCAAGGCCTCCCGATGAGTGGCGCCCAGGTACAGGAATTCAGGATCGGGGGTCACACCAAACGGCTGTTCGCGCAGACCATAGAAGTTGAGAAACATTCGTATCCTTCGGAATGACTAGACCGGATTCACGGAAGCTATATCCCGAAAAGAAGCCTGGCGCTCGGCGTCCCCGGCCAACGTCTTGGCGTCGACGGGGATGAAGTTCGCGCCCGGCGGTGATTTCAGGAATACATCGACCATGGAATCGCTCTAGAGGAATTGCCGGCTCTGGTTACTTTCACGCACATATCGCGCGCAGCGCTGGCGTGGTGTTCGACTCGATCAGTTCCAGATAGAGTCCCTCGACGTTGATGGCGATGGCACGTCGGATCAGGTCGATCGATACCACGAATCGGGTATCACCATCACGCCGGACAATCACTCCTTCCAGCCCACTGAGCGGCCCTGCCACTACACGGACGCGACTTCCGGTGTCCAGATAAGCAATCGGCTCGACCTGTAATTTCCGCGACAGGCAATCTCGCAGCGGCCCGATCTCGTCGTCCGCCAGCGGTGTTGGCTCCCCTCTGGTGCCGACCAGGTACGCCACGCCGGGAGCGCTCAGCACGCGCACGCGCTCCGCCAGCGGAATGCGCACGAACACATAGCCCGGGAAAAGAGGCATTTCAACCTGTGCGCGGCGCTGGCTCCATTGCCGGGTCGCCGTATAAAGCGCCAGGCATGACTCCACCCCGAGTCGCTGCAGGTGTTCGGCCACACGCTTCTCGTGGCGCGCGTAGGTATAGGCGGCGTACCACCTGGGCTCAAAATGCGCTGCTTGGGATCGATCTCTCTGCGATTGTACTGAAGAGAATAACTGGGGCCTGGGCATAGCTTCGCCGCCTCAACGACATTCTGTCTTTGACTTTCCTTCCGCTCACTTGAAAACCAATGGCAAGGCAAACGGCGCCCGCCGGCACCTGAAAAGACGCTGACAAAGAGTCTGACGCAAGTAGCTGGCTGCGCGATGCCCAGAGTTCCTGAAAAGTCAAATTACCTGATTGTTTCTGGCAGGAGCCGGCGACTGGCAGGCGGGCAGGAACCTTTCCTAAACTCTAGAAAACGTTATGGGTAGGGAAAATCCGCTGTCGCCTTATGTTGATAAAACATCAAACTTATAACCTTTATCGTCAAAGGCCTTACGCTGAGCCGCTGGAGTCCACGCCGCAGCACGTCGCGCAGGGTTATGACCGCCTTCCAGCTTATAGATATCTGTCCGATTGACCACCGGCAAAGCGTCCACCTGGGCATTGCTCATGCGTTCCGATCAAACACCTTGCGTTGGCCGAATTACTCCTGCTCCATTGAAGCCCTCCTGTGACCGGCCGGTGCAATCGTGATCCCGATTATTCATGGTTCCCTCTCCAGTTCAGTGAAGTGGCAGCCCTTCGGTGGGACCACTCTAAACCTTGGAAACGGTTACGGCATCAATCACGTAACCCCACTTTCCCCGAAGTAAACCGCCGTTCGCCATCTGTCCTCACTCAACCAACGGCGTAAAGTTTGCGCGGCCATTTACTCCAGTGACACTCAGGTGTAATTCTGATTGCGCAGCAGCAAACATTAGTGCAGCGTTACGTCGAGAATCGACGGGGAGTACTCACTTTTCAATCTCTGTTGCACATCGGATTGGCTTCCCGAACCGGAATCCCCCAGATTCTGCTGAGGAGGCGCTGAAAAATTATACGAAAAGGAGGGAAATCGGATGAAGGCTACCAGATTGTATCTCTTGTTCATGGTGCTAGCTGCACTTATGTCGACGGTCTCAATCCTGAGCTGTGGGGGAAGCAGCACAAGTAGCAACGGTTCGAACTCCTACTACGGTACGCAGAGTCCTGGAGACGCTTGGTCATGGATGATTACCAAAGGTTCAAGTGGCAACGGCACTTTCTCGGCGACAGACAATACGACCGGCTATACCTATAGCGGGACTGTGGCCACATTATCTAATAATTTTTTGCAGCTTACTTTTACTGCCACAACCGATGGCAACGTGGCGGTCGGAAGCATTGCGTATGCTGTTGAGTTTCCCAACACAGCACTGCTTGTGAAACCGGCAGGTACTAAAGATTCGGTGGTGATTGCTGCAGCACAAGGGAACTGCCCATCGCCGGCCAGCTATAACTGGGTCAAAGTGGCCAACACAAGTTGGGATGTTAACAGCGATCCGGCCTTTGGAACCGCCTCTTGGAGTAGTCCAACCTTATCCGTGATCCCTTATCTTTTGAATATCCCAACCGTACCGATGTCTACCGCTGTGTACAACGGTTCGTGCAGCAACGGAATTATCAGCGCCAACGGCACAACCTTCGGCATCACTCCGTCCGGCGTCTTTATCGGAGACCAGGGAACAGACGGCGGGGTTATCGGCATGCTCCAGCCCTCGGCGAAAATCGGCAGCGCCGGCGTTTTGCAGGCGGGAAGGCAGTTTAGAGGGTTTGTTTTTATGACCCATCCTCCCTTTGAAGTGGACGGGGGCACGCTCCAGGATAAGACTCAAGCCATCTGGTCAACCACCACTACTTCGAGTGCTATCTGCGGTCAGGGGGTTTCTTCGTGCATCTCCGCCGGCGAGTACACGGATTTCGTGAACGGGGTTCAAGACACATGTCCTGGAGGAGATTCTTGCGCCAGCCTGAGCCTGGGCACTGAGGTGGCACCCGGTGAATTTAGCGGGACCATGACCGATAGCCACGCGGGACAGCATGCGTTCACATTGATGATCAATCAAATCAACGGTAAGTATATGATCTTTGGGTTCTCACAGAACCAATGGGGCTCCGGTAGCAATATGTCACCATACTTGTTTGTTGTAATGGAGCAATAAGCTACATCGGAACGGCAGCAGGAAATCGTTTGGATTTGATAAGAGCAGGTAGCGCGTGCATGGACGGCGGCAAACATTCCCGCCGTTTTTTATTCACGCCAGTGTGCGCTCCGCGACGCTCTAGCCGTTCCTTCGCTCCGATCACACGGAACTCGGCTCGCTGGCTATCCGGAATGCCTGAACCTGCCATGGCTCTCGTGCACGGTGGTTCGCTAGTGGATACCGCCAGTGCTCGCTTTTGTGGCATGTCCCTGTAGGAACTCTTTTACTGTTTCAGCGTCACACGCGGCGAAGCGCCTCGCATTCAACTGGTCCAGCTGAAGAGTAGTCTTGCCGGTCACAATGAACTCTGAAAGCAAAGCTCCGACCGACGGCGCCAGGGCGAAACCATGACCGGTAAAACCCGTTGCTACCAGGAAGCCATCGAGACCATCGACTTCGCCAATCGCCGGCAGAGAATCGATACTGCAAGCCTCCAGGCTGTTCCAGATTCTGATTACGTTCAGATGGGCAGTTCCGGGAATAACGGCTGTGACTTCCCGAGCACTTCCGTTGGGACTGCCAGGTTTTGGCGAGCCGCGATCCACCGCCATATCCACGATTCCAGGCCAGCCGCCTCCGATCACGAATTGTCCTTGCGGCATTTGCTTCACGCTCAGGCCGCGTCCAAGGCAGGACACGACCGGCTTGAGCATGGCTGGTGCCCGCTCCGTCACCATCATCTGTTTCGCCTGAGCGCGGATGGGAAGATCGATCCCGAGTTGCGAACACAGCGCTGTTGCCCATGCTCCCGCCGCGTTGATCACCCAACGGCTGGCGATGAAGCCCATCGACGACTCCACGCCCACAATTCGGTTCTTCTCCCGCCGGACGCTATGGACCTTGGTGCGAGTGCGAATCTTGCAACCATGGCGCCTCGCGGCGTCCGCGAAGGCTCTGGTGACTAATATTGGATTGGCAAAACCATCTGCAGGCGTGTAGCTGCCGGCAATCATCTGCGATCCGGCGGCCGGCACTAATTCATGCAGCTCGCTGCCGTACACCATACGTATATCAAGTCCGCCCGCCTTCTGGCGTTCGACAGATGCTTCCAGCGGAGCGACTTGATCTTCGCGTTCCGCCAAATTGACGTGGCCTGCCCGGCGGTATTCCAAGTCAGCGTCCAGTTCCTGCTCCAGCGTCTTCCACATCGGATTCGCGGCCATCGCCAGAGGCAATTCAGCCGCCGCCCGGTTCTGCTGACGGACTCCGCCCGCGCTTCCTCCCGAAGCCGCGCAGGCAATCTCGTTCTTTTCGAGCAACGTCACACTCAGGCCGACGCGCGCCAGGTGGTAAGCACAGGCGCCGCCAATGACGCCACCCCCAATGACAACTACGTCTGCGTTCTCCACTTCCTCATAGCTCCGTTTGTTCGATCAAAAAACACACTTCGAGGCAGGATACTGCCTACGATTTCGTCAACGTAGGAGTCATTTTCTCGATCCAGGCCGCGCCTCCCATGCTCTTAGCCCTCTTTTCGGCGTTCTTACGGTATCCCCACGCCGACAGCGCCAGACGAGCGACCTTGTTCTCGTCGATCTCCACGCCAAGTCCTGGCGTGTCAACCACAGGATAGTAACTACCTGTGATCTCCGGTTGTCTCGTGAAGATTTCATCGCGAATTGCCGGCACGTGGTTGGCGTATGTCTCGAGGCTGACAAAGTTCGGAATGGTAGCAGATAACTGTATGGCAGCTGCGCATGCAATGGGACCGTACGGATTATGCGGCGCCACGCCGATGACATAGGTTTCTGCCATACTGGCGATCTTTCGCGCCTCGGTCAGTCCACCCACGCGCAGTATTGAGGGTTGAAGAATACCGACCGCCTGCCGCTCAATAATCCGGAGAAAGTCGCTGCGACCGATCAACCGCTCTCCGGCTGCCAGCCGCACTCGCGTTCTGCGCGAGAGCTCACACAGGATTTCCGGATTTTCCGCAGCTACCGGTTCTTCCACGAACAGAAGGTTGAACTCTTCAATCGCATGACAGAACTGTGCAGCCGACATAAGGTCGAGACGACGCCAGACATCGACCATCAGATCAATATCGGGACCGACGGCTCGGCGGATGGCCCCCACCTCATCCACTGCCCGTCGCATGTCAGCCGGCGTGAGCACATAGCTCTGCTCCAGCTGAGGTAGAAAACGGAAGGGATACCATTTCAGCCCGGTCGACCCGGCGGCGACAGCCTGTTGCGCCTTCTCTACCAGGCCCTCCAGCGACTCCGCCCCGCGATACCACTGGTTCAGATAAACTGGGATGCGATCGCGATATGGCCCGCCCAGCAATCGATGAACTGGGGCTCCCATTGCCTTGCCGGCAATGTCCCAAAGCGACTGATCGAGGGCTGAAAGCGCGCACATCTCCGCCGGTCCACCCCGCCAGAAATAACCCTCGTATAGCGCTGCCCTGTGCCGCTCGACGCCGAAGGGGCTCTTGCCAATCAGGTACTCGGCAGCCGACGAAACAGCCGTAGCAACCGACGGCCCGCGATAGTCAAGTGTACCCTCCCCGACACCGACAATCCCATCGCTGGTCTCGACGACAGCGATCACCCACTGTTTCCATTCAGCATCAAGCACGTACACACGGACATCAGCGATTTTCATGTCGATTCCCATATTCCTGATAAGGAGCGTATGCCACAACTTTTGATTGCAGTTGAGAAACCGCAGTTAGATACCTGAATGCTCCCTGAGCATTCAGGTATCAAGTAAGTCATGTATGAAACAAACTCCAAGTATCTGTTGACCTGCCACCTACCTTCACAAACTCCAGCAATGTCGTGGCTGGCAGATGGCCTAGCCTTTGTCTCTTCAACTCCCTAGCAGTGTCGTTGAGGTCAACTCCTGATGCCATGCAGAGTACATCGACAACAGGCTTAGTGTGCCCCGGCAGCCCGCTCCTCCGGGACCATCGTATTCTCCATCAATCCGGAGATGTCTTTCTGGGTGTCAAGTCTCTGGAGTCTATCTAAGACCATACTTTGTTGGCCGGAGGACAAAGCATCGCTACTGCACTCGAGAAACTTCTTCGCGATTTCTTCATCCGTCAGGGGATCACTCCCAGAGCCCCTCAGGCAGCCGATTCTGCCGGTTAAGGTCTGACCGTCTGCCATAGCCACCGTTACCTCCGCAAATCGACGATCGATTCCATCAGAATCGAACATTGGCAACTTAGGATCTTGCACCTTGAGCACACGGGGCATAAACGACTGTATTTCTGCTCTCTGAACCATCTCGTCAGCGAAACTATTGTTATCGAGACGGCGATCCGTCAGTGCCGCTGCTACGGCATATTGCATGCTGAACTTCGCCTCTAAGCCTGTCTGTGGCAGATCGTGAATGAGAGGACCAAACGATCCGGCCGGCGCCAGACAGGTAACGGTCGATATATTCCTGACATCAAGGGAAGGGTTCTCCGCTAAGATCTTGAGGAAGATAGCATCGAGCGACCTGTGAGTAGCATCGCAGCATGGATAGCACTTTACGTTCAAGCCCGGAGAAATGATCGCGAATGGTGCACCGAACGATACGTTCTTTAACGGTATGGATGGCGCGGCGAATACCTGAAGGTAGCCGCCCGCTCCAAAGACGTCTTCCGAGGCGGTAAAGCCATCAGCGGCTAACAATGCCGCGATAATTCCGGATTGTGCTGCAAGCCCGCAATGTAGCGGCTTAGTCATACTCCCGAAGCTCTTTTGTAACCCGGACGCCATAGAAGCCGCCATTCCTATGGCCATCGTCATCTCGCGCTCCGATAACCCTAACAGCTTGCCCGCTGCGGCAGCCGTGCCGAAGACACCTATAGTACCCGTCGTATGCCAACCCTTTGCATACTGCTGAAACGCCGTCAGGGAACCGAGTTTGTCGATGGCCTCAAGTCCGGCCAGGTAAGCAGTAACGATCTCCTGGCCTGAACTCTTCCTATCCTCTGCAATCGCGAGGATCGTAGGCACCAAGACCGCGCTGGGATGTGACCGCGTGTTGACCAGCACGTCATCATAATCTAGCGCATGAGCCATGGTGCCGTTGACCAATACCGCTGAGTCGGGAGAAAAACGATAGCTGGTGCCGGGAACAGTAGCTGCTCCCGTAGCCCGCTGCTTCTTTACATAGGCCAGGATTTTTTGAGTAGCAGGTTCGTTCACCCCCGCGAGCATACACGCAATCGTGTCGATGATCGCGTTCTTAGCATTGGCAACAGCCGCTTTTGGAAGGTCGGCATAGCGTAGCCGGCAGATAAACTCCGTGCCTTCTTGCAAGATTGTCAAGTTCAATCACCTCGTAGCGCATTAGCGTCTTTCAAGAGCCCTTTTGTCCAGTTCCTCTAGCGTTCTGCCTTTGGTCTCAGGCGCAAAAACCGCAGTTACCACGGCACAAAGCGCAAGTGCTATAGCGAAGACTATCCAAACAAACCTGTGAAGCTGCATGCCTACCAGCACTCCAATCAGGATAGGAGCCACCGCACCTGTAAAGCGGCTTGAAGACGCGGCGACAGAACTGGCAATGGCACGTATTCTCGTTGGGAATAGTTCGGGCACAAACGTCACAGCGACGACTATGCCGGCATCAACGAATAAGGTGTACACGCCGATGCAGTAAATTAACTGCTCAGGAGTAGTTACGAATGCGGCAGCAATCAAGCTGAAAGCGCCAATGATGAGCGTGCTGATAACGATTGGCTTACGCCCGAGCTTATCAACCAATAACACACCGAGAGTGCGTCCGATCACGCCCACGGCGATGTTTGCGGCTGTATACGCTAAGCTCTTCTTCAAGGGGAAGTGGTAGATCATCATCAGATACGATGGCAGCCACAGATTTACGGCGAGGTTGACGGAGTTCGGGGCAATCCAAAGCATCCAGGCCACAATATTGCGTGTCAGCCACCTTCGAGAGAACAGTTCTCTATATTTGGCCTTGGCATTATCTAGGTCAGAATCGCTCTCGTACGGGACAGTCTTTCGAGCTTCTGCGATATTCTTGCGACTGGCTCCGATCTTAACCAACGCATCTTCCGCCTCCCGAAAGCGCCCCTTGGAAGCCAGCCAGCGAGGGGATTCGGGTACGCAACGCCGTATTAGGTAAGCGACGAATGCCGGGACAATTCCAAGCAGGAACATTCCCCGCCATCCGAGCTTTTGCGCCAGCAGCAAGGCCGTGACCGCTGCTACCAGCGTGCCGATCGGAAACATCAACGATGTCGAACCTGTCAGCTTACCCCGTACCTTAGTCGGGGTCATTTCTGAAACGATCGTCAGATCGACAGGCATGAATCCCGCTAGTCCCATCCCGGTAATGATTCTGGCGATGGTCATCTGCAATGGGGACTGCACGAATGCTGTCAGTCCACAAAACAGGGTGTACATCAACAGTGTTCCCTGAAAAGCGAAACGACGTCCCTTCTGTTCAGCGACAATACCCCAAAGCCACATCCCGATGACGCCTCCCCACAAAGCGCTGGAGAGGATGAAGCCTTTCATGACTGGACTGAAGTTGAAATCACGGGTTACGAGCGGCATGACAAAGCCAAGGATGTAGTTGTCAAATGCGTCGAAGAAATATCCAAGGCAACCAGCAAATACGAGAACTTTTGTAGTACTGGTCACCCCAGTCATATCAATTGCGCGGCCGACTTGTTTGCCGGATATCCGTGCTGATGTATCGCTGGCTGCGGCACTATCTGTTTGAATCTGCCCTGTAGTTTCGCTCATAAAGTCGTCACGATTGTGGTTTCTGTCTATGGACCTGGCTCGGGGCACGATGATGGCCGCTCGAGCTGTCTACGACGTCTCGCGAATCGCCTGGCCCCAACGGCGTGCGCTTATATAGGTGACCGTAGCCAAGCTCGCCTGAACGGAGAGCAAGGCTCTTAGCTTTTGGCTAGCTCAGTTGCGGCGATGTCCAATCGCTGGCGCGCCGCCTTGAGTTCGGCTTCCCGCTCCCGCCACCAAGCCTCCTGGCCTGCGAATCGCTCTCTGCTTGCTTTTACGCTCCGCAGCGCCTCGCTTGGCGCGGGTCCACCTCTCACGCATCGTATGTTTACATTCGCAGTGGCTGACACAGCATTGCGGAGAGAGGCTTCGGACAGTCCCAAGGCGTGCCCGAGACGCTCCTGGGCAACACGGTCGAGCATCTCTGTGGTGAGGTCAGGAGTACGTCCGCCCCGGTCGCAGAGTTCACCGACGGCTGTGCCCACGACCATGTGCGCTTCCCGGAACGATAGCCCTCTTTCTCTAACCATCACGTCGGCCAGCTCGGTAACTGTCGAAAAATTGTAAGCCGTTCTGGCCTCGGCAACCTCCGCTTTGACCCGCATGGTCTTTAGCGTAGCTGTCGATAGCCGTAGTACCGCCTCGGCCTCGAAGAAGCCATCTCTCAAAGGAGTCGTAGACTCGGTGGAAACATCGCGCAGGTGGCCATAAGGAGTGCCCTTCAGAGCCGCTAGAGTCGTTACAAGCGCACCGATCAGATGCGCGGCTTTGCCGCGGATATGCTCGAGCGTTATCGGATTCTTCTTTTGCGGCATAATGCTTGAAGTGGCAGCGACATCATCGCCGACTTCGATCCAGCCGAACTCGTCAGTTGTCCAGGTGTAAAGGTCCTGTGCCATCCGGCTCAGATTCGTGCCCATGATCGCCAGCGCCGAAAGCACTTGCGGCACGTAGTCGCGCGCGGCGATCGCGTCAATCGAGTTCTCCGCCACGCTGGCGAATCCGGTCAGGTCCGCCAGCATCTGCCGATCAATCGGAAATCCAGTGGTATTGAAAGCGCATGCGCCCAGCGGGCAACGATTGACAACTTCATACGCCTGTTGCAGCCGTAGTTCGTCGCGCTCCAATGCATATGCGATCGCATGGAAGTAATGGCCCAAAGTTGTCGGCTGGGCAGGCTGCATGTGAGTGTATCCAGTAACGATGGTATTGGCGTGGGCTTCGGCCAGATCAAGCAGCATCTGCCGCAACTCTTGCAAGAAGGTCGCGAGCTTCAGGAGCTGCTTCCGGGCGGACATGCGGGTCAGAGTAGCGATGATGTCATTGCGGCTGCGGCCCGTGTGCATTTGCCCGCCAAGAGCCGTTCCCGCCTTCTTCAAAATATGCGTTTCAACGTTGTAGTAAACCTCTTCCAGCGCGGGATCCCAAGTAATGGCCGCCGATCCGGCATCGCAAACTTCGTGGAAAACACGCATCAACTCCGCCGCCCGTGACCGCGACACTATTTGCTGAGCGGCAAGCATGACGAGATGGGCGCGATTCAAATCCATCAACGGCTCGAATGAGTCCTGGCTGTCGTGATCCAGTCCGGGTCTCACGATGTAATCAACCACGACTTTGGATTGTGGAACCTTGACCCGCTCTCTCATGGGATGACACTCCTCGTACGTATATGTGCGCAACAGGTGCGCGACGAATCGTACCGCTGCGGTTGTACCCTGTATCAGCTTTTGTCCAAATCAACTTTCCTTGTTGCTGAGGACTGCTACCGGGGCGACTTCGGCAAGGGCACAGAATCGCATTCTTCAAGGGCTGCTGCTTTCACCCTTTGCGACTCCCCATTCTGTCCGGCAGATTCGTCAATCGCTGTAATTGACGAATCTCGCTTCCCTGTATGGCTGACTCGGTCAGCCATACAGCGGGAGAATGTACTAGCTCGAAGGATTACACGGATGAACTACGATATGGTGCGGGCGGAGCATTGTCCAATTGATATTTTGCTAAGATATACTATTCAGCACATGAATAATATGCGGATCGATCTGAACTTGTTTGACGTATTTCATGCGGTGATGATGGAAGGAAACGTGAGCCGGGCGGCTCAGCGCCTCGCGATGTCACAGCCTGCCGTCAGCAATGCTTTGTCACGTCTACGGCTACTGTTGGGAGATACTTTGTTTACCCGGGTCCACCGGGGTGTGCGGCCCAGCGAGAAAGCTCTTGTCCTCTGGCCGGAAATTCAGGAGGCCATCGAAAAGATCAGAAATTCTATTGGACCGCGGCAATTCGAATCGGCAAAACTGCGGCAGACTTTCAATGTCGCCATTACGTATCCATTGCGATACAGCTTGGTGCCCGCTCTAGCCGCTCATATCATCAAGCGGGCGCCCCACGTCAGGCTTCACCTGCATCCCCATACGGATGCTGACTCGGCCGCGGCACTTGAGGCTGGTCATCTGGATTGCGCCATCGGTATGTTTCGCCAGCCTGCCGCGGGTCTGCGCGTCGAGGAGCTATTCGCCGATGATTATGTCTGCGCACTGCGCAAAAGCCATCCGTTACTACGCTCGCCGCTGACACTGAAGGCATTTGCCACTGCTGACCATGTGCTCATCCAGGCTTCCGGCCGGGGCTACAGCATGGTAGACGGCTGGCTTAGACTGAAAGGGATGACCCGGAAGATACCACTGGTGGTCAATCAATTTGAAGATGCGTTGGAAGTCATCAAGAAAACCACCTTGATCACGGCAATTCCGGGGAGTCTGGCCAAAATGGCGGTACGGGCGGGTTGCAGAATTGTGGAACTGCCGTTTGCAAGCGAGAAGATACTCTACAAGATGCTCTGGCACGATCGTACCGAGCGGAGTGCCGCACAAATATGGCTGAGAGCGACCATCAAAGCCCTGGCGTGTTCCAGGAGAATGGGTTCCTCGTAAGCTGTGCCGGCAACGGTGGAGATACTCTTCGGGCGGTCGAAAAGGAAAGGCCTGACCTGATTACTCTCGATCTCTCCATGCCCGAGACCAGCGGGCTGGGTTCTACCGAAGCATCAGGTCGAAGCCGGAATTCAGCAGTATTCCCGTGGTACTTGTCACGGGCGTAAACGGACATGGCGGATCGCGTGACACCGAACGCTTCTTCGCTCAGGGTGTTAAGTTTCACAACCTAGAGAGGCCAAGTGTCGCGGACAACGCGTCTCATGGCATCTACGCGATCCGCATCGCTTCTACGGGCGGTAGATGCACGTTAATTTCTTCGGCTCCGGTGCTTTGCAGAACATTGCGAGCCTGCTGGACTTCATCGGCGGTTCCGTGCGCGATCAGCAAAAACTTTCCGGCTTTGATCGAAGTCTCGTACTTCACCACGCTGTCCTTCGGGATACCGAGGCTGAACAGTCCTGCCCCCAAGGCACTTATCCCGCCAACCACAGCCGCGCCTTCCAAAGCGCCGATGATCCAGGCCACGATGGGGCCTGCGGCAATGATGGGACCGATACCGGGGATGACCAAGAAAGCCGCTCCAAATAACATGCCCCAGAGACCGCCCCAGAAGGCGCCCATTTTGCCCCAGTACATCATCCTGTCGCCTGTGTTGTAGAAGCCAACCACATTTTCGTTCGAATGGTAATCACTTCCAACAATCGAGAGCTTCTTGATGTCGAACCGACTGGCCTTCAACTCTTTGACCGCAGTCTCTGCTCCAGAATGCTGTGCGAAAATTGCAACAACGGAATGCTGTGCGCTTTCTTCCAGCGTGCTAACCATCTTGAACTCTCTTCCTACCCGATAGGGTCATGGATCGATGTCGTGACCGGGTTGCCTGTGGAGTGCGGTCAGTACGCACTCTCGCAGTGCCCGGCATCCTCAAAGTACCAAGCACAAAACCCTGCGTCTGCTCTGTATTGCTCACAATAGTCAAAAGCGTCATGCGCTGATCGATCGGGCGGCAGGCCCGCGATACAAACGGTCGAAAAATCCACTGGTCGCGTGAGCATTATTGCTCAGACGACTTCATCCTGAGCCGCTACGGTAAAAAAGTATCTCGCGTGCTCGAATGCGGCCGAAGCAAACAACGCTGGGCATTCATCCAGAGGCTGCGTTCCTGTGAAAGCACAGCCCGTAACCGTGTGTTTGGCCCGTTTGCGAGAAGCAGTTTTCTCCGCAAACGGTTAGGTGAGATTTACATTCGGGTGCTTGCCAATGAGCACAGGAGGTTGATGTGAGGCTTCCAGCGCGGGTAGCGGTGATCGGGAACCACGTTCCCCGGCAGTGCGGGATTGCGGCCTTCACAACAGATTTGAGTGATGCTATCGCAGCTGAGTACGGTGCTGCCGGAGTGTTGGTGGTAGCCGTCAATGAGCCGCAATCGCGGTACAGCTACCCTGTGCGGGTGCGATTCGAGATAACCGAGAACGACCTTTCAACCTACCAGGCAGCCGCCGACTTTCTTAATTCCAGCCACGTCGATTTCGCGTGTTTGCAGCACGAATATGGGATTTTCGGAGGGAAGGCCGGCAGCCATATCTTGCGGCTGCTGCAGCACCTCACAATGCCAGTGGTGACAACTCTGCACATGGTTCTTCGTGAGCCAGACCTCGACCAACCGATCATCATGCAAGAAATTGCCGCGTGCTCTGATCGTCTTAATTGTTATGAGCGAGCACTCTTCACGGTTTCTGCAAGATGTATTTGGAGTTCCAGGCGAAAAGATTGACCTGATTCCTCATGGCATTCCCGACTTACCTTTTGTGGAACCGGGCTCTTACCAAGGTTCGTTCTCGATTAAAGGAAAGGCCGTATTACTCACGTTCGGCTTGTTGTCTCCAAACAAGGGATTCGAGAATGTGATTCGAGCCCTGCCGCGCATCTTGTCGCAGCACAGCAACGTTGTCTACGTCATCGCAGGTGCCACTCACCCGCATGTCAGGCGCCGCGAGGGTGATCGATATCGGCTCCAGTTGCAGGCCTTAGCCAAGGAGATAGGAGTTGCAGAGAACGTGGTCTTCCACAACCGGTTCTTCAGCCCTCAAGAAATGGCTTCGCTGGTTGGTTCGGCCGACATTTACGTCACACCGTACCCCCACGAAGCACAGGCCGTATCCGGAACACTCGCGTATGCCTTGGGCGCGGGGAAGGCGATCATCTCGACTCCGTATTGGCACGCTACCGAACTCTTGGACGATGGGCGTGGGGTTCGAGGTTCAGCGTAACAGCGACGTGACGTTTCGCCTGTACCACTGGGACCATGTTGACGCCAAAACTGGCAAGTCGCGGAAACTTGAAGTCGACAGTAGAGGTTTGCCATAGTGCCGAGGATTATACGGTTACGCGATCGATTCAGCAATCGTCCACGGGGGCGATGCAATGTCGGGCATCCCCATCGCAGGGGGTGACACGAAGCGTCTTATGAGCTTGGCAAAAGCGAGTGTTTCCTTGCCAGCGCCCCTATAGCTCGTTGGCGCCGTATCCAAGTCAATTACGGCTTCGCGGGGTGATCCTCAAGCCATTTCCGCGCCCGCTGCCGTACGCGGGATAGATCGGCTGGCGTTAGGTAAACGGCTGCCACGTCCCGCATTGTAGCTCTCTGTCCGGCCACTATTTCTGGAACTTTGCTAACGCACGCAATGGCAAACCAGAAGTAGGCTTCCGCATAATCCCGCTGTACCCCTTCGCCTGCGAGATAGTCAGCGCCAAGCATTTCTTGTGCATAAACACTCCCCTGTTCTGCGGCCTTGCGGAACCAGGTTGCAGCTTGCGCCTTATCTAGCGGCGCACCAAAGCCGTTGGCGTACAGCACGCCAAGCCTATATTCCGCTACAACAAGGTTCTGCTCTGCGGCTTTGCGATACCAGAGCACTGCCTGTGCGTAGTCCTGCGGCACACCCTTGCCAGTCTCGTAGAGTGTGCCAAGGTGAAACTGTGTCTGCGCGTCGTCAGTGGCAGTTTGCTCTTTGGGAGTGTCGATGCTTTGGGCCGATGGGAACGCCCCGACATTCGCCGAAGCCAGAGCGGGAGACAACGACGCGGGAGTGGCCGAAACTGGCTGTTGCGGTTGCGCAGCACTCGCCTCTTGCACGCTGACAGCCCGATATTTGACCTTGCGCTCTTTACCCGAAACATCGTGAACAAAAACAAAGAGTGCGCTGCCGTCGATTTCCGCCGTATATCTTCCGGGCGGTAGATTATCGCAGCGGCGAAATCCCTGTTGGCACAAGAGGGTGACTTGACGGCCATCGGGAAGGATGGCGTAAACGTGCTCTTGTCTAATTGACTCAGTGACGGTTTGCGGCGGTCTCGCTGGTGTCGTCGTTGTCGTGCAATTGGTACTCGCATTTGTATTGGCGTTGATATGTGTAGGGCCGATGCCGTAATCGGTCGCTGTCCCGTTTGTAGTCCCATTCGTCGTGCAATTTGTTTCTGATGTGCCTTTCCTGCCAGGAATCGTCCGGGTGTACTCCCTTTGGCTGGTCTCGGAACTTACAACTTCGACGGTGATTCTCGGCTTGTCCTTTGCGTGAACCGCGATGGGCATGGAAAGGGCGAATAGAAGTGCAACACCCAAAGACCGCATAGCCATAGCGCGTCCTTTCAATGTAAGCCATAGCTTACGTGTAAGCCAAAGCATACAGCCATGCTGGAAGTATGGCCAAGGACATTTGCGTACGGATCGGGAGACGCATTCGCGTCCTGCGGACGGAACGCGGTTGGACTCAGGTCATGCTTGCGGATCATGCCGAACTAACGCGGGAGCATCTGTCGGAACTGGAGAACGGACATAAAGAGATCGGCGTCAGAGCGCTCGAAAAGATAGCCCAGGCGCTCGACATGAATTTGCACCAGTTCTTTGAGGGATTCTGAACGAGTCCGCCGGGCCAGATTGGGCGGGTTTTGGGCCAGCGCTCCGGTTCTGCGTCCAAGCCTCAGATTTCACCATTCCTTGCGCAACTTTGCGTACTGAATTTTCAAAATGTCACAATCTTGCGCATAAATTGCGTGGGTTTCAGCCGAATCCGCCGAGTGCGAGGGCGCCGGAAAGGGGTTTTCAAATGGTGCAGGATTTCGGAGGTAGCAGCTTCGATATTCTCCGTCTGCGGGAGTACCTTTCCTTCAATTCGCGGAATTTGCGATACACATTGAAACTCGGCTGATGTTCCCCTGCCTCAATCCCCCAAATAGTGCGCACCGCAACTCCAAGCGCCGAAGCAAAACCTCTTTGACTGAGCAAATTCCGCTTGCGCCACTCCTGCATTTCCGCACCGAATCTCGACAATTTCACCATTGTCTTTGCCCCTGTCACGATTTTGCCGCTACTTTGCGTGTGCCGCCAAACGAATTCTGATTTTTGCTCCCATTTTTAATTCAAATTTTTTTTGATCGTGATTGAGCGAAAGCCGTCATAGCCTGTGCGCACCCCCGTATAGCGGACAACCTCCGGACCATCCACGGCGGAAGGTCCAATCTTGGACGTAACCGGGACAGCGCGACTCGCGCTTCCGTCTGATCGTTCGCCTGAGTCGCGCTAATGCCGCGTAGAAGGAGCATTGTGCGCCGTAGGAACGCGCCGTGACCTCTAGGGTACGTAGATGTACCCGGCAAGCCCAGCAGCCCGTTCCGTGCTGCAATATTTCAGTTCCTTGCTTCACAGAGGCCTGAAAAATCTGGTAACGCTGTGGTCACGATAGAACTGATACTTGGGGGCAAATGAGTGCAAACAGAGCGAGAGAGAAACACCAGTAACCATGCGTCATTGGCGGAGATAGGCGAGTTTTTCACAACTCATGCAAACCCATGCAAAACGCTCAAAAGGCCCTTTCACGGCGGTAACGCGGGTTCAAATCCCGCCGGGGACGCCAACAAAACAAAAGACTTATATGGGTAGTTATGTTTTTTACTTTCCCATTTGTGACACTATTGTGACTGTTCCCCCTGTTTTTGAGCCTTTTCCTTGGCCTCTTCCTCTTCCGTCTCTTCGGGTGCCGGGGTCAGGGAGACTACGCCGTCAAGCTGTTTGGCCGCGTCCAGCAAGAATGATTGCGAGAGGTGCGCATACCTGTCCGTCATGCGCGGATCACTGTGGCCGAGCAGCTTTTGCAGGGTGTGCAGATCGACATTGTTCATGCGAAGCATGGACGCATAATGGTGCCGCAGATCGTGCAGAGAGAAGTCAGACACTCCGGCATCTTCACAAGCACGAATGAAAGCAACCGTCACCTGTTCAGGAGTGACGCCGGGGAACAGCAACCCGCGCAACTTGTGCGTGCCCGCACCCATCGACGTTAGTACCTGCATTGCCAGATCGTTGATTAGGGCGGGCCGCTCCTTCCCGCTCTTGGTGTGCCGCAGCCGTATCTCCCGGCGGGGAATGCTCACGTCTTCCCATCGGATTCTCAGCATCTCGCCGCGCCTCATCCCCGTTGCCACGGCAAGCCCTGCAATGGGCCGCAACCATTCCGGGCAGGCACGCAGCACCTTGCCTAACTCTTCGGCTGAAAGGTAACGAACACGGCCTTCGGGCGCTTTAGGAACAGGCGCGCGGTTTGCAGGATTGACCAAAATCTTTTCTCCTTCGATTGCGATATTGAACAGGCGCTTGAGCGTGTTCACCTCTTTGATGATTGTGCCGTCGCCAACCTCGCCCATGCGGCTGTTGATGTAAGCAGCCACGTCCTTGCGCCTTATCGTGGCGAGCCGCATCTTTCCGAAGAATGATTTCAGGTGTAGCTCTACAATTCCCTTTTGCCGCGCGTACTCAGCCTTGGACAGCTTGCCTTTTGCGACTTTCGACGCGATGCGCCGCTCCTGGTGGTTGAGAAACTCATCGGCGAATGTGGCGAATGTGGCTTCGCTCAGCAACGGCTTGCCGAACTTGATGGCCTCTTCGACCTTCAGTTTTTCGGCGGCGAGCGCATCCTTCGCCTGCTGCAAGGTGGCAACATCGAAACGGCGACGGATGCGCCGCCCATCGGCTGAGGTCCACGATCCCCAATAACCCGCCGCGTCAGGCCGGGTGTAGATGCCGTCTTTGCGCTTGATGGCTTTCTTTGGCATGACTACTCCTTCGTTTTATGTAGAGCTTCGGTAATATCAGGCCAGTTCCGGGAAACCCAGGCCGACTTGATCTCGTCTTCGTGCTTCGGTTTGTTTGTGTTCACCGCTTTCACAATTTTCACTTTGATCGCGAGTGGAACTTTCGATTGGTGCGAAGCAAGCGACCATCCACACGCGGTTTTGAGTAGTTCCCGCGTGATCTTCACAGCACGATCAAGGCGCTTTGCATCGCGGGCTTCCCTTTTGGCATCAGCCGATATTCTGGCGCTTACCGGGTTCTGACATTTGCGCCCACAAAACAAACTGCGCTTCGCTGGACTCTCCCGGTCGCGGTAAAAGAATCTCTTGCACTTGCTGCACTGTGCAACATGAAACCTGTCATCGCTTCGCAAAAGTTGACTTATGATCGCGAAAGCCTGATCACGCGGCGTTCTCATCTCCGCTCTCTCAGGTTTTCTTATAGGTTGCTCGCCCCATTCGGCATTCCCTTCGTCCTCAACAAACCGAGCGTGTCTCCGCCAATTTATATATTGTTCATATAGAAACCCAGCATCGGACTGGCGTTCCTCTGTGCGCCAATTGACGCTGATTTTTGAAAGGCTGCGCTTGTGCGGATCATGCGGGCCGTCCTCAGTCTGACCCGTCTCAATCCATGCGCTTACCATTGTCCTCAGTACACGGCGAAGTTCACCGATGTGAGCCTCATCGCTAAAGAGCGGATTAAGGGCTGCAATGCCACGAAGCCAATTGGGGCGCTTTCGGCCCTGCCTCAACAAGTAGCTTTCGCGAGTTCGCAACTCAACAGCGGGGACACTCCCGGCCAATGCCTTTATCTTGGCGCCGCTCTGCTTGTTCAGTAGCAACAGAAGCGTGGACAGCTCGTGACCGAGCAGATCACTAGAACCCGCGCGGGGCCTCCATAGTTTATGGTTGTATTTTCAGTTCCCATAAGCCTACCTAATTATACTAATTGTTCTTTCGGAAAGAAAGCCTAAAGTTGGGAAGCATTGGGAGAACACAGCAATGAAGAGACAAGCAAAACGCACACAGGTAAAGGCAGCACAGCGCCGGGCAATCATCCCCGCTGAGGTGGCGTGGCCCGCAGCCGCACAACCGCGCCGCTATGCGACGGTTCAGGGCTGTGCGGCAATCTCTGGCGAAAGCCCTTGGACGTGGCGCAAGAGGGCGTACGACGGCGTTGTCGAGTCTTGTAAGCCTGCAGGCCCGAAATCTCGCCTGCTGATTCCCCTGGATGCGGTTGAACGCTTCCTTGCGGCGGGGTTGCGCCCGCGCCGGACTGCTTGAAAGCATAGCGCGTAAACGGTTCTTGTCGTGTCAGGAGATGCCGTGAAAATTCGCTGTACGGACAGGTGCCGATGAACTCCGAACTTCAGAAACGCGCCCGCAAATCTAAACTGAAAAGACCCAGTGAGCGCATGCTTGAGGACTTGCAAAAGTCAGGCCTCACGGCAGCGGACGCCAAGCAACTTAATTTTGAACCGTACACCGAAGAGGGCAGCGCTGCGCTGGGGCTGCCGCGCACAGGCGACGGATATCGTATTTCGTATTTTTCGGCAGAAGGCCAACTGCTGCCCGTGTTCCGCTATCGCTACTTCGACACTGCGCCCACTCGCGGTTTCTTGAAGGGAGCTAAGCTTTCGAAGTATTGTCAGCCGCCGAATACACCCACCGAAATTTACCTGTCGCGGATTGGAGGCATGGACTGGCCCGCGATTATGAAGGACGTGTCGCAATGGCTGTTAATCACCGAAGGGGAGAAAAAGAGCGCCTGCGCCTGTAAACACGGCTTCCCTACGATTGGTTTAGGGGGTGTGTTCTCCTTCGGTTGCAAAGACAAGGGGCAGGAATTGTTGCCGTCGCTCGAAGCCTTCAACTGGAAAGGGCGTGATGCGTTCATCGTCTTTGACAGCGACGCGGCGGAGAAAGCACAGGTCATGCAGGCGGAAAATCGCCTTGCTTCGCTTCTGGTAGCGCGCGGTGCGCGTGTGTATGTTGTGCGCTTGCCAGAGGGCGAGGATAAGAAGAAGGCAGGGCTTGATGATCACATCGTGAAGCATGGCGCAGATGTGCTTGAGAAGCAGCTTGAGTTAACCGCTGAGTGGGCGCTGTCCCGTAGGGTGCACGAGATGTGCGCGGAGTATGTCTATGTTGAGAACCCCAGCATAGTTGTGCGCGAATGCGACGGCGCCATGTTCCCGCCGCGAACCTTTGTGAGCGAAACAACCGCAAACGACATCATCACGATTACTGATGGTAAGAAGTCACACAAGATAACAGCGGGCAAAGCTCTCATGGAGTCGCCATTACGCCCAACCGTGAAGTGCCTCACATACAAGCCGGGTCAACCGCGTATCACCGATGTACCTGAGTTGAATTGGTGGCGCGGATTCGGTTGTGAGCCCTGCCCTGGTGATACGCGACTCTGGGAGAAGTTGCTGGTTCATCTGTTTCCAGATGCGACAGAACGAGAATACCTCGAAAATTGGTGTGCTGCTCCTATACAGAATCCTGGTTTCAGGACGGACGTAGCTGCGGTGGTCTGGGGTGAGAAACAGGGGACGGGCAAGACGCTGCTAGGAACCACCATAGGAATGATTCACGGGCGGGAGAACTATACAGAGATCACGCAGACCGAGTTACACAGCCCGTTCAACGATTGGCAGGCAAACAAGACTTTCATTCAGGGCAGCGAAGTGTGCGGGGAACGGGACTCCCGCGCGGTTGCGGACAAGCTGAAGACATTCATTACGGGCGAAACCGTTCAGGTCAACAAAAAGTATATCCCAGCTTATGTGTTGCCCAACCCCACCAATTTCTACTTCACCAGCAACCATGACAACGCGGTATACATCGGCGAGCACGCGCGCCGGTTTGCGGTCTTCCACGTGAAGAATGGACCGCTGCCCCCGGAGTTCTACGCGGACTTTGTGTGCTGGCGGGATGCGGGAGGGTTGTCTGCGATCTATCACCGTCTTCTGACGAAAGACCTCAGCAAGTTCAATTGCAAGGGCCACGCGCCAAAGACCGAAGCACGCGAAGAGATGATCGAAGCCAGCCGAACGCAGGTGCAAAGTTGGTGCCACGAATTGCGCACCAATACCGATACCGCATTGGCCCTGGCAGGCTCTCAGCAGACCGTACCCGGCGCAGTCTTCACCACCGAAGAGCTATTACGCATTTTCAATGGGGGAGAGCAAACAAGGTTGACGGCGAAAGGAATGGCCTCTGCGCTTCGTGCTGAGGGCTTCACCCTTGCAAACAATGGCGGTCTGATTCGCATACCTGGAACAGTCTTGCGGTTGCGCCTCTGGATTATTCGTGATGCGCAGCGAGTGGAGAGCATGTCTGCTGGTGAGATTGGAGCGCTGTACGCGAAACAGATTCGCGTGCGCTATGTCCGCAGCGCGGCTGCGGGAGGGCGGGGGTGAATATGTGTTGTCACACGTCACACGTCACAGGAGCTTCAAAGTTCTATATAGAGAATAAGGTATATATGTATCTCTCTCTCTCTCTCTCTCTCTTAATTATTTATCTATTTTAAGAGAGACAAGAGAGACATGTGTGACAAGCCTGTGTTCATGCGGCTTCCGCGTGTCACACATCTCCCCGCGTGTCACAGATCAATCCGTGACAAACCGACATTGTGCTGACCACGCATCGCCAAAATTCATCCGCAACGGCAGGAGGTTGTTGCAATGACCTCTTTTTGTGACCTCTTCTGCCCAATTTGGCGGAAGCTCCAAAGCGCCGACTGGAGAACGAAATGTGCGGCGCGTAGCTGCGAAAAGTGCGACAAAACAAAAAGGTTAGAAACGGAGAAAAGAGCTATGACAGATACCCTTCAAACTTTGCGCGCAGTAATCAGCCAACTTCGCGCGGTTCATAGAAACCTAGTGCAACAGCGCCGCCAGCTGGTGCTAGTGGTGGCTGACGGCGTGGAGGTGGAGATGTGCGCATCTCGGGTGGGTTTCGCCGTAAAGCAACTCCAAGATGCTCACGATTTATACGCCAAGCTGACGCGTTCAGACGAAGCGCCAAATGTCGACGAAAACATAGAACTTACTTTGAGCGAGCGTGGGCATGAAATTCGCCGCCAGCCCGAAGAGGAGAAATGAATCCCGACGATAGCGCCATTATTATGCGGAAGGCGCTTCGAAGGCTGCGCGCGATACCTGAACACTGCGCGATTCATGCCGTGCTTCGCCATGTGTGGCGCGCCATTCACAGCATCGAAAGCGCACAGAGTGAGCTTGCCAAGTTTCGCGCGTCACACGACACGCCGCCACTGCCGCCGCTCACGCCCGCAAGCGTGGACGACTTCACGACACCAAAGGAGAAATAGAAATGGACAATAGTCATCCGTTCGACCCGCTGCGCAGCTCAGCAAAAAAGATGGGGCAATCGCCCGGCGGTAAATCGGATCGCGACCCGAACACAACAGCGGACGCGCCCGAACTCCCCGAACGTGCAACTCCGGCAGAGCCCCCACGTAGCGTGGAGCCGCCTGTGGGGCCGATTCCCAACGTGCCTACGCCAACCGCGAAGCCTGCGACCGGAGTACCGGAATATAGATACAAACCGTCAACGCAACACGACAGCGACGTGCCAGTGTACACGCCGAAGGAGAAATGACAATGTCTGATGAAGTCGGAACAGTTCAATTCCGCGATGCGCCGCAAGATGCCGTCGCACCAGTCGCAGCCCTAACTGTTGGCGAAGCCGTTGCGAACACGTCAGCCGCGCCATCACCAGCGGCAACGATCGACACTGCAGAACTCGAAGCGCTGATCGTCGCGTCCGAGAAAAAATTGGCTGAACTAAAAGTTCAGAACCTAGTCGCGGATAACAATAGACGCGAGCAGCAACAGATAGATGCTGCCATGGCGGCACTGGTCCAGATGGATCACACCATAGACCGTTTCGAGAAACTCAGTGCGGAAGCGTTGCAGCAAATTGACGTGGCCGCTGAACTGCAACTCAACGGTTCGAGCACTGGGATGTTCGGCGCGCCATTGCCGCCGAAACAGACGGCGGTTAACGCCGCAGCCGCTTACGGCGGCCTTCGATATAGTCTGGCGCAACATCGCCAGTCGCGCGCGCGAATGCAGGAGCGCTTGGATACATTACTTCGCGTCCAAGCGCAGCATGTGGTCAGGCCCACTTAAGTTTTCGAGATTGGGGGAGGTGCTTTCATCGGGCATCGACTCCAACGCAGCCGTGCGACCTTGTCCCTCGTATCGGCTCGACACGGCGTTCGCCTGACACGGACGCCGTGGATTTAACCTTGGACGCACACGAGCGAACGGCGTGCGCGTCCGAATGCGCCAAACGCGGTTGCTCGGCGCCTGACCCACGCCGGGCTCGCCCACGGGCAGGCTGCTGCTGCCATTCGGTAACCTGCTCGTGGTTCTTAAGAATCTTTGGAGGCTGTTATGTCGAATTCTAAACAGAATCCTAGCCGCCCCGCGCAGATGGTGATTGTCATCGTCTGCGGAAACGTCAACAAAAAGGAAAATGAACCACTGCCATCGTGGGAAGATGTGGCCGAATTGGAAAAGTCGATGGATCAGCCGCTCAGCGTGTCATGGCCTCACCGCCGCATACGAAAGACGCGCGCGTACAAAAAATGGCAGCGATATGCATCAGTGCTGCGCAGGTATGTGCTTTATCTGAAATCTGGCGCGCCGATTTTCTCCGGAATGGCGGCCATGCTCGACGAGGTCAAACGGCAAGAGGAGCGCGCACGCAACAAGCTGCTTACGAAAGTACCGCCGCGTAAACGGGGCTGCTGACTTCGCACAGCATCAGCGGTGTTTAAAAAGAGGAGCTAAAATGCCGAGCGCAAAAAAGAGAACTAAGCTGAAGAAGATCGCCGGGGTAGCTATTGAGCCAGCGCGGCGCAAGAAGAATCCGCCGCGCACGGCTTTCAAAAAAGGTGGGCCGAATCCTCACGCATTCGTCGCTGGAAACGGTTCGCCGAATCCGGGGGGGAAACCCCGCCTCGTGGATCACCTTTTGTCAAAATCGCTCCGCGTCGCGTTGTGTGACCGCGCGCCGGACGAAGTTGCTAAGAGCTTTAATCTTCCATCTGGTGCAAGCTGGGCGCAGTGCATAGCGCGCAAGCTCATCTACATGGCAGTGCGCGGTGATCTTCAAGCGTGTCGCGAAATCAGAGAAGCAACAGAAGGTACCAGGCTCCATGCCGATCTTACCTTCCCAGACCCCAGCGCTGCACCGCCCGTTATCTCGGTGGTTTTTTTGGACTCGGACGGTGACGGCCGCCCGGCCCCTGGCATGACCATCGAAGCTAAGCCTGCACTACCGCTGCCGCCGCCCGCGCCGCCCGAGTTGCCCGCTAGCACGGATTGAACGCGAACACATCCTTACCTATGGGAGGCTGTCTGAACCACAGAGCACACCAGAACCAATCCAAGGCCCCACAGGCAGGCTCAGGCAGGCTCAGAGGCTCACAGGCAGGCCCCAAGGCTCTCAGAGTCTAGTTCCTCCTCCCAGCAGTAGTGTCATTGTGGGGTATACCCCATCCTCATATCTGGAGCTGACAGAATTAGTGTCAGAATAGGGTTATCTGTATATCATCTTGACATAATACCTTGCACTTCTTAGACTCTATATTGACACTCTTGGAGGTGTGAGCATGAAGGCAGTGGCAACCAAGCAACGGCAGAGAGGTCAAATGGTAGGGTACATTCGCGTATCGACCCTGGACCAAAACACAGAGCGGCAACTTGACGGCTTCAAACTCGACCGGATTTTTACCGACAAGGCCAGCGGCAAGGATACCAAGCGCCCCCAGCTTCAGGCGGCGCTCAACCATTTGCGCGAGGGAGACCGGCTCATTGTTCATTCGCTGGATCGGCTTGCGCGCAATCTGGTGGACCTCAAGAACATCGTCTCGAACCTGACCGGGCGCGGCGTGGTCGTCGAGTTCGTCAAGGAGCATCTGACATTCAGCAGCGAAGACAACGCCATGAGCAACCTGCTCCTGTCGGTCATGGGCGCGTTTGCTGAGTTTGAACGCTCCCTACTCCGCGAGCGGCAGCGGGAAGGAATCGCCCTAGCGAAGAAGGCCGGGGTCTACAAGGGACGCAAGCCCTCTCTCACCCCAGAGCACGTCATCGAACTGCGCAAGCGTGTGAAAGGTGGAGAGAAAAAGGCGGCACTCGCCAGAGAGTTCAAAATCAGCCGAGAGACGCTGTACAGCTATCTGCGGTAGACATGCCTTCCGCGTGCGGCGACACCTAACGCGTGCAGTTCGCTACGGTTGCTTCTATCGCAGCCCGAACATTCGGATCAGGGTCGGCTGCATTGGCGCGCACGAGGGCAGATTTCCCGCGCTCCAACGAATCAAACTGCTGCACGTACTGGCAGTAGTGGTTTACCGCCTCTTGCGTTTTGCCAAGTTTGCTTCCACGTAACCGAGATTCCCGTGGGCCGCGCGTCTCGTCGGTGCAACAGCAAGCACCCTGAGTAAAACGGCTTCAGCGGAGCGATAATCTCCAATCCTGCTGTACACGTAGCCCAAGTTGTTCAGAGCTTCGATATTGGACGAGTCTAGCTGAATTGCCTTCTCGAAAGTCAGTTTCGCCTCTTTGAAATCGGGGTGCGTCGCGGAGAGAAGTCGAAGACCTGCGGCGTTTAGTTTCTTAGATGTCTTTACGTCGGCGTTATCAACTGTACTCTCGTGTCCGCCGTCAATAGTCACCGGCGTGTCGCTTGGCGGCTGCGCGGCGGCTTGGTTGGTGCTCACCGCAGGTACCGCCTTTTGATAGTTGAAAGTAGCACACAAACCCGTCGAGTTTTCTAGTGCCTGTGTCTGAAGAAGAGGCTCAGCATCGCCAGAGAAAAAAGCCAAATACAACCAGTCGCCCGCGTCGGAGCCTGTTCCTTCCGCGTGGGTCACAAGTGCAACAACCCATGCCGCGTTGTCGCCGCAAACTGAATTGCCATTGAGTAGGCGTGCCGTCGCCGGAATACTCGTTCTGAATAGTCGCCCTACTAAACCTGAAGATGCTACCGCTTCAACGTCAAGCAGCTTCGCAGAGTTTTGAAGCTCATCTCCGTGCAAGTCTCGGACAAGAACTAATGGGTATGATTTGTTTAACAAGGAAATGCTATCTCGTGCGGTTACGACATCTCCTGTGATCGCGTACGCCGTATGGCTCATGGCCGTCCACTTGACGGCTTGTCGGTCGCCAGTGAGCGAAGCCGGTGCCGGGCTGGAAACCGCTGAAGGCGCGTGAACTTGGGAGGCGGACCTGGCTTTAAGATAGTCTGGCCCGTCAACGATGTTCGCCGGGCTGTTCGTGAACTGGAAAGCCGCTAAGATGCCCACCAAAACCAGCAAAACGATTCCCACAACAACGCCCACGCGTACAAGGGATTTGTCTGGTTTTAACGCCACTGGCATCGGCACTGGCATCGGCGCGCGAGCGAAAGCCTGCAGCTTTTCCATGTCTATCGGAAGAGTTTCCTCCGGTACAGGCGTTGGCTCCGTAGCTGAGCCTTGCGCGTCCTGCGCTGGGTCTACTTTGGCCGCAGTCGATTCTTCTCTCACGAAAGGAGCAGCAATAACGAGACATGCTCCGATTATCAATACAGCCCATCCCCACTGGAGTTGAACGGAGCCAAGCACGGCTTGTCCCAGACCCGCGAATGGATTTCCAGCCAAGTCCTTATCCATGGAAGAGCGTAGCTCGGTCATCTTGGATAGAAAGTTAATGAAGGTGAATGCGAGAACTGCAAGTGAACCGCCCCCGGTTAGCCACAAGCCTCGGTACAATTTCACGAGTGCGAGAGGGACGGTTACGGCGGCAAGCACAAGTACGATGACACCGTCACCCTCTCCGTTGTGAAAATAGTTCAGGGCTCCGAAAAAGGGCACGCTCACGATTGGAGTGAATACCCCGAGGAACAGTAGAATAGCGCCAATGATTGCGATTGCCTGTTTCTTTTCCATCTGTGCACCTTGCTTAAAGGATTACCGGCGCGCCGCGTCGCCGCCCGCGCCGCCCGCATTGACTGCCGCTAATTGATCCCGTCGCAGGCATTGTGATCGCCCAAAGAGCAACCCTTGCTGAGAAGCTGTAGGCCTTTCTCAGTATCCTTTGCGACTCCGCACCCATGAATGTACGAATAGCCGACTATGCTGCAACTCGTAGCGATGCCCGTATCACAACTTCTGCTGAGATTGCGCGTCACCGCAACGGAATTGCACACCGCGCCGCCGGGTTGGTATTGCTGCAACATGCTGAGATGGTAGCAAGCTGCGCCGTTGCCTGCATTGCAGGACTTAGAATAGAATGCCGCCGCACGAGAAAAATCCTGCGTGACGCCCTGACCAAAGTCATACATCAAGCCGAGACGGTTACATGAATCCGCCTTCCCGCCGCTGCAAGCCTGATTGAAGAGGGGGATTGCCTCGGAGTATCGCTTCTGATTCCAGAGTGCAATAGCTTGTCCGTCGATCTCGGGAATGCTTGGCGGTTGAGCGGGCGGGTTGAGATTCTCGACCCGTACAGGCTTCGGCTCTTGCGTAACCTGAGGCTGATACGCAAAGGGCTTGGCTTCCTCTACTGGGTCGACAACCGAATTGAATTCAATTCTACCGTCCCTGATGGCCAGGATAGTGCTTGACTTCACCGGGTTGTGAAATTGGTCAAATGTCAGCCTGCCGGAGACCCCATTGAATTTGATCCTGTTCAACGCGTCCTTTACTCTCGCGGTGTCGTCCGTGCCCGCATCTTTGATGGCCGTCAGCATTAGATTGGTGGCATCGTAAGCCAAAGCTGCCAAGGCGTCTGGAACCTTGCCGTACTTGACGCCGAAAGCTCTTACAAAGTTCTGGACTTCTGGCCCAGGGTTTTGCGGAGAGTAGTGGTTGGTGAAGAATCCGCCATCCACAGCCTTCAGATCCAAATGGGAAGAATCCCAACCATCGCCGCCTATGAAGCGAGCCCTTATGCCCAGCTCCTTAGCTTGCCTCGCGGCCAAATTCACGACATTGTAGTAGTCGGGAAAGTAAATAATATCCGGCCTAACTGCGGCCACATTGGCCAAAATGGCCGAAAAGTCGTAATCCCTAGAGGTGTAAGTAGCCTTTCCGACGATCATGCCACCACCAGCCGTGAATCCTCTCTCGAAATAATCGGCAAGGCCCTTAACGTAGTCGTTGGCCGGATCAAGCATGATGAACGCCGTCTTTGCCCTCAGGCTGTCACGAGCAAACTTCGCAGCCACGGTGCCTTGGAAGGGATCGATAAAACATGCCCGGTAGACATAATCTTTCACCCGGCCATCCCTGGTCACGGTAACGCCAGGATTGGTAGAGGCGATAGCGATCTGGATGACCTTCCGACTATTAGCAATCTCAGACACTGGAATCGAGGCCTTGGAGCAAATCTCACCAATGAGAAAGCGAACTTTTTGTTGATCGATCAGTGTAAGAGCCGCGCTGATGGCCGGATCGGGGGTACACTGGCTGTCCTCAATTAGCGGGACAATCGTCTTGCCGATCACGCCTCCTTTGGCATTCCACTCCTCTACCGCCATTTGAGCGCCATCGCGTGCCATGACTCCAAACGTGGGAACAGGGCCAGAGAGTGGAGCTAAAACGCCAATCTTAATGGTTCGAATCGGTGCATTGCTCGGGTTGTTCTGGGGAGAAGGCGTCGGCGGTGTGACCTCAGACGTGCGAGCGTGCCACTTCTTTAGATCGCTCCGATGCTTCCAACCGTCCAACAGAAGCATTTGCGTGACCTGCATTGCCCCTTGTGTACAGCCGTAAGAATTCCTTGTCTCCTTCTCGCACTGATTTATCCAGGCACTCACAGGCCCTTGGCAGGTGGTGACCAGCCTGAGCGATGACTTCTGGACATTCAGTTGGCCAGTAGTTAGGTCGATGAGGAAATATCTCCCAGTCGCGATGTGGTCTTCAATGCAACCCCCAACCGCCGCATCTGCGGCATCGCTTGCCGAAACAGTTCCAGGATTGGTCAACACCCAAATCAATGACAACAGGACTGAAATTATCGATAGCTTTCGCATACTCTCCTCTCACTCGCTCGGCATCGTCAGCGTCGTGCGCTTCTTTTCGGCCTCGATGCCGATGCGGACAGTGCGCCTGACAGTACATCTTGATCGACTTGGCCGGAGCAGACCTTGGGCACCTGCTCCAATCGGAGGTCCGTCAGCCGTCACGCCTTCGCTCTTCGCATATGCGCGCCCGACCAGCCTTTGGGACACGCATCGCCGCCACTTGCCTTGTCAAGCACAACTGGGTCCATGCCCACGGACGGAGCTTGAGACCGCGACTGGGACGGCGCAGGAACCTGTGCGGTGGAGATCGCTGGAATCAATGCGGATGTAAGGACAAGCGCGCTGGCGAGGTGCTTCCAATGCTTGCTCATAAAGCCCCTCTGATACTTCTTCTCAATGTAAGCCATCGCTTACAGAGAAGCCCTAGCATACAGCCATGCTGGAGGCATGGCAAAGGACATTTGCGTACAAATTGGAAGACGCATTCGCGTTCTGCGAACAGAGCGCGGTTGGACCCAAGCCATGTTAGCGGATCACGCTGAACTGACGCGAGAGCATCTATCGGAGTTGGAAAACGGGCATAAGGAAATCGGCGTCCGCGCGCTTGAGAAGATCGCCCACGCCCTAGACCTGAGTTTGCAGCAATTCTTTGAGGGGTTCTGACGCGCCGTAGCGAATCAGCCGCCTCCCCGAAGTGCCGGAGCGCCTCTGGGGCCTGTTTCTGGCCCAGCCAGAGAGCACTTCCAAGGACCAGTCCGCGAGTGCCGGTTGCCAACAGCGCGAAACCTGCATCGCTGGGAACCGCGTATTTACAGCTTGTTTCTTCTGTGACACTATTGTGACTATTCCCCCTAAAAACACACCCAAACTGAGCCAAACTGAAATACACGGATAAATCCCGCCAAACATGCGGATTTATTGAACTTAGCCTAACTCTTGCGAACCTTGCAAAATGCCTAAAAACGCCCTTTCACGGCGGTAACGCGGGTTCAAATCCCGCCGGGGACGCCAAATAGACGAAATCGTGTGCGGGGCAGCTTGCCGCGTTCATGGCCTGGGGTAATTCTCGTTTTTTGACTACGCGGCAGCACGGAATAATATAAAAAATTCGATCCACAAATCAGAGGATCGTCAGTAATCACGTTGGAACCTTTAAATCCTACTGTACTGGGCCGCCACGAACGCCTACCATCCTTGCTGTTGGAGGAAGTATGGACAAAGCTCTCATTTATCTCGACAATTCGGCCACGGTCTGGCCAAAGCCGGAAAGCGTTTACCGGTTCATGATCGATTTCTACCGCGGGACCGGAGTGAATCCCGGACGTAGCGGCTTTGACAAGGCGCTGGAAGCCGGCTCGCTGCTGGATCAATTGCGCAAGCGGATGACAAAGTTCTTCGGCGGAGACGAGGACGCGCCCGAGCTTTATGTTTCGGCTACAACACAACCGATGCGTTGAACCTCATCATCCAGGGAGCGCTCTCGGCGGGCGACCACGTCGTCACCACGAATCTTGAACACAATTCCGTGATCCGGCCGATCAATCATCTGGTCCGCGATGCCAATGTCGAAGCCCGTTTCTGCCGTTCGATGGCCAGGGTTATGTGCAGCCCGACGACGTTGCCCGAGCCATACGTCCCAATACCAAGCTGGTGATTGTCAACCACGGCTCCAACGTAATCGGCACCATTCAGCCCATAGCTCAAATCGGATGCATCTGCCGCGAACACAACGTCACCTTCGCCGTCGATACGGCGCAAACGGCCGGAATCGTGCCCATCAACATGAAAGAAATGAATGTGGATGTACTGGCCTTCACAGGTCATAAGGCATTGATGGGCTCGATGGGAATCGGCGGTCTGTGCGTTCGCAAGGGCGTCGAAATTCGCCCACGCGGGCCGGCGGCACTGGGGTGCGCTCCGCCTATCCTTACCACCTCGACGAGTATCCCTGGCGCATGGAATTCGGTACGCCCAACATGGTTGGCATCGCCGCCCTCTGGGCTGGACAAGAGTGGATCGCGGAACAGGGCGGGGTCGAAGCCATTCATCGGCGTGAGATGAAGTTGGCCAACAAACTGCTCAACGGTCTACGGGAGATTGAAGGCGTCCATGTCTATTGCTGGGATACGGCTGACAATCATCTCTCCACCATGACGATCAATATCGACGGCATCGATGCCGGCGACGTTGGAACCATGCTGGATGTGGATCACAATGTCGCAACCCGCACCGGCCTGCACTGCGCTCCGCTGGTGCACAAGCAGTTAGGTACGCTGGCGATCCACGGTGGCTTGCGTTTCTCGATTGGTGCGTTCAACACCGAAGAGCATATTGACGCTGCGCTCAACGGGATTCGTACGATTGCGGCGTGGGCTGCCGAGCGCGCGTCCAAACCGAAGGCCGCCGCGGCCCTTTCGGCCACTGCGAAATAATTACGTTCGATGTGCGGACGGCGGGGGCATCCAACCCCCGCCTTTTTTATTTCAGGAGAAATTTTAGTAAGCTATCTCTGTGCCTCTTCCATCTGCTCTCGATCATCAGCCAAAAGAGAAATGGCGTGCCGTTCTGTGGTCGCGCTGGATCACGCTTCTTCAACAACGCGAGGAGCAGGTCTTTCTGATTCTGACGCTGCTGATTGGCGCCCTGACCGGGCTCGCCGTGGTCGCATTTATCGTGCTGACCGAACGGTTGGGAATGCGACTCTACCCGGTGGGTAGTTCCGGCTGGAGGCGCGTGCTGATCCCGGTGGCCGGGGCTCTGGCTATGGGCTACCTGCTATACCGCTACTTTCCAAATGCCCGGGGCAGTGGCGTACCTCAAACGAAAGCCGCTCTTTACGCACATGATGGTCACATCTCACTCCGCACCGTCCTGGGCAAGTTCGGCTGCACCGCGGCACGCTGGCGAGCGGAATTCCGCTCGGCCGCGAGGGGCCGTCTGTCCAAGTTGGGGCCGGGATTGCCTCGGTCCTCGGACGCGCGCTCGGATTACGTCCGGAAAAGGTGAAAGCCCTGATCCCCGTGGGAGCCGCCGCCGCCATCGCCGCGGCGTTCAACACCCCCATGGCCGCCGTACTGTTTGCGCTGGAAGAAGTAGTGGGAGACATGCACGCGCCGGTTTTGGGATCGGTGGTGCTGGCCTCCGCCACTTCCTGGGCGATGTTGCGTTTGCTCCTGGGCAACAACCCGTTGTTTCACGTGCCGCAGTACGAGCTGATCCATCCGTTGGAGTTCGGCATTTACGCGGTGCTGGGCGTAGCTGGCGGGTTTCTGTCCGTAGCCTTCACCAAACTTTTGTTGGAAATGCGAAAGCGCTTTTTGCTTTTGCCGAGAAAGACCGCTTGGTGGCATCCGGTTGTGGGTGGAGTTGCGGTCGGCCTGATGGGCTGGGTTGTACCCCAAGCTCTGGGTGTCGGGTACAGTTATGTCGGTGAGGCGCTGAACGGCACGATGGCGTTCAAGTTGATGGCTTTACTGGTAGTCCTCAAACTTTTTGGCGTCACTATCAGCTATGCCTCCGGCAACGCTGGCGGAATCTTCGGTCCGGCCCTGTTCCTGGGCGCGATGCTGGGCGGTGCTGTCGGCAGCGTTGCCCATCACTTGTTGCCGGCCTACACTGCAAGCCCTGGGGCTTACGCACTGGTTGGCATGGGCGCGCTCTTCGCGGGCATCGTGCGCGCTCCCATGACATCGGTGTTGATGATCTTTGAGATGACCCGCGATTATGCCGTCATCGTGCCGCTAATGATCGCCAACCTAACGAGTCTTTTCATCTCCGCGCGGTTCCAGAGACAACCCATTTATGAGGCCCTGGCGCGTCAGGATGGCATTCATTTGCCGAACCACAAGGAACAGGAGGAATCCGGCCAACGCAAGGTGTTTGATGTGATGCGGAACGACACGGAAACCCTTTCGGCGCAAATGAGCGTCCATGAGGCGGTCGAGCGCATACGCTCGAGCCAGTTGCACGCCTGGACAGTGATGGATGAAGGCAGCCTGGTTGGTGTTTTGAGCCGAGCAACACTGGAAAGCACCCTTGACGATGGCAGAGCAGAACAGAAGCTGATAAGCCTGTTTGAAACGCTTGAGTTTCCGCATGTCCACAAAGACCATGCCTTGCATCAGGCGCTGGAACGCATGAGTAATGCCCATGTTGACGTTTTGCCAGTGGTGAACCGGGCAGATATCCACAAGGTGGAAGGCATCATAACCCTGCGGGACGTGCTGGATTCCTACGGCGTGGACTCCAGCGGCTCAGCCTAAAAGCTCAAACGGTGGCCGAGGTTCCAAGAATCTCGCGGTCGGAAGGGATATTTCGCACCATTAGCGGACTCATCCGGCTGTCGCTGCTTTCGATCTGTGCAATTTTCTTGATCTTAACGGTCGATCCGAATCAGCAGCTCGACACCAGACACAGATAAGTAGTGCCCCGTTGGAAACGGGGACGCGCGACGCATTCGAAGCGGGCAATTCCACATGAAGTCAAAAACTCTACTGTCCCATTGGGGCAGAGGCCTGAGCAGGAGTGCTACCGCGCAGTACATAGCTTTCGGAAAGCCCGGCAGTGACCTGTCCGGCGTGCCGTGGCACATCGATTCTCAGCTCTGCGGTATGGTTGAGTTTTCAGTGGGCTGGCCACCGGGAAACCCGGGCGGAGGTTTTGTACGCTACGGCGTACAATCTTATTGCTTCGAAGTTAAAAAGGAACCTGCG
>CAWAZO010000004.1:0-238657 GCA_963786555.1 uncultured Acidobacteriota bacterium
GGTTCAGGGCGGCGCCATCCTCCACAAGGAGGACATCTCCAGCCGGAGCCCTCGTCCACGTCGTCCGCCACTCCTTCGAGTACCGCACGCCGGAAATCGAGCGCTGGGAAGACGCCATGGCCCGCTTCAAGCAAGAAGTTCCCGAGCAGGCCCGCGCCCTCAAGGAACTGATCGACCGCGAGCACGCCAAGAACAGCGCCTATCGTCAGGCGTTCACCGGCTTCGTCGAGACCTGCCGCACCTCGCTGAACCCGAACCTGGCGGACGAGGCGGTCGAGGGGATGCTGATCCAGCACATCCTCACCGAGCGCATCTTCAGCAAGCTGTTCGACAACGACGAGTTCCGCAGCCGCAACGTCATGGCCGCCGAGATCGAAAAAGTGGTGGGCGCGCTCATCAAAGGCTCGTTCAACCGCACGGCTTTCCTCAGCAGCCTCGAGCCGTTCTACAAAGCCATCGAGCTGAGCGCCACAACGACCTCCAGCTATGAAGAGAAGCAGGGATTCCTCAACAACGTCTACGAGCGCTTCTTCCAGGGCTACTCCCTGAAGGTGGCTGACACGCACGGCATCGTCTACACGCCGCAGGCAATCGTCGACTTCATGGTGCGCTCGGTCGAGGACATCCTGAAGAAGGAGTTCGGCAAATCACTGGCCGACCGCGGCGTGCACATCCTCGACCCCTTCGTCGGGCACCGGCAACTTCATCACTCGCGTCATGCGCGAGATTGCCGGCAAACGCAAATCGGCGCTGGCCTACAAGTATCAGCACGAGTTGCACTGCAATGAGGTGATGCTGCTGCCGTACTACATCGCCTCAATGAATATCGAGCACGAGTACCTGGCGCAGACGGGCGAGTACAAGCCATTCGAGGGCATCTGCTTCGTGGATACGTTCGAACTGGCCGAGGCGAACCAAACCACGCTTGGCTTCATGAATGAAGAGAACACGGCGCGTGTGCAGCGGCAGAAGCAATCGCCGATTTTTGTCATCATCGGCAATCCGCCGTACAACGTCGGGCAAGTGAATGAGAACGACAACAACAAGAACCGGAAGTATGCAGCACTAGACAAACGTGTTTCGGAGACCTATGCAAGCGATTCAAATGCGAGCAGCGTAAGCAAGTTGAATGACCCTTACGTTAAAGCACTCCGCTGGGCCACCGATCGGTTGGGAGCAGAGGGGATCGTCGCCTTCGTCAACAACAACAGTTTTGTAGACCAAATCGCATTTGATGGATTGCGTAAGAACTTAGAAGAAGACTTCGGCACCATATTTACGTCCTCGATCTTGGCGGCAATGTCCGTAAAAATCCACATTTATCCGGCACCACACATAACGTATTTGGGATCCAAGTGGGCGTTAGTGTCCAGCTCCTGATTCGAAAGGCCACACCAGAAACTCGCGCAAGAATTTTCTACGCCTCAGTAGATCGTGATTGGCGGAAGGAACAGAAGTACGACTATCTTGAGAATATAAGAGACCGCAGCAAAGTAGAGTGGACTGAACTGATCCCTGACTCTTATCATACTTGGCTGACGGCTGATCTCGCTCCAGAATTCCCGTCCTTTGTGCCACTGGGTATACGCGAGGCAAAGGCAGCATCGAAATCAGAATCGGTTTTCTCGCTGTACAGCCTCGGAATCAACACAAACCGTGATTCTTGGGTTTACAACTTCAACCCTGCGTTGCTGCGGAAGAATGTCAAGAGAACGATCGAAGAATATAACGATCAGCTCTCAAAATGGCTTCGTCATAGACATGAGCGAGGCAGTCTTGACCAATTCATCTCGGCAGATAGTACAAAGATCAGCTGGTCCGAAGGGCTAAAGAACGCTTTTCGCCGGGGCATCGAAGCACGATTCATTGAGAAGCACGTTCGGACCTCCATGTACCGGCCCTTCTCAAAGCGCTTTTTGTACTTCGATGCCCACTTCAATGAGCGGCGATACCAAATGCCTCACGTCCTGCCTGCCATCTGCCGAATCAGAAAATTGCGTCATCTGGATCAAGACTGGTACAGAAGTTCCGATGTTTGCTTTAGCAGTAAACGTCATTCCCAATCTTCTGCCCCAGGGCGGAAGCCAATGTTTTCCCTTCTATGCGTACGACGAAGACGGCTCGAATCGCCGCGAGAACATCACCGACTGGGCGCTGAACGAATTCCGGACGCACTACAACGGCCCGAAGATCACGAAGTGGGACATCTTCCACTACATCTACGCGCTGCTGCATCATCCCGAATACCGCGATCGCTACGCCGCCAACCTCAAGCGCGAACTGCCGCGCATCCCGTACACACCGGACTTCTGGGCCTTCGCCATGGCGGGCGAGCGCCTGGCCGAGCTGCACGTCAATTACGAGAAGCAGCCGGAATACCCGCTGGAGCGCATCGAGAATCCCAACAGCTTCCCGGATTACCGGGTCACGAAGATGCGCCTGGGCAAGGATAAGAGCTCGCTGGTCTGCAACGGCTTCCTCACGCTGAGCGGCATTCCGCCCGAGGTCTACGATTATCGCCTCGGGAATCGTTCGGCGCTGGAGTGGGTTGTCGACCAGTACCAGGTCTCAACCGATAAGCGCAGCGGCATCGTCAACGACCCCAACCGCGAGGACGATCCCGAGTACATCGTGCGCCTGATCGGCCAGGTCGTATACGTCAGCCTGGAAACGGTGAAGATCGTGAAGGCACTCCCGCCCCTCGGCATCGAAGCCGGCGCCGCCACTCACGCCTGAATGGGACCTCCTCTATCAGTCGCATGACCTAGATGGGCCAATGAGCAAAGATGGCGAGCGCTCGATTTCCAGGGACAGAATCGCATGAAAAAACATACCCACCAAGATCTAAGTAATCTGAAATCCAAGTGGTCGGGCCTCTGTGACCTTGATCGGGCAGAAGCGATAAAGCAGGCGCTCGACACCGGCATGAGCGGCCGGGAATTGGCGAAGGCTCTCAATTGCGGTGAATCGCTGATCCGGCATCTGAAACCGCTGGTCGAGGCCTTGCCGGAAGAAAAGCGGCAGGCACGACGCTGCGAGATCAGTACGCGCGAACTGAAGCGCCGGATTATCCGTCATTGCGATCGTGCCGTTCCTGCCACTACTGATGATGTGAACTTCATTGAGCGGTATGCCAACTGGCTCGCCCTCTGGGCGTACCACGTTATGCCGGACGCCCGGGTACGAGACGAGGCTCTCGACATCGCCTTGGATGAGTTCATGGCCCGGCCAACGTAGCGCTAGGCCAGCCACAAAGGCTTCAGCGACCTTCATCCACTGGAAAAGCCCCGTGTGACATGAGGTGCTATTGGCCAAGATGACGGGCTGCATATAGCCACGAAAGAAATTCCGCTGTCGCAATAGGCCGCACTGGGACGGGAAGACCGATGTTGCGGCCAGAGCACAACATATTGGGGACGTCTAATTTATGCAACCCAAGATTTTGTGCTTGATTACAGCTTTCAGTTCTGCAATTCCATCTGTCCGAGAAAGGGCTTCCAAGTCCGGCGTTCTAAACCGGGCGACCCAGGGAATCGGCAAGTAGCCCAGCCGTGTTTTCCCCTTCAGGTCTATGCCGCGCATGCTGCGCCGCTAAAAAGCAAAACCAACAACAACGGGGGATTGTGATGTCATTGTTTGTTGCCGGCATTTTTGCCGGTTTGCTTGCGTGCGCTTCTACGCCACAATTGGGAGCTGCGGCGTAATGAGGGAGACGTTTGTTCCAACAACGACACTGCCGCCCGGCATTGAGTTCGAGCAGCACTTCTCAGTGCAACGGGTCGCCAAGATGTGGAGCCTGGGGGTGGACAAGGTGAGGGAGCTGTTTGGGGATGAACCGGACGTCCTCAAGATCGGTCACGAGGAAAGCCGGTACAAGCGGGGCAGCGACAGCGCTTCCAGTCCCGGACCTTGGCCTTGGGGCAGCCAGCGGTATGCCGGACGTATACCTCAACTGTGGGAACAACAGGAGAGCTCATGTTGAGCCATTGTAGCTTAACCGTGTGTACAAAACGTGTACAATTATGATGCTCTTTATTTAAGTTGTTGAAAGTAGATATGTTAAGTATGGTGGAGGCGAGGGGAGTTGAACCCCTGTCCGAAAATGCTGCAAGCAAGGAGCCTACATACTTAGTCGAATTCCATCGCGACCCCGGACCCGCGAGCGAACTCGCAAGACCGTGCCGCACGTTCGCCCTTCGCGCTAAGAACCGACAAGAAACGCGAGCGGCTAGCCTGTAGGTCTCGCCCCGAGCTCCCAGACATAGAGTTCAGAGCCAGTCCGCTGTATGACGCCCTTCCCGCAGCCCACGGACAAAGCCGCGGAGGACGGCTACCTACAATTAGGCAGCGTATGCCAGCTGTTCGTTGTTGGCAATTATCGTTTTGCACACGATTACGGGTGCATGCACCCCGGTATGCCTCCTGGCCGCATCCATCCCCGTCGAAGCCGTGACGCCCCCATCTGAACTGCAATGTGCGTCGGCTGTATTGCACAGCCGGCTGAAACCGGTGTCCATCGCCGCAACCGTCAAACCAAGGCTGCGACAATATTCATGGCGACCGTTTTCAAAGATCTATCTACAATCTTATAGCAAAACCAGGGACGATGTATCCGGGAGCACCGCGTTCTACTTGACGCGGCCATCAGCACGCCCCAACAGACACAAAAACATGGGACACCGGATTTGCCGTAGTAAATGATTTGCCCGGCCGCGCCAATTCTGTCTGAATCAGGTTGAAGTTTTCGTCGCTCTGGAATATTCGCTCTCTAAACACTAGCGCCCTGGAAGTCATCGGGGGCTCTCACATCCATCTTCCATCCGTCTCAAAGTTCATCGCAAATAGTTCGACCGGGATCAAGTTTTCGGCTTCGCGAAGAAACCTGCTCCGCACCATTTACAATGGATTCGCCATAGTGCCGCCATCGACCTGCTGCTGGCGTGATTCCGGGATTACGGAAAATTGAAACTCGGGCGAGTTTGTTTCATCAAAATTCCGTAACTCCATCCAACAACATCGTCAGTGCGCGGAAGGAAGCTGTGACAGAATGCCGACGGCAGATCTGGTGAGAGATGAGATCAGCGAAGTGAATCCCGACTGTATTCGCTTTGAGCAAATACCGCATTCCTCGCGGCTGTTTCTCGATTTTCTCGCACGCCTGGCTGGGTCCCCGATACGCGATGTGGCTGTGGGGGCGAATCTGGACCGCTTCTTTGCCCCGAACAGCATTGCGGCCATCGCCGAACACGCGCGAAGCCTTAACTTCGATCCGCAGCGCCGGCAGGCCATCGCGGATGTGCTGGAGCGCCAGAACCGCGAGTGGGGAGCCTCGGACGCGACCCTCGCTTCGATTTCGCGTCTGCGGGCGGGCGCGGTTGCCGTCGTCAGCGGCCAGCAGGTCGGACTCTTCGGCGGACCTTTCTATTCGATTTTGAAAGCTGCTTCGGCCGTGCAACTGGCGGCGGAGCTGTCGTCGAAGGGTGTCGATGCGGTTCCGTTGTTCTGGCTGGCGACCGAGGACCACGATCTCGCCGAGGTCAACCAGGTGCCGTTCCCGGCCGCCGATGGCCGCATGGAAATCGTGACGGCGGCGGTGAAGGCCCGCGCCAACGTGCCCGTCGGAGAAGTGCGTTTCGGAGCCGGAGATCGAGCCGCTGGTCGAGCGGGCGGCACAGCTTCTCGATCCGGAAATGCGCGCCATGCTTGAGTCCAGCTATCGCGCGGGAGAAACCTTCGGCAGCGCTTTCGGGCGCTTGTTCAGCCAGATATTCGCCGGCACCGGACTCATCCTGATGCAGCCGCTCGACAAGGATGTGCATGCCATTGCCAAGCCCCTGCTGCGAACCGCCCTCGAAGGTGCCGAAGAACTGGATCGGGAATTGTTGCGCCGGGGCAAGGAATTGCAGGATGCCGGCTACCATGAGCAGGTAAAAGTCACGGGCTCATCGACACTGCTGTTCATTCTCCAGGACGGCGAGCGCTCGGTGATGCAGATTGCCGGCGACGATTTCCTGGTGCGCGCCCAGAGACTGCCTCGGGCCGAGGTCTTCGAGCGGCTTGAGGAGCATCCCGAGCAGTTCAGCCCCAACGTGCTGCTGCGCCCGGTGATCCAGGACTATCTTTTGCCCACGGTGGTCTACTTCGGCGGTCCCTCCGAGATCGCCTACTTCGCGCAGGCGGCGGTGGTGTATCAGAATCTGCTCGGCCGCGTTACTCCCGTCCTTCCACGCCTGAGCCTGACGGTGGTCAATAGCCGCATGCAGCGTCTGCTGCGGCGCTATGATCTGCAATTGCCGGAGTTGTTTCGCGGTGAGACCTCGCTGCGCGAGCTGCTGGCTGCGGGTTCTTCCGCCCGTCGTGCGGCAGCAATTCGAGCAGGGAGGCCAGACCATCGACAAGCTGATTGCGCAGTTCACGGAGCCCTTGCGGAAACTCGACCCGACGCTGGTGGATGCCGCCGAGAGGGCGGGACGCAAGATGCATCATCAGGTCAATCGCCTGGCGGGCAAGGCGGCGCGTGCCGAGTTGCGCAAGAACGAGCAGTTGTCGCGCGAGGCGGCAGAGCTGATGAACGGTCTGTTTCCGGCAAATACCTTGCAGGAGCGGATCATTCCCGGCATTTTTCTGCTGGGCGCAAACGGCATGGCTCTGCTGGAGAAGCTGGTAGAGACCGCCGGTAGCCATTGTCCCGGGCACCAGATGCTTTATCTCTGACCCGAGGTCCAACCACGGCAAAACTGGGGTAACATCTAGGGCATGGCAAAGAACCCATCATCGTCGTCGTTCGAAATTGTTTGCCCATGCTGCGAGGCGGTGCTGAAGGTCGATTCCGCCACCCGCTCGGTGATCTCTCACACGCCGAAACCCACTCCCAAGATGTTTAATGACTTCGAGGAGGCGGCCCGCTCCATGAGAGAGCAGGAGAGCCGTAAGGAATCGATCTTCCGGCAGTCCGTCGAGGCCGAAAAGAACAAGTCGGATCTGCTGGAGAAGAAGTTTCAGGAGGCGGTACGCCGCGCCAAGGAGACTCCTGACACGCCCGGCAAGCCCCTGCGTGATTTCGACCTGGAATAAAGTTAGGCCTGTCGCGTGGACCACGACGACGCCGTACTCTCTCAATCTCATTCGCCTCATCTCCGCCCTCTGCTGCTGGGGCATCGCGGGGCACGCCGGAACGCGCCGGAAAACACATTTATTGCCTTCGATAAGGCATTGCGGGAGGGTTGCGACGGCTTCGAATTCGACGTTCGCCTCAGCGCCGATGGGCGCGGCGTCATCTGTCACGATCCGGCTCTGTACGGTCTGGAGATAGCGCGGTCGAGTTTTTCCGACCTGCTGGCCGCGCGCCAGGCAAAGTCAAATCCCCGGTCAGAGGGCGCTCATCAGTTGCCGTGCCTCGAAGATGTGCTCGCCAAGTACGCCGGGTGTGCTTTTCTCGACATCGAACTGAAAACCGAGGGCCTCGAAGAGCTGACGCTCAAGTTGCTTGCCCGCTTCCCGGCGAAGCGCGGAGCCGTCGTTTCGTCGTTTCTGCCGCAGGTTCTGCGAAGGCTGAGCGAGCTGGATGCGGAGTTCGCGGCACGCGCCGCCGAGGGCGCGGTTGGGGCAGGAAACCTTCCGCTCGGACTCATCTTCGATAATCGGGAGTCGATGCGGCAATGGGATCGGCTTCCAGTCTCCCATCTGATGCCGCGCCACGATCTGCTGGACCGCGCGCTGGTCGATGAGTTCCACGCCGCCGGCAAACAGGTGTTTGCCTGGACGGTGAACCGGGAGCGGCGAATGCGGTCTCTGGCGGAAATGGGAGTGGATGGCTTGATTTCCGACAGCCCGGAATTGCTGGGCCGCTTTCGCGAAAGCTTGCATGCCATGAACGAATAAATGCGCACTTTGCTCGGCGCACTCCGCTCGGTTACATTGAAGTCGATGAGGAATCGATGAGCGAAACAGGCGAACGCTTCGAACGCGCCGTCGCAATTATGGCGCGCCTCCGTGCTCCCGGCGGCTGTCCCTGGGACCGGGAACAGACTTTTGACACCATCAAGCAATACACCCTGGAAGAGACCTACGAGGTGCTGGAGGCGATTGAGAATCGCGACTGGTACGAACTGACCGGCGAACTCGGGGATCTGCTGCTCCAGGTGCTTTTCTACGCGGAGATGGCAAAGGAAGATGGCCATTTCTCCGTCGATGACGTGCTGGACCGGCTCTCGACGAAGCTGGTGACGCGTCATCCCCACGTTTTTGGCGACGTCAAGGCGGAAACCTCCGCCCAGGTGCTGCGCAACTGGGAGGCGATTAAGCAGCAGGAGCGCAAGCAGCGCGAACCGGCCCGGCAGGAGAAAGATGAAAAGCCGAAATCGATCCTCGATGGCGTCTCTTCGGCCATGCCCGCCCTGCTGGAAGGATTGAAGCTCAGCAACAAGGCCGCCCACGTGGGCTTCGACTGGCCGAACATCGAAGGTCTTTTCGACAAACTCAAGGAAGAGACTCGAAGAGCTGCGCCACGAAGTAAACCGGATACCGTCGCCGGGGCCGACGCCCATCGGCCGCGGCATTGCCGGCTCCCGCGGGCAGGCGCTGCCCGAGGAACTGAATGCGCGGCTGGAGGACGAGATCGGCGACCTGCTGTTTGTGCTGGTCAACATCGCGCGCTACTTGAATGTCGATCCCGAGTCTTCACTGCGCGGAACCAACCGCAAGTTTCGCCGGCGTTTTCAGCATGTCGAGGAGGCTTTGCGCAAGCCGTGGGAAAGAAGCCGGAAGAGGCTTCGCTGGACGAGATGGAAGCGCATTGGCAGGCTTCCAAAAGCGACGAAAAGTAAGATCGCAGCCGGCTATAGCAAAACCAGGGATGGTGTATCCCGGAGTCAGAGCACTGCACTGGCGCGACCATCAGGAGCGGCGACTTAAGCGAAACCAAACAGGACATAGCATCCCTGGTTTTGCCGTGCCCCGGAAGGGCCGATGCGAGCTGATCGCCGGATTGGCGGAGCATGTCGAGCGCCTGCCGCACGTTCATCTTGGGCACTGGGCGGAAATCCCACTCGGTTTCCGTCTCTTCGATGATGGAGGTGCTTCACCATCAGGATCTTGCCGTCGAATTTCATGTCCATGCGGACGGTGTCCCAGTGTCCGTTGCCCACGTCGGCCTGTTCGACGACGAATCGCCCGCCCTTATAGAGCCGGCCGATGACTCCCCAACCGAAATCCACATCTCTGTACAGGGTGCCGTCAATCTTGGCCAGCCGCATGGCACGGGTATTGATCCAGACATGGCCTTTCATTCCCTGATAAACCTGGGTCTCGCGATCGGGTGGAACGAACGCTGGATTCGGCGAAAATTCCAGCTTTACGAGCTGGTGTCCCTGCGGAGTGGTTTCGGTTCCCGAATATGCGTAGTTGAACGCAGCCGGCAGGGCGCGAAGCAGTCTCTGGATGTGCTGCTCGTTTTCTTTCTGCTGCTTTGCTTTTTCGCGCATTTTCGCCGGATCGAGCAGGCGATTGATGCGGTCTGTCATCGGCGTTGCGCTGCTCTGGCGTCAAAGGCTCACCGTTGATGGCCATCAGGCGGCCGATCATGCCCTCCGGCGTCTCGATCATCTGCCTGGTCTGTGAGCCCTTTGGCTTCACGACCGAGTCCATCCACATGTAGAAGCGTGCGCTTTTCGGGTTCTCCATCTCGTTTGCGATGGCTTTGCGCACCAATTCGGCGGGGGGCGTGGGACGGTTGGGCCGGGGCCGCTTCGGCCGCGCCAACCGCAACCGACAGGCAGACCAAAGCCACAATCAGCATCAGGGCTGCGGCGGAAACCCGATATCGATAGCAGGGACGCATCATGGAAATTGAAGAATCGCTCGCGGAAGTCTCTCACTGCTAATTTTAGACGGCTCTCGCCGAGACCCCGTTGCAAATGTGAACACCGGAATCGGGACTTCCACTCTCTGGCAACGACCGGCTGGCCGATGAGTAAATCCTGAGATATTGTAGCGTTTATCTTTAATGTCGTTATTGCGGATGAATATCGTTATCGCCGTGAGTAGGCTCGCCGCTTGGCAGGCCGGCGTGTCGATCCCTGTTTAGCAGGTTTATGAAAAACTCGCGTCAGTGTCATCCTGAGGTCGCGCTGGTGTTGCGCGATCGAAGGATCTGCTTTGCTTTTAATGCTCATCAACAGCATATCCCCGGCTTCGCTCAGAATGACGCCTGGGAGAAAATTTTTCCGCAGTCTGTTAGGGGCACACGCCGGAATTGTCTTTCGTGAGATCCACCAACTCAGGAACGCTCTAACGAAATTGCTCTAAAAAATTAAAACGCGCTGAATTAACAAAAAAATGAGCAAAGGCCAACCGCAGATTGACCTTTGCTATCAGATTTACATATCGTTATCGGTCCGGCTGGAAAGGCAGTCCCAGTGTCTTATCCGGATCGCATCAGCAAAACCGCTGTTCCCCTGGTTTCGGCCTTACCGACTGCGATCCGCCAACCGAACCGACGTTTACTCCTAAAGCAAGATGTGGGCCAAACTCTCTGGATGGAGGTGAAGGAACGACCGTGCTGAAAATAAAGAGCTTTTCTGGTTTTTGCCGCCGCCTCAGGTGGTCCGTGAGCGCGTGATCCCGAGAGGTGTACCCGTTATGAAACGGTAATTAGCACGGAGTTCTACTTCGATGCTTCGGATGAGCACTCGGTTCCTCTTTGACGCTCCGTCAGAGTTGATGGCACGGGCTGCCAGTCGATCCCGACAAGGACGTAGTCGCCAACCGTCCATTCACGCATCGCCTCTCGAAAACATCACTTCGGCGTTCCGTAGATTTCTGAGCCGATGAATGCCGCATCGCCCGAGCGCAGAACTGGATTGCCGCTGCACCCGTGGTTGGGTATAGTCGAATGTGTCGGCTATCGGCTGCGGATACCGGGTGGCGATGTTCGTCCTGGACCGGCCGCCGAATGGAGAGCGTCTCCAATGTGGAAATCGCGCAAAGATGATGAAAATCCAGTAGTTCCGCCCGTGTCTCCCCAGCCGCCCGTAGCTCCGGCCTGGGAGGCGCGTCCCGTGCAGCCGTCGAAGATCGGAAGAATCGCGCGGTTGAAGCCACGCGCCTGCCCAAGACCGATGTTGCGCGGATTGGCCGCTCCGTCACCATCAAAGGTGAGCTTTCCGGGGCCGAGGACCTCTTCGTGGACGGAGAAGTCGAGGGCAGCATCGAACTTCGCAGTCACGGCCTGACGGTCGGCCCCAATGGCCGGGTCCACGCCAACATCGTGGCCCAGGATGTGGTCATTTTCGGCAAGGTCGAGGGCAACGTGCGCGGCAATGAACGCGTGGAACTGAAAAGGTCCGCCGTGTTGCACGGGGATATTTTCACGCAACGCATCGTCATCGAAGACGGGGCTTTTCTGAAGGGCGGCATCGATATTCAGAAGGCCGAGCCGAAACCCGAGGTTCGTCGCGAGACATCGTCGGCTTCGGCGGCAGCGCCTGCCAGCAATCACGCGCGCAGCGCCGGTCGGTTTCGCACACGCTCTTTGCTGGATGGCAAGTAGACGAGCTCGCCGTCGCGGAGAAAGTTGCCGGTTGGCGAGCGGCGTAATCCTGATTTGAACTGCGGCCCTCAGATAGGTAACGAGGTGGGTTTCTTTCGGAACATTTTCGGAGGCGATAATCCCGCCGGAGCGGCGGCGGGCGCCCGTGCGTCAGCGCCCATACAGCGCCGCTCAACGGGCTTCCACGAGTTCATCCGCGCGATCGGAAAGCCCGAGGGACAGGTCGTGCTGGACCTGGGGCCAACCTCGCCCGCCAACCTTCATTTCATCACCGGACTTGGACACCGCGCCTACAACGAAGACCTGTTGCTGGCGGCCAGCGACCCCGAGCTGTTGATTCCCGCCGCCGGCGGAGAAGACAAGCAGACCGTCAATGCCAGCCGTTTCCTGGCCGAGAATCTCGACTACGAGCCGGAGACCTTCGATGCCGTTCTCCTCTGGGATCTTGCCGACTATCTTCCCGAAGCGCTGGTGAAATCGGTGATCGATCGACTCCACCATGTGATGAAGCCCAAGGGTATTCTGTTCGGGTTCTTTCACACCAAAGACGCCGGTCCCGAAGCTCCCTATTACCGCTTCAACATCGCTGCCGCGGACACGATCGAGCTGCGCCAGGGACCGCCGTTCCAGCTGCAAAGAGTCTTCAATAACCGTCACGTGGAAAACCTCTTTCACGACTACTCTTCGGTCAAATTCTTTCTCGGGCGCGACAACATGCGCGAAGTCCTGGTCATTCGCTGAACCACCCCAACATGCGCAACTACAGCGCATGCCGGGGACCCCGCTTTGACTTCAAATACCCGGCCGGGGGAATCGCTCTCGTCGGGCGAGGCTCCGCTGGTGCCCTACATCTGCCGCGGTCAGCGGATGTGGGTTCCGTTTGTCAGCCCCACGGTTTGCCAACAGAGGGCAAACATGGGACACCCGCCCAGGTTAGCGCCGAACTGCGCGGCGCGGAACCTGGGACTTTTGCTTGAAATGCGAAGAAAAGCAGATCCTTCACTGCGTTCAGGATGACACTCACAAGGTGTGTTTCAAACCGGTCAGACGGTTTCCAGCTCTTCTTCCAGCAGTTGTTTGTTGTGCAGGTCTGTGTAGCAGCCGTTCAAGGCGAGCAGTTCGTCGTGAGTGCCGTACTCGACGATCTCGCCGTCTTGCAGAACGGCAATCCGGTCGGCATTGCGTACGGTCGAGACGCGATGGGAGATGAAGATCGTGGTCCGTCCCCGCATCACCTCGCGCAGGTGATTGAGGATGTGGTCTTCGGTCTGGGTGTCGACGCTCGCCAGGGCATCGTCGAGGACGAGGATGCGCGGGTTGCGGATGACCGCCCGGGCGATTGCCGTGCGCTGCTTCTGGCCGCCTGAGAGCGTCAGTCCGCGCTCGCCGACCGTGGTCGAGTACTTCTCCGGAAAAACTTCAATATCGGTGGCGATGCGGGCGATCTCAGCCGCCCGGCAAATCTCTTCTTCGCTGGCATTGTCCGTGCCGAAGGCGATGTTTTCCCGGATGGTGGCGCTGAACAGAAAAGTTTCCTGCGGAACGAAGCCGATATTCCGGCGAAGCTGTGCCAGCGGAAATTCGCGAATCGGGTGCCCGTCAATCAGCACCATGCCCGGCTCCGCGTCGTAAATGCGCGGGATGAGGCTCACCAGGGTTGACTTGCCGCAACCCGTAGGGCCGACAATCGCCAGGCTGCTGCCCGCCGGAATCTTCAGGTTGATCTTCTTGAGGACGGTCACGCCCTTCGCGGCCTCGTCGCGCGGGTGCGAGGCGCCGTCCTGGCCGTTCCCATTGGACGGGCTTTCCAGCGGATAGGCAAACGTGAGATTGCGGAACTCGATTTCGCCGCGGATCGGCGTGTCGGCCGTGAATTGCACGAGCGACGGATCGTCTTTGATCTCAATCTGCTCGGTCAGAATCTGGTTGATGCGCCCCATGGAGGCCATGCCGCGCTGGAAGATGTTGATGACCCATCCCAGGGCGATGATCGGCCAGGTGAGCTGCACCATGTAGGTATTGAAGGCCACGAAGCTGCCCACGGTCATGCGTCCGAGGATCACTTCGCGTCCGCCAAGCCACAGCACCAGCACGATGGCAAAGCCCAGCATGGTTTCCAGGGTTGGCCAGAGCATTCCCATCAGGCGCACCAGCTTCAGACTGCGCGCGATGTACTCCTTGTTCTCGGTCTCGAAGCTGCGGATCTCGGCTTCTTCCTGGGCGTAGGCGCGGATGAGGCGCGCCCCTGAGAAGTTTTCCTGCGCCCGGGCGGAGATGTCGGAGAACATGGCCTGAATGCGCTCGAAGCGCTCGTGGATGCGCTTGCCGAAGTACTGCACCACGATGCTGACCACCGGCAACGGCAGGAACGCCCACACCGTCAGCTTGGGACTGAGTCCGATCATGAAGATCAGTGCGCCGGCGGTGAACACGATGGTATTGGCCGAATACATGATCGCCGGGCCGAGCAGCATGCGTACGGCGTTCAGGTCGTTGGTGGCGCGCGCCATGATGTCGCCGGTGCGGGTCCGCTGATAGTAGCCGTAGGAGAGAGCTTCCAGGTGGCGGAACAGATCGTTGCGCAGATCGAACTCGATATCGCGCGAGATGCCGATCACAACCCAGCGGGTGAGGAACTGGAAAACGCCCTTGCCGAGGGCCACGGAAACCAGCAGGAGCGAATAGGTTAGAAGCTTTTCGTGGGTGACCCCGGCGTTCAAGCCATCGATCGCGCGGCGGATCACCAGGGGAAACAGGACCCAAATGCCGTTATTGAAGAGAACGGTGAAAAAGCCAATGACGAGTCCGCGCCAGTATTTTTTCAGGTATGGAAACAGCGGGCGCAGATTGTTCAGCATGCGGTTGCCGGACCTCTCGACTACTGTGGATTAGATGAAATTCTAACAGCGCAAGGTGCGTAACCGACTGCGGAAAATCACGCCATGTCCGAGGTCCCGCTTCGTCTGAGCCAATTTGTGCGCCACCTGCCGATCGTCCTGCGGTAAAAGTGGATTATAGACTTGTCCTGAGTTAGTTCTCGACAGTTGTGTTGTGTCGCTATACACTACACGCGTGATCAAGAGCTACCAGCATCGGGGGCTGAAGCGATTCGCCGAGACCGGCTCGAAGGCGGGCATCCAACCCAAGCACGCAGACCGGCTTCGCCGGCTACTGACCGCGCTTGACGTCGCCAGCACTCCTGGCGATATGGATGCGCCCGGTAACAATCTGCATCCGTTGCACGGCGTTCTCAAAGATCATTGGGCAGTGTCGGTAAGCGGAAACTGGCGGCTCACGTTTGCGTTTGAAGGCGAAGATGTTGTCCTCGTCGATTATCAGGATTACCACTGAAGGGGGAACTATGATCTTTAATCCTGCGCATCCCGGCGAAGTGTTGCGCGGTTACCTTGGGGAGATGAATGTGGGTGATGCCGCTTCGCGCCTCGGGGTCACACGGGCCCATCTTTCCAGGATACTCAATGGCCACGCGGGGATTTCGGCCGAAATGTCGTTACGTTTGTCCGCGGCGCTGGGAACTTCTCCAGACTTCTGGCTCAAGATGCAGGCAAATTATGATCTCTGGCAGGCCGGTAAGACTTCGAAAATCAAAGTTCAACCATTTCCCCGCACTCGGAAAATCCAGGCAGTCAACGAGTAACCAGACCCGGCGAATATGCGCCATACCTGTTGTGCGGCGTGGTTTCGGGCTCTGCTACGTTGGCACTTTCAGCAGCAGGTATCCGCCGGCCAGGGCGAAGATCATGTCGGGTGCCCAGGCCGCCAGCGCGGCCGGCAGTTGGTTGGCGTTGCCCATGGCCTCGAACAGGCCGGAGAGAACGAAGTAGCTGACGGCGACGCCGATTGCCACGGCGACTCCCGTCAGGGCACCCCGTCGTCCCTGCGACATGGCGAAGGGCACGGCGAGGATCGCCATGATCAGCGTAATCAGCGGGTACGCGAATTTCTTCTGCAGTTGCACTTTGAGCCGGACCACGTCGAAGCCGCTCTGTTGCAGGTCGCGTATATAACGGCGCAGCTCTTCGTAATTCATTTCCGAGGACTGCTTGACTTCCTTCTTGAAGTACGTCGGCCGCTCGCTCACACCGGGAAAAGTACGCACCTCAAATTTCGAGTAATCTTCGATGGCCGCCCCGCGGAAGGTGCGCGACCATCCCTGTTCAAACACCCACTTGCCCAGGGATTCGGACCAATGCGCACGCGCGGCAAAGGCCCGGCCTTTCAACTGAAACGTTTTGGGTTCGAAGAAGAACAACGAGATGTTCGCAAAGCGGTTCTGATCGGGATCGTAGAACTCGTAATAGAACATATCGTCGTGCTCGCCGAAAATCCATTTGCGGTCGGGCTGCAGGTATGTCTGGGCAGGCCTTCCTTTGATGGTGTTGCGCAGCGTCTCCTGCCGCTTGTTGGCGTAAGGGATGTAGAGCTGATCGAAGACAAAAAGCCCGGCGGCGAGCAGGGCGGAAATCAGAATCACCGGCACGATCATGCGATAGATGCTGATGCCGCTGGCTTTTACGGCCGTCAGCTCGCTCGACTTCTGCATCATTCCAAACGTAATCAGTACCGCCAGCAGCACGCTGAGCGGCGTCATCATGTAGACCATCGATGGCGTGACGTTGACCAGGTAATCGGCCACCAGGGTCAACGGCACTTTGTTGCGGACGATGTCGCTGAGCAACTCGAAAAACGTAAATACCAGCGTCAGCATCAGGAAGGTCATCATGATCAGCACGAGATAAAGCGTGAAATCACGAAGCACCATGTCATCGAGGATCATGGGAAAGCGCACGCTGAAGAGATGACGGCGGCTGGAGGTGCGCTCGAATGCGCCGCCTTGCCGGGTCGAGCAGGGAGATCGTTGCGCAGTGGCTCGGATGCTTTCCTTGATGCGCGCCCACCACCCGCGCAGCGAACCGATGTCGATGGGCTGCTGGTCCACTCGCCACAGCAGCACGAGGCCGGCGACCAGGAAAACGATGTCGGACATCCACACGCCAAGACCAGCCGGCACCTTGCCTCCGCGGCCAAACGAGATGCCCATCAGCGAAATCAGGTAATAGGCAAAGACGAGCAGGATCGTCAGCACGAAGCCGGTGCTTTTGCCGCCTTTTTTCGAGGAAAGTCCCAGCGGAATTCCCACCAGCGCGAGCACCAGGCAGGAGGTCGGCAGCGCCAGCCGGCGGTGAAACTCCACCCGGTACCAGCGCGACTTGACCTTGGGATCATCGTTAGACACGCCTGGCCTGGGCGGCGGTTGTTTTTCCGGATGGTCGGCACGCCACAGCAACTGGGCCGTGGTCATCGCGGCCACCGGAACCAGCTCGCGTTGTTGCGAAGTGCTGGGCGGCACGGCCACCGGCAGGTCGGTTTCGGCAAAGGTCGAAATCGAGTACTGTTCGGGGTCGCGGGACGGCGTGTCCTGTTGCGAGCCGTTCACCAGGTGCAGGCGGATGCGGTCCTGTCCCTCATTGGTCACGATGCCGTTCTGCGCAATCGTGATTTTAGGTTCCGAGGGATCGGTGATGTCGGCCAGGAAAACGCCCTTCCACACGGCAGCGCCGCTGCTGCCGCGCACGTCTTGCACGTAAAGCACGATGTTCTTGAAGTCTTCGTAGAAGACTCGCGGCTGCACCTCGAAGGACGCCTGCGAGGTTTTGAGCTTGTCCTGCAGCCGGTCCAGCGCGGCGGCCGATGCGGGCGCGATCCACACGCTATTGACCACGGCGAGAACCCACGCCACCACGGTAAATATGCTGATAATGCGGAGAAACCTGCCGGAACCGATGCCGCAGGCGCGCATCGCGGTAATCTCGCTGTCGGCTGCCAGACGGCTGAGGCCGAGCAGGATTCCCACCAGCACGCCCATCGGCAAGGTGTAGGTAAAAGCGGCGGGGAGGGTCAGGAAAAAAATCTCGGCAACGCTGGGCAGAGGCGCACTGTTGCGGACCACCAGCTCCAGAATGCGATCGAGCAATCGCATGAAGAGCACGAAGGTGAACAGGGAAATTCCGATCGCGGCGTGCGACAGGACTTCGCTCAGAATGTAACGCGTGAAGATTCGCACCGATTTCAGCCGCCGCCGGGGTCCCCAGGCAACGGCTGCTTCTGCCATCGCCGGGGATAAAGACCGGACCTCTCCCACTCCAATTTGTGCCAGGGCGCAACCCCGGCGGATTTCCGGCGGCCAGAGCGGTTTCAGAATCGGCCTCTCCCAGGCATTCACCTGCACGGGAGATCGCTCTTGGAACCGGGTCTAAGTTGCCGGAAAATCAATCTTTCCAGCAGAGTCTAGCATGCGGGGTGCCCGCTCCGCTTTCCCGCCTGTTACAATTCGGGATCGCATGACATTGGGAAAGCTCCGCATAGTCCTCCTCTGGCACATGCATCAGCCCTTCTACAAGGACCTGGTGACCGGGGAATATCGAATGCCTTGGGTGCGTATGCACGCGCTCAAAGATTACTACGGCATGGTGAAGCTGCTGGATGAGTTCCCCGGCGTTCACCAGAATTTCAACCTCGTGCCGTCGCTGGTCCGGCAAATTGAGGATTACGCGGCTGGAACGGCCCGCGATCCATTGTTTGACCTGGCCGCCAAGCCCGCCGCGGAGCTGACGTTCGAAGACCGCCGCTTCGCTCTGCAAAACCTCTTCCATGCGCACCTGGAGCGCATGATCAGCCGTTACCCGCGTTACCGCGAGTTATACGACCGCGTACAGGGCGCCGGGCGCGATCTCGACTTCGCGGTGAACAGCTTGAGCACCCAGGACTATACCGATTTGCAGGTGCTCTCGCAATTGGCCTGGTTCGACGAGTTTTATCTCCAGCAGCCCGAGATTGCGCGAGCTGGTCCGCAAGGGCAGGAACTTCAGCCGCGCCGAGCAGGAGCTGGTAATGGGACGGCAGGTGGAGATCATCCGTTCGATCCTGCCAGCTTACGCCGAAGCCGCCCGGACACAACGGGTGGAGCTGTCGGTCACGCCTTTTTACCATCCCATTCTGCCGCTGCTTTGCGATACCAATGCCGGGGCGGAATCCAGTCCCGGACTGCAATTGCCCCGGATTCGCTTTCGCCATCCCGAGGACGCCGAACAGCAGATTCAGCTTGCCATGGAAGCCCATGAGAAGACTTTCGGGGTGCGGCCGCGCGGCATGTGGCCCTCCGAAGGCAGCGTATCCGACGAGGTGCTGGCCATCGCCTCGCGCAACGGGATCGAATGGATGGCAACCGACGAGGGCGTGCTTGGCCGCTCCCTGGGCTTTGCCTTCAATCGCGACAACGAGGGACGGCTGAGCCCGGAAGGCGCTTCCAGACTCTACACGATCTACCGTTATGCGAATGGCGACGCGCCCATGCACCTGCTGTTCCGCGACCATCGCATCTCGGACCTCATCGGATTCGTCTACGCCGGAATGAGCGCCGCCGATGCCGCCAATCACCTCTTGAGCAGCCTGCATGCGGCAGCCGAGCCGGTGCTCCGCCAAGGCAACGATGCGGTGATTTCCATCATTCTCGACGGCGAGAACGCATGGGAGACCTATCACGAGTCGGGCAGGGAATTCCTGCGTCGCTTTTACGATTCGTTGCAAAAGGATTCCCAGATCGAGGCCGTGACCATTGCGGAGGCGATCGCTCGTCATCCGGTCAAGCAGTTCGTCGAGCTGCCCAAGCTGACTCCCGGCTCGTGGATCAACGCCAATTTCAACGTGTGGATCGGGGCGCGGGAGGACAACAACGCGTGGGATTACCTCTCGGAGGCGCGCGACTACTACGAGGCGAATGCCCACAAGGCATCGGAAAAAATGCGCCAGCTCGCATTCGATGAGGTGCTGATCGCCGAAGGAAGCGACTGGAACTGGTGGTATGGTCCGGAGCATCACTCGGAGAGCGACAGCGACTTCGACGAGCTTTATCGCAAGCATCTATCCAACGTCTACAACGCGCTCGGCGGCATTCCGCCCGACTACCTGGCGCGCCCCATCAGCATCAGTGGCCGCGCGGCCCCGCATCGTTCCGCAAACGGCCTATATTCGGCCGCGGGTGGATGGCTACAACATCAGCTACTTCGACTGGCTGGGCGCGGCCATGTATGCGGCCGATTCCCGAAGCGGTTCCATGCACGGCAGGCAAGCCGTCTTCGAATCGGCTTATGCCGGCATCGACGAGGCCAATCTGTATGGTCGCATAGACTTTGCGGGCGAGTTGCCGGATGGAGAATTACGGCTTGTGGTGCAGTGCGGTACGCGATTGGCGCAACCTTCAACGGCGGGCGAGCCCAAGGATTCGGCTCCGGAAGCACAGCGCACCCCAAGAGAGGAACATGTTCTCCGCTTTGAGATGACGGTGCTGAACGGCAAGCTGAAGGACTGGAATGTCTTCGACGATAAACCGGCCGAAGTTGCCAAGCGCCCTTCGAGAGGCTCGAAAAAAGGCGCTTCGAGTGGGGCGGTGCTGGCTTCGGCCGGTGAGCCTTCCGGCGTGGAGGCGGCGCTGGCCAGAATCCTGGAGCTCAAGCTACCGCTCGCGATGCTGCGGGCAACGGAGGGGCAAACCATCAATCTGCGCTTTACCCTCTGGCGGCAGGGACTTCCCTTGGACGCGCTGCCCGTCGACGGCTCGATGGATTTGGAAATCGTCTCCGAAGAAAAGCTGGCCGACAACATCTTCAGCTACACCCCGGCGGGCTAGGGCAGGTTTCATCTGTGGTGCATCCGAACTCTCAAGGTGTCATCCTGAAGTGGATCGCCGCTTTTGCGAACCGATCGGGGTCCCCGACGAGGCTCGGCTTGTCGGGGATTTTATCGCTGCGAAACCAAGTCCGCGCTCGCCAAGTGGACCGGAGCGTTCAGCTCCAGGATCAGAATCGTGCCTGCCGGCAGCTCCATGGAGTGCCGCTTCATCATGTAGTGGCCCCCGGAGATGGTCGCGCCGGCGGCGGCTCCAACCAGCGAACCCACGGGACCGGCTACGACCGCTCCCGTAACGGCGCCTGTGCTGGTGAGCGCTACGGTCTCAATCTTCTCCCTGCTTGAAATCGCCGGGCCGCTGATCCGGCCTTCTTCATCGACCTTGTTGCGGTGAGGGTTGCCGCTGTCTACAACCGACGCGTCAATCGCGTAGGAATCACCGCCCGGCAGGAGCAATTTCTCGGGACGCAACCTGAGCGATGGATGCCCGGCGAGGCGGCGAGGCTGTGATTTGCGGTCGATAAACCCCGACACCGTTCCTCCGGCCGGAATGATCGTTCGGTCGTTGACCCGCACGGGCTCGATGATATGGCCGTAAAATTTGTCGCCGATGTGGTTTCTGCTGGTCGAGAGCGTGCGCTCCAACCTGATCCGAATTGCCGTACCCGCCGGCAGTAACGAGGGATTCACCGCGCGGGTCTCAAGGTTTCTGCGCGGCTGCCGTTGCACTTCCTGCGCTGTCCATGCAGCGGAAGGCTTGTTCGTGGAGTCCTGGGCAAAGGCGGCTCCGGCCAGTGCCAACGCGCATAGCACAACCGTCAAGTGACACTTCATCATGCTTCTCCTGGGGGTGGAGATTCGGTTGCCCTGCTGCATCGCAAGACATAGCAAAGTAAAACACGGAGAAAACCCTTAATCCCGGCAAAAAACACCGGGAATCACCGAAGATACCCCGGCGCCCGTGAGATGGCGCCAGTCCGGCGACGAGCATCCCGATGAATTGCGCAACGGAGGGATTCGAATGAGCGCTAAAGCGATTCCCGGATTGGTGTAGGCGCCTGGCAAAATGAATTCAGGAGCGTCATCCCGACCGAAGTGGAGGGATCTTGTGTTTTACCGCGGCGGAAGCAACACAAAAGATTCCTCGGCTCGCGCCGCTCGCTCGGAATGACGTTGTTGGTTGGGATACAGCAACGCGGAAGCGTCCCAGCAGGCAGTTGAAACACTATTCTCCGCCGGTATCGTCCTGAGCGAACCGGGTCCCCAACAAGCCCGTGGTTGGCTTGTTGGGTGGGCGCAAGACGAAACTCACCGTTCGTTTAGGATGGCGCGGCGAAGAACTTCACCACCGCGTCGCGAAACTGTTCGGGCTTCTGGATGTGCGGGATGTGGCCGCACCCCGGAACCTCGACCAGAATCGAGCCCTTGATGGCGGCGTGCGTCTTGCGGCCAAGTTCGGGATACTGTCCGGCGACCGATTGCAAGGCGGCGGGCAGGCGATTCTTGCCGACAACGGTGCGGTCGGCCTGTCCGATGATGATCAGCGTGGGGCGGCCGATCTCCGCCAGTTCGTAGACCACGGGTTGCTCGTAGATCATCTGGTAGGTGAGCGCCGAAGACCATGCGGCGCGCGGATACTCGCCCGACGCCAGGATGCTGGCCTGATCCTGCACGTAGACCTCGTACTCCGGCTTCCAGGCTCCCGGGTAATAGGATTTCTGGTAGTTGCGCATCTTCTCGTAGGTCTGGCTCAACTCCGCCGCATACTGCTGGGGCAGCGGGATGTACGGCACGAATTTGCGGTAGTCTTCCAGACCGATCGGATTCTCCAGCACCAGTCTTTCGACCGTCTCCGGGAACATCAGGGTGAAGCGCACGCCCAGCATTCCGCCCATCGAGTGCGCGATCAGGTCGACCTGCTTGATGCCGAGATGATCGAGCAGCGCCTTTGTATTCTCGGCCATCTGGTGGAAGCTGTAATGAATGTCGGGCCGTGACGAAGCGCCGAAGCCCAACTGGTCAGGCACAACGACCCGGTAGCCTTGCTGCGCCAGGAACTCTATGGTGGGCTCCCAGTAAAAGCCTGAGAAATTTTTCCCGTGGAACAGCAGCACGGTCTTTCCGTTGGCAGCGCCCGTGGGCTGGACGTCGCGGTAGGCCAAGCGCAGATCCTGGTTTTCCACCCGTAACTGGAAAAATTGCACGCTGTACTTGGGATGAAGTACCGGGCCCGTCTGCGCCAACGACGGCACGGCGCAGACTACCCCGAGCAGGACGAGCGCAAGCATCGCGCGGGTTGCGAAGCGATGGAAGTGAGTTGCGAGGCGATGGAAGTCGAGCATGAAGCTTCCTCCAAATCTTAGCAAGCGGCTTATCTTGAGTCAAGCGGCGGAAAAACTGCTGATGTCCGCAGCCCCTGGACTTCGCCTGCAATCATAATCTCTCGGGAATGCTCAGTGATATGCCTGCAAACGTGGTGCTCTGGAACTTTCGTGCTTCGCAGGCTGCTGAAAACTCGCAGTAGTGTCATCCTGAGGTCACGCCGGTTTTGCGCGACCGAAGGATCTGCTTTGCTTTTAACGCTCGCCAACAGCAAATCCTTCGCTACTCCACCCCAACAAGCCAATGGCGGGCTTGTCGGGGACCCCGGGCGCTCAGGATGACACTTGCGAGGTGGGTTTGTTATGTGAATATTTCCGGGACGCGGTACGAGACAGCATCCCCGGAGCTCAAGGCCGGCCGCTTGCTGGGTGTTAAAATCAGAAGATCGAATGAGCGACAAAAGCATTTCCGCAGTTCCCCCTCCCGCTTCCGAAACCGCGAGCCACGCCGCCGCCAAGTCAGCCCAGGAAGCGGGGCAGCAGGTTTCCGGGCGGCGTCCGCGTATCGGCTTCGTAAGCCTCGGCTGCCCGAAGAACCTGGTCGATAGCGAGGTGATGATGGGGATGCTCTCCACCGCCGGCGCGGAGATTACCAGCCGGGCGGAAGACGCCGACATCATCGTGGTAAATACCTGCTCGTTCATCGACAGCGCCAAGCAGGAGTCGGTCGATACGATCCTGGAAATGGTCCGCTTCAAAGAGAGTGGCCGGGCCAAGAAGCTCATCGTCGCCGGCTGCCTGGTGGAGCGCTATCGCGATGAAATTCAGAAGAACATTCCGCAAGTGGATGCCGTGGTCGGCACCGGCGAGCTGGACCAGATTCTGGCCGCCGCCCAGATCGAGCGCAGCGGGCTGACGCCGCCCGACTCGCCCTTCAAAATCCTCAACCAGCAGCTCGGCCAGCCAAAGCCTGAAATCGGGCGTAGGTCCGCAACCGAGTGCGCGCGCCGAAGGCGAAGCCCGCGAGCGTTCCGGACGCTTCTCGCGCACCGAGTGGGATGGCGCGACGGCCGCGCTGCCAACCTATCTCTATGACGAGAACACGCCGCGTCTGCTGGCCACGCCGAAGCACGCGGCCTACATCAAAATCGCCGAGGGCTGCGATCATCCGTGCGCCTTTTGCATCATTCCTCAACTGCGCGGCAAGTTTCGCTCGCGCCGCTTCGAATCCGTGGTGAGCGAGGCGGAGCGGCTGGCCGGACAAGGCGTGCGCGAGGTGACGCTGATCGGCCAGGACACGACCTGCTACGGCGAGGACTTGGGATTGAAAGATGGTTTGGCCCATCTGCTCGAACGCGTCGCACAAGTCGAGCCGCTGCGGTGGGTGCGCTTTCTTTATGCGTATCCCAACAAGATCACCGGACGGCTGCTGGAGACCATCGCTGGCGCGCGAAAAGATTTGCTCTTACATGGACCTGCCGTTGCAACACGCCTCGGCGGCGGTGCTGCGGCGTATGAAGCGCGGCGGCTCGGCCGATATTTTTCTGCGCTCGATCGAGAAAATGCGCAAAGCCATCCCGAATTTGACGCTGCGCACCTCGTTCATCGCCGGCTTTCCGGGCGAAACCGAGCAGGAGTTCGAGGAGCTTTGCGATTTTGTGCGGGAGGCGCAGTTCGACTGGATGGGCGTGTTCAGCTACTCCGACGAGGAAGGCACGCCGGCATTCCACCTTGGCGGCAAAGTGGCGCCGCGCGAGATCGAGCGCCGCCGCCGGAAACTGATGACGATCCAAAAGCAGATCAGCCGCCGCCAGCGCAAGGCCACCATCGGACGAGAGTTCGAGGTGATGCTCGAAGGTCCGTCGGGCGAAACGGAGTTGCTTTGGGAGGCGCGCAGCCAGATGCACGCGCCCGAGATTGACGGTAAGCTTTTTATCAACGACCTAGGCGAACACGCGAACGCGAAGCCGGGCGAGTTCTATCGCTGCCGGGTTGTGGAAGCGCACGATTACGACCTGGTGGCGGAACTGATTTAGAGCAGATTCGCGGAAGATATATCCTGCGAAGGAGCGCATACGTTTAGGACTGTCATTCTGAGCGACCGAAGGGAACGGAGAATCCCTGCACTGCGCAGGGCTGATGCGCAGCCGTAGGATTCCAGTAGAAATCCCAGAGCAGCGCGAACGGGACAATTCCATGGGATGCTTCGCTACTCCACTCCAGCAACGGCAGAAGCGGCCGTCGCTGGGGACCCCGGCTCGCTCAGCATGACAGCACGGAACCTCACCGGCGCTCGGGATGACACCACGATGAGGTGTTCGCGATGCTTTTGGTGCGGCATCGCAAAATCAAGTTGGAGTGCAGGTGCATTCATGACACGCGGAAAAACCAGTAGTCTTCGCTGTCCGACCTGCCGCAAGATCGTACTCGCCAGCGAGCCTGAGTTCCCTTTTTGCAGTGAACGCTGCCGCGTGATCGATCTTGGCAAGTGGGCCAGTGGGGCATATGTGATCTCAACTCCGGTCAATGACCCGGAATCGGGCGGCGAGGCCGAATACACCGAGCGGCCACGCTCCGCCGTGACCAAGCGCCATAGCGACAGGCCGAGCAATCCGAACCAGGATCAGGATGAAGACCGCAAACCAAATTGACGCGGAAACCCCGCAAGAACACGGGGACGCGCGGCGTCCGTCTCGCTCGACGTGGCTGATTGCAACGTTCTTCGGGGCCGGGATGTTGCATCCGGGACCGGGTACCTGGGGTTCGCTGGCGGCCACCTTGCTGTGGAGCGCCTCGGCCTGCTTTCTCGCGCCGGGACATCGCAGGCCGGCCGCACTGCTGGCAGCGGCCGTGGTGACAGCCGTGGGCATTCCGGCGGCCACGCGCTTTGCCCGCGCCGTGGGGAAGAAAGATCCGCAGCAGGTGGTGATCGACGAGGTTGCCGGGCAGTTGCTCACGCTCGCCTTCGCACCGCTGGCTTGGAAGCCTGTGCTGGCCGGCTTTATACTTTTTCGTGCCTTCGATATGCTGAAACCGCCGCCCATCCGGAGTCTGGAAAAACTGCCGGAGGGGACGGGCATCGTAGTTGACGACCTGGGCGCCGGCGTTTATGCCGCCATTGTTTTGCTGTTTTTACTGCGTACAGGCATCTTAAGCTGAGTACCTCATGGAGAACGGACGCACTGCCGATGGCGAATCTGCAATCTACAAAGGGTGCATCGAATTCAAAGCCTTATATTGCCAGCGTGGAACCGCCCTTCGCGCTTCCGGGCGGTGAAATCCGGATTCGCGGAAAACACCTCATGGGCGCCGAACTGCTTCGTCCGCAGGTTCGCCTCGGGGAAACCGACGCCACCGTAACCCTGGCCATGCACGACCTGATTGTGGCCAAAGTGCCCATCGGCACCGGCTCCGGACCATTGACGGTTTGCCGGGATGCGGCCTCCACTTCGAATGCCATCGAGTTGCGCGTGACCACCGAAATTTCCGAAGACCTGCATCCCGTGGGCAATCCCGCGGTCGATTCCGACGGAAATATCTACGCCAGCTTTTCCGGGACACGCGGACAGGCGGTTCCGGTTTCGGTTTACAAAATCGATACCGATTACAATGTGCGGCCTTTTGTTACCGACCTGATGAACGCCACCGGGCTTGCCCTGGACTCGGCGGGATTCCTGTACGTGTCGTCCCGTTTCAATGGGACGGTTTATCGCATATCGCCCAGCGGCGCGATGGCGACCTACGCGCAGGGCATGGGCGTGGCCACGGGAATTGCTTTCGATGAGGAAGGCAATCTCTACGTTGGCGATCGCAGCGGAACGATTTTCAAAATCGCCCGCGACCGCCAGATTTATGTTTTTGCCACCCTGGAGCCCAGCGTCTCGGCCTATCATCTGGCGTTTGCGCCCTCGGGAAACCTGTTTGTCACCGGCCCCACGATTTCCAGCTTCGACGCCGTTTATGAAATCGATGCCAGCGGCACGGTGAAAGAGTTTTATCGCGGCTTGGGACGTCCGCAGGGGCTGGCCTTCGACGTCGACGGGAATCTGTACGTTGCCGCCTCGCTGCAAGGCAGCCGCGGCATCGTCCGCCTCACCACTTCGGGCGAAGCCTCGCTCATCCTCTCCGGCTCGAACCTGGTCGGACTGGCCTTTGCTCCCGCGCGATCCGCCATCCTGGCGACCACCAGCGCGGTTCATCACGTGGCATGGAACATCGAAGGACGTCCGCTCTGGGGATAAGGCAGTCTGCTTGCTCTCCGCTCTGACTACAGCGGTTCCCGGAAGTTCGCGCAATAAATAGTTGAAGGGGTGTCATTCTGAGCGACCACAGGGCGCGAAGTTGAGGCGTTAAGGCGGCGTCCGAGCCGCTTGCCGAAATCCTGAGCGAAGCGAAGGAACCTCCAATCCCAGCACGGCGTGGGACTGAGACGCGGCCGAATGACTTCAAAAAAATTCCAGAACGGCCCTGGGAGGGACGCTCCCTTGGGATGTTTCGCTACGCTCAACATGACACTTCCTAAGTGCATTCAGTTATGCCAAGTATTTCCGGGAACCGCTCTAGCGCGCTTGCCGGCCAGCGGCTTCCACCTGGCGCAGAAGTTCGGGGAGCAGGGCGGCATCGCTGGCCGAGTCGGCATAGCGGGCGCGCTCGTAGTGCGTGGTGAATTTCTCGACGGCCGCGCGTAATCCGGCGTTGCCAATGATGCCGGCGAATTCCTCGGGCGTCTGGTTGGGTGCGCGCTGCCAGCCACGCCGCCGGGTGGTGCGCGTCATCTTTTCGTAGAGCACGGTCGCCGCGTGTCTGGGGCTGCGCGTTGGTTGGGCGACGAGCGCTCTGCGGTTCACCCATCGGGTGAACGGGCGGCCAAGGGTAAGGCAGATCAGAAGCGCGACCGATACCCATCCCGCGATCTGGTATGGCAGCGGATGCCGGTAGACGTTGCGGATCAGCCTGCGCGCGAGGCCGAGCATGCGCGGGTAGATGCCGGTAAGCATCTGGCGAAGGCGGTCGCCGGCCTGACGGCTGCGAGTCACGGTGGTGACGGTCAGCATCCGTTGATGCGAAAAATCGTAATTGACCACCCAATCGCGCCAGAACTCGCTGGCAGCGTCAAAATAGAGCTGCAACTTGCTCCAGCGCGTTGGCAGAACATCTCCAAACGGGGTCGGATCGAACGCCAGCCATCCCCGGTTCGGGATGTATGCCTCGACCCAGGCGTGCGCGTCGCGGGCGCGAATGATGTAGCTGCCGGTCAGGTCGTTGAATTCTCCGCCGCGAAAGCCGGTGATGATACGGCTGGGAATCCCTTCCGCGCGCAGCATGACGGCCATTGCCGAGGCGAAGTATTCGCAATGTCCGCGCTTGCGCTCGAACAAAAAGTAGGCAATCGGATCGGCGTGCGGCGCGCTGGGCAATTCCAGGGTGTAGCCGAAGTTGGTCGAGAGATATCGCTCCAGGGCTTCGGCTTTTCCGTAGACCGAGCGCTGGCTGCGCGTCGTCTCATCGGCAAGCCGCGCGATACGCGGGTCGAGGCCGCGCGGCAACTCCAGGTAGCGCTCCGGTATGTCGGGCGGAATTTCGTCGCGCACCTTCTTGAGATCGTCGGGGTAGGGCAGGGAAATATCGGAGACGCCGGAGTAGTTCGAAAGCATCCGGTCGCGGTCAAGCGATTCCACCGACTGATCGTAATTTTCATACACCTGCCGCATGTTGCCGAACAAAACTCGAGGCGTGGGAATGACAAACAGGACGTTGCTGCCGAGCGGTTCCAGGATGACGCGGTATTGCACCAGCCTTGCACTGCGGCCCACGGCAAAGTTACGCAGCTCGGACGTGCCGGTCGACGATGGCGTAGGGAACTGAAAAGTCTGCGACACGCGGACTCCGGCGATGGCGAAGTGCGGCGTAGCCATCCAGTTCTGTCCATCGAAGTTGGTGAGGGTCGCGCCGCGCAGCCGGAGTTCCGAGGGACGAAGCCCATCGAACTTCACGTGCATCACGACCGCCGAAGACTGTTGAATCCGGCCGATTTGCCCAAGCGAGACGCGATCGCCGAATCCGGTCATCAAGTCGTTTTGCTGCGACAGTTGGCTCAGGTATCCGCTCGAAAGGCGCGGCAGGACGAAGAAAATCAGGCTGGCAAGCAGCGCAATTCCAGCGGCCTGCGCCATGGTGATGCCCAGCAGGGCGCGGTAGAGCGCCCGGAAATGCGGGCCGGGAGTGATATCGCCAAGTCCGGTGCGGGCGCTGACTGCTGCCGAGCGGCGAATTTCCAGGCAGATGAAGCTGCCGATCGCGACCAGCACAAACAGCGCAAACGCCGTGAGAAAGCCGGTCTCCACCGTCAGCATGGCTGCCGCAAGAATCTCCAGAAAGGCCAGGATGGCCAAGTAGAGCAGGTCACGATAGCGCTCGACCGAAAACAGCTTGACGACCAGTCCGAAGAGCACAAGGTGAATCAAGGCCGCGACAAATCCCCGTGAAACCAGCAGCAGGTCAACGCCAAACGCCAGGAAGTAGAGCAGTCCAAGGTAGGTGGTCCAGCGCTCAGGGATTCTCCAATCCCATCGCTTCAGCAGCGCGATGCCGCGCACCACCAGCGCGCTCGAAACCAGAATGATGCTGAACAGGTCCAGTTTGCCCGTTCCGGCCAAGGCGAAGAAGCCCGTGGCCAACAGCAACAGCAGACGAGATCTGGCAGAGCTGATCGATTTCCCGGAGGAACGGATTCAACCGCAATAGCTGCTGGTCATCCGCCTGGGCGATGCCGATCCCTCGACAACAGCCGTACTGGAATTCTGAGACGCCATCAAGAGAACATTTTTCGCTATTGCGCGGGAAAAAGGAAGCACATCCTGCTGACGAGCTCCCGGAGCAGCCTTCCTGCCCGACAGCGCAACTTACGGCGTCTATCAAGGCACGGTCCGGCTTTGTGAGAGTTTACCCGCGTGAGCAGCCGGCATATCCACTTCTGCAATCTGGAATCGTTATGGCTGCAAACCGCCGTCGCGGAGATGATAGAATTACTCCGGTCGGGCATCGGTCCCGCGCGACGCAATCCCGCCAATCCCGCCAGGTCCGGAAGGAAGCAACGGTAACGGGCTAGTGCGTGTGCAGTGGGTCAGCCGGTGTCCGGCTTTTCTCGTTCACCTCCAGGCCAGAACTTCTAACCAAATAAGCACCGTTGCGCGGCCCGTGCGCCGTGGTGCATTGGCGGGGAGATAGAAACTTCGTCCCCAGCCAACGCCAAAGGCGGTCAGCCTTCGGCCGGCAGTGACCCCCGGTGACACACCGCTCCGGAATTGCTCCGGGAGAAGCCACAACCGGAGTGCTACTCTCCCATTTACATCCCATTCGCAATCGTTCACAATTGCAGTGTTTCTCGGAGATACACGTTGAAAACCTTAAAACGCGCGAAAATCAGCGCCTTGGGTACCTACGTCCCTCCGCGAGTGCTCACCAATTTCGATCTTGAAAAGATGATCGACACCACCAACGAGTGGATTCTGGAGCGCACCGGAATCCACGAGCGGCACCTCGTCGACAAGGGCGTTGCCACCAGCGACTTGGCGGTTGGCGGCAGTGAAAAACATGGTGGAGCGCCACGGCACCAACTTGGAGGAAGTGGAAGCCATTGTCGTGGGCACGGTTACGCCCGACATGATGTATCCCTCCACCGCGTGCCTGGTTCAGCACAAGCTCAAACTGCCGCAGGTGTGGGGCTTTGACGTCTCTGCCGGATGCTCGGGGTTTCTGTTTGCGTTGACTGCGGGAGCAAAACTGATTGAGAGCGGCGCCCATAAGAAAGTCCTGGTGATCGGCGCGGACACCAATTCCTCCATGACGGACTTTACCGATCGCGCCACCTGCATCATCTTCGGCGATGGCGCCGGCGCGGTCTTGCTGGAACCGGCGGAGGATGGCGAAGACCTTGGGATCATCGATTACGTTCATCAGATGGAAGGCTTCGGCGGACAGTATCCTTTACATGCCCGGCGGCGGCAGCCTGAACCCGTCAACCCATGAGACTGTCGATCAAAAAATGCACTATATTCATCAAGATGGACAGCAAGTGTTCAAGTATGCGGTGAAGAAAATGTCGGAGATGACCACCCGCCTGCTCGAGCGCAACGACAAGCACGGGGCCGATCTCGATTGCTTCATCTCGCACCAGGCAAATCTGCGCATCATCTGTGCCACCGCCGACCGGCTGAAGATGCCGCGGGAAAAAGTGATTGTGAATATCGACCGCTTCGGCAACACCACCGCCGGAACGATTCCCCTGGCGATGTCGACCGCGCTGGAAGAAAAGAAGCTGAAGAAGGGCGATCTGCTGATGCTGGCGGCCGTCGGAGCCGGCTTCACCAGCGGCGCCACGCTGCTGCGGTGGGCCTTCTAGGGTGCTGTCTCGGAAGTTCGCGCAATAACTTTTGAGGTGTCATTCTGAGCGAAGCGAAGAATCCCAGCACGGCGCGGGGCTGAGAAGCTGCCGAAGGACTTCATAAAAGCTCAGAGCGGCATGGGGTGGGGCAGTTTTCATGGGATGTTTCGCTACGCTCAACATGACACTCCGGGGGAAAGTTAGTTATGGCAGGTATTGCCGGGACACGACACTATAGCAAAACCAGGGATGGTGTATCCCGGAGTCAGAGCACCGCACTCGACGCGACCATCAGCACTCCCCAACCGACGCAAAACCAGCGTCTGTCGGGGACCCCGAGGAGCGACGACTTAAGCGAAACCAAACAGGACATAGCATCCCTGGTTTTGCCGTAGGGATTCGGAACATTCGAACAACCCCACTCAAGCAAAAGAAGCTTGAGTGGGGTTGTCCTCGCTAGTTTTACGGATGGGTCATGTCTTCCGGCTTGACCACCGCGTCGAACTCCTCGCCGGTCAGGAAGCCCAGCTTCAAAGCGGTTTCGCGAAGGCTGCTGTGGTTGACGTGCGCCTCGTGGGCGATCTTGGCCGCCTTGTCGTAGCCGATCTTCGGGGTCAGGGCGGTCACCAGCATCAGCGAGTTCTTGACGTAGTAGTCAATCCGCTCGCGGTCCAGTTCGATGCCCTTGATCATGTACTCGACGTAGCCGTGGCAGGCATCGTGCAGCAGCGTAACCGAGTGCAGGAAGTTGTAGATCATGACCGGCTTGAAGACGTTCAGCTCAAAGTTGCCCTGCGAGCCGGCAAAGCCGACCGCCGCCGTTGCTCCGTGGACCTGCACGGCGACCATGGTCATGGCCTCGCATTGCGTGGGGTTGACCTTGCCCGGCATGATCGAGGAGCCGGGTTCGTTCTCCGGGATGACCAGTTCGCCGAGTCCGCAGCGCGGTCCGGAGGCCAGCCAGCGGATGTCGTTCGAGATCTTCATGAACGAGGCCGCCAGCGTTTGCAGCGCTCCCTGGGCAAAGATGATTTCGTCGTGCGCCGAGAGCGAAGCGAACTTGTTGGGATGCGAAGTGAACGGCAGGCCGGTGAGTTCGGCGATCTTTTTGGCGGCGCGTTCGGCGAATTCCGGATGCGCGTTCAGCCCCGTGCCCACCGCGGTGCCGCCGATGGCCAGATCGTAAAGACCCTTGGTGGCCATCTTGATCCGCTCGATGTCGCGCTCCAGCAGGCTTGCCCAGCCGGAAAACTCCTGCCCCACGGTGAGCGGGGTGGCGTCTTGCAGATGGGTGCGGCCGATCTTTACAACATCCTTAAATTTCTTTGCCTTGGCGTCGATTGCATCATGCACTTCTTTAACTGCCGGAATGAGCCGGTGCCATGGCCGCCGCCGCCGCAATGTGCATGGCTGCCGGGAAGGTGTCGTTGGAAGACTGCGACATGTTCACGTGGTCGTTGGGGTGAATCGGATTCTTCGAGCCGAGGGTTCCGCCCGCGATTTCGATGGCGCGATTGGAGATGACCTCGTTCACGTTCATGTTGGTCTGGGTGCCGCTGCCAGTCTGCCAGATGCGGAGCGGGAACTGGTCGTTCAGCTTGCCCTCGATGACTTCGTCCGCCGCCTGGACGATCAATTTTGCCTTGTCGGCGGGCAGCTTGCCCAAATCCTGGTTCACCAGGGCTGCCGCCTTCTTAAGAATGCCGAAGGCCCGGATTAACTCCGGCGGCATGGTGTCGCGTCCAATATTGAAATGAAGCAGTGAGCGCTGTGTCTGCGCTCCCCAGTAAACGTTGGACGGAACCTCGATTTTGCCCATGCTGTCGGATTCGACTCGGGTCGCATTTTGCGTAGCTGTTGCCATATAGAACTCCTCTTTTTTGCCCGCTATGATAGCTGCTCAAACAAATGTCTGATAACCGGGGCCGGAACCGCGGGGAATTATACCCCAGCCACGCTCCCCTGGTGATGGCGGCCATCACGTGTAGGCAATGATAAATCAACGATGGCAGGTATCTCCGCCGCAGGAGCCGATTCCGCGCCGCCGATTATCTGGGTCCGGTCGAGAGTTTTCGCTCATCTCTTGGCTCATCGAAGAGGCGCGAAGAGGTTTTTTAGCGACAGGCCGATTAGGGCGTCGTCCGCCAGGCACGCTCATGGACGATAAAGAGGAACAAACAAAAATACGCGACTCCGGCCACGCACTCGTGAGCCAGCCACCAGGGCAGACCGAGGTTCAAGCCGGCAAAACCGGCCTCCAATCGAAAGATATTCAAGCAAAAGATGGCGACAAAGACCACGGCCAGGCGGGCTAGGTTTCCGGGCAAGCCGAGCGAAGCTCGCCACAGCAGAGGAATTGCCCCGAAGAATGCGTCGATCATGGTGCAGGCCACCACGAACTGCACACGCAGGCCGTTCAGCTCAATCAGGTCCGGGCCGAGACGATGCATCGGAATCCGCAGCGCCGCGGAGATTCCGACCAGCGTACTGGTGGTGACCGCGCGCAGCCACCACCAGTGACACAGGTAACAGAGCGCCACCATCGGCGCCACCCACAGCAAACGCCAACTCAAGCTCCGCCGGTCGCGCAGCCTGCGGGCAATCGCCGACATCGTCGCCGACGTTGCCTGTCCTGCTCCGCTCATGGCCTGCGCCGCAGGCGGTTGACGATCGTGCGGCCGGCCATCAAGCCTCCGAGCACTCCTAAAGCCAGCAGGGAAGCTCCACCCTTGAATGGGGAGCTCTCGGTCGCCGCCGTCGGACCGTCTCCCTGGTTCGCCTCATTTTGCGTGAAGTCCACTTGGCCCAGAACCGACTCGGCATTCATGCCCGTTCTGAACGGAGGCACAAACAGCAGGGTGCGATTGTTGATGGTGTCGCCCACAAAGAGTCCCTCCTGGTTGTCAAATACCAGCCCCTGGGGGAGACTGAGCGTAGCTGCCGTGGGAGTGGAGAGCCCTTGATTGGGGGAGCTCTGCGTGAAGTCGGTTTGGCCCAGAACCAGTGTGGCCGCCCGGCCATTAAAAAAATAGGACAGCTTGTAGAGCAGCACGCGGTTGTTTCCCGTATCGGCTACCCACAAATGCTCCTGGTTGTCGAAGGTGATGGCGGTCGGACCGGAGAGCGCAGTGGTCGAGACGCCGCTATTGCTGGAGGTGAAGGCCGTCAACAGCGGTTGCCCCAGCTCTACAGTGGCTTTCATGCCGTTCCTGAAGGGCCGTTTGTAGCCCAACACGCGGTTATTTGAGGTATCGGCCACCCAGAGATTGTCGCTGGAGTCGAAGTCGATTCCGATCGGCCCGCAGAGCGTAGCGCTGGTCGGAGCGGAGCCGCCGGAGTTGCAAGCGCCCGACGTAAAGTCCGCCTGGCCTACCACCAAGCTGGCCGCCATACCGCTTGTGAAAGGCGGACTATAGCGCAGTACACGGTTATTTCCCGTATCGACCACCCACAGATCGCCGTGTCCGTCGACGGCCACGTCCCCTGTATACCCGAGGCTATTTGCGGTTGGAGTCGAAGCGGCGCAGGCGGTGTTGAAATCCGCTTCGCCGACGACGCGGCTTGCGCTCAGGCCATTCAACAGCGGCGTCCGGAACAGAAGCACGCGGCAATTCCCGGTATCGCTCACCCAGAGATTCCCGCGATCGTCGACGGCAAACGCACTCGGGCTATACATGGTGCTTGCCGTCGTCCCGAGAGCAGCCGAGGTGAGATCAGGTTGCCCCAGTACTCCGCTGGCGCTGTGACCGGTCGAAAAAGGCGACTCGTAGATCAGAACCCGGTTGTTAGCTTCGTCTGGCACAAACAGGGGCAGACCCTGGGAGTGTTTGGCGCTTCCGGGCTGCGCAAAGACAAACAACGCCAGCGCGGCTGCAATGACGGCGGCCATAAAATGGAGCTTCGTTCCAGGCATGGTGCTTTCCTCGGGTAGAAACCGTCGTTTTCCAGTACCCGGGAAAGAGCTGCACAGGGAACAGCCCGGGCGCAATGTGCACTGCAAGGTACGTGAACTACGATCAAGGTTTGAAGCTGGGGGTTGTCCCGCGCCCGCTCTGCCGGATTTGTGGGATCGATTTGTCGGGATAAAGTGAGGATTGTGATCGGCGGTGAGAGTTGCCGCTGAGTATCGACCGGGAGGAATCGGGCAGCCTCGCGTGGATTCCGTCCATCAGGATTTGGCGTGGGCGACCCAGGGCAGGCAACGATCAAAAAATCAGCAGCGCAAGGTACGGGATGTTTATAAGAGAGAGCTTTTATAAGTAAGATAGAGCCATGGAAATGCGAGGAAGCTTTGATGTTGTGGTGATCGGCGCCGGTCCGACCGGCCTGGCGTGCGCCATCGATGCCAAGCGTGCCGGCTTTCGCGTTTGCAACATCGATAAAGGCTGCATCGTCAACTCGCTGTATAACTACCCGACAAACATGGTCTTTTTCACTACGCCGGAGCTGCTGGAGATCGGGGATGTCCCTTTTCCCAGCGCCAATCAGAAACCGACCCGGTTGGAGGCCCTCGAATATTATCGCAAGGTGGCGGACTACTACGAACTCGAGGTGCGTCAATACGAGACGGTGCAAAGCGTCACGGGCAACGATTGCAATTTCGAGCTGCGCACCACCGATTTTCTGGGACGCGAGCGCGCCTATCGCGCCTGTAAGCTGATTTTATCCACCGGCTACTACGACCGCCCGAACTACCTCAACGTTCCCGGAGAAGATCTGCCGAAGGTGGCGCACTACTATCGCGAGCCTCACCCTTACTACAACTCCGACGTGGTGATCGTGGGCGCCAAGAACTCATCGGCGATTGCCGCCCTTGAGGTCTGGCGTCACGGCGGACGCGTCACCCTGGTTCATCGCGGGCCCGGCATGCACTCGCACGTCAAGTACTGGATCAAACCGGACATCGAAAACCGGATCAAGAACGGCGAGATCAAGGCGTACTTCAACTCCACGGTGAAAGAGATTACGGCCGACTCGGTGGTGATTGCCACTCCCGGGGGCGAGCAGCGCCTGCCGAACGACTTCGTGCTGGCTTTGACGGGCTATCACCCGGACTTCGAATTCATGAAGGGCCTCGGAATCCAATGCACTGAAAAAGATGACTGCCCGTTGGTGGACGCCGAAACCCTGGAAAGCAATGTGCCCGGAATCTACCTGGCGGGTGTGATCATTGCCGGCCGGAGAACCAACGAAATTTTCATCGAAAATGGACGCTTCCACGGGGCTCAGATCGCCCGCGACCTAAAGCGGAAGTTGAACTCTCCAGGAGAGTAATATCGCCTGCGCAAAGAAGCTTTTGTTCTAGCCGAAGTCCATCAGACATCGGACGGTTCCCCACATCTGCCGCGGCGAGCAGATGCGGGATTTCGATTTCGAGTGGAGTCGAATCAGCAGCGCTCTCAACCTTGCCGCTATTCCGACGCGGTGCTGCTGCCGGAAGCGGGACCCGTGTTGGCGCCGGATTCATTCCCGATCGTCTGACCGCTCACGACCAAATCCACCCGGCGATTCATCTGCCGTCCCTGCGGGGTAGTGTTGGAGGCAATCGGATTATCCGCCCCGAAGCCCTGGGCAACAACGTTGTTCACCGGCACTCCCTGCGCAATTAGAAAATCACGTACCACGGCAGCGCGGCGCTCGGAAAGCGTCCGATTGAATTCGGAGCTTCCGCTGCTGTCCGTATAGCCTTCGATTTGCAAGTGCAGATCGGGATAGGCCTCAATGATTCCGGCCACCCTGGCCAGCCGGACCTTCGCATCGGGTTTTAGCGTGGCCCTGCCGACATCGAAGAGAACGTCATTCATGTTGACGATCAACCCCCGCGCCGTGTCGCGGGTCTGGAGCACCTGGTTGAGCTGAGTCATCAGATGCTGCCGCACCTGCTCTTTTTCCTGCTCCGCCTGCGCGGCGCGCTGCTCGGCCGTCAAAGCCTGCTGCTGCGCCCGCTCGGCATCGGCGGCAAGAGCCTGCTGCTGCTGTAAAGCCTGTTCCTTGGCTTGCTGGGCCGCAGCCCGCTCCTGATCGGCTTCGCGGACGGCTTGTTGGGCCTGCTGTCTTTGTAATTCAGCCTGGGCCTGCTGTACCCCCGCTTCCTGGCGAGCGAGCGACGCCTCCTGCTGCGCCTGGATTGCCTGTTGCCGGGCACCTTCGGCCTGCTGCTGCGTGGCCTCGCGCTCGGCCTTTGCTTCGGCTTGCTGCCGGTGCTGAATCGCCAGCAGCCGGGCATCCTCAGCCGACTGGGTGGCTGCGCGCGCCGCCGTTGCTACGGCCCGGCTGTTTTCCTTCTGGTCGCGGTAGTCCTCCGCCCGAGTCAGCGAATTGACCGCATTCTGGTACGCGGTGGGCGCGTACTGTTCCGCTCCGGAAGCCCTGGCGATGGCAACCGCATTCCGCGCTTCCAGCAACTCCAGCGGAACCCTGCGGTCGGCCACGGCGGACGGCAACTGCGCCGCCGGCAGACTGATGGCATAATCACCGCGGTCCAGAGCCTCGAAGCGTGCTTCGATCGGGACTTCCGTTCCTTTGGTGTCGGCGCGCGGCATATTCTCCAGGATCACCATGTCGCTGGGCCGGGTCACTGCAAAGTAAGGCTCGGCAGTCAGGATCATGCCAAACGATTGCAGGTCGGTGGCGGTTGCCAGCGAGCTTTTTCCGTCGCCATTGGGGACCACCTCGCCCAGATTCGCCGGACGCCCCTGCGGCGTAATCGCCCACAATACGTAAGTGAGAAATTCCGGGCCATAATTGCGCGCCGGCTTCAGGTGTTCAAATTGCGCTTCGATGTTGGTGCGGCCCGTCTTGCTTTCAACCTTTGCCTTGCCCGAGGCTTGCGGCATCATGTCCGTGCCGCGAAAATCGATTTTGGTTGATCCGCCCCGGTTCGGGTAGTTGATGGCCGTGATGGTGCGCGTAACTACCCGCACCTGCGAAATGGAATTCTGGTTCAGAGGCTGGATCTGAGTCTCCGTGGTTTGCGCTTGCAGACCGGCCTCGGTGGCAACCACGGCCAACAACAGGCAGCAAAGGGTAATGAACTTATGGCGCATAGCTTCCGCTCCTCGCGTGCTCTCTTTTCTATTGAGTTTGCTAAGGAGGATGCGGGTCGATAAGAGCCAGGTTGTTTCTTACAAGCAGGGGCGGTGATCCAGCGGAACCGTGGTCGGGAGTTCCAATCTAGAAAGGGGTGATACCTTACAATTGCCAAACGATGGCAACAGAAGACCTCAAGGGCGAAGCTTAGTCGGCTTACTTAAAACGATCCTCCAGAATCTGCTGTCCACGCTCGTGGTCATGCGGAAAAAGATCGGGAGGCACCGCGATTCCCGCCGTGCTGACCTGGTACCGGGCACATTCCATTTTGTCGCCGAAACAGTAGGTATGCTTCATCAGGTTGGCACTGTTCGGCATGTTAATCATCTTGTCGGTAAAAAATGGACATGCCTCAAGCTTTTCGCAGTTAGCCATTACGCTCTCCGTCCTCGCCCAAAGGGATTCTAGTATGAGTTAGACCTGTCTCTCCTGGAATAACGTCGCTTTCAGTAAACTGTGCCAGATTGGGATATCCACTCTTAATATTCTTTTGAGCAGGGTATAGCGATCAGGTCCGCGGGAGCGCTGCCGCTTCGTGGTACAACAGTGCTATGAAGCGCTCTGCCGGGTCAAAAGCGCAAGACAAGGTCATCACTGCCACGGCGCCCTGCCGCGTAGATCTGGCTGGAGGCACGGTCGATATCTGGCCGCTCTATCTTTTTCATCCCGGCGCCGTCACCGTCAATGTCGCGGTCAATATTCAGACCCGTTGCCGGATCGCGGCCTCGGCTTCGCCGGAAATTCATCTCTCGTCGGTCGATACCGGGCTGGAAGATCGCTTCTCCGGCTTCGAGGCGCTGGACACGCGCGCTGCGCATCCCAGTCACGCGCTGGCCGCTCACCTGCTGCGGTTCTTTGATTCGCCGATCGGACGTTTGCCGAGCGGGCTTTCGCTGGAAACCCAATCGGATGCACCCGCCGGCGCGGGCATCTCCGGTTCTTCGGCGCTGATGATCGCCACCACGGCGGCGTTGGCCCGATATACAGGCCGGGCGCTGACGCTCGAACAGATCCGCGAGATTGCGCAGAACGTGGAAGCGCAACTCATAAGGGTTCCCACCGGCTGCCAGGATTACTATCCGGCGCTGTACGGCGGGGTGAGCGCGATTCATCTCGATCCCGACGGGCTTCATCGCGAGGCAATCGCGGTCTCGCCCGCGGAGCTGGAAGCGCGTGCCGTGCTGGTTTACACCGGTGTGCCGCGCCAGTCGGGGATCAACAACTGGGAGGTTTTCAAGGCGCATATCGACGGCAACCGGCGGGTGTACCGCAACTTCCGGAAGATTGTCGAAATCGCGCAGGGCATGGCCGCGGCTTTGCGGGCAGAGGCCTGGGAAGACGTCGAACGGCTGCTCCGCGAGGAGTGGAAACTGCGCAAGACGAACGCTCCCGGCATCTCGACTCCGTTCATCGATCGGCTGATTCAGATCGCCCGGCGCAACGGCGGACGCGCCGCCAAAGTCTGCGGAGCCGGCGGCGGAGGCTGCGTGTTTTTTCTGGTCGAAGCGGGCGCGCGGGAGAGGGTTTCGCAAGCGCTGGCGGAAGCCGGCGGGAAAGTTCTTCCTTTTCAGAGTGGCGGCCAAGGGGCTCAGAGTATGCGTCCGAAACCGCGCTGGGCGGTAGGCCCCCGGCGAGCCCTGCTCGCTGGGGTGATCGGGCGGACGGGTGACATGGACCTTGCAGCGCAACCGCGCCAGGAGAATACAGAGCCCGAGTTGAACGGCGATCCGCCGATCCATGCGATTTTCCGCTTCCTGATCGCGGCTGCCATCACCTGGCTGGTGAATTGGGCAGCCGCCGGCCTTCACGTTTAGTGTTTTCCGCAACCACCTGCTGATTGCCGATGTCGCCTACCGCACGGTTGGGGCCGCTCTGCTGATCGGAATCTACTCACTGCTGCTTGCCCTGCTGGATCATCGGGAGGGCGATCGCCTGGCGGGGCAAGGTCTGCCGCTCGACCGGCTCGCGCGGCGTCAATTCCTGGCGGGCTTGGCTTTCGGGATGTTGCTGATTGGCCATTTGCGTGGCCTTGGCAGCCGCATCCGGCAGCTATCAGGCGCGGGTCACCATGACGGCACATGCGCTGCGGACGTCGGGTCGAGGTGTTATTGCTGCTGCTGACCGGCGCGCTGCTGGAAGAAGTCATGTTCCGAGGCTATCCCTTTCAGCGCCTGGTTGAAGCCGTGGGGCCGGTCTGGGCGGTGACGGTCGCCTCGGCACTGTTCGCGGCGGCGCATCTGGGCAATCCCAATGCGAGCGGGATTCTGAGTTGGGCGTTTTTCAACACCATAGCCATCGGAGTGCTGCTGGCGGTGGCATACCTGCGAACCCGGACGCTGTGGTTTCCGTTCGGCATCCACTTCGGGTGGAATTTTGCTCTCGGCTTCGTCTTTGGACTGCCGGTAAGTGGCATGAGCGACTTCAGCGTACTCGTACACGGGTCGATTCGTGGGCCTCAGTGGCTTACCGGCGGGGCATATGGCCTGGAAAACAGCGGCGCGGCGGCTTTCCTGCTGGTGCTGAGCTTGCTGGTGGCCTTGGCGGGGACGGGAGGCCAAGGCAAGAAAATACGCGCCTGATTGACCGCGGACGCGATCCTGATCTCAGCCTGGCCATTCCCCCGGAAGCGGCCGATGGCTGGTCCGGACTTCGGGGTTCTGGCCTCAAGAAGGTAAACAGGGAAGAAGAAAAAAACCGAATCGAGAAACTTTCCTTTTTGCGATTGCGTCCAATCATGATAGGTAAGCGCTAGGAGGGAATTTCATGCGCAGGTGGGCAGTTCCATTGACCGTACTTGGCGTCGGGGGTGTCGGGGCCTTGATGTTGTCGCCGCGCGGGCGCAACGTGCAATCCGGTGGGTGTTCCGCCGCATGGAAGAGGCGCCAGAGCAGATTGCGCAGTGGAACGAGGCTGCCCAGGCCGAGTTGGAGAAGATTCAAACGGCGCTGAATGAATTGGCGGAATCGCTGCGCGTAAACCCGGCTCATTGAAGGTCGGTCCCGAACCCGGATCAACGGTCACGAGCAGGTTTTCGCCCCGGCGGGCAATCTGTTCCTGACTGGTTTGCTGTGGGTTAGCGCGTTCTTAATCGGCTTCGTCCCACACGCTTGCGCAGCACCCAATGGACCCGTAGCTGGTCGCGCCACGGCTTTCGCCGCATTGCGGAACGGCCTTGCGTGGCTTCCCAAATCCCACATCAACTCAGGCGGCGGCCTTGCCGGAGAGGCTGCTGATTTTGCGCGCCATGGCAACATCGCGTTTCGTCAGTCCGCCAGCGTCGTGCGAAGTCAGTGAGAGCGTAACCCGGCTGTAGTTGATGGTGATGTCGGGGTGATGATTCGCTTCTTCGGCCTGTCGGCAACCATGGTTGACGAACTCCATGGCATGCACGAAGTCGGAGAACTCGAATACGCATTGAATGGCGTTGCCGGATAAATTCCACGCGGGAAGGCTGGTCAGTGCGCTTCGGATATCGGAATCACTCAGTCGGAGTCATGCGGCCTCCTTCTCATGCTGCATGCACTGATGGCGGCGGACGGTCAGGCGTTGGCTGGGATAACCAACCTTGTGGCCGACGAGAGGCCGCGCACCTGGGAATCGATCTCTCGCCGGAGTTCGACCCAGACCTCGGTCGGGAATGGCCAGAAAAACCTCGATAATTTCAGGATCAAACTGCCTGCCGGACCATTTCTGGATTTCGGTCCGGGCGGCTTGCAGAGTTTGGGCGGAGCCGGTAAGGGCGGTCGGAGGTAATCGCGTCCAGGGTATCGGCAATGGCAAAGATTCTTGCCCCCAGCGGGATTTCCTCGCCCTTTAAGTCCCCGCGGATATCCTGAGCCATCGTAGCGTTCCTGGTGAGTGAAGACGATCTCGGCGGCTTCCTGAAGAAACGGAATTTTCCGCAGAATCTGATATCCGTGCAGGCAGTGTTCCCGCACGATGCGGCTTTCGGCGGGAGTCAAGGGGGCAGGCTTGCTGAGAATTGCGTCGGGGATCGCCATTTTCCCGATGTCGTGCAGGAAAGCGCCGCGAGCGATGACGCGGATCTTGTCCGCAGGGACATTGAATGCGCTGGCGATTTTGATGGTGAACGCCGTAACCCTTTTCGAGTGGCCCACGGTTTCGGCGTCTTTGAGATCCAGCGCGTCTCCCAAGGCTTCCAGCGTGATGTCGTAAGAGCGCTCGAGGTCGGCCATGGCCTGGCGCAACTGTTCGGTTCGCGCATTGACCAGCGCCTCGAGGTTCATCTGGTAGTTGTGGTTTTCGATCTTCAGATTCCGGTTTTCGAGTGCCCGACGGACCATCACCAGCAATTGCTCGCGCTCGAAAGGTTTCAACAGGTAGTCGTATGCGCCATTGCGAATGGCTGCCAAAGCCACCGAGATATCGTGTACGGCGGTAACCATGACGACGGGAACATCAGGAAAGCGCTCCTTGATCTTTTCCAGCAAAGCGATGCCGTCCAGTTCGGGCATCATCATGTCGGTCAAAATGAGTTCGAAGTCCTCGCCGCAGTCCAGCAGCTCAAGAGCCTCCATGCCTGAAGCTGCCTGCGGGTGTGGTAGCCAGCCTGATTCAACATGGAAGACACTACTTCTCGAATCGGTTCCTCGTCATCGACGACCAGTGATCTGTGGTTCCGGCATAGATGGGCCCATCCACCCAGGGATGGCCTATTGTACATCCCGTCACTGTCCGCGAAAGGAATATAAATGACGGTATGGACTTTGGAACAAATCGACGAAAATAGTCCTGATCCTGTCTTGGTTGTGATATACAGCTAAATCGCCCAATGCCGACGACCTTCATCACTGGAATGGCGACAATTCCGTTTGCTGGAATGACGACATTTCCGTTTGTGCAATCCGTAGAAGTGTCGCAGTTGCTCACCGAGGGTGCCGGAACGCTGATACTGCTGGCGGCGGCGATCCTGGTTTATCGCAGCTTTCGGGAGCGTTATCTCGGCATCTGGATTTCCGGTTGGGTGCTCTATTCCGTCTTTCGCGAAACCGCGATTGCATCGGAGTCTATAAACCCTGGAAACATACTGACAGGGATTTCCCAACTGAGTTTTGTCTTGCGCTCTGCACCTTGCTGGTGTGGGCGATGCTTGTCTACACGGATTCGAGCAGGTTTCTGCCGCTTCTCCTGCCCCTGAGCGCCGTCGGCGTGGCCTGCGTGGTGCTCCGCGTCGGGTGGTTCCCGCACTCGATCGCCATGATGGTGCTGTTTCAGGTTTTGTATCGCATCATTGCCGTCGTAGGCGCCGCTGCGGTTGGCGCTGTTCAGTCGCGGCAGGCGGGAAATCGGCCCATGGCTGATGGCGGTCATGCTGTTGCTCGTCCACTTCGACGAGTCGGCGTCGAGCGCCCATGTACTGATTGGCGTGGATGCCTTGATCGAGATTCTTCTCGGGTTGAGCGTCCTGGTCATCGTGCTGGACGATTCGCGGGCGGGCAAGCACCGTCTGGAGGTGGTCAACGCGCTGACGACGGCCATCGCCGAATCGCGCAATTCGGACTCGATGCTGCAGGATGCGCTCGAGCAACTCAGCCGCCTCATGGGGTCGCGGTGCGCATGGGTCCGGCTGCTGGAAACCGAGAGGATCGTGCTTCGTCAGCACATCGGCCTGGGCGCTAAGCTTGCGGCGCTTCGTCCCGAAGTCCCCTTCCCGGGAAGTATGCTCGAAAAGATCGGCAGTGGCCGTGCCGCAGTGGTCATGCCATTCCGCTCGCTGGACGGAGATATGCGGCACGAGGCGGCGGCGCTGGGCCTTTCCCAACTGCTGATCCTTCCCTTGAAAGGCAATGCCTCGTTGCTGGGCGTTCTTGTTCTAGGAATGGAACATCAGCGCCGCTACTCGATCGAGGAAAAGCGTTTTCTGATTACGACTTCCAACCATCTCGGCCTGGCGCTGGAGAATGTTCAGCTCTTCGAGCAGATCATCGGCTCCCATCGCCGATGGATCAGCACCTTCGATTCGATCGACGATCTGATCCTGGTGCACGATGGCGATCAGCGAATCCTGCGCGCCAACCGCGCTTTCGTGCACCGGCTGGGAAGCAACCTGCGGGGAGTGCTGGGGCACAGGTGCCGCGAGCTTCTTCCCAATGCGCCGCAGGGCTGCCCTTATTGTCTGCGTGCCGGCGAGAATCTGGTCGATGCGCCCGATCCCTGTTTCGGCGGCTTCTCCACGGTATCGACCTCCAGCTATGCCGAGGAACTCGGCACCGAAATTGGCACGATTCACGTCATCCGCGATACCACCGACATGCATCTGGCGGAAGAGCGCTTCCGGGTGCTTTTCGAAAAGATGCAGGAGGGCGTGTTCATCTCGACCCCGCGCCGCAAATTGCTGGACTGCAATGAAGCATTCATGCGGATGCTGGGATTCAGCGACAAGTCCGAGGTTTTCTCCCTGGACCTGAATCGTCATCTCTACTCTTTGCCCGAAGACAGGGCCGCGCATCAGCGCGAAATGGAGCGCGACGGATTCGTTCGCAATTTCGAGTTTGTGTACCACCGCAAAGATGGTTCCGTGGCGACGCTGCTGGAGAATAGTTTTGCCACCCGCGACAATCATGGAGAGATCCTGCGATACCAGGGATTCCTCTTCGACATCACGGAAAAGAAACATGCCGAAGAGGAGATTCGCCGCCGCAATCGCGAACTGCATGCGCTCAACGCCATCGGAATAGCCGCGACCCAGACCTTCGATATCGAGGAAGCGGCAAGGGAAGCCCTGGCACAGGCCATGACGCTGTTCGGCGCCGCCGAAACCAGCATCCTGCTCCTGGAGCCGGGCACTGGAACCCTGCGATTGTGCGTCTCCGAGGGGCAAAGCAACCCGGCCGCGCGCGGCGAAAGCTACGAACTGTCCGCCCGCTTCTGGGCCGAATTCATCGTCAACAAAACCGAGCTGATCTCGGCTTCCGGCATTGAGAATCTGCCCCGCGAGATCCAAGCCGCGGTTGATCCCGAGATGCGGCGGGTGCTTTGCGTGGCGATGTGGGCCAGCCAGCACGAGCCGCTCGGATTATTTCTCGTGAGCCGGCGCGAAGAGCGCGAGTTCACCGCCGATGACCAGGAATTGATGGTCACAATCGCGCGGCAACTGGCGATTTCCATTGAGCGAACCCGTCTTTACACGGAAACCAAGCGGGCCTACCAGGACTTGCGCAACACCCAGGAACAGCTTCTGCAGAGCGAGAAAATGTCCGCCCTCGGGCGCATGATTTCCGGTGTTGCGCACGAGTTGAACAATCCCCTCACGGCCATCCTTGGGTATGCGCAACTGCTTGAATCCGAAGGTACTCGGCGCGCAGGCGAAGGACTTTCTGGCCAAGCTTTACAAGCAAGTCCAGCGGACGCAGAGGATTGTGCACAACCTGCTCTCGTTTTCGCGGCAGCAAAAGCCCTACAAGGAACAAGTCGACTTGGCGCATGTTCTGGAAGAGACGCTCTCGCTGCGGGAACCGGACCTCAAGCTGAACAATATTCGTGTCGTGCGATCGATCGAGCCGGTTCCATCCGTGGTGGCCGATGCGCACCAGCTCGAACAGGTTTTTCTCAACATCATCAACAACGCGGCCGACGCCATCCTGGACAACGCAAAAGGCGGAGAGCTGGAGGTCAGCATCTTCGAAGCCCGCGGCTGCGCGTGCGTGGAATTTCACGATTCGGGCCCGGGAATCACCGATCTGAGCCGCATTTTCGATCCTTTCTACACCACCAAAAAGCTGGGAAAAGGCACCGGCCTGGGACTCTCGATCTGCTACGGCATCATCAAGGAGCACAGCGGCGAGATCACCGCATCCAATCATCTGCAAGGAGGAGCGATCTTCCAGATACGGTTGCCGCTTGGCACGGCGATAACGGAAAAGAGCATCCCGGCCACGACCGAGCCGGCGCAGAAACATCGCTTCAACGGCCGGGTACTGCTGGTGGAAGGCGAGGAATCCCTGCTTGAGTTTGAACGTGGCGTTCTGATCGACGCCGGCGCGCAGATTGAGTGCCTGAGTTCGACTGAAACGGCCATTGCCAAACTGCAAAGCGATCTTTGGGATGTGGTGATTCTCGACGCGAGTGCCCCGGGCGGCTGGAATGTCCAGGATATCTACGGCTGGTTTCAGGAAAACAGGCCCGGAGCGGAGAAGCAACTGATCATCACGGTCGCCGATCATGCACGGCCGGAGGTGTTGCATTTCTTGGATGAGAACGGGATTCCACGTCTCTCCAAGCCGTTCGGTATCGGCGATCTTTTATCCTTGGTCAGACTCGTTGCCGGCAGAGGCAAGAGTGCTACGACAGCAGAGCCCTGAGCCGGACGATTTTTTCCCTGGACGGGGAAATAGTGGGTACGGCGATGCCACTTTGTGAACCGTTGGTTGTCTTCGTGCCACGAAAGATTCAGCGGTGAAGTCTCATCCGAGGCGGATTTGTCCGATCCATTCCAGCTTATATCCCGCTGATGGATAACACCTTAACCCGTGGGCACGTACGCTGCGCCGGCTTCCTCCCATTACCGACACGCTAAAGTGGTTCGCCAAGTGCAGCGACTACGCTAGAAGGCGAATCCAGCGTTCGACAGGGCTAAGGGAGGCACAAGGCGATGTTCAACAGCATCCAGGGTGAAAAATTTACCGGACTGGCTTCTGCTTATGTAACCGAGCTTGGCAAGGAAACGATGGAAAGTTATCAGGCAATTTATGCCTGCAACCGACATCGCGTGTACGCGCTTGCGTTCTGGATGACCGATAACGAGCTTGAGGCCGAACAGCTCATGGAGCGGGCGTTCCTTCATGTTTTCTCCTTCAGCAGCTCGCCGACCGAGGAGATGATCGATTTCGCTTTGGTGGAGGAAATCCGGCGACTGGTGCCCGTAGGCGTGCTCACGCTGAAGCACGGCCCGTGCTCCGAAGTGCTCTCGGTGCGCCACAATGTCAAGCGAGTCGATCTTGAGCGTGCGGTAGTGAAGCTGCCGGCGACCGAACGACTGATCTATCTGTTGCACGATGGCGAAGGGTATGGACACAAGCGCATAGCCTGCACTCTCGATATCACCGAAGACGAGAGCCGCCGTGGCTTGCACCAGGCGCGTCTGGGATTGAGGGCGCTGCTGGCCGTCTAGCCATGGGCCGGAATGTCCGGCCTGCCCAGATTCTCCAAACAGTTTCTCTCCAATCAGTCCCTCCCGCGGAGGGGCATTTTTTTGCCCTACAGAACCCGATAATCCCGTTCAGGCCGGGGCCGTCGGGACGGTGATACGGTTGAGAGTTGTCACTCTGAGCGACCGCAGGGAGCGAAGTTGAGGCGTTAAAGGAACCCCCATCTCAGCACAGCGAGGGGGCTGAGATAAGTTCGCAAAAATCCGCAGCGGCGCAAAAAGGACGACGGCTCCTGGGATCCTTCGCTAGGCTCAGGATGACGCGGTCGAGGCTTGCGGTGGCTTCGCTTCCTTGGTTCTCTCCCACCCAGGTTCCACCGGACCATACCGTGAGTACGCATGGCCGTCACAACAGAATGGTGACCGGCGTCACGGAATGGATGTTCGCCGTCCTGATTCAATATCTGCCATGAAGCAGAAGCCCAAATCGAAGAAATCGACTCCAACCGGCCGTCAAAGCCTCGAACACCAGCGGCCAAAGCGGTTGAGACCGGCACTCCGCTGGCGTGCGACTGCCGGGACTGTGATCTCTCCTATTGCGATTGCTCGGATATGGAAGGCGCCACGGTTTTGCCGGTCACGGAAAAAGACGTGAAGTAGGGCTGCGTCCCAGCGGATCGCGCCATAACGAGAATTCTGCGCGGCTCTTCCGCAAGGCGTCGCTCTTCAGCAGACGCCGGGATAGATTCCTGGCGAATTCGCCAGCCATTTTATTTGGCCAGCTTCTCTTTTTTCAGCTTCTCGCGGCGCTTCTTTGCCCATCCCGTTTTGTTCACTTGCAGGCCTCGCGCCACGGCCAAGGCGTCGGCTGGCACATCCTGGGTGATACAGCTTGCCGCGCCGACGTAGGCTCCGGCGGCCACGCTGCACCGGGGCAACCAGGGTAGTGTCGCTGCCGATGAAGACTCCATCCCCGATCACGGTTTTGTGCTTGTTGACGCCGTCGTAGTTGCAGGTGATGGTGCCGGCGCCCACGTTGACGCCTTCGCCGATCTCGGCATCGCCCAGGTAGGTGAGGTGATTGGCCTTGGAGCCGCGTCCCAGGGTGGTCTTCTTGGTTTCGACAAAGTTGCCGACATGCGCCCCCGCTCCGATGTGGCTGGCGGGACGGACGTGGCAGTAAGGGCCTAAGATTGCCGCGCTCTCGACCACCGAATCCGTCAGGATGCATCCATGACGCACCGTGACGCCGTCGCCGAGCCGCATGTTGCTCAACACCGAAAATGAATTGATCTGGCAGTCGCTGCCAATCGTGGTTGAGCCCAGCAACTGCACGAACGGGCCGATCACCGTGTCCGGGCCGACCTGCACGTCGGGATCGATAACGCAGCTCTCGGGCTGGAAAATCGTGACTCCCTCGGCCATCAGTTGCGCAGTCTTGCGGGCGCGCAGGATGGCATCGAGGCTGGCCAATTCGGCCCTGGTATTCACCCCCAGCACTTCGCTGGCATCCGCCGCCTTGAGGCCGAGAACGGCTTCTCCGGCGCGGCGCAGAATGTCTGCCAGATCGGTCAGATAAAACTCGTGGTGCGGATTGTCGGTGCTCAGTTGATCGATATAGCGGAAAAGCGTGGAGACCTGGAAGGCGTAGATGCCGGAGTTGATTTCACGAATCTCACGAATTTCCGCCGGCTCGGTCGCGAGCGATTTTTGCTCGACGATGGCGCTGACTTCATCGCCGCCCGCGGAGCTGCGGACGATGCGGCCATAACCAAATGGATCGGGCGGTTCCGCAGTGAGAATCGTCATGGCGGCCCGGCGCGCCAGGTGAAAGTCGCGGAGCCGAGCGATGGTCTCGGGGCGAATGAGCGGCACATCGCCGGAGAGCACCAGGACGGCATCGTAGGCGGCGAGCGCCTGGCGGCATTGCATCATGGCGTGTCCGGTTCCAAGTTGCTCGCGCTGCTCGACAAAGCCTACGCCATAGCCGGAAACAGCCTCGCGCACGCGCTCCGCCTCGTGCCCGACGATGCAGTAAATATCACTGCCGGCTACGACGGCGGAAGCGGCGCGGATGACGTGGGCAACCAGCGGCAGGCCGCCGATCTGGTGCAGAACCTTGGGCCGCTTGGATTTCAGGCGCGTGCCCTTGCCCGCGGCCAGAATGGCGATCGCAAAACACGGATTGGCGGGGGTCTCCGCTGCGCGCGTTTTTACGGGTAGCGGGGTCGGAGAAACTGTACTTGAGTTCATCTTCGTCATGGATTGCATCAAGGGTGCGCCGTGTCGCGAAATTTGCTACCCGCACACAATTTGTAATTTGTAGAAATATGTCTTGCGGGCGGCTACTCGGCGCTGGAAACTATTTTACCTTTACGCCTGCGCGCGGCGGAGAATTCGATCAAATCGCGCGCGATGCGCGCGCAGTTGTGTCTCGCCACGACCTTGTCGTCGAGGTATTCGCCCAGGATGGGCTCGACTCCAAGCTCCCGAATCCGCTCCAGGTCGTTCACGATCGGTTCGGCCCGTTCCGCCGCGTAAGCCATTTTCAGCGATGCGGGAACGGGGCGTGGTATTCAACAGGGCATAGTCGAACACCTTCCGCTTGGCGTGTTCAAAGAGAACGCGAATGTGGTCGGACGCGGTCATGCCGAGGCTCTCGTTGGCCTGAGTCATGAGATTGCCGATGTAAGCCTTCATCGCGTTGGAGGCGGCGATTGCCTCGGGAATGCCGTTCACCAGCAGATTGGGAACAAGGCTGGTAAAAAGAGATCCCGGACCGATGGTGATGAGATCGGCCTCGGCAAGTGCGCGCAGCGTCTGGGGGAGCGGGCGCACATTGGCGGGTACAAGATTGATGTGCACGATGCGCCTTCTGCTGGCGCTGATGCTGGTTTCGCCGCGTACCCGCGAGCCGTCATCCATGAAGGCGTCCAGTTGAACGTTGGATGTGGTGGAAGGCACGATTTCGCCGCGCGCTTTGAGAATTCCCGAGGAAAGCTTGACGGCTTCGGCAAAGTCGCCGGTGATGGACGACAGCGCGGTCAGGAACAGGTTGCCGAAGTTGTGGCCCTCCAGTTCGCCGGAGGTAAAGCGGTATTGAAAGAGGCGAGCCAGCAACTGTTCGTCTTCGGAGAGGGCAAGCATGCAGTTGCGTATGTCGCCCGGAGGAAGCACCCCGAGATCTTTGCGCAGGCGTCCGCTGGAGCCTCCATCATCGGTGACGGTGACCACCGCGGTCAGATTCGAGATGTAAGGGGTGCCGGGTGTGCTGTCGCCGCGCACCGGCACAAAGGTTTTCAGCCCGCGCAGCAGGGTGGAGAGCCCGGTGCCGCCACCGATGGCAACAACTTTCAGCGCGAGAGCTGGATCAGCTTGTGGTGTCATCCCCAGGAAACCATTGGATACCAGAGGTTCTAGGCTGTTGTCCCCTCGGGATAGATCAGCTCCGTAAAGCGGGGGTCGTCAGCCATGTTTCGAAAATCGGAGTCGTTGCGCGCCTGCAAACGATTGTGGGGATTCAGGCGAATGGCCTCGGCAAGATGCTGGAGGGACTCCTGCGCGCGTCCGGTGAGGCAATCGAGCACTGCCAAGCCGTACCAGGCGAAGTCGAGGCTCGGCCCTTTCTGCGAAATCTCTTCCAGATGCTCGCGGGCGCCCACGTAGTCGCCCATGTTCATCAGGGAAACGGCGTAGTCGTAATGCTCATCGACCGATCTTGAAATTCGTCTGCGTACGCGTAAGTTGCTGGTTACAGATATTCAGATGCACCAAGGCGCGATCCACCAGTTCCTTGGGTCCGCTGGCGATTACCTTTTCGAAAAAACTCTTGGCGCGGTCAAACTTTTGCGACTGCATCGACTTGAGCGCCTGCTCGTACGCCTGCACGGCTTGGGTATATCGAGGATCTGCTGTCTTATTCATCGGTCGAGCCTGCTGGTCTTCTGAATCCATGCCTTGGGTGCTGAAGCCAAATCTCGTCCAGGGTCTCTCCTTTACGAGGTCCACCCGAAGAGACGGCTTCGCGCCGCGGTCCGGATAAACCGATGCTTGCACGAAAGAGCTTTATACCCGCAACTCCGACTTCTCGTCAACTCGCCTTTTCCAGACCTGTGATCGAGAACTGATCCTTCGCCGTGTTGCCAAGGAACCGATCGTGACGTGACAGGAGCAGGGCAGCCGGACTGGCCAGTCGTTTGCCCGATATTACCGTTTGCCCGCGATTTGCACAAACAGAGGCACGGGATATTCGAGGTAAAGTTAAACTATGCGGTTGCTTGCATGCCGACCAGGACCAGATGAGCGATAGCGAAGACGGAATCACGCAATACACCGCGACCCCTCGGGACAAACGCCGGGACAAATCGGCCCTGGAATGGCTCAGGGATATCGTGTTCTCGCTGGTCGATTTCGGCCTTCGTCATCGTGTTTGTCTATCAGCCGGTGAAGGTCGAAGGCACCAGCATGATGCCGGGACTGAGCGATCAGGAGCGCATCTTCATCAATAAGTTCGTCTACCGGTGGGAACCCATTTCGCGTGGCGACCTGGTGGTCTTCCACTATCCTTACGATCCGGCAAAAAGCTATATCAAGCGAATCATCGGCATTGCCGGCGACCGGGTCGAGATCCGGCAAGGCTGGGTCTACGTCAATGGCGAGTTGCTGTTCGAGCCCTACGTTGCGGGCAAGTATCGGGACGAACGCTCCTATGCGGCAATGGTGGTGCCTGAAGACAGTTATTTCGTGCTGGGAGATCACCGCAATCTCTCCAACGACAGCCGGGACTTCGGCGTCGTCAGGGGCGAGTTCATTTACGGCAAAGCGGTGTTTGCTTACTGGCCGGCGGATAAGCTCGGCAAACTGCGTTAGGCCAGATTGCGGCTTGGCGGCGACGGCTCCGCGAGGCTCAATCCGCCACCGCGGGCGGATTTACCGATGATTTGAATCGATAATGTATATGCACTTGCAAAGTGGTTGCGAAAATGCGGGCAAATAGGTCTAAGGGCCTTTCGAACTCTGGCGAGTCACTGATAAAATTGAAAAAATCCACTCTCGGAGACGATCTCGATGCAAGCTGTCCTTGCTCTGGAAGATGGCAGGATCTTCCGCGGCAAAGGCTACGGCGCCAAAGCCGAATGTTCTGGCGAAGTAGTTTTTAACACTTCCATCACCGGCTATCAGGAGATCTTCACCGATCCCTCCTACGCCGGCCAAATCGTCGTTCTCACCAATCCTGAAATCGGCAATTACGGCACCACGCCCGACGATCAGGAGTCCGGCAAGCCTTATATCGAAGGGCTGATCGTCCGCGAGTTCTCGCGCGTGGCTTCCAATTGGCGTTCGCAGGAGGTGGCCGACGAATACATGGAGCGGTATCGCGTGCCGGTGCTCTCCGATATCGATACCCGCGCTCTGGTGCGCCATCTGCGCGACCGGGGGGTGATGCGGGGCGTAGTCTCCAGCATCGAAATGGACGCTGACAAACTGGTCGCCAAGGCGCGGTCGATTCCGACCATCGATGGCCTGGATCTGGCGAAGGTGGTCTCGACCAAAGAGCCGTACACGTGGACCCTGGGGATGATCGAGCCCGGAAAACTCATCGATCCGGGCAAAACGCGGCACAAGGTTGTCGCCTACGACTACGGCATCAAGCACAACATCCTCCGCATGCTGGTCGGTTCGGGTTGCGACGTTACCGTCGTACCGGCGGAGACGAGCGCCGAAGACGTGATGTCGCTCAAGCCCGATGGCGTGTTTCTGTCCAATGGCCCCGGCGATCCCGAGGCGGTCACCTATGCTCAGGAGCATATCCGCCGGCTGCTGGGCCGGGTGCCGGTCTTCGGCATCTGCCTGGGACACCAATTGATTGGACTGGCGCTTGGCGGCCGCACCTACAAGCTGAAGTTCGGGCACCACGGCGGCAACCATCCGGTGAAGCAGTTGGCGACCGGCAAGGTGGAGATCACCGCGCACAACCACAACTACGCCGTCGATCCGGATACGCTGAAGGCGAGCGAAGTGGAGCTGACCCACGTCAATCTGAACGACGGCACGGTGGAAGGCTTGCAGCACAGGATCTATCCGCTGTTCTGCGTGCAGTATCACCCGGAAGCTTCGCCCGGCCCGCACGATTCACACTATCTGTTCAACGACTTCATCAAGCTGATGAACGAGTGGAAGGGAAAGTGAGCAGGCGCAATTGCAGAATCTGAGAGAAATGGTGGCCAAAAGCTAAGACATGCCACGTCGCGAAGATATTTCGAAAATACTCATTATCGGTTCCGGGCCGATCGTTATCGGCCAATCCGCCGAGTTCGATTACTCGGGCACACAGGCTTGCAAGGCGCTCAAGGCGGAAGGCTTCGAGGTGGTGCTGGTCAACTCGAATCCGGCAACCATCATGACCGATCCGGAGATGGCCGACCGCACCTATATCGAGCCGCTCACCGTCCGCTACCTGGAAGAGATCATCCGGCGCGAAGCGCTCAGGGGCGTGGGCAAAGGCATGGCGGTGCTGCCAACGGTCGGCGGGCAGACGGCGCTGAACCTGGCGGTCGAGCTGGCCGACGGCGGCGTGCTCGAAAAGTACAACGTCAAGCTGATTGGCGCGCAACTGACGGCCATCAAGAAGGCGGAAGACCGGCTCATGTTCAAGGACGCGATGACCCGCATAGGGCTCGAAGTGCCGCGTTCGGCGCTGGTCAACAACCTCAAGGACGGAATGGAGTTCACCGCCAAGCTGGGCTTTCCGGTGGTGCTTCGCCCGTCGTTCACCCTGGGCGGCACCGGCGGCGGCATCGCCTACAACGGCGAAGAACTGGTCGATCTGCTGGCGCGCGGGCTTGATCTTTCGCCGGTTCACGAAGTGCTCATCGAGGAAAGCGTGCTGGGCTGGAAGGAATACGAGCTGGAGGTGATGCGCGACCTGCGCGACAACGTCATCATCATCTGCTCGATCGAAAACTTCGACGCCATGGGCGTGCACACCGGCGATTCGATTACGGTTGCCCCGGCGCAGACGCTCAGCGACCGCGAATACCAGCGGATGCGCGATGCCTCCATCAAGGTCATGCGCGAGATCGGCGTCGAAACCGGCGGATCGAACATTCAGTTCGCGGTGCAGTCCGACGACCGGGCGCATGGTGGTCATCGAGATGAACCCCAGGGTGTCGCGTTCTTCGGCGCTGGCCTCGAAAGCGACCGGGTTCCCGATCGCCAAGATCGCGGCCAGGCTGGCCGTCGGCTACACGCTCGACGAGATTACCAACGACATCACGCGCAAGACGCCGGCCTGCTTCGAGCCGACGCTGGATTACGTGGTCGTCAAGATTCCGAAATGGCAGTTTGAGAAGTTTCCGGGCGCCGACGAGAGTCTCGGACCGCAAATGAAGTCGGTCGGCGAAGCGATGGCCATCGGGCGCACCTTCAAGGAGGCGCTGCTCAAGGGCGTGCGCTCGCTCGAGACCGGCAAGAAACTGGAGACGGAGAAGATCGAGCCGCGCATCCTCACCAAGCGCCTGGTAACGCCGCATCCCGAGCGTCTTCAGTACCTGCGTTACGCGCTGCGCAACGGATACACGGTGCAGCAGATCGCACGTCTCACGCACATCGATCCGTGGTTTCTCCATCAGTTGAAGGACATTGCCGACGCGCAGAAGGAGCTGGAGAACGCTACCGCCGGAAAGCATTACGCGCGAGCAGTTGCGCGAAGCCAAGCGCATGGGCTTCAGCGATGCGCGGCTGGCCGACATCTGGCATTGGGCCTGCGAGCGGGGACGCCGTGCAGGTCTACAACATGCGGCGCCAGGCTGGGCTGAAGCCCGTCTACAAGCGCGTGGATACCTGCGCGGCCGAGTTCGAGAGCTACACGCCTTACCTGTATTCGACCTACGAAGACGAAGACGAGGCGGCGCCTACGGCGAAAAAGAAAGTGATGATTCTGGGCAGTGGGCCGAATCGCATCGGACAGGGCATCGAGTTCGATTATTGCTGCTGTCACGCGGCCTTCGCCTTGCGCGACGACGGCTACGAAACCATCATGGTGAATTGCAATCCGGAGACGGTTTCGACCGACTACGACACCAGCGACCGCCTCTATTTCGAGCCGCTCACCTTCGAAGACGTGATGGCCATCTACGATCATGAAACGCGGCGGCGGAGCCGACGTCGGGGTGATCGTGCAGTTTGGCGGCCAGACTCCGCTGAACCTCGCTCTGCCGCTGAAAGCCGCGGGGGTGAAGATCATCGGCACCTCGCCCGAATCGATCGATCTGGCCGAGGACCGCAAGCGCTTCGGCAAACTGCTGGACGAACTGGAGATTCCACAACCGCCGGGCACGACGGCAACCTCGATCGAGGGCGCGCTGGAGGCGGCGGAGCGCATCGGGTACCCGGTGCTGGTGCGTCCTTCGTACGTGCTCGGCGGGCGCGCCATGGTGATTGCCTACGACGCGGAAGCGGTCAAGGAGTACATGAAGCAAGCCGTCGAGTACTCGCAGGATCGTCCGATCCTGATCGATCACTTTCTGGAAGAGGCGATTGAGATTGACGTCGACGCCTTATGCGACGGCGAAGACGTGGTCATTGGCGGCATCATGCAGCACATCGAAGAGGCCGGCATTCACTCCGGCGATTCTTCCTGCGTGCTGCCCGCGGTCGATATTCCGGCGCACGTGCTGAACACGATCCGCGATTACACCTATCGGCTGGCGCGCACGTTGAAAGTCGTCGGCCTGATGAACGTGCAGTACGCCATTCAGCGCGAGAAGGTATTCGTCATCGAGGTGAATCCGCGGGCATCGCGCACGGTGCCCTACGTTTCCAAGGCCACGGGAGTGCCGCTGGCCAAGATTGCCGCTCGCCTGATGACGGGACGCCGGCTGCGCGAGTTCCTGCCGGAGTACGTCGAGCTGGTGAACAGCGGTGAGCACGCCGATTTGAGCACGGGCGAGTGCTTCTACGTGAAATCGCCGGTCTTCCCGTGGGGCAAGTTCCCGGGCGTCGATACCGTGCTTGGACCGGAGATGCGCTCGACCGGAGAAGTGATGGGCGTGGCCGATAACTTTGGCGAGGCATTCGCCAGGGCTCAACTCGCGGCCGGGCAGATGCTTCCGTCGCGCGGCACGGTGTGCCTCAGCGTGCATGACCGCGACAAACCGGCCGTTGCGGACGTGGCGCGGCGATTCGTCGATCTCGGTTTTAAAATTGTCGCCACCCACGGTACCGCCGAGGTGCTCGAGCAGGCCGGAATCCACGTGGAGCAGGTCTATCAAGGTGCTGGAAGGCCGGCCGAACGTGGTCGACCTGATCAAAAGCGGACGAATCAAGCTCATCATCAACACGCCGCACGGCTTCGAACCGTGGTTTGACGAGAAAGCGATTCGGCGGGCGGCCATCACGGCTCGCGTCCCCACCATGACGACGCTTTCGGCTGCCCGCGCGGCTGCCGAGGGCATCGCCGCGCTGCAGCGGGGCGAGGTCAGCGTGCGCGACTTGCAGACGCTGCACAGCGATGCGCGCAAACCCAAACGCATGGCGTCCGCTGCAGCGGCTGCAGTAATGCGCCGGCTGCTGCGACGGGAATTTGCAATTCTGGAGGCCTCTTTGAAACTGACTGTTTTGTTGCTGGTGATCGATGGTGGTGATGGCGGTTTCTATGTTTGGACAGAACGGAAAAAATAAGGTGATCGAAAGCTCCGGCCGCTCCGGCCAAGGTCGACGGGCCGGGCGTGAAGACGCCAAGCGGCTTGCAATATTGGGACCTGCAGAAGGGAACTGGCGCGGAAGCGGTCAAGGGTTCCAAGGTGACGGTTCACTACACGGGCTGGCTCACCAATGGCAAGAAGTTCGATAGCTCGCTGGATCGAAAGCAGCCCTTTCCGTTCCAGGTTGGAGCTGGCCAGGTGATTCGAGGCTGGGACGAAGGGGTTGCAGGCATGCACGTGGGCGGAAAGCGGCAGTTGCGCATTCCTCCGGAACTCGGTTACGGCGCGCGTGGCGCCGGCAACGTGATTCCGCCCAACGCGACCCTCATTTTCGACGTCGAGTTGCTTGCGGTTCGTTAAGCCAGTTCGGCGGATACCCGTACTCTGAAACCGCTCTGGCGGTTTCCCCGAGGCGCTTGTGCGATACCTGATCGTTTTACTGGCCCTGGCCGGGGTCATCGTGTCGGGGCTGGCTCTTCATGTTCACTACGTCAATGACGACCAGCCTTGCCACATCAATGATAAGTGGGATTGCGGTGTCGTAAATCACAGTCCTTATTCGGTAATTGCCGGGGTGCCGGTGGCGGCAATCGGCATCGCCGGATACCTGCTTATCGGCGTGCTGGGCTTTCTGCGGCGGCGCGGCATGCTGCTGGGAGCCGTGGCGGGCGGCTTCGCCTTCGCACTTTATCTCACCCACATCGAAGCCCACGTGCTCGGCGTATGGTGTCTCTACTGCGTCATCTCGCAGGGAATCATCGGCGTGCTGCTACTGCTGACGATTGCCTGGTTCCTATGGGGACGCAAGCGCCGGCAATCGGCGGAGGCCGGTTTCTGAGCTGCGGGTCGCGATCCGGCGCAAGCTGCGCGAGATCAACAGCACCAAGCTCGGCCGAAATATAAAAGGCATCTGCACGGGTCCTCAGAAAGCCGGAAGGCAGGCTTTCTGAGGATTCCCTATCCACGCACTCCTCTGCTTTGAAACCGCGCGGTCGCGTGAGGTGATTACTTCAGGGACTTGACGTAGCCGGCTACGGCCGTCGCCTGGTCCCCGGTGAGTCCAGCGAATGCTTTGCTGTGAATCCCGGCTTTCCCGCCCTTGGTGAGTACAGCAACAACCTCCGCCTGACTCTTGCCTTTCAGGGAAGGGGCTTTCATGGCAGGTTTTCCTTCGCCGCCGGCACCGTGACAACCAGAGCACTTGGCTTTGTAAAGGGCGGCGCCATCTTCGGCTGACCACGCCAGGGTTGAAGCGAACGCTAACAGGGCGACGAACATCGTGTAACGCTTCATCGAAGAAACCTCTCTTGATCGATCAGATTTTTATCTACAGATTTGCAAAACCACGGTGGCGAACAACTGGTTTTTCTCCCCGGTAACGGGGCTTCGGCAGACCTGTGGCGAGGGTCAGGTTTTTCCCGCGTTTCCCCACAAGGTAGCCTATTTTACAGTGAATTCGCCGCCAGAGAAAACACCTTGTTGCAGGTAATTACCGCGGACCGGTTGCACATGGCTTGCGAACTGTAGACGGTCGTGGCGGGTGCGCCCTCACGGTGTAACTGCGGATTCCGCCACTGGCAGACACTTTGGGCAACTCTGCCGCGGGTTTCGCAATCTGAGGTAGAGTCAGCCCCCCAGGACTCGACCGAGGAATACCGGATGTCGTTCCCGAAGCAATTCCTGCGTTTGGCCGGTGGTTTTCTGCTCGCAGCTTTGGCGCTGTATCCCATCCAGCTTTTCTCGCAAACTTTCAGCAAGAAAAATTGGAGCGTGGGCAGCGGCCCGGTGAAACTGGTGCGCGCCGATTTCAACCATGACGGCATTGACGATCTGGCTACCGCCAACGGCGATGGCACCCTCACGCTCCTGCTCGGCAAAGGCGATGGAACCTTTCGGAGGCTGGACTCGAGCGCCGGGCAGAGTCTGCTGGACCTGGCGGCGGTGGACTTGAACCATGACGGGTACATCGATCTGGTGGCGCTGAACCAGGCCTCGTCCGGCGCGGTGAACCTCGTGGTGCTGTTGGGAAACGGCGATGGCACTTTTCGCGGGCCGCAGAGCGTAACCCTGCCGCAAACGCCGCGCAGCCTTGCCGTGGCGGACTTTGATGGCGATGGCAATGTCGATGTGGCCATTGGATGGAACACCGCCGGAGCCGCGACGCCTCCGCCGTCGGTGAGCCACGTTACGATTTTCTACGGAGACGGCACGGGCGGTTTTCCGCGTCAACAGCAGATCGACAACGTGGGCTACCCGGCACAGGTGTCGCAAGGCGAGTCCTCGTATCTGCTGACGCAAATGGCGGTGGCGGATATGAATCGCGACGGCCTTCCGGACCTGGTCTTCGTGCAGTGTTGCGGCGGCTTCGACGTGGAAATGGGCGCCGTCTACATGTTGCAAAACCAGGGCGGGGGCAGCTTCGCCAACGTGCAGCTATCGCTGTTCTCGGTGCCGCGCGGCGTTACCGTTGCGGATGTGGATCAGGACGGCTTCCAGGATCTGCTGCTGCCTTACAACGGCTGTCACACGCCCTGCTCGGGGTTCCTGTACGCGCGCAACCATCAGGATGGAACTCTCCAGACCCCGCTCAATCTTCCACAGCCGGCAAACACCTATCAGAACGAAGACGCGTACTCGGTGACCGCCGTTGACGTCAATAATGACGGATTAAAAGACGTCGTTACATCCATCCAGTACTACCCCAATACGGGGAGCCCGGTGTACGCGCTATCGATCAACAAGCAGGGCGCGAATGGCAGTTTCGGCGCGCCGGTCGTGATCAAGGTGGACTCGCCGTTGAGTTCGCTGGTGTGGGGCGATTTCAATCGTGACGGACGCGCGGACATTGCGGGAGTCAGTCAGAACGGCTTTGTGACCGTGCTGCTCAACACCACGGCCTCGGCCGAAAAGTGCGCACCAGACGGCGGAAACGATACCGTCCACGTCTGCGCGCCGGCGGTGAATGGTGCGGCTGCATCGCTGGTCCGCTTCCTGGCGACGCCGCACGCGACCTTGCAGGTGCAGGCGATGAAAATCTACATCGATGGCCGAGCCTCATTCCTTACGCTGGATGACCGGCTCAGTGCCTTGGTGCCGATCGAGGATGGCACCCACAAAATCACCACCAAGGCATGGACCGCGACGGGCACCTTCAGCAAAAGTTTTACACTGAAGGTGCCGTGAGCATGAACGTCATTTGCGGGCTTTAGTATTTGACGATAGCGGCAAAGGACTCGGGCTTGAGGCTCGCGCCTCCCACCAGGGCGCCGTCGATCTCGCTTTCGGCCATCAGCGATTTCACATTGTCCGGCTTGACGCTGCCGCCATAAAGAATGCGCAGGGCGGCGGCAAATTCCTTGCCGAAAGAGAGCGCGGCTTCCTGCCGGATGACGGCGTGAGCGGCGGCAGCCATTTGCGGGGTTGCCGTTTTGCCCGTGCCGATGGCCCATACCGGCTCGTAGGCAATGCTCAGCTTTTCGGCCTTGCGGGCGGAAATGCCGTTGAAGGCGCGCGAGCACTGGCGCCGCAGAACATCTTCGGTCAGCTTGGCTTCGCGTTCTTCCAGCACTTCACCGACGCAAAGAATCGCCGACAACCCCGCTTCCAGAGCGCTCTCCAGACGGCGATTGACGGTGTCGTCGGTCTCGCCGAAATATTGCCGGCGTTCGGAGTGGCCGACGATCACGAACTCACAGCCGGCCCCGGCCAGCATGCCTGGGGAGATTTCGCCGGTGAAGGCGCCTTCCTTCTCCCAGTAGACGTTCTGCGCGCCGACTTTGACAAGGCTGCCGCGAGTCTGCTCGAGCACGGCGGCGATATTGACAAAAGGCGGGCAAATAACGATTTCGTCGCGATCGTGTTGCTTGACCAGTGGCAGGAAGGCGTCGATGAAGGCGCGCGATTCCTGAACCGTTTTGTACATCTTCCAATTGGCGGCAATGATTTTCTTTCGTTTCATTCCTTAGTCCCAGTGACCCCAGTGATATGGTCGATACGCCAGTTTGCCTTGCGGCGGTGAGCGACAGCGCGCGCCGCGTCGAGAAACCCGTCCAGCGATGCGTTGTCGAAGAGCACGAAGCGAACCTCGCGAGTGTTGCGCGCCTCGGCGAGCGCGTCCACCACGGATTCGATGGCGATGCAGAGCGGCCTGCGCGGCCGGATAGCCATAAGCGCCGGTGGAAATTGCGGGAAACGCCACGCTGTGCAGTCCCAGCCGGTCGGCCAGCCGCAGGGAATTGCGATAGGCGTTGGCGAGCAGTCCCGCTTCGCCGTGCAGCCCTCCACGCCAGATGGGACCGACGGTGTGAATGACGAACGCGGCGGCCAGACGTCCGCCGGTCGTCGAGACGGCTTCCCCCGGCGGCAGGTGACCCTCGGTCGGCGACGATTTTTTTGCACTCATCGAGAATCGCCGGGCCGCCGGCGCGATGAATGGCCCCATCGACGCCGCCTCCGCCCATCAGCGTGGAGTTGGCCGCGTTGACGATGGCATCGGTATCCTGCCGGGTGATGTCGCCCTGCACGAAAATCAGCGTGGAGCCCTCGCCGAGGTCGATTTTGTGAAAGTCGTGCATGAAAAGTTCTAAGTTGGAAGTCAAGTTTCGAGTTTCAAACAGCAGATCCTCGGCTCCTCCACCCCAACAAGCCAACGTCGAGCTTGTCGGGGACCTCGGCTGCGCTCAGGATGACACTTCGGGAGAAGGAAATCGTGTAGCGTGAAACTCGAAAACTTGAAACCGTTTATTTTACTTGTCCGTGAGCGCTTCGACGCCGGGCAACTTCTTGCCCTCGAGAAACTCCAGCGAAGCCCCGCCGCCGGTAGAAATATGCTTGATCTGATCGGCGACTCCGGATTTATGAACGGCGGACACAGTGTCTCCGCCACCCACAATCGAAGTCGCACCCGCGTTGTCGGCAACCGCGTGGGCAATCTTGATGGTCCCGTTCGAGAACGGCTCAAGCTCGAAAACGCCCATCGGACCGTTCCATACGATGGTGCGCGCCCGGGCAATCTCGGCGGCAAACAGTTCGATGGTTTCCGGCCCGATGTCGAGCCCGATCTGATCGGCTGGAATCGGCTCGCCCTTGCCGATCAGTCGCGGACGCGCGCTGGCGTCCACTTTGTCGGCCGTCACATGATCGACCGGCAGCAGCATCTTCACGTTGCGCGCCTTGGCTTCGGCAAGCAACTGGCCAGCCAGCTCAACTTTGTCGACTTCCAGCAGGGACTTGCCGACCTCCTTGCCCTGCGCTTTTAGAAACGTGTAGGCCATGCCGCCGCCGATGATGAAGCTGTCAACCTTGTCAAGCAGATTGCGAATGACACCGATTTTGTCGCTAACCTTGGCCCCGCCGAGGATCGTCACAAAGGGCTTTGCGGGATTCTCGGTGGCGCGGCTGAGGTAGTCGAGTTCCTTTTCCATCAGCAGGCCGGCGGCGGATTTCGAGAGATAGTGCGTGACCCCGACGGTGGAAGCGTGCGCCCGGTGCGCCGTGCCGAAGGCATCGTTCACATAGAAGTCGGCCAGTTTGGCCAGCGCCTTGGAGAAGTTTTCCTCATTGGCTTCTTCTTCGGGGTGAAAGCGCAAATTCTCCAGCAGCAGGGTCTGTCCGCGCTCCAGGTTGCCGGCCATTTCTTCCGCCTGCATGCCGATGCAATCCGGGGAAAAGCCGACGTTCTGCCCGCGGGCGATCTTCTGGTCCAGCAGAATACGAAGCCGCTCGGCGACCGGTTTAAGGCTGTACTGCGGATTCGGTTTGCCCTTGGGACGGCCAAGATGGGAAGCCAGAATCAGCTTGGCGCCGTGACGGAGAGCGTACTCGATGGTGGGCAGCGTCTCGCGGATACGCGTGTCGTCTGCCACGCGTCCGCCATCCAGGGGAACATTAAAGTCGACCCGCATCAGGATGCGGTGATTATTCAAGGAAAGATCACGTATTGAAAGTTTGGCCATGGCCACAATCCTCTGTCTTAAAGCCCGATGGTCACCAGCGGCATTCCAACCCCGGATACTCCGGTCCGGCCAACCAACGCGGCCAGCCGGACCGTGAAAATCCTGCAATCGTACTCGCCCGCATGGACGGCGAAGGGCGAGCGACTCACAGCCCTTTGCTGGCCATGAAGGTGATCAGGTCGCGGACGCGGCAGCTATAGGCCCATTCGTTGTCGTACCAGGCAATGACCTTGACCAGGTTTCCCCCGACCACACGGGTGAGCGGAGCGTCGAAGATCGACGAACGTGAGTCACCGCGATAATCGCACGAGACCAGCTCGTTGTCATCATAGCCAAGAATGCCCTTCAACGGACCTTCCTGGCTGGCCTTCTTCATCGCGGCTTGGACCTCTTCCACGCTGGTCTGTTTTTCCGTAAGCACAACCAGATCGACCACGGAGACGTTAGGCGTGGGTACGCGGATGGCGAATCCGTCGAGTTTGCCTTTCAGCTCGGGAATCGCAAGATAGACGGCCTTGGCGGCGCCGGTCGAGGTTGGAATCATCGACAGGGCGGCGGCACGGGCGCGGCGCAAATCCTTGTGCGGAAAGTCGAGGATGACCTGATCGTTGGTGTAGGAGTGGATCGTGGTCATCGTGCCTTTTTGAATGGTGAAGGTGTCGTTGAGAACCTTGGCGACGGGCGCCAGGCAGTTGGTGGTGCAAGATGCGTTGGAAATGATGTTGTGCTTGGCCGGATCGTACTTGTCCTGGTTGACGCCCAGCACGATGGTGAGATCCTCGTTCTTCGCGGGAGCGGAAATGATGACTTTCTTGACGGTGCCGCGAAGATGATTCTTCGCCATGTTGGCATCGGTAAAGCGTCCGGTAGACTCCACCACAATTTGCGCGCCCTGCGATTGCCAATCGAGCTTGGCGGGATCCTTTTCGGCAAAGACCCTGATTTTGTGGCCGTCGACCACGATGGAATCGCCCGAGAAGGAGATACTCTGTTGCAGGTTGCCGAGAATGGAATCGTACTTCAGCAAGTGTGCCAGCGTCTTTGGGTCCGTGAGGTCGTTGACGGCGACGATCTCGATGTCTTTATTGCCCAACGTGGTACGCAAAACATTGCGCCCGATACGGCCGAAGCCGTTAATGCCCACTTTGATTGCCATGTTGCCTCCAAGGTAAGAATATCCGTTTATGCGAATTACTGCTGCGATCCGCGCGGCAGCCGGCACACCAACCAGGGTTTGCGGCTTACTTGCAGAAAGAAAATGCTAGCATCGGTTCACCCGCGAGGCAAACCCGGACGGCATTGCCGAGCAGAAGAATCGTCGAGATTTCCCGTGGCAGTCGTGCGGCCCGAACTGGTGCTGGAAGCGGGGAATCTGCTTAGTTCTCGCCCACGGTAGGCAAATTGTGTTATAAGCCCCGTATGCGCAAGTGGATGCGCGACCGCATGAAGCGGCGCAATCAAGGCAAACAAGATCTGCAACAAAAGGACGCCGAGCCAGGCCAGGCGCCGTTGCAGCCAACTTTTCTGGACCGCGAAGCTCCAGCCGTCGAATCTCGCGAGGTCCCAACGACCTCTGGCGAGAGTGCGAATTTGCCGGTAGAAGCACGCGATTTTCAACAAGAGCTACAGCCGGAGTACGAGCCGCAGCCCGAGAGTGAACCGCCGGAAGCTGCCGCCCCCACGGGGCAGAAGAGTGGCGGCGGGCGCGGCACGCGGCGTGATCGCTCACGGCGTAGAGGCAGTGGAAAGCCTCGCCAGCCCCAGCCGGGGCGGCGTCCGGCGGGACCTGGGAGGGCTGCGCCTTCGCTGCCAATTGCCCCGGGACAGGCTACCGGGGAGGCGTCGGAGGTCGACCGGGACGGCGAACTGGCGGCTCCCGAGGCTCAACCGGCGGCGAAGCCTGCGGCTGAGCGCGGCAAGGTCAAGGGTGCGGTGGTGCTCTCGATCGGGCTGCCAGGCTCGGGTAAGAGTTCCTGGTTCAAGCGGCACGACATCATCCCTCTTTCGAGCGATCTGATCCGCGGGTTGCTGTTCGATGATCCGACTGAGCAGAGATATCAGGACCTGGTGTTTTCGTCCCTGCGTTCGCTGCTCAGAGCGCGGCTGACCGCCGCACGTCCGATGAATTATATCGACGCCACCAATCTGTCTCCGCGCGAGCGCCATAGCTGGATCAAGATGGCGCGCGAGTACGGATACGAGGCGCATGCGGTGTTCTTCGACGTGCCCGCCGAGGTTTGCATCGAGCGCAACCGCAAGCGTTCGCGCAACGTGCCCGATGACGTGATGCAGCGGATGGCCCAGAAACTTCGGCCGCCGAAATTCGAAGAGGGATTTGCCAAGATCATCGTCGTGCGCTTGAAGCCGCACGAAACGGCGGTCGATGGGCAACCGTGATCGCCAGCCGCTGGCGCGCCGGCTTCGGACGACGGATTGTCCTCCGGCTCGCGCGCGGCGTCGGGATCTGGCGGAGGGTGAAGCTGCGTTGCTGCTGAGGGGTAGGACTGTCCGCGCTGTATGCACGCGGTTGCGTGACTTCCCGGTCGCGCTCTTCGTTCTTGTCCTTCTGGGAACGGGGCTTCTGGCCGCCGGGCTATCGGCCAGGGCGCAGACGCCTCCGGACTTTCGCTCCCTCGATGAAATTCTGCAAAGCGCGACATCCGCCAATGCCGGCGCGCGAATTCCCGGCGCGGTGCTGGTCATCGGTCACGACGGCAGAGTGGTCTATCGCAAGGCCTTCGGATGGCGCTCGCTGGAGCCTGTACGGGAACCCATGACGGTCGACACCGTATTCGATGTCGCATCGCTCACCAAGTGCCTGGTGACCGCGACAGCCGTCATGCAGCTCGTCGAAGAAGGACGTGTAAGGCTCAACGATCCCGTCGCGCAGTTTCTTCCTGGCTTTGCCGCCTACGGCAAGCAGGAGATTACGGTGCGCCAGTTGCTGACGCACTTCTCGGGCTTGCGCGAGGATCTGGATGTTTCTTCCCCGGCGCAGTGGACGGGCAAGCAGCAAGCCTACGAATTGGCAAACCGGGAGAAGCCGGTGTCCGCCGCGGGTGCCCGGTTTCGCTACTCCGATATCAATTTCATCGTGCTCGGCGAGCTGGTCGAGAAGCTCTCGGGCGTGGCGCTGGAGCAGTACGCGGCGGAGCGCATTTTCCAGCCGTTGGCGATGACCCACACCCGTTACCTGCCCCCATCGAGTTGGATTTCCGGCATTGCGCCGACCGAGTATGACCACGGGCGGGTGCTTCGCGGCGTGGTTGACGATCCGACGGCCCGCGCCATGGGCGGCGTCGCCGGGCACGCTGGCGTGTTCTCGAACGCCGACGATTTGGCGCGCTTCGCGCAAGCCATGCTCGACCGCAAATTTGTGGTCTCCGCCGCCGGCATCGAAAAAATGACCACACCGCAGCAGCCGGCGACGGCAACCGTACTGCGCGGACTTGGTTGGGATATCGAATCGCCGTTCTCGAGCAATCGCGGCGAACTGCTGCCGGTTGGCGGCTTTGGCCACACGGGATTCACCGGAACTTCGATGTGGATCGACCCGGTGACGGACACCTACATCGTCTTGCTGACCAATGCCGTGCATCCGCGGGCGAGAGACGTATCTCCGGCGATTGCGCTGCGGGCTCGCGTGGCCAATGCCGTGGCTGCGACCTTGAAGCTCGAAGTTTCTCAGGCGGAACGGCTCAAAGTGGCGGCGATCACCGGCTACAACGAGACGCTGACCGGGACGCGCCTCTTACAGTCGCGCAATGGGCAGGTGAAGACCGGGCTCGATGTGGTGGCCGCTCGTGGCGCACTGTTTTCTACCACCCCGGCAACGGCAAAAGCGGCCGTCGCCGGGGGCCCCGGTGCGTCCACCTCAGCAATGACAAAAGCCTCCGTGGCCAGTGCGGCAGCCGGGAATGTGCCCAAGCGTCCGGCGAGCTGCGCGTCGCGCCCATGCCGCATTGGACTGGTGACGAACCAGACCGGGGTGGACTCGCAGGGACGGCGCGGCATTGACCTGCTGGCTCGCATGCCGGATGTCGATCTGCGCGCGATTTTCAGCCCCGAGCATGGCATCAGCGGCACGCTCGATACGACGCAGATCAACGGGAGCCGCGATCCGGCGACGGGTGTGCGAGTTTACAGCGTTTATGGCGCTAGCGCGACCGCCCGGCGGCCTTCGCCGGAGGTCCTGAAGGGGCTTGATGCCGTGGTCTTCGACATCCAGGACGCTGGCGTGCGCTGGTATACCTACGAAACCACGCTCGGATATTTTCTCGAAGCCTGTGCCGCGGCGAAGCTGCCGCTGATCGTGCTGGACCGGCCCAATCCCATCACCGGGTCGTTCGTGCAAGGCGCGGTCTCCGACAGCGGACTCGAGAGCTTTGTGAACTATCATCCGGTTCCGATCCGTCATGCAATGACCATGGGCGAGTTGGCGCTGCTGTTCAACGGCGAACGCAAGATCGGCGCAACCCTCTCGGTGGTGCGAATGCAGGGATGGCAGCGCGGCGACTGGTTCGATGCGACCGGCTTGGCGTGGACAAACCCTTCGCCGAATCTGCGCAGCCTGGAAGCGGCGACCCTGTATCCCGGCGTGGCGCTGGTTGAAGAGACGAATGTTTCGGTCGGCCGGGGAACGGAAGCGCCGTTCGAAGTGCTGGGTGCGCCGTGGATCGATGGCCGGCAGCTTGCCTCTTATCTGAACGCGCGCGAGTTGAGCGGAGTGCGATTTGTGCCGATTTCGTTCATTCCAGCCAGCGGCACTTATGCCAAACAGCTCTGCCACGGAGTTAACATTCTGCTCACCGCGCGCAACGAACTGGATTCCCCGGAGCTGGGTCTGGAGATCGCTTCGGCGCTGCTGAAACTTTATCCGCGACAGTTCGCTGCGGAGCGGATTGCCGATCTGCTGGCCGAGCGCTCCAGTTTTCAGGCGCTGCTGCGGGGAGACGATCCGCGGCGCATTGCGGATGGCTGGCGCGAGCGTCTGGAGCAATTTGCCCGCATCCGGGCGAAGTACCTGCTGTATTGAGCCAGACCAACCTGTCTGCAATCCAGCCCGGCTTCTAAATTCCAAAATAGTGATCCAGCGTGATCACACTATCGACCGGGAGACGGCTTCCTGCCAGGCACCCATCAGGAATTTCTCTTCGTCACGGCAGGTAGTAATGCGGCAGATACACTGAAAGCGCGCTGGTACCAAAGTCGCGTGCCAGCCTTTAAACTGTAAGAGTGAGAATCGCGCTCGCCCAAGTGAATCCGACGGTTGGTGATTTTACCGGCAACGCCCGGAAGATCATCGAATTTGCCCGCTGTGCCCGGCAGGGTAATGCCGGGCTCGTCTTGTTTCCGGAACTCAGCGTCTGTGGCTATCCGCCGCGCGACCTGGTGGAGAAGCCCGGCTTTGTCGCCCGCTGCCGCCAGGTGCTGGAGGAAATTGCCGCCCAGGCGCGCGATATTGTCTGCGTCTGCGGCTTTGTCAGCCGCGCCTGCCACGACACCGGCAAGTCGGTGATGAACTCGGCCGCCGTGCTGCGCGATGGGAAGGTGGCGATGGTGCAGTCAAAGCGCCTGTTGCCCACCTACGACGTCTTTGACGAGATGCGGAACTTCGCTCCCGCGGAGCGGCAGGAACTGTTTACCCTCGACGGAAAAAAGCTGGCGCTGACCATCTGCGAAGATGCGTGGAACGACAAGACTTTCTGGAACCGCAGGCTCTACATGGTCGACCCGGTGGAAGAGCTGATCCAGGCCGGGGGTGAAGTCGTGCTGAACATCTCCGCCTCGCCCTTCCACCTGGGCAAGCGTGAATTGCGGCGCGAGATGCTGGCGTCCATTGCCCGGCATCACCGGGTTCCGGTGGCGATGGTGAACCAGGTGGGCGGCAACGACAGTCTCATCTTTGACGGGTCGAGCATGGTGATCGGCGCGGACGGAGAGGTTTTGGCGCAGGCCAAGTCGTTCGAAGAAGACCTGATTTTTTATGACACCGAAACGAGGCAGGGAGACCTCCATCCCTGGGTCGAGGGCGAAGCGGCGAGCGCCTTTGCGGCCCTGGTGCTGGGAACGCGCGATTACGTAAAAAAATGCGGCTTCGCGAAAGCGCTTGATCGGCCTGAGCGGCGGAATCGATTCGGCGCTGACGGCGGTGATCGCCGTGGAAGCGCTCGGCGCGGAAAACGTGATCGGCGTGGCGATGCCCAGCCAGTATTCCTCGGAGGGCAGCGTGGAGGACGCCCGAGAGCTCGCGCAAAACTTGAACATTCGCTTTGAAGTGATTCCAATTAAAGGAATTTTCGATTCGTTCCGCAGCGGGCTTTCGGGAGTTTTTTCCGCCCTCGGCGAAGATGTGACGGAAGAAAACATACAGGCGCGTGCGCGCGGCACGTTGCTGATGGCGATCTCGAACAAGTTCGGGGCGCTGGTGCTCTCGACCGGAAACAAATCGGAGCTGGGCGTGGGCTATTGCACGCTCTATGGCGACATGGTGGGCGGGTTGGCGGTGATCTCCGACGTGCCCAAGACGCTGGTTTACCGGATTGCCGAATACGTGAACTCGCGGCGTCCCGTGATCCCGCAGTCGACCATCACCAAGCCGCCGTCGGCCGAACTGCGTCCGGACCAGAAGGACAGCGACTCGCTGCCGCCTTACGACGTACTTGACCAGATCCTGGTCGACTATGTGGAAGATATGAAGCCGGCCGGCGAGATTGCCGGCGAACGGAAAATCGATCCGGCACTGGTGCGAGCGGTGATCAAGATGGTGGACCGTGCCGAATACAAACGGCAGCAAGCGGCGCCGGGGCTGAAAATTTCCGAGAAGGCTTTCGGCGTGGGACGCAGATTCCCCATCGCCGCGCGCCACGAGGTCTGAATTCCCGCTCCCAAACACAACCCGGGCTCGCAGTGGGAGCCCTTTCACGGTGGTTCATTCCATTCGACAGGAAGGCACATGAAACGCACCCTAGCGGTTACTTTAGCGATTTTCATTCTGGCATCGTGCGCGCTGGCCCAGACCAGCGGTGCAGCCCCGGCAGGCAAGGCGGATGCCGCCAAGCCGGCCACTCCGGCTGCGGCTTCGCAACCGGGCTCGAACTTGCCGAGCGAAGCGACCGTGAATGCTTTCTTTCACCGCATGTTCGGCTTCGAGCCCAACCTGGTTTTCAAAGTGATCTCGATCAAGGCTTCTCCCATTGACGGGCTGGCCGAGGTCACCGCCGTCGTGAACACGCCCAACGGGCAGCAGATGACGAAGATTGTTCGTCGAGAAGGACCATGCAATCGCGGGCGAGTTGATGCCTTTCGGTGCCGATCCATTTGCCAAGGATCGGGCGATTCTTGGACAAGGAGGCGTTCGGTCCCACCAAGGGCCCAGCCACGCCGGCCATCACGATCGTGGAGTTCGGAGACCTCGAGTGTCCCGCCTGCAAGCAGGCACAGCCGGCCATCGAGAAGCTGATGAGCGAGCGAACCAAAGGTCAAGCTCATCTTCCAGAATTATCCGCTGGATCAGATCCATCCTTGGGCGCAGAAAGCAGCCGCTTACGTCGATTGCATCACGCGTGAGAACAATGATGCAGCCTGGAAGTTCATTGCCTCGGTCTATGAGCAGCAGGATGCGGTGAACCAGCAGCACGAGAGCGGGGCCGCTGCGCTGACCACTAAGCTGAACGAGTTGGCTGCCGGCGCCGGCGTGGACGCCAAGAAGGTCGCCGCCTGCGCGGATTCGGCTGAGACGAAGGCGCGCCTGGAGCGTTCCAAGAAACTGGGAGATGAAGTTGCGATCACCGCGACCCCGACTTTCTTCATCAACGGCCGCCGCGTGGGGAACGTTCTCAATATGCCCCCGGATGTGCTGAAAGCAGTGGTGGATTTCGAGATTGCGGAAAGCGGAAAGTAGGCCGAGTTTCGCTGCTTTACCCCGGGTAGGAGCAGCGAAGACTCTGCTCTTGTCCCTGTGATGGCTATACCAACTCGGGAACCACTCTATAGCAAAACCAGGGATGGTGTATCTCGGAGTCAGAGCACTCCACTCGACGCGACCATCAGGGAGCGGCGACCTGGAACGTAACCAAATAGGATATAGCATCCCTGGTTTTGCTCTAGCGTGGCATGGTATTCGGCAGCAGGATGAGTGGCCCCGCCTCCGGGTTGGCGATAACCACGTGGGGAGTCAGAACCACGAGCAGTTCGTCGTCCGTCTCCTGCGTGTTCCGATTGGCAAGTCCGGGAACGGAGGTGAGCAAGCGAATAGCCCTGTAGCGTACGCGACTCACTTTGGGTGAGATTGCTGGCCGCGATGATGGACTCGCCATCCTTGGCGCTGACGTAGCCGTTAAATTCGCTGGTTGTTGATGATCGGCACGCCATTCACGGTCTGCGCCCCGAGCGAGCGAATCTGCATCTCCAGCTTGATGCCGACCGAATTGTCGCGATGGATGATCGGGCGTGGCTTTCAGGTTAAACCCGATATCCTCGAAGTTGAAAGACGGAAAAGGCGCGATATAGCTCTGGTTGCCGAGCACCTGGCTGATGGCGGTCGAGTTGTAGATGGGCGCATAGGTGGAGTTCAGCACTGGATATCTCTCGCCGATCTTCATGACCGCGGCCGTTCCCTGGGAAGCGCGCAGTGTCATGCTCTGCAGCATCTTTATGCTCGACAGGTCGCGCGAGAAGCTGAAGCTGGCGGCGGGGATCGTCAGAGCGGAGAGCGTGATGCCGCCGCCGAAAAGCGCGAATGGCTGCGAAAGCAGCGAGTTCTGCTGGCCGAGCAATTGCGCGATCAGCCCGGCGATAGCCGTCGTGTTTGCCTGGTTGATGAGCCCGGAGGAAACCAGTTGGTTAATCAGGCTCTGCGAACTGCTGCTGGTGAGTGACTGGAGTTCGGTGGGGACGTTGAAGACCTGGAATTGCGTGGGTACGCTCGCCCCGATCGCAGCGCGTGAAAGTTCTCGAGACCTGAAAAACATCAACCTGAAACACCACCTCAGGCAACTGGTCCTTCAGTGCCTGCACGAACTCGCGTCACGGCATCCAGCGTCCGCGAGTCCGCGCGAACGGTGAGCGACTGGACCGTAGGATCGACGGCCGAATAGCGGATCTCGAACAGGGTGCGCAAGGTAGTCGAGATCTCGTTCAGAGCCTGCGGCGTGGATGCCTGGGGGAGATAAAACGTGCGCAGCGACATGCGTTGCAGGCTTCGCCGGTTTTCATCGGTATCGGCCGCAAACAACGCCTGCCGGGCCGAGAGCGGGGTCCAAAGGGTTTTGGTGAGGCGCGCCAAGGCCGATAGTCGCCTGCTGCCATGTCGCTTCCTCCATATCGAGCCGCACGGCGCGGCTTGCGACCGAGTCGTCGAATAGGGCGGTGATCCCATAGGCGAGCGCGACTTGGCTGATGATGTCACGAGTGGTTCCGCGGAGATGAAAATTGTGCTGGCCCGCTTCGGGCTGCAAGCGGATTGGCTCCGGCGAGCGCGACCGGCTCCTTTTTCGGCTCGCCTGTGCAATGCGGGGAAGAGCATCACGCAGCCGCTGGCGGGCAAAATCGTTGTCGGGATCAAACTGAAGCGCCTCGCGAAAGCGGGCGAGAGCCTCGATAGTTGTTTCCGGCGGCCATGGCCTGGTTGCCGGCTTGCACGTCTTCGAACACCAGCTTCTGCCGGGCGACTTCACGCGCGGTCAAGTATTCGAGGTTGTCTGGCGCGAGCGCCGCCGCCGTCTCGAAGTGTCGCGAAAGCCTCCCGCACCCGTGATCGTTTCTGCAACTTGAGGGCTTCGTGAAATTCCCGGGACGCCCGCCGCCGCTCTTCCGCCGTTGGGCACTTGGGAAGCTTCGAGTTCGCCTGGTCGGAGCACAGAGCTGGCAAGCGAAGCTGCTCCGTTCGCCGGCGAGCGCCCGGGAGCCGTGATCGCAGGGCTCGCAGGCGCGGGCACTGGAGACGATGCCGGGGTTCCGATGCGCGCTGTGGTTGCGCGGGTTGGGGCGCAGGCGCGGACTGCTGTCCGTATGCGGGCAGCAGAGCGGCAAACAGCAGCATAGGCCAGAGACAGCGCATCCTCTCGATTGTAAGCGATCAGCAGGCTGCGGAGAACATCGGCCGGCCCGGCTCGCAAGGTAGTCGTGCGGGTGGGTCGGAAAGTTATGGTCGCATCGCACTCCAGCAGCGCGGCGCAACCCGGCAGGCAGAGATCGGGTTGTTCTTGCCGCAGGGTCTCCACGTCGAAAATTCCAGTGGCCACGGCGATCACGGGGGCGCTCACGGAGCGGGCTGCAAGGATGTCGGCGGGCGTATCGCCAATGAAGCACACACTGGCCTTCTCCCCCAGGCGCCGCCGGACTTCGTCGATGCCATGCTGGAAGATATCGACGCGGGTCTCGCTGCCGATGGCCGTCCCGTCGCGGCCTCCCGGAACCTCGCAGAATGATCCGAAGCGAAAGAAACCGGCGATGCCGGCCGCGCGCAGCTTCGCCCATCCGATCGGCTCCAGATTGCCGGAGGTCACGCGCCAGCAGCTTTCCCGCGGAGTGCAGGCGCTGAAGAAGTTCGCTGACCGAGGGACAAAGTTCCGTGCGCAGCAGGGCGACGTTACGTTCCACCTCGGCTTGCATGGTCGCAATTGCCCGCGGCAGTTTCCTGGAGAATTCCTCGGCGGAAACTCCCGCGGCGCTGGCAGCCGCGCGAAGAATGCCGATATCGGTGTTGCCGTGCAGTGGAACTCCGTCGATCTTCAGCTCGCAATTCCAAACCTGGCGGAAGCGCGCTATGAAAGGATTGTAATGAACCCCATCGCGGCTGTTCAGCAGCGTGCCGTCAATGTCGAACAGATAGGCGTCGAACGAGTCCCAGGCAAAAGGCGGCGTCAAAATCGTAGCTTCGAGCTTTTCCATCACTGGAGCAATTCCATCCTCGATTCGATGTCGCGGGGTAACAGCCATCTCAGCAAGGGCTAGGGCACTTCCCGCGTTGCTGTATCCCAACCAACAATGTCATTCCGAGCGAGCGGCGCGAGCCGCGGAATCTTTTGGGTTGCTGCGCCGCGGCGAAACACAAGATCCCTCCACTTCGGTCGGGATGACGCCTCTGAATTCATTTTGCCGGGCTGCGACACCAATCCGGGAATCGTCCTAACAGCCGGCTTGTTCGTAAGGCATACCTTCGGCTGAATGCAGAGTCTGCCCGCACTCCACCCCGCACTGCAAGTGAGATGCAAGCTCCGGCTAAGCTGGTTTCACCCGCGGGGCACTCGCTAATCGCAAATCATGATGCGCTCGATCGAGCTGGCGCGTCCGGTTTGCGCGTCGCAGTCGATGACGACCGCGCACAGGCGGGTATCGCCGCTGGCCGCTTCGAAGCGGGTCGGCATGTTGTTCAGAAAACGGTTGATGATCAATTCTTTCTGGATTCCGATGACGCCGTTCCACGGCCCCGTCATTCCGACATCGGTCTGATAGGCGGTGCCTTTCGGCAGCACGCGCTCATCCGCCGTGGGGATGTGGGTGTGCGTGCCGATGACCGCGGTGACGCGGCCATCGAGATACCAGCCAAGCGCGACTTTCTCGGAAGTGGCTTCGGCGTGCATGTCCAGCAGGATGACTTTCGCGGAAATCCGCGCCAGCAGTTCGTCGGCTGCGCGGAATGGGTCGTCAATGTTTCCCATGAAAACGCGGCCCTGGAGATTGATGACGGCATAGGGAACGCCGCCTTTGGTCGTGCCTTCATAAACTCCGGTTCCGGGCGAACCGGCCGGAAAGTTGGCCGGACGCAGGATTCTGCGGGCCATGGTGTCCGGTTGGCTGAGGCCGGCGTTGAGGTACTCGATCAGCTCGCGCTTGTCCCAGACGTGATTGCCCGTGGTGATGACCTCGACGCCCAGGTCGAAGAGTTCCTCGGCGATCTGGGGAGTAATGCCAAAGCCGCCGGCGGCGTTCTCGCCATTGGCGATCGTCAGGTCGATGTTGTACTTGGAGAGCAGCTCGCGGAGGTGATCGCGAACGATGGTCCGGCCGGGTCTGCCAAAGATGTCGCCGATAAAGAGAATGCGCACGCTGCGCGGCTCCAGAATTTCCTAAACCTTTTCGATGGTAACACGATGGGCTGAGCCGCCTCGGGAGCGCGGTTCGAACAGATTCTGCGCTGTCATGCGGAGCGGCAGCGAAGCATCCCAGGACATTGTCCATCTCGCACCGCTTTTGGTTTTTTGATGAAATCTTTAGGCTGTGTCTCAGCTCCATGCCGCGATGGGATTCTTCGCTCCCTCTGGTCGCTCAGAATGACAAGCAGGATTCGGAATAGGGCAATTAGTGCCGAAAGCGAACTTGAGACGGATGATTTTTCAACTGCCTACGGCGCCAGCTCCGCCGTCTTCAGGAAGTCGTAGTTGCCGGAGGAGCTGAGGTGCACGTTGCGCAGACGGCGCGAGTGTACCAGCACGTTGTCGAAATACCAGAGATTGATGTAAGGCAGCTCTTGCGCCACGATCTGCTGGATGCGGTCATAGTCGGCTTTGAGCCGCTGCCGGTCCACCGAGGCGCGGGCATCGTCGATGAGGCGGTCGACTTCCGGGTTCGAGTAATAGCCGCGATTTGCCCGCTTGGGAGGAGTGCTGGCCAGAGGCAAAAATGTGCTCGAAGATGTCGGGGTCTTCGTTGCCGCCGATCCAGCGCAGGGAAAAGAGCTGGAACGCGCCGCGAGTGATGTCGGCGTAAAACGTGGCGAATTCAAAGCTGCGGATATCGAGCGCAATGCCCACTTCGCGCAGTTGCTGCTGGAGAACGGCGGTGAGCAGGCGCGTGGATTCCTCGGTCGAGGTCTTCATGTTCAGGTGGAAGCGGTAACCGTCCTTGCCAACGGCGTATCCGGCCTGATCGAGAAGCTGCGCGGGCGCGCCGTGGATCGTGCGGATAGCGGGCGACATCGCCATCGTATGCCCAATGCTGCGGCGGCAGCACGCTGTCCGCCGGCCGCGCCAGGTCGCGCAGCAGGTAGTGAATGATCGGCTCGCGATCGATGGCATAGGCCATGCGCTTGCCTTACCCGAACGTCCCGCAGAATCGGATCGCGCAGATTGAACGCGAGATAAGCGTAGATGGTGCCGGGAGCGGTCACGGTCACCAGCGCCGGATCGTCGCGCAAGGCGAACACGGTGTCGGCGGTCAGCGCGTTGATGGCAACATCGGCGCTGCCCTTGCGAAGTTCCAGCGCGCGCGTGGTGGCGTCGGGTACCACCATGAAGCGCACGGCGGGCAATGGCGGGGCTCCGGCCCAGTATTGCTCGTTGCGCACGATGGTCACCTGGCGGTCCTGCTCCATGCTCGGCCAGGCGGAATGGGCCGCTGCCGATGGGAGCGCGGTTGAAGTCTTCGCCGGAGCCGCGCGGCACGATGCCGATGGCGCCATCCGAGAGGTTCCAGAGCAGGGAAGAGTAGGGTTCGCGCAGATGGAAGATGACCGTCGCGTCGTCGGGCGCTCTCGATGCTCTCCACGTCGCGGTAGGTGCTCGCCTTGGCCGTGCGGATCTTGCCGCTCAGAATCGAATCGAAGGTCCACTTCACATCGGCGGAAGTGAGCGGACGGCCATCGTGAAAGCGCACCCCGCGCCGAAGATGAAAGACGTAGGTTCGCGGGTTGGGAATCTCCCAGCGCTCGGCGAGCGAAGGTTGCAGGTTGAAGTGCTCGTCGCGTCGCAACAGGGCGTCGAACAGCAGCTTGTCGATGCGCTCCGACTGCGCGTCGGTGCCGACGCGGGGATCGAGATTCGTGGGACTGCTTTCGATGATCATCACCACTTCGCGCGGAGCGGCCTGTTCACGAGGCGAAGCGGCGGGCGAGCAGGAAAGTGCGCCAAGCATTGCGGCGATGGAGATGATCAGCGCGAGGAAACGAAAGTGGCGTATGCAAAGTCTCAAGACGTTGTCATGGCAGCGAATCGGAGTGGAGCCACCCTTTGTTTTTTGGTACCGGAAACAAAAGGTGGCTCGACTGCGCTCGCCATGACAATCTGATCTTGTACTAAACATAGCTGATCTTACCGAGGATCGCCGGACGCGCTTGGCGCCCGTTGCCGAAGGGATATTCGACGGCTGCCGATGCCAGGTCTGGTAGGCGAGCACGGCGAAGGCAACAGCTTCTTTCGCCTCCGAAGGCAGTCCCCTGCTCATCGGTCGTGGAGACTCGCATTCGCAACCCGGCGAGGCGGTCGGTGAGCATGCTCATCAGGCTGTGGTTGCGCGTTCCGCCGCCGGAGACGAAAAAGTCGTGGAAGCGCGCCGCCTGGGAAACCATGCGCACGGACGCCGCGATGGACTCGGCGGTCAGCGCGGTTGCGGTGGCCATCAGGTCGTGCTTGCCCAGGCGGCGGCAAAGGCGAAGAAAGCGGCTGACGAACTCGCGGCCAAACTGTTCGCGTCCGGCGGTCCTGGGCGGCGTGCGGCGAAAGAACGAAGCGCGCAACAGAGTCGCGAGCACTTGCCGGTCAACCGCGCCACGCGCTGCCAGTGCGCCGTCGCGATCGAACGGCTTGCCAAACAGTTCCTTGGCGAGCGCATCGATCACCATGTTGCCGGGTCCGGTGTCGAAGGCGATGACCTGCTCGGGCTTTGCGCCCGCGGGAATCGCCGTCAGGTTGCCGATGCCGCCGATGTTTTGCAGAATGCGTCCACGCCGCGCATGACGAAACAAAAGGTAATCGAGGAACGGAACCAGCGGCGCGCCTTTGCCTCCGGCAGCCATGTCTGCCGGGCGGAAGTCGGAGACCACCGGCACTTGCAGCCGAGCCGCCAGCACCGAGCCATCGCCGGTTTGCCAGGTGGCGGAAATCGCCCGGCCCAGGTAAGCCCGCGGATCGCCCTGGTGGTAAATCGTCTGACCATGACAGCCGATCAGATCGCAAGCAAAACCACTCTCGCGCACAATACCGCGCACGGCTTCGGCGTAGACTTCGGCCAGCCGGAAGTTGAGGCGTGCCAGATCGGCGACGCTGGCCTGCTTCGCGTTCATGGCGGCGAGCACGGCGCTTCGTATCCGCGGCGGATACGGGTACTCGCGGTGGGCCAGCAACTGCAAGCGCGTGCGCAGTCCGCGGCCCTGCAAGCGGACGAGCGCGACATTGACGCCGTCCGCCGAGGTTCCGCTCATGACGCCCGCGACGATCATTGACCGACTGTGGGGCCGATCGCTGGGCCGACTCTGGCCAACCGCCATATTGTCGCCTCCTCGCGACCGCCGTTCAGAGCAAACCCGATCCTCGGAATGAGGGGATGAGTTACTCGGAGACTCCGACTTCCGGCAAGACCGCTGCGGCTTTGGCTTCGGCTGCCAGCCGCAGTTTTTCGCCGAACTCCCAAAGTTCGCAACGTAGCTTGTCGATTGCCGCATCCGTCGGCGCCGGCGCCGCCGGCCGGTTCATCGCGCGGCTGGATTTCTTGAACCGCCGCGAACGTTCGGCGGCGACTTCGACCTGCAGGCGGAAACGATGGTCGCGCTCGGCTTCGGCGAGCACCGTGTTGAACGTGCGCCAGACGTTCTCTTCCTTGTGGCAAACCAGAAAAATGTCGGCTCCGGCACGAATCGTCTCGACGGCGGCGTCGCCAATGTCCGCTGCCGCCAGCACGCCGCCCATTTCCAGGTCGTCGGAGACGATCAGCCCGCGATAGCCGATCTTGCGCCGCAGCACTTCGGTGATCCATTTGCGCGAGAGCGACGCCGGTGTTTTGTCGCCCGTCACCGAGGGATAGGCGCAGTGCGCCACCATCACGAACGGCAATTCACGCGTCAGCGTCCGGTAGGGCCGCATGTCCTCAAGCCAGAGTTCCCGCCACGACTTGAGCACCACGGGAAGTTCCTGGTGGCTGTCGAGGCTGGCTTCTCCCAGGCCGGGAAAATGCTTCCCGCATCCGAGAACGCCGGACTCGCGCAGTCCGCGCAGGAAGTGGCGCGCATAGAGAATGGTTTCATCCTGAAAGCTGGAAGCGGTGCGCGTCTGCATCACCGGCTGCGAGAGATCGGACGAAAGATCGAGCACCGGCGCGAAGTCGACATTGAAGCCGAGCGCGCAGGCTTCCTTGCCGATCACTCTGCCATGCTCGCGAAACAGCTGCGGGCGTTCGCTGGCGGCGACCTCGGCAACCGAAGGCGCGGGCGCTACCGCATCGCGCAGCCGGTCGACCGTGCCGCCTTCGAGATCGACGCAGAGAAACATTTTGTTTTCCACCAGGCGTTGCGCCGAACGCAACAGCGCGTGAGTCTGCCGCGGGAGATTCGATGTTTCTGGCGAACAGAATCAGGCCGCCGGGCTGAAGACGCGCCGATCGTGGTCTTCAGGCGCGTGGATAGTTCCGTGCCATCGAAGCCGAAGATCATTAGCTGACCGACCAGTCTTTCAAGATCTTGGGAGGCCCCGGAACGCGAAATGGATTTGATTGGCACCGGAAGTCTTTCTAACACGAATGCGCGCGAACCGCAAAAACTGCGCGGTCGCTCTACTCGATCTGCCCCTTGAGTTCGTGAAGCAGGTTCAGGGCCGCAATCGGGGTAATGCGGTCGAGGTCGGCTTCGCGCAGCTTGTCGATCACCCCCGAGGACAAGGGCGTGAAGATCGTCAATTGCACGGGCGGCGCGCTTTTGCCATCGGCCTTGCCGAGATGCCCGCTGGCCTGGTGCTCCGCCGATTCGTGTTCGGTCAGAACCGTCGCGGGCGCGGGCGATCACCTCCGGAGGCAGTCCGGCCAGCTTGGCCACTTCGATGCCGTAGCTTTTGTCGGCCGCGCCGGGCTTCCACCTTGCGCAGGAAAACCACGTTGCCGCCGGCCTCCTTCACCGCAACGTGATAATTCTTGACGCTCTCCAGCAGCGACTCCAACTCGGTCAGCTCATGGTAGTGGGTGGCAAACAGCGTGCGAGCGCGGGTGCGGGCGTGCAGATACTCGATGACCGCCCAGGCGATTGCCAAGCCATCGTAGGTCGAAGTGCCGCGCCCAACCTCGTCCAGCAGAACCAGCGAGCGCGGCGTTGCCGTGTTCAGGATGGCGGCGGTTTCCGTCATCTCCACCATGAACGTGGAACGGCCGCGCGCGAGATTGTCGCTGGCGCCGATGCGGGTGAAGATCCTGTCCACAATGTTGAGCCGGGCGCGCGTGGCGGGGACGAACGAGCCCATCTGCGCCAGCATCACGATCAGCGCGGTCTGCCGCAGATAGGTGGACTTGCCGCCCATATTCGGGCCGGTAAGAATGACGATCAGGTGCGAGCCGCCGTTCAGGTAGAGATCGTTGGCAACAAAGCGTTCGTTGCTGCCGGTCAGCTCGGGCTGCTCGATGACCGGATGGCGGCCCTCGATAATTTCGAGGTCGCCGCTGTCGTCGAACAGCGGACGGCAGTAGTTCCGCGCCGCCGCCAGCGAAGCCAGCGAGGAGAGCACATCGACTTCGGCGAGCGCCAGCGCGGTCTGGCGGATTCGCTTGGCCTCCGCGGCGATGCTCGACCGCAGCTCGGCAAAGATGCGGCGCTCGATTTCGACGATGCGCTCCTGCGCGTCCAGCATCTTGGTTTCGTATTCCTTCAACTCCGGGGTGGTGAAGCGTTCGGCGTTGACCAGCGTCTGCTTGCGCTCGTATTCGGCGGGAACCATGGTGCAGGTTGGCCTTGCTGATCTCGATGTAATAGCCAAAAACCGAATTAAATCGGACCTTGAGCGAGTTGATGCCGGTTCGCCGGCGCTCGCGATCTTCGATCTGCGCGATGTACTGCTTGCTGTTGCGGTTCAGGTCGCGCAACTCGTCCAGGGTGGAATCCACTCCGGCGGCGATCACTCCGCCATCGTTCAACAGGATGGGAGGCTCGGCAACGATGGTCGCCTCGATCCGCTCGCGCAGGTCCGTCAATTCATCGATGGCCGCATGCAGCTCCCGCAGACGTTGCGCGGCGAAGCCGTCAAGGCGGGCGCGCACGCCGGGCACGACGCGAGAGCGAAGCGGCCAGGGCAAGCACATCGCGCGGGTTGGCCGCCTCCAGGGTGACCCGGCTGAGCAGGCGCTCGACATCGAGAATGCCGTCGAGCGAGCGGCGCAGTTCCTCGCGGGCAATGGTGTCGCCGGTGGCGGCTTCCACCGCATCGAGACGCAGATTGATTTCAGCGGCGTCGATCGAGGGGCGCAGCATCCAGGCGCGGAGCAGGCGCTTGCCCATCGGAGTGACCGTCTGGTCGATGGCGCGAAACAGGGTAACGTTGTCGTTCGTGCCGCTGAACAGGGGCTCGACCAATTCGAGATTGCGCACCGTCACCGCGTCGAGCACCAGGCAGCTCTGGCGCTCGTAAAACCCTATGCGGTCGATGTGGTCGAGAGTGCCGCGTTGCGTGCTGCGAACGTAGTGGAGAATGGCTCCGGCGGCGCAGGCCGCGGCGGGCCGATTGGCCAGCCCGAAGCCTTCCAGCGAAAGCACTCCAAAGTGATTTTCCAACTGCGGAATGGCGTAGTCGGGAGCGAAAATCCAGTCTTCCAGCGGAGTTTCGGCCCAGCGAAAGCCGCCAAAATCGGCGGACGCAAGCTGCGGCGTGGAGGCCGAAGCCGCCGGCTGGTTCGCGCTCGGGACGGCTGCCTGAAGCGGCTGCGAACAGCGGCAGGGAAGAGGCAAACAGCAACTCCCGCGGACGCAGCGTCTGCATCTCTTCCAGCGTGCGGCGCTCCGCGTCGGGGCCGCGAAACTCGGTGGCGCGAAACTCGCCGGTCGAAAGATCGAGCGCGGCAAATCCTACCCGGTCGTCATGCCGGGCGAGCGCGGCGAGGAAATTATTCTCCTCCGATCCCATCTGCGCGTCGACGGCGGTGCCGGGGGTGAGCACCCGCGTGACCTCGCGCCGCACCAGCTTGGTCGCCAGCTTTGGATCTTCCACCTGGTCGCAAATCGCCACCTTGTAGCCCTTGCGGACGAGCTTGGCAATATAGCCCTCGGCGGCGTGGTAGGGAACGCCGCACATGGGAATGGCAATGCCTTTTTCCTTGTTGCGGGAGGTGAGCGTAATCTGCAACTCACGCGACGCCACTACCGCGTCGTCGAAAAACAGCTCGTAAAAATCTCCCACGCGAAAGAACAGCAGCGCGCTCGGGTGCTGTTTCTTGATCGCGGCGTGCTGCCGCATCAGAGGCGTGGAAGGTTCGCTGCTCATCTGCAGGTTTTCGCCCATCCAGCGCTGCGCTAATCCTTAGGACGCAACAGGCGTGGAAGGTTCGCTGCCTCATCGGCGGTTTCACTGGGGGGTGCGGTTGAGTATAGCAGAGCTGAAGCGACGCCTCATGGCTTTGGATGGTTAAGCATGGCGTAGTCGAAGGGAAGCCTGCCGCCGACGATTTGACGCGGGCCGCCGAACAGTGATTACCTTAATCTGTGGAACTACGGAAAGATCCCATCACTCGTTCGTGGGTTGTTACCGGCGACGACGCGGAAGGCGCATCGCACTCCGGGCCGCTCTGTCCGTTTTGCCCGGAATCGTCGGAACAACCGCAAGTCGTCTCTTCGATGGCGTCGGTTACGGGCGGCACCTGGTCGGCCCGTGCCGTCGTCCATCCGTCGCCGATCTACCACGTGGAGGGCGATCCCGGACGGCGGGGAAACGGCATCTATGACACCATGAAGTCGGTCGGAGCGCACGAGGTGATCGTCGAGAACGCGCGCCACGACCGGCAACTGTGGATCGCCAGCGATGAGGAAGTCGAGCAGTTCCTGCTGCTGTGCGCGCATCGCATTCAGGACCTGAAAAACGATCAGCGCTTCAAGTACGTATCCGTATTCAAGGATTTCGGAGCCGCTCGCCGGCCAGGAGTTCGATCACCCGACCTCGCAAATCGTGGCGACCACGTTCGTACCGCGCAGAGTCCTGTACGAACTGCGCGCCGCGCGCGAGCACTACGCGCAGAAAGAGCGCTGCGTGTTTTGCGACATCCTGTCGCAGGAGTTGCAGCAGAAGAAAAGAATTATCGAAGTCCAGGGCGATTACGTCGCCTGCTGCCCATACGCTTCCCGGGTTCCATTTGAGACCTGGATCATTCCGCAGACCCATGACGCGCACTTCGAACGCAACGGGTTATCGCGTCCGGGCGCGCTGCGCGATTGCGCCGCGCTGCTCAAGCGCTCCATCAACCGCATACGCTCGATTACCGACAGCTTCCACCTCGTTCTGCATACCTCGCCCAACACCATGCACCGCTCGCAGGTGCTGAATTATTGGCGGACCATCGACGACGATTACCACTGGCACATCGAAATCTGCCGATCCTCTCGCGCAAGGAAAAGTCGTACAACTTCAAGGAAGTGTACTTTTCCTCGGTGACTCCGGAAACGGCGGCGATGCGCCTGCGGGAGGCTCCGACCGAATATCGTGGAACTTTTTAGCCCGGGTTACTTTTAACCCAGGTTGCTGTAGCCCATGGCGCTCACTCCCGGCTTGGGGCAGCGCCTTTAGTATTTGTAAAAATAGGCTTTTGCGGGCGGTTGTGGCCGCTTGACGATGCCGGGCCTCTGGGGATGCCGTTTGACGCTTCGGCGACTGAAGAGCTACGCCTCCGACACGGGCCGCGTCTACGAGTACTATTTCGTGGAAAAGCGTCCGGCTTCCGCGTCCTTGGAGCCGGGCATCGAATATCAGTATGAGGTTTCCATCGACCGCCGCTCCGCTTTTGCGGTCAGCATTTTCGTGTTGGATGAGGCCGTGGTCGATTGGGCTGCGCGTCACGGGCGCCCGCTCGACGACAACGAACGTTATGCCGCCGCCAAACTGGCTTTGCAACGGGCTTTGGACGAAATCACGGACATGCAGCACTCCGGCCGCCAACTGCAAGTCGATGCGGAGAAGCTGGAGGAGCTGCTCGCGCCGCTGGATCTCTAGCAGGTCGGAAAAACTGTTTCCCGAGTGTGTCATCCTGAGCGTAGCAAAAGATTTGCTGTTTGTCGGTGTTAAAAGCAAAGCTATCCTTCGGTTGTGCAGCACCGGCGCGACCTCAGGATGACATTTCGTATGAGTTTTTCAGCAGCTCCTAGGCCCTTCGAGTTGGCCTAAGCTGTTTCCCTGATGCCGGCTCCAATTTGGAACTTCGGACCTTGCAATGTTTTGTGATGAAACTCACGATACAATGTGATCTTCTTACTGCGACCGCCCATGGCCGGTTTGTATAATCGAACGCGCGATCCGGTCCGGCGCAGGCGCTAACCAACCGCGGACCGGAGCTGGGAAATATGCCTCTTTTGTGGTTGCGAGTTGCGACGGTTTTGTATGGGTTGGGCTTGGTCTATGCCTTGCTCCTGCTCGCCCAAAAGGGCGAACGACTGGGAAGAATTGCCGTACCTGCCGCCGTGTTGGGCCTGGTATTTCATTTCGTTTCGCTGGTCGAGACCGGCGCTCATCAGCGGCTACATGGATCTGCTGACCATCCGTCATGCGGAATCGGATTTGGCGCTGCTGTTGATGGGGCTGTTCGTCTTCCTGTATCTGCGTTTTCGGAGCGCGGCCGCCGGACTGTTTATTTTTCCGGTGGCGTTTCTGCTGACGTTCGGATCGGCCCTGAATCTGCGGCCTCCTGAATTTACCTCGCCCATGTGCGCAGCGGCTGGATCATGGTGCACGTTTCCATGCTGCTGGTCGGCTATGCCGCGCTTTTTCTGAGCTTTCTTTCCAGCCTGCTTTACCTGGTGCAAGCGCGCAGCCTCAAGTCGAAGCAGCCTTCGCGGCTCATCAGCCGGCTGCCCGCCTTGCAGGTGCTGGACGAACTCGGATACAAGTCGCTGCTGCTGGGCTTTCCGTTCATGACCATCGGGCTGGTCATCGGTTCAGTGATCGCGCACGAAAGATTCGGCGCGCGGTACTTTGCCGATCCCAAGGTGGTGCTCTCGCTGGTGACCTGGGGCGTGTACATGGTCCTGATTTACACGCGCTGGAGTTCGGGCTGGCGTGGACGCAAGGCCGCTTACCTTGCGACCTTCGCCTTTGCCGCGGCGGTCTGCGCCTGGGCCGCGAATTACCTGAGCCGGGTTCACCGGTTTATTGCTCCATGAACTTTTTCCTCATCGGCGTGAATCACAAGACGGCTCCGGTCGAGGTGCGTGAACGCTTTGCCATTCCGGAGGCGCGTCTGCCCGAGGCCGTGCGCCAATTGGCAAGCTACAAGGGCGTGGATGAGGCCATGATCGTTTCCACCTGCAACCGGGTGGAAATGATCGCCAAAAGCGTCAACGGCAGTTGCGATCTCAAGGGCTTCCTGCGGGAATTCTATGGAGCTGGAGCCGGAAGAGTACGCGAAGTATCTCTACCAGTATGAGCAGCGCGAGGCGGTCCGTCACGTCTTCCGGGTGGCTTCCAGTTTGGATTCGATGGTGGTTGGCGAGCCGCAGATTCTCGGCCAGGTGAAGGAAGCTTACGCGCTGGCGCGGGCCGTCGGGGCGGTTCAATCGCACCTGGACGCGCTGTTCACGCGGGCGTTTGCGGTGGCCAAGCGGGTTCGCAATGAGACGGCGATTGCCAGCTCATCGGTTTCCGTCGCCTCCGTGGCGGTGGAACTGGCGGAAAAGATATTTGGCAGCCTTGAGGGCAAGGCGGTCTATCTGGTGGGCGCCGGCAAGATGCAGGAACTGGCGGCCCGTCACCTGATCGCCCACGGAGCCGGCAAGATTTACGTCAGCAACCGCACTTATGAACGCGCGGCGGCCTTGGCCAAGAAGTTCAATGGCGAAGCGATTCCGTTCGAAAGACTTTACGACTCGGTCGACCGCGCCGATATCGTGATCAGCTCGACCGGCGCGCCCCACGCTATTTTCGAGAAGTACCATGGCGAGAAGTTTCTGTTGCGGCGCAGGAACCGGCCGATGTTTTTTATCGATATCGCGGTGCCGCGCGACGTCGACCCGTCCCTGAACGACCTGGACGGCATCTTCGTTTACGACATCGATGATCTTCAGCAGGTGGTGCAGTCGCACCTGGGCGATCGCAAGCGCGAGGCGTCGAAGGCGGAGGAACTGGTCGAGCTGGAGGTCGATAAATTCCAGTCGCGTCTGCAAACGCTCGACGTGGTGCCGACCATCGTATCGCTTCAGGAGCACCTGGAAACCGTACGCCAGGCCGAGATTGACCGGGTTCGCGGACGGCTGGGAACGCTCAGCCCCGAGCAGGAGATCGCGGTCGAGGCCCTGACTCGCGGTATCATCAACAAGATCATGCACACGCCGATTACCGCCTTGAAGAGCGCCGCACGCGATCCCGAGGCGACGACCGTGATCGATCTGGTGCGCCGACTTTTCAATTTGCGCGACGAGCGGCAGAAGTTCGCGAGCTCCGGCGACGCCAAACCCGGCGACGGCTCCTCCGACCGGCAGGCTTGAAAGGAATGCTTCTCGAATGGCCCTTCTTCGCATCGGCTCCCGCGGATCGCAATTAGCTCTCTGGCAGGCCAATCACATCGCCGCCTTGCTCCGCGAACGGGGGCACCAGGTAGAACTGGAAATCATCAAGACCACCGGCGATAAAATCACCGATGTGGCGCTGGCGAAGGTCGGCACCAAGGGCATGTTCACGAAAGAAATCGAGGAGGCCCTGGCGGAAGGCCGCATCGATTTGGCCGTCCATAGTTTGAAGGACCTGCCCACGGAGCTTGCCGCCGCAGTTTGAAGTCGCGGCCGTCACGGAACGGGAAAATCCGCGCGACGTATTGCTGTCGCTGAAGTATTCGGGCCTTGCCGATTTGCCGAAAGGCGCGAAGGTGGGCACCAGCAGCCTTCGCCGGCAGGCACAGCTCAAGCAGCAGCGGCCGGATCTGGAGATATTTCCTCTGCGCGGCAACGTGGACACCCGCGTCCGCAAGCTGGAAGAGGGCGAATACGACGCCATTGTGCTGGCCATGGCGGGACTGAATCGTCTGGGCAAAACCCAATTTATCAAGCAGGTGCTGGATGCGGATGTGATGTGTCCGGCGGCAGGGCAGGGAGCGCTGGGCATCGAAATCCGCTGCGGCGACAGCGTCATGCGCGAGCACTTGAAATTCCTCGACTGCGCCGCCACTCGCGCCGCCACCAGTTGCGAACGCGCGCTGCTCAACCGGTTGGGCGGCGGTTGCCAGGTGCCGATCGGCGCCTTCGCCGAGATGAAGGACGGCATGCTGACCCTGGTTGCGGTTTGCGCCAGGCCGGACGGAAGCACGGTGCTGCGCGAAGTGCGGAGCGGAACCGATCCGCTGGAGCTGGGCGAAAGCACCGGCCTGCTGCTGTTGCAGCGTGGTGGAGATGAAATTCTAAAAGAGGTTTACGGTTCGGCCGCGGCCGCGCCGCAACAGCCATAGTCTTCATGGAAAGCCCGGGAGCACAAGTTGGCGCGGAGCATCTGCCGTTGACAGGCTGGCGGATTATTGTCTCCAGGGCGAAAAAGCAAGCCAGTGTGCTGGCCGAAGGATTGCGCGCGCAGGGCGCCTGCGTGCTGGAAATCCCTTTCATCGAGATTCGTCCGCCACGCTCGTCGAAGATGATGGACGATGCCTTGCGTCTGATCTCCGAATACGAATGGCTCATCCTGACCAGCGTCAACGGGGTCGAGGCGCTGTTTGCGCGGATGCAAGCCCTGGAGATTCCCCGGTCCGCATTGGCCCACTTGAAATTTGCCGCCATCGGTCCGGCCACCCGGTCGGCCATCGAGCGGCAGGGATTCGCCGTCGAAATCATGCCCAAAGAGTACATTGCGGAGGCAGTGGTGGAAGCTCTTGCCGATCAGGTGCGCGGAAAACGCGTGCTGCTCTGGCGGGCCAAAATTGCGCGCGATGTGATTCCGCGCGAATTGCGCAAGCTGGGCGCTCATCTGGATGTGGTGGAGGCCTACCAGACGGTGACGCCAAAGTCCTCACGTGACCAGTTGCGCTCGGCGCTCAGGAGCGGCGCCGAACGGCCCGACGCGATCACCTTCACCAGCTCTTCGACTGTCCGTAATTATGTAAGTCTGCTGGCAATTCGCTCCGGCAAATCGAAACTGCTCTCCGGCGTGCTCAATATTTCCATTGGGCCCATCACCTCGGCAACCCTGCGCGAATACGGCCTCAACGTGGACGTGCAAGCCGAGCAATACACCATTCCCGGGCTGATCGAGGCGCTGGTGCGCCGGGCGGGGCAGATGCCAAAGAAGCACTCGACGGTTGCCGGTCCTCAGACGCCGAAATAAGAACAGGGCATCACTCCCACTGAAATCGCAAGTAACAGAGCTTCGGGTTGTCATGTTGAGCGCAGCGAAACATCCCGGGAAACTGTTCCACACCGCGCTGCTCTGGGCCATCAACCAAAAGCCCCACCCTGGAGCATCCGGCAATGTTGTTACGTGATAGACTGCCCCACGTTAGCCCAAAAAACGGGCGGAACGTGGGGCACCCGGCTAGACCGTTCCCGAATAAATGTATCCAGCAGTGACTGCGAGGTGTCATCCTGAGCGACCCGGGGTCCCCGGCGACGGCCGCTTTCGCCGTTGCTGGGGTGGAAGCCGGGGTCCCCGACAAGCCCGTTGTTGGCGTGTTGGGGCAGACGATCACTCGAACAGCGTGCACCCACATCCCGGCGAGGGCACGTGGCTTTTGATGAAGTCGGAGGCGCGCCGATAGGCGTCAATCTGGTTTTCCAGCCGAGAGAAGCTGTGGCCCTCGTTGGCGTAGATTTTGAGTTGCGCCGAGCCGCCGTGCTTGCGGATGGCCTCGGCTACCTGCTGTGCCTCCGAGGGCGGGCAGCGCGGATCATTTTCCCCGGCCAGCAGCAGCAGCGGAGCCTTGATGCGGTCGATGAAGTTGACCGGCGAGCGATCTTCCCAGAGCGCTTTGTCCTTGACGGGGTCTCCCATGAAGAGGCGGTCGTACTCCTGCAACTGCGGCTCTTCGTTCCGGAATTCGGTAAACCAGTTGACGAAGGGAACAATCGAGACGGCGGCGGCCCACATCTCGGGGGCTTTGGTAACGGCCATCATCGAAAGATAGCCGCCGTAGCTGCCGCCCATCACGATCAACTTTTTCGGATCGACGAAACCCGAGCGCCGAATGAACTCACCTGCGTCGAAAACGTCTTCCAGTTCACCGCCGCCGGCGTCCATGCGGTTGGCATCGTTGAAGAGCTTGCCGTAGCCGGTCGAGCCGCGATAGTTCGGCGCGATGACCAGGTATCCCTGGTTCACGATGTACTGAATGAAGCGATTGAAGCCGTTCATGGTTTGCGACGAGGGCCCACCGTGAATCCAGACGATCGCGGGATAGTGCGCATTTCTCGGAATGTTATGCGGAATGTAAACCAGAGCGGAGATTTGCCACTTGCCGTCGCGGCTGGGATAGCGCACCAGCGAGGGTTCGACCATATCTTCACCGTGCAGCCCGGCGACCAGCGAGTTGGTGATCTGTTGCGCGCTTCCCGTCGTGAGATCGAGGTTCACCAGTTCGCCGGGAGCGTTGGCGCCGGCGTGGTCGATGAGCAAATGGAGTCCATCGGAACTGAAGGCGGTCTCCGCGCCGGCCAGCGAGTTGAGCCCCGTGCCAAGCGGCAGCGCCTCGGTTTTTCTGGTTGACACTTCGCGAAGATAGATCGCCGTGTTGCCGTCCTGGTTGACCGTCCACGTCACCTTCGTCCCGTCGGGTGAATAGTTTCCCGCGCGCATTTCGCGCCGGTCATTGGCCAGCCAGCGGACCTGCCCGTCGAGGTCGAGCTGGGCAACGTTCTCGTAGCCGTTGGCGGCATTGGAAGTGATCAGCAGCTTTTTGCCGTCGGGCGACCAACCGGCGACGGCGTAGGTGATGTCTCCATCGTGCGCGGTCAAGCTCAGGACTTTGCTGCTGGCCAGCTCGGCGACCAGGACGTTGCTGTTTTTCCCGTTGGCGTGGTGCTGCGTCCAGGCCAGCCATTGGCCGTCGGGGGACCAGATGGGGCGTCCGTTGCTCCACTCGCGAGCCGTGTCGTGGGTGATGTGCACCGTCTTGCGGGTTTCCACGTCGATGACGTCGATTTCGTAGCTGGCGGAAGTTTTGGCGCGCGTCATATAGGCCACGCGCTTGCTGTCGGGCGACCATGCCGGTTCCAGATTCGATGTGGTGGATGAAGCTGTCAGGTTGACGACATCGCCATTTTTCGGAGAAACCAGATAAATATTCCAGAGTTCGTTGCCGTCGTTGTCACTGACGAAGGCTATCGAGCGGCCGTCGGGCGACCACGTGGGCTCAGACTGGCGTTGATCGCTGATCGTGAGCTGCACCGGCCAGCCGCCTTCGGAGGCGACCAGCCACAGATTCTGGCGGCCACTGATATTCGATGCGAAGACCACCTGTTTGCCATCTGGCGACCAGCAAGAGCCGCCGATGGCTCGCGTCGTATAGAGCTTCTCAATGGTGAAGTTCTGCAAATCGGCTTTGGGCTTGCTCTGCAACTGCATGGGGTCGGTGATGGCCTGGGGAAGCGACGGAAGTTGCGCGGTCAGGAAAGTGCTCATAGCGAGGATCAAATAGAATGCTCTCAGTCTGTGAATCATGGCTGTACTCTGGAGCCAACATAGCGGGGCGTGAGGAAACCCGCGAATCCTATAGTATTCTCCCGCGTGCCAGCTCGTTCAACCGCGTTGCCGGATTCTTGCGTTCCACGAGCAACAGATTCTCCTCGCCGGTGTTCGAACCTTCTTACAGGGCGTCCGGGAGGCCGTGGCAACGGCAGTTCCCGGCAACGCGTCCTGAAAATGACAGGAGAGTGAACCGTGAGAAAGTATTATCCGTATGTCATGGCGCTGGCGCTGATGTCGGGTTGCGCGATCTATGGTTCGGCGCAGCTGGCCTACAGCGGGCGACCGATGGCTACCGCATTTTTTGACGACCGTGACCACGCCTGGGAAGAAGGACGAAAACGGGCGCAGGAAATAGGCTTCCAGGATGGACTTCACGACGGGCGTAGCGATTTTGACAATCGGCACCCCTTTCAGCCCACCCACGGGGGCGCCTACAAACACGGCGACCACGGATACGACGGCCACTTCGGCGACAAAGGACGCTACATAGAAGCGTATAGAGAGGCATATTCCCGCGGTTACCACGAAGGCTTCTACGGCAACCGGATACCGCGGTAAAAATCACTGTTGCTGGCGCTGCCATCGGACGAATCGGATTGGATGGGCGGATCAGGCGCATGCGAAACCTCGCTCGGGAGCGAGTTGTCCCGAGCGAGGGTTTTAGCTCGGCTGGCGGCGGGAAGCGTGCGTCTTGAACACCAAACCGGACGGTGAACACCAGCATTAAATCACGCGCAAACTATCCGGGAGCGTTCCCTCTGAATCCGTATCCGGGTTTTCATTATCATTGGAATTGGAATCCGTTGGCGGAGTAGCTGCCACTGCGGCCGTGATCTCGATCCGGCTGGCGCGCCATTCCCCATTGGCATCCTGGGCGGCCGTGACGCGTATCTCGGTTCCGGGCTGTAGCGCCGAGGCGGCCGGCTGGGTTCGCTGTTCACGAGGGACGCTGTCGGCATAGGCTACTTTCGCAGCGGAGACTTCCACCCGCCGGATAACCCCGTTTTTGCCTTTCACGTAAATCCAGCGAGCTTCCGCATGGTTCCCAGAAGCGCTTACCAGGGTCCCGAGAAACGTACCTGAAGGTCCAGCGTAGAGCCCACAGGCGAGGAGCAAGAGAATAAACCCGATTTGTGTCGCGCGTCGCACCATGCCAAAGTTGGATGCGTCGGCGTGCGAAACGTAACAGGAAATTGCGCGATGCTGCAAATCAGAAAGGTTGACTTGCGGCTTCGGTGGACGGGGCTGACGGGGCTAAGGATATTGCGAATGGGACATCGCGAATGTCACGCTTCGAGAATCTTTGAAGCCCCGGCGGATAAGGACCCAATCGGCTTCTCCGGCTGAGTGCGTCCGGCTAGAGCATTTTCCGAGTTGGTGTATCCCTCAATATCACCGCCGGGCTCGGAGCCCGGCTAGGGCGCGGATATACCTTCCGCGAATCCTGTGTAAGTTCCAAGGCCAAAAACAAGAGGGGCTGGCGTCTGCCAACCCCTCTTGAGTCACATAAGTGCTACTTCTGTAGCGCTTTTCTAGTCGTAATACTCCAAGCCCAAGTGGGTGATCAGCTCTTCGCCCTTCAGGTGACGCAGCGTGTTTTTGAGCTTCATCAACTGGATAAACAGATCGTGCTCCGGGTAGAGTCCCGGGGCGGTCATCGGCGATTTGAAATAGAAGCTGAGCCATTCCTGGATGCCGATACCCTTCAGCGTGCTGGTGCGTTGCGCCAAGTCCATAAGAGCACGAGATCGAGAACCAGCGGAGCGGCCAGAATGCTGTCGCGGCAGAGGAAGTCGACCTTGATCTGCATGGGATAGCCCAGCCAGCCAAAGATGTCGATGTTGTCCCAGCCCTCTTTATTGTCGCCGCGGGGCGGGTAGTAGTTGATGCGAACCTTGTGGCAGATGTCCTTGTACAGCGCCGGGTAGAGCTCGGGCTGAAGGATGTGATCGAGCACCGAAAGCTTCGACTCTTCCTTGGTCTTGAAGGAGCCGGGATCTTCCAGCACTTCGCCGTCGCGGTTGCCGAGAATATTGGTCGAGAACCAGCCCTTCACGCCGATCATGCGTGCCTTGAAGCCGGGCGCCAGGATCGTCTTCATCAGCGTCTGGCCAGTCTTGTAATCCTTGCCTGCGATGGGCGACTGGTTGCGGCGCGAGAGTTCGAGCATCGCCGGCAGATCGACCGTCAGGTTCGGCGCGCCGTTGACGAACGGCACGTGCTCCATGAGGGCGGCATAGGCGTACATCTGCGAGGGAGCGATCTCCGGATGGCTCTCCTGCAAACCTTTTTCGAAGCACTGGACCGACTGGTGCACTTCGCTGGGTGTGGTGTAGCTCTCGGTCGAGCCGCACCAGATCACTACCAGGCGCTCAGCGCCGGAGGTCTTTTTGAAATCGCGGATGTCCTGGCGAAGCTGCTCGGCGAGGTCCATCTTGTTCTTGCCCTTTTTGACATTGGGACCTTCGATCAGCTTTACGTAGTTGTGGTCGAAGACCGCTTTCCGGGGCTGGATGGTCTGAAGAAAAGGTTTAACCTTCTCCAGCAACTCCTTATCGAGTACGCCTGCATTCTTGGCGGCGGCGTACATGTCGTCTTCGAAAATGTCCCAGCCGGTAGAAGACCAGATCGTCAAGATTGGCCAGAGGAACGAAATCCTTGATCAGTGGGGAGCGGCCATCAGTGCGCTTGCCCAGACGAATGGTGGCCATTTGGGTTAAAGACCCGATAGGGGCGGCGAAACCGCGCCGTACGGCTTCAACTCCGGCCACAAACGTCGTGGCGACAGCGCCCATGCCGGGAGTCATGATTCCGAGTTTGCCTTTAGGCGCGGCTATCTCGGCGACATTCGCGGCGCCGGACGTACCAGTATTATTCTGCTTCGACATTATGGATGCAAGTCCTTATGGGGATATTAACAACATATCTTCCAACACTGGCGCGGGATACGCAATTCTTTTGCGCCATGGCGTGCATGAACTCCGGTTAAAGGGTCGAGTTCGTGCGTTGTGTGGCGCGTTTTGGCATTCAGGGGGAGTGGTGGCCCCGGGTTTTGTCCCGTTTGGTCGGTCCACGGCGAATCTGCTCATTGGGGTATTTCGTTCGGCGAAGCTGGGGCAGTTTCATCTTGCGTAAAATGATGTGTATGCGCGCTCGATTCCGTGGTCCGTTCCTGACGATTCTGTTCTCGCTGTTCCTGGCCGCGCTCTGCTTTGCCACGACCGGGGACTCCGGCCCGGCCGCAAGCGGCGCGGCATCGGCCGGCGGAGAAGGCATTTCTTCCTATTCACTGCCGGCCGGGAAATGCGCAAGTCGGAGGCTCTCTACCGGACCGCATCTCGTGCTGTACGTGGCCGGAACGGCCTATGGGATCGCCGTTTTGGCGGTGCTGTTGGCCTTGCGGATTGCGCCGCGATATCGCGATCTGGCCGAGCGGCTCGCTCGCCGACGCCTGCTCCAGGCGGTAATTTTCGTGCCACTGCTGCTCATCACCTGCGATCTTCTCTCGCTGCCGATCGAACTCTATGGGCATCACCTGCAATTGGTCTTATGGACTTTCGGTGCAGAGCTGGGGCTCGTGGTTCTGGGATCGCGCCAAGATGGAGTTGGTGACTTTCTGCTGCTGGTGCCGTTGCTGTGGGGCCTCTATGCCTTGATCGCGCGCAGCCCGGCGCGCTGGTGGATTTACGCGTGGCTGGCGGCGTTGCCGCGTGCTGGTGTTCGTGGTTTTTGTTGCGCCGGTGGTGCTCGATCCCCTGTTCAGCCATTTCGAGCCGCTGGAAAAGACGCGTCCGGACCTGGTTTCGGCCATCGAGCAGGTGGCGCAACGCGGCGGACTGGAGATTCCGCCTTCGCGGATTTTCGCCATGAATGCCAGCGAGAAATTCACCACTTACAACGCCTATGTCACGGGAATTGCAGCCACCAAGCGCGTCGTCGTGTGGGACACCACGGCGCGGGATTTGACGGTTCCGCAGGTTCTCTTCATCTTCGGCCACGAGATGGGACACTACGTTCTCGACCACATTTACAGGGGATGGCGTTGGCCGCCGCGCTGATGCTGGTGGCGCTCTGGACTGGGAAAGATCATCGCCGACAGGCTTCTGGCCCGCTGGGGTCAGCGGTGGGGCATTCGCGGACTATCGGACTGGGCTTCGCTGCCGCTCCTGATGCTGATTTTTGCCGTGCTGTCGTTCTTGGGCGAGCCGCTTGCCAACGGTTTCAGCCGTCATCTTGAGCATCAGGCCGACATCTACGGACTGGAGGTAACCCACGGAATCGTGCCGAACGCGCCGAAACCGCCGCACGAGATTTCCAGTTGCTGGGAGAAAAATCGCTGTCGTATCCGTATCCGAACCGCTGGTTCGTCTTCTGGGCTTACGATCACCCGCCGATTGCCGACCGCCTGCGTTTCGCCTTGCATTACGATCCCTGGGCCAAAGGACAGCCAACCAAATACGTTCACTAGGACCGGAACGAGATGCGGCTATTCGACGGAAGTTGCCGCTGCGTTGCGAATCCGATTCCGCACATGACTGCGGATGAACCACGCGATTCCCAGCAGCAGCACAAGCACGATGACGGCATCGAAGCGGTGGAACCAGAGTTTGAGTCGCGGATCGCTGTCCCAGCGCTCGCCCAGTTTGAGACCGATGTAAGCCAGCACCCAGCACCAGGGCCACGAGCCGGCAAAGGTGTAGAAGTGGAAACGGCCGCGCGGCATGCGTGCGATTCCGGCGGGCAGCGCGATGAACGTCCGGATGACCGGAAGCAGCCGCCCAAGAAACACCGTGATGCTGCCGTAACGCTTGAAAAACCGCTCCGCCAGTTCCAGATCATGGGCGCTGAGCAGGACGTATTTGCCGTACTTCTCGATCAGCGGCCTGCCGCCATAAGCCCCGACCTCATAGGCCAGCACCGAACCGAGATTGCAGCCGATGGCGCCCATGGTTGCCACCAGCCACAGCGAACTGAAGCGGTGAGCGTAAACCAGGTAGCCCGAGAACGGCATGATGACCTCCGACGGCAGAGGAATGCACGCCGATTCGATGGCCATCAGCAGCACGATGCCGGGGTAGCTGAGCGAAGAAATAACCGCTTGAATGAAGGTGGCAAGCGCTAAAAGAATAGTGGAAATCATTCGTAGTCGCAGGCGCTAAAAGTCGCTGAAGTCCTGGGTAAAGATGTAGCCCGGCAAGGAAGCGCCTTCGGCGCTCTTGCTGACTCGCACTCGCGTGGTGTCGTTGTCCAGCGGAGAAACATTGGCCTCGCGCAGCATGGCGAATTCGGCGAAGACCTCGTTGTAAAGCTTGGTCACCAGATACAGCTTGCCGCTGGCCTCGTGCCGCCAGACCTGACCGAGTTGAACCGACTTTACGGACATTGCAATTTCCAGCCTAAAGAGTTCACCCGCCAGCGTCAACCAATAACGACATGGGTTACGAACAGGATTCGACTGACAATTTCGAAGTGTCATCCTGAGCGTAGCGAAGGATCTGCTTTTGCCCCGTGCCGAAGCAATCGCGTTCGAATCGCCGCCGATAACTATTCTGAATCCGGCTTAGCCCGCCGGCGGCAATGTCCCTTCGAGCAGTTGCCCAAGCCCTTTAGCCGGGCAGCGTACGCCGAGATAAAAAGTGCCAAAGTTCGAGTACACCGCGCTTACTTCGTCAAAACGCATCTCGTAGATGAGTTTCTTGAACACCACCGGGTCGTTGCCGAACAGGTCCACGGCCCACTCCCAGTCGTCGTAACCGATGGAGCCGGAGATGATCTGCTGCACCCGTCCGGCGTAACGGCGGCCCACCGTTCCGTGTTCGTCCATCTGCCGCTGACGCTCTTCGATGGACAGCGTGTACCAGTTCTTCGTTTCGCCGCGCCGGCGATCCATGGGGTAGAAGCAGAGATAGCGAGTCTCCGGAATTTTCGGGAACAGCCGCGGGCGCATCGCTTGCCGCTGACGGCCGAGCAAATCCTCAACCTCGCGATTCCATTCCTCCGAGTGCGGCGTCACGTTGCGCTCGGCAAGCGAGCGATAAAGCTTCACCGTGGATTCATAAAGCCCAAGCTCCACCACCGAGAGGTACGAACCGGACTGCCGGAGATAGTCCTGGAGGCGAAGGCCGCTCAGGCGAAGCTCGGCGCGGTTCAGCTCGTCGACCGAGTCGCGAAAGTGCAGAATCAGCAGGTCTCCCTTGTGCCCCAGCACGGAGAACAGCGCCATCTGCCCGGAGCTCTCAAACTCGGCCAGCGTGCTGCCGGCTTCGGCGAGAATCTCGGCGCGCTCGGCCGGCGGGCAAACGCTTCCAGGCCGCCCATCGGATGCGAAACATCTGGTGCAATACGCTGGCGCCTTCGATGGTAAGCGGCAGGGCGGGCAGTTCGGTCATGGTTTTTTCCTGGATTCCTTCGATTTCCATTCTTCCCCCGAAGCGCGGTTCAATCCTGAAGGAGCCAACCGGCAACGGCAAGCCACTGGCCCGCGACCGGCACGTCCATTGTAATCTGCCAGAACAGATGTGCTCCAACCGGAGCGGAGGCACTCAGCCATGGTCCGAGGAACCATTCCACGGCAGCCGTCCAAGTTCGGGCGCCAAGTCGGTCGCAAAAACAGTTTGCGGAGGGGTTAAAGCCGTCGGCGGAAAAGCGGCAAAGCGGAACGCGGCCCAACATCCCCGCAACCGTAAAAGCGAAGGCTTCGGCAGCTTCGTCGAAGCCGAAGGTCGCGGCCAAGGCGAGCGTGCACTCAGAAAGCGGCGAAAGCGGCAGCGGGCTATGATCCGCTGGCCCCGGAGCGGATTCGCGAGATCCTGAGCCAGGCTGGACGCGACCTATCCCGGCGTGAAGTGCGCGCTCCATCACCGCAGCGCCTGGGATCTGCTGGTGGCCACCATCCTCTCGGCCCAGTGTACCGACGTGCGGGTGAACATGGTCACTCCGGGATTGTTCAAGAAATATCCAACCCCGCAGGCGTTTGCCGCCATGGAGCCACAGGAGCTGGAGCCGGAGATTCGCTCCACCGGCTTCTTCCGCAACAAGGCGAAATCGATTGTGGGCGCGGCGCGCAAGCTGATCAGCGATTTTGGCGGCGCGGTTCCGGACGAGATGGATCAATTGCTCACCTTGCCCGGCGTGGCGCGCAAGACGGCGAACGTGGTTCTCGGTTCATGGTTTGGCAAGGCCGAAGGCGTGGTCGTCGATACCCACGTGCATCGCATTTCGCGCCGGCTGGAACTGACGGCTAACGATGATCCGCGCAGTATCGAGCAGGATTTGATGAAGGTGATTCCGCGCGAGCGATGGATCGATTTCGCCCACCAGATTATCCATCATGGCCGTGCGCTCTGCCTGGCGCGGAGCCCCAAGTGCGCCGACTGCCCGCTGGAGAATCTCTGCCACGCGGCGGACAAAACCTGGTCTACGGTGGAGATGCATCCCGAGGCGAAGTAAGCGGCTGCCGGGACGCATTTACTGCAATAGCAGATGCCTCATCCTTACATATGGCAATTTCACATTTGGTGTATCCGATTTTTCGAGGTGTCATCCTGAGGCGGAGCAAAGCGGAGCCGAAGGATCTGCTTTTTGGCGCAGAAACCATATGCCCCATTCAAGCCTTCCGTTGGCTTGAGTGTGGCAGTCGTTTCACTCATTTTTAAACTACCCCACTTAACGAACTGCACGTTGAGTGGGCCACCTGCGGTAGAGATACATGCCGAGGCGAAGTGAGCGTGAATCCAAAGTGCAATGCATATCAGCAGAGCCGCGTCCGCAATTGACAACGCTTCGCACCGAGCGCAATCGCATACGCAATCAAAGCGTAAGCGAAGGCGTTCACTAGTCCGACGAACAAACGGGACCTGAAAAAAATCCAACCCGGACACGTAGCCAATACGAAAATTGTGCAGGGATATTCAGGGCGGAACTTGGCCCAGATTAGAAGGAAATCCCAGACATCCTGAACATGAAAACCGACGACTGCGGCCAGCAAAATCCAGAATTTCACGCCATTCCTCCTCCGGAACCAACACCGCTTATGCTTCAATCTACCCTGAAGGGGAAGGTGTTTCTAGATACTTGATGAAGGCCTCATCATGACCCACGCGGCCGGAATTTTCGCAACACCTTTTGTGGTGTCATCCTGAGCGGAGTTCGGCGGAGCCGAACGGAGTCGAAGAACCCCTATTGTCGTCATACCATTCTCGGCTCAAATCCTCCCAGCTTGGGTTTATGCGCTCGACAAGAGCCATAGGGGTCCCTCGACTTCGCTTTGCTCCGCTCGGGATGACAGCAGGGAATACCCCTATCGTCCCGCGCCCTTGGAGCTGCCCAGCACTTCCAGCACGTCGAGGGCGGCGCGATAGTTTCCGAAGGGCGCCGCGAGCTGCACTCCCTGCACCATGGGACGCACCTGCGCCAGCATTTCGCGGGCAATCTTCACGCCTTCAGCCCGCGCCGCTTCGGAAGTGGTGGCCGCGGCCATGCGGATCGATGATCGAATCCGGCACGGAAACCCGCAGTTCGTTTTTCATGAACTCGGCATTGCGCACGCTGGTGAGCGGCCAGATGCCGGCAAAGATGGGGATGCGCAAGTGCTCCACGCGGCGCAGGAATTGCTCCAGCAGATCGACATCGAAGACCGGCTGCGTCACCGCATAATCGGCGCCGGCCTCGACTTTGTATTCGAAGCGCCGAATCTCTTCTTCAATGTTCGGGACGCCCGGATTGGCCCCGACTCCAATCACGAAAGCGGTTGGCGATCCGATGGAATTCCCGCCAATATCGACGCCGCGATTGAGGTTGTGAACCACGTTGACGAGCCCGATGGAATCCACGTCGAACACTGCCGTAGCGTCGGGATAGTTGCCGAGTTTCGGCGGGTCGCCGGTAATGCAGATGAGGTTCGTGATGCCCAGGGCCGAAGCGCCCAGCAGATCGCTCTGGATGCTGAGCACATTGCGATCGCGGCAGGTGTAGTGCAAAACGGTTTCGATGCCCACCTGTTGCTGCATCAACAGGCAAAGCGCCTGGTTGCTCATACGCGCCGAGGCGCGAGGGCTGTCGGGAATGTTGATGGCGTCGATGCCGACCGACTTCAGGAAACGAGCGCCTTCCAACTCCCGCTCAATCGTTGTCCCGCGCGGCGGAACGATCTCGATGAACGTGGCGAAGCTGCGTTCGGCCAGCTTGGCCCCGAGCTTGGAGCGCTCGGCGAGCGGCACGGTTTGCTTCTCCGCCTCGGCGGTGGCGGACGCAACCTGAAAAGAGCTGGTGCGCGCTTCTCCCACCCGCAAAGCCGCCTTCATGGCGCGAATGTGCTCCGGCGTGGTGCCGCAGCAGCCGCCCACCAGCTTGGTGCCGGCGGCGATCAGCCGGCGCGTGTACTCGGCCATGTATTCCGGAGAGCACAGGTAAATGTTGCGTCCTTCCACGTTGCGCGGCATGCCGGCGTTGGGCTGCGCCGAGAGCGGAAGGCTCGTCACCTGCCGCATCCGCTCGATGGCGTCCAGCATGGCGACGGGGCCGACGGAGCAGTTGCAACCGAGCACCTCCGGGCCGTACCCCTCGATGCGTTTGGCATAGCTCTCGGGCGTGGAGCCGTCGAGCGCGTTGCCTTCGTCATCGATGGTGACCTGGGCGACGACCGGAATTCCCGGAGCCGCGTCGCGGGCCGCCAGAATGGCCTGATGCAATTCCTCGACATAGCCGAAGGTTTCGAGGATAAGCAGATCGATTCCGGCTTCGGCCAGCGCTTCAATCTGCTGCGAAAAAGCCGCGCGGGCTTCATCGAGGCCGATTTTGCCCAGGGGTTCGATGCGCACGCCCAAAGGGCCGACCGAGCCGGCGACCAGGACGTCGTTTCCCGCGGCGCTACGCGCCAACTCGACGCCGACGCGATTGATTTCCACCACCCGGCTCTGACATCCGTGACGCGCCAGACGAAACGAATTGGCGCCGAAGGTGTTTGTTTCAAGTATCTCGGCGCCGGCCTTGACGTACTCCTGGTGTACGCCGGCAACCAGTTCAGGCTGCGAGAGGTTCAGCTCATCGTAGCAACGGTTGATGAAAATGCCCTTGGAGTAGAGCATCGTGCCCATGGCGCCGTCACAGAGCACCGGGCCGCGTTGGAGCCGGGTTCGGAAGTCGGTAGACATATCGCTAGCAGTCTCACGAACACGATAGCATATTGGATTGCGGAGATTTCACTCCGGCGGACGCAGGCATCTGACGAGGCCCGACTCGTTCGGAAAGCGCTCTTCCGGCGTCCCGGCTCGTACAGGGAGCCCATCCGGAAAGCATCCGGGCAGGCTCTTGGGGAGGGTGTGCTCTGCTATACTCAGTCTCGTTCCCAGCAACTTGGTTTCATCAGGTTCATCTTTCTCGCGGAGTGCCTGGATTGAAAAAGGCTGTCGTTCTCATTTCGTTGTGCTGCCTGTTGGCCGCACTGTTATGCTGCGGCGGTTCGAACTACGACTCTCGTGTATCATCTCGCCCGCGACGGCGACTGTGAATACGGGTGGCTACTCTTCAGTTCACGGCGAATGTTCCCGTGACGTGGTCGGTCACGGGGAACGGTGCCATCGATTCCGCGGGATTATTTAGGGCTGGCGACACGGCTGGGACAGTGACGGTAACGGCGATTGCGACAGACGGCTCCGGATCGAGCGGCACTGCTACCGTAACCATAGTCGCAGCCGGCACCACTACCACCACGACTTCCTCATCGCCCAGCGGCATCAGCATCGGGTTTTCGTCAGCAATCTACGCTGCAGGTCTAACCCCGGTGTGCTGAACATCGTCGATGCCGATGCCGACCTGCTCTCCGCCCACACGATTGTCCGTGGGCGGCTCGCCGACGTTCATGGTGCAAACCTCCGACCAGACAGCCGAAGTGGTTTATGACAGTTCCAATAACGTTTTGGGCTCGTCGATAACTCCACGGAAACCATCAGCCAAGCTAAGACTTCCCTGGCGGGCAATCACGAGTCACGAGCGCGGCAATGATTCCGGGCGGCACTGCCGTTTATGCCGCCGTGCCTACGGCAGCCTCGCGAGCTGATCGGCTACCGTCACCGGTACGGTTTACAGAGCAGATTTCACCACCGGCGGCACTCTTTCCGTCGGCGTTCAAGGCGCCCGCTTCCTCTCCATGGACCACAATGCGGTGAACATGCTGGTGTTCAGCCAGAACTGCGACACGGTGAGCCTGGTGACCAGCACTGCGGGAGCCTTGACCAGCAACACGGGAACGCTGACCGCGCAACGCTCTGCCCAGCGCAGCACGCCAATTGCACCTACGATCTGCTTTTCGCGTCCGGTGGCAGCCGTGTTCAGCAGCGATGACACGACCGCCTACGTGCTAAGCTCCGGGCCGGTCAATGGCGGGACGCAGGCCATGGTGACCGTGCTGGACATGACCCAGACGCTGCAAACGGCCGCGCAACGCTGACGCCGACTTTGCCGACCGTTGTACAAACTCTGACGGTGAGCGGCGCGAACGTGGGAATTCTGCAGGGCACTCAGCTCTATGTCGCGGGAGCCAAACTCACGCCGTGCAGCAGTGATCCGCGCAGACGTGCCAGCAAGGCGTTCTGACTGTGATCGACACCAGCACGAACACACGTGACCAACGTCTGTGCCGTTCGGTCCAGACGCTCCCAACCTGATGCCTGGCGTGCTGACCTTTGACGGAACGAATCTCTGGATTGGCTCTACCGGGTGCCAGGTTTCGGCTGGCGCGCCGGGCTGTCTCTCGCTATACTTCCCCGCAAGCGCCACAGGTTCGCAGAATCCTTTGCCAAACACCTGTGTCCGCTGGTTCGACTGCTCCCAGCGACGCAGACTGACGACGTCACCGGCATGGTGTGGCTCCAGCCCTTCAATGGACGCAAAGTCATGTACGTCATCGAGGGCGGGGAATTGCATCTGTACGACAACACCTTCGCTCAATTGGTTTTACAGCGGCGGCTCGAACATCGTCATCGACATCGTCGGTCAGGCGGTTGACGCCAAGGCAGCGAAATAAAGCGGGGGGTTGCCGGATACTTTCTCGATCAGAGCGGCGGAGTGTATCCGCCGCTTTTTTATGCGCGCTATTTCCGGACGCACCTTACCGTCGCGGCTCCAGCACCAGCCGGTGTGTCGCCGAGTGCTCAACGGCTTCGGCCGTGTAGGGCAGGGCAAACGTCGCGCCTGTGTACCATGCTTCCCACTGGTCGTTGAAGTAGGGGCTGAACAGGTTTCCGCTCTGGCCGTTCACGATATTCAGAGTCGTCGAGTCGAAGTTCGCCAAGTCCACGGTCAAACGCTGGGAAGGTCCAAAGCCGCGCCCAACCTGCTTCACCGTATCGCCGGAGCCCGATTGCGGTCGACGTCCGGTCCCTGCCCAGCGCTTCAGGAAGGGAATCTTGCCGTAAAGGGGATGCTCGATCTCAACCGGAAAGTCATTGCCGTAACGCCAGGCGGCAAGGTCTCCGGGCGCCTGGCTATCGGCTACAGTCTTTTCAATGGCTGAACACAGCAACTCCTCGTAGCTGCCATACTGCGCCGGCAGCCAGCGTGGAAGTTGATGCAGGACCGCGTTTTCCAGCCAAGTGCCGGAATTGAACCAGGTATATTGCCCGGCCTCGGCTCCAAGCTTCGATTCCAGCAGCGCCTGGTAGAGATTGTGGCGCGCATGGCGCTCGATGGCGGCCGCGGCGGAGTCGGCGTTCATCCGGCCGTCCCACTTGCGCAGCAGTTCGGCTGCCTGGCGGGCGCGTGGCGACGCCTTCGGCCAGGAATCAACGGCGTAGACAAAGCGCTCGGCGAAAAAGCGGTCGACATCGGAATCGACATCGTTCTGCAGGGCCAGCATGTCGGCGGCGGTGAATTTTTTCTCCTCCCGCAGCACCCGGTGAATGCGTTCGGCACGATAGGGGCTGCCCCAGTCGGTGGCGATCACGTAGGGATAATCATCGGCGGTGACGCGCTGGTTGGCCGTGGCCAGTATGCCGGAAGGCGGATCGTAAATCCGCGGCATCTCGTCGAAAGGGATGTACCCCTTCCAGTCATGGCTCGTCGTCGCTTCCGCTGGCCGGCACCAGGCCGTCCCCGGCAGCCCTGATTGGGACAAGTCCGGTGGCTTGATAGCCAATGTGCCCCTCCACATCGGCATAGACGACGTTCTGTCCGGGCGAGCCCATTTGCGAGAGGGCATGACGGAACTCGTCCCAATTCCGGGCCATATTGAGATCGAAAAAGGGAAAGGAAAAGCCGGCGGGGTCATAGATTGTCCAGCGCAGGGCAAGCTGGCGGGTCTCGTCCTTGAAAGCCGGGGAGAGTCGCAGTGCGGGTGTAATTACCGGGCCATGACGGGTCACCAGCACGTCCAGCGCTGGTGTCGCGCCCACCCCTGACGCGGATGGTTTCATGGCGAACCGCGGCTTCTGCCAGCCCTCGGGCGTCAGATACTCCCCCTGGTCGTTGAAGTTTTCAATGTAGAGGTCCTCGACATCCGGTCCGAGATTGGTGAAGCCCCAGGCAATGCGCTGGTTGTGGCCGACAATCACGGCCGGCAATCCCGGCAGAGTGACCCCGGCCACGTCGTAATCGCCGCTGCTGAGATGGATTTCATACCAGGTGTTCGGGATACGGTGCGGCAGGTGCATGTCGTTGGAGAGCAACGGCTTGCCGCTTGCCGTGTGGGCGCCGGAGATGACCCAGTTGTTCGATCCGGGCACAAGCTCAGGGCTCCGGAACCGGCGCTCGGGAGCCGCATTCCGCGAAGCGCGGTCAAGAGCGCCGGATGACTCGGCGATGACGGCGATGGTCGGGTACGGACTTGTCTTCCGTGCCGTTGGCGTCTGCATCCGGGGCAAACGGACGCTCTCCGTCGGGCAGTATGTCGCGCCCGGAAGTCGTGGGAAACAAATCCGCTGTCAACTCGGGCCCCAGCTTGGCGCCGATCTTCTCGCGCTCCAGTTTGTCGCGATAGCCGTAGTGGTTCAGCATCTCCGACATCATGGCGCCCACCAGAAAGCTGTCGGCCGGAGTCCACGCGCGCGGGAAGTAGCGCAGCACGCGAAACTCAAGCGGAAGCGAGTGCTGGTGCTCGGAAATGTAGGCATTCACTCCTCGCGCATAGCTTTCCATGTACTGGCGGTCGCGGGGTGAGAGCCGTGAGACGGCCATTTCCGCCACCTGCCGCAGCCCAAGGACGCGCTGCGCAATGTCGAGCTTGAGGTAATCGCTGCCCATTACTTCGGCAAGTTCACCGGCGGCATAGCGCCGGCTCATATCCATCTCCCAAAGCCTGTCCTGTGCCGTCACATAGCCCTGGGCAAAGAACAGGTCGGTCAGCGAACCGGCAGTGATGGCGGAACGCCATGCGCATCGCGCAGCACGGTGACGGAAGCGTTCAGCCCGGCAACCGGCTGCGTGCCATCGAGTTGCGGCAAGGCGGCACGGGCGGCGGCAAGGAACCAGGCGGCCGCGCCGGCGAGAGCGACCAGGCAAAGCAGGAAAAAGCCGACCCCGGCACGGACGGCGAGACGTTTTCTGGAGTGGCGGCGCGGCGACTGAAGTGAGAGCTGTAGGGGCAGTAGAGTGAAACATGGGCCTGAAAGCATTATGCCACGCTGAACTCCGGATCATGAGCCAAGTCGGATGCCGGCCAGTAGCAAACGAATCATTGGGCGTGGTGAGCCCGGAAATCGGAAGGCCCTGGCGGAAGCTGCAAGCACGCGGAATTCACGCAATTAGTTGGGCGAGTGCAGCCGCGAATGTTATTCTAAGGCTGACGCAAGTGCCCGGCCGACAAACCTGACCATGCTGCCGAAACGCGTTGACGATTACTCAACGGTCTCGCGGGAAATGCACCGCGTGGCCGAAGAGATTTTTTATGCTCACCTGAAGCGCGTCGGCCTGAAGCGTACGGCGCAGCGCGACGCCATTCTGCGCACGTTCCTGGAAACCCGCGACCATCTGTCCACCGAGGAGTTGCACCATCTGGTCCAGAACCGCGATCCGCGGATTGGGTTTACGACCGTTTACCGCACCTTGAAGCTGTTTGCCGATTGCGGATTGGCCAGCGCCGTGGCTTTTCAGGACGGCGTAGCGCGTTACGAGCATCAACTGAACCGCCGCAACCACCATCACATGGTCTGCACCGAGTGCGGCAGTTCGGTGGAGTTTTTTTCGCCCGAAATTGAAAAAGTCGAGCAGGAAATCGGCCTCAAGCATCGCTATGTCACCACCCGGCACACGTTTCAGATCTATGGAATTTGCGAGGAGTGCGGGAAGAAGAATCGTCGATATGTGTGAGTCACTCTTCAACCAGCGAGGCCCAAGGGACATCGCCCGCCAGCTGTGGCGGAGGAGGTGGAGAATGGCATTCTGCACGGCCTGTGGCGCGCCTCTGACTGAAACGGCGGCTTTCTGCCCAAGCTGCGGCGCGGCGGTGAAGCGCGACCATGCGGCTGCCGGAGCCACCGAGGACTCGGCCGAACCCGGTCCGGCCGGGAGCACGCCGGGCGGCTATCCGCCGGCTTCAGCCACTCCGGCAATCTCGCAGAATCTGGCCGGAATGCTCTGTTACATTTTTTTTGCAGCGGTCATTTTCCTGCTGGTGGAGCCATACAACCGCAATCGGTTCATTCGCTTTCACGCTTTCCAGTCGATCCTGTTCACGGTCGCCTGGGTCGTTTTGCACGGGGTGGTCGCCATTCCCTATTTCGGATTGGCACTTTGGCCGATTGTGGAACTGGCATTCCTGATCAGTTGGATTGTGCTGTTGATCAAGGCCTATCAGGGCGTTATGTTCAAGCTGCCGGTCATCGGTGAATTTGCCGAACAGCACGCCTGAGAAGCGAGAACCCGGGCGAGTAGAGTCATTTGTCCGTGAATTCAAACATGGGGGTATCCAAGCGAATCCTAAAGCGCGGCCGAGTGCGTCTGAGTGCTTCCAGAATCGTCGGCTGGAAGCTCGTCCGGAGAGGTTTCTCTTCTCGACACTCTTGACATTACCTTCGCAAGTGGCAATCCTATTCTCTTTTTACTTTTGTATTTATTTCTGACGATCGGCGGAAGTGAGCGAATTGCTTCTCGTTCGAGGAAGGCCCTGAGTGCTCATTCGAGTTTTCTATCATTACAAGTGCTTTGACGGGGCGTGTTCCGCCGCCCTATTTTCGCGCTTCTACCGCGAGCGGATTCGCGCCAACACCGAATTCGAATTCGTCGGTCTTGTGCACCGGGCCGGATCGCTCTTCGACGAGAGCGACTTCACCGGCGACGAGAACGCGATCGTCGATTTCAAATACTCGTCGTCCCCGAAGATCACCTGGTGGTTTGATCATCACCAGAGCGCATTTCTTACGCCGGAAGACGCGGCTCATTTTGAGCAGCAGCAGAGCAACACAAAATTTTACGATCCCGATTTCAAGTCCTGCACCAAGCTGATCGCCACCGTGGCCCAGAACCGCTTTGGCTTCGACCTGGAGCCGGTGCGGGAAATGGTTCACTGGGCCGATATCATCGATGGCGCGCTTTATGACAGCCCCGAGGATGCCGTCGGAATGCGCACGCCCGCCACGCGGCTGACCATGGTCATCGAAGCCAGTCAGGACCCGCAACTGCTGCCGCGCCTCATTCCCATGCTGGCCACCCGGTCGCTGGAGCAGATACTGGAAGACCCCTATGTCGCGCACCTGGTTCCACCCTTGCTGGAACGGCATCGCAATTCGATCAAGATTCTTGGTGACCGTACGGAGAGCAAGCAGGGAACGGTGTTCTTCGACGTGACCGGATTCGATCTCGAGGGCTACAACAAGTTCATCCCCTACTACCTGCATCCCGAATGCGTTTACAGCGTCGGACTTAGCAAAAGCAGTTTCCGGATGAAGGTCTCCGTCGGCTCGAATCCCTGGACCAGGGAGACGGATCTTGCCAACCTGGCAAAAATCTGCGAGCGCTACGGCGGCGGCGGTCATGCCCGGGTGGGTGCTATCTCGTTCGACCCGGCGCAGGGCGAGCAGGCGCGGGTCGCGGCCAACGAAATTGTCGCCGAGCTGCGGGCATACGAAAGCAACCTGCACCACTAAACTTGTTCCGTGAATTTGTTTTGCACCACTTCGGGTTCAACTGCGAGCTCGCGCGGCGCGTCGAACCCGGTGCGATCTTTCCGCGGTGTCAATCAGCAATTTCTGTCCCGGCGGCAAACTCGAGAGGATTTTCCAGGCAACTAACGACAGAGTAGAAGTCGAGGAAAAGGCTCACCATGCCTGTTGCCGGCAAGCGGTTTTTCTCCATCCTGCTGCTTCTGACTTTTCTGTTTTCGATTCTGGCTTTTGCCGAGGCACCGCAGAAAGCGACAGACCGGGAACGGCAGGCCGCTTCAGGGCAGCAGCCGGATAGGGTTGCGAGCTTCGCCGTCAACGTCAACCTGGTGAACCTGTTTTTCACCGTGAAGGACAGGCACGGCGTTCCGGTACGAAATCTTTCCCAGGAAGACTTTGAGGTTTTCGAGGACGGAAAGCCGCAGACCATCAAATATTTCAAGGCCGATGCCATTCAACCGCTCACCCTCGGACTGCTGGTCGATACCAGCGGCAGTACCCGCCGCATCCTGCCCTTCGTGCGCCAGATTGGAACACAATTTCTTAGCAAGGTGCTGCGCGATAAGGACTTGGCATTCCTGATCAGCTTTGATGTGGGAGTGGATCTGCTGCAGGATCTCACCGGCCCCAGCCCCGACCTGAAGGCCGCACTGCTCGAAACCAGCAGCGACGCCGGAGACTGGCTGCTTCCGGGCAAAGAAGGTTTTCCGGATTCGCGCAAGGGTTCACGCGGTACTCTGCTCTACGACGCTATCTATTTGGCCGCGACCGAAGAGCTGCGGCATGAGGTGGGGCGGAAAACCATCGTCATCATCACCGACGGCGTTGACCAGGGCAGCCAAACCAGTCTGGCAGCCACCATCGAGGCCGCGCAGAAGGTTGACGCGTCGGTCTATGTGCTGCTCGCCTATGACCTGGATTTTGGTGCGCGCAGCGAGGACATCGGACGAGTCTGCAAGGAAACAGGCGGCAGGGTGATTGAGGTCGGCCAGAAGCCTGGCGACTTGGAAAAAGCGATCCAGCAGGTTTCAGAAGAGCTGCGCACGCAGTATTACATCGGCTATACGCCGGCGCAAAAGCCGGACGGCTCCTTCCGCAAGCTGCATGTCCGGCTCAAGAGCGGCGACTTCCACGTACAGCTTCGCAAGGGATACTACTCACCCACGAAGTGACAGAGTCGCCAACCGCGCGGCATCGGCGGCGTTGCCAGCTAGCGCGCTTCCCGCATTGCTGTATCCCAACCAACAACGTCATTCCGAGCGAGCGTCGCGAGCCGAGGAACCTTTTGTGTTGCTTCGCGGCGGTAAAACACAAGATCCCTCCACTGCGGTCGGGATGACGCCTCTGAATTCATTTTGCAGGGTGGCTACACCAATCCGGGAATTGCAATAAGCGGTCGCTACTACGCGCCCAAACTCCTACACCGCGCTTGGCCGGTCAATAAATCGATTCAATCGAATTGACCTTGGCGGCGATTCGGAAGGCCAGTTCTTCGGGCTCCAACGGAAGCAGGTCACGCACCCGCTCGGGAAGCTCGCTGGTAAGTATTTTGTAGCTCGAACACTTGAGAGAGGGAGTCGCGGAAAATCCGATCGTGTCCGCCATCCTGCAAGCCAGTTGAATGAGGGCGAGCAGGTCAAATGGGCCGCTGGCCTGGCGGGCGGCATGATGGCGCGCAATGATATTGAGAAACTGCTCGGGCAGCTTCCAATCGACGGCCAAACGCCGTCCCGCCTCGCAATGGTCGAGCTCGAACAACTCCTGTTCCCGGCGCAAGACCTCTGAGGACTCTTCTTGAATGTTCTGCAAAAAACTTGCATATCGCCTGGGTTGGATGACCGCCAACGCCGCCCTGCCAATGTCGTGCATGATTCCAGCCGTGTAAGCTGTGCCTTTGTCGATCATGCTGGAGGCGGCAAATTCCTCGGCGAGCAAGGAACACGCCAGGCTATGACGCCAGATCGCCTGCAGCGATGGACACCCCAGCGCGCCACTGAGGTACGCGCGCACCCCCACGGTGACCGCCAAGCCCTTGACGCGCTCGAAGCCGAGTGCGGCGATGCCTTGCAGAATGCTTGTCACCGAGGCGTGAATTGGGAAAATAGGTGAATTGACGATGGTGAGGACCTCGCTCGAAAATGCCTGGTCGGTCGAGATCAGGGCGCTTAACTGGCGCAGGGACGAATCATTCTTGGCAACCAGGTGAAGAACCTTTGTGGCCACCATCGGAAACGGGGGCAGTCGCATCAGCGCCCAAGGAACCCTTACGTGATTTTCCTGGTATTCCGTCGGCACTAGAGATTCTCCCTCGGCTTAGCCGCCCAAGATGAACATGATGAATACGAGTACGATACGACTACACCCGTGTGGAACTGCTCTTAGTATCTGTTATCGGCACTTTTGTCCATGCACTTCAGTTTGTGTTTGCAGGTGTTTCCGACCCTGGTACGCCGGTGGGTATCTATCTCGTTACGGTGACGGCTAAGGGCGGGGCCTTCACGCACAACGCTACGTTCAGCCTGACGATGAGGCGACTGGCTGCGTCAGCCGGTGAGCTTGGTATAATGGGTTCATCGTGCCTAAGTATTCAATTGTTGTTCCGTTTCATAATGAGCAGGAGAGCATCACCGAGCTCTATGACCGGCTGACGGCCGTGATGGAATCGGCGGGTGAATCCTTCGAGCTGGTGTTCGTCGACGATGGCAGCCGCGATCAGACGTTCCATCTCCTTGAGGAAATCGCAACCATCGACAGCCGTGCCGTGGTGGTGAAGCTGAGCCGGAACTTTGGCCAGACCTCGGCTCTGGCGGCTGGCTTCGACCACGCCCAGGGCGAGTATGTCATCGCCATGGACGGCGATTTGCAGCACGACCCGGACGACATTCCGGCGTTCATCGAAAAGCTCAACGAAGGCTATGACATTGTGAGCGGCTGGCGCAAGGTGCGCATCGACAACCTGGTGATGCGGCGAATTCCCTCGCGCTGTGCCAACTGGCTGATGTCAAAGCTGAGCGGCGTCGATCTTCACGATTTCGGCACTACTTACAAGGCTTACCGCCGCGAACTCATCGAGCAGGTTCCGCTCTATGGCGAGGGCATGCACCGTTTCATCCCTGCCTTGGCCTCGTGGTATGGGGCTCGTATCTGCGAGATTCCCATCAAGAACATCAACCGGGATAAAGGCAAATCGCATTACGGCATCACCCGCACTTTCCGGGTTTTCTTTGACCTCATCACCATCCGCTTCCTGCTCAAGTACCTGTCGCGGCCGTTGCACTTCTTCGGAACCGTAGGCATGGCGGGAATTTTTGGCGGTTCGGCGATTGCGATCTGGATGATGGCGCTGAAACTGCTTTTCCATGCCGACGTGATGGATCAGCACGGTCCGCTGCTGATTCTGGCGGCGGTGATGATCGTGGCCGGTGTGCAATTGCTGGCTTTCGGCCTGCTGGGCGAATTGCAGGTGCGCCAATTCCACGATGCCAGTGCCGGTTTGCCCTACCGCGTTGATAAGGTGATCCGCGCCGCGGATAATCAACGGGAGCTGCAAAACTAAAGCAGGGTGGCGTCCCCGAAGTTCGCGCAATCATCGTCGTCCGTCGCTTTGCGCGGGATGACATTCTGCAATTTATGCAATGAAATTACGGGCAGCCTGCTAGCTCCGGCAGTGATTTTCCCCACGCTTTTTCGTCACATAAGCTCGTGTTGCATATCACTGAACATTATCGATGTGTATGCCATAGCTACATCTAGAAGGCAATGATCCTTCGGGATTCATACCCCCGGCGGGGGCGAGATCGCGAATCCGGCAATATCAGTGCGGTTGTTTGCCGGGGAATTCTCCGTTTGCTTGCGCCGGGGGCGCTTAGTCTGGGCGATAACCCTGAACAATGTACGGCCTCGTTTCATAACCCTTGTGGAGCGGCGCGGGCAGTTTTGCCGGATCACTACGGCGAATCGCTGCGGCTTGCTTAAAATGCTTGCGCTTCTTCTTCCATATGAAAGAATGCAAGCAGCAAATTATCTGATCACCGGCATGGATACTATGACTCCAGCAACCCAAACCGAGCTTCGCCTGGCGAGCCGCATGTCTCGCCTTGGCACGGAAACAGCCTTTGAAGTTCTAGTAAAGGCGCGCGCCCTGGAAAAACAGGGCAGAGACATTATTCACCTGGAAATCGGCGAGCCCGATTTCGATACCCCTTCGCACATCATTGAGGCTGCCAGTGATGCCCTGCATCATGGCTACACGCATTATGGGCCTTCGGCGGGCTTGCCTGAGCTGCGGCAGGCGATTGCCGACGAAGTGGCGGCAAGCCGCAATATCAAGGTTTCGCCCGACGAGGTGGTCGTGGTTCCGGGCGGCAAGCCCATCATGTTCTTCAGCATTTTGGCGCTGGCCGAGGCAGGCGACGAGGTCATCTACCCCAATCCCGGCTTCCCCATCTACGAGTCCATGATCAAGTTCGCGGGCGCCAAGCCTGTGCCCATCCGCCTGCGCGAAGAAATGGACTTCCGCCTCGATGTCAACGAGCTGGCCGGCCTGATCAACGAGCACACCAAGCTCATCATCATGAACTCGCCGCAGAATCCCACGGGCGGGGTATTGACCGAGCAGGACATCGCGGACATCGCGAGCGCCGTCGGCAATTACAACACCATGATTTTGAGCGACGAGATCTACTGCCGTCTGATTTTTGAAGGCACGCACCACTCGATCCTCAAGCACGCGGAGCTGCGGGACCGCATCATCCTTCTCGACGGCTTCTCGAAAACCTATGCCATGACCGGCTGGCGCATGGGATACGGCGTCATGCGTCCGGACCTTGCGCAACACATTTCGCGGATGCAGACGAACTCGAATTCCTGCACGGCCAGCTTCACCCAGGTCGCAGGCATCGCCGCCTTGCAAGGCGATCAGAGTTCGGTCGGCGTGATGTGTGCCGAGTTCAAGCGCCGCCGCGACTACTTTGCCGAGCGCATCAACCGCATCAAGGGATTTTCCTGCCGGGTGCCCAAGGGCGCATTCTACATGTTCCCGAACATCACCAAGACCGGATGGCCGTCCAAGAAGCTGGCCGACGCCTTGCTGCAAGAGGCTGGTGTCGCGGCGCTTTCCGGCACCGCTTTCGGCGCTTATGGCGAAGGCTATCTGCGCTTCAGCATCGCCAACTCGATTGAGAACATCGAGAAGGCTCTCGATCGCGTCGAAGAGTGGGTAAACAAGAGGCTGTAAAGGGTAGAATCACTTTGCACGAGTTGAGAACCCCGGAGTGTCATCCTGAGCGTAGCGAAGGATCTGCTGTTGCGCGGCTGAAAAGAAAGCAGATCCTTCAGTCGCGCAAAAGCCGGCGCAACTTCAGGATGACACTTCTATAAGTTATTCAGATGTCTGTTAGCCTTTGAGGCCATCTGCCGTTTCCTTCAATGTTGGAACGAACAAAAGCAATCGTAAAGCCCGCAACCTTGCGGGCTTTTTTTGCGGGTGCGGCCGCGGATTGACATCGGGAGAGCCAAGGCTGCAATCTGATTTCAGGACATTCATCGTTTAACCGGCTTTTCTTCCGGGTGGGCACCGGCAAATTGGCAAATTTCTGGAATGCCGGAGTGTCCGTGGAGCGCCCGCGAACCAGAACAAACACAAGCCGGGTGCCCCAGGTTCCGCGCCGTGCTGTTCGGCGCTAACCTGGGTGCCGGAGTGAGTGGTGCGCTCAAGGATAGAAGGATTCATAGAAGGATGCGAGGATAAGAGAACATGGAGCAGCGGAATCATTTTCGCGTTTTTGCAACGTGCGACCTGGGCGAGAGCATTGAGCTGTTGCGCCGGCGCGGTTACCAAGTGGAGGTTTATCCCGGGCCGGAAGCTCCGCCCAAGAGCCTGGTTATCGAAAAAGTGCGCGGTGGAATCGATGGCCTGATCACCACCCTTCGCGATGAGATCGACGCCGAAGTGTTCGAGGCGGGCAAAGGCACGCTGAAGGGCATCTCCCAACTGGCGGTCGGATTCGACAACATCAATCGCGATGATGCCAATCGCTACAAGATTCCGTTCAGCAACACGGCGGAGGTGCTCACCGAAGCCACTGCCGAGTTTGCGTTTCTTATCCTGGCGGCTTGCGCCCGCAAGCTGTGGAGCAGCGAGCGGCTGGTGCGCGAACAGCAATGGGGTTTCTGGCATCCCTATCTGCCGTTTCTGGGAGACCAGGTGACCGGCGCGACCGTGTCCGTGATCGGCACGGGCCGTATCGGGCAGGCGTTCATCGGCAAGTGCGTGGGATTCGACATGAACGTCCTTTGTTACGATGCCGGCTACCAGAACGAAAAATTCGTCGCGCGCGTGCAGGAGTTGATGGACCTGCGACACAAACTCGGCCTCTCTCCGGAGCGCAACTGGATCAAGTACGCCTCGCTGGAAGACTGTCTCCGCGGCGCGGATTTCCTGACTCTGCATGTGCCGCTGGTGCGCGAGGGAGAGGGCGGAGCCGCCACCTATCACCTCATCAATGAGCACACTTTGCGCATGATGAAGCGCGGCGCTTACCTGGTGAACACCTCGCGCGGTCCGGTGGTGGACGAAAATGCGCTTTACCGCGCCCTGAAAGAGCGCTGGATTGCCGGTGCGGCAATCGATGTTTTCGAGCACGAACCGCTGCCCGCCGACTCGCCGTTGCGCGACCTGGAAATCGAGGACCGCTGCCGTCTCTATCATCACTTTGCCAGCGGCACAGTCTCGACACGGCTCTCAACCGATCCCATGAAAGGCATGGCCGGACGCTGCGCGCAGGGACTGATCGACATCCTCGAAGGGAACTACCACGGCGACTTTACGAAGATGCCTTACCTGGTGAACAAAGAGGCGTTCCAGAAATAAACCACGTCGGGTGCCCCAGGTTCTGCGCCGTGCTGTTCGGCGCTAACCTGGGGTGGCGTACCACCCTTTGCAGGCTACTGAAAAATTATTCTTCGAGGTGTCATCCTGAGCGTAGCGAAGGATCTGCTGTTTCGTGAGCGTTGAAGGCAAAGCAGATCCTTCGGTCGCGCAAACCGGCACGACCTCAGGATGACACTTCTGCGAGTTTTTCCGCAGCCTGTTAGGTTTTCAGAACTAGGAACAAAAGACCTGGCGGAGACTTTCGCTCAGGCCTTCAGGGCTCCGGCGTTGACCAGCGATTGCAGAATTTTGATTCCATCCATCATGCCGAGGGCCGGTTCGCTGGCGCGCTCCGGATGCGGCATCATGCCCAGCACGTTGAAACCTTCATTGCAGATTCCGGCGATGTTGTCGAGCGCGCCGTTGGGGTTTGCCTCGCGGGTGATCTCACCGGACGGCGAGCAGTAGCGGAAAACGATGCGCTTCTGCTGCCTTAGCTGTTGCAGCGTCGCATCGTCGCAGAAGTAGTTGCCCTCCATGTGGCCGATAGGCACGGTGAGCACTTCGCCCTTTTTGCACTGATTGGTGAAGGGCGTGTCCGGGTTCTCGCAGCGAATCTGCACCGGCTTGCAAATGTATTTGAGTCCCTGGTTGCGCATCAGCACGCCGGGCAGCAATCCCGATTCGCAAAGGATCTGGAAGCCGTTGCAGATGCCGAGCACGAGTCCGCCGGCGGCGGCAAAGCGGCACACCGATTCCATGATGGGCGAAAACTTGGCGATAGCGCCTGTGCGCAGGTAGTCGCCGTAGGCAAAGCCGCCGGGCACGATCACCGCATCGCAGTTCTGGAGGTCGTGCGAGTCGTGCCAGAGCATGGTCGCGGGCTGCTCAAAAACTTCCTTGAACGCCCAGTACGCATCGTGATCGCAATTGGAGCCGGGGAAAATGATGACGCCAAATTTCATCGCAGTGCCTTGCTTCGAGTTTAGCATGCAGGCGGAGCCGAACGGTCTCTAGAAAATCGATACTTGATGGAGATCGGCTCTGATGGCGTCCCTATGTTTCGTCCCGCTTTTCGATATCCCCGACGAGCAACGTTCGCTCGGGCGAGGGGAACGCGGCTTAGTTCTTTTGGTCTTTTGGTCCCAGGGCAGAGTTAGTTCCGGGTGACGCCGCGCGCTTTCCCGGCCCGGCCGGATCAAGTATCCTGAAGGCCCGGCAGAGACTGCAATGATCCTGTCTTACCATTTCGAGCTTACCTTGGGCGCGCTCAAGCGCTGGTTCATGGCCCAGTGCTACGACGCGGTGATCGTCGGCCTGCTCTGGCTGGCGGCGCTGTGGTACCTGCATGTTCCGTGGGCGATTTTCTGGGCTTTTCTGGGCGGGCTGTTGCAGTTCGTTCCGAATTTCGGCCCGGTGCTGGCCTTGCTGGGTCCGACGCTGACTTTGTTATTTTCCCGCGCCGGATGGGAGCGGTTCGTCGCTCTGCTGATCGCCTACGCGGTCATTGCGGTTGTCGACGGGCTTTTATTGCAGCCCTACTTGATGCGCCGGCAGAACCGGGTTCCCATGTGGGCGTCCATCCTGGCGCCGCTGGTGCTGGGAATTGTCATTCCGTTCTGGGGAGTGTTGCTGGCTCCGCCGCTGCTGGCCGTCGTCTACGCGTATGTGCGCCGCAAGCAGAGTGAGGGAAGAGGCGACACTTTCAGGCCAAGCCGTCGTTCTGCCTCCGGAGCAGCCGGCCCACCGCGGACACGCGAACGGCTCCTTATCGATTCCGAACAGAGCCCGGCAGGCGTGAGCCTCCATAACCGGCCAATCCCGGCGAGCGCGCATCAGAATCGTTAAGTTTCCGGTGCCGCAGTGATATAATCCCAGCTTGCCTGCGCGCTTTGAGCGGTATCATAACTGCGACTGTAAGTCGTTGGCGTCGGCGCATATGGGGAATCCCGGGGTCCCCGGCGGGCGCGGTTGTGGCGCGTGTCGGGGCAGAGCCACCGGGTGAACCAAAGAAAACGAAATCCATACATCGGGCGAGGTTCGCATGTCCGGCCATTCCAAATGGGCCACAATCAAGCACAAAAAAGGCGCGCTTGACGCAAAGCGCGGAAAGATTTTCACCCGTCTCATCAGGGAAATATCCATGGCCGCCAAGAGCGGCGGTGATCCTGAGAAGAATCCCCGGTTGCGGACTGCCGTTGCGGCAGCCAAGGCCGAGAACATGCCGTACGACAACGTCAAGCGCGCCATTCAGCGCGGCACGGGCGAGTTGCCGGGCGTGACCTACGAAGAGATCACGTTTGAAGGCTACGGCCCGGGCGGCGTCGCCGTCCTGGTCGAGGTCACCACCGATAACCGCAACCGCACCGTCAGCGAGATGCGCCACGCTTTCAGCAAGAACGGCGGCAACATGGGCGAAGTCCGGCTCGGTGGCCTGGATGTTCTCCAAAAAAGGCGACATCGTGATTCCGAAAGCGGCGGCCAAGGAAGATGACCTGATGAACATCGTTCTGGAAGCCGGCGCCGACGACCTCAAGGACGATGGCGAGAGCTGGGAGATCCTTACCGATCCCGCGGCTTACGAAGCCCGTGCTGGAGGCGCTCAACAAGGCCGGCATCAAGCCCGAGGTCGCCCAGATCGGCATGATTCCGCAGAATTACATCAAGCTCGAGGGACACCAGGCCGCGACCATGATCCGCTTGATGGAAGCCCTGGAAGATCAGGACGACGTGCAGAACGTCTACGCGAATTTCGATATCGACCAGAAGCAGTTGGAAGAGGTCGCCGGATAGCAGCGGCGTAGGCGAAAAATCTGCTTCTTTACTGCCCACAGGAAAAGCAGATCCTTCGCTACGCTCAGGATGACACGACGAAGAGTTAGTTCTACTGGTGCCCCATGTTCCGCCCTGTTTAGGGCTAGCATGGGGTAGTTTTTTGAGCTGCAGAGGCCGCTCATGCGCGTGGGCGGCTTTTCCTTTGCTTCCGTTTTTGCCGCATGGCTCGGTCAGGGCCGCGCCCGCCATTTCCGGCCTGTTTACGCCTTGCTTCTCGCGTACAATTCAGAGAAGCCGATCAGCCACTACATTCGTCAGGGACGGACCACCCAATGAAGCTCCGCGGGATACTTCTGGTTGCTGTTTGCTCGTCGATTCTTCTTCTGCTGTGCTCTTCGGCGCTTGCCCAAACGGCTGCGCCGACAGAGCGATGACGCAGCCGGACTGAGGCGTGAACACTGGGATTTCGGCGTCTTTGTTGGCGGAGGCAGCGGAGTGGGGGTGCGCACGAACGTGCAAATGTTCCGCACCGGCGTGCGCGTTGGCCGCGTCATGACCGGCGAATCGGGGCACGGCTGGGCAAAGGGAACCTTCGAACTCGCCGGCGAGATCACGCCTGTCGATTGCTGTCTTCTGGAGCGGGTACAAGAACGGAACAGGTACGAGAAGCTATGGATTCGGCATCACGCCCGTCGACATGAAATGGAACTTCACCAGCGGCAAGCGCCTGGTGCCGTTCGTCGAGGCGGCCGGCGGCTTCCTGTGGAGCACGGTGAACATTCCTCCGGGAGACACCTCGCGCATCAACTTCACTCCGGGCGGCGGAGGCGGCATGCACATCTTTCTCAAGCCCGACCGCGCGATCACCTGGACGCTGCGCGCCGTGCATATTTCAAATGCCTCGCTCGGCAATCACAATCCGGGCGTGAACGCCTCGGTGCAGGCCAGCCTGGGCTATACGTGGTTCAAGACGCGGTAGAGGCACTATTACGCCATGGCGCTGATTGAATCTGTTCCGAACTTCTCCGAGGGCCGCGACCGGGCGAAAGTTGACGCCATCGCCGAGGCCATGCGAGCCGAAGACGTCTACCTGCTCGACCGCCACATGGACGCCGACCACAATCGCTCGGTCATCACCCTGGCCGGAGGCCGTGAAGCGCTGATGGAAGCCGTTCTGCGCGGCATCGGCAAGGCTGCCGAGCTGATCGATCTCACCCGGCACCGGGGCGTGCATCCGCGCATCGGCGCCACCGACGTCGTGCCTTTTGTGCCGATCGAGGGCGTCACGCTGGAAGACTGCGCGCAGATGGCGCGGCAGGTGGGCGCGGAGGTCTGGAAGCGCTACCGCATCCCCGTCTATCTGTACGAGAGCGCCGCCACGCGTCCGGAGCGTGTCCAACTTGGAGAATATCCGGCGCGGGCAATTCGAGGGGCTGCGCGATGAAATCGCGACCAACCCCGAACGCATGCCCGACTTCGGCGAAGCCGCGCGTCCATCCTACGGCCGGAGCTACCGTGATTGGCGCGCGCAAGTTTCTGGTCGCCTACAATATTTTTCTCAATACGAGCGATGTCGAAATCGCCAGGAAAATCGCCCGGACCGTGCGCTTCTCCAGCGGCGGATTGCCCTTCGTCAAGGCAATGGGCGTGCTGGTTCGGGGTCTGGCGCAGGTCTCGATGAACCTGACCGACACGGACCAGACGCCGATCGCGCGCGTCTTTGAACTCGTCAGGCGCGAAGCCGCGCGGCATGGCGTCGCCGTGCTTTCCAGCGAAATTATCGGGCTGGTTCCGAAGAAAGCGCTTGAGGATGCAGCCGGATCGCTTCTCCAGTTGGAAAATTTCGACTCGTCGATGATCCTGGAAAATCGCCTGGCCGCCGTGCAAGCCGCCAACTCGGCAAAGCGCACGTAAAATAGTGAATTAATTTACGTAAAATAGTGAATGAATTTACGAAGAAAAACCGGTGCAACTCCGGCTTCGGATGGCTCATCTAAGGTAAGTTGGGGCTTAGTAAGCCATGTCAGAACCGTCTAAACTCCACGGCCGATACAACTTGCAAGCCATGCACAATGCCGGGAACGAAACTGTGATCCGGCAACGGTGTTGATAGAACCATTGGTGGAATCAACTCTGGACCTGCGGAACTCGGGTAAAATACTAGTTATGAAGCGCCTTATCGCTCTCTTTTGTTGTTTGTTTCTGACCACGCTCTCGTTTGCGGCGCCATTGGCTTCCAATGCGAGGACCGCCATACCGTCTGACGTGCAGCAGATCATTTCCGTCGATTACCGCGCATTGCGGAACTCCGACTCCGGCATGGCGCTCAAAGCCAAGATCCTGCCGGATAATCTGAAGCAGTTCGAAAACGCGCTGAAGGACATGGCGAATCGATCCCGACCGCGATGTCGAAGGACTGTCGTTTGTCATGTTCCGCGCCGGCAAGCAGTTGCGTTCTGTCGGTTTCGCCAGCGGCGATTTTCAGGTCAAAAAGTTCCTTGCCAGGCAAAAAGCGAATAAGACCAAGGCGGAGAAATATCGCACCACGTTCCTCTATCCTGCCGGCTCCGGCATGTTGATGACGTTTCTCGACGACACGACGATGCTGTTCGGCGATACCCAGGCCGTCCACAACGCCTTGGACGCCCGCGACGGAGAGGCTCCAAGCGTGACCAGCAATGCGGACATCACGACCCTGATGTCCTCGGTGGAGGATGGCGCCATCTGGAGCGTGCTGGACTCGATCGGAACCCAGAACATGCTTCGCTCAGCCATGGGTGACGCCGCCAAACTGGCCGACTATGACGTGGTGAAGAAGCGCCTGACGGGGTCCTACTACACGGTGGATTTCACGCACGGCGTGTCCGTGGACCTGACGGTCGTGACCGGCGACCGATGGCCGCCGCCACCCTCTCGTCGTTGCTGAAGGCTGGCCTGATGCTGAAGAAGATGGGCTCTTCAGCCGGTGGAAAAAACCGCCATCGACGCCACCACGGTGGATTCCGACAGCGGCAAACTGATCATTCACTTCAAGGCGGACGACAACCGATTCCAGTCGCTGTTGGGATCGGACTTGTTTACCGCAATATCGAAATAAATTCAGGAACGTGTCGGGTCGCCGGGCTTTTGTTCTAATTCCTGGCGCACCTCGCGCGCCAGGCGGCGCAAGGCCGCATCGTCGCGGCAATAGCAGACCCAGGTGCCTACTTTCTCGGCCTGCACCAGGCCGGCTTCGGCCAAAACACGCATGTGATGGGAGATGGTGGGCTGCGCCAGACCCAGTGTGCCGCTGTAGATCGGCGGCGCACATGCCATCCGCCCTGTCCAGCGAGCACAAGCCCTTGCGGGCAAGCAGGCGCAGAATCTCCCGGCGCACCGGGTCGGAGATGGCGCGCAATTTCAGGCTAAGACCGTCGTTCGCTGCTTTCATCGACCGCTCTTTCATCGACGAGGATCAATGTATCACGCGGCAAAGACGATTGTTTTCGCAAAAACATGCCGTGGCGGACAGGTAACGCCGTCTTCAGCGTTTCAGAATCGGGTTATAGCCGTCTCCCTGTAGCCGGGAGCGCGTGGTTTCGGCCTCTTTGGGATCGCTGAACGGGCCGATCTGGACGTGGAAGAGTTTATCGGTGGGGGCGGTAGTGATGAGCACGGGATATTGCTTGCGGCGCAGAGCGTCCTGAAGCACTTCGGCGTCCTCGCGCCTGCTGACGGCGGCCACTTGCACCATGATTCCGGAAGCCGACAGCCGGAGTGTTATCCGGGGCGGGCGTTTTCGACGGCGCCGGTTGAGCGGGCTTAGCCGGCTGTCGGAGTTTGCGCGGGTTGCGGCGGAGTCAGCCGCGGCGTGCGCTTCCTTTTGTTCCACAGCCTTGTAGAAGCTGAGATCCTGCGCAGGCGGAATGCCCGTGGGCTGACAATTTTCTCCCGCGGGACAATCGCTGCGGGCCGGCGCGTCAGTCTGCTGCTTGGCAACCGGCTTGGCGACGGTACTGGTGGGCTGCGGCCTGAACCTCCGTGGCCAGCGTCGGCTGTTTCGCTCCGCTGCGTCCGAAGCCGTAGCCGACGGCGAAGCAAACCGCGCAAAAAATCACCAGCAGGAAAAACAATCCCACCAGTTTGCCAACGCCCAGCGTAATCTCGTCGCTCGTCCGACTCCGACTCAACCGCTGCAATTCCGCCCCCATTGTTCGAAGCTTCTGCGTTCCGCACAGCCCACGTGCCCGTGCTGACAGTGGATCTTCGCCCGTTACTCCTGCTTCGTCTTCCGCCACTTTCCGCTCCGTCACCAGCTTTTGCAATCCCGCCAGCAGATCGACCGGTACGGGGAAGATGATGGTCGTGTTCTTCTCGACGCCGATTTCCGTAAGCGTCTGCAAGTAGCGAAGCTGGATGGAAGAGGGTTCGCTGGCAAGCAGGTGCGCCGCGTCCACCAGGCGTTGGGCGGCCGCGAACTCGCCCTCGGCGTGAATGATCTTCGAGCGCTTTTCGCGTTCGGCCTCGGCCTGCTTGGCCATGGCTCGCATCATGCCTTCGGGCAGGTCAACCTGCTTGACCTCGACGTTGGTGACTTTTACGCCCCAGGGGTCGGTGTGCTGATCGAGGATCGATTGCAAGCGCAGGTTGATTTTTTCGCGATGCGCCAGCAGTTCGTCCATATCCACCTCGCCCAGCACGGAGCGCAGAGTCGTCTGCGCGAACTGGGAGGTCTGGTACTGGTAGTTCAACACCTCAAGCACCGCGCGCCGCGGGTCGATGACGCGCAGAAAAATCACCGCGCTCACCTTCAGCGTAACGTTATCGCGCGTGATGATGTCCTGTGGAGGCACGTCGAAAGCGATCTGCCGCAGATCCACGCGCACAATGCGGTCCAAAGGCGCGAAGACCAGGATGATGCCCGGGCCTTTGGGGCTCGATAGCACGCGCCCCAGGCGAAAGATGACGCCGCGCTCGTATTCGGACAGGATCTTGATGGAATTGATGAGGTAGAGAGCGATGATGACAACTACTGCCAGACCAAAGATGCTCAATGCCGGCCTCCGCTACTGCGCAATCTAATACGCTGCGCGGATTGTACTCCAAGAATCCGGCCGAAGAAATTGCGGGATATGGTTCTCGGCCCCGAGAACCCGATCAGGCACTCCCATGCGTACTCTTGTCAGCCGCCCCGCACCAGGTCAGGATACTCCCGCGCGAAGAGCGGACCGGCTCCCGTCGGCGTGCGCCGTGGGCTCCGCAAAGGGCTCCACCTCCAACTGGAGCCCATTGACGCCGGTGACGCGCACCTGCTCCCCGTTCGCCACTGGCTGCCGGGAGCGGGCCCTCCACAATTCGCCGTGGACAAACACCGTCCCCACCGGGGAGAGTCGGTCTGCGCGATCCCGGTTTCCCCGATGAGACCTTGCGACCCGGTGGTGACTTTGTTCCGCCGCGCCCTGATGGCGAGGTTCATCAGAAAAACCGTGATCACGCCCAGCGGCACGCTGACTCCGAGCGCCGTCCACAGATGAACCCGCAATTCGGGAATCGGGCCGTCGACCAGGAACAATCCTCCCAGGGTCAGGGCCACGATTCCGCCGATCCCGAGCACTCCGTGGGTGGCAAATTTGGCCTCCAAGCGCGAACAGCACAAAGGCCGCCAGAATCAGCGTGACGGCGGCAAAGCGGGTCGGCAGAAGATTGAGCGCGAAGACCGCAAGCAGAATGAAAATGACCCCCACAACGCCGGGAACCACCGCGCCCGGGTGATTCATTTCGGCATAGATGGCAAAGGCGCCAACCGCCAGCAACAGGAACGAAATATTGGGGTCCATCAGCCAGCCCAGGATTCGCTGCCTGAGCGACATGGGAAAATCGTCGACCGGCTGGCCGGCCAGATGCAGCGTCACCGAGCTTCCGTCGAAACGCTTCACCACTCGCCCATCGAGCTGGTGCAGCAGCTCCTGCTCGTTGGGGGCGACCAGGTCGATCAGGTGCTGCGAGAGCGCCTCCTGATCGGTCCACGAGGTCGATTTGAGCACCGCGCTTTCCGCCAGCTGCACGTTGCGGCCGCGCTTGGAAACGTAGGAGCGCAGGAAGGCCGCGGTATCGTTCTCGATCTTGGTCTTCATCACCTCGTCCATCTTGCCGCCCATGATGGAAACCGGATGCGACGCCCCGGTGTTGGTGCCGGGAGCCATGGCGGCCACGTCGGCGGATTCGAGAATGAAGAAGCCCGCCGAAGCCGCGCGCGCCCCGCTCGGCGCCACGTAAACAATCACCGGAACGCGAGAGGCGAGAATCTTCTCGACGATCTCCCGCGTGGAATCGACCAGGCCGCCCGGAGTGCGCAGCTCGATCAACAGCGCTTCCGAGTGGCGATGCTCCGCCGCCGTGATGGCGCGCGCGATGTATTCCTCCGCGATCGGGTGAATGGGGCCGTCGATCGTAATCTTCAGCACGTCCGCGGCGCAGGGCAGGGCCAGGGTGCAACAGAGCACCAGAAGTGCGGCGATCAGATGCGAACGCAGACGCATGGTCTTATCCTTGAAATCCTGCACCATCGGCGGAATCCGTGTTGCCCCCCCACAAGCCAACAACGGGCCTGTCGGGTGCTCAGGATGATACCGAAGAACATTTGTTCAGCAGCCTGCCAGCCCCAGAAGGAGATCTTGCCGTATTCCTCCGACATCGGTGTCATGAGCAACTATCCTAGCGCGTCGACTCCGTGGCCTGCGCCGCGCGCGCCGCGATCTCCTGCTTGAGCGTCAGGGCGTCGGCATTGCCCGGTTCGAGCGCCAGCGCCTGGTCGATATTCTGGGCCGCCGAATGCAACAGTGCTTTTGCCGCATGTCCGCCCGCGCCAGCACCAGAAAGGCTGCCGCCGTGGGATGCAGGCCAATCGAAGTGGAAGCCTCCATCCGCGCCGTTACCACGTCGCCCTTCGCCTCGGCGGCTCTGGCAAGGCCGGCATGAGCGGCGGCGCTCGCCGGCTCCATCTGGAGCGCCTCGTGAAACTCGTTTTCCGCGTCGGCGGTCAAACCGCGATCCAGCAGTTCCGTTCCGTGCTGGATGTGATACATGGTTCGCGTGTTGCCACCCAGCGTCGTGCACCGGCTTGGTCGAGTTCTGGATTTCAAGCGCCAGCATCCTGAATGAACTCTCGTCGTAGTTCCGTTTGATGCGGGGAAGCGGCATCTGGGCGACGGAAGCGACCGTGGCCCCGGAGCTTTCGGCTCCCCGGCTGCTGCGGCTCCGGGCGCGCCGGAAATCTCATCGAGAAACTGCCGCGCTTCGCTATCGGTCGGATACCTCGCCAGTGACTCGCGAAGGTTCTTCACGGCCATCGCCGGATCGCCATACCGGTAAAGCGCCAGGGCAAGATTGAAGCGGTAATCAGGATCGTGCGGGTCGACTTCGACCGTCCGTTGCAGCAGTTGCAGGGCGCTTCGGTTGCCTCGCCGCAAGGCCGCCGCGCCCAGATTGTTATAGACCTCGGTAAGCGGAAGCTTGGAGATCGTGACCCTGAACGCGTCTTCGGCGCGCTCGAATTGCCCCTGGTTGTAGTACGCCAACCCAAGCAGGAAGTACGCTTCTCCCGCTTTCGGGTCCGTCTGCGGAATGCGGCTGAGCCAACTGGCCGCCGATTCGTATTCGCGGTTTGCGTAATAGGTCTTGCCCAATTGGAACATCGCCAGCGTGTACTGCGGATTGAAGCGTACAGCCTCGCGGAATCGCCTGATTTTTTCCTGCCGGGTGGTGGCCACCATGCCCCGCACGTAGTTCTCGAAGGAATCCAGGCGGACGGTGTTGGCCGAACGGATCATCTCTTCGCGGCTGATCGTGCTCTGCGGCTGGACGGTTTTCAGCAACTGCCAGGCGAGATCAGTCTGCACGTCGATCAGGTTGACCAGCGGCCCCGAGGCCTCCAGCTTCCTCGATTGCCGCAACTGCTTCATGTCGAGCACGGTCGCCCGCGCCGTGAAAGTCACGCCGTCGAAGTTGTAATCGCCCATCACCACGTAGTCGCAATCCATCTGCTCGGCAATGCGATACATGGTGGCGTGCGAGGGCCGGGCGGTGGCGGGAATCCCCATGCGGTCGAAGGCGTAGACCCGGTCTTCGCGACTGATGAGGTACATCGAAGGAGAGGACAGGCGTTGCGAAAGTATCTCGGGAAACGACTCGCCAATCCATTCCAGACCCGGAGACTTGGAGTGGTTTTCAAATGGCAGAATCAACAGGGTCTGAACCGGCGGCACGGAATTTTGCGCCACGCACGACAACACCGCGCCACAGCAAAGGCCAACGGCAACGGCCAGACGAGAGATGAGCCGGAACATAGTCAAGATAGCTCGATTATATCGCTGTCGATGCAGTTGCAGCCGCCGGCAATACGCCCCCCGTCCCGCTCACGATACCTTGCGCTCCGGGGCTGATGCGGGGGCGGATGGCATCTCCAGCTTCGGTTCGCGGCGAACCTCGTCGTGCGCTTCATGGGGCGCGATGCTGTCGCTGTTTCCCGTAATCAGCCTGGCACCCCTCTGATATCGAAAATAGGCCCATGCCCACTCCCAGATGACCTGCACGCGATTGCGGAAGCCGATCAGAAAATATACGTGCACCAGCAGCCAGGCCAGCCAGGCGATCAGTCCGGAGAGATGCAGTCGGCCTATCTGCGCGATTCCGGCGTTGCGGCCTATGGTCGCCAAGCTTCCCTTGTCGAAGTAGTGAAAGCCCGCGCGAGCCGGAGGACGGTCCGTCGCCTCCGCGCCGCGAGCCGGAGGGCGATCGGTCGCCCGTACCCGTACCCGATCATCCGCAAGCGCCTGGCCGGCAATCTCGTTGAGGATGGTCTGCGCGGCAAATTTTCCCATCTGGATGGCCGCCTGGGCGACGCCCGGGACGGGCTTTCCGTCCGCCTGCTTTATGGATGCCATGTCGCCGATGACAAAGACCTCGGGATGTCCGGGAACCGTGAGGTCCGGCTCGACCAATATTCGTCCGGCGCGGTCGAGCGGCGCGTCCAGCATCTTTCCCAAGGACGAAGCGGCAACCCCCGCGGCCCACAGAATGACCGACGCCTCCAGGCTGCCGTTGCCGAAGTGTATGCGGTGCGCTTCCACTCCGGTCACCATGCAGTTGTCCATGACTTCTACGCGAAGCCTGCGCAGTTGCCGCTCGGCGCTGCGCGAAAGGTCTTCGGAATAGCTGGGCAGCACGCGCGGGCCGCCTTCCAGCAGGATCACCCGCGCCCGGCTCGGGTCGATGGAGCGGAAATTGCCGGCGACCACGCGGTGAGCGATTTCGGCGACCGCTCCCGCCAACTCTACCCCGGTAGGTCCGCCGCCAACAATGACGAAATTGATCGGATCGAGTTTGTGCTCCAGCCGCGCCTGCCGTTCCGCAATTTCAAATGCCAGCAAGATGCGGCGTCGGATCTCCGTGGCGTCCTCTACGGTTTTCAGACCGGGAGCGAACGGCGCCCAATCGTCGTGGCCAAAGTAGGCGTGAGTGGCACCGGCGGCGACGATCAGGTAATCGTAAGCCAGCCGGTCACCGTGCAGCAGCACCTGGCGATGCCCCAGGTCGAAGCCCGTCACCTCGTCCAGCAGGACATCTATATTCTTCGCGTCCTTGAAGATGGCCCGAATCGGATGGGCAATCTCGCCGGGCGAAAGACCGGCGGTCGCCACCTGGTAGAGCAGCGGCTGAAAGGTGTGGTGATTTTTGCGGTCGATGAGCGTGACCCTGACCGGCTTGCGCGCCAGCTTGCGGGCCGCGTACAGGCCGCCAAAACCACCGCCGATGACGATGACGTGAGAGATCATGGCAGTCATCTAATTCTGTCCTTCCTTAACTTTTAGGATGCCGCGCCGATGCCCCGGCGAGCTTTTTCGACCGGAGTATCCAGCGTAGATGCTGGCCTCGTGGCCGGAATCCAGGGTTGATGCAGAGCCATGGCAAGGCCCATGGAACGGGCCCAGGCACGCTGCCGGGTAATGCCGGACGAGGTAACAACCGTAATATTGACGTACTCTGCCGGCACGTAAAGTAAGCAATTACTTACTTTACAGCGTTATGCCATGGCTACCGCACACCCAAGAATTTCGTCCGTAGACCGGCGCCAGCAGATCCTTGGCATCGCCACCGAGATGTTTGCCGAGAAAGGCTTCGAGGGCACCACGACGCGCGAAATCGCGGCCCACGCTCAGGTCAACGAAGCTCTGATCTTCCGCCATTTTCCTACCAAGGAAGAGTTGTACTGGGCGGTGCTGGACGCCAAAGTGTGCTCGGAGAACTACCACCTTCGCCTGGAAGAGTTGCTGGCCGGAGCGGCTAACGTGCGTGAAGCGCTGATGGCGGTTGCCGAGTGGTCGCTGCAACGCCGGGCGAAAGACCACGTGACCACACGCCTCTGGATGTTCTGTGCGCTGGAGCGGCACGAATTGTCGCGGCGTTTTTTCGGGCGCTTCATCGCCGAATATTTCGAGGTGCTGGCCAGCTACCTGCGCCGGCAGATGCGCCGGGGAGTCCTGCGCACCACCAATCCCGTCATGGCCGCGCGCACATTCATCGGCGCAATCGTTTATCACTCGCTGATGAAGGAACTTTTCGGCCCGGTGGAGGCCACGGGAGAAATGGATGACCGCGAGGCAAGCAGGCTCATGGTCTCGATCTGGCTCGACGGCATGTCGGCAGCTCCGGTCAGCCATCACAGCGGTACGGTTGCGAAATTGAAGAGTGCAGGAGCTTCCCGAAAGCGCACTTCCCGGAAAGCTCCCCGGCAAGCTTTTAGGAAAATACAGGAACCCACGCAATGAAACTTTCGCTAAACCCACTTCCGGCCGCGGCCCGCGAATCCGCTTGCCCAGGGCCCTCGACAAGCACCGTTTCGGCGCTTGCCGGAGCGGCCACCCGGATCTCGCTTCGCCTCGCCTGGGCGATTGCCATGGCCGTACTGTTGCTGCTGAGCGCAGCTTGTCATCCAGCCAACTCGAAGCAGTCGGCCGCCATGCCTCCGGTTCCGGTTTTCGTAGCCCAGGCCGAGCAGCGCGATGTTCCCATCGTGGTCAATGCCGTGGGTACGATCGCCCCGTTCTCGATGGTGCAGATCAAGACGATGGTCAGCGCCGAAATCACCAAGGCTTTTTTCAAGGAAGGGGATTTCGTCAAAAAAGGGCAATTGCTGTTTCAGCTCGATCCGCGCAGCTTTGACGCCGACCTGCTGAAAGCCCGAGGACAGTTGGCGCGGGACAAAGCCACGGCTGTAACCGCGCGCTCCAATGCCGCCCGTTACGCCGCGCTCTTCAAGGAAGGCGTGATCGCCCGCGAGCAGTACGAAAACATGATGTCGGCCGCCGATCAGGCGGAAGCCGCAGTCCTCGCCGATGAAGGCGCGGTCGAGTCCGCCCGGGTCAACGTCACCTTCACCAAGATCTACTCGCCCATCAATGGCCGCACCGGAAATTTGCAGTTGTATCCCGGCAACGTTTCCAAGGCCAATGATCTGCCGCTGGTCACGATCAACGAAGTCTCGCCGATTTATGCCAGCTTCGCCATCCCCGAGCAGTTTCTTCCCGAGGTGAAGCGGCAGATCGCCAAAGGCAGTCTGCAGGTGCAGGCGACGATTCCTTCGACGACGGTTCCGGCAGATATCGGGAAAGTCACGTTTATTGACAATACGGTGGACCGCACGACCGGGACCATCACCTTGAAAGCCACGTTTCCCAATCAAGGACAACAAGCTGTGGCCCGGGCAGTTCGTGACCGTGGTGCTGACCTTGAACAATCGTCCGAATGCCACGATTGTTCCGTCGCAGGCGGTGCAGAGCGGACAGCAGGGTCCATACCTGTTTGTCGTCAAGGCCGACAAGACGGTCGAGATGCGGCTGGTCAAGCTCGGCCAGCAGTATCAAGGACTGCTCATCGTCGAACAAGGCGTAGCTCCCGGCGAGACGGTAGTCACCGACGGCCACATCCGGCTGGTGCCGGGTTCCAGGGTGGACATCAAGCGGGCTGAGAATCCGCAAGCGGTTTCCGACGGCGCGCGGGAAAAGCAGTCATGAACATCGCCGAGATTTTTATCAAGCGGCCGGTGATGACTACGCTGGTCATGGCCGCGATTCTGATTTTCGGAATGGCAGGCTATCGGATGCTGCCGGTCAGCGATCTGCCGAACGTCGATTTTCCGACCATTCTGGTGACCGTCACGCAGCCGGGCGCCAGTCCGGAAACCATGGCCAGTTCGGTTGCCATGCCGCTGGAGAAGCAGTTCTCCACCATCGCCGGCATCGACCAGATGACCTCGACCAGCTTTCTTGGCGTCACCAACATCACTTTGCAGTTCACGCTGGCGCGCAACATCGATGCCGCGGCGCAGGACGTGCAGGCGATGATCGCCAAGGCGCAGCGCGATTTGCCGAACAACCTGCCCTATCCGCCTTCGTTCCAGAAGGTGAATCCAGCCGACCAGCCGGTCCTCTACCTGTCGCTCTTCTCGCCGACGATGCGGCTTTCCGATGTCGACGAGTACGCCGAGACGACCATGGCGCAGCGCATCTCCATGATCGACGGCGTCGCCCAGGTCAGCGTCTACGGCGCGCAGAAGTATTCGCCGCACGTCCAGCTCAATCCGCGCCTGCTGGCCAGCCGGCAGATCGGCATCGACGAAGTGGTCACCGCCATCCAGAAGGGAAACGTCAACGAGCCGACCGGCACGCTTTACGGCGCGAACCAGGCGATCACGGTCAACAATCCGAATGGGCAACTGTGGCGGGCCAAGGACTACCAGTCGCTGATCGTCGCTTATCGCAACGGCAATCCGGTGCGGCTCTCCGAGCTGGGGGCAGTGGTTGACGGCGTCGAAGCCGACAAGACCGCGAGCTGGTTCGGAACTCCCAAGAGCCTGGACCGCTCCATGGTGCTGGCCATTCAGCGCCAGCCTGGCACCAACACGGTCGAGGTGGTCAATCGCATCAACGCCTTGATGCCGCAGTTCCGCCTTGCAGATTCCGGCCGCCGTCAATATCGAGACGCTCTACGACCGCTCGGAGTCGATTCGCGAGTCGGTCAATGACGTGAAATTCACCCTGATGCTGACCATCGGCTTGGTCATCCTGGTGATTTTTCTTTTCCTGCGGAATATTTCCGCCACCGTGATTCCCAGCATGGCGCTGCCGATGTCGATCGTCGGCACCTTCGCCGTGATGTACCTGCTCGGCTACAGCGTCGACAACCTGTCGCTGATGGCGCTCACCCTGTCCGTGGGCTTCGTGGTGGACGACGCAATTGTGATGCTGGAAAACATCGTCCGCCACATGGAGATGGGCAAAACGCCGATGGAAGCCGCGCTGGTCGGGTCGCGCGAAATCAGCTTCACCATTCTCTCGATGACGCTCTCGCTGGCCGCGGTCTTCATTCCGGTGCTCTTCATGGGCGGCCTCATGGGACGCCTGCTGCACGAGTTCGCGGTGACCATCGGCACGGCGATCCTGGTTTCCGGGTTCGTCTCGCTGACGCTGACGCCGATGCTGTGCAGCCGCTTTCTGCGGCCCGCTTCCGAAAGCCGCCACAACGCGCTCTACCGCTGGTCGGAGGGCGTGTTTCAGGGCATGCTGCACCTCTATGACGTGAGCCTGCAGAAGGCTATTCGCCATCGCCTGGTCACCCTGGTGACTTCGCTGGTCGTGCTGGTCGTCACCGCCTATCTTTTCGTCATCATGCCCAAAGGATTTCTGCCCACGGATGACACCGGGCAGATTTTCACCATGACCGAAGCCACCCAGGGGATCTCGTTCGAAAGCATGAAGGCCCATCAACTGGCCGTGGCCGCATACATGCAAAAGAATCCCTACGTCTCGAGATTCATGTGCGCCATCGGCGGATGGGGCGCCGGCAACAACGGCCGCATGTTCGCCCGCCTCACACCCCGGCAGCATCGCCCGCCGGTGCAGGAGATCGTGGCGTCCCTGCGGCGGGATTTCTGCCAAGGTTCCCGGCATCACCGCCTATCCGCAAGCCCCGCCATCCATCCAGATCGGCGGACGCATGAGCAAGAGCCTTTATCAGTACACGCTGCAAGGTCCGGACACGCAGGAACTCTATCGCGAAGCTCAGAAGATGGAAGCGCAACTCGCCAAAGAACCTGAATTGCAGGATGTGACCAGCGACCTGCAATTGAAAAATCCGCAGATCGATATCGATCTCGACCGCGACAAGGCTTCCACGCTGGGCATCACCGCGCAGCAGGTGCAGGACGCGCTCGGCTACGCTTACGGGCAGCTACAGATTTCGACCATCTACGCACCCAATACCGCCTATCGCGTGATCGTCGAAGTACAGCCGGAATTTCAGCTCGATCCCAGCGCGCTCTCTTTGCTGTATATCCGCTCCTCTTCGGGGCAGTTGGTGCCGCTGAACACGGTGGCCACGCTCAAGCGCTCGGTAGGCCCGCTCACGGTGAATCATCAGGGCCAGTTGCCGGCGGTCACCATCTCGTTCAATCCCGCGCCCGGCGTCGCTCTCGGGGCAACCGTCGCCAAGGTGGAGAAGGTTGCGCAGTCGTTGCCGGCCACCATGAGCGGCAGCTTCCAGGGAACGGCACAGGCCTTTCAGTCTTCCATCAGCGGCCTGGGATGGCTGCTGCTGCTGTCGATTCTGGTGATCTATATCGTGCTGGGAATTCTTTACGAGAGCTTCATCCATCCCATCACCATTCTCTCCGGATTGCCCTCGGCCGGCTTTGGCGCGCTGGTCACGCTGATGATCCTGCACATGGACCTCAATCTCTATTCGTTCGTGGGCATCATCATGCTGGTCGGGATCGTCAAGAAAAACGCCATCATGATGATCGACTTCGCGCTGGCCGCGCAGCGCTCGGAAGGGAAGTCGGCTGCCGACGCCATCTACGAAGGCTGCCTCATCCGCTTCCGTCCGATCATGATGACGACCATGGCCGCGCTGATGGGAACCTTGCCGATCGCCCTCGGCATGGGCGCCGGCGCGGAATCGCGGCGTCCGCTCGGCTGGGCGGTGGTGGGCGGCCTGATGTTTTCGCAGTTGATTACGCTTTACATCACGCCCGTGATCTACACCTATCTCGATAACCTGCAAAGCTGGGCGGGGCGCCGCATGGGCAAGAAAAGGGAAGTGATCGAAACCACCGAGCAGACACCGGCGCTGAGCCAGTAAGGTACGCATTGCCCGATAAGTTTCAGGATGTCATGCTGAGCCGAAGGGGCTGCTTTCATTCTTATTGACTTAACAAAAGCAGATGCTTCGCTGCGCTCAGCATGACACCTCCAGAGACTTGAGCTGGGACGGGGCGCCCGCGTCCCAGCCCGATGCTGGACCGGCGTGGGTTCGCCGTGGTTCGTTCGGCGGGCTAACTTGCGGCAGTTGCCTTCTTCTTACTCCTCCCGGCTGCCTTTGGCTTGGCGCCACCGGATTTGCGGACCTCTGGCGGTGCATCCGAGACGCCCTGCGGGGCTTTACTGAAATCGCGCAGCAGCGACAGGAAAAAGGCGAGCGCCGGAAGCCGGTCGTCCTTGCGGTAGGCGACCAGCAGTTCGAGCTCGGGTTCGGGGTCCAGGTCGAGTGGCCTCACGGCAACCGTCTTGGGAATAATTTCCTGTGCGTATTCGGGCATCAGACTGAATCCCAGGCCTGACGCCACGGCGTTCAGCGTCGTGAGCACGTTATCCGTCTCAAACAAGGTCTGGAATGCGACCCCGGCCCGGGCCGCGATGGCGTGGACGGCATCATGCGCCGCCGGCGCAATTACTCTTGCCGTCTGGATCAGCGGCAAAGCCGTCAGCATCGGCACCGGGACTCGATCCATCTGGGCCAAGGCGTGCACCGCGGGCAGAACCGCCAGAAGTTTCTCCCGAATAAACACCTCGGATGCTATTTCGTCACCTGCAATCGGCCCGCGCAGGAAGCCAACATTGATCTCGCGTTTCCGCAGGGCCTCGGCTTGTTCGGGAGAGGAAAGAGTGCGCAGCACAATCTGGATTTCGGAATAATTCCGCAACAGGATCGGCACGATGCGGGCGAAAATCCTGCCCTCCGTTCCCGGCATGAACCCGATCGTGATCTGGCCCGCCTCGGCGCACGCCGCTTTCCGCGCCAGGCTCGTGGCGTGCTCAAGCTGTTGCAGGATTCCGCGCGATTCATCGAGAAATACGCGTCCCGCCTCCGTAAGCTGAAGGTGATGCTTATCGCGAGTAAACAAGGGCGTGCCGACCAGCGATTCCAACTGGCGAATTTGATGGCTCAGGGAAGGTTGGCGGATGTGAAGGCGCTCGGCGGCATGAGTTATGCTGAGATCTTCAGTGACGGCAATGAAATAGTGAAGGAGTCGGAGGTCCATGGAATGGGGGCCTTATCGCGCTAGAACTGGTTTTTGGTCAAATTCCAAACCAATTATAGTCAAGCTGTTCAATCTTATTCGGTGATCTTCGAATCTGAGTCGGAGTCAGCTCAGAGCGCGCCGCCGGTCGGGGTGATTACCAGCTCGGAAAGCGTGGCGTTGCCGGGCAACAGGATGGCGGCAAGCAGGGCCTTGGCAATCGTCTGCGGCGAGATCATTTTGTGTCTGGGAGCGTCGGGCCAGATCTGATCCCAGATGGCGGTGTCGGTGGCGCCGGGCATCAGGGCAATGACGCGGATCTGCCGCGGCCGCAGCTCTTCGCGCAACGTCTGGGTAAAACCCATCGCACCGTGCTTGGATGCGGTGTAGGCGGCCATGCCCGGAAATATCGTGCGGGCAGCCACGGAAAGGTTGTTGACGATCGTTCCGCCGGCGCGCATCAGCAGCAGCGCCGCGCGCGTCACCAGAAACAATCCGGTCAGATTGGTTGCGATGACTTCCTGCCATTCGGCGAGAGGGATCTTGGCGATTTCGCGGTTGGGATGCGCCAGGCCCGCATTGTTCACCAGGATGTCGAGAGCAGCCGAACTCCTCGCCGATGACTCCGAAGAGCCGCTCGACGGAATGCGGGTCGCGAACGTCGCAGTGAAGCGCACGCGCTTTCGGCAGCCGGGCGGCAGCCGTCTGCAAGGTGGGCTCATCGCGTCCGGTGATGACCACGGAAGCCCCGGCTTCGGCGAGAGCCTGGGCGATGGCAAAACCGATGCCACGGTTTCCGCCGGTGACGAGCGCGACTTTGCCGCGCAGCGGTCCGGCGCTGTCATTGCCGAGCGAGGTTGGCTGCCTACGCGCCTGCCTGGGGCTGCCGCGGACTTCGTGCTTTTCGTGTTCTTGCGCGCCATGGTTGGGAGAATACACCAACGCTGCGTGCTAGTAGCCGTTGGTTTGTTTCTCACGAATCAGCGAGAGAAATTCACTGCGCGTATCGAGGTCGCGGAAGGCGCCCAGCATGGCCGAGGTGACCGCCGCGGAGTGCTGTTTTTCCACGCCGCGCATCATCATGCAGAGGTGGCGCGCTTCAATGACGACGCCCACGCCCTGCGGTTGAATGACGTCCTGAATGGTCTCCGCAATCTGCGTGGTCAGGCGCTCCTGCACCTGCAGGCGCCGGGCAAAAATCTCGACCAGCCGGGGAATCTTGCTGAGCCCGATCACCTTGCCGTTGGGAATATAGGCGACGTGAACCTTGCCGAAAAAGGGCAGCATGTGGTGCTCGCAGAGGCTGAACATCTCGATGTCCTTGACGATCACCATTTCGTCGTACTCCACGGTGAACAGTGCGCCGTTGAGCAAGGTGAGCGGGTCTTCGTTGTAGCCCTTGGTCAGGAACTCCAGGGTGCGATGAACGCGCTCAGGGGTTCGCAGCAGGCCCTCGCGCTCCGGGTCTTCGCCAAGCCTGGTCAGCATCTCATGGATCAGTTCTTCGATGCTGGCATTGGACAGTGCGGGCGAATGGTCGCCACCGGGAGCGGCTTTCACATTGACCGGCGTGGCGGCCGGAGCGGATGGAACAACATTCATCATCGCGTCTTTTGTCATCGTTGCCCCCTCGAATTCCGCATGGTTGCCTCGGCGCTTCACCGCTCGCTCTCCTCACTGCCCGAATACTCGAAACTGTTCATCGATGTCTCTTCGAGCCTCACCCTTTCGAGATGAGCCGCGCGCAACCGCGGCTGCAAAACCCGGTAGATCGCCTGGCAAAGGTTCTCGCTGGTGGGCACCGCCTCGCGAAACTCAGGCAGGCAGTTCAGGTTCTGGTGATCGAAGCGCTCCAGCACCTCGCGGGCGACAAGGCAATCCAGTTCGCCGAGATCGCAGATCATGCCGCTGGCCGGATCGATTTGCCCGCCAACCGTGACCTCGACGGCGTAATTGTGGCCATGTCCGTAGGGATTGTTGCACTTGCCGTAGGTGGCGCGGTTCTGCGTCTTCGGTGAGTTTTTCCGAATGCAGGCGGTGCGATGCCGCAAGCCAGTAGCGCCTGGTGAGATACGCCTTCATGCTTCCCCTAGGAAATCCACGAACAGGTCATGACTCTCATAAACCCGCACGCGGTGTAGTTTTGCGATTTTCAGATTCGGTTCGAGCCGCTGCCAGATGTAGACGGCGATATTTTCGGTGGTGGGATTTGCACTGCGCGAACTCGGCAATCTCCTTGTTCAGATGCCGATGGTCGAGGGTTTCCACGACCTCGCGGTTCATGATGTCTTTGAGTTCTTTCAGGTCGATCACGAAACCGGTGGTGGGATCGACTTCGCCGCGGACCGTCACCTCCAGCGTGTAGTTGTGGCCGTGCCCATTCAGATTGGCGCACTTGCCGTAGAGACGGCGATTCTCTTCCGGACTCAGCTCCGGATTGTGGTAGTAATGCGATGCTGAAAATTCACACTTACGCGTCAGATAGATCATAGTGATTGAGTCATAGATCAATGTTAAGGCAACGGCGAAATTTCTCAGGGGCTAAAGCCCCGCACTCTAATTGGCCCCGGACAATTAGGATGTCATGCTGAGCGCAGCGAAGCATCCCCTGAACCTGTCTCATCCCGCACCGCTCCGGGCTTCCTGGCTGAATTCTGCAGCCGCATCTCAGCCCCATGTCGTGTTGGGATTCTTCGCTCCTTCGCCCCAACAACGGCAAAAGCGGCCGTTGCCGGGGGACCCCGGCTTCGCTCATGACGACATCCTAAAACTATTATGACTAGCGTGCCCGCGATCCCTCTATTTTGGCAGATGCCGGCGAAACGCAATAGTCGCGTCCTTTCCACTCCACCCGGCCCTCCCGATGCGCCCTGGCCGAGCGAAGCAGCAGACCGGCAAACAGCGGCAGTCCGCAAACCGCCAGCGCCGGTGGAAAGCGGGTCGAAATGCGCTTTGCGCGTGCGCCGCAGAAAATTTCCCCAGGCTACGGCTGAGGCCGCCAGGAGCGCATAGCGAACCGGGCCCGCTTTTGCACAGCCATGCGGAGGCCGTAGCCGGCGGCAGCGCCACAAGCGCGGCGAATTCCGCCAGACGGCGGCAGGCCAGGCTGCTGGCATCGGGAAACAGCAGCGCAAGATTTTTGGTCCATCCCTCGCGCATCTGCCGCAAGCCGCGATACATGCGGGTGCGGACCATTCCCTTGCCCATGCGGAAGCGCAGGACGTGCCCAGCGGCTTTCACCCGGCGCGCCAGGGCGACATCTTCGAGCAGATCTCCGGCGACGGCGGCGTGTCCGCCAACTTCCTGGTAGACGCCGCGCCGGATCAGCAGATACTGGCCATTGGCCGCCGCTACGGGCTTTGCGGGATCGGAAACATCGCGCGGACGGAAGGTGACGGCCAGCTCCGAGAAAATGACCGGCATCAGCGCGCGCTCCCAGAAGCCTTCGACTTGCTGCTCGGGCGAGAGCGAGAGCAAATCCGCGCCGTGCTGCTCGGCCTCTTGAACCGCCGCGGCCAGCGAGCCGGGCGCGTGCTCGGTGTCGGCGTCGGTGAACAGCAGCCAATCGCCCCGGGCAAGCGGCACGGCGCTGCAGAGTGCGTTGGCCTTGCCCGTCCAGCCCGCGGGCAGCGGACGGCGCGCCTCGATGACAATTACTCGTAGGCAGCAACGGATTGAGCGGCGAATTCCCGCGCGACCTGCCGGGCGATTTCGGCGGTGCGGTCGGCGGAGTTGATCGTCCACCACGATCACTTGAAAGGCTATGTCCCTGCTGCGCCAGAATGGAGCGGAGGCAGCGGCCAATGTTGGCCTCTTCGTTGCGCGCGGGAATGATGACCGACACCTTCGGCCCTGCCCCTACCCGCGCAACTGCGGCCTCTTCTGAGATGGACGACGCGCAGGCATGGCCGTCCGCATCGCCGTTGCCGATGGCATTCTGGGCGGCGTGTGCCGGGGACCCCGTCTCTGCGGCGGTAGTGGACGATGCTGGGGTTGCGGGCTTCATTGCGTCCAATTTTGTATTATAGAGGTGTGATGCGCCTGAATCGTTACATCCTGATATTCGTCTTCCTTGCTATTTGCCTGGTGACAGCTTGCCGGCGCGGTTCGCAGCCGGCGCGCATTGGCGATGCCGCTCCCGATTTTTCGGTAACCGATTCGGATCGCACGGTCACTTTGAGCCAGTTCCGCGGCAAGCCCGTGGTGCTCAACTTCTGGGCTACCTGGTGCCCGCCGTGCGTGGAAGAGATACCTTCGCTGGTGGCGTTGCAGAAACAACTTGGCGATAAGGTCGTGATCCTGGCCGTCAGCACCGACGAGGACGAAGACGCGTACAAGAAATTTCACCAAGCTGCACATGCCGGGAGTGCTGACCGTACGCGACGGCAAGCACGTGTCGAATACACTTTACGGAACGTTTGCCTTCCCGGAAACCTTTGTCATCGACCGCCAGGGCGTGGTTCGCCGCAAGTTCATCGGCGCGGTCACGTGGACCTCGCCGGAGATCGTCGACTACCTGGGAAAGCTGTAACCCGAGGCGACATCTTCTGATTCCGGCGCGAGGAAACTGCCCCACTCAAGCCAACAGAAGGCTTGAATGGGCCACCCAGCCGAACTGTTATTAAAAGAAGCAGATCCTTTGCTTCGCTCAGGATGACACCTCAAGAGTGACGGAAACTTCGCTCCGCTCAGGATGACACTTTTGAAGTAGCCCGACATTTGCACTAGCACAACCTATTCCAATCCAAATTCTTTCCAGCGTTTGCTGACCCGCTGCTTGATCTCGGGAGACATCTTGATCTCGTCGGGCCAGGGGCGGGTGAAGCCCTCGGTCGGCCATTTGCGGGTGGCGTCGATGCCCATCTTGGAGCCGAAATCGGGCAGGCGCGAGGCGTGGTCGAGCGAATCCACCGGGCCGAGCGTGAACTGGATGTCGCGTTCGGGGTCGATGTTGTTGAACGCCCGCAGCGTGACCTCGCGCAGGTCGTGCACGTCGCAGTCCTCGTCGACCACGACGATGCACTTGGTGAACATCGCCTGGCCCAGCGACCAGATGGCGTTCATCACCTTGCGCGCCTGGCCGGGATAGGACTTGCGGATGGAGACGATCATCAGGTTGTGGAAAATGCCCTCGGGCGGCAGGTTGATGTCGACCAGCTCCGGGATGGTGAGCTTCATCAGCGGCAGGAAGATGCGCTCGACGGCCTTGCCCATGTAAGCGTCTTCCTGCGGCGGTTTGCCGACGATGGTGGTGGCGTAAATCGGATTCTTGCGGTGAGTGACGCAGGTGACGTGGAAGACCGGATAGAGATCTTCCAGCGAATAAACGCCGGTGTGATCGCCGAAGGGGCCTTCGCTGCGCAGCTCATCGAGTTGGACGTAGCCTTCAAGCACGATCTCCGCGCTGGCCGGAACTTCCAGGTCGAGCGTCTCGCACTTCACCAACTCGACCGGCCGTTGCCGCAGGAAGCCCGCGATCAGGAATTCCTCGATATCGGGCGGCGCGGGAACGATGGCCGCGAAGGTCAGCGCCGGATCGGTGCCGATGGCGACCGCGACTTCCATCTTGCCGCTCACGGTTTCGCCTTCGGGGATGCGCGAGCCGCCGCCGGAGCGGGCCATGATGTCGATGGCAGCCGCGCGCGCATCGGGCGAGCCTGCGGCGGCCGCGGCGCGCAGGTGGTCGCGATAGTGCTCGGCGGCGTTTTTCTGGCGCTGCCAGTGCATGCCGGTCGAGGTCGCGTCGTAGACCTGCATGCGATACATGCCGACGTTGCGTTTGCCGCTGCGCAGGTCGCGCGAGATGACGCAAGGCAGGGTGATGAAGCGTCCGCCGTCGCCGGGCCAGCATTGCAGTACCGGGAAGTCGAGCAGCGAGAAGTCGCCGCGCCGGATGACTTCCTTGCAGGGACCGCTGGAGACAATCTTGGGAAAGAAACTGCTCATCTCGGCGAGCATCGGCAGCATTTTCACTTTGTCGAAGAAGCCCTGCGGCGACTTGACGTCCATGAACTGGCGGATGCGGCCGGCGATTTCGTCGAGCGAGTCGCTGTTGAGCGCCAGGTTCATGCGGCGCTCGGAGCCGAACTGGTTGATGAGCAACTTCGAGGCGGGATAGCCCTTGACGTTTTCGAAGAGCAGCGCCGGACCTCCCGGTCCTTTTCCGCCGCGCGGACCCCACTTGGAGACGCGGTCGGTTATCTCGGCGATCTCCAAAATAGGGTCGCTCTCCGCCTTGATGCGTTTGAGTTCACCGGCCCGGTCCAGGGCGGTGATCCACTCTCTGAGGTCGTTGTAGGCCAAGCCGGCCCTCCAGGTACGGAAATTGCCACGCCCCGGCAGCTCGAGGCGATGGAAGCCGCATCTATCTGCCGGGAAGGGCGAAGCAGGATTATAAATCGCTGCCAAAGTGAAGGATGGCTGGAGAAAATTGACGAAACCTTCATCCAGTACCAACTGATCGACCACTACTCACATCTAAGTTTACTGATTTACAACTGTGCCCCGAGGCCCCTGGGAAAAATGGCTCTAGCGTCTCCCAAAGAAAAAGAGATCATCCACATCCTTTCGTTGCTTGCGCTTACCCACAACACGCGACGAGGCGTTCAATCACTCCAGCGAGCGGGCTCGCCCGGGACTCCGTTCACTGCTTTTGAGCGTCTGAGCGAGAGCGAACGCGAGGAGTTGCTTTCGCTCGCCGATTCCAACCACGTGGTGTTGCGCGCGCTGGAGCCCGTGCGGCGGTTGGCCGCGAGTCGCGCTGCCGCTTCGGCGAACGCGGGCAATGAACCGGCGACCTATGTGGGGATCGCCGAATGGGCAGGGACGCAGATCGAGCGCGAGCGGGGGCGCAGTTGCCAAAGCGCTCGCCTCGCTGCACGAAATCTGCTCGGAGCTGGAAGCGGCCGGATGCGCCGCCAGCGTGATGAAGTCGCTCGACCATTATCCCGACCTGGGAAGCGATCTGGACCTTTACACGACGGCGGATGAGGGCGCGGTCGCCGAGGTGATGACCAAGCGATTCCAGGCGCAGATCGAAGCGCGCAGTTGGGGAGACCGTCTGGCGCACAAGTGGAATTTTGCCGTCCCCGGACTGCCTGAAGCCATCGAAGTACACGCTCAGCGGCTGGGCCAAACCGGCGAGCACACGCGGATGGCCGCGCGCTTTGTAAGCCGGCGCGTCGAGAAAACCGTCGGCGGCTATCGTTTCTGGGTGCCGGCGCCCGAAGAGCGGCTCATCGTGGCGACCTTGCAGCGCATGTACCGGCATTTCTATTTCCGCGTGTGCGACATCGTCAACAGCGGCGCGCTGGTCGACTCGGGGGCAGTGGATTTCGCGGAGCTGAAGAGGGCCGCCGATCTGGGCGGCATCTGGCCGGGAGTGTGCAGCTATCTGAAAATCGTGAGCGACTATCTCGCCACGCTACAGGGGCTACGGATTGAATCTGCCGAAGGAGGTCGTGGAAGCCGCGCCTTTCGGCGGAGAGAAGATCTACGTGCGCGCCCGCTTCATCCGCGTGCCCATCATGCCGCAGGCGGCGAAACTCTACACCCGGCAGGTGACGCGGACGGCGCTCGACGGCAACGTGCTGGCTACGCTGCGACTCTCGCTGCTGCCTCCGCTGGCTTCGGCCGCCGCCCTCAGCTATAAGCTGACGGGCAGCGACAAGGGAATCTGGTAACCCAAGTTCAGATTGCATAACTGTAAGGTTAAAACCTTCCAAAGACCTTCCGACATTCACCGAAAGATGGGGATGTGGGCCACCAGCCGTGTGGGCTGAGGCGCAACTGGAGAACTCATCCAAAACCCACAGCGGCGTGGCGCGGGACAATTTTGTTGGGGATGCTTCGCTGCGCTCAGCATGACATCCATAATCTTCAGTCCGCGCTCAGCTCGATCAGCTCTGGCACAGTTCCCTGCCCACGATGGTGATCTTCCCGAGCGAAACCGGCAGTCGGAAGCGCCTGGGACCGGCGCTTCCCGGATTGAAATAGAGCACACCGTCTTGCAGGTAAAACTTTGGATCATGGGTGTGTCCGCTGATGACCGCGGCGAAGCCGACTTGGCGGGCGCAAGGTCCAGTTCGCGCAGATTGTGCAGGACGTAAATCAGCACCGGCTCGTGCTCTACGACCTCGCGCTCGCGGTAGGAAGCGGCCCATGGCTCGCGGTCGACATTGCCGCGAACGGCCACAACCGGGGCTATGCGGCGAAGCCGCGGAACGATTTCAGCCGATCCCATGTCGCCAGCGTGGATGATCAGATCCGAGCCCTGCTAATGCCCGAAGGGCTTCGCTCGCGCAGCAGTCCATGAGTATCCGAGATGACGCCAATGTGGAAGGCACGTTTTGCCATGGGGAAAGGCTACTACAACACCGGACTCTTAAAGAGCAGGACGCTTCCGAAAGGCTCCACCTAAGGCTCACTTGAAGGGGCACCCCGAGCATCGCTTCCGGATTCGGTTGCGGCGGATTTTCGAAGCGTTATAATACGGATGCTGAGCGGGAGTAACTCAGTGGTAGAGTCACGGCTTCCCAAGCCGTTGGTCGCGGGTTCGATCCCCGTCTCCCGCTCCATTTTTTTGTTTTCCGCGTTCCGTGACTTCGCTCGCTTTGTTCGTTCAGAATGACATCCTGAAATTTAGAGTGCTTCTCGCGTTGCTGTATCCCAAGCAACAACGTCATTCCGAGCGAGCGATGCGAGCCCTTACCTCCGGGATCATGGCTTGCCCCCTTCTTTGAGACAGAGCCGGAAAGCTGCGGTCAAACCCAAGATCCCTCCACTTCGGTCGGGATGACGCTTCTGAATTCATTTTGCCTGGCGGCTACACCACTCCGGAAATCGCCATAGGATGAGAAATTACGCGGCAGCACGTTAGCGCTAATCGATGAAAACTCTTCGGATAATCTTCCCATATGTCGATAATCTTGTCGCTATGAAGATCGTGAGGGTTCCGGCGCTGTTTTTGGTTTTGCTGGTGCTTTGTGGCACGCTGGCCGCCGCGCTGTTGTTCGCTGCAACGGCCGGGCACGAGCATAATTTCTATCTCGGCTTTGACCGCAACGACTACCCCGGCGATGACAGCGCTGGCGCAGTTGCGCAAGACGTTCAGTTACACGGGATACTGGCTGAGTGCGCCGCCGGGCGCGAAAACGAACTCGTGGTCGGGTAAGCGCGCGACGGTGGCGGCTCGCGGCTTTGGATTTCTGCTGCTGTTTAACGGCAAGCTTTATCGCGAACTGCAGGCCGCGGGCGATGCGCGGCTGCACCGGGCGGCAAGACGCGGCGGCTGCCGTGAACTCGGCCCGCAAAGAGGGCTTCAAGCGAGGTGCCGTGATTTTTCTGGATCAGGAGGAGGGCGGCGTGATGCTGCCTGAGCAGTTCGCCTACATAGAAGCCTGGAGCGATGCGGTGCGCGCAGCCGGTTTCATGCCGGGGGTTTACTGCTCGGGAATGCCGGTGCAGCAGAAGGATGCTCCGGCGATGACGACGGCGGCGGATCTGCGTGCGAAGCTCGGGGCAAGCAGGCAAAAATTTGGGTGGCAAACGACCAATGCCCGCCTTCACCCGGTTGCAGCTACGACAAGCCAGTGCCGGCGCCTTCGGCCAGCGGCACGCACGACGCGTTGGTATGGCAGTTCGCCCAGTCGCCGAGGCGTCGGCAGCTCACCGAGAGCTGCGCCTCCAGCTATGCCGCCGATGGCATGTGCTACGCTCCGGGACTGCCCGCGGAGACGGATTCTTTTGTCGACCTCAACACCTCGACCTCGCCGGACCCATCGAATGGGCGGTAGCGCGAGGGCCGATCGGAATCCGTGCACTCGATGTTTAGGATGTCATTCTGAGCGACCGAAGAGAGCGAAGTTGAGGCTCTAAGGCGGCGTCCGAGCCGCCTGCCGAAATCCTGAGCGAAGCGAAGGAACCTGGTATCCCATCAGGGCGTGGGACTGAGATGCAGCCGGAGGACTCATCAGAAAAGCCCGAAGCGGCGCGGAGTAGGACAATTTCCTGGGATGCTTCGCTTCGTTCCACTTCGCTCAGCATGACTCCACCCCAACAACGGCAAAAACGGCCATTGTTGGGGACCCCGGCTTCGCTCAGGATGACACCATCTCGGGCGACTACACTCTACAGGTGCGCAGCCAGAATCGTCGCCAGTTTTTCCGGTTCGGCGAGAAAGGCGTCGTGTCCGTGCGAGGACGCTATCTCGTGATACTCGCACTGCACGCCGGCGGCGGTGAATTGCTCGCCCAGCGCGCGCACGTCGGCGGCCGGAAAAAGCCAGTCGGAGGAAATTCCCACCAGCGTGACGTGCGCCCGAATGCGTCCGTAGGCAGCCTGCGGCGAACCATGGGAGCGCACCGGGTCGAAGCTGTCCATGGTCTTGCTGATGGCCAGGTACGAGTTGGCATCGAAGCGCTGGACAAATTTTTCTCCCTGGTAGTCGAGGTATCCGGCGACGTCGAAGCGGCCGTCGGGATGGGTCCAGGGATCTTCTCCGTTGCGGTTGGGGTTGCGCCCGAAGCGGGTGGCGAACAATTCGGCGGACTTGTAGGAGCACATGGCGATCTCGCGCGCCAGGGCAAGTCCCTGGGCGGGAACGTCGTGCGCGGGATAGTCGCCGTTTTGCCACTTGGGATCGAGGCGAATCACGTGCCGTTGGAGATGATTCAGCGCCAGCCCCATCGAGCCCAGGGGAGCGGCGCCGATGGCCACGCAATGCTCGACGAATTGCGGGTAATCGATCGCCCATTGCGAGCGCCTGCATGCCGCCGATGGAGCCGCCGATGACGAGCTTGACCCGCCGGATTCCTAAGAATTCCAGCAGATCATGCTGCGCCCGAACGATATCGCGACCGTAACCAGCGGGAAATTCGCGCCATAGGGCTGGCCGGTTTCGGGATCGATGGCGGAGGGTCCGGTCGAACCATAACAGGAGCCCAGAATGTTGCTGCCGATGACGCAGTAGCGGCCGTTGCCGAACAGCCGTTCGTCATCGAACAATTCCGGCCACCAGGAAGCCACCTCGGCGGAGCCGGAAAGCGCGTGGCAGACGAGTACAACGTTGTCACCCGCGGCATTCGGCTCGCCGTACATGGCGTAACGGATGGTCACGGGACGCAACACCCGGCCGCACTCCAGGGCAAAGCCCTCCTTTTCGGCAAAGGAGTGCTGTCCCTGGATCAAATGCAAAGTGCCCGTACTCATTTCGAACTCTTTCCTCCGGCGACGGATAGATCGGCTTCCTGCTCGCGAGAGAGGCCGGTAGCCGTCTTGATCGCCTGATTGAGGTCGTCGATCAGGTCGCGCACGTCCTCGGTGCCAATCGACAGACGCACCAACTCAGGAGTGACGCCGGTATCAAACTGCTCGGCTTCGCTCAGTTGCGCATGAGTTGTGGAAGCGGGATGAATCACCAGAGACTTCGAGTCTCCCAGATTGGCCAGCAGGCTGAATAGTGAAAGTGAATTGATCAGCGTGCGACCCGCTTCGTAGCCACCCTTGATTCCGAATGTCACCAAGGCTCCGCTGCCATCGGGTAGATATTTTTGCGCCCGCGCGTAGTACTTGCTGCTGGGCAGCCCCGGATAATTGACCCAATCGACGCCGGGATGCGTCTCCAGGTACTTGGCCAGCGCCAGCGAGTTCTCCGAATGCCGCTGCATGCGGAGGTGCAAGGTCTCGGCGCCTTGCAGGAAGAGGAACGAGTTGAACGGAGAGAGGCAGGCTCCGGTGTCGCGCAAGCCCTGCACCCGCGCCTTGAGGATGAAGGCCAGCGGCCCAAAGGCTTCGGTATAGGAGACGCCATGATACGAGGGATCGGGGTCGACGAAATCCGGGAAGCGTCCCGAGGCCTTCCAATCGAACTTGCCGCTGTCGACAATGATGCCGCCGATGGAGGTTCCGTGGCCGCCGATGAACTTGGTCGCCGAGTTGACAACGATGTCGGCACCCCACTCGATGGGCCGGCAGAGAGCGGGCGAGGCCGCAGGTGTTGTCAATGACCAGCGGCAGCCGGTTCTCATGGGCGATGCTGGCCAGCGCTTCGATATCGACCACGTCAAGCTTGGGATTGCCGAGCGTCTCGGTGTAAACGGCTTTGGTCTTTTTGTTGATCGCCTTGCGGAGGCCGTCGAAATCGTCGGCATCGACGAAGCGGACCGTAATGCCCAGCTTGGGCAGCGTGTAATGGAAGAGGTTGTAGGTGCCGCCGTAGAGCGAGGTGGTGGAAACAATCTCTTCGCCGGCGCTGGCCAGGGTGGTGACTGATGAGCGTCTCGGCAGCCTGTCCGGAGGCGGTTGCCAGGCCCGCGACGCCGCCTTCGAGGGCCGCGATCCGCTTCTCGAAGACGTCGGTCGTGGGGTTCATGATGCGGGTGTAGATGTTGCCGAACTCCTTGAGGCCGAAGAGACGGGCGGCGTGATCGGCATCGTCAAAAACGTAGGACGTGGTCTGGTAAATCGGCACCGCGCGCGACTTGGTGGTGGGATCGGCTTGCTGGCCGGCGTGAATGGCCAGGGTTGCGAAGCGTTGCTTCTTCTCGGCGTTGTTGTCTGAATTGCTTCCTGACATCGCTGTACCTGTTCCCTTTCTGAAATTGTTGTGATTAAAACGAAACGACCCACGGGATGATCGTGGGTCGTTAAAATCTTTAGAGGTTTCCTGCTTGAAGCTGTTTAGTCAGCCGCCCACGATCGCGCACGGAAACCTATGGGCATGCACATGGCCATGGTTAGCGCGAAATGGGTTTGGGCAAACATCGAAAACAGTATGAGGGATCGCAGATAGTTTGTCAAAAGCAAAGCAGCGCACTCAGAGCGGTTCTTGCATAGAGCGATTCGGACAAACCGTGAAAATGGGAACCAGGTCCGGCGCCAATCAATCACCCTAGCGAGCAGAACTCGCCGGGGACCCCGAACAACTCGGCGCGGAACCTGGGACACTCGGCGGGAAGTTGTTTTGCGATCGAAAGAAATCTGCAAGAATCGCTCCACGTGCTTGCCAATCCACTTCCAGAACTCGGTCGTGAGTGCCCCACGGATCAGGCATTGACCGAAATGCTCGCTGAGCTGGATTGGGACGACGCCTGCGTCAGGCCACTATTCTGGGCAAGTTGCTGAAGGCCCTGCTGCAATGTGCTGTATGCCTGCTGCGCGGACGAGAGGTCACCGGATTGCAGCGCCTGGCCCAGTTGATCCATCAACTGGCTGATCTGATTCTCGCCGCTTCCGCTGCTGCTGTCGGTGCCGCTGTGATGATGATGGTGTCCTTGTGTTGACTGGCTGCTGCTTGCTTGATTCTGGATGTCTTGCTGAATCGTCGAGAAGTCCTGCTGGGCAGCCGAAATGTTTCCGGACTGGAGATCCTTTCCAAGCTGGGTGAAAGCCTGAGCGATGGGATCGCTGCTCTGCGTCGACGAAGTCGAGTTACTCTGTAGCTCGGACTGTAACGTCACAAAATCCGTTTGTGCCGCCGACAAGTTCCCGGACTGCAGGTCTTTGCCAAGTTGCTTAAGCTCCTGCTGAGCCTGCTGCATCTCAGTTTGGACGCTCTGGGTATCAATGAGACTGCTGCTGGAAATACCAGACACTGACATCGCTATCTCCTCAAAGGGAACGACTCGTTCCAGAGTTTTATCAGCCTTTTCGGCTGAGCTTAGTTGCCGTTAAGCTTCAATGTTTACGGCAAGTTTCTTGCCATATGAACCCCATTCCGCAACGATTAGAACCAATGAAATTCTCCATTACGCCCAGGTGGATATAGGCTTGTCGGGCTGCTCCTCGTCCGCATTCTGTATCTTGGGCTGGTCAGCCTGCTCCTCATCCACTTTTTCCTCCTCATCGTTACTTCCGGAGGCGCGGGGATGGTCCTGCCCTTGGCGCTTACGGGAGTTTGCTTCCGACCACTGACGAATCAGGATTTCCTCTGGATTCAGTTCGCTGTCGATATTCTTGGGGCCTTCCATCAATTTCTTGCGGACATCGGCGGCTCGTTGCGCGGCGGCTGCCTTCTCCGCCGCCGCAGCGGCGTAGAGACTGGTGACATTGGGACTCATGAGGTTGCCGTGAACATGCATAGCCTGCTCCTGAAAATCCCTAAGCAATCGTTGCGCCAGAATTCTGCCGGACAGATGAAAATGCTTTCATACAGAACGGCTGGCGCGATAATCAGTCCCGTTTTGACGACATATTCATTAACGAATCTTATTCTGTGCACTCGTCTTCTGTGCACTCGTCTTCTGTGCACTCGTCCAGCCCGAGTAGCACCCGCAGATTGCGATTCGGTGCATTGCCGTCGACGGCAAATGCTGGATGGCAAATGCTCGTCATTCCAGGGCACGGGGATTTCGGAGGCGGACTCACTACCTGCAATCCTGGCGTTTCGCAAAAAGGCGGCGAATCTGGTAAAAGATTGATCGAGAATACAAAAATGGCAGACTTACTCACTCCTATTTCTCTTCGCAGCGTTACGTTACGCAATCGAATCGTGCTCTCGCCCATGTGCCAGTACTCGGCCAAGGACGGTTTTCCCAACGATTGGCACCTGGTTCATCTGGGTGCGCGCACTCAGGGCGGAGCCGCGCTGATCTTGACCGAGGCGACCGCGGTATCGCCCGAGGGCCGCATCTCGCCCGCCGATCTCGGGCTGTGGAAAGACGAGCAGATCGAGCCCTTCCGGCGAATTGCCCGTTTCGTCGCCTCGCAGGGAGCAGTCATCGGGATGCAACTGGCCCACGCCGGAAGAAAGGCTTGCACGGCCGCTCCGTGGCTGGGCAGGGCAGTCGTCACCCCGGAAAACGGCGGCTGGAGGCCTATCTACGGCCCCAGCGCGATTCCCTTCGATGCCGATTCCATCGTTCCGGAAGCGCTCGATGTGGCCGGCATTCAGCGGATCATCGGTGACTTCCAGGCAGCGTCGCGGCGCGCACTGGCGGCGGAAATGAAGGTGCTGGAATTGCACGCGGCGCATGGTTACCTGGCTCACCAGTTCCTCTCGCCGCTTTCCAATCATCGCAGCGATCAGTATGGCGGGTCGTTCGAGAACCGCACGCGCTTTCTCCGCGAGATGGTGGAAGCCGTTCGCCGGGTCTGGCCGGATGAATTGCCTCTGCTGGTGCGCATCAGCGCCACCGATTGGGTGCCGAACGGGTGGGACGTGGAGCAATCGGTCGAGCTGGCGCGTCAACTCAAACCGCTGGGAGTAGACCTCATCGACTGCTCCTCGGGCGGCAATGTGGTGAACGCCCAGATACCGGTGGGACCGGGGTATCAGGTTTCCTTTGCCCGGCAAATACGCAAAACGGCGGGAATCATGACGGGAGCTGTCGGCCTGATTACGTCACCTCAGCAGGCGGACCAGATCATCCGTTGCGAAGACGCCGACGTGGTGCTGCTGGGGCGCGAGTTCCTGCGCCAACCCTACTGGGGGTTGCTGGCCGGACGCGCGCTTGGCCGCGACGTCGAGTGGCCCAAACAGTACGAGCGGGCCAAGCGCTTTTGAGCTTGACGCTAGAGCAAAATCGGATTTGGTGTAGACCACGATTCCCACCTTAACCGCAAAAACTGCGGGGAAGATGGGGCACCCGAGACTACACTTTTTGCGAAAATACTCTAAGGGTTCGGCCCTTCAAAACAGAAAGTACCGCTGCGCTAAAGGCAGTATGCGGGCGGGCTCGCAGGTGATCAGTTTGCCGTCCACGCGCACCTCGTAAGTCTCGGGATCAACGGAGATTTCCGGCGTGGCGCTGTTGTGGATCATGTCTTTCTTCGCGATTCGCCGGCAGTTTTGGACCGGCGCGACCATCCGCTTCAGCCCCAGCTTTGGCGCGATCCCGGCTGCAAACGGCGGCCTGTGAGACGAATGTGACGCTGGTTGCGGCGGTTGCTCCGCCGAAACTGCCAAACATCGGCCGGTACAGAACCGGCTGTGGCGTGGGAATCGAAGCGTTCGGATCGCCCATCGTGCTCCAGGCGATGAACCCGCCTTTGACCACCATCTCCGGCTTCACTCCGAACATGGCGGGCTTCCACAAGACCACATCGGCCAGCTTGCCCGGCTCGATGGAGCCGATCTCGGAAGCCATGCCGTGCGTGATCGCCGGATTGATGGTGTACTTCGCCACGTAACGCATGACGCGGCGATTGTCATTGCGCGCCGAATCCTCCGCCAGAGGGCCGAGCTGCGTCTTCATCTTGTGTGCGGTTTGCCAGGTGCGCGTGACCACCTCGCCGATGCGGCCCATGGCCTGGGAGTCGCTCGATAGCATGCTGAGCACCCCCATGTCGTGCAGGATGTCCTCGGCGGCGATGGTCTCGGGCCGGATGCGGCTTTCGGCAAAAGCAACATCTTCCGGCACCTGCGGATTCAGGTGATGGCACACCATGAGCATGTCGAGGTGCTCGGCAAGCGTGTTCACCGTGTAAGGGCGAGTGGGATTGGTGGACGATGGCAGCACGTTCGGGAACGACGCGATGCGGATGATGTCGGGCGCGTGGCCGCCGCCCGCTCCTTCGGTGTGGTAGGTATGGATGGCGCGTCCCGCGATGGCCGCCACCGTGGCCTCAAGAAAGCCCGCCTCGTTGATCGTGTCGGTATGGATGGCGACTTGAACGTCATATTCGTCGCCCACGCTCAGGCAGGCGTCGATCGCGGCCGGCGTCGTTCCCCAGTCCTCGTGCAACTTGAGTCCGCAGGCGCCCGCCTCGATCTGCTCGGCCAGAGGTTCGCGGGAGGCCGCGTTGCCCTTTCCGAGAAAGCCGAAATTCATCGGCCAGGCTTCGGCTGCTTGCAACATGCGCGCCAGGTTCCATGCTCCCGGGGTGCAGGTGGTCGCGGCGGTTCCGGTGGCCGGCCCGGTTCCACCGCCGATCATGGTGGTGATGCCGTTGGAGATCGCCTCATAGACCTGCTGCGGCGAGATGAAGTGAACGTGGCTGTCAATGCCACCGGCCGTCACGATCAGGTTTTCGCCGGCAATGACTTCGGTGGCCGCGCCCACCACCAAATCGGGATCGACCCCGTCCATGGTGTCGGGATTCCCCGCCTTGCCGACCTTGACGATGCGTCCGTCCTTGATCCCGATGTCGCCTTTCACGATGCCCCAGTGATCGATGATCACTGCATTCGTGATGACCAGATCGAGCGCGCCATGTTCCTTCTCCCGCACCGCGAGGCTGCTCTGGCCCATGCCGTCGCGGATGACTTTGCCGCCGCCGAAGGTGATCTCGTCGCCATAGCAGGTGAAGTCCTTCTCGATCTCGACGATCAATTCGGTGTCGGCCAGGCGAATGCGGTCTCCCGTGGTAGGACCGTACAAGTCGGCGTAAGTGCGGCGTGGAATGGTGAGACTCATCGGGTCTTCTCCTGATCGGTCGTTAAAGCCTGCTTCCCGGAGCCGGCTCAGAGCGCGATCGCGATTGCCGTGGGCGTCGAGCGCGCCCGCTACCAGTCCATGAAATCCGTGAATGACACGCGCTCCTCCGACGGTCGTGAGCTCGACGTACTTCTCCTCGCCCGGCTCGAAGCGGACTGCGGTGCCGGCGGCGATGTTGAGCCGCATGCCATAGGCTGCCGCGCGATCGAATTCCAGAGCCCGGTTAGCTTCGAAAAAGTGGTAATGGCTGCCGACCTGGATCGGACGATCTCCCTTGTTTTTCACCAGCACGCGCACGGCGCGTCGGTGACCGTTGGCCGCGATGGGCTCTGATTCCAGAAAGTACTCACCCGGCTTCATAGGCGCTCCACTTATTTGATGGGATCGTGAATCGTGACCAGCTTGGTGCCGTCGGGAAACGTCGCCTCGACCTGGACCTCGTGGATCATCTCCGGGACGCCCTCCATCACCTGCTCGCGCGTAAGGATCGTTGTGCCCAGGGACATGATCTCGGCGACACTCTTGCCGTCGCGCGCGCATTCCATGACTTCGGCGCTCAGCACGGCCATCGCTTCCGGATAGTTCAGTTTCAGACCGCGGGCCTGGCGGCGACGGGCAAGATCCGCCGCCACCACGATCAACAGCTTCTCCTGTTCGCGAGGCGTAAGGTGCAAGGAATTTCTCCGAAACTGAAACTGAGTTTTTCGCTCCGCCACGCCTTCTATCAGACTGTTGAAAAACTGTTCTCCGAGAGTGTCATCCTGAGCGAGCCGGGGTCCCCGACAAGCCCGCTGTTGGCTTGTTGGGGTGGAGAAGCGAAGGATCTGCTGTTTGCGAGCGTCGCAAGCAAAGCAGATCCTTCGGCTCCGCCTCAGGATGACACCTCTTAGATCGCATATGCCTTTCGCCTTCTGCTCTAATTCACCTTGCGTGGCGGAATCGGTTCCCGGTTATACATGAGCAACTTTGCTGCTCGCCAGATCTCTCGCAGTCCGGCGAGGATCGAGTGGCCCTCGCGCGCGACACAACGGACGACCAGCCCATGCGCGACGAGCGTACTGACGCCCCAAAGCGCCTCCCCTGGACTATTCAGCTCGCGGGTAGTGCCACGAAGTCGCTGCTCGGCATCCAGCCAGAAGCCGGGCTCCAAGCCCGACACGGCAGAGATAGAAAGTGGCCCAGTAGCGATAGTGGCCAAGCCTCGCCCGCGATTCCAGCGCGTACTTCTTCGGCTGCAATCGGGCGTGGTCGCAGAGAATGGGGCGCTTGAGCGACCGCACTTCCATCGCAAGCTCCACGCTTTCGTAAGCGAAAAGTTCGCCGTAGGCTTCGCGGCCCGGGGCCAGGATCTCCCACCAGAAGAGGCCGGCGCCAGGCGCAAGCTCGATGCTGGTGCGCTGGCAGAAGCGAGAGTGCGCGAAGGGGATAATCGGGTCGGGTACATATTCCAGCAGCGCATTCTCGGCCACACGAATGGTATTGGTCTGCAACGTGACCGGAGCCTCTGCGCGCGGCCGGTAAAGGCGGGTTGCGCCGGTGGTCGTTACCTGCGCGCTCGCGCCCTGCCGCGAGCCGCATGTCCAGCTCGATGCGATCGCCTCCGAGCAGCCCGCCCGATACATTGTGCAGATGAACCAATGCCGCGCCGTCGTCCAGCGGGAAGGCGCGCACCACTCGCAGTGGAGGCTCCTGCTTGCTTGCCGAAAGCACGGTTCGCCCTGCCACTTGCTCGAAGGCGAGGGTGAGCGAGGCTTCCAGATGCCCAGCTCGCGGATCGGCGACCGGGAGTTCGTTCTCGATGGTTCGCGCGCTGGCCATAGCGTTAGCTCATGAACAGCCGGGTTGAGAGAGCCGGGTGCTCCATGGCACCCCAGTCGAGCAGCGGCATGAAACAGGAGACCTCGTCGATACCGCATTCACGGCTTCGTCCCGGCAGTCTCGATCATCGCCGGCTTCAAGTTCCAGAGAATTTGCGTCGCCTCACTCTGACCGATGGGAAGCAGCCGCTGGCACGCCGAAACCAGGCTGGCGGTCGTCTGATGCAAAAATGCCAACACCGCGCACTCTTCTTCGATCCCGAGCGTGCCGGCGGCCAAGCCGAAGGCAGTGCAGTGATAAACAACGCCTCGCGCACGCCGTATGGCTTCAATCGCCTCGCGCAGCGGCTGGCATTCCGCCACTCCGAGCACGGCGGCGATAAGATTCTGCCCCAGAGCCGCGCTGCCAGCCCGGCTCTCGCGTGCCGGCTTCAGCGCGCCCAGACGGTCGTTGATCTCAATCCACCGTTCGGACAGAAAGCCTTCCTCTTCACGGCAGGCCAACCGAAATGCCTGCCGGCAGAAGACCGCATCCAGCATGCCCGCCTCCTCCAGATAGCCGCGGAGAAAGTCCGGCAGCCCGGGCGGCGTGAGTAACTCCGCCTCCACCAGCGACTCCAGCCCAAATGAATGTGCGAGCGCCTCCGATGGGCACGGCGCTGTCCGCCAGTTGCAAGAGCCGCAGAAAAGCCAGATGAGCGCTCTCCAGCCGGCTTCGGGCCGTCGAGTTCCGGTTCCAGAGGCATCGGTCTTTTAATTATTCATGGTGGTGATGCTGCTCGCCGTCGTGGTGATGCGAATGACGCCGTGTTCCCGGGATGGACTTGCGAGCGGCGCATGAGCGTCGATCAACGTGCGGCGGGTGTCATCCGGCATGTTGAGCTTGTGCTCAAGCCACTCGACAACCGCATCCAGAGCCTACCTCGTCTCGTAGATTGGTGAAGAGAAACGGACGCTCGCCGCGCATCCTGCGAGAGTCGCGCTCCATGACTTCCAGCGAGGCGCCGACGTAAGGGGCAAGATCGATCTTGTTGATCACCAGCAGGTCGGAGCGCGTAATTCCGGGTCCGCCTTTGCGCGGTATCTTATCGCCTCCGGCGACATCGATGACGTAAATCCAAACGTCCACCAGTTCGGGGCTGAAGGCGGCAGCCAGATTATCGCCGCCGCTTTCGACGAATACCAGTTCGAGTCCGGGAAGCGCGTCTTCCAGTTGCGCGATGGCCTGCAGGTTCATCGAAGCGTCTTCGCGGATGGCGGCGTGCGGACAGGCCCCGGTCTCGACCCCACGGATACGCTCGGCCGGAAGCGTTCCGGCGCGCAGCAGAAACTCGGCGTCCTCTTTCGTGTAAATGTCGTTGGTTACCACCGCCAGACTGTACTTGGGCCAGAGTCTGTGGCTGAGCCGGTCTACCAAAGCTGTTTTTCCCGAACCTACAGGTCCGGCGATTCCCACTCGAAATGCGCGCTGTGTTTGGGTCGGCGTTCGCATGTGTCTCGATCAATGGTTGCGAGGTATGCGAAAGAGGTTGCGTGCGGAGAACAAAGAAATCGGCTATCAGGGTCATAACCGAAATTTATGAAAAGAACATCGATTCTTGTAATAGCAATTTTGAATTGGACAACTTTGCCAATGCACAAATAGTCTTCTGCCGTGTTGACTATTCAGTCAATACATCAGAAGCCTGTGTCTGTAACCAGTTTCTCTGTTCAGTCGATGTTCCGGCCGCGGATCAACATTTTGCATGGAGGACAAGACCTTGACACGATTATTGCTTCACCAGTTTCGCAAAGCTTCCGTCTGCTTGCTTGACGTATCCACACTCTTCATGGTATCCCGGAGCTGGGCAGCCGATGATCAGGTCAAAGTCGGCGTCCTGCACTCGCTGACCGGAACCATGGCCATCAGCGAGGTCACGGTAAAGAATGCCACCCTGCTGGCCATCGATGAGATCAACGCTTCGGGCGGCGTGCTGGGCAAAAAGATCCAGCCGGTGATCGAGGACGGCGCCTCCGATCCGGCCATCTTCGCGCAGAAGGCGCAGAAGCTGATCCAGGAACAGAAGGTGGTCACCGTGTTCGGCGGCTGGACCTCCGCCAGCCGCAAGGCCATGTTGCCGGTATTCGAGCGCTTCCATTCCTTGCTCTGGTATCCGGTGCAGTTTGAAGGCAACGAATGTTCGCCGAACATTATGTATTCCGGCGCGCAACCCAACCAGCAGATCCTGCCCGCGCTCGATTGGGCCTTCGAGAAGGGATACAAGAAGATATTCCTGCTGGGCTCCGATTACGTCTTTCCGCGAACCGCGAACCTGATCCTCAAGAAGCACATCGTCAGCAGCAAGGGAATTGTCGCCGGCGAAGAATACGTGCCGCTGGGCGGCACCGACTTCAGCTCCATCATCACCAAGATCAGGGTCGCCAAGCCGGACATCATCTTCAACACCTTGAACGGCGACAGCAACGTGTCGTTCTTCAAGCAGATGGCGGCCGCCGGCATGACGCCCGCCAAGCTGCCGGTAATGTCGTTCAGCATCGCCGAGCAGGAGGCGCAGGCGATGGGGACTCCGGTGGTTGCGGGCAGCTATGCCGCCTGGAACTACTTCGAGAGCATTTCGAGTCCGGCCAACAAGAAACTGGTGGCAGCCTACAAGGCAAAGTTCGGCAGCGCCTCGGCGCTCGACGATCCCATGGTCCACGGCTACGTCGACGTGATCGAGTGGGCGGCGGCCGTGAAGAAGGCGGGCAGCTTCGATCCCGCACGCGGTGCGCAGGCCGCCGTGCAACTGGACTGGGTGGATTCCTGCATGGGCAAGATCAAGTTCGCGCCCAACCAGAGCCTCTACCAGACGGCGTACGTGGGGCAGTTGCAGCCCGACGGCCAGTTCAAGATTCTCTGGCAGTCGAAGCAGCCGCTGCTGCCCGATCCTTACGATCCTTTGAGCTTCCCGGGAAAGACATGCGCGATTCCGCAACAACAACGCGCCTCGGAATAAAGGCCGAAGCAAGAAGGGAGTTATGGATATTGCGGTATTTGCAGGCCAGTTGTTCAACGGCATCAGCTTGGCGTCAATCCTGCTGCTGGCTGCCCTGGGCCTCGCCTTGAGCTTCGGCGTGATGAACGTCATTAACATGGCTCACGGCGAATTGCTCATGGCGGGAGGGTATATCTCCTTCATGGTCGGCCGGGTGGTGCATGGCCGTGCAGCGCTGCCGTGCGCGCTGCTCGCGTCCTTCATCGGGGCGGCGCTTCTGGGCGGTCTGCTGGAGCTGACGGTGATCCGCCGGCTCTATGGCAGACCGCTCGATACTTTGCTGGCCACATGGGGTATCAGCCTGATCCTGCAGCAGGGGGCGCGCAGCCTCTTCGGCGCCATCGGCGTGGAGGTGACGGCGCCGCCGTGGCTCGAGCGGTTCGGTCGCAATCGGCGGAGTGGAGCTGCCTTACGTGCGGCTGTTCATCATCGGCTCTGGCGCTGCTGGTGCTCGGGCTGATGGCGCTGTTCATCGCGCGCTCGCCCTGGGGACTGCATGCTGCGCGCGGTTCACCAGAACCGCGAGATGGCGGAGGCCCATGGCGTCAACACCGCGCCACGTCGATTTGACGGTGTTCGCTCTGGGCTCCGGAATCGCGGGATTGGCGGGGTCGGCCCTGGCGCTGATTTCGCCGGTCACCCCGACGGTCGGTCTGAGCTATATCGTCTACGCCTTCCTGGTGGTCATCGTCGGCGGACTGGGAAGTCTGCTCGGAACCGTGCTGGCGGCGGTGCTGGTGGGCGTCTTTTCCTCCTCGGTGCAGATCTTCACCAGCGTGAGTTTTGCCGACGTGATGCTGCTGGTCATGGTCGTGCTGTTCATCCAATTCCGCCCCAAGGGCATCATCTACATGCGCAGCCGGGCACTGGAGGAGAGCTGAGTTGCGGGTTGCCAAGAGCCTTGCTTACGGGGTGCTGCTGGTTTTGCTGGCGGTTCGCGCCCTATTTCCTTTCCCCGTACCGGCTTTCGCTGCTGGGGCGGTTCTTCGCCCTGTCGATCCTGGCGCTGGGCCTCGCGCTGGTCTGGGGATGGGGCGGGATTCTCAGTCTCGGCCAGGGCGTGTTCTTTGGCCTTGGGGGCATATGCGCTGGCGATGCATCTGAAGCTGGTCGCCCTCGGCGCCGGGGGAACTGCCGGACTTCATGGTCTGGACCGGCATGGACCATCTGCCTTGGTGGTGGAGCATCTTTCATCACCCCGGCGTCGCCTTGGCCGCTGTCGTGGTGTTGCCGACGCTGGCCGCGGCAGGCTTGGCGTGGCTGGTCTTTCATCGCCGGGTCGGCGGCGTCTACTTCGCGCTGATCACGCAGGCCCTGGCGCTGGCGTTCACGACGCTGCTCATCAGCCAGCAGCCCTACACCGGGGGATTCAACGGCCTCACCGATTTCGGCACGCTGTTGGGATTTCAGCTTGACCGATCCGCCGGTCCAGAAGGCGCTGTACTGGATCACCCTCGCGGTGCTCGCCGCCGCTTTCGCGTTCGGCCGCTGGCTGGTGGGCACGAATTTCGGCAGGATACTGAATGCCATTCGCGATGGCGAAAACCGCATGCGCTTTCTTGGGCTATAACTCGGCTCCCTTTAAGGTCGTCGTCTTTGCCATCGGCGGGGCTTTTGCCGGCATCGCCGGCGCCTTGTTCACCCTGCATGTCGGCGTGATCTCGCCGGCGATGATCGGCGTGGTGCCCTCCATCGAGATGGTCGTCTGGGTCGCCGTCGGCGGCCGCAAGAGCCTGCTGGGCGCGATTGCCGGCACGCTGCTGGTGAACTTCGGCAAAGACTGGATCAGCAGCGCGATGCCCGAACTATGGTTGTTCGTGATGGGATTTTTATTCGTCGTTGTGGTGCTGGTGTTGCCGCAGGGTCTGGCCGGAGTCAAGGATCTGGGCGTATCGATTTTCCACCGCAGAGGCCGAGGCACGGCCGCCACGTCCGCGGATGTGGATGAGCCTGGGATCGACATCATCTCGGAACATGGCTTTCCACCCCAGCGCGCTTCGCTCACCATCGAGAGGCGAGAGGTAGGCAATGAGTGAACCGCTGCTACACGCCGAAAATCTGACCGTCTCCTTCGAAGGCTTCAAGGCGCTCGACGGCATGAGCCTGGAAATCATGCCCCGGCAGTTGCGGGTGTTGATCGGACCCAACGGAGCTGGGAAATCGACACTGCTCGACGCCATCATCGGCCGGGTGCGGCCCGCCAGCGGACGGGTGATTTTCAAAGGGCAGGACATCACCCAGCCTTGCCGAATACCAGATCGTCCGCCGGGGAATTTGCCGTAAATTCCAGGCTCCGGGCGTCCTGGAGAACCTTACGGTCTTCGAGAACCTGGCGCTGGCCGCGCGGCGGAATCGCGACTGGTGGGCAACGCTTCACCCGCGACTTCGGCCAGCAGGCGCGTGCCCGCGCCGAAGAGGTACTGCGCTTGATCGGACTGGAGGAAAAGCGGGATTTTCTGGCGGCGCGGTTGTCGCATGGTCAGAAACAGTGGCTGGAGATGGGCATGGTCGTCGTCTCCGATGCCGATCTGCTCTTGCTGGACGAGCCGGCCGCAGGCATGTCGCAGGCGGAAGCGACCCAGACCGCGGAGCTGATCCGCCGGCTCACCGAGTGGCACAGCCTGCTGGTCATTGACCACGACATGGCATTCATCGCCCAGTTAGACGCGCCGGTTACGGTCCTGCACGCGGGGCGGCTACTCCGGGAGGGCACACTGGAAGAAGTCCGGAACGATCCGCAGGTCGCCGCCGTTTACCTGGGCAGAGCGCAGGGGGGTGGAGCATGCTCAAGCTTGAGGGCCTTTCGGCGGCATACGGCATGAGCCGTGTCCTCTATGACATCAACCTCAGCGTGGGGCCGGGCGAAACGGTCACGCTGCTGGGCAGGAACGGAGCCGGAAAGAGCACGCTGCTGCGGACCATCGTTGCCCTGCATCCGGAGTCCGGGGGCAAGGTCTTCTTCGAAGACGACGATATTACCGGGAAAGCAGCCTTTGAACGGGCACGCCGAGGCATCGGTTATGTTCCCCAGGGACGCGGAATTTTTCCCCACCTCACGGTAGAAGAAAATCTTCGGGTGGGGCTCTCGGCACTTGCCGGCCGCAGGAATGACGGGCCGCACTCGATCCCCGGAGCATATCTATGATTTATTTCCGACGGTGGCACGATTGCGACAGCGCAAGGGCGGCGTACTCAGTGGAGGCGAGCAGCAACAACTGGCGATTGCCAGGGCGCTGGTGACGCGCCCGTCGCTGCTGATCCTCGACGAACCGACGGAGGGCATTCAGCCGTCCATCGTGCAGCAAATCGACGATGCAATTAAGACGATCCAAAAGGAACTGAAGATCTCCATTCTCCTGGTTGAGCAATTCCTCGATTTCGTGTGGTCTATCGCAACTCGCTTCTACGTTCTGCATCGCGGGGTCGTGGCGGATCAAGGCACCACAGGCGAGCGCCAACCCGGCTCCGTGTTACACCTGCTGAACCTATAAGGCCTGAACTTACTGCTCTAAGAACTAATTCGTAAATGGCGCAGGCAGCGGATTGCGTTCGACAAACTGCCGCTGGTGCCAGTACGGGTATGGCGCAGGGCGCTCGCTTACACGATCCAAATGCTCGATCTGCTCTTCCGTCAATTTGAAATCCGCCGTCGCCAAGTTCTGCTTGAGCTGCTCCTCGTTGCGCGCGCCTATGATTACGGAGGCAACCGTAGGTTTTCGCAATAACCAGTTCAGCGCGATTTGGGGGACGCTTTTTCCGTTCTGCTTTGCGATTTCGTCGATGGCGTCGACCACCCGATAGACATACTCGTTCTCTACCTGCGGCCCGCTCTCGGCAGTCGCCCACAAACGGCTGGTCTCAGGCAAAGGCTGGCCGCGCCGAATTCCGCCAGTCAAGCGGCCCCATCCCAGAGGACTCCAGATCAGCGCAGCGACTTTCTGGTCCACTCCGAGGGGCATCAGCTCCGCTTCGTAGTCGCGGCCGATCAGCGAGTAATAGACTTGGTGGGCAACATACTTTGCCCATCCATGACGCTCCGAAATCGCAAGCGACTTCATCAGGTGCCAACCTGAAAAGTTCGAGCATGCGATGTAGCGCACCTTTCCGCTGGACACCAGCATGTTCAATGTCGAGAGTACCTCGTCCACGGGCGTGAGCGGTCGAAGCCGTGCACACGGGCGTGAGCGCGTCGAAGCCGTGCATATGATAGATGTCGATATGATCCGTGCGCAGGCGGCGCAGGCTGTTCTCGCACGCGGAAACAAGGTGGTAGCGCGACGAGCCCAGATCATTTGGACCCTTACCGGTGCGGAAAGTCGCTTTGGTCGAAATCAGCAGATCGTTGCGTTTGCCCGCGATCGCCTCGCCTAAGATTTCTTCTGCCAACCCATCCGAGTAAACGTCGGCGGTATCGAAAAGGTTGATACCCGCGTCAAGGCAGATGCTGATGAGTCTCTTTGCTTCCTCTACACCAGTAGAACCCCATGCCTTGAAAAACTCGTTGGCTCCGCCAAAAGTGCCTGTGCCAAAACACAACTCAGACACTTTGAGACCGGAACTTCCGAGAATCCTGTATTCCATCTGTATCTCCTCTCCAGCTTCATTCTCTATTGATTAGAGACATCCGCTAAGCGGACGATGCATAACTATGTAAAAGTTCTAGTGTAGTGCGTCGGAAATAATGTACCTTACCAAGAGCGCGAAGACGATCAATCGAAAACCAGAAATGGGATAAAGATGTCGACGGATTCAAGAACCCAGCAACTGGTTGTCGTTGAGAGAGAAGAAGGGGTTATTTATGTCTCAGACGGCAGAGGTCCTTGGGAAAGCTCAGAAAGCAGCGGGGAAACGAACGAATTACCGCTGGGTCGTAATGACGCTGATTTTCCTTATCTACACCATCGCTATGGCCGACCGTGCCAATCTGGGGATAGCCCTGCCGCTTATCAAAAAAGAGTTCCGGATGACGAACACCGACGCCGGAGCCCTGGTTAGCCTGTTGTTCTTCTTCTATGCGATCTTTCAGATTCCGGCGGGATTTCTCTATAAGAAGCTAAGCGTCCGGAAGGTGTTTCCGGTCGCCATGATTTTCACATCGGTTTTTACCGGACTCATGGGAGCAACCGGTTCGTTGTTGATGCTGAAATGTTTTCCGTGCTGGCTTGGGCCTCGCCGAAAGCCCGACTGGCATTGGCTGTACGGCCACCATTAATCGTTGGTTTCCGCCTAAAGAAAAAGGAACGGCCACAGGAATTTGGCTGGCGGCTTCTAAATTCGGCCCGGTGCTTTGCCCTCTACTCGGCGTGCTGATTATCGAGACGTTCGGCTGGCGTTACATCTTTTATTTTTTCGCGATTCCCGGAATTATCTTTTCGATCCTCTGGCTCTTACTCGTACCTAACAAGCCTTCTGAAAGCAGGTTTGTTTCGCCTGCGGAACTCGAATACATCCAGACGGAGCAAGCTCCGACGGCGGCCAAAGAGAAGTCTCCAATAGCTCGCAAGCAGTATTCTTTAGCATGGCTGGATAAACTGATTCTTGCAAAAAGAGTCAAGCAATTGGAGACCTCGGCCCAGGTATTCCGTTCATGGAACATCTACGGAAACACGATAGGGTATGGCTGCATGATCGGGGTCAGCAATACGATGCTCGCCTGGATTCCCACCTACCTGATGAACGTAAAACATTTTACGTCGATGAAGATGGGGTTCCTGGCATCCGCGCCATTCGTGGGCGCAGTGCTCGGCAACCTGCTTGGCGGCGTTATTTCGGACTGGGTGTTAAATAAACGTCGTAAGCCGCTGATGCTGGTCAGTGCGTTCTGCACAATCCTTACCATGTATGCTCTCGTCTATGCACCGAACAATGCGGTCTATCTGGGCTTCGTGCTATTTATGGCCGGTCTGTTGCTCGCTCTGGGATACTCCGCATTCGCCGTTTACCCGATGGGCGTGACCACAAAGGAAACGTACCCGGTTGCATTTGGCATTATCAACAGCGGTGGACAGCTTGGTGGCGCCATCACTCCATTGGCGGTAGGTATGATCTTGGACCGGTACAACTGGAACAGCGTTTTTCTATTCCTCGCGCTTTGCTCCGTGTTGTGCCTTGTAGTTCTCGCCACACTGGATGAGCCTCTGGATGACGCGATGGTATCCGGGGCTCGCGCTTAGTGAAAATCGACGTCATGAAGAGGAAGATCGATCCTCTCTGGACAGGTCTTCGCATTTCGGCTTTGGGCTTGAGAAACCGTACAGCAGCTCCGGATTGCGAACGAAGATGCGATCATGGGTGGCTTCATCGGGCATGAAGTCGCCAAAGAAATCGAGAAGAGCGGCATCGTCTGGTTTGATCTCTTCCGTCGGGTGTGGCCAGTCACTTGCCCAAACCAGTCGCTCTGGCGCAACTCTCACGAGCGCCTGCACAACTTGGCCAATGTCGGCGTAGGCGGGCGGACCGGTCTTGGTCACGGCATAGGGAGCGGATAACTTTATCCAGGTTTTACCTTGGTCAAGCAGTTCCCGCACCACCTGGTACCCGGGATGATGGATGCCCTCCGGCTGAGGTATTCTGGCGACGTGATCCAAGACGATGGGCGACGGCAAGCGAAGCAGGATATCGCGGTGTCGCGCGATCAGATCACCCGGCATGTTGATCTGCACGTGCCACCCGAGTGGCTCGATGCGGCGTGATAGCGGCTCGAGCATCTCAAGCGTGGTCACACCGGCAATTCTGAAATTGAAGCGGATTCCCCGCACTCCCAAGGCCGAAAAATGGCGCAACTCGCTATCGGTTACGCTGCTGTCAACGACCGCAACACCACGAGCATCGGGGCCGAGTTGAGCCAGCGCATCGAGCGTGCAGCGGTTATCCGACCCGTAGGCCCCCGGTGTTACGACGACATTGCGTCGGATGCCGAGGCGTTTTTGCAGTAAGCGGTAATCTTTCACGCCGGCATTTGCGGACTGAATGTGGGGGTATGGCACGGTTGGAAAACGATCGTCATAGATATGCATATGACAATCACAGGTCTCGACCGGCACACGCAGTCGAGGAAGACCCGTCCCGGATGAATTTGGCACCGGCGGCATGTTATGCGCGTTCGCGTTGGGCATTCTGAACTCTCCACTTTCTGTCACAGCCACTCCAGGAGCAAAGCAATCGCTGATTCTATTCCTTGCATGCGTCGGGCTGCTTTGCGCCGGTCGTCAGATCTTTCACGATGACTTTATGGCTTTACCTGTTTTTCAGGAGCGCTGGCGACCAAGGCGGCGGCGGGAGTGGGCACTGGCTTGCCCGTCAGTTTGGTGATGAAATGGTCGGCGAACATACCCAACGCGGGCATGCATATCGCAATATAAAGGTTGTTGATACCGAAGGGGTTTCCAAGAGCGTACCAGATGGTGGTGCCAACGATCGTGCAGATAAGGCCGCCAACCACTCCACGACCTGACCCAATTTTGGGCAGATAGAAAAGAAAGATCGCGAGGACGCCTATGGATGCTCTCAGGCCGCGCGAGAAAAATAGCGTCGACAAGAGGGCGGGAACGTACCACACAAAGGGCAACTGAATGAACGTGATCACAATTGCCGCAACCCGCGTTGCGACCATGGTTTGCCGATCGGTGGGCTTCACCAGTGGTACGTAGAAATCCTTGATGAACAGAGCGGTGGCCCCGAGAATGCACGCAGACAGGGCGACGAAGGCGCTTGCGATGATGCCGGCTGAGACAATTCCCGTCCAAACCGGAGTCATCGACTTCATCAGCACCGGTACGGCGGTGACGGGCTTGATGTTGGGGAAAAGTCCACTCGCTGCGAATCCTGCGTAGGCGGCGAAGACACCGGTGGGAATGATCATGAAGCTGGCGATGAGACTCGCCTGGAACGCTTCTTTCTGGTTTTTCAACGAGCTAATGGACTGGACGACGTATTGCGTGGAAAAAACTGCGCCGATGTTGCCTAGAGCCCAGACCAGAGGAAGCGACAGCCCGGTTCCCTTGATGGAATAGTGTGTCGCCGGAATGCGAGCCAGCGCCGCTGGATTTGCCTTCAAAAGCGTCCAGCCGGTAAAAGCGAGTGCAACCAAGGCAACGTACTTCACCACGATGTGGAACAGGTTCGAGATGCCAATCCCGCGCAGACCACCCATAGCGACGACGGCCGCTATGAGGGTTGCAAGAATGAGGCTCGCCGTCTTGATATCCACATTGAGAAGCGTCGCGATGGTTACCGAGCCGCCGGTGAAATTCGTGACGTTGACCGCCAGCAGGGCATAAATCATGACCAGCGAGACAATCCAGCGGGTTCCGTGGCCGTACCTCTTTTCCAAGATTCCCGAGATCGTGTATTCCCCGGCGGCGTTATATTTAGGCGCCAGGAAAAATGCATATAAAAAAAACGCAAGCGCCAGCGAGATGTGGGCCAGAGCCGAAAATATGCCTTTGGAATAAGCCGATTCGGCAACGCCGATAAATGTGCCGGGACCGACAAACTCACTCATCAGGAGCACGCCGATGATCCACGGTCCAAGCATGTTTTTGGCGGTCATGAAGGTCGTGGTGTCCTTCACATACCGAACCGACCACATCCCGACCAGGGTCGTGCCGACGATGTAGACCATCGTAATGCCAACTACAATTCCCAAACCGTGCATACCCTTCTCCTTGCCTGCTGAACCGAGGAATTTGTGGCCGTGCCTGCAATACCTTAGTATGCTGTGACGACCCTGTTTGCGATCGTTCCCACTCCGCTGATGGTGACGCTGACCAAGTCGCCCGACGCCAGAAACGCCGGAGGATCGTACTGCAAAGCCGTGCCCGCCGGTGTGCCGGTCGCGATCACGTCACCGGGTTCCAGGGTCAGGAATGAAGCAAAATAGCTGATGATCTCCGGAATCTTGAAGATCAACCGTTCCACCATGGAATCCTGGCGCACGACTCCATTGACGGTCGTTTTGATCGGTAATTGATAAGGGTCCGGAATCTCATCTTTCGTGACCAGAGCCGGGCCGATCGGGCAGAACGTATCAAAGTTTTTACCCCGCATGAGCTGAACGTCTTCCTTGGCCGCGTCATTGGCGGTCAGATCGTTCAGAACGCTGTAGCCGGCAACGTAGTCCCACGCTTCTACGACAGGGATATCCTTGCCTCGCCGCCCAATGACAACCGCGAGTTCCCCCTCGTATGTGACCCTGCGCCCGGCGGGCAGTTCGATGGAGTCTCCGGCGCCAATCATGGTGGTGGGCAGCTTGGAGAAGACCTTCAGCGCGGTTGGAGTGGGCAGCTTTCCCCGTTCACAGAAATCGTGGTAGTTGAGCGCGACGCCTAGAATCTTTGCCCTTGGAGGGACTGGCGGCGCCAGCCTGATCCCGCTGCTCGCCAAAGCCCAGGAGCCGCTCCTTCCTTTGACCGCGGAGACAATAGCAGCGGTTCGGGAAAGTCCGTCGGACGATTGCAGTACTTCCGCTATGTCTCCGGGAGCGCGAGAGCCCAAAAAGGCCGCTGCGGCGTTGACGTCGATAATCGTATGGTCCACCAGTACGCCGAGCTTTACCTTGCCTTCGGCATAGAAACTGACGAGTCTCATTTTCTTTGGCTCCCTTTAGAAGACCGGCCCCAGAAAATACGGGTCCAGCGGGTCGGCATAGTTGATGGTTTCGCCCTTCGTGAGTTCACCGGATGCGATCGAAAGAAGTTTGGCAAACAGAGCTTCTCCCATCTGATCAACCGTGCCGTCGCCCGTGATGATCGCGCCGGAAGAGAAGTCGATGCTGCGTTCCGCTTTGCTCGCCGTGCGAGGGTTACCGGTAATCATCATCAGAGGCGCAACCACCGCATTGTTCGTCGCCAGCATTGGCGGATCATTGCTGGGAAGATCCTCGCCACCCAATTGATAAAGGGAAATCTGAGCACCCGCCGCCGCCAAGCTCATCGGCAGCGAGAAGGCAGACATCCAGCCGTCCATGAAATTCAGGCCGGGCTTCGTCGGCTGCGTCGCATATTCCAGCACACCAACAATTTTTGAAGTGCCCGCCTTGTGTACCGCCCCGAGGGACTTTTCCTCGAGGGTAGTGATTCCGGCAACGATATTCGACGGCACCGGATTGATTGCCCGTATATCCTCGCCGGTTCGCTTCGCTGCTTCTTCCACCTCGTACACCATTTCGAGCAGTCTCTTGGCGTCGGCCTTGTCCACACAGCGTGCGGCAATGTCCTGCTCCGTTCCAATGAGTTCGGTTGTTTCCGAGAAAATGACGCTGCCGCCGGCGGCGATCAAAAGGTCCGCAGCCTTGCCGAACGAGGGATTGCCGGCGATGCCGCTGGTCGCGTCCGACCAGCCGCACTTCACTCCGATGGTGAGCTTGTCGGCAGGCACCGGTTCACGCCTGACCAAGGACGCCTGGTGAACATAGCGGCGGGCCAGAGCTATGCCATCTTCTACCAGCCTTTCAAGCCCGCCGGACTCCTCAACTGTGAGCACCTCGACAGGTTTGCCGGCCTTGGCTATCTCGTGTGCCAGGGTATAGGGCTCCACTTCGCGATACCCGAAATTTCTCTTCGCCCCGAGGATGATGGTCGCGAAAGTATTGGGGTTCTTCGCAAAGCCAACCAGAAGCCGTGCGATCCGTTCACGGTCTCGCTTGTGATGTCCGACTTCGCCGCCGCCGATGATGGCGGTTTTAGTGCCAACCACGTAATTGGTGACGCGAGTGGCGGCGATGCTCAGAACTCTTCCGGCAGGAATTACCAATACATAATTTCTGGTACCCGCCGTATTGTTGGCGCGAGGGAACCCTAAGAACGTCGTCATTTCGAAGCACCTTTTTCCTGGGCGAGATCGCCACGGCCGCGCAGGCCTTCCAGGTTATGAACACCGACCAAGCCGCCCTTGGGAATGTCGCTGGTGGCACGTCCAATGGGCCGGCCATACTTGCTGACGATGTCCCCTTTCTTCAGGGACGTGAGCGCTACCTTGTGTCCAAACGGAATGGAGTCTACGGTTGTCAGCACAACGGTTTTCCCGGGCGCTTGGACCGTCAGCTCAGTGTTTTTCTCCACTTCGGCGACGAGGGTAGCCACGTTGTCGTCCGGTTCTAGTTGCAATGCGTGGAACATAAACAATTCCCCCCTTTGCCGCGCTCTTTCGAGCCCGGCGAAACTCAGTTGCGAATGTCGCTGCAAGGCGCGTCGGAATGGTCGTGCCGCTCAGCAACCGTTCCTGGTGGTAACATGCAGCCTCGTTCCGAACTTGCACAGAGGCTCCGCTTCCGTCTTCCCGATCAGTACCGGCAATTCCGTGCGCATCCCTCCCAGGTTCGGCACATACACGTGTATGCCTGCGGCGACCACCATGTTTTCCTCGAAAAGCGATTCGTTGTTCAAGCTAATTGAGGGCGCGACCCTGGTATCGACTCCCAGCCCATGACCGAAACGAGGCAAAGCAAAGGCCGCAAACTCGCTTTCCTGCAACACGCAGTGGGCCGCCCGGGCTGCGTTCGCGATACTCTCGCCTGGGTGCATCTGCTTGAGCAATGCTTGCAGGGCCTTTTTCCAAACCTCGGCCAACCGGAGTTGCTCCTGCGAGGGCTCACCCACCACGACGTTGAAGCACGCGTCCGCCATGTACAGCCGGTACATGGGATGGAGATCCAGGATGACGTTCTCGCCGGACTGTATGATCTTGTCGGTCGCGGGCTGCGTGAATCCGCCCCGAAAAGCGCTGCGCGGTCCCGAGCCAACCTCCGTGCCTCCACTGAGAGACCAGTTCCACTCGTTGCCCAAGGCCCGCATGGCCCTCTCCGCCTCACCGGCGACTTGGTTCTCGGTCCGTCCCGGCTTGATGAAATCCAGGACAGCCAATAAACCGGCGTCGGCGATGGCGGCGGCCTGGCGCATCAGCCTGATTTCTTCCTTCTCTTTAACCAGCATGGCTTCGTCAAGCAACGGACAGCCATTCTCGAATTTCGCGTGTGGAACCCTGCACTTCAGGTCCTCCAACTCATAGGCGCACACAACCCCCAAAGCGCCTCGGCCTCCCTCGGCCCGAAGCTCGAGGCCTATGGTCGATTCCGCGATTCCGAGCTCAGTTAAGGTTTGCGCCACAACTTCAAGCAGATCGTGCTTCGCTCCCCAGATACGATGTTCAGAGAGCCAGGTCTCTTGCATGATCCTGTCGGCGTCCTGTTCCATCCAAATCCCGATCGGCGCACCCTCGTCGGGTACAACTACGGCGCATCGCCAGGGAATAAAGACACCCGCTAAGTACGATAAGCTGGCGAAGCGCATGGCCACATACGCCCTCAGTCCGCGTTGCCGCAGCAGCTTCTGCACCTTCTGTAGCCGGTTCGGAAAATTAATATTTACGTTCATTCTCCTCATTCCTGTCCGGACGAACCAGCTATCGAACCTTCCTGCCAGTTCATCCTTCAGCAACCACATCCAACTTGCGGCCGAGCCGCTCTGCAGACAACAAGCCTCACGGCGATGGCTACCTCAGTAGATCGGGCCAAGGTAGCACGGCTCAAACGGATCGGAGTAGCGGATGGTTCATGCCGCTATGTAGAGGAAAGCGGTGTTATACCAAGTGCAATGGCAACTTTGTTGAGGTTCGCCCACACCGGTGCGCTGATGGCGATACCTTCCTGCTTCCGCCTCTCGGCGGTCGATTGTTCAATCTCGCCGGGCAAGTAAATTTTCTGGACGCCTTCGGCGAGCTTCGCCCCAACGACCATCGCGATTAACTTGTCCATTCGCGCGCTCACGTCGCTGGCCCCGAAGGCGGCTGTATCAATACCAAACAGGAATGCACCTACACCGCACTTCCGGAGCTGCGGCGAAAACATCGTGTTTAGATCCTTCGCCACCTCTGCACCAGTGAGTACGCCGGCGAAGACTTCGGCAAAAAACGCGAGTCCGTATCCCTTGGGACCGCCAACGGGGAGAAGGTAACCGCCCATGGCTGCTTTGGGGTCCGTAGTCGGGTGCCCATTTTTATCTACTGCCCAGCCCTCTGGAATCGTCTGCTCACGCTCCGCTGCGAGCAGGATCTTGCCCTTGGCAACGACCGAAGTCGCCATATCCACCACTACGACGCGACCGCCCGATGCCGGGGCGCTGAAGCAAATAGGATTGGTGCCGAGCACAGCTTCCGCCCCGCCCGTCGGCGGCATGTTCGAAGGCGAGTTGGTGGTAACGAAGCCGACGAGCCCCGCGCTGGCCAGCATCCGCGCATAGTATGCGCAGGTTCCGATATGGTTGGTGTTGTAGACGCCGGCAGCGCCAATGCAGCTGGCTTTGGCATTCGCAATGACCTCGCTCACGGCAAGACGGGCGGCGGGCTGCCCCCATCCGTTGTTGCCGTTGATGAGCGAGAGCGCACCTTTCCGCCATTCGAGCTGCGGTTTCCGCTCGGCATTCAGCACCTTCTCTTGTGCAATGCGGACATACGCGGGAACTCTGAAAGCGCCGTGAGTTTCAAGGCCGTGAAGGTCGGCATCGATCAGCGCATCGGCCGTGATCGACGCCTCCTCCGTTCCTGTACCCACAGCGAGCAGAACACGATAGTAAAAATCACGCAGCAAGTCGCCGGTAATGTTCATGATCTCCACCTATGCGACTCGATATCGCTGGATGATTTCTTCGTTGATCGTAAAGCCGAGCCCAGGGCCTTCGGGCACGCTGACAATGCCGCTCTTCTGACAGATCTGCTCGGCGACCAGATAATCGCGGAATGGGTTCTCGGTCTGTTCGTATTCCATCCACATCGGCGCCGGACGCCAGCTATGCGGAGCGGGGGGAAGGGAAGCCATCATATGAAGAGCGGCGAATAGTCCAACAGCCGAACCCCACACGTGAGGGATGACGCCGATGCCGTAGGTCTCTGCCATGTGGCCAATCTTCTTGGTCTCGGTCAGTCCGCCGGCGCAGCAAACGTCGGGCTGAATGATATCCATCGCTCTTTTCTCGATGATCTCCTTAAAGGCATAGCGTGTAAAAGCGTTTTCGCCACCGGCCAGCGGAATGCTCAGCTTGCTTCTAAGATCAGCGTAGGCGTTGAGGTCGTGCGACGAAACCGGCTCTTCGAACCACCCCAGACCCATCTTCTCGAATTCGCGGCCCAACAGGATGGCATTGCTGAGGTTGTAGCCGTGATTGGCATCGACCATCAGTTCAATCTCGGAGCCCAATGCTTCGCGCACCCTTTCAACGCGCTTCAGTTCCTCACGCGGCGGCAGCGCGATCTTCATCTTGACTCCGGTGAAGCCCTGCTGTTTGTACATGAGAGCTTCTTCGACCGAAGGCGCGGTATGGTCGCCGTCTTCACTCATAAAATAAAGCCCGGTGGCATACGCTCTGACCGTCTTGCGATGAGCCCCGCCGAGCAACTGGTAGACGGGCCGGTCCAACGCCTTGCCCATGATGTCCCAAAGAGCGATGTCGATGGCGCTGATGCCGGCCACGCCAAAGCCCTGCGGATCGTAGTCCTCGACCCGCTGGTACATCTTTTCCCACAACACATCAACGTCAAAGGGATCGGCGCCGCAGACCATGGGCGCCAACAGAGTTTCGACGGCAGTCTTAGTCATCTCACCGGGACCGTAGGCTTCGCCCCAGCCCACAATGCCTTCATCGGTGCTAACCTTCACCAGCATTGCGTTCTTCGTCTTGTACCACCAGCCCCGTGCGGAGGTGAACGGCCTATCCATCTTCTTCCGCAGGATCATTGCTTCAATACCAGTGATTTTCATCGTGCTCCTTTTGCGTTGTAAGTATCGATGAGGCGCTAGTCCTCATCCTTCGTCTTTCGTAATCGGGTGCGGCTCAGTCGAGCTATGGCCGGCTGAAGTTGAAGTGTTTTGCCGTCGCGAAGTCGATCCGCGGAGCACAAGATCATTCGACAGACGAATGTTCCGGCCCTCACCTTCGTAACCGCTAATCCGCTCGAGCAGGAAACGTACGGCGTATTCCGCTATTTGCAAAAGTGGCTGGCGGACGGTAGTAAGGTCGAAAGCATCCCAGGATGCCATTTCGATATCGTCATAACCGACGATCCAAAGGTCACCGGGAACATCGAAGCCGCGGTCGCGAGCTGCGTCTCTCGCGCCCAGCGCGAGGAAATCGTTCACACAGAAAAGGGCATCCGGTGGATCGGCAAGATCAAGAAGGCGCGCTGTCGCCTCGAAACCAGTCCGGTAGGAAAATTGGTCAACCAGCTCGCAAAGACTCTCATCCAGCGCACGTCCCCGGCCCGCCAGCATTTCGCGAAACCCAAACTGGCGCTGGCGGATGCTGCTGGCCAGCGAAATTCCCCCCACCATTCCGATACGGCGGCGGCCCGAGTTCAACAAATACCCGGCCACCATGCGTGCACCGGCAACATTGTCGCTGGCTACCTGATCGCAAGGCCATCCTTCTACGACACGATTCACCAAAACGACGGGAGCGTTGAGTTGCACCGCCTCATAGAGCTGTGTCGAGGCAGTGGTCGCGGCGGTCATGATAACGCCATCAACCAGACTTCCTCTTACCGCGTCGGCGGCGGCTTTCTCGTCTACGTCATTTGTGCTCCAGACGACGACGCGGAACCCGGCTTCAGCGATAGCGCCGCCCAGCACATGCAGTAACGCCGGATGGAGGGGATTCGCAAGGCGCGGGACGACCAGGCCGATGTTGCCGGTGCGGCTGGTACGCATGGCCCGGGCGGTGCCGTTCGGGCGGTATTTCAGCTCTCGAATCGCTGCTTTCACCTTATCGCGAAGTTCTTGCCTTACCGGGCGGCCCGTCACTACGCGTGAAACGGTCGCTTGGGAGACGCCTGCGTGACGCGCGATGTCGCGGCTTGTGACACTTTTCGGGATAGAATTCGTATTCATTTAGGTGCATACGATGCGCGATAAATTCGAACTTTAATGATGAATACGTATTCATGTCAATAGAAATTTTTGAGAGAGGGCCGATCATGAAGCGATAATTTCAACTCGCTGCAAACGTGTGCATAAGCTTCGTTGATCTTGCCAATCGGGATTAGATCAATGTTGGAGACGATGTAGTGCTTGCCGCAGAAGGCGAGCATCTCCTGGGTTTCCGGGGTCCGCCGATGAGTGAAGGCAAAGTTTGCGGCGTTGAAGATGAGGCTGAAAACAGCGACCGGTATCGTCTGAGGCGGCGCACCCACCTGCACCAGGGTGCCGTTAGGCGGCTGCTGGAAAAACGCGCCGAGCAACGAGCGAGGCGCTAGGGGAAGTGTACTCCGTGATGTCGTTAACAAGGGCTTGAGGGCTGGATCAATCGCAAAACTGTTTTTCAGCAGCCTGTTTAGGAGAGTCCTTTTCGTCCAAACGAAGAGTTTTTCGTGGAAAGTAATTCTTTCGCTAAGACAATGAATTCCCTGGAGGCTTTTGAAAGATACCGGTCTTTCGAATACACGGCGGCCAAAACGGTCTTGGCTTTCGGGTTCTTGAGGCGCAGGAAGCAAATCGGCAATCGCTCCTTGAGATAGGAGTAAACGCCCAAGTGGTTTCGCGGGACGAAACTCAGATGGATTAGCGTACTTGCCGTACCGCGCACGGCAAGATCGAATAATGTGGCAATATTTTCGCTTTCGAGAATGATGTTGGGTTTTTGAATGCCTGCATCTCTAAACAGGTCCTCCGACACCTGGCGAATCCTCATCCCCCGCTTCAAAAGAATGAAAGGACTGTCTTTCAAAATGGAAAGGTCGATCTCCGGGGCTTCGTTGTCGGGCTTTCGGTAGCGTTCCTTATCGAAGTCTGCTGGCAAGAACTTATCGGGAACTGCCGCCAGAATCTCGTCCAGACGAATGAGCACGTGCTGGAGTTGATCGGTCTTCAAGGGAAGGTTGGTGATCGTCAGGTCCGTTTTCCCGTTGATGGTCAACTCCTCCAATACGCTGGAGATCTGCTCCACAAGCACAATCTCAATGCCCGGGAAGCGCTGCCGGTAGACGGGAAGAACAATCGGCAGGACCGACTTTCCCCTGAGCGGCGAAATGCCGAGAATCAACCTTCCTTTCGAACAGTTATTGATGTCTTCCATCTCCCGCAGTAACTGCGTCTCCAGGTCGACGATCTGAGAGGCAAGGTTTGCGAATCTTTCTCCGGCATAGGTGAGGCGCAACGGCAAGTGCTCGCGATCAAATAATTTGATCCCAAGCTGTTCTTCGATTTTCTTAATGTGCAAACTCAGGGCGGGTTGCGAAGTGTACAGTTTGCGGGCTGCCTTGGAGATGCTTCCTTCTTCCACAACCGTCAGAACGTAACTCAAATCCCAGCCGTGCATAAAAGTCCTCAAGCCGTTACCGAACGCCGAGGCACAGCAAGTCGCGCCGTCGATGGAATTGCCGAAAAGGGACGACCTTCCCTCAGAATTGCGTCATAGGACTACGAGGGGGAATCGTCACTTTTCCGGTACCCACGCGCTAGATATGCCCTTAGATATTGCGAAACCGAATATCTGCTATGTCAAATATTAAAGTATCACGAATAACTTAGCGGTGCTATAAATGGCCTGCAACAAACTGCAAAATAAGGAGCCGATCGGATGCGCGACAAAGTCATCGTGCGCGAAGCTGACGCGCCATTTTATCCCGTGGCGTGGGGACGAACGAAAGGTTTGGTGGCTAAAGAGTCGCCAGCTTTTTCAGACAAGGTTCAGGTGAGGATCACGGAGTACCTTCCTGGAGACGTTCACACGCTTCATGTTCATCCCTTGCAGGATGAGATCATCTTCGTGCAATCAGGCAAAGGAGCTTCGGAGACGCGCAGCGGCAAGCAGGAGATCGGACCCGGCGACGTCGTGTGGGTTCCGGCCGGGGTGGAGCATGCGACCTACAACCCAAACCAGGAAGTTCTTAGGGCCATCATCATCAAATCCCCACCCGACAATAAGTGAATGAGCAGGGAAGCAACGGACGCATCAGGCATATCACCCAGATGCTCCGGGAAACAGACGGAATAACGGAGGCGATCCATGGACGCGGGTGTTGCACTTACCTTGGGGGCATGGTTGTTGGCATTCCTGCCGATTCTGGTGTTGCTGTCGACGATCTTGTTTTTTCGCTGGGGGGCGCCTAAATCTGGTGCCGTTTCGTGGTTTGTGGCGACGGTGGTGGCTTTTTTATATTTTGGGGCGAACCCCCGCTTACTAACGCTGGCCAATAGCAAGGGAATGAGTCTGTCCCTCTATGTGCTGGTTATCATTTGGTGTGCCGTCTTTCTGTACAACCTGGTGGATTCCGTTGGGGCCGTCAAGGTGATCGGGGATAGCATGGCCCGAGTCACGAAAGATCGCCTGTTGCAGTGTTTGTTGATGTCCTGGTGTTTTGCGGCATTCATGCAGGGCATCGCTGGATTCGGCGTGCCGATCGCGATCGTGGCCCCGATCATGGTCGTGATGGGCTTTCCGCCGGTGATAGCCGCTGCTACTTGTCTGGTCGGGCATAGTTGGGCGGTGACCTTCGGCTCAATGGGCGCCGGCTACTACACAATTCAACTGATCACGAGAATTCCAGGAGAGGTGATAGCACCTTGGATGGCCGTGTTATTCGTCGTCCCAATCGTCACAACGGGATTTGCGGTCGCGCATATTTACGGCGGCATGTCGGCGGTCAAACGGGGTACACCCGTGATTCTGGTGACGAGCGTGACGATGGGATTTACCTGCTGGCTGATGGCCGTGATCGGTGCCGCGCAGTTGGCCTCTCTGATTCCGGGATTGGTTGGTTGCGGAACCGTAGCGGTCATGGCGCGTACCAAGCTGTATCGCGGCGATGCGGCGAGCGATGCCAAGGTGTCCGAAACTCCGCGACAACTCGGATTCAATCTCGCGTTCTCTCCTTACTACATCCTGATCGTGCTGTCGGTCCTGTCGCAGATTAAGCTAATCAAGCGATTCCTCGCCCCGTATGCCTTCGGCATGGATTATCCGGCGGTGAAGACCACCATGAATTTTGCCGTTAAAGCCGAGAAGATGTACTCGCGGATCGGCATGTCACACCCCGGACCGCTACTGATCACGGCGGCAATTCTCTCGTTCCTGGTCTTCCGTATCGCAGGCCGGTGGAAGCCTGGAGCAACCGTTAAAGCCCTTAAGACCACGTTCCTGCAATGCATTCCAACCAGTATTGGCGTCATCACCATGGTGATGATGGCGCTGGTTATGGTGGACTCGGGGATGACCTTCCTGCTTGCTCAAGGAATGGCGAAAGCCACAGGGCGACTCTTCCCGCTGACTTCCACGTTCATCGGCGTGCTAGGCACGTTTTTGACGGGAAGCGGCGCGAACTCCAATGTCATGTTTGCAGCACTTCAGGTTGAGACGGCGAAGGTGCTCGGTATCAGCACCGTCATTATTGCGGCTGCGCAAGCGGTGGGAGGCTCCATTGGCGGGGCAATCTCTCCTGCCAAGGTACTCCTGGGTTCCACCATGGTCGGTCTGGACGGGGGCGAGAGCGAAGTTATGAACAAAACATTGCCCTATTGCATCGGTGTAGCTCTCTGCACCGGCGTCGTCGCTTGGTCCTTTGTCTATATTTTCTTCCGGAACGTACAGTAGCGAACGAGGAAAGGAAAAAAATGTCGGCTGGAACAGGAACAGCACCCGCTCGACTTCAAACTCCGTTGCCGTGGGGGAAAAAGCATCGCATGTTGCTCATGAACATCTCGTTCTGGACGTTCTGGGCTGCTTTTCCTTTCGCCTACTTCGGCGGAGTTCGAAATGAACCAAACTTCATCAGCATATCCTTCGTCTTGTTTGTCGTAGCTGGCCTTGTGCCGCTTGCGACAAAGAAATGAGTTCATCCGGCAGGGCGGTTGCTCTGCCGGAAATGGCAGCGCGCGGTCGTTTCGTATGTGAGATCGATGCAGACAACGCGACCTTCAAAGGAGAGAGATTATGGGAAAACGGATCGCTGTTTTAGGAACCGGCGCAATTGGTAGCGCTGTAGGGGCCGATATGACCCGTGCGGGCGAGGATGTATGGCTTATTGATCAGTGGCCCGAGCACATCGAAGCAATGAAGACCCGAGGGCTGCACGTCACGATGCCGGAAGGCGATTTGAACGTCAAGGTACGGGCCCTCCACTTGTGTGAAGTAGCGGCGTTGAAGAAGCCGTTCGACATCGTCTTCCTGACGTCCAAATCGCCCGACACGGTATGGCTGACACAGTTCATCAAGCCGCATCTTGCACCCACTGGAGTTCTGGTGTCGCTCCAGAATAGTCTCAACGACGAATGGATCGCCCCCATCATCGGCTATCAGCGGGACGTGCCCAGCGTCGTCGAATGCGCAGCGCAAATCCTGGGCCCGGGAGAAGTCAAACGCCGCACCGGTCCGACCAAGGCTTGGTTCGCGCTTGGCGAAATGCACGGCCGAGAGACCACGCGCGTGCAGGAGCTGGCAAGAATTCTCAGTGCGGCTGGCAAGGTTGAGATCTTGTCCAACATCTGGGGTGCGAAATGGTCGAAGCTCATCGTCAATACCATGTCGCACGCTATTGCTGCCATTCTTCGCGGCACTGAGCCGATCGTTATCGAAAACCCCAAGCTGTTTGAACTCGGCATTGCGCTGGGCCGAGAGTGTCTGGAAGTCGGAGTGGCCCTCGGTTATCGGGTTGAGCCGGTCTTCGGCTTGAGTGCCGAAGATATGATGGGCGCACCGGAAAAGATGCTGAAGATCATCTTGGAAACGCTCTGCAAGCACATTGGCAAGCACACTAACTCTTTCCTTCAGGACATGCTGAAGGGCCGGCCTTCGGAAGTGCATTACATGAATGGATTGGTCGCCGCAAAAGGCCGTGAGGCGGGAATCCCGACGCCGTTTAACGATGAGATCACCAGCATGGTCGAACAGATTGAACGAGGCGAATTGACGTTCGGACCTGAACACCTCTCGCGACTGGAAAACCTGGTGCAGTCAAAGCGAGCCGCTGCTGCCGGCCGCTAGGACGTGATCTGCAATTGCGTGCTTGTGTCGGAGCAGGTGTTACGAATGGTTTTGCGCCGCACAGCCGCGAATCCAGGGAGTAGCAACTGCCTCGATAGCACGCCGAATTTTGAGTTCCAGCATAGTCCGGCGAACGTAGGAACTATGATGAGTGCGGTTCTTGCGTCGTTCGGGCTGTGTCGGAACGTTTTGTGTCTACTTGTGCGATGAGTTGGCAGTTTCTGGTTTCCTACAACAAGGAAAAGGGATGTCGAAATGTCCAATCTAAGCGTCAGGGTCTTGAATACAGGAACAATTCAGCTCGACCACAGTCATGTGGCCCTGGGGAAGGGTCTTGGCAAAAAAGAAGACTTTCCGTCTACGGTATGGCTGATCGAGGGGGGAAGCAAGCTCATTCTGGTCGATACCGGAATGTGCGAAACTCCCAAAGCCGACTGGCATCACGGGGGCTCTCACCAGGAGCCAGGACAGTCCATCTGTGACGTTCTGGCGGGAGTGGGGATCAAGGCGGACGACATCGACACCGTAGTCTTTACCCACCTCCATTGGGACCATTGCGCCAACATGAAGCGCTTTACCAGGGCGGAATTTATCGTCCACGAAACCGAACTGCAATTTGCGCGTGATCCGATCCCGCCTTATTACCGCAGCTATGAGGCCCCCATCACCGGCTACGAGGCTCCGTTTTGGGGAGTTACGTTTACTACTATCAAGAGCGACTACGAAGTCATTCCTGGCGTAGTCATCATTCCAACCCCGGGTCATTCGCCAGGACATCAATCCGTCGTCGTTCATACAAAATCTGGAAAGGTTATCGCTGCCGGTGACGCGGTCATGGCAGGCGAGAACCTTGTCGGAGATGCGAAAAACCATCTGCGGTTCAATATGCTAGGACGCTATGTGAGCATGAAAGATGCCTGGAACAGCCTGGAGAGACTAGCGAATATAGGTGGTACTATTCTGCCGGGTCACGACTATAGCGTGTTCGACAAGGCAGTCTATGAGTAAGTGTATTGGGATGAGCTCGCAGGAATGCAGCGTCTACGATCCTATAAAGCAGGATCTGATTGAGATTGCCAGACGAGCGTGTGCGACGCGGCTTCAGGCCGGCAGCGGAGGAAACCTCAGCATTCGGATACCCGGCAAGGACCTCTTCGTAATCAAGCCATCCGGCAAGGGCTTCATGGAACTATCGCTGGAGAATCTCCTGGTCGTCGATCTGGACGGTCAGCTTGTCTACGGGAGTGAGAAACCGAGTAGAGATACGATGTCGCACGCCGGAATCTATAAGCTCCGACCCGATGTGGGAGGTATCCTTCACGTTCACGCGACCTGGGCTCTCGTCTATGCTCTCGACGGATGCGAAATTCCTTTGATGACCGAAGAGGCGATCGACAAGGTCGGAACGATGCCGGTAGTTCCGTGTATCCCAGGCAAGCTGTCGCAGCTCCACCAGGAAGTAGCAGCGACATTCTCAAACTCCGCGGTGAACGTCGCGTTGTTGGCTAAACACGGCTTAATCGCTGCGGGAAAGACGCTACACGAGGCGGCCGAACTGTGCGAGCTGGCAAACGAATCGGCAAAGCTCGCCTATCTTTATCAACTCAGACAAGCCGGATCTTCTTCGGAGCGACGGCCGGTGGAGTAGAACCTTCGTCTCGTTTTATCTGCGCGCTGTCACAGCGACCGGGTGGCTGGTCGAATTCTTGTCAGCTTCGCGGCCGCCGTTGTCGAAACTGCGAAGGCTTAGCAGAGACTCGACAAGGGTTCGGGCGAAGACATCATTATTGATGTCGGCATCAACTTCGATCAGTTGGATGCGCTTGTCCAGATGCTGCCTCAGTTCGGAGCGGAATGCTTCATCCGCCGGAGGATCGTAGAGCGCTCCACCTGGATGATTCGGCATCGAAAAGCCTTTCGAGGGTAGTACATAGATGACCGGACCCTTGCTTTCGTTCAACCTTTCGGCGGTTAGGCGGCCGATTTTTGCCATTTCGTCGGCTGAAGTTCTTACCAGGGTCATCAGTGGATTCATGTAATAGGTAGCACGTCCCTGGTACTTCTCGGGAAGAGTATCCAGCGCTCCTTGGACGATGTAATCGATGCATCCCGGTGCTACCACTTGCGGCAGACCCTTGCTGGCCGCCGCTTTGAGCCGGTCCGGACCAGGGTTGTGGTATCCGTTGCAAATGAAGTCGGTCAATTCGTGTGTCGTCAAATCCAGCACGAAATTAAAGAGATTCTGCTCGATCATCTCCTCCATCGCCTTTCCACCAACGCCATTGGCATGAAAGGTGATAACTTCGAACCCCTCTTTCTCTAATAAAGGCTTACAGACCATGACCGCCCCCATGGTATTTCCATAGGTTGTCATGGCGATCCGAAGGGGAGCATCCTCGGCAGACGATTTTTCATGGGAGTGCCGGGTTTGATCTAACATTCCCACCATGGCGCCGGCGGCCGTATCGAAGATTGTGCGGCTGATCTTGTTGAGCCCAAGAATATCGATGACGGAGTGCATCATCAGAATGTCTTTGGTTCCCATATAAGGGCCAAAGGTCCTGGCGCCGGAGGCCATAGTTGAAACCATGAGTTTCGGAACGCCGACCGGAAACATTTGCATGACCTGGGTCCCGACTACCGTTCCCTCGGCACCGCCCACTGAGAGAAACCCCTGCACCCGACCGTTTTTATAAAGATCGGCGCATATTTTCTTCACCCCGGAAATCATTTTGTCGATCGCGAGGCCACGGCTACCGATATTTCGCAGTTCCTCAAGCGTTGTTCCCGCTGCCTCGGCAACTTGCCGATTAGTAACCTCCACCGGTAAATCCCGCGGCGGCTCCCCCAAGACGCCTACATCGACAAGGACGGCATCGTGTCCACCCGCGCGTATCCGGTCGCGTAAATACCGTATTTCTTCCCCTTTGGTGTCCAGCGTAGCGATAAGGCAGGCAACAGCCATCGTGCTCATCTCCTATATGAGTCGGAACTGAGGCGGCACTGTTGAATTAGCGATTGGAATCGCATGATCGAACGTGCTTATAGCTTACTTGGGTTGGGGACTGCTCGCAACCGAAACACGCGTTTAGGAGAAGAAAGTTAACTATCTTAGGTTGGAAGCTGAGCACGATGAAGCGCGGTTGACAGGGCAACGATCATGGCGGAATACTGGCTCTCTGAGCTGATCGCAATTCACAGTAGAGAAGTTGCGGGTTGTTGCGGATTGCCGGTTTACTGCTGGCAGCGCTGAAACTCCTGCTCGGATCAAAGGCGGCCACGGAGCGTTAACCGGGCTGCGATGATACAACGTAGTAGAAGAAGAATAGGATCCGCGAGGTTGCGGAGTGGAGCATGGTTCCTTGAATAAAGCTGCCAACCCCGGTGCTGAATTTTCTAATACAAAAATAACCGATTTACAGTGCTTCATCGTCCGAGTGCTTGAGGCCGTAGACCTTCCGCCTGAAGATGCCGGTCGTGTCGGCAATCTGATGGCTGAGGCGGATGCGCGCGGCGCGGATGGTCACGGTGTCTTTCGCTTGCCGCAGTACGTGAAACGGATCCAGAGTGGCGGCATCAACGTGCGGCCGAAAATTCGTGTGGTTCGCGAACAGGCCGCAAGCGCGCTTATTGATGGCGATAACGCCATGGGCCACCTGGTGATGAGCCGCGCCGCCGAGGTTGCCGTGGAGAAGGCTCGTTCGGCCGGCGTGGCGTGGGTGGGCGCGCGCAACAGCAATCATGCGGGTCCGGCATCGCTCTATGCGCGAATGCCGCTGGCCCATGAGATGGTGGGAATCTACATCGCCGTCGGCAGCGCCAACCATTTGCCTCCCTGGGGCGGCACGGAAATGCTCCTCAGCACGAATCCGATTGCCATTGCCGTACCGGGTTCGCGATGGCCGGACATCGTGCTCGACATGGCGACCACGAATGCAGCCTACGGAAAGGTGAAGGTCAAAGCGCAGCTCAAGCAGGCGATGCCGGAAGGCTGGATGATCGACCGCGAGGGCCGTCCTCTGACCGATCCTAACCGAGCGAACGAAGGATTCCTGCTGCCCATCGGAGGACCGAAAGGCTATGGGCTGGCTCTCATGTTCGGCCTGCTGGCCGGTACGCTCAATGGGGCCGCATTCGGCAGAGAGGTCGTTGATTTCAATAAAGATTCTTCGACTGTGACCAACACGGGACATGCGATTGTGGCCGTAAACATTGCCTCGTTCCTGGACGTCGAGGAGTTCAAGAAGAAAGTTGATACGGTTTGGGAAGAAATAAAATCATCGCCGAAACTGCCGGGCTTCGACGAGATACGGCTTCCAGGAGAACGTTCGACGCGGATTTACCAGGATCGCATGGCAAAAGGCGTTTTGTTGAGCCGTGAACTCCACTCAGCGCTGGATGTACTGGCGGACGGGCTGAAGGTTCCGCGCCTGTAACCCTGGAGGCGGCCGGCTGTCGAACTTGCTTGAGCCGGCAACGGTTCCAGGATAAGATGACTCGAATATCCAATTCAAGGCGTTCATTTCGCTAAGACGTTGACGGGACCGGGTGTTCCACGAATCCGCAAAGTTGTTTTCCACGCTGCGGCCGCCAACGAAAGGCCATATCATGCAAAAGCAATCGGAACTGGGGAAGCCGAGCTCCTACCGTTGGTTCATGCTGTTCATCATCTGTCTCATGTATCTCATCACCTACATGGACAGGGTGAACATTTCGACCGCCGCGCCGATGATTCGGAAGGAATTCGGATTCGACAAAATTACCATGGGGTTTATTTTCAGCGCCTTCACGTTTGCCTATTCCTTTGGGCAGGTGCCTGGCGGCTGGATTGGCGACCGCTTTGGCCCGCGCAAGGTTCTTCCGGCACTGGTTGCCTTCTGGTCGGTGATGACCATAGCGACAGCGCATGCCGGCAGCTTGGTGCAATGGATTTTGATTCGCGCATTGTTTGGCGCGGGCGAAGCGGGTGCATTTCCAACTGCAACGAGAGCGATGCAGCTATGGTTTTCGCCGTCGGAGCGCGGATTCATTCAGGGCATTACGCACAGCGCGACTCGAATTGGCGCGGCCGTCGTTCCGCCGATCAGCGTAGTCATCATGGCCAAGTTTGGTTGGCGCTGGGTATTTTATATTTTCGGCATGACCGGTGTAATCTGGTCGACCATATTTTATCTGTTTTACCGGAATCTTCCTGAGGAGCACCGTTCGGTCAATCAGGCGGAAGTCGCGAAAATCCGCGGCTTCGATGAAAATGGCAACATCAAGGCGCCGATCAATATCAAAAAGAGGCCAACCGTGCCCTGGGGCGTTCTGCTCAAGAGCTCGAACATGTGGTACCTGATGATCGTTTACGCCATTTACATTTATACGTCGTGGATTTTCCTGACCTGGCTTCCTATTTATATGATGGAGTACCGCAAGTTCTCGCTGATGCAGATGGGCATCTTCGCCTCGTTGCCTCTCTGGGCCGGGGTGATCGGCGACACCTTTGGCGGCGCGGTTTCCGACCTTATTTTAAGGAGGACCAACAACGTTAAGTTGGCCAGACGCTCGGTCGCCATCGGCGGAACAATTGGAGCGGTTGGATTGCTGCTTCCAGGCGCGATGACGAAAGCGCCTTACACGGCGGTGTTGTGCCTCACCGGAGCCATGTTCTTCCTGGAGTGCATCCTTGGTCCCGCTTGGGCAGTCGCAATGGATGTCGGCGGAGAATATTCCGGCACCGTCTCCGGTTTGATGAATATGGCGGGAACTTTTGCCGGCGCTTTTTCACAGATTCTGTTTGGCGTGATTACTCAATTCGGGTCGTGGGTCGCTCCGTTCGTGGTATCGAGCGTCCTGCTGGCCATCGGTGGTTTCATGTGGGCCTTCCTGGTAGATCCTGGAAAATCGGTTGTTGAGAAAAGTAAACCCGAAGTACTGACGGTGGCGAACGCATAGGCGAGTTCGCGATTTCCACGGCTAAAGTGGAACCCGGAGATCGACGTCGTTTTGCCTGAATCCCTAGAGGAGAGGTGTTGGTTATGGACAATAAAGTGAGAGCTAAAGAACTGATCGAAGGGGCGATTGATTTTCATATTCATACCGGCCCCGATGTATTTCCCAGGCTGGTGAACGATATTGAGGCCGCCACCCAAGCCAAAGCAGCGAAGATGAAGGCAATCCTGCTGAAGAACCATGTGACTGGCACGGGAGATCGCGCGGCGATTGCCAGCCAGGTCGTTGGTTTCCCCGTGTTCGGCGGCATTGCGCTCAATCTGCCGGTAGGAGGCGTCAATCCGCAGGCGGTTGAAATGGCCCTGAGAATGGGAGCGAAGGAAGTATGGATGCCGACTATCCATGCCGAACATTACCTGAAGGCGGTCGATAATGTGCCAATGTTTGCCAAACTATTGAAATCCGGCATCAAGGGGATCAACCTTCTCAATCAGGATGGTTCACTGAAGAGTGAGGTGAAAGAAGTTCTAGCCTTAATCGCACAGTACGACGGCATACTGGCTACGGGCCATATCTCGATGCAAGAGGCAATGGTACTGGTTCCGGAAGCGAAAAAGATGGGGCTCAAGAAGATCGTCGTGACTCACCCGCTTTCGCCGATGGAGAACTATTCGATTAGCGATCTGAAAGAGATTCTGGCGCGGGGCGCGACGATGCTGGAACATGTCGTCAATGATATTACTCACCAGATGAAGAATCCGATTCCGGCGGCAACGATTGCGGATGCTATCAAAGCTGTGGGACCGGAAACGAGCATCATGAGTACTGACAGCGGCCAAGTAATCAACCCCGCTCCAGTTTGCTCGATGGAGAATTTTATTCGTGAGATGCTGGATCATGGCATTCCGGATAAAGACATCATGCTGATGACCCGCAATAATCCTGCCGAAATGCTTGGGATTCAAGCCTAGGCTGGTTGCGGAAAAACTCCTGCTGGCGTCCTACGGAGTCGCGCCGGTTTTGCGGGGGAAGGCGGCCGGGGATCTGCTTTGCTTCCAACGCGTCCCAAAGCAGGTCCCTCACTTCCTTAGCTCCCATGCTGAGGCCATTTGACGGCTTGGGCCTCGCAAAAAAAGTAGTCGCCGTCTTCCAGAAGCAGCATGATGTATGTGTACGGATTCCGACTGCCCACCGGAGCGAGATCGAAGGGGTGATTGGTGTTCTGGCCGGCGTCAGTGATTTTGGCCTTCGATGGTGGTTCGTTGTATGCGCTGGCAGAGCTCGATGTACTTGGCGATGCGGCGATGGAGAATGTCGAAGCCCGCATCGCGGAAGTTGTGCGCTAGCGTCTTGCGCTTATTGCGCCACTCCCATGGGCTGACGAGTTTGGTCAGGCGCTCGAGCGTTTCAGCGTCAAAGTCCAGAGCCTTGCCTGCCTCGCGCGCCGCCGAGCGTCCGCGATAGGTGATGACATTAGCCGTCATCGCTGTGCCCAGCTCTCCGTAGCGCTGGTAACTGTGCTGAATCGCCCGCTCGCGCTGCACGCCGCTGGGTAGGTCAAGATCGATGTCCGGCCATTCTCCGCGCTCCTCCGACAAAAAGCGTTCGAAGAGCAGATCCATGCCGACCGGATCAATGGCGGTTATGCCGAGGGCGTAGCAGACCACGCTATTGGCAGCCGAGCCGCGTGGCGGACGCACAGACAGAGCCGCAGGAAAGCGCGTGGCCATCGCCGATTCCACCTGTCGCCGAAGCTCCGAGTGGGGAAGAACGGAACATGGTCGATGCCATCACGTGCTAGATCCGCGATCACGTATCATCGGTTCGATGTGCCAGATTGTATTGATTCTGTATGCAGACGATCGGAGCAATGCGGCGCGCTTCTTTGACCTGCTTAGGCGTCATTTACTTCACAAAAGCTGAAAGAGGAGTAATGGACCCCCGGCAGAGCCGGGGGCTTTATTGATGTGAGCCGCTCAAAGCGGCTATGCGGGGTCGCTAACGCGGCCCCGGCGGTCTTGGGCCACCTTGACGGTGGCGGTTCACTGCCACAGGTTTCGCTGGTCTAACTGCTGATCTTCCTTCTCCTGCTTCCGGATGTACTCGCGGATGGTCGCCTCATCCCGGCCCACCGTCGACACCCAATACCCTCGCGCCCAGAAATGCTGCCCCACAAAATTCCGCTTTCTCTCGCCGTACACCCTCGCCAGGTGAATCGCGCTCTTCCCCTTGATGAACCCGATCACCTGTGACACCGCAAACTTCGGCGGTATCGCAATCATCATGTGTACGTGATCCGCCATCAGATGGCCTTCCTCAATGCGGCACTCTTTCTGTGCCGCCAGCGCCCGAAGCACTTCGCCAAGATGCTGCCTCCATTTCCCGTACAGCACCTTTCGTCGGAACTTCGGAATGAAGATGACGTGGTATTTGCACTCCCACTTCGTATGGCTTAGGCTTTCATACTCGTCCATCGTGGAACTCCTTTTCGTGTGCTTTGCCGGCTCACGTCTTGAAGTTTCTGCGATGGACTCCCGGAATTGTCAAACTCTGACTGCCTCCCCGGCATAGCCGGGGGGTCTCCTTTTGTTAGGCTAGGGCGTTACGGCATGAGAAAAATTGATGTGTGCACGTTTTGCGCCGGAGTAAGTTACTGAATTTTTAATTCTTTGGGAAGTAAGCCGAGATCGGCTGGGGTGCAGTTCACTTGGATGAGTCTCCGCGAATCCGGGTTCTCGTCTAGGTCGTCCAAGGAAAAACCAACGAAGAAACCGGAATGGCTCTGAACATCAGTCCTCGTACCGTGAAGAAGCATTTGGAGCGCATTTTTCGCAAGCTCGGAGTTAAGACGCGCACCGCAGCCGCATTCGCCGCGTCAGAGCATTGGCGAACAACGGTTCCACTTAGGAAAGCCTGATTGAAAGTAGCATTCCTCTCTTAGAGAGACACCGCAGTTATATTTCCAGGACTGTACAACAGGCGAATAGCCCGCCGCATGCGGTTTTCCTTGGGGTGGGCTATTGTTCTTGATCCGGCAGCCTAAGCGCCTCGCTCAAGCAGGTCTTCGCCTCCAACAAACAATCGTAATCTCCGAACTTCAATGAACTGCCGGAAGATTCTTTCGTAGCGTGAATATGAGCCACGATGTCCCTCCCGGGGAGTTGGTAGAAATTATCACGATTGAGGAGCTGGCTCGACCCTGTAAGGTCAAGGTGACGAGGAAGACAATTGCCGAGCCAGGGTGAGAGACGAGCTCCCTATGGGAAGTTTGGCCGGCATAGTCCCGCAGTAGAGGGGGCCAGTACGGCGAGTAGCATTCGATTCGAGTGGAACGGTCCAGACTTGAACGCCTGGATTGACCGTCGCCGCCGCAGAATCATTCACGGGACTTCCTGCACAGAACTCCCCGCGCCTTATAAAAATCGTCAGTTCGCGCCTCCGCTCGACAATTTCACCTCATAAGCTGACATTACTAAACGAGTCAGCACCGCGCACTCAGTTCGGGCGACTGACAACACGCAGGGGACCAGATTGAGAACGAGCAGACGATTGAGATCGGGGTTGGACCAAGAGGACCACAGGGGCGGGCGCTGGCACGCAGATCAGGATTTAAAGGAAACATAAGGGAGAACACGGCCGAAGTTCTCGGCAGCAGTCAAGTTACTTTAGGGAATATCACGAGTGCGACTATCGGTCAGTTCCAGATGTGGAACATTTGCATATTTGTCAAAATAATCCTGACAAACTCGTAGTAATGTGGTTGCACTTTCGTCATCTGGTAATGCGCTTTCCGCAAAGAGACCTCGCTTTGCTCAAGCCAATCCTCATGGCGCTGGTTACGTTAAATCCTCGGGACTCGGAAAACTTATTGTCAGTTGTAGGACAGGCTACGTCGGCTCGATTTATCAAAACGTCATCATTCCGTATTCGCAGCATTCGAAGAATACGGAGGTGGGCCACTCGTTCCCGTCTGTTTTCCCCCTGCCGAACAAGGGTAAATTGGAATGGAACTGCATCTCGTCGAACACATCCGCACATTGCGTGGTGGTTCCCAGCCACGGTTGATGCGTGCCTCTGATGGACATCTTTATGTAGTGAAGTTTCAGGATAACCCGCAAGGGTCGCGGGTATTAGCCAATGAGCTGCTGGCCTCCCGGTTAGCCGAGGAAATGGGACTGCCAGTTCCACACGCTGAAATAGTAAGGCTTTCGCCTGAGCTGGCCGAAGGTTTATCTTTTGAAACGCCGGCAGGACTAAGGCCCGTTCCACCCGGTTTGCACCTAGGTTCACCCCTGGTGCTGAGTCCCCTACAGGGCCGCGTTTACGATATTCTCCCGCACTCTTACTTTGCTCAACTGCGTAACAAGGATGCTTTCTTCGGCATTTTTCTCTTTGATCTGTGGACATGTAATCGCGACACCCGGCAGGCGGTGTACTGGAAGCGGTCGCATGAAAAAAAGTTTACGGTCAGCTTCATTGACCACGGACATTGCTTCGGTGGACCGGGCTGGGATTTCAAGGATCTTACAACCCATGTTCGGTGTGAAACCATGCCCCCCCAAAATCAGGTGGATTATTGGTGTCCCCGGCTTGCTTCGATCAAACCGACTAAGGTGTTTCGTCTTGTTGCCGATATACCAGCAGAATGGTATTTCAATGATCAGGGTTCGCTGCTGGCGATGATTGACAAACTGCTAGCGAAAAAAGATGGTTTTCGCAAATCAATCATGGGGAGATTTGGCCGGCCGAAACCCTGTAAAACTCGTCGGAGAAATGTCGATTGGCTGATTCAGATAAATTCGGGACTGACTATGTGGGCGCTGTCGTCCGGTATGCACCTGACCCGGAATTGACGAATTCGGTATGCATCGCGGTGTTGTTAGTGAAAGTGGGCGTTCCGGGAAGAGTGTTATCTAGGCGACTGAGCGACTGGCAACGAGTTCTGCGATTTGACCCTCAAGCGGACATTCCGCTGCTGGCTGGCATCGTCGAGGAGGTTGAGGCTAGTTGCATGCGCGATCCCGAATTTTTAGAGAAGGCAAAAGACTGGGCTAACGCGGTCCAGATATGGCCGATTTTGCATCTTTCGACGACTACACCTGAAGAAGCCCTCGAGAAACTATTCTGCCAATATTGCGAAGCGTGAACTCCGCGAGAAACTTATATGGAGTATCGCGGGAATCCGAAAGCAAGAGCGAAATAGTTTGTTATGTCTCTCATTCTTGCCTGCCGACGCGGTTTGACCTCCACCCGATTCGCAATGTGCAGGTTGCCGCAGCCACCTGCATCGGCAGCTCATCGGTTGAAAGCTCCTTCCCATCTCTCAGTATGCGGTAGGTCGTTGCACGTTCGCTCTCCGGCATTGACTTTGAGGTGTTGGCGCCTAGAGGCAACCGAAGAAGGTCATACCCGGCGCGGTTGCTTGTCATCCGCCGACATTCGGGGTCATGGGCAATTTGCGTGACTGCCGGCACGGCATCAAGGATAGCCGCCAGTTCCGCGGTTCGAGCACGCGACTCAGCTTCGCTTTGCTCCAGTTTCGTGTTGAATTGCTTCAGATCTTCGGCTTCACGGCGAGCTGCTTCGGCACGCTCGTGCTCCGCCGTGCGTTGCTCAATAAGCCGCGATGCCTTAACCAACGATTCGGCGGCTTCGGCGAACTCAGTAAGTTCAAGGGGCCTAACAGCCACCGATTCGCCGCGTCCTAAGGCGAGAACAGGGGCAATCAGACCCTGAATCGAGCCAGCGATGCGTCGTGCCATGAGCATGGCCAGCGCGATGCCGGCAAGCGACAGCAGAGCCGTGCCAGCGAGGGTCCACCACAGCCAGCGCCAAATCTCCGCCATCATGATCGCTTTGGGTACCCCGATCACCACCGTCCAGCCGGACGTCGCCGATCGGCTGAAGCTGTTGAACAGCCGGATACCTTCAAGCTGGTGGTCTCTACCGTGCCCTCCGCGGCCTCCCTCATCCGTTGCCCCAGAACGGGAGCGGCTTGCCGGCCGACGAACTTCTCCGCTAAACGAGTCCGGGCAATCATGACTTGATTGCTGTCGAAGATTCTCCCAAGCCATTCCGGTGGGAGGTGCTGCTGCAAGAGAACCGTGGCGAAGCGATCAGCAGGAGCGATCATGGCTAAGTCGTAGACGACTCGCCCGTCGCGGAACACTGGGACGTCCACAGCTGATCAGAAGCCGCCCGGTCACAGCGCCCTTGAAGACGTTGGTGATAACCGGCTTGCCTGTCGCATAGACTTGGTGAACTGCATCCGGGACGCTGCGCTTGGGCAAGGGCGCGCCAAATGGGAGAAAGGTATTGACGAGTTCCTGCCCGGTCGCGTCTGAAAGGATGATGTCGGCACCGGGGTGGGCTTCCCGAACCACCCGCGCCTGACGGTAAAAAGCGGGCAGGTCGCCGGAGACGAGCGAAGGTGAAGTGGCGAGAACGCTCAAGCTGGCCTGCATGTTGGCCAGCTCCCGGTCAACCACCATCGTGAGTGCCCGCGCCGTTTCCAGCATGCGCTGTTCGGTAAGCGCCCGTCTGCTCTGATAGTTGTGATAGACGAGGAATCCAGCGGCGATCCACACCGGCAGCACACAAGCGATAACAAGAGACGCAAGCCGGAATCGAATGGAATCCCGGCGACGGTTTCCAGTGGGCACCCGTGCCTCCGCTGTTGAACTTGTGTTGGAATTCACAGTGGGGGTGCCGGCGTCACGTGCCGCTGGCGCGATCTGCATCCCGCGCCGCCCATCGTGCGCAACGAACATCCCTTCCCAGGCGATCTGCTGCACCTTGATATCAAAGGCCTCACCCGTTATCCCCGTGACGCAGCGGCTAGAGGGTGTCACCATGTGTGACCAAGTTAAGACCATCGCCAGATGAGGATGTTGAATCTAAAGGGGTTGGTAAGCGCCGAAGGAATTGTACCTTTAAGCCACTGATTATCGACGCTTAGGTTCCCGGCATGGAGAAATAGCCTTTGCGGAACTGCGGCATCGAAAGTTTCCTGACCGCGGGCGCATAGTTCTTTTGCGCGGCAAGGCTATACCACTCCCGAGCACCCGGCAATTCTCCAGCCGCTTCGTACCAGGTACCAACAATGTACTCGGAGGCGGGATCACCCTGAAACGCTTCCTCTGCCAGCTCCCGTGATTCGAATTCCTCTATCCCGAGCCGTGTAGCTAGCTTTACGACCTCAATCCTCGACGAATTGTTTTCCTGTTGCGCCATTTCCGCACCCAGAGAACGCAGGTTATGCCTAATTCAGCCCATTTTCAGAAGCCTGCTAAGAATTATATACATTTCCAGATCCTGCCCTTTGTAATCGCCCAAATAGTGCTTGGAGTGACGCCATAGCATCGTGCGAGATCGACTGCCCTCGTGCCATTTCGATGAGACTGCAGAATGGCCCTGACTTGAGCTTCAGTCAGTTTGGCCGATCCGTTCTTCTCGCCGGCACTGCCCTGCCGGGGCAGACCAGTGTGCTCATGCTGGCGCCGCCCCTGACCATTACGAAAAACGAGATCGACTTTGCCATGGGCGTCTTTGACAAGGCACTGGAGATCGCGGACGCGGAGACGACTGCATAACCGGCGCCTTCGATGTCCGTGTGGAACTGTCCGTGTCCGGGCGAGCCGGTTCGAGGCCGCCCGGACACGGGAAACGGGCAGTTAGCCAGCAAATCCGAAGGAAGCGCCAAGGTGGTTGATCCGCTCAGGAGCGGATGTCATAAGCCGAACGAGGAGAAAGAAGACGATGCATATCGACCAAGCGTATGTGAACGGTAAGGTCATTACGATGGATGACCATGACTGCATCCAGGAAGCGGTGGCCGTAACGGCGGACAAAATTGCGGCGGTCGGGTCGAACGCGCAAATCAAGGTCTTGTGCGACCCCGACACAAAAGTAATTGATCTCCAAGGGAAGACAATGACGCCGGGATTCGTTGACGGGCACAGCCATTTGATGCCGGCCGGTGTGCAATCGCTGTACGAGGTGTCGCTAGACAGCCCGCCAGTGGGTACAACGAAATGTATTGCCGATATTGTGCAGGCAATGAAGAAGAAAGCGGCCACCCTACCGAAGGGACAGTGGGTCATCGGCGCTGGCTATGACGACACCTTGCTGGCTGAAAAAAGGCATCTGACCAGTGCAGAACTGGATCTGGTGTCTACCGAACATCCTGTGGTGGTCGTGCATATTTCCGGTCACGTAGGAAGCGTGAATTCGGCGGGCCTGAAATGGCTGGGCATTAATCGCAACACACCGGATCCGGAAGGAGGACAGATCGGTAGAGACCCGCTAACCGGCGAGCCCAATGGCTATCTGACAGAAACCGCCATCATGGATGTAAGGAAAAGACTGCCGGCCCTCACTCTCGAGCAGGGAGTTGCTGCTGCCTGCCATATGGCGCGGCAATATGCAATGAAAGGTGTCACCACAGTACAAGACGGCGTCGTGAATGATCTCGATACACTTGAGCAACATGTTGAAGCCAGGAAGTCGGGCCGGATGCCAACCCGCTTAGTTGTTTGGCTGGCTCCCGCGTTGGTCAAGGGGATCAAGAGCGGGGACATTAAGGTAAAGGGGTTGGCGGAGAGCGATCTGGCGATCAGAACGACAAAGCTGTTTCACGATGGATCGATACAAGCATGGACGGCCTACCTGACCAAACCATATTTTGTGCAGCTAAAAAATGCCGCACCGGATTATCGGGGCTGGCCGGTCAGGAGCCGCGAAGAGCTAGTCCGCATCGTCAAAGAAATGCACAAGATGGGGTTACAGATAGCGATTCACGGCAACGGCGACGCCGCCATCGACGATATTTTATTTGCCTATGAAGCCGCGCAAAACGAGTTCCCCCGCCCCGACGCCCGGCACGTCGTAGTACATGCCCAGACGGCCCGGGAGGATCAACTGGATAAGATGAAGGCTCTGAGTGTAATTCCATCGTTTTTCGTTGTGCACACCTACTATTGGGGCGATCGGCACTCGGATATCTTCTTAGGACCCGAACGGGCCGCGAGGATCAGTCCGCTGAAATCCGCTCTCCAGCGGGGGCTACCATTCACCCTGCATACCGATACGCCGGTCACGCCGATCGATCCCTTATTCCTTGCCTGGTCCGCTGTGAACCGGCTTTCAACCAGTGGACGGGTGATCGGTGCTGAGCAGCGTGTATCGGCACTGCAAGCACTGCGCGCGGTCACCATTAATTCGGCACGGCAGGCTTTCGAGGAACAGACACGGGGTTCCATAGAACCAGGCAAGTTTGCGGATTTCGCCATTCTGTCCGGTGATCCGTTCGCTTCCCCCGATGCACTCAAAGACATCAAGGTACTTGAGACTATCGTGGGTGGAACTAGTGTTTATCAATCTGCATAGGAACAGAGTACGTTAGCACCGGCTGCGAGATAGATTAGCTGGCAGGTAGCACTTTATCCGGTGCGACAAAGCTGGTAATGAAAACCCACGTTGAGCACCTGAATATAGTAGCGGGGAGCGGGAGCATGTTTTCATTTTTCAATACGGTCAGCAGGATTGTTTATGGGTTTGGATGCGCGGAGGAACTGGCGGCGGAGATCAAGCGCCTGAATGCATCGCGGGTACTGGTGATCACCGATCCCGGTATCAAGAATGCCGGACTTCTTGACCCGGTGGTGAAAGTTCTCGAAGGAGCTCATCTTAAATTTCAAATTTTTGCCGAGGTGGAATCGGATCCCAGCGCCGAGGTGGTTTGTAAGAGCGTTGATTTCGCCAAACAGTTCCAGCCCGACGTTCTGATCGGCATCGGCGGGGGCAGTTCTCTCGATATAACCAAGGCTACTTCGGTTTTGCTGACCAACTCAGGGACGGTGTACGACTATCTGGGGATGAATTTGGTCCCGGTGGCGGGTGTTCCATCCATTCTGATTCCGACGACGGCGGGTACCGGCAGCGAAGTGACGTCGATCAGTGTTCTTTCCGATAACCGGGACAAGGTCAAGAAGGCGATTGTCAGTCCGCACCTCTACGCCCGTTGCGTGATGCTCGATCCGCAGCTGACCTTGGGGATGCCTCCGCGGATCACGGCCATGACAGGCATGGATGCCCTTGTGCATGCGATTGAGTCGTTCACCGGTATTCACGCAACGGTGTTTACCGACACCCTCAATCTGCAGGCAATTCGAATGATCGCCGGCAATTTGCGCAAAGCCTACGCCAATGGCGACAACCGGGAGGCTCGCAAAAATATGTTGTATGCGAGCTGTATCGCGGGGATCGCCTTCTCCAATACCCAGAACGGACTGGATCATGCCTTGGCGCTTGCAATTGGCGGACGCTTCCATTTGCCGCACGGACTTTTGACGGCGTTCTTATGTCCGTGGGTGATGGAGTACAACCTGCTGGCCGCTCCGGAAAAGTTCAGCCAGATTGCGCGCGCGTTTGGGGAGCAGACCGATGGAGTGCCCGCGATCGACGGCGCGCGGCTTGCCGTGAAAGCCGTGAAGGGACTTCTGGACGACCTGGGAATTTCCTATAAGCTCAGCGCCTATAACGTTCCGATGGACGCCATTCCTTCGTTGGCCAAGGCGGCGATGGGGGCGGCGCGTCTCATCGACAACAATCCACGGAAGCCGAACCAGGCGGATGTTGAAAAGGTTCTGCAAGCAAATTACTACTGAGGGATCAGTGGCGACACTTGAAGTGGCCTCATAAACTCTGGCGGCGATTAGACCGGCATGATGAAGTGGGCAGCGGTGGATTCGACGAGCATTGCTGCCATCGGCTATGACCGGCAGAAACGCGAGTTGGGATCGAGTTCCTTTAGCGCGGCGCTGTGTACCTTTACTTGGGGCGCCGTCCGAAAAGTATTATGCTTTCATTATCTAGCAACACATTATCATCCTAGAGCGTGTTTCATAAATAGGTTCGGCCTCAGCGGAGGTACTTACGTCTGAGGCTGGTTGAGTGTTGAGCTTCTGTCATGAAGAAGCGACAGAGGCTTTTGACCGACGAGCAGTGGGAGCTTGTTGAACCTCTTCTTCCCCCGCCGAGGCGGCGTCGAGACAACCGTGGCCGTCCATGGGCGTCGAATCGAGCTTGCTTTGAGGGCATTTTGTGGATTCTGCAAACCGGTGCAGCCTGGCGTTTTCTGCCCGATGAGTTTCCGTCGCCGGCAACCTGCTGGCGTCGCCTGAAGCAGTGGGAGGATGAGGGCATCTGGCTCGACGCCTGGCGAGCGCTGCTGGGAGCACTCGACGGCGAGGGACTGCTGAAGTGGGATGAGGCCTTCCTTGACGGCAGCTTCGCTCCGGCCAAAAAGGGGGCTCCGCAGTCGGTAAAACCAAGCGCGGCAAGGGTACGAAGTGGATGGTACTGGTCGACGGTCAAGGTCTTCCGCTCTAACCATTTGGCCTCGCCGCTGGGTCCGCTTTGCTTGACTCCGCATGAAAGCCTGCAAAGATTTGCACAGTCCCCGTGATCGAATACGGTATCAATTTCGGCTACTTTGAGTTTATCGGCGACGGTACGGTAATCGACTCGTCGACTGCGGTCAAGAAACTGGTTTTCGAAACCAAGAAGATTTCCATGACGGAGTGGATTACCGCGCTCGATAGCAACTTCGAAGGCAAAGAGCACCTGCGGCAGCTTCGTTCCTATCTACCGTCCGCATGCGCTCAAGCATAGCGGGGGACTGCAACAATCGGCGTCATATTCAACGACGCAGCGGGCTTATTGTGATGCCCAGATGGAGTCGTTCATTATCTGACAATCTAGGTCACGGTGGTACCAGGCAAAGCGAACAATCGCCAGGCGGTGTGCAGCCATAACCTTTCGCACTGCTGCAGTGCCTTCGGAAGCGGCTTATCGCAGTTTACGCAGGCTGTGATAAGCGCAGAGACCGACGATCGCCTTGAGTTGATTCGGGACGGGATGCGATTTTGTTGGGGTGGCGGCTTAACCCTATTGTGCTCGACTCACCTGGATAACCGGTATGCGGGAAGTGAATACGTTTCGCAAGCCGTTGGCTGGATCAAGACAGATGCAGGAAAAATCTGCCGCTCAAAGGCAGAGCCAAGGCGGCAGCTCTGCCCAGATACCGCCTGGATCGGGACTGGGCAACAACTGCTGTCGGCGAAACTAAAGTCCGAGGCGTTTCCTTCCGTTATTATCTATGACGGCCGCTGGATAACCCAGGGTGGATAGGTATATCACAATGGTTACCTTTGACCGCTCTGGATTACAAAGGCAATTGCTCGTAACGATCGCTGACTACCGGTGCCACGCTGTGCTCGCAGCTCGGATCTTTATTCGAAAGCATACCGGAACGGGGTCGTATCATGGACTGGTTCATCCCGAATGGTTTTGTGCGGCGTATCTTAGCGCTTATCGTCGCCATACTACCCATTTTGTTCATTTCAGATTACCTACACGCCGAGCAAGCTTCGGACCTGGCTAGCCTCAGTCTCGAGGAATTGCTAAATGTGAAGGTATACAGTGCCTCGAAATACGAGCAAAAGGCATCTGAGGCGCCATCGTCCATAAGTGTCATTACTGCCGCCGACATTAACACATACGGTTACCGGACCTTGAGCGCGGCGCTGCAAAGCTTGCCGGGATTCTACATGTTGAATCATGGCACGTATAGCAGCCTAGGAGTGCGCGGGTTTTCTCCGGCCGCCAGCCGAATCCTGCTACTTGTGAACGGTCACTCGCTGAACGACAACATTAGCAACTCGACACCGCTGGGTGCGGATTTTCCTATCGACATGGATTTGATAGAGCGTATTGAGGTCGTGCGCGGCCCAAGTTCATCTTTGTATGGCGCGGGTGCCTTTTTTGCGGTCGTAAATGTCATTACTAGAACGGGCAAGCAAAACAGCACACAGGTTTCCGTGGAGGCTGGCAGCTTGGGCACATACAAGACGACAGCTATCTACGGCGTCGACCATCGCGGCACGCAAGCGCTTTTCTCAGTGTCTTATTGGGACACAGCCGCACCAGGACACCTGGACAGCGTAGCCGATCCTGTTGGCTCTCCCAGCGCGCACGACCAGTCCCGCCGGGCGTTTGCATTGGTCTCGAGTCACGGCTTCACGATGCAAGCAGTCGCCTCGGCGTTGCAGCAAAGGGTATCCGACTCGCCGCAAGCCTGCGGAGCATGCCATCAGTCGAATGGCAGTTCTAATGCTTTTCGCGGCTATATCGACGTCCAGTACGATCATCCTGTGTGGAAGGCTGTGCAATTAACGGCGCGCACCTACTATGACACGACTGCATCCCATGCTGGTTACAACGATCTGCGCGTGTGCAGTGCTTCGACCTGCCACGGGCAGGTCCTCGATCATGGTGTCGACCATGGTGACTGGGTCGGCGCGGAACTTAAGTTGACCAGGCATTTTCTTGACAGACATCGCGTGACCATAGGTGCGGAATATCGGGACAACTTCCGCCAAGCCCAGCAAAACTATATCGACGGCTTCGCTGATACCACATCTGGTCCCTTAATCCATTCCATGACCTTTGTGAATTACAATCGCACCTCCGCTATTTGGGGACTTTATGGGGAAAGCGAATTCCGCTTACATCCGAAACTGATTTTGAATGCAGGTGTGCGCAATGACCGGTACAACTATTTGGGGAGCACAACAAACCCACGCGCCGCTTTGATTTACAACCCGCAGAAGTCCACCACTTTGAAATTCCTCTTCGGGACTGCGTTTCGCGCACCGAGTTTTTCTGAGCTCTACTATGCGGCAGGGCCCGTGTTTCAGTCTGCTCCGACCCTGAAGCCGGAGACCATTCGCACCCAGGAAGGCATCTTGGAGCAACAATTCGGTAGTTGCATTACGGCGAGTGTGGCAGTGTTCTACAACCATATTGGCAGCTATATCAATGAGGAGAGTACGCCCACAGGTCTGGGCGTGCTCGTCAATACCGCGAGCGCCAACGCAAAGGGAGGTGAATTTGAACTGAGAGGCAAACTCTCCTCTGCCGTGGAGGGCAGGCTCAGTTACACGCTGCAAGATGCCCGCGATGGCGTAACCGGCGCCTCTTTACCGGATGCTCCACGGCATCTGGTAAAGCTAAACGTGTCAGCCCCGCTCGCTCGCGGAAGGCTGGTGCCCGCCATTGAGGCTCAATATATGGGCCGCTGGTTGACCACTACTCCGGGTTATTATGCAGCACCCCCTGTGCTTCTTAACGCTAGCCTATCAACGCGGCAGCTCTGGCGTGGATTTTCTCTCTCCGCGGGTGCTTATAACCTGATGGGCCGACCCATGGGTGACCGGGCGAACGGATACGTCGAGGGTGTGCCCCCGGAGAATTTCGTCACTCTGCCTGCGAGTTCGCTCTTGACGGATGATCGACGAACTTTCCGCTTCAAGTTGAACTGGACATCCCGGAGCGAGCGCGCCGACCGGGAAAAACCAGCCGCACAGAAGGGAACGCTTTAGCCCGATAATGGTGAGCGACTGCGACCGCCAATCTAGAGAGATGAACGGCAGCGCACGCAACACATACACCGTTTCAATTCGGCATTCATGCACTCACTTTCAGAGTTGCTTGCTTGCGATCGGCTGTCCTCGAAGGGCGGATCGTTTGACTTTGCTATTTCGACGTATGTTCTGGCGTTTTCCCACATCTGTTTCAATCTGCCCCACGGTATTGCAATCTTTTCGATTTCTGCTGGGACGTTGGTGCGATTTACTGCTCGTTCCGTCTGAGCAATTGTCATAAATGGTGGACCTGGTCGGGTTCGAAGCTCCGGGGGCTAATGGAATCTGTAACTGAATGATTCTGCGATGTCGATAGTTGCAAGATTTGCAGGGCTTGCCGGGAGGTTCCCACGTGGGCGCGGTCTGTTTTATGCCCTGATAACATCGGCTAATTCTGCCTTTGAAGATTCGCGGCCGAGACGTCTTAGGCGTTACCAATTGACGGCCATGGCCTATGGCCGTGCTTCACATGACGATGCCCATGACATTTCTCCCTTAACCAGTTGGTTTCGGCGCCGGCATCGCCTGCTCCCATGTTTTCGGGTTCAATGGCTCAATGGCCTCTGCCCTTAAGCGATCAGGCCACCGGTGAGTTTCTTGACCGGCTGGGAGACCTACCGCGGTCATAATGTTCGATGACGAGATTTCTAATGACCGACCTCAGCCACGCCTGTGCCGCGCCTTTGTCGGTCCGCTCGTGCCAAACCATTTCGCAACGAATTCTCTCGCTGGAAAATGGCAGAGTTACGCTGTCGCAGTGCGCGCGGTCCACCTTCCATCGAAGGTGCCCCGGAATGGTGGCGACAAGATCAGTTCTTTTTGCAATTTCCAAGGCATCATCGAAATTGTTTACGACGAGGGCTACGCGCCGAGTCAGGCCTCTGCGGCTGAGCCACTCGTCAATAATGCCGTAACCTGTTCCCGAAGTTCTCATCAGCACATGGTCGGCCGCGGCGTATTCCTTCAGCGAGACATAGCGGCGCGACAATGGATACCGCTTACGCATCACGCAGACCCATTGATCGGTGAATAAGGTGTCGACGTGCAACCCCGGTGAAACCTGCAAGAACGTGCCGAGAGCGCAATCGAGACTACCGGCCTCCAGTTCGACAATCGTGCTCACGACCATCTGCGGGCGTAAATAGAGCGTGACATGAGAAGCATGCGTGGAGAGATAAACAGCCAGTTCCGGCAGCAGGCTGTGTCGTAACGAGTCCCAGATGGCAATATTGAAAACCTGATGCGACATGGCGGGTACGAACTTCGGGGGCCCGATCAAACCCCGAACCTTTGCCAGAGACTCCTGAATGTCCGGCCAGATTGCGAGGGCTTTTTTTGTGGGCCGCACCCCGCCGCTCACCTTGGTAAACAGGTCGTCCTGAAACACGTGCCTCAGACGGGACAAGGCATTGCTGACGGCGGGCTGCGTCATTGCCAATCGCGCCGCCGCGCGGGTCACATTCCGCTCCGTCATCACCCAGTAAAAGATGGGCAGGAGATTGAGGTCGATTTTTAGGTCATTCATGGTAGTGATGATATTTATATCAAATCAAAATTGGACACCTCGTCTTTTGCGCAATATCGTCCTGGGTACCCGGAAGTTGAAATTGTCGGTACACGAGGCGGAGACGGCGGCTACGCCTTCTTTCCTGCGATGTGCCTGTCCCTTTCTTGTTATGCCGGCGGGCAGGTCTCCAATGCGGGCGCCGTCCGGGAATGCAGCGCGCGCGGGTTACATCCCAGGCCTTCGGGCACCTGGGCATCTGCAAGTGGTCAAAGCGGGTACGGCAAGACGAATACCCGTATGGATGGGTGCACAGCAACTACGTTGCGGTTGCGATCGCTCCCTGATTTTTGATGCAAAGCTTCAGCGAATATCGGTTCGCGAACCGTTCAGGTCGGAGGGTGCATGAACTCATACATCGGATACAAAGAGGCGGATGTAGTGGTGGCGGGCGCCGGCCCCGGCGGGGCACTGGCCGCGATTGCGGCGGGGCGGCTGGGAGCCAAGGTGCTTCTGGTCGATCAATTAGGATTTCCCGGCGGCATGTTTACCGGCGGCGCAATGTCGGTAACCAACTGCTGGCCATGGGCCGGACTAGGAAAAGAGATCTTCGCCCGTTTGGCGGAGCGCGGGGCGTGCCATTCATCATCCGGATGATCCGCCGAATTATCAGCTCTTTCATTTTGGAGCCTATTCCTGGCGCAATGTGGCCTACGACCCCGAGGCGGCGAAGCTGGTGCTGTTCGAAATGCTCGAAGAAGCGGGAGTAAAGCTCCTGCTCCATTCGTACGTGACCGGAGCGGTGATGGAAGGAAATCAGCGTGCGCGGCATTGTGATCGAGAACAAGTCCGGCCGGCAGATGATCTGCGGCAAAGTCATTTGCGACGGAACGGCGGACGGCGACGTCGCGGCGTCGGCGGGCGCGGAGTTTCTTAAAGGACAGGACCAGGGCGACGGCACCCGAAAGCTGTTCCCGATGACGATGCTGGTCCGGCTCAGCCACGTCGAATGGCCGCGCGTCTCCGAGTTCTCGAAGACCGACCTGGGCTGGGACAAGGTCATTGCCAAGGCGATTGCCGCCGGCGATCTGCCCTACTACACGGATCGCACGCGGGAGATGGTGCCGTACAGCGGTCATCCGCGTCCGGAGCTGGCGCATCTCTGGTGGGAAGACGGCGCATTGCTGTGGGGCGGAACGGTCGACGGCGTCGACGGCACGGACGCTGATTCGTTGACTCGTGCCGAAGTGGAATGCCGCAAGCAGTGGATCTCGGAACTGGCGTTCCTGCGTAAGTATATCCCCGGTTTTGAGAACTGCCGGGTAGAGAACAGCGGCGTGACAGTTGGCGTGCGTATCAGCCGCAACATTGTCGGCGAGTACCTGTACAGCGGCTACGACATCCTGGAAGAGCGGGAGTTTGAAGACGCGGTTGCCTATGTGACCCCGTTGTTTTTGGGCGTGCCTTACGGTTGTTTTCTGCCGAAAGAAATCGACGGTCTGTTGATCGCGGGCCGTTGCCTCTCGACAACTCCAGGGCAAACGACTTCCGGGCCGACACTCGGGTCCTACAACAATATGAAGAGCATCCCGACGGTCATGACCTACGGAGAGGCGGCGGGAACCGCTGCCGCGCTCTCTGTGCAGCAAGGCGTGATGCCGCGGCAGCTCGATCGCAAGCTGCTGGTGGCGACAATGAAGAAACAGGGAGCGGTTCTTGACCGAGCGGAAAGAGACGCCCTGATGACGAACTTGCGGCTTGCCCGACGGAACGCCGTTCCGGCAGTACTTCGATAGAAGGCAGGCGGAACTCAGGCAGCACTGGGAGAAGCAGGGGTTATAAGTTCGCGTTCGCCGGACGAAGGTCTGATCTGGTGAGTATCGGTGCGGACGTGCCGCACTTTGTCTGATGCCTGCGGCTGAGGCGCAATGGCGCGGGAAGGAATACTGAAAGCTGCGACCGGGAATAATCGATCCGGGAAGGAGAAGTATGGAGTCGGTACAAAGTGGAGTGATCATTTTCGGGATAGTGGTTACCTATCTAATCGTCACTACGGCGGTCGGGGCGTGGTCAGTCAAATATTCAAAAGATACCAACAGCTTCATGAGTGCGAAGAGCCAGATGGGCACTTATCTCATCAGCGTCCTGCTGGTATCGGAGTTTGTCGCCGCCGCCTCGACGCTGGGGACCGCTCAGAAAGCGTTTGAAAAGGGCATCTCGGCCTCATGGGTGTTCATTTCCATCGGCCTTGGATTCCTGCTGTACTCCTTTCTGCTGGCCGGGAAGTACAAGGATACGAAGGAGTACACGATCTCCGGCATCATCTCGCAGCGCTACGGCCAATGGGGCGCGCCTGATTGTGTCCGGCATCATGATCTACGCGCTGATTACGGTCAACGTAGTGGCCTATACGGGCGGCGCCGTGGTTCTGGGCACGCTGCTCAATATTCCCACTACCGTGGCCGTGTGGATCATGGCGACGGCGGCAACTATTTGCGTCGCAACGGGTGGCATCCGCGGCGTCGGCTTCGCTAACCTGATCCACTTCATCTGCAAATACGTGGCCCTCATCGTGACCGCACTGGTCGCGCATCAGATGCTGAAGGGGCATCCAGGAGGGTTGGGGAGTTTGCCGCCGATCTACTTCTCGATGACCGGCGTGGGCTATCAAACCATTTTCGCCTGGACGATCGGGAATCTCGGAGCGGTGTTTGCGACGCAGTACGTCATCCAGACCATCAGTTCGCTGCCGAACGCGCACGAGGCAAAAAAGGCCAGCATGTTCGCCAGCCTCTGGCTGTTGCCGGTCGGCTTCATAGGCTCATATATCGGCATGGCCGCCCACATCCTGTTTCCCAAGATCAAGAGCGTGCAGGCGATGCCGATCTTTCTGCGGTATATGGGGCCGTGGACGGCGGGAATCGTAACCACCGGCATCCTCGCGGTGGCCTTCGTCACCATCCTAGCCTGTCACTTGGGAGCAACCGCGCTGGTCATGAAGGACTTTTACATCCCTTTGGTGAAACCGAGCGAAAAACACCAGATCCACGCGGTCAGGGCGCTTGCCGATTATCCTGGGAATCCTGCCCGTTCCTTTTGCGCTCTTCGTTCCGGGCCTGCTGAAGACGGTTTTCTTCGCCCGCGCCTTGCGTGCCAGTCTCACCGTGATCGTGCTGTTCATGTTCTACGCGCCTAAGGTGGGCAGCAAGAAGAGCGTAAACGTTGGGTTGATTTTGAGTGTGATATTTACCTCGATCTGGTTCTTCCTGAAGAACCCGTTCGGGATCGACAACATGTACATCGCGGTAGCTACGCCGCTGGTCTGCTTGCTGGTGGGCGCGGTAATTACTCGCATACGACGTTCGTCGCCATATCCCAGAACAGGTTAGATCGGCCGATACACGCGGATAGATGCTGATCCAACTCCGGCGCAGAGTTGGCACACCTCTCGACCGCTCTGCGTCGGTATTTCTGGCTTGTCGCGAGTTCGTACTCGCCTCGTACTACGGCGGCTCCAGCCCCGGCCATACCTTGGAAAGATTAAGCCGATCACGGGCCGCTTTGGAACTCCAATCCCGCCGGTTCCTATGGTGGAAGGCCGCCGTTACGAGGTGGTGGACGCCCTCGCCATCAAAGCCGAGGACTTCGACGCGGTTGTGATTCCCGGCGGGTTGCTGTCCCGACGTAGGCGAGCCTTACATCCTCAACTTCGTCCGACAAAGGGACGCCGATGGCAAGCCGGTCGCGGCGATCCGCGGGGCTTCCTGCGGGTAGATTGTGCCCGACGCCCCCTTGATGATCCGGGGCATATATTTGCCCGAGAATTTCTTGGCACAGGAACGCTCTGGGTGTGGTGCACCACTTTATTCGGCGCCCGAGCGGCGGAATGCAAACTGTCTGGCTACCAGCGGCCAGCGTGAGCACCACCATCCACGTGGACCACCTCTCCGGTTACTTGATCTGCCTGCGCGAGGTAGAGAACAGCGTCGACAATGTCTTTTACCTCCGCGATCTTCCCCATTGGCGGCAATCGCTTAAGAGAATCCTCGGAATCATCCTTGTGTAGTGGCGTGTCCACGACCCCGGGCGCTACAGCGTTGAAGCGGATACCTTCTTTTGCATACTCGATCGCGAGACTTTTGGTCACTGTATTCAAGCCCCCTTTCGTAATCATCGAAACCGAGCCATTAACGCCAGCGATTGGCTGATCAGCGAGCGACGCAGTGATGCTCACAACGCTGCCCGATTCTTGTTTCAACATCTGTTTTACTGTGAGCTGAGTGATATAGAGGAACCCCAGCAGGTTGGTCGAGACCAAGGCATTGAAGTCCTCGGTAGTGAAGTCGGTGAAGGGCTTGGTGAGGAAGATTCCGGCGTTATTCACCAGAACATCGAATGCTTCCGAAGTACTTGACGGCTGCCGCGACAGCGCTGGCCGCGGTCTCCTGCTTCCCTATATCGCCATCGACTGGAATGAGGCTGGGTGAGGCAGTCAACGATTGACTGACATTACGAGACGTTGCGACGACACTATAACCTTCTTTCAGGAAGCCCGCGACCAAACCCGCACCAATACCACCCGCTGCTCCCGTGACGATCGCTGTTTTCTTGTCTGACATAACAGCCCGCTCCTAATCCTGTTCACCGAGAGTTTGAACATACGATTTTGCCGTATGGATAGAAGAGTTCCTTGCGGCCTTGCTGCCACGCCGCTCTGAGTTCGGGCGTTGTGATGTCCCAGTCCGGGCGGCATTTCCTGGTGACGGCACGCAGGTCCTGGCGGAGATCTTCCAGAGTGGGCCGGCCGAAGAACCAGTAGCCGTTGTAGATCTTGTAAATGGCAAGACCGGGCTCGAGGACAATCACATGAGGGATCATGGGATTGTGGACAGGATCGGTGTATTCGGCGATCTCGAGATCCTTTTGGATCGATACGCCCTGCGTCGGAGAGGAATGGCCAGTGGGCACCTACTCCGCTGCGATATTCGTTCGTCTCGGTGATATTGTCGGTGCTGATCGTGACAAGCCGGCAATAGGCGACCTCGAGCTCACGATGGAGTTGAACAAGTCCTTCAGCCTGCCGGCGGTCCTTGGGGCAGAAACCTCCGCGGCTGAGGACGAGAACCATGGGATGTGGCCCTTGCAATTCGGAGAGCTTCCGGCGTTTCGCGGTGTGGTCGGATAGCTCATAGTCGGGGAAGATAGCCCCTGGAACAATGTCGGATCGCATATGAAATCCTCGACAGTTGGATGCGCGTCGCCCGCTTACGTCTCGATGATAAGCAGACTGCGTTCTCAATAGCGGCCGTCAACTAGCGCGACGCACATGCAACTCCTCACGTGATGAGCTTGCAAAGGCTCGGACCAATGCGGCGATCTCATCTGCAGCCGTGTCCAAAGCGAAATGACCGCCGTCGAGAACGTGAACTGCGGCGTTTGGAACATTTTTGCGGTAGCGCTCAGGTTCGCCGGAATCGAACGAGGACTCGTACTTGCCCCAGAGAACCAGCAGGCGTGGCTGCTTTTCGCGCATCCATGCTTGCCACTTCGGATAGGAGTCCACATTGGTTCGATAGTCGTAGAAGAGGTCGCTTTGAATCTCCGCCTGCCCTGGCTGACTCAGGAACGCAAACTCATCCGTCCAGAGATCAGGGTCATAACGTTCCACGTTCGGGTCGTTTCCGACATGGCGCGTTCGCGCGGCCGCGAGCGACAACAGATTTGTGCGAAGCGCGCTTTCGTTGGCAACGCGATCGGACCAATAGGCCCGCCGGGTCTTCCAATTTGCCCCCAGGCCTTCGTTGTGCGCGACGGCGTCCTGGACGATGAGCGCCTCGATTCGGTCCGGGTTGGCCAAGGCCATGCGGAAACCTACGGGACCACCGTAATCCTGCATGTAAAGCGTGTAGCGCGAAATCCCGAGCGCTTCGGTGAAACGATTCATGATCTTGGCATAGTGATCAAACGTATACGCGAATTGTTTCGGGTCCGGCCAGTCGCTGTGTCCGAAGCCGGGGTAATCGGGCGCGACGAGGTGATAGCGATCGGAGAGCCGGGCGAAGAGCGGCTCAAACATCCTCGATGAGGATGGCAGTCCGTGCAGAAGCAGAAGCGTTGGCGCGTCTTTCGGGCCAGCCTCTCTGGAGAAGATGGAGAGTCCATTGATCTGTATCGTGCGGTAAAAGGTGGGATACCTCATAAGACATCCTTTCGAGCGTGCAACCAGCGCTCGCAGAATTCCTAAGCCGCCTTCTCCACTGCGACCAGCTTTATCAGAGACTGGGCCGCGGAGGTGGATGACGCTGGATTCTGCCCGGTAACGAGGCAACCATCCACGATGGAAAAAGGCTGCCAGTCGCGAACCTTTTCAAAGATGGCTCCGAGGCGCATCAGTTCATCCTCGACAAGGAACGGAACAACCTTGGTGAGCTTCATCTCTTCTTCTTCGCCATTCGTAAAGCCGGTTACATGCTTCCCCTTTACCAGGGGCTCGCCCTTGTATGTCACATGACGAAGCACCCCAGGAGAGTGGCAGACCAACGCTATCGGCTTGCCGGAGTTGTAGAAAGACTCGAGCAATGCGATTGAAACCGGGCTCTCGGCTAGGTCCCACATGGGGCCATGTCCGCCTACATAGAAGACAGTGTCGAAATCGTCAGCTTTCACATCGCCAAGTTTGATAGTCCTGGAAAGTGCCTGTTGTGCAACCCGATCTTGCTTAAACCGCGTCATTGCAGGGGTTTGATTCTCTGGTAGATCGCTTTTGGGATCAAGCGGCGGCTGCCCGCCCTTCGGTGAGGCAAGGGTTAATTCGACCCCTGCGTCTCTAAATACAAAGTACGGTGCAGCAAATTCTTCCAGCCAGAAACCAGTCTTGCGGCCAGTGTTGCCCAGTTGGTCGTGCGACGTTAGTACCATTGCTATCTTCATTGTTTTCCTCCTTTGAGAAGATTCTTGTTCTAGATCTCACATCGTCCTTACGATTGGGATTTGTTCATGCGGCAGATAACATCTGTTTGGGCACTGGCACCCTTAACCTATCCGCAAGTCTAGCCGATGCCGCAACCGTGACTGAGTGCCAATTGCGAATCTCGGATCGAGGTGGATCATCCGGTAGGTCGGATTCATCCAGCCAGTCCTTTTCCGAAATCCTGGCCTGTTCTGGTCCGTACAATTCCGTCACCGTACGAACGAACGCAAAAAGCTCACAGTCCTCTATTTGCATTTGGGCGTCATATATTGAGAGCGAAAACAAATTGTTAAGCATTACTAGTTCTCCTCGGCTGAGCTCTGCGCATAGAAGCACCTGCTTCCGAAGCAAAATGCCTCGGCACTAAGGGTTAGGTGCGTAATGGGTGAAGACATAGTCGCGAGCTTTGACAGGCTCGTGACAAGGAAAGCAGGTTTTGAGCAGCGCCACGTTCGCATCAGGTTTGCCGTCCTTGAATTGAGCGAATCCCCAGCCGCCCGTCGCGGCGTATTTTCTTGAGTCCTTGACCATAAACTGAACGTTCGTGGCGGACCCGGCAACGAAAGACTGGGGACGGCCAAAGACCTTGTTATTTTCCTCGGACGAGACGTAACTCCAAGCAAGGCGGGCAATGATTGCGCCATCCGGAAATTGAAGCTTTCTTTCGCGATAAGTCTTGATCGCAACATCGTTACCCAGAACGGCGCGAAGATCGTTGAGGTTACCTTCTTCGTGGGCGACGGAGATCAACTTCCAGTCGCGGTACCCGGGTGGAATTTTGATTCCGAAGAGCGGGGCGGCCTCGTCATCGGCCTGTCCAGATGCGTGGGACGTAAAGGCGACAACGCCGACCATCGCTGCAACTGCAACCAGCAAGGAAGCGATTCGTTTCATAGTGAACCTCTTTCGACCGACTATTGCTCTCCCCTTAGGCTGCCACCTCGAAAATGACTTCCAACTCGACTGGCGTGCCGAAGCGGAAGGCTCGCGACGCCATCAGCAGATGGCAAGGTTCTCTCTCTCTTGCCGCGTTCAGCGTGGGAAGACGGCGCGCCTTGTACGCGCTGTCCTCTCTGCAACCAGCGCAGTGGCCGGAACGCCGCCCGGATCTCTTCACTGAACAGTTCCGGCTGCTCCCACGCCGCGAAGTGTCCACCTCTCGGGACTCGGTTGTAGTAAATCAGTTTGGAATAGGCTCTCTGTGTCCAGCTCCTCGGGGCGGCATAGATCTCATCTGGAAAGACGCTCACGGCAGTCGGGATCGGGACGCCTCTTGGGTCGAAAAAGCACCCTTGTATTCCCAATAGAGACGAGCCGAAGAAACTCAAGGCGTTAGGGATTTTGACATGGAGATTCCCCCAGTAGTTGGCTGGGTTGCCCTTAGGAAAATTAATCGCGGAGCTTGCATCCGCATTTCGGCAGAGTATTCGCTCACCGGATCGGCGAACGATGAAATGTCCAATTTACAGAGCTGGCTCAGGCTGGGGAGGGTTGTTGTCCGATAAACGCCCGAGTATCCGTCATCAACAAACGGCAGGAGCCAGAGATGCGCTGAGCAGAATCTCGGCGCGACCAATCCCGTGTTTCGTTCATCCAACTGCCCGTGAATGATTGCTTAGCTAAGGAGATGAATTATGAAAGCAGTGGTTGTCCACCAATATGGCGGTCCTGAAGTACTCAAGTTCGAGGAGTACCCTGACCCGGTTCCGGGCCCTGGCGAGGTGCTGGTGCGGGTCGCCGCCACCAGCGTGAATCCGGTCGACTACAAGCGGCGTGCTGGATTAACGAAGGATTTTTATCCCCTACAGTTCCCGGGCCTCATAGGAGTCGATATGGCGGGGACTGTGGTCAAGATTGGGCGGGGAGTGGAAGGCTTTTCCGTCGGCGACCAGGTATTCGCTATGGCGGACAATACTTACGCCGAACTTTGCGTTGTGAAAACCGCGATTCTGGCGAAAGTTCCCAAGGGCCTCGATTTGATCCGGGCGGCGGCGCTGCCGCTGGTGACAACGACTGGCAACCAGCTCAGTTCCGCGACGGGAATCAAAGCGGGCCAGACGGTTATGGTCGTAGGTGCTGTAGGAAATGTCGGGCGTTCGGCGGTATTCACCGCGAAGGAACGCGGGGCGACTGTGATCGCGGGGGTTTTGAAAAGGCAAATGGATGAGGCGAAGACTGTCGGCGCGGATCAGGTGGTCGCAACCGACGACGACACCGCGATTGCGAATCTTCCGCCGCTCGATGCGGTTGCGGATACGGTCGGCGGAAGAACCGCCGAGAAGCTGCTCGCCAAGGTCAAGCCGGGAGGAGTGTTTGCTTCGGTTCTCGAGGCACCGCAGAACGCCGCGAAGTACCCATCTGTGAAGGTGGTGCCAGTATTCTCGAAATTCGACAGGAAAATTCTCCAGTTCATGGCCGAAGCGGTGCGAGATGGCAAGCTAGTGATCCCGATTAGCCAGACCCTGCCACTCAGTGAAGCGGCCGAGGCTCAAGCCGCCGCAGAAAAGGGTGGTATCGGGAAGATCTTGCTGGTGGCTTGACATTATTTTGCGAACAGAAAACACGGAAGGAAAATTGGAAATGAAAAAAGACCAGCGCGGAATCAACCCCGCTTCGGAGCCGAGTGGTGATGGATGTGTCGAATGCCTGGCGTCACCGAAAGGCTGGTGGTTTCATCTACGTCGGTGTGCAAAGTGTGGGCACATCGGTTGCTGTGACAGTTCTCCGAGCCAGCATGCGTCCAAGCATATGGCGACAACAGGACACCCGATCATCGCGAGTTTTGAACCCGGCGAAGATTGGTTCTATGACTACGAGAAGCAGCGGATGATCAAAGGTGTGGAGTTGCTTTCGCCGCATTCGCATCCGGAAAATCAGCCCGCGCCTGGGCCCGCAGGAAGGGTGCCAGCCAATTGGGAATCGCTGCTGCACTAGCTGGCGTCGATCGATTTTTTATGAATAGGAGCGGCACTCGGGACAACGTATTCGTAATGAGCACCGTATCGAAAGGAGCCATCAATGAACCCGGTACAAATCGAACAGAAGACCTACGAGATGCCCCCGCGAGAGGGGATCAGCATCGCGCATTTCCTCACCGTCGCCGACATTGAACGATCGGCTCGCTTCTATGAAAAGGTCTTTGGCGCTCGCATTCTGAGCCTGGGTGACGGCAACGCGCCTGGGTACCTTCAGCTTGCGAATATCTGGATGATTCTGAACATTGGAGGCGGGCCGACCCCGGATAAGCCCACGGTGACGCTCAGCGTCCCCGACCCGAATCACATCAACAGCTTTATGAATTTCCGCGTTGCGGATATTCAAGCGTGCTATGAATTATGGAAAAGCCGAGGAGCGGAGTTCATCACTGAACCGATCCCCAAGTACGGCGAGACGCGCTGCTACATCCGCGATCCTGATGGTTACATCATCGAGGTCGGGCAGAGCACCGAGCTCAAGTACGGTTAGCGCTCGGTCCCAATGGGATTCGGGTTTGCGAATGTTCTCTTGAGGCCTTCCGGTCTGCAGTGTCGAGCCAGTACTTTGGTCTTGATCGACACGTTTGTCCAACGGATTCGTCGTCGCGCTTATGATCGTCAACGTTGGGCCGGGCAGCGCCGGAACACATCCCCACCCTTGCTACTGGATGGCGATTATCTGTCTGGATTTGGCAGCCAATTCAGTGCAATTTGAGCATCACGCCCGCACCGATTCGGTAACTGTTCTGGTAGTTGTTAACGGACGCCTGAATCATCCGCAGGAAAAAGCGCTGGTTCAAGGCAACCTGCAACCCGCCTGGCCTGACCTACTTCTTCGACTTTGCCGGCGAGCTATGGTTCGTACCACCTAGCCAAGTCCCGTTTCAGCCGCCAAGGCGGCAACCCTCACGGATCCGCCCAACGCGCTGTGTCGCCTAGCTCCATGTAATAGCTGTCAGAAGCATGGGCCCAGCCACTTTCGGCTGGGCCTGGCTTCCGAACCGGGGCGTCCTGGATGAGGAAACAGCAGCCTGCTAGAAACTTGCTGAAAAATCTCACCGTACCAGCAATCGCTCTTCCAGGCAGTCAGGTATTCTTAGTGCACGTTCAGCGTCACCGCCATCGATGCCTGCGTTGTTGTCCTGGCAGGACTGCCACCGCAACCCGTCAACGCCAACGCCAAGCCCAACCCGAGCAGGCCGATCACCACGAATCCAAGCACCTTCTTGCGAATGCCGCCGAACCACAGCAGACCTACCGGCAACCCCAGCAGCCCCGTCCAGGATGCCAGCACGACCCGCTGATGGAATAATGCGGCCGTCTGCTGCGTAACAGTGAAGATGACCAGCACCGGATAGTTACCCGGAGGGGTACTCGCCGAGGTCTGTATCGCCACCGTCTGGGTGCTGCTGTTGTAGCTGCACGTTGCGCCCACCGGCAGATTTTGGCAAGTCGTCGTAATCGGCGTAGTGGTAATCGTGGTCCCGCTGAAAGTGACCGGCAAACTGGTACTTTGTCCGGCTAGCACATCCAGCGTGGTGCTCTGGGCGGATACGCTAATCGTAGTGCCGCCGCTTGTAGTGCCGTCAACGGCAAATTCAAAAGCGGCCGATGTACCTCCACTGGGAGCCGGGTTCACGACCGTTACATTTACGGTTCCGACTGAAGCGAGGTCAGCGGCCGTGATAACAGCCGTCAATTGCGAGCTGCTTACCACGGTCGTGCCGCGGACCGAGCCGTTCCACTGGACTGCAGCTCCGGACTCAAAGTTCGCTCCGGTCACGGTGAGCGTGAATTCCGGCGAGCCCGCGGTAGCCAGTGCCGGACTCAAACTGGCAATTACCGGCGTCACACTCGACACCGCAGCTTCCACGGCTCCAACCGTCGCCGCCACCGAAGTCGCACCGGCGTAGTTGTTGTCAGTAGCCTTGGTTGCCGTCACCGAGCATGTGCCGGTACCGCTCGTCATGGTTACGGTCGTGCCGGTGGCCGAGCACGCGCCGCTACCCGTGAATGTCACCACGCCCGTGCCGCTACCGCCCGTGCTGCCTACGGTGAACGTCGCCCCATACGCCTGCGCCGTCGTCGGCATGCCCGTCACCGTCAGCGTCGCCTGTGTCCCGAGCTTCGCTCCAACCGTCGCCGCCACCGAAGTCGCACCGGCGTAGTTGTTGTCAGTAGCCTTGGTTGCCATCACCGAGCATGTACCGGTACCGCTCGTCATGGTTACGGTCGTGCCGGTGGCCGAGCACGCATTGCTGCCCGAGAATGTCACTGCGCCCGTACCCGTGCCGCCTGAGCTACCTACCGTGAACGTCGCCCCATACACCTGCGCCATCGTCGGCATGCCCGTTACCGTCAGGGCATTTTGGGTCGCCTTGACCAGACTCACCGTGTACGCCACGCTGGTTGCCGCGCTGTAGTACTTCGAGGCCGCCTTGGTCGCCGTGAGGATGCAAGTGCCACTGGCGTTGTTGACCGATACCGTTGTCATATCCGAGAGCGTTCCCCCTGACATTACGCAGCCAGTGGATGTCCCCGCGGAGAACGTAACCGTACCATTGTCGCTGCCGCCCGTAGTCGTTGCCGTCGCACCGACACCGTAGGTGACGCTCGCCGGTCCAGTGATTATCAACGCAGCTTGCGGCGCATTATTGACCACTTGCGGATTGCCGGTCAACGGGCCGCTGCTGCTGGCAAAGTTCCCATCGCCGCTATAAATGGCTCCGATGGTATGACTGCCTGCCGCCAGCGCCGAGGTCGTGTACGTCCACATTCCCGGGCCGGCCAGTGTACCGCTTCCCAGTGTCGTAGTGCCATCCATGAATGTCACCGTTCCAGTCGGCGTTCCCGCTCCCGGCAAAACCGGTGAAATTGTCGCCACGAAGGTCGCGGACTGACCGTAGCCCGAAGGATTTGCCAACGAAATCACGGTGGTCGTGGTGTTGGCCTTCGTTACCATCTGACCGCCAGGGACCGAGCCAGAACTATTGCTGAAGTTGGGATCATTCGAATAGCAGGCGGTTACTGTATAAGGAGTGTTGCTCACTGGAAGGGTCGACGTCGATACCGTCGCGGACCAAAAACCGGAAATTGTGGCAATCGGTTGCGGGCTGCCGATTAGTGTCCCCTGGCAGGTTCCGCCCGGGTAGAAGCTCACGCTCCCGACGAGCCTGGACGTCGTGGCTGAGCCGGGCGGTGACACGACACCACCGCGTTGAAAGTTACAGACTGCCCGAAGACTGACTGGTTGGCCGAGGAAATTGGCGTAATCGTGGTGGTGGCCGGCTGAATCGTCAAAGGGACGGCCGGCGAACTCGAACCCGTATGGTTGGTGTCGCCGGAGTAGACAAGATTTACGCCGCGCACGGCGGAGTCCACAGCAGTAGGCGTCACCAAGGCATTGCACGTGGTTGCGCCACTGCCGCTCAGCGACAATGTGCAACCCGTGGTCGAATCCGTAGGGTCGCCTGTTGTCGGCGCCGCGATCGTTCCCAGAGGATCGAACGATGGAGTGTAGTACTCGACGCTGCTCAAGACACCCGACGTGTCATTAAAGCCGCCGGTGACCATGACCAGAGCGCTGGTCAACAGCGTTGCCGTCTGCAAGGCACGAGCCGTGCTCATCGACGAGCTAGTGGAGACGCAATTCGAACCTTGCATTGTGGTCGGGTCCAAGGGAACTTGGCAAAGCTCAGCGCTGCTAACCGTGGTGCCCCCAGTTGTCCCGCCGACGATGAGCACGGTACCGTCCGGCAGCATCACGGCGGAGTGGGAGAGGCGCGCTGTCGGCAGACCGGCAATCGCGTAGCTGGTAACGGTCTGGGAGGCAAGAGCATAAGCTAGAACTTCGCCATCGTTTACTGAGTCGCCGCCGGTTACGAGGATGTAATCATATCCATTCTTTGAGCCTAACCAGGTGGCGGTGTGGTACGCGCGAGCTTCACCAAGCATATTGCCGAGGTCGGTACAGCCGCCGTTGTTGCACAGCTCAATATCCCGAAGTGTGGCGACGCTGCTGCTCAAGCCGCCCACAACCAAAATGTTGCCGTCGGAGAGCAGAGTCGCGGTGTGACGAGTGCGAGCGGTGTTTAATGTAACCCCGGTCATGGTTTGGAACCCGCTGCCGGGAGTGTACATCTCTGCCGAAGCGAGAGCGCTAGTAATGCTTAAGGCGGATTGTCCTCCGATGATGACGACGGTTCCGTTCGGGAGCAAAGTCGCGGTGTGGTTCTGGCGAGCTGTCTGCAGGCTATAGCTTGAAGGGGTGAAATAGCCACCACTATTCTGCATCCAAAAATAAATTTCGGCGCTCCCCAAAACGCCGTTGACGTTGTACCCACCGGCAATCAACACCGTCCCATCCTGGAGCAGCGTGGCGGTGTGCCCCTCGCGGGCGGTCTTCAGGCCGAAGGCGGCTGAGACTGGGACGAAGGCGCCAGCCGCGCCGGATGTGACGTTGGTGATTCCAATGGCGCTGCCTGCCGGACCTGTGGTTGCAGCATCGGTAACGCCGGCAGCCACCGTAGCGGGTTGCCCAACGACTATCGTGGAGCTCGGACTTACGCTGCTGACAGCGGTCGCAGTGGGCCGGAGTCCGACTGTAAGCGGGGCAGAAGTCGGCGACGTACTCGCCGTGTTATTGCCGTCTCCGCTGTATTGGGCTTCAAAGGTGTAGCTCCCAAGCGGCAAACTGGAGATCTGGAAAGTGGCAACTCCATATCCAGTAAGATAAGTCACCGTTGCCACACCAATAAAAGTGCCACCGCTAGAAAACACTACCGTACCGCTTACCGACCCTACCGGGGTGGGTGTTACATCCGCCAGGAGCAGCACCGGTTGCCCCAAAACCGAACTCGTCGCGCCGCCGCGTCCCGCGACAGCGACGGTTAAGGTGGTTGTAGTGGTATTTTGTGCGTAAGCCACGCCGGCGTTCAGGAGCAGCAGTGATATGGCGAAAATGATCACTAACGGGGAGACACTTCGGCTCATCCTAAATCGGGACATAGAACCACCCTCTTCGCACAGGGATAACTGCTTGGTCTGAACAGCCGTGGCGAGAGGTCTTCGTGGAAATTAAGCAAGACTGTACGCGAACTTGTTGCTGGAGATAATTGCAGACGAAAAGAAGAGAAAACGTGCATCGCTGGCATCGGAATTAGGTAAATCCCAACAGGCACACTTCTAGCGCGGACACAAAATTCCACATTTTGTGCCAGGAAATGCAAAATGCACTTTCAAAATGAACTCAGTAATAACGTGGGTAGCCCGGAGAAGCTTGCAGCAGACAGAAGGATGAGTGCTGATGGCTGCACGACTCCGGGACCCTGGATACCAATACTCCTAAGAATAGTCGGCTAAGTTAAACAGGAACTCTAAATCGATGTCAATACTAAAGTTGTAGTATCAAAGTTTCTTCACAGAGCGCCGACTTACATCGAAGGGCAAGTTCGTTGTTTGACCGGGCCGGCATGAGTCGGGCGAGTCGATACCGGCTACTCCTCAGGTGATCGGTACGAAACACAAACTCACGTTGCGACACAGCAACGTGAAAACAACTCTGCAGCTCTATGCGTACTCCGATCCGGCCGCCACGCTTGCAGCACAAGCGCGAATTCTCGCCAAAATCCTCCCGACCGGTTCGCTGGGCTAATGGATACTGTTCGCAGGCCACGGAGCATTCCACGATGTTCGCTTGATGGCCCTGTTCCGTTCCGACGTCACCGAGAGCCACTGCTTCCGAATAGCCGAATAGCCGACAATCAGCAGGTTAATAGAGAGTCCGGGTTCGAATCGAGATGTTTGCGACCCGCGAAGCGGGATTTTACGGACGAAGTTGTCCCAAGCGGCTCACAGAACCTGTCGGCAGCCTTATCGACTGGGCTGACGAAAGCGAAGTCGAAGGTTAAATGTTCGTGAAATTCCGAGAGCCATACTGCTTCCTAGCAGCATTTGGCAAGACCCAATCATCAACCTCGGTATTCGCATTGCAATCGATTCTTCCTTAGGGACTGCTTATCGGTTCGGGGGACGGATGCAGCGTGGATGTTTGTCGCGAAACTTCGCTCGTTGTGAAGGAGAATCACAAATGAAAACGATGAGTCGTATTGCTATCGCGGCTGTTGCTGCCCTTGGGCTGTTTCTCTCCGCTACTGCGCCGATTTGCTCGGCGCAAGTGAAAGCGCAGCTTACGGGTGCGGGTAGTACATTTGTTTACCCCATCATGACCCGCTGGGTCTACAGCTTTCAACAGAAGAGCCCGGGAGTGCAGATCAATTATCAGTCAATCGGCAGTGGCGGCGGCATTCAGCAATTGAAGAATGGGTTAGTGGACTTCGGAGCCAGTGACGTGGCGCTCACCGACCAACAGCTTACGGAGATGCCGCCGGTGGTCCAGATTCCCGAAAGCGCCGGGCCTGTCTGCATCACCTACAATCTGCCGAATCTCTCCAAGCCGCTGCACCTTTCCAGTGATACCTTGGCGGGAATATTCCTTGGAAACATTAAGAACTGGAACGATGCGTCCATTACGCAGCTCAATCCCGGTATGAACTTGCCGAATACTCAGATTCTGGTGGCACATCGCTCGGATGGCAGCGGAACCACAGGAATCTTTACCAGCTATCTCTCCGAGGTCAGTCCAGAGTGGAAGAGCAAGATTGGCACAGGGATTTCCGTACGCTGGCCGGTTGGTCTCGGTGGCAAGGGCAGCGAGGGCGTGACTGGCATCGTGAAGGAAAGCCCGGGCACGATTGGCTACGTCGAGCTTAGCTACGCTGAAGAAAACAAGCTGCCGACAGTCGAGGTACGCAACCAAGCCGGAAATTTCGTAGCTCCGAGCGCTGCATCGGCCACCGCTGACATCGCTGCATTTCACCACCAGCTCGCCAACGACGTTCGTCTCCCTATCGTCAATCCGCCGGCCTCCGCAAAAGCCGCGTATCCAATTACTGGGCTTACGTTCCTGCTGGTTCCGAAGGACGGGAAGGACCTTTCGAAGCGCCGGGCGACAATGCAGTTTATTGAATTTGTTGTCACTGACGGCCAGTCCATGGCGGACCAGTTGCACTATGCTAAGTTGCCTCAGTCGCTGGTGCAATTAGATCGTAAGCTGATCACCCAATTGGAGGCAAATGGGGTGCCAATAAAGTAGATGCGACGGGCCGCATGAAACCGGTGAACCCGTTTTGGCGCAGCGTTGCGGATCCTTTGAGGACGTGTCGTCATAGCTGTGGCAGCTGGGAATCCAGCGCCGTGTATTGGCGCATCTTTCCACCCATCCTGTGGGAGGACGAAACCACATGACCGCGACGATATTGGGGCCCGTCTGGATTGATCCTCCGGGCTACTGGACCACATTTGCCGGCAAGAGCGGGATGAAATCACGCAATGAACCGAACATATCTTGGAGCTGTGGCGCGCCGGGGACGTTGATTCCCTGATGCGATTCAAGTTTGTGACGTGTGTCGGATATCCGTACAAGAGGGTTGATGAGTCCAGCCATTTGACCCAGCAGCTAGCATCGCAGCGGTCCCGAAGTCTCGATCTGGTAACTCAACCTTGACTCAGTTGATGAGTCACGAGCCAACCAGAAGTTACGCCTGTAACTGGTTTCGTTCGGGGGCGGGTCGCGTTTTACGGGTCTTTTTTAGGGCGAATGGAGCAGGAAGAGCTGCTAAATTATTGATTTTTAATGGTGGCCAGGGACGGAATCGAACCGCCGACGCCAGCTTTTCAGTGTTGCAATAACCTGTATTTACAACAACATAGATGGACGGGCGGCTACCTGTAAGTCACTGGAAAACAACTCAAGGAACGACAACTGTGGGCTGGAATTGTGGGCCAACCCGCGATGACAACATATCGGATTCGAGTATCAGTTCCAGCCCCCGGTTTAACTTCCAGCCCCGGTCACAAGCGCCATTTTGACAGCCCATCTCATTGATATAGAAGTTGCTCTTTGGAGGATATTCACCTTGATCCCAGCTATGGTTTAGCCGCGCTTGCTTCCTTCAGGATCTCTTTGTGCTTGGCGAGGTAGATACCCTGGCCCATCATGACTAGCAGCTTACCTGTACAGACATTGTGTCGTAAGGCAGCGGCATACCAGAACGATCCGCCTAGATCACCAGTGACAAAGGTGCCGACAGCAACCTGCTGGAACCCGTTAGAAGTGTAGAACTGAGTCACTTCTTGCAGCGATGATCCTGTCAGCGCGGTTGTACCCAACTCCGCCATGATCACTGGCTTTACGACAGACTTGAACCACTGAGAATGGCTGACACTCTTGGATCGGGGTGGCAAGAGAGGCTTTCCTGCTAAGGCTCGCACTTTATCCCAGTCGACAGCAGGCGCTTGCAATTCACGGATTACTTGCATGTCCTGGTCATAAACGATGGTAGAGCCACCGACTACCTCCGGATCGGTGTCCTCGATTCCTTGTGCTGGGACCGAACAGGACTTCTCCAGTTCGGCTGCTGCGGTGCCCGGAGTAGCAAGCTTTGGCTGATCGGCGGTCTTTGAAGACGTGCAGCCGGCAAGCAAAGCCAGAAGGCAGAACACAAGCACAAATGCCCATATACACGGATTATTCTTTTTCATCGGTTCCCGTCGTTGAAGTGATTGTTGCTGCTGCAGTTCTATTAAGTCCCTGCGTGGACGTCGGCTTGGCTCAACAGCTCGTAAGCAGCGTTAATTTGGGCTGTCTGTTCTGTCGCCATCTTTTGCAGCTCTGGAGCCATATCCGACAGCTTGTCTGGATGCCACTTCACAATCAGCTTTCGATAAGCTTGCTTGACTTCAGCAGGAGTACTTAATTCACTTACCCCAAGAATGTCGCGGGCCTTCTCTACGGACATCTGGCCGTCACCTGCTCCCGCATTGTTTTCCTGACTGTCGTTGGCCTGTGATTGTTGATTCTGCTCTTGCGAGCTCTGAGAATACCACTGCGTTTGGTCCCACCTTGAGTGGGCACCATTATCATGATGTGTCCCGCTATTGCTTTCGTCTTGAGGGATTGAGTCCTGTTTGCCATTAGCAGCCGGGCGCGACACCGCCCGCTTTTGTGCAAGCCCGAGCAGCACAAAGCCAACCGCAAGGTTAAATGCGACCTTCCAGAGCTCTCCGGTGAAAAGCGCGCCAAATCCAGCAAGTATGAAAAAGCCGCCGACATATCTCATATCCTTTTAACTTATCCATGGCCAGATGACTAAGGTCGAGACTGCTGCCCTTCTCTTCGCTGCAATCTCTTAAGTTCAGCTTGTGCCCCGATATATTCATAAGCCAAGGAGACTCCGGTATCTACCGCCAGGTTAAACAGACGCTTAGCCTCTTCGTTGTTGCCGGCAATCATAGCGTTCTCACCAAGATAGAAGTATGCCTGGCAACGCTGTACTTTATCTTTCCACAACTCGGACGGTTTAAGAACCGATAACAGGCTGTCTGAGGAACGTCTACCGAGGTAGAAATCTACGACCTGCCCAGGCCAAGTAGTCAGTCTAATACGCTCTGAATACTTCGCAAGATCGCGACGCGCATTTGCAGTTTGCCCGATTCTGGAGTTGATCAAATATGACCATAGTCCAGCCTGTGCAAATGGAGGGTTTAACTCGATTGCCGCAGCAAAATCAGCTTTAGCAGCAGCTAACTGTCCCATATAGAATCTAGCAACACCTCGGCTCACAAACCCGACAGGATGCTTGGGATTGAGTGAGATTACGTGATCGAAATCCAGAAATGCGTGAACAGAGTCGCTTTGTTTGAGGTATGCAAACCCTCGATAGTTAAACAAATTAGGGTCTTTGGGTGATAAGTCAATAGCAAGAGTATAGTCCTGGATAGCCCGTTCATAATTGCCTTTATACAGGTAGGCATTCGCCCGTTTTCTCAGCATTTCGACATCACGAGGATGCAGTTTAATCGCTCGGTCGTAATCCTGAATCTCCCCATCGAAATTACTCTTTTGAAGATAGGCTTCAGCACGAGTGGCAAGCAGCTTCCAATCGTTCGGATTAATATCGGAACGCCCTGGCTAAAGTCTTGTAGAGCACGGTCAAGGTCCTTCTTCCCGTACCAATACACAAGGCCTCGCTGGTAGAAAGCTGGAACATTCTGGGGATCCAAACGGATTGCTTGGTCAAGATCTTGAATTGCCTGGTCGTGCTTTTCCTTGGTGTAGTACTCGTCACCTCGGCGCGTGAGTAGAGCCGAGAGGGCCGCGCCGGAAAAGCGCCCCGACTGGATTGCAGAAGTCCAGCACTGCAGGCGTTGATCGCTCGAGAAATCAAAGCAGCGTTCGGCCGGTCCGTGCCCTGCCGCGCTTGCCACATCCCATTCAGCTATTGTAGTTTGAGCCAGTGCTGGCAAACCCGCCGCGAACACTAAAGCAAGAACAGCGTCAAATAGTCGCATAAAGTTCCTCGTGATACGATCAATGGCCAGGTGATTCCTTGAGCGAACGGGTCATGATCCTAGCGTGGATTACATTCCTATGTAGCACGATTCGGTTTGACTGCGCGCCTGCGACTCACGCTTAGGTAGTTGCCGTCAGTAGCCAGTCGTTGCTGCTGTCGCCGGCTGCAGTGCTGCCTCAATGATCCCCAGGTACGCCTCTTTCGGCTCACTTCTGACCGCCCTAGTCACTTTTCAGTCTGTACAGACGATCCTCTCGATATCCTAAAGACACCCGTAAGGACGATCAGCAGTAGTGCCACCCATCTCCCTCTTAGAATCATGCCGTTTGGCAATCGAATAAAGGCCAACTTGAACGCTGCGAAACAGAAAGCAACTGAACTCATCCAAGAGGCTAGCTCCCAAGAAGAGTACTGGCGGCGGCCGGAGAATACCGCAAACAGATCGAAAGGCAGACGAATGGTTGCCACGAGCCCCACAACGCCAAGAACCAGCGCTGTTATCGCCAACAAAGGCACAGCGACAATTGAGCCACATAGTCCAATTACGGTAAGGAGAGGTTTAGAGTAACCTACTCCTACCATGTGATCACCTACGTACAACATGACCGGGAATGCCGCACATACCGATATCCAGGCCATCGCTGTGATCCAGAACGGCGTTTCGGGTTCACCCCTACTAAGGGCCCTTCCTGCGGTTCTGATCCCGACCATTAATAAAGCCCGCTGAACAGTGCTCAGCATCGTTCTTCCCGCCTCTTCTATTCTTTTGGAAACGCCCGTCCACCGAGTGGTGCACATTCAGTACAGGAGAAATCGAGCTCCGGGCTCCCAACGGACATGAATGGTGCTGAACGTTTGTTCCTGCCGATTATGAAACCGCCGGGATGGAGGGTCAAGGAAATTGTTAGATAACGACGATGTTCTTTAAGGACAACAACAATCACCATTCAGGTGAATGTCTAAGCCCAAGCCTCATGCGAACGCGGATCTGTTACGCGCTGTTGGCGACCGGGTGCGCTCGCTACGCCGGAAGCGAGGATGGACACAGGAAGACTTGGCGGCTAAGGCTGAGATTGATCGAACCTTCGTCGCAGATGTCGAACGTGGTAAGCGCAATCTCACGCTTGTTTATATCGGGGTGCTCGCTACTGCCTTCGATCTGACGCTCGCGCAATTCTTCTCCGGCGTTTCCGCAAGAAGGTTGGGCAACCGGAAATCCTGAGTATCCAATTTCGATTAAGAGGGCGCCACACTCCACTCCTTTACTCTCAGGGACTCTGGCCACTCTTCTGTGACAACACATCCTTTATCCGTTAACTTCGAGACCCCACCGCTCACGTAGTTGGCCATCAGTCATTTACTTTCACGGCAACCGATCGGTTGCCGTTTCCATTTGGAGGAATAATGCAGATAAAACCCACCCCAGCACGACGGAATATCGTACTGGACATAGAAACCGTCTCCCTGAACTCAGCCGATCCCCAGGGAGCACTGTCGGACTTGGCCGGCAGGATTGTATGCATCGGGATGCTAATCGACGACAGCGAGAGCATCGTCGAGGTTGCGATCACCGGCCAGGACGAACGCGATCTGTTGATCCGGTTCTGGGAGGCGATCAGGGAGACCGATCTCCTGATCGGTCACAATGTCTTGAACTTCGACTTGCCGTTCATCAGGCAGCGGTCCTGGCTATTGGGCACGCGGCCGACCAGGCGGATTGACCTCCGCCGGTTCTATAGCAAGGATGTCTTCGATACCCTCCAGATTTGGTGTAATTGGGGCGCGACGAAGTACCCTGGTCTCGATGAACTTGGGCAGGCTTTCGGCTGCGGCAGTAAAATCGGATCTGGATCACAGGTTGCGGAATGGTGGTCAGCTGGCAAATTGACGCGATCGTCGATTATTGCCGTGAAGACGTTCGTCTGACGTACAAGCTGCTGTGCGGGCTCATGTTCTGGCCGATCCCTGATCGCTTCAGCGAGAAGATCGCCTGCGATCGCGGCGCTTTGATATCATCCGGGACAAGACCTCAACAATATGCTTCATAACCGAGTCGAATCCCAAGGGAGAACAATGGTACGCGTCTATTTGGCTGGAAACATTCGAGAACAAGGCAAATTCAAGGAGTATGTGGGTGATCTGGAGAGAAATGGGCTGACAGTCGTATCAACGTGGCACCGCGACAGCCAGCTCGCTGAGGAACTGAAGGAAAATCGTCACGTGGGATTGGGCCTGATAAGTTCGCTCACAATGATGCAGTCCAATGAGCTCTACCGTGAACAGTCGGTAGACAAATTCGAGTTGACGGACACGACACAAAAGACCCTCCAGAGATGCAGAGAGGAGATCGAATCAGCTGACCTCATTATTGCCTTCACGGACGGCGGTTCGGTCGAGGCCGGTTATGCACTTGCCAAGGGCAAAGTGCTCATAACTGTTGGAGATCTTATCTCGCCATTGAGCTTTGCGCTGTTGCCTGAATTCAAGGCCACTCAAGACTGGTTTGGTGCCTTGGTCGCCATCGAGGAAGCGGTACGGCGGCAGGCTTTTGCTGAAATCGCGAGTGAATCCAACCAGCTAAACTAAAGTCCACGATCAGGATGTGCCCGCCAGCTGGCGGCACATCCTGGTGGCTGCCATTGCTTTCATCGTCTTCCCATAGATACGAGTTTCCACTGATTCTATTCATAGATCGACATCCAGTATTCTCCTCGCTGTGAAACGGAAAACCCAGCCGCTGAAGGCTGGTCGAAGGGTGAGCAGCGCTCCCCTACCAACGCCACCCACGAGAGGTAAGGGCCCAAACTGCAGCCGGAGCCATGTAACCGGATGAAGGCGATCCAGCGTTAACGGTGTCAACGCCGCCTAAGAAGATACCGACTTAACTTTCCGTTCACAACTTTATCGCCAGGTCGCGGAACACACCGTGTTCACGAGGGTGCGGAGGTGTCTCGGCATGGCCAAGGAGAAGCGTATGGCAAGGGGATGGAAGGGAACGCTGGAAGTAACACGACTGTCGGAGCTTTTGAACCTTAACCAAGACGACGTCGATTGGCTCATCGATGCCGGCCTTTTGAAGACCGTCGTCATCGGCGGCCGCGACTTCGTAGACGCAAATGAAGTCGCTGACATGCAGGGGGAGCTATGAGCTGCGAGTCCACCGATTCGACACGGCAGCGGAGGCTTCTGCAACGGCATGAGGTTGGTGCCTTGTTACAACTCCCCGACCCGGACATCCAGTGGTTGATCGATACCCGCCAGCTGATGGATCTCCGTATCCGCGGCAAAGAACGGTTCGACAGCAGAGATATAGAACACCTCATTGAGGCTTACAAGATGACTGCGAAGAGGAGAATTCAGTGACTTACGAAGAGATGGTGAAGAAGTACAAGGCTGGCGAGCGGGCCTGCGGAGTCTGTGGCAAGCCGATCCTGAAAGACCACGAGACTTGGCCAGGCGCCAGGTTCCCCTTCTGTGGAGATCCGGACTGCGCGGCAAAGCTGAAGGCCGGCAAGCACGGCCGTTACATTGGACCGAACGAGCACAAGTGCGAGGGTCCCAACTGCGACAACTTCGTACCAGGAGGCCGCTATGATCGCAAAGCTGACTACTTGACCTGCTGTGGAGAATGCTGGGTTCGGCGTCGCACCAAGGGCAATCGAATTCTGATCTGTGCTTGCGGCTGTGGCCAAGAGTTCCTTGGCCGCGCCGAACGCAAGCCGATCAATGGGCTGTATTTCCTTTCTCCCGAACATTACGGAAATTACCTGCGCAAGCAGTACCTTGTGTCCAGTGCCGGCCCGTTCCTGCCGATCGTGCAGGAGTTCCTGGATGGGTTTGCAGCGATTCACTACCGCGAAGGGTACACACTGCGTAAGAGCATCGGCCCATTCTTCGAATTCCTTCAGATCGAGGGCGTGACGTCACTCGAAGATGTCACACCAAGGACCGTTACTGCCTATCTCGCATGGGGCCAGAAAACGGACCGGCGTAGCGTCGCCAGAAGCACGTCGTTCGTTTCGACCTTCTTCAAGTGGGCGATCGCTTCGGGATATCGCAAGGCCGGGAACCCAGTTGTTCCGCTGATTCACGGCACTCGCCAGCGTTGGCGCATGCCGCGTCCTTTAGAAAAGGATCAGCTTGAGTTCACCTGGAAACTATTGTGCGAGCGTGGTAACGCGCGTCTGCGTTTGGCGGCGGCAATTGCCGAGGAAGCGGGCCTTCGGATCGGAGAGATCTGTCGCCTTCGTGTTGAAGACGTAGACCTCAAGCAGCAGCGCCTCTTTGTGCGCTTGCCGAACAAAGGGAATCGGGAGCGGTACGCGTTCTTCTCGGAGAAGACCAAGCGCTACTACGACGAGTGGATGGCTGAGCGGGATCCACGCGGTAAGCACGACGTTCTCCTTCATAACACCCTTGGTAATCCTTGCCTAGTTCAGCAGCTTGGGAAAGAGTTCTCCAAAGTGCTGTGCAAGACGTTCCTTGGCCAGCAGGTGCACGAGACTGGGTGGGATAAGTGGTCCACCCATCGTTTCCGCCACACCATGGCCTCGAACCTGGTAACGGCCGGTGCTGACGCTGCAACGGTTATGGCCGCGGGTGGGTGGAAGACCTACGAAGCGATGTGCGGCTATGCCCGCGTCGATGCGGATGTCGCGCGCCACGGGTACGAGGAGGCCATGAGCCGCGTCCAGCAGCAGAAAGAGCAGGCACCGCGCAAGAAGGCACTCTCCCCTGCGGAATTCCTCGAACTCAAGCGCAAGAAGGCCTAAGTTGCTGCGCCTCAGCCACCTGCGGAACGTGGCGTGTAATCCGAGTTACACGCCACGCCACCCCGGAACGTTGCGTATAAAGCGAATTACACGCAAACCGCATAAGTATCTGATTTTAGGCATGTTGCAACACACTTAGCAAAGGAGATATACCTCGTGGACTTTGAACCATTCCTTGCCCACTGGCGCACCAACAAGAACGCCAGCGGGCGCACCATCAACTCTTACCGGAACGATCTCAAGCTGTTTGCGGCGTTCCTCGATGAGCGCGGCATCCGCCGCATCAACCAGGTCGACCACGCGGTAATCAACCAGTACATCGAACAAATGCAGCAAAAGGCAATCCCAAGGTTTCAGCGCACCGGACTCGCTGATTCGTCTATCGCACGCCGTCTTGCCGCTGTTTCCAGCTACTTCGAGTACGTGCGTACCACATCGAACCTTAAGCTGCGCAATCCACTTCACGATCTCACCCGAAAGTGGGCGAAAAACAATGCCCCGAAGCCCGTTGACGATTGCACACTCGACCAGCTGCTGGCGGGCATCCCCGCCGGTCGTGACCGGGTGCTTCTTACGCTCTTTGTCGCCACCGGCCTGCGCGTCTCCGAGATGCGTCAACTGAATCGCGACACCATCCAGATTGCTCTTGAGATCGACGATCAGGGACAGGAGCGAATCGTCGGCAGCGGAAAAATCATCGGCAAGGGCAATAAAGAGCGCACCTTCTTTGTCGATCACCAGACCTTGGAGATTTACGCCGAGTATCTGGCAACCCGCACCGACAGCAGTCCGGCCTTGTTCCTGTCGGAACGCAAACAGCGCATGAGTGTACGGGCCATCCAGTACACCTTGGCCGCGTGGTGCCACAAGCTTGGGCTCTCCCACATTCGCGTCCACCAATTGCGCCACAGCTTCGCTACGCGATTGGCCAATGCCAATATCAGCAGCATGGTCCTCAAGGATCTGATGGGCCATAACAGCCTCAGCACAACTCAAGGCTACTTTAAGCTCCACGACACTACCCTCGCGCGTGGCTATTTCAGCGCGATGGAGTTTCTCAACCATTAAACCCAACCAACTAAGCGCGGAATCACCGCGCAGAGGAGATAGTATGACCGCAGTTTGCAACTCGTCCGAAGATGGCGTCCCACGTTCGACCCCAAGCGCCTTAACCGATGCCCAGACTCAGAAGCTCTTTAGCCTTTGCCAGCAGCAGCCTGATGTATACGATGCCGTTACCCTCATCCTGAACACCGGGATGCGGAAAGGCGAGTTGGGGCAGTTGCGGTGGGCCGATATCAACTTCGATCATAACCACATCGTGATCGCCGGCCATAAGTCTGGTTCGCGTCGTATCCCGATCAGCAGCGATGTTAAGACCACGTTGCAGGCGCGTCAGGCTCGCCAGCAGCCGCCGGCCGAGTTTGTCTTCGGCTTGCGCCCTTCGTCTTGCTTGTTTCGCGCCCAGCGTTACCCGAAGCCGCTTTCCGTAGAGCTTGGTGTTCCGGCGGCTGCTTGTTTCCGTACTCTGAGGCACACCTGGGCGACACGCCTCGTTAACGCGGGTATTGACATGGCCACTTTGTGTTACTTGGGAGGCTGGTCGCTCAACAGCCTGAGTTTGGATCGGCATGTCAATCCTACTTCTGTTGTTAAGGCCTATGGCGAAGCGTACCGCGCGCTGGACGGTGTCATGAGCCATCAAGAGGTGCATACGAGCTTGAACCTCTATGATCCCGCTTCGACTGATACCGCCGAAGAGAACAAGGTGGGGGTTGGGAATGAATAGCGAGCAGGTCCATGCGAACTCTAACTTCATGCCGGAATACTTTGTCGATGCTGACGAGGCCGCAAAGTTCCTGATATTGGACCCGCGCACGGTTCAGAACAAGGCCCGACTTGGCGTCATCCCCGCTCACCCGCTGGGCGATGGACCACGCAAGACCTGGCGGTTTCTTCTGAGCGAATTGTCCGCGTGGATGCAGAACCGCAGTAAGATCAATTAGCCGCCCGTGCCATCGTGAAGGGATCGCAAAAGATGACACGGTACCAACGAGGCAGTTTACGCCTCGAACCACGGAAGGACGGTCGAACGTGGCTTCTCCGTTTCCGCACGACGCGCGCCGATGGCAAACGCGTCGAACACAAAGTCAGGGTTGGCCTTCTTCGAGATCTCCCGAAGAAGGCCGATGTCTGGCGGGCGGTAGAGAAGCAACGTCTGAACGTCATCATCAACAACAACTCGGATGTGGCCGGCCGTGCTCTGACGTTCGGCTCGCTGGCAGCGCATTACGTTGCCAACGAGTTGGCCGACGAACAGGCCGAGGTCACCATAGACAAGGCGAACTCCACGATCGTCACTTACAAGCGATACATCAACCTCTGGATCTTGCCGCGCTGGGAGACATCGACGGCCTTGGAAATCGAGCCATTGGAAGTGGAGAAATGGTTGCGATTCCTCCGCCAGAAGCACCAGCTCGAGAATCCTACCCTGGACAAGATCCGCAGGGTGATGACACTCATCTTCGAGCACGGTCAGCGCCATGGTCTTCTGCCGCGCGACGAAGCATCGAACCCAATGCGATTCGTACGGCAGAGAACCACCAGCGACTACACTCCCATCATCATGAGCCCGGAGCAGGCGTTCGACATTCTGCTGAACATGCGGGAACCGGAACGCACGCTGTCGTTAACCGACGCAGCGACTGGTCTGCGCATCAGCGAGATTGTGGCGCTGATGTGGGAGGACGTGGACTTCATCAATTCGCTGATTTACGTCCGTCGGGCGTATGTGTATGGCAAGTTCGGCCCGCCGAAGTCGAAGGCCTCCAAGGCACCGGTGCCAATGCATCCGCTGCTGGCTGGCTTTCTCTTGGCGTGGAAGGAACAGACCCCGTACGCGAAGCCAGGGGACTTCGTATTTCCTTCCTTCAAGCTGAAGGGCGGCAAGCCGCGCTCCGCCTCTATCCTGGTTGCAGACCATCTCCGGCCGGCAGCCGTAGCCGCGGGTGTGCTGAAACCTGGGCAGAAGGTCCGCTTCGGTTTCCACAACTTCCGTCATTCGCTGGCTTCCCAGCTCGTGAGGATGAAGGTGGATCCGAAGATCGTCCAGGAGATGCTGCGCCACTCGGATGTTCGGACGACTTTGCAGTTGTATGCGCAGTCGCACAACGACGACAAGCTGGAAGCGCAGGGCGAGTTCCTGAAGGCTGTATTGCGGGACAAGGCTCAGTTGCTTCAAAGCGAGTTGGGCAAGGCAGAGCCAGCATCCAAACACATTCATTAAGCGAATGTGGGCTGAGTGTGGGCTGGAAGGAATGCAAGAAGTATGCGTAAGTTACTGAGAAGAATGGTGGCCAGGGACGGAATCGAACCGCCGACGCCAGCCTTTTCAGGGCTGGCGTCGCCCATGCCTAAGCTTCTGTAATGATTGCCTTTATCTCTCCTTATCTGCTCGATTTGGTGTTTTCAATTGGACCCAAAACGGACCCAACAATTGGACCCACGCGGATACCGGAGTTCGCCTTCCCATTTCTGCTGGGACGTTGGTGACGATTTACTGCTCGTTCCGTCTGAGCAATTGTTGTAAATGGTGGACCTGGTGGGATCGAAACTTCCTGGGCCTAATGGAATCTGTACAATCCGGCAGGTGATTGACGGTGAACTAGGGCACAAGGCAGAGAACTCTCGCTGAGCGGGCTGGTTGCGCACACGTTAGCGAGGAGGCTTCGATAACTGTTAAGGTACAGTTGACGGGCGTTTCCCAGAATGCCGGGCTTGACTCCGCTCTCAAAATGATACAATTGCTCTCATTATGAGAGCTGAGGCCACTTCGCTAGCAGATGTACTGTTTGGCAAAGGGCGGGGGGCACTTTTAGCCCTTTTCTACGGGCATCCGGATGAATCCTTCTACTACCGACAGATCACGCGCCGGCTCGCGACCGTTAGCGCTGGCACGTTGCAGCGGGAACTAGATACACTTTCTCAGCTTGGGCTTATCGATCGCTCGACAGTTGGGAAGCAGGTCTTCTACCGTGCCAATCGCAAACATCCAGTTTTTCCGGAACTACGTGCCCTGGTCGCGAAGACCGTCGGCGCAATTCAGGTGCTCCGTTCAGCCCTCGCACCCATGGCAGACCGCATCTCTCTCGCCTTCATTTACGGCTCAATGGCTCGGCAGGAGGAAAAAGCGGAGAGCGATATCGACCTACTGGTTGTCGGCAAAGTCACCCTTGAAGACGTACTCACGTGTGTTAGCGATCTTGAACCGTCGCTCGGGCGGGATGTCAACCCGACCGTTTATTCTCTGGCTGAATTCAAGACGAAGCTAAAAAGTGGGAATCATTTTCTGAATTCCGTTGTGCGCCGCGAGAAGATTTTCTTAATCGGAGATGAAGGTGAGCTTAGAAAAGTGGGCGGAATACGGTTGGCTCAAAGCTGAACCGACTAGCCGCGATGAAATCAAGAGCCTGATGACGATTGTCGACCGCGACCTGAAGGATGCGAACGTTGCGGCCGTTTCTCAAGATCGGCGCTTTGAGGCGGCATTCAATGCGGCTCTCACCTGCGCCAACATCGCTCTGCGGGCATCGGGCTATCGCACGTCAACCCAGGCAGGCCACCACATAAGGACAATTGAATCTCTCGAATTGAGCCTTAAAGCCGATACCAGGTTGATTCAGAAAATGAAGACTCTCTCGAAGAAGAGGAACGCGACCAGTTACAACTCTGCGGGTAATGTCTCGAAGCAGGAACTGGAATTGGCGATGAGGACCGCCACCGAGGTACGTCGCCAAATCGTGGCTTGGCTTGAGCAGACCCATCCGGAGCTGCTGAAGGACAATCCCATCTGATCTAGGCAAACGGCAGTTTTTCGATTATGGGTCATTCTTTCGTTTCTGGTGCGGATCACCCGCTGGCTGCCTTCGTCGGTCGTTTGGCATCTTCCGGTGTCAGTCCGAGTCGTAAGGTGCCAAGTCTGTGATTGCGACCCAAGTTGTCGCGACAAGATGCCGATTTCGTGACGGCAGGCTTGGGGCAACTACTTCTTGGTCTCGGCCTCATCTTCTATTGACCTCAAGAATGCTCCACCGATAGCCGGATCGATTCGATCGGCTTGTGCCAAGGCCCATTGACTCCATTGCTCGACCTCCTCCGGTGAGGAGGATCCGTCGTGCGCCTGTGCTAATCGGATTGCCTCGACGTAGTTCCTTATCTCGCGAGCCTGCTGAAATGATGCTGAATCCCCAACCGCCTGTTGAGACGTACTTGGTTGCCCCATGTGAGCGGCGCTTCGCGCATAGCGGTTGAAGTCCAGCTTGCTCTCCCGATCATGGGTTCCGTGCCATCGAGTGAATGAGTCCCGAACCACGCGCCATATCGACCTTCGGTTTTGAGCGATCAGCTTCAGCCACTGCCAGGCTCCCTTTTGCGGAAAATAGATTCCTCGGAAGAAAAGACGCGACGCCAGGTGGCTGATTTTGTAGGGCGCCGGTTCGTTCACAATCGAACCCAACGCGTGCTCGTTCGCGGCTGGACTGTAGGAGTTCGTCCATGCGTATCGCATCTCATCCTGCACCTCAGGTATGGTGATGTGCAGAGGCGTGTGCGCCATGTGGAACGGTGCAAACTCAAGCCAGTGTTTCGACCGCGTCAGCCGTTTCTCTTTGCCCAGGCGGGCGTACAAAGGAGTTGCCGGGAAGGGAGTGATTTGCCCGAAGACGGGCAGAACCGGCGGCCATTCGCGGATTTGGGCCAGCGTGCGCCCGGCCACTCCGGGGGTATCGTGATCGAGTCCGAAGATAAACGAAGTGATGGCATAGATGTTGCGCCGAGCCAGTGCTCGGAGGACGCCGGCATATTCAGAGGGCTTGTTAAAGCTCTTCTTGACGCTGGCGAGATTGGCTGGATCGAGTGACTCCATGCCGATGAAGATCCAGCGCCCGCCTGAAGCCGCAATCAAATCCAGCAGTTCCTCGTCGCGCAGGAGGTTGGCGCTGATTTGTCCCACCCAGGAAAGCTCGGCCCCCGCGACTATAATGTCGCGCAGGAGGGCCTTCGTGCGCTTGGCGTTGATCGCAAAATTGTCATCGACGAAGAATACGGCAACCTGACCCTTGGTATCGCGGGCGCGCTGCTTCAGTTTGAGCATCTCGTTGACGACGCTCTGGTTCGATCGGAAGCGGATCGAGTCGCCGAAAAATCCGGTGACCGTGCAGAACTCGCAGCCATAGGGACAGCCGCGTCCGGTCTCGATGGGGACGATGTGAAAAGTCTCCCACGCGTACCCCAAGCGGCGCATGAGCGGACGCACAAAGCTCGGTATCCGATTAAACTGCCGCAGGTCGAGAGAATCCCAAGGAATTACCGGGTAATCCTGCAACGTCGGCTTGCGATCCTCTCCCGACGCCTCTGTCGCAGTGTAGATTTCCTTAAGTTGGCCGCGCGCTGCATCTTCCACGATCTGCGGCCATGTTTCATCGGCTTCGCCCAGGGCCACCGCATCGGCATGACGCGCTTCGCCGTCGCGCCCGAGCGCTTCCTCGGGAACTTCAGTTACGTGCGGTCCGCCCATGACGACGGGAATACCGCCGGCGCGGATCGAATCAGCTACACGGTAAGCCTTGGCGATCATGCGGGTCATGGCTCCGATGCCTACCAACCCGACCTTTTCGTCGCAAACGAACTGGACCAGTTCGGCATCGCTCATCGGTCGTGTGTTGCCGTCGATCAGAATGACTTCATGACCGGCGGGCGTGAGCGCCTGCAGCAGAAACATCCAGAGGTGAGGCATGAAGTTCTGCGTGACGCCGTTGTCGGGGTTGTGTCCCAAGTGATACAGCTTGCCTTGCAACGAACCCAAACAGGCTTCGATGTCGCGCAAACTCTCGCGATAGAACAGTTGAGCAAAAGCCATCGCCAAATACTGATTCCAACAGGTGAAGTCTCGCAGGCGCAGGTCACCCTGATAACGCTCGACGCAACGACGGAACTCGCGGTCGGGAAGAAAGCTGATCAATTGCGAAAAGACAGTGCGGCCCTGATTCATGAGCCATTGTCTGCTCTCCTCGCATTCAAATCGCGGCAACCCGAAAATGGCTTCAACTTATTGCGCGGCAACTACTTGCAGTAAGCACTTTCTGACTCAACCGGACAGCAGTGAGTGAGGATATATACCAATCGACGCTCGATTTGCCACACCATAAGCGCTTGGTTATTGTCCCGCCCACGGCCTTACGCACTCGGCGCATTTAGCTCCGATTGGCTTTCGAGAGATTCAGCGGGGCAAATGACAGTAGCATTACCACAGTCCACGGCGCTGCCGGCGGGTGCTGCTGCCTAAGACGCAATCGCGGACTGTTCCAGCCCAACTTCGATTGCCGCCGCGTCGATTGCGCTCTTTGGGGCAACTTTTTGTTGCTCCGCACCCACAAGCAACCGAAGCGCATCATTCGCTGTGTCTTGAACCCGAGTGCTGGGTTTGTGAAGCTTCCGAACAGCCTTGAAGACTAGGTGGCAAAACGCAAAGCGGTTTGTCGTACGTAATGCCTCAAAAACGATCTCTGCACGCATAAATGACACCTTCAGTAGTGGACGGAGGGTTTCGGTTCGTTGTAAACGTTTTTGTCGAAAAACAGCGGCATATGTCGGACACCAGACATTCAAAGCAGCCCGAGGCGACGAAATTCATCCCGCATGGTGCGATAGCATTCGCAAGCAACATGCTCAAGCTTCTTGCGGTTCTTGATGGTCACGTGACCGCGTGAGTAATCAATCAATCCCGCTTCATGCAGCATCTGAACGCCCTGCAACTCGCTGTCGCTGCTGATGGCTCTCGAACCCGGCGAACGACATCAGGAATTACTTGAATAATTGGAAGGCGAACTGGTTTGGGGCGCCATCACCGCGGTGGAAGGTGATAGTCAAGCGAACTCATCATTCCGGCAAGAGTTGGCGCAAGATAATCAGCAATGGTGGATGCCAGAATAGCAAATGCTGGCTGCCTGTCCACCGTGACTCAGCCCAGAAGACAGGTCGGTGGCCTCTATCATTGCAGCCATCTCAGCCAGTTCTTGTGTAGGAGCATTTCCCCACGATACTAATCTGTCTGGATTGTGCTTCCGGCAAATCATCCAGAAGTAGCGCCTTGCTTTGCGAAAAGGCTGCGCTTCAAACGACACGACATACTGACCAACCGTTTGATTCATTCAACACTTCCAAAAGGGAGGCGACATTGTGCCGCCTCCCATTTCTCGCCAGACCACTGGCAAGTGGTCTTATGCGGCCTTGTGCGCCTTGGCTTCGGGAGCCTTCTCGCTGCCGATACTAACCTTGATCTGCTTGGGCTTGACTTCGGCCTTTTTGGCCAGCTTGATTTTCAGCACGCCATTGTCATAGTTGGCGCTCACTTGCCCCGTGTCCACTGAACTGGGAAGCGTGAATACGCGGGTGAAGCTTCCGTACTGCCGCTCAATGCGACGGAAGTTCTCCTCCTTCTCTTCCTTTTCAAACTTACGCTCGCCACGGACGGTGAGGGTGATGTTCTCGATATGGACATCAATATCCTTTTCGTCGATGCCCGGAACTTCCATCTTCAGAGTAATGTTGTGTTCGTCCTCGTAGATGTCCACGGGCGGTGCAAAGCTGGTCGTCGTCAACGCCTCTTCCGGACCTTCGGGGCTATACGAAAGACGGTTCATGCGGTCTTGCATGGCTAGAAATTTACGGAGGGGCTCCCAACGGGTCATTGTTGTCATGACGCAATTCCTCCTTCAGAGGGGATTAAGCTAAGAGGAACTGACTTCAGATGGGCTGACTTAGTTCAGGGAACCTGAAAGAGTAAGGAGGGATACTCGCTCAATTAAAACACTATGCTTATGCGCGACCGTTGTCAAGCTACCGCGCAAGTAGAACAATGGTTTCAGAATGGGGCGGAAGCGTATCATCAGCTAAGGCCGCCTGATGGCTTCTTTCCTACTAATGACGACACGCCTCCCAATCTTCATGCGCCTTGTACCGGGACAGTGCGGCGGATATTCTTTTCAGCCAAGCTGGAGGTGCCGCTTCCCGAGGTCGGGCGCGTTTGGCGTGTATAGAAGCGCGGGCGCAAGGAATGAAAGGAATGCATGAAAGAACCTTCTAAGGTGCGCAAGATCGCTTTTGTCGGCGACCACTTGCCGCGCATGTGCGGCATTGCCACGTTCACGTCTGATCTGCTCGCGGCCGTCGCGACTGCGCATCCCCAAAGCGAGTGTCTCTCGGTGGCGGTCAACGACATTAAAGGCGGCTACGAGTACCCGGAAGTAGTTCGCTTCGAGATTGAGGAGCAGGACCTGTCGTCCTATCTGCGGGCCGCGGACTTCCTCAATATCAGCAACGTGGACGTGGTCTGCTTGCAGCACGAGTTCGGCATTTACGGCGGGCGCGCCGGCGGTCACATTCTGGCACTGCTGCGCGAATTGAGGATGCCTGTTGTCACAACCCTGCACACCGTTTTGCGTGAGCCAATGGCGGACCAACGGCGCGTAATGCAGGAGTTGATCTCGCTCTCGACCCGGCTCGTGATCATGGCTGAGCGCGGGCGACAGATGCTACAGGACATTTACCAAGCGCCACCGGCCAAGATTGATCTCATCCCGCATGGCATTCCCGACGTAGGCTTTGTCGATCCGACCTATTTCAAGGACCAGTTCGGTGTGGAAGGTAGGGTGGTGCTGCTCACGTTCGGGCTGCTTTCACCGAACAAGGGGATCGAATATGTGCTCAACGCCTTGCCGCACATCCTGGCCGAGTTCCCTGACGTCGTTTATATTGTCCTGGGCGCCACCCATCCGAACGAACTGCGCGAGCACGGTGAAGCTTACCGGCTCAGCCTCGAAATCCTCGCCAAGAAGAACAAAATCGAGAAGAACGTCATTTTCTACAACCAATTTGTGAACCTTGAAAATCTGAAAGAGTTCATCGGCGCCGCGGACCTTTACATAACGCCTTACCTCAATGAAGCGCAGATCACGTCCGGCACGCTAGCCTATACGTTTGGCGCCGGCAAAGCGGTGGTTTCCACGCCGTACTGGCACGCCGCAGAATTGTTAGCGGAAGATCGCGGCGTGTTGGTGCCGTTCGCCAATGCAGAAGCCATAGCCCGCGAGGTGATTGGCTTGCTGCGGGACGACACCCGCCGGCATGCCATTCGCAAGAACGCCTACAGGATAGGGCGGGAGATGGTCTGGAGCAACGTGGCCCAGCTATATATGCGTTCCTTCGAGTGTTCGCGGCTTGAAGGGACGGCGCGGGCGCGTAAATCTCTTGTTAGCAAGACCCTCGACCAAAAGCCGCGGGAACTGCCGGAGTTTAAGTTGAGTCATCTCTCGCGGATGACCGATTCGACCGGAGTTTTCCAACACGCCATTTTCAGCGTTCCGAATTTTTCCGAGGGCTATTGCACCGACGATAACGCACGAGCATTCATCCTCGCGGTGCTACTCGGTGAATTGGGCGAGGATTCGGAGTGCGTGCGCACACTGGCCACCACTTGCGCAGCTTTTCTCCAGCACGCATTCGATCCTAAAACGAAACGCTTTCACAATCACATGAGTTTTGACCGCCGCTGGCTGGACGAACAGGGATCAGAGGACTGTCAAGGGCGGGCGCTCTGGGCGCTGGGCGTAGGCGTGGGGCGTTCGCCTTTTCGGAGCTTCCAGATGATGGCTGGACAACTCTTCGCGCTGGCAGTGCCCGCGCTGACAGGATTCACCTCGCCGCGGGCGTGGGCTTTCGGCCTTATTGGCATACATGAATACCTCCGCCGGTTGAGCGGCGACAGTCTGGTCAACCAAATCCGAGAGACCCTCACTTGCCGGCTTATGGAGCTCTTCGAAGCGACCGCGCAGCCAGACTGGCAATGGTTTGAAGATGAACTGTCGTACGATAATGCGAAGCTCGCGCACGCTTTGATTCTGAGCGGACAAGCGACCGGGCAACACACGGTGTTTGAACGAGGCCTGCAGGCCCTACGCTGGTTGACGAAATTGCAAATGTCGGAGCAGGGGCACTTTCGGCCCATTGGCAGCAACGGGTTCTATCATCGTGGCGGTACGCGCGCCAACTTCGACCAGCAGCCCGTAGAGGCGCAGGCAACGGTCTCAGCTTGTCTTGAAGCCTATCGCGCCACATCGGACTTCTGGTGGTACGAACAGGCGCAACGTGCCTTCGACTGGTTCATTGGCTGGAACGATCTCGGACTGGAACTCTACTCCGCGGAGACAGGCGGCTGCCGCGATGGGTTGCATGTCGACCGGGTCAACCGGAACGAGGGAGCGGAATCAACTCTGGCCTTCTTGCTTTCGTTGGCGGAAATGCGATTGGCGCAAAATATGCTGGCGAGTTTCAAGCAACCGATCGCCGTCGGAGAGTAATCGCCGCTTTCTGTCTCGTTTTCCCGGAGCAAGCAGCCCATGTCAGTTAACGTCAAACGCACAACCCCGATCCTTAAGCCCGACCAGTCACGCGTTCTTCTGCGGTCCTTCAGTCCGGGGGATCCCCAGCGGGTCGGGAGGATCATCGCCAGGATCATGTCGCTCCCGGAAGACAGAGTTGGGCCGCTCCTGGACGAAGTCTCGCGCTGAATTCTCCCAGCGACATCAGCAGCTTCGCAAGCTCTTCCATGGAACGCTTCGAACAGGTCCGCGAACTGCTGTTGACAGACGAGAGGCTGTCCGAACAAAGACAGCTGTTGATCGGCTCCTATTTCCTGGCCGAATACTCTTTAGAATCCGCTGCGCTCTTCAATCCCTCCATTGTCCCGCACCCCGATCAAACTGACCTGCCACCTGGGCGCTCTGCGGTTCGTTCTCAGCTTGCGTGCCACGGGGGAGGGACACATTTCCTCAATCACCTTCAGGACCGGTGTTATCCACCCCGATCATCGGATCGAGGTATTAACCCCCGCCGGTTTCCTCACCGAGCCGCGGCAGATTACGAAGCTGTATGAGAAGCCACTGTTCGGGCGGAAACTCTTTGAACTGGGATTGACCGGCGAATTCACGCGCCGGGTCATGAACAAACTGGGGGAGTCGTTTGCACTGGAAGAACTTCGCGCCAGTCTCCAAGCGGAACAGTTTCGCCTGCCGGATGGAATGGTGCCGGAAGATCAGAGCGCCGCACAAGGGATTTGGATGCTGGCCCGGTCCAATTACGAGGTTCAATTCGAGCCCGGACAACAGCTATCCGAACGCATCATTTTCCCAGCCACCCCCTCGCAACGAAACGGCATCGAGGACGCACGGTTCGTTCATTTCCAGAACGATGACGGCACTCACGTCTACTACGCGACCTTCACCGCCTTCGATGGCAAGGTGATCGTGCCAGAGTTGGTGGAGACTTCCGACTTCCTCCTGTTTCGATTCATAACCCTGAATGGTCCCGCCGCCGAAAACAAGGGGATGGCCATCTTCCCCCGGAAAATCAATGGCCTCTATGCCATGCTCTCCCGTCAGGACAACGAAAACATCTATCTCATGTTTTCCGACAACGTCCATTTCTGGAATGAGCGCAAGGTGCTGCTCAAACCCACTTTCCCGTGGGAACTGGTCCAGATGGGGAACTGCGGATCCCCCATCGAGACCGATGCAGGCTGGCTGGTCCTCAGCCACGGTGTCGGCCCCATGCGAAAGTACTGCATCGGCGCGTTTCTCCTCGATCGCGATGATCCTGCTAAAGTGATCGGCCGCCTCCGAGAACCCTTGCTCAAACCCAACCCCAGCGAGCGGGAAGGTTACGTACCCAACGTCGTTTATACGTGCGGCGCTCTCCTCCACAATGGCGAGCTGATCATTCCGTATGGTTTGGCCGATCACGCCACCGGGTTCGCTACCGTCCCCCTCAATGAGGTGCTGGCTGCCATGCAGTAGGAAGGTCGTTAAGAGCATGTCAATTCCCAACAAAAGAGTGGCTGTGCTGTCGCCGGTAGCCTGGCGAACGCCTCCTCGGCAGTACGGCGCCTGGGAGACGGTGGCTAGCAACATCACCGAAGGACTCGTCGCCCGTGGCTGGGATGTGACGTTGTTCGCCAGCATGGATTCCGTGACCCGCGCTCATCTGCATGCCGTGGTCGAAAAAGGATATGAAGAAGATTCCGCGGTCGATCCCAAAGTAGCCGAATACCTTCACATCTCGGAAGCGTTCGAACACGCTGCCGAGTTTGACCTCATCCACAGTCACTACGACTTCATGGCGCTGACTTACAGCCGGCTGGTCAAGACGCCGGTCCTCACCACCATCCACGGATTCTCGTCGCCTAAAATCATGCCCGTCTATCAGAAGTATCGTGACGGATATTTTGTTTCCATCAGCGACTCCGATCGTGCGCCGGGGCTGAATTATCTGGCGACAGTCTATAACGGGATCGATCTCTCGTTATACCCGCTGCAGGAATCTGGCGGTGATGACCTGATTTTCCTTGGCCGGATTCACCCGGATAAAGGTGTCCATCTGGCCATCGAGGTCGCTCGCCTGAGCGGCCGGCGGTTGATCATCGCTGGAATCATCCAGGATGAAGGCTATTATCGGGAAAAGCTCAAGCCGCACATCGATGATCAGCAAGTCTGCTATATCGGACCGGTGGGCGTAGCGGAGAAAAACGAATTGTTCGCGCGGGCCTGCGCTTTGCTGCATCTGAACACCATCCCAGAACGGTTCGGTCTGGTCCTGGCGGAAGCGAATGCCGCCGGCGTGCCCGTTATCGCCATGGACCTGGGCTCCTGCCGTGAGGTGATCCAAGACGGGCAGACGGGGTTTCTGGTCAATAACGTCAGCGAGGCCGTGCGGGCCCTGGAACGACTTTCCGAGATCGATCGCCGCGCCTGCCGCCAAAGGGTCCAGCAATGCTTTTCGATCGAAACCATGGTGGAGGCGTACGAACGGGTCTACGCTACGATTTTTGAGCGGGAGGCGAGGAGACAGTCATGAGGCCGGACATTGTCAGACGGTATGGCCACAACCCCATCCTTACCAAGGCCGAGATCCCTTACCCGGTGGAAACCGTTCACAACGCGGCGGTGGTGAAGCATGAGGACGAATACATTATGCTTTTCCGCTCCCATCTCCGCACCGGACGGTCCATCATTGGTTTGGCGCGCAGTCCCGACGGATTCCATTTCACCGCCGATCCGGAGCCTTTTCTGACCCCGGCGCGGGATGGCCCTTTCGCCGCCTACGAAGAGTTCGGCGTGGAGGATCCGCGCGTGACCCGACTGGAAGGGGAGTACATCATCACCTACAGCGCCTACTCGCGAAATGGAGTGCGGATCGCCCTGGCCAAGACGACAGATTTCAGTCAGGTGGAAAGAGTCTCCCTCATCACCGAGGCGGATTATCGCAATGTGGTGATCTTTCCCGAGAAGTTCAACGGACTCTATGCCCGGCTGGACCGTCCCCATTCGGAAATCGCGCCTTGGTCAATCTGGATCTCCTATTCTCCGGATCTGCGTTTTTGGGGCGAATCGCAGCTCATCATGCGGCCCGAACCCTATCACTGGGATGAAATGAAGATCGGTCCCGGCGCGCCGCCGATCAAAACCGACCAGGGATGGCTTTCCATCTATCACGGAGTTTTCCGGACAATGGATGGATCGGTCTATCGTTTGGGGGTTGCCCTTCATGACCTGCTCAACCCGGCGAAGATCATCGGCGTGGGCGACTCGTGGATTTTGCAGCCGGAAGATCCTTGGGAAATCACCGGATATGTTCATAACGTGGTGTTCACCTGTGGCGCCGTTGCGGAGCCCGATGGAACGGTCAAGATCTATTGGGGGGGGGCGGACACGGTCATGTGCGTGGGCGAAGCGAATGTCTCCGATCTGGTCGCTTTATGCCTGGAGCACGGCAGGCCGGCCAAGTAGGCAACGTTGGATGCTGCGGCCGGACGTCTGCCCCCACTTAACATGAGAATCCATTCCGAATCAGCAGCCTACGGACCGCTGGAAGAATAGGTACT
>CAWAZO010000005.1:0-236272 GCA_963786555.1 uncultured Acidobacteriota bacterium
GCTGCGCTCTACCAGCTGAGCTACCTGGCCATCCGCATTTCATATATGCGAACCACAAGTCGTACCGCACATGTTTCGGTGCTGATGACTGACGAGATTATAGCAGCCCTGTCGTAATTGGCAAACGAGCTACTCGAGATTTTGTGCTTCAAATCCGTGCACGCCACGCGGGGAAACTGTGCCGGGTGATTTCGGGTTTCGGCGTTCGGCAGGCGGCGGAAGAATGTTCCCAAAAGGCTCGGCAATGACTTAGAAAATCAGGTTTCAGCGAAAGCAGGTTGCAGCCATGACTCACCGTTCGGGACTGAAATGGGGCGGTTGCAGGCGACCTATGCGAGGTGTGGCGAGTCCACAAATTTTCGTCCAATCCAGCTCGATTATGACGCGAACCATGCCATGCATTATTTTTCCGTCGAATCTCAGGGTATCTAGCGCATAACTTCTTGTAACGAGCAACGTGGGGCGAAAGCAAGTTCCGCGCACAAGTTACAATGCTGGTTTGCCGGTTTCGAACACAAATTATCGCTACCGCGGACGTCTTGCGCCGTCGCCGACCGGACTCTTGCACCTCGGCCATGCGCGCACCTTCTGGACCGCGTATCAGAGAGTCGTGCAGCGCGGCGGCACGCTGGTGCTGCGCAATGAAGACCTCGACCCTTATCGTTCGCGAAGCGAGTATCTGGCGGCGATGATCGAAGATCTCCGCTGGCTGGGTGTTGAGTGGCAGGAGGGTCCCGACGTGGGCGGCCCGTATGCACCCTATTCGCAAAGTGAACGGCGTGCTTTCTATGTGGATGCATGGAAAAAGCTGCGCGAGCTGGGTGCCATCTATCCCTGCGTGTGCTCGCGCAAGGATCTTCTGCACACCGCCCAGGCACCGCACGAGAGCGATGACGAGCCGCTTTATCCCGGAACGTGCCGTGGCCGCTCTTCCAAAGCGGAAGCGCCTGCCGGAGTGAATTGGCGCTTTCGCGTTCCCGAAGGCGAGGCGATTCGTTTTCACGATCTCTGCCAGGGAGCGCAGGAATTCGTCGCGGGACGCGATTTTGGAGACTTTGTTGTCTGGCGCCGTGATGACGTGCCGGCTTACCAGTTGGCAGTTGTCGTCGATGATGACGCGATGCGGATCAGTGAAGTGGTGCGCGGTCTGGATCTGTTGCGCTCCACGGCCCGGCAGATTCTTCTTGCCCGCGCTCTGGGCCTTGTTTCTCCCGATTACTACCATTGCCCGCTGGTCACCGACGCTCACGGTGTGCGGCTGGCAAAACGACACGACGCCCTCAGCCTGCGGGCACTGCGAAATGCAGGAACCTCTCCGGAGTCGCTGCGCGCTGGCTGGTAGACGGCACCATCGCGGTTGCGATGCGTAGGTCAGCCATCGCACCGCCGCCGACCGATGAGGCCACTGCCTCCGGCAAACTCTTCGTCAGCGAGATGAAAATGCCGCCCTGAAGAGCTGCTTCAGGACGGCATCGAGGTGCTGCTGCGCTCAATTCTCCGGAGTCTTACTCAGTCCTTTGCGCTTTCGGTCTCCGCAGGCTCATTCTTCGTGGGGGAACTGGCGTTGCAGTCGACGCGGGCGCAATCGGCGCATACTTTCTCAACGCCGCGAGCCACGGGGCCGCTTCCTTGGGCGCGGGATTCAAATTGCCGGCCAGCAGAGTGCGGAAAGGCACCATCCGGCCATAGAAGGCGCGGGTATCATCTTTATGCTGCCGTATGGAAGCGCCATTAAGGCTGACGCCCGCGAAGACGCCGCGAGCCCGGGAGTAGGTCAGCACTTCCGCTCTCATGGTCCAATCGGTCATGCCTTCAGCCTGGCGTCCAACCGGACCAGCGGCTACGGAAGCGTCCGCGCCAAGCTTAAACTTGCTCGACAGCAGGTGTTCTCATTCCGTTCTCGTTCATCACCAGCATAATCAGATCGACGGCTTGGCCGCCGATTTGGAAGCCAAAGCTGCCACCCTCGATGACGAAGAAAGCCGGGGCGCTCCAGCCGTTTGCGGTCCGGCAACTCGCAATGCCCTTGCCGCGGTTGACGCCGACAACGAACGCGCCCTTCAGCATCGAGGGCACGACGGCAACGCACTTTGCAGAGCCAAGGATCTCTTCCGGGACCCCTTTGTCCCGCGCGGCCATAATCTCGTCGAGCACCGTTGCCGCGTTCTGGATGCGTTCAAGGTCATCGCTGCGTTCGTCGGCCAGCGCAAAACCGCAGACAAAGAGCACCATCATCAGGGTGGTAAAAATTCTTTTCATGGTTCCGCTCCATCACATGTTGCAAACGTCATCTTACGCTTCCCACGCCTTCAGATGCTCGCGAAAGGCCGGCTGGCTGTTGCTGCTTGGTTACCTGTCGATCCAGCAGGCGAACGAAAATAATCAGGGTTGGTACGGGACCCGTGTCCCAGTTCCAACCCTGTTCCCAGGTTCTGTGGTAGGTTGCGGTGAGTATCGCTCGATATGCGATTCTCGACAAGTTACGGGCGGTCAGAAAGAGTTCGGCGCAGGGGTCTCGTCCCTGGGTAATCTCCGTCCAGGGCGCTTGTGGAAGCCGGCCGCTACTTACTCGACGTGACCAGCGAATGCGTGATGGCGTGCACGGAGAGCGCAATGCGATTCTGTACGCCCACCTTGCGCATCAGTTTCGCCACATGTGCCTTGACGGTGCGTTCTTCGATACCGAGAACGGCCCCAATTTCTTTGTTCGAGCGCCCCGCGACAAGCAACTCCAGCACTTCCTTTTCGCGATCGGTGAAGACGACGCGGCCGGCGGGAAAAATTCTTCCCGGCGAGGAGGTCACGCGCTCGATAAACATCGACAACACGCGGCGCGGCGCCCACACTGAGCCCTGGTGCACGATGCGGATTGCCTGCGTGAATTCCGCCGGCGTTGCGGACTCGTCAACGTAGCCTTTGGCTCCAGCCGCGAGCGCCTTCAGAATGGTCTCGTCGTCGGCGTTCATTCCCGTCACCAGGATTCGCAGATCGGGCCGCGAGGCCTTCAGTCCCGCCATGAAGTCGAACAGGTTCTGCGAGCCCCGGCTGCCGAGAAGGATCAGGTCGATGTCGCTCCGGGTGGCGATCTCGGCGGCGGTGACGGCATGAAGTTCCAGATCAGACTCGGAATCGAAGAGTGCCCGGAAGCCGATGAACCGTAGTGGATCGCTTTCGACAACCGCGATGCGGATAGGAGGCTTTTTGGGAGAGGAAGATTTCATAGTCCGTCCTGAGTCGCTGCCTTAGCATAACCACTTTCCGGGCTGTTTTAAAGTCGTTGGATACGTTAGGATTAGCCCTTCAGTCCAATGTACTAAAGGTCATAATACTCGTATCGAAGTGTCAGAAGGAAAGGAGCTTCAATGAATTTGCGGAATCCCCAAACTGTACCGGAATTGCGCATGTCGGAATGAGACGGAAGGCGTGTTCTGTCGTGACGGCCTTGTTGCTGAGCGTTCTGCTGTCTGCGCAGGAGAGCTATCGGCCAAAATTTCCCGGCGATCCGGCGCGCTCCGAGTCCGAGGCCGCAGCCCTTGGCTATGCCAGGGTTTTGAGCGGCGCGGAACGGGCCTACAAAAAGAAGCATGGCGAATACGCCTCCAGCCTGCAATCGCTGGTTGGCCAGGGTTCGTTCACCAAGCGAATGACCAGCGCCAGCCGCGGTGACTATAAGGTGCGCTTCAAAGGCACTCGCGAAGGGTTTTCGTTGTGGATGGATGCCGAACCGCAGCCCGACCCGAAGCATCGCTCTTTTTTCACCGACGAGCGCGGCGCCATTCGCGCCGAAGAGGACAAAGCGGCCGGACCGGAGTCTCCGATCGCCAGGCCGTGAGCTCCGGTTTATCGTCGCGGCTGGTTGACGTACGGAGGAATCGCGTGTTAGTGCGAGGCCCGAAAGTGCCTCGTCCCGAGCTAGCTCGGTATGACTTACGAACAGTTTTCAGACGTGCTAAGGTATTCTGCCCCCTCATAAATAGGTTTTCATGCCCATTTCAGCCGGGAAGCAATGCAGGCAGACTGACACTCAATCAAACCAGATAATTGAGCCGGCAAACTTGCTCGCATGACAAAAAATTTCCTGGGGGAAAGGATGCGAGGGAGGGAAGCGGCTCAGATGGGCAGCGGGACACCAGATCAAACCTGATCTGGTGTCCCGCGTACCCATTGTCTGACATTGTTCAAGAGGTGTCGATCAATTGTGAGATATAGCCGCACCAGGAACTTTGTCCTCGCGGTGTCCTTGATGCTATGTCTCTGTCTGCCCGCGTTGGCCCGTGACGGCGCTCCCGAACTGAGCGAACTCATGTCGGCGCGCGACTCGGGTCTGCTGACCGACTGGCGCATCGTGGGTCCCTTCGGACTTCATCCGCTGACCGATTTCGACCGGCAATGGGCGCCGGAGCGCGACCACATCCAGAAGTCCGCCTACGGTTCGCGCAAAGTCGAGTTTTTTCAGTTCACCGATGGGCAGGTAAAGCTGCCGTCTTATCTCGCCCGCGATGGCGTCTTTTACGCTTCCTCACAGGTCTATCTTCATTCCGCGGGCGACTGGCGACTTTTTCTGGAGTCCGGTGGAACGCTGGCGGTGTTCATCGACGGCGAAAAAGTGCTCACCCGCGACGACCGTCATGCTTCGCAGCCAACAAGCCTGCGGAGCGACCTGATCACTGTCGCGCGGCGATCACCGCGTTCTGGTCAAATTTCTCAATGGCGCCGTGCCTTTTCGCCTGGCGATCATGGCTCCCACCGGCGGACTGCGGCCTCATCCGAACATTCCGAGTGTCCACGCAGCGGACTCGGGGTACGCCTCCGCCGCGCTGCACTACTGGGAAGGCGATTCGCAGCGGCCCTGGTTGCTTCATCGCGTTGAGTAGCGGCCAGGCTCGTCGCTCCAGGCCGCAACCCCGCGCCGTTCCACTTCTTCGGCAAAACGCTCGCTCAACTTCGAGAGCACCGAAAAAATCTGGGTAGCGCGGTTCACGTAATCAGGCGCATTCTCCCAGATGGCCTCGAATTTTTCGGGATATTCGGAGGCCAATACCGCAGTCCCCGCGGCTATGAAGGCAATGCCCAGGGGCCGTCGCCGATTAATCGCCAGCAGGGTTCCCGCCGCAATGGATCCGAAGACCAGCGCCTTCTTCCAGTTTTGCATGTCTTCCTCCACAACAGAACTTACACTATGCCAAATTTTGCCAAATCGAACATAGCTGTTAAGGATTAGATCGGTCCAGCGCGGCGCCTGTTGCATTCGCGCTGCCGCCTTCGCGCAGGTTGCCGCCAGCGCCTCGCGACCATTACGCAGGCAATCACGGTGCCAGCGACTTGGCACAGGTGAAGGCAGTCATGCGGGGGGAGGGAGCAGGCTGGTACGCCCGGCAGGATTCGAACCTGCGACCTTTCGCTCCGGAGGCGAACGCTCTATCCAGCTGAGCTACGGGCGCGTGTTCTGAGTCTAGCAGACGGATCGGAGTGTTCGCAAAGCCAAGTGCAGCAAACGGCAAAAGCATATGGCAAACCCCAGCCCGAAAGCTGGGGTTCCTGAGGTGAGTTAAGCCCGAAGACGGTGGCGAGTGAGTTCGAGTCCCATGATGAGGAAGTCGGCCCGACAACAGGCACACTTTGCGCCGTTTGCTTCGAGTGTGCAAGTTACAAGAGTACCCTTTTTGTGATTACTCCCTGAATACGGGTAAACTGCACCGCCGCCGGCAAGCGCAGTGGAAAACCTGTGCCGCTCAAGGCAAGTTCCGGAATGGCCGTTAACTGGCGTCCGCGGGCGCATGGCGATACCATCTCAAGATGTGCAGTCCGAAATCGATTCAGAGCGGAGATCGCGAGCTGGTGCAGATCGTCGATGCCGCGCTTGCCGACTCTGTCCGCAGGAGCGGATCGTGGTTGGCGTGCCGTCCCGGCTGCACGCAGTGCTGCATAGGAGTTTTTGCGATCAGCCAACTCGATGCCCTTCGCTTGCGCGAAGGTCTGGCCGAACTCGAGCAGCGTGATCCCGAGCGCGCGCAGAGGGTTCGCCAACGCGCCCAGGATGCGGTGCGCCGTCTCCAGGCGGATTTTCCCGGGGACGCGTCGACGGGTGTGGTTGCCGAGGACACGGACGAGTTCGAGGAGTTTGCCAACGATGAGCCCTGTCCGGTGCTGGACCCCGAGACGGGCAGGTGCGACCTGTATGCGGCGCGTCCCATGACATGCCGGGTTTTCGGGCCTCCGGTGCGCTCCGAAGGCGGGCTCGGCGTTTGCGAGTTATGCTTCCAGGGCGCAACCCCGGAGCAGATTGCCGCCTGCGAACTCCACGCCGATACGGATCAGTTGGAGACAAAACTCCTTAAGCGCCTGGAACGCACCACCGGAAAGCGCGGTAACACAATCGTCGCCTTCGCGCTGGGGCGCTGACCATGTAAGCTACGCTGCAGAGTACCGCTGACTGTTAAAACTTAAAGACCGTTGGGCTTGCATGGTTGCCGTGTGCTGCGCGTGAGCGCGCCTTACGGCTACGCTGCCTGGTCCTGCCTGGCTTCTTCCTCGGGTTGCGGTAGACGTTACCGCCTTCGGCGGAGATTTTTGCCGCGAGATTTGCAGCAGCAGCATGGCAGAGGCGCGATTCCAGTTGTTGGTAAACGCGGACGATGCTGGAAATCTCTTCTTCATTCATGCCATTCTGCCGCAGGGATGCCGATGACAGCTCCACAGGACCCGGCAGCGCGTGCGCCAACTCGATCGAGTGCAGCAACAACTGATGTTCGCAGGCGGCAAGGATCGGCGACTCGGGCAATCTGCTTCCAAAGCTGCCAGTGCTGATTGCAGAAAGGCGGGCCAGGCAGCCAGCGCGCGGAACTCCATCGGCGCCACGCCAAGGCCATACTGTCGTCGGACCTCGTCGAGAACTTTTCTTGTTCCCGGAGCCGCGGCTTCTTCCTCGACCAGCATGGGTGCAAAGCTGAATGACTGCGGGGAGCCTTCTTCGCGGGAAGCGAACGCCTGACCGATGGGATTGTCGAAAGCCTCGGCCGCCAGTGACAGCAGCAACAGCAAGCGCTCCATCCTGATACTGAAACAGTTCCAATGTGGCGGCAAGTTCCGCCGGCGAGAGCAAGCGCCGAAGCCGTCCGAGGCGGCGGGGATCTCGAAGTAATTGTGCATGCGGGTATACGCATCGGCTCGCAGCCGCTGTGCGGCAGTCATGAATGCGCGGGTACGCACAACCGGCTTCACGGCCTCCCAGAACTGCGGCAGAAACGGTCCGCTCGGCGGCACACATTTGAAAAAACAAGGGGACTTGTGGGAGGCTTAAGGTCGACTTGATATCGTTGTACACTTCAGCGATGCTCTGCGTTCGCCTCGGACTCGCGAATGACGTGCATACGATTGGGCCGCTTCCAAGTCATAGTTTTTTCGATGACGGAATAAGGACCGCAGAGATGTAAGTCCGAGTTGCCCGGAAGCTTTTTGCTTCGGTTCAGTCACGGTTTGTGAGTTTCAGGCGATCGAAGTCATCAATATTCATCGATCCGTAATCAGCGCAAATCTTTGTAGCGGGACATTTGATAGCGGAACGATCGATGCGTGATTTTGAAGTCCTGTTCGATCATGGTGAACGTTCCGAGTTTCCTGACCCGGTTTATGCCGCCTACGGCGAACTCGGGTTTCCGCGCGGCTCCGCCGGATCGTCCCTGGATTTTCGCCAACTTTGTGCAGACTGTGGACGGAATCGTCTCGCTGCTGGGCGCCGAGGCCTCCGGCTCGGATATATCGCAATCGCCCGAAGATCGCTGGCTGATGGATCTGCTGCGCGCGCATGCCGATGCCGTATTGATAGGAATGGGTACTCTCCGAGTCGAAACCGGGCTTGGCCGGCCGGGGCCGCGAGGTCCGGTGTTCCGCATCGTCGATCCGGCGATCCGCGAATTGCGGGAGAAATTGCGACGCGGGCCGGAACGAAATATCTTTCTCACCGGCTCGAGCGATATCCAGCTTGAGCGTTATGCCGCTTTCGACGGCAAGCAGGTCGACCCTTTCTTGCTCACCACGCCGAGCGTCGACGAAAAACTTGCTCCGCAACTGCGACAGCGGCCCCACGTCGGCGTGATAGTCTGCGGAGAAGGGCAGCGCGTCGATTTGGAAGCAGCTATGTTGATACTCCGGCACCACTTCGGCATCCGTTATTTGCTTTGCGAAGGCGGACCAACTTTGTACTCGAACCTGCTCGAACTGGATTTGATCGACGAGAAGTTTCTGACGGTTTCGCCGATCGAAGTGGGATCGCACATGCCGCAGCCGGAGGGTTCCATGGACTACCTCGCCGATGCGGCCCACCGCCTTTGCCGGAGGACTTTCAGAAGGGAAGCTGTGCACTGGGAATGGCTGAGTTGCCGCAAGGTCGGGGATCATCAGTTTCACAGGTTCCGCCGCAGAAGAGTAAAACCGTGAACACCACACTGATCCATCGAGGCGAGGTGCGCATACCGCACGGGAGACGGCTGCTTTCCGGTCTGAGGCAGTTGACCCGGCTGCACAAGAGCGCATGGTTGCTGGTCTTGAGTTCCGCAATCTTGCAGGTTCTCGTCTTCCCGAAGCCCGGACTTTATTACCTGAGCTGGGTCTGCCTGGCTCCGCTGATCTACGCCGTCTTGCGGGCGCGCGAAGCCGATGCGGCGGAGTTGCTCGCCGACGAAACATCCTCTTATCTTGCTCCCGCGTCCGTCGGGCAGGCGTTTCTTTTGGGATGGGTTTGCGGGACCGTCGTTTACCTCGGTAGCTGTTATTGGGTGTTTTCGGTCATGCATCATTACGGAGGGCTGAGCGAAGCCGTCTCCGCCGTATTGCTGCTGTTGTTTTCCCTGTATATCGGACTGCACGAGGCGGTTTTCGCCGCGCTGGTTGCCTGGGCCGCGCGCTCTCGCGCCGGTTATAGCCGCCGCGCCCTGTTTTTGGCGCCCTTTCCTGTGGGTCGCGGTCGAGCTGCTCAGAACTTATCTGGTCGGGTTCCCGTGGGATCTGCTGGGAACCGCGCAGGTCGCCAACGCCGCGCTTTCGCGCATCGCCACCCTGACCGGGGTCTATGGGCTGTCGTTTGAAATCGCGCTGGTGAACGCCGCGTTCGCGGCAGCTTTCCTGGTGCGTCCCGCGCGCCGGCGGATCATGCTGGCGGCCACTCTGGTGACCGCCGTTTTCCTGCAACTCACCCAGTACATCGAACTCGACCGCCTTCCGGCCGATAACCATGCGCTTCTGGTGCAGCAGAATGTTCCGATCCGCGAAAGCTGGCAGATCGGCGGAGTACAACGATCTGCTCCAGTCGCTCGACGATATCAGCACAGATTCCGCCGGGCTCCGCGAAGGTGGACCTGGTTGTCTGGCCGGAGTCGCCGGCCCCGTTTTTCCTGAACGATGACCGATTCGTCTCGACAATTTCGGCGATTGCCCGGCGGACAAATGACTTTGTTGTGGCCGGCGCTCATCGGAGTGCGCCCGGCCGCCGGCGGCGAGAACCTGGTGTACAACTCCGCCGCTCTCGTCAATCCGCAAGGCCAGATCACGGCCCGCTACGACAAGGTGCATCTGGTGCCGTTTGGCGAGTACATACCTTTGCAGCGGCTGTTGAGCTTCGCGCAATCGCTCACCCATGAGGTGGGCACGTTTTCCCGCGGCAGCGATCGCTGGCCGCTCGATGCGGGCGCGGAGAAACTGGGCGTGTTCATCTGTTACGAGTCGGTGTTTCCGGGCGAGGTGCGTCGAGTTTGCCGATCATGGCGCCCAGGTGTTCGTCAACATCTCCAACGATGGCTGGTTCGGCAACTCGGGAGCGCCCGAGCAGCACCTGAACATGGCGCGCATGCGCGCCATCGAGAACGAGCGTTGGCTGCTGCGCTGCGACGAACACGGGAATTACCGCTTCTATCGATCCATTTGGCCGCGTGGTGGCGCAAGCTCCCAGGGGCACGCGAACCACGCTGCTGGCTCCTTATTCTCTGCGCAGCGAGACCACCTTCTACACCCGATACGGCGATTGGTTCCCGTGTCTGTGTGCGATAATTTCCCTGGTCGGGTTGCTGTTCCGCAGGCGCTCGGGCGCCCACATGACGCAACCCCAGCCGGTTTAGTCCGGATTCGCGGAGCATACCTCCTCCAGAATAATTTTTAGGAGCCATGACACAGCATGCTTGAGGAACTCGAACAGCAATACGCTGCCCTGAAGGGGAAAGTTCACGAGCTTCGGGAGTATCTTTGACCCGCCCAAATTGCAAGGGCAGCTCGCCGAAGTAGAAAAGCTGGTTGCAGATCCGAATTTCTGGTCCGATTCTGAAAAATCTCAGAAGGTCATGCGTGAGCGCAAACGCCTGGAAGATGCGCTCGCAACCGACAGCGATCTGGCGCGGCGCACCGAGGACATCTCCGCCTACTTCGAACTGGCCCGCGAAGGCGAGAGCGTGGACGAGGATCTGAAGCGCGAGCTGGATTCCTTGCGCGAGACCGTCGAGCGCCTGGAAACCGAGACGCTGCTTTCGGGCGAAACCGACCGCAACAACGCCATCGTGACCATCCATCCCGGCGCCGGCGGCACCGAATCGCAGGACTGGGCCGAGATGCTGATGCGCATGTACCTGCGCTGGTGCGAGCGTCACCACTTCGAGACCGTGCTGAACGATCATCAGCCGGGCGAAGAGGCAGGCATCAAGTCCGCGACCTTCAGTGTCGGCGGGGAGTTCGCCTACGGTCTGCTCAGCGGCGAGATCGGAGTGCATCGCCTGGTGCGCATCTCGCCATTCGATCAGGCCAAGCGGCGTCACACCTCTTTCGCCAGCGTCTTTGTCTCGCCGGAAATCGACGAGAACATCGAAATCGTGGTCAAGCCGGAAGATGTTGCGCGTTGACACCTACCGCTCTGGCGGCGCCGGCGGCCAGCACGTCAACACCACCGACTCGGCCGTGCGCATCGTCCACATTCCGACCGGAATCGTGGTGAGCTGCCAGAACGAGCGCTCGCAGCACAAGAACCGCGAACGGGGCTTCAAGATTCTGCGCTCGAAGCTGTACGAATACGAGCTGGAAAAGAAGCGCGTGACCTCGCGGAAGATCGAAGATTCCAAGCTCGATATCGACTTTGGCTCGCAGATACGGTCTTACGTTTTGCAGCCCTATCGCATGGTGAAGGATCATCGCACGAAGTTCGAGGTCGGCGATGTCGATCGTGTTCTCGATGGCGACATCGAAGGATTCATCCGCGCCTACCTGCTGATGAGGCGCGCCGAACAGAAGGTGTAAATGCCGCCGGCGGGGCGGGAATCGGCAGGCGAAGGCGTCATTTGCCGGGTGGCTGGAGCGGAGGAAAAGTGGCGAAAATCGAACTGAAAAATCCGCTTTCGGCGAAGTTCGACCGGGCGCTTCAACTGGCGCACGATCTGCATCGCCGCCAGCCGCGCAAGAAGTCGGATGTGCCTTACATCGCGCATCTGCTGGCGGTGACCGCCATTGTGCTGGAGAGCGGAGGCGACGAAGACACCGCCATCGCGGCGCTGCTGCATGATGCGGTCGAAGATCAGGGCGGACAACCGACACTGGACAGGATTCGCCGCGAGTTCGGCGAAAGAGTCGCCCGCATCGTCGACGAGTGTACCGATGCCGATGGCGAGCCCAAGCCGCCCTGGCGCTTCCGCAAGGAGCAATACCTGCAGGCGCTTCCGCACAAGTCGACCGAGGCCCTGCTGGTTTCCTTCGGCGACAAAATTCACAACTGCCGCTCCATCGTGCGCGACCTGCGCCGGGATGGAGAAGCGGTTTGGAGCCGATTCGAAGGCCGGCGGGACGGCACCCTTTGGTACTATCGCGAACTGCTTGAGAAGTTTCCCCGGGAGCCGTATGCTTCGCTGTACGACGAATTCGCCGCCACTGTGCGTGCCTTGAACGAAGTGGCGGAATCGTGTTGACATGCCGCGCCTTCTCGACCTGATTCTCAGCTCGTCCGCGCCGCCAGCGGTCATGCACAATGCCGCCTGCGGCAAACTGAACGTCCCTCCGATGGAGCGCCTGGAAATTCTGGTCCATCTCGCATCGCATCCCGAACTGGGCGAGTCAGGCGCGGAGGTCATTGCAGTTGTGGGACGAGCAGGAATTGGCCGCCCTCTGCGGTGAAGCGGACATCCCCGCCAGTGTGGCCGAGTTCTTTTTCCGCTCTGGCGCGGATCGGAAGCCGGTCGTTGCCGCTCTGCTGCGGAACCCGGCAATTGCCGAAGCCTTGTTATGCAATTTGCCGAGCGGGTGCCTTCCGAGCTGGTTCCAGAGGTCATCTTCGCTGCCCTCGAACGGCGCGACCGGTCGCTGCTGGCTTCGCTCGGAAGCAATCGCAATTCCTTGCGCTTCCGCCACGAGATCGAAGAGGCACTTCGCGAGATTGAGAAGAGTTGGGATGAAGAAGCTGAGGCGCTGGCGCGTTACCAGCAGGAGCACGCCGAAGAAATTGCCGCCCACCAGCACGCGCCTTTCGAGTTGACGGTGGTTTCCTCCGACGAGAAAGACGAGCTTGCCGAGCTGCTTCCCTTGGTTAAGAACAACGTTGAGAGCAACGTCAAGAACAACCCGGCGGCCACCGTTCTCGACCAGAAACTGATCAAGCCGGAGCAGCGCGAGCAGCTTTCCACGCTGCAGAGGATCGCCTCGCTCACCGTGACTGAACGCGTGCAACTGGCCATGCGCGGCTCCCGCGAGGAGCGCATGATCCTGATCCGTGACGGCGTTCGCGTGGTGGCCGTGGCCGTGCTGGAGTCGCCCAAGGTGAGTGAGCAGGAGATGGAGTCGTTTGCCAACATGAAGAACGTGCAGGAAGTGGTGCTGCGCGGCATCGCCAACCGGCGACGTTTCATGAAGGTTTACGGCGTCGTCAAAGCCCTCGTGAGCCAATCCGCGCACTCCGCTCGAAGTCGCTCTGCCGCTGGTCAAGACCCTGCTGCTGGCCGATTTGAAAAACCTGGTCAAGAACCGCAGCGTCCCCGACATGGTACGCCGCATCGCGGCCAAGTCGTTTTTGGAAAAAAGCAAAACCCATAACCGGTGAAGCTGCATTCGCATCCCAAACATATATATTTCGTAAGCGGCTCCACGGTTGTGATCCCGGAAGTTTTTGATAATTCTGACCGCGCCGGGGTTCCCACTACGCACGCTTTTGCTGGATAGCGGGGCGGAAGCCGGGGTCCCCGGCAACGGCGGATTTGCCGCCGCTGGGGTTGAGAGGATTGAATGCCGAACGACACTGATCGCATCACCGAACTATTGCAGCAGGCCAAAACCATAGCGGTCGTCGGGCTCAGCGACAGCCCTATGCGGACCAGCTACGACGTCTCCGAGTACATGCAGCGCCAGGGATACCGCATCATCCCCGTCAACCCGGCGATTGCCAGTGCGCTGGGCGAGAAATCCTATCCCGCTTTGAGCGATGTCCCCGTAAAGATCGACATTGTCAATGTCTTCCGCCGCTCGGTTTTCGTGCCCGAGATCGTCGATGAGGTGATCCGGCTGAAGCTGCCGGCGCTCTGGTTGCAGGAAGGCGTAATCCACGAAGAGGCAGCGGAAAAAGCGCGGCAAGCCGGTATTTTCGTGGTGATGGACCGCTGCATTCTGAAAGAGCATAATTTGCGGAACCGTTAGAGCAGTTCCACACGGCCACGGGTGCTTGGCGCTCCGGTCGTCATGATATCCTCCAGCGGTTAGAAATGAACTCTGAGGGAAAAGTGAATGCCTGCCTCAAAATACAAATTCTCAGAACAAGAAGCATGTGACCATGCCATAAACCGCGCGTCCGACGATGCAACTATCGGCTTTCTTCGTGTTAAGCCATCTACGATTTTGTGGAAATCGAAGGGCGCAAAGGGTAATAAGCCGTGGTTCTCAGCGGATTTGGATGAATTCATTACTTGGATAAAGGCGAAGGACCGTAAAGTCAGCAAGTAAATTGTCTCTGCCCCGCGCCGGGGTCTCTAACAAGGGCGAATTTATCCGGTGCGGGCTTTTCACGCAAAATATCATTCGCGTTATTGGCCTCCTACCTATTCGGCTGCCGCTTGCGTCGCGCAGCCTCGCGTTTTTCCCGCAGCATCTGCATGCGCTCCTGAATCCGCTTTTCGACGCCTTCGCCGGTCGGATGGTAGTAGATGCGGTTCTTCAGATTGTCCGGCAGGCACTGCATGTCGGCGACCTTGTCATCCAGGTTGTGCGCGTACTGATATCCCTCGCCATAGCCAAGGTTTTTCATCAGGCTGGTGGGAGCGTTGCGCAGGTGCAGCGGCACGGACTCGGCGGCTGTCTCGGCGACATCGCGCTGCACGCTCAGGTAGGCCGTGTAGAGCGCGTTCGACTTCGGCGCCAGCGCCAGGTAGACGGCGGCCTCGGCCAGCGCCAGGTTGCCTTCGGGCATGCCGATGAAATCCACGGCATCGCGCGCCGCCACCGCGAGTTGCAGGGCGTGCGGGTCGGCCAGCCCAATGTCTTCCACCGCCATGCGGACCATTCGCCGGACGATGAAGAGCGGATCTTCCCCGGCCTCCAGCATGCGCCCGAGCCAGTACAGGGCGGCATCCGGGTCGCTGTTGCGCACGGACTTGTGCAGGGCGGAGATGAGGTTGTAGTGCTCCTCGCCACCCTTGTCGTACCGCAACACGCGCTTCTGCAACGCGCTCTCGACGATGGCGGGGGTGATCACGCCGCCGCTGGCGCCGCCAGCGGGGTCCCGGCAAACGCCGCTTTTGCGGTTGACGGGGTGGAATTGGCTTCCACCGCGAGAGTTGCCGCAACCTCCAGCGCGTTGTAAGCGCTGCGGGCATCACCGCTGGAATAAGCGGCGATGCGCTCCAGCCCCGCCGGTTCGCGGTCAGCCGGAGAAGTCCAAGCCCGCGTTCCTCGTCTTCCAGCGCGCGCTGCATCAGCATCATGAGCTGCTCTTCGGTGAGCGGATTCAGCACGTAGACACGGCAGCGGGAGAGCAGGGCCGAGATGATTTCGAAAGAAGGATTTTCGGTGGTCGCCCCAATCAGCCGGATGTTTCCTCTTTCCACGTGCGGCAGAAAGGCGTCCTGCTGGGCCTTGTTGAAGCGGTGAATCTCGTCGATGAAGACGATGGTCCGGGTGCCGAAGTTGCGCGCTTTTTCGGCATCGGCCATGACCTGCTTGATTTCCTTGATCCCGGTCAGCACGGCCGAAAACTCGACGAACTCCGCCTGGGTGCGATGGGCGATGATCTGCGCCAGCGTGGTTTTGCCCACGCCCGGCGGACCCCAAAAAAGAATCGAGCCCGTATCGTCGCGCTCGATCTGCACGCGCAATGGCTTGCCGGGGCCGAGGATGTGTTCCTGGCCGGCGAACTCGTCCAGATCGCGCGGCCGCATGCGGTCGGCCAGCGGCCGCGTCCGGTCGACCGGCTCTTGCGGGTTCGGAATGGCTCGAAAAAGACTCATTCGTCCTGAATCCGTGCGGCAGTCCGGCGCTGCCGGGCCGCTTCGTACAAGATGATGGAGGCCGCAATGCCCGCGTTCAGCGACTCCACTCGCTCCGAGTGTGGAATGGCGATAACCTCGTCGGCTTCGGCAATCAGTTCTTTGGAGATGCCCGCGCCTTCGCTGCCGACGAAGATGGCGCAAGCCCCCGTCAGGTCGGCTTCGTCCAGCGGAATGCCCTTATGGGAAGACGTGGCCAGAATTCTGGCTCCCTGCTCGCGAAGCATCCCGACCGCCTCCGCCGAGTCCATTTTCACCACCGGCAAACGGAACAGGGAACCGGCCGAAGCGCGGATGACCTTCGGGTTGATGGCGTTGACCGTCCCCTCCATGGTCAAAACTCCGGATGCGCCCATCGCCTCGGCAGAGCGGATGATGGTGCCAAGATTCCCGGGGTCCTGCACCCCGGCGGCTCCCAGGATGAGCGGATTGATTCCCAGCAGTTCGGCGAAGGCAAAGGACTTCAGCTTCACCAGGGCAGCCACTCCCTGCGGGGTTTCGGTGGCGACGGCGCTGCGGAAAACCGCATCCGGCAGCAGCAGGGCGTCGGCGTGCGTGCTGATCTGCGGCAGCAGACGGTTGGCGCGCTCCTGCGCCGACTGGCTGAAGAAAACAGCCTTGACGCGCAGTCCGCTGCGCAGGGCCTCCTCCAGCAGGCGCACTCCTTCGATGGCGCAATAGCCGTCTTCGGTGAGTGCAGCCTGGGTAAAGCTGTGCCGAAGCTCCTTGACGAGTACGTTCTCTTTACTGCTAACTTGTCTCAGGCGGTCTTTTAAGCCATTCATAGGTAAGGGCGGCGCGAATCGTCTCATCGTTCCAGGCTTTGCTATAACGCCGGCTTTCACATCATACGCCGGGAGTCTGACGGGTACTCGCGGCTGCCTGACTGCTTGCGGCGGAATGTGCAATATGCTACTGTTCGCTCGCCTGGCAGGCCGCTCGGAAAAGTCCGGATCAGCGGAGTTTTGCCCGGGGAGTTTCCGCTGCACCGCACAAGTGCTTTATGATAAGAAGCTGGCGGCTTTCGGGCCGCAGGAATTTGCTTTTCAGACGCGATTTTGAGTTCTTTAGCAACTTAGTTCATCGCACGCAAAGGAAGAGCACGGGTGCATCCCGAAATTCTAAAGATCAACGCTCACGAACCCGAGCCGTCGCTGGTTACTTATGCGGCGGAACATATACGGCAGGGGCAAGTTTTAGGTATGCCCACCGACACGTTTTACGGATTGGCCGCCGATCCGTTCAACCTCCGCGCCGTGGACCGCATTTACGAGATCAAGTCTCGCAACCGTCATAAGCCGCTTTCGCTGTTGATCGAGAGCGTGGAGCAGGCCGAGTATCTCGCAAAACCTCTCCCGGACGAGTTCTATCTGCTGGCCGAAAAATTCTGGCCGGGACCTCTGACGCTGGTGGTTCCGGCGTCTGCGACGCTGCCGCTCAAGGTTACGGCCAATACCGGCAACATCGCGATTCGCATTCCCGCATCGGAGATTGCGATTGCGGTCATTCGTGCCGCCGGCGTTCCCGTCACCGCGACCTCCGCCAATTTGCATGGCGCGCCGGAATGCACCAACGCCGATGCCGTGAGACTGCAATTCGAAAAAGAGCTGCCGATCATTGTCGATGGCGGCCCATCTCCTTTTTCGACGCTGTCGACCATCGTCGGCTTGTTCGACTCCGGGCGTCGTTGGAGGCTGATGCGCGAGGGCGCCATCCCGGCCCAGAAGATTGAGGAGATCCTCGGAGACCAATGAGTGCGGAGGGAGTCTCCGGCCGGCACCGCAGTTCGCACGAGCCGAAAGCGCTTCCGCCGATGGAGGCTGTGGGTTGTTTGGGTCATTCTGGGCGTCATCGCCGGCTATTATCTGTTCATCTGTTGCGGAATCGTCTGGCAGTCCCGCCAGCGATGAGGCGCAGCCGGCCGATGTCATCGTCGTCTTCGGCGCGGCGGAATATGCGGGCCATCCCTCTCCGGTCTTCCGGGCCAGGCTCGACCATGCGGTCACGCTCTACAGCCGTGGAATCGCTCCGTATCTGATCATCACCGGCGGGTCGGGACGCGATCCGCAGTTCAGCGAGGGCGGCGTCGGCCGCGATTATCTTGCGACCCGCGGCATCAGCGAGCGTCATCTGATTGCCGAAACCCAGGGGGAGAATACCGCCGAATCCGCTGAGCGCGTCGCCGTCATCATGCGCGCCAACAATATGCGCACCTGCGTTGTCGTCAGCGATCCCTATCATCTCTTCCGCATCAAGCGGCTGATGCAGCGGCAGGGAATTACGACCTATGCTTCGCCGCGTCCGTATGCCTCTCGTGGCCGGTGGTCCGATGTCAGACGCGTCATGCGCGAGGCGTTCAGCTATTTGACCCAGCGAGTGCGCCCCACCTGAGCCCGCTTGCGAGTCTCCGCATCGTATCGTCCGGCTCTGCGGTTTGGCGGAAACGGCGCGGGCATTTACCATCAGACTACTGATCATACACAAATTACATATTCTGGGAGTCGACGAATGGCTTTTTTACCTGGAACCGAGGCGCCCCAATCGGGCATTTATTGGTGCAGTGTCTGCAAGACCCCTGCGCAGTTCAAGGCCGGTGAGCAACTGCCCACCTGCAAGAACCTGTGCGGCCGTGGCCGATGGGAGTTCGTGAAGGCGGAAGACGCCGGCGAACAGAAGTGACGCGGGGTCGGCGACGATTGCGAATTCGCGCTACTGACGCTCGCGAATGTCATTCTGAGCGAACGCCGGGAGTCTGTGAGACTACGCCAGCGCCACGATCCGCACCGGCGCGCCCGAGCCATTTTCCAACTTCATCGGCAACACGACGGCCATTGCTCCCGCTGGCGGAACCTGTCCGGGATTCGCCACGTTCTCCAGATGATAGACGCCGCGGGAAGCGCAGAACCGATGCACCTCATAGTCTCGTGAAGGACCGAAGTCCACGCTCAGGGTGTCGATTCCGAGTCCGACGGCGCGTCCGCGAATCCACCAGCAACTTCGCCGAGTCCAGTGAGTATCCCGGGAAGTGCAGAACCCCTTGCGCGTCGGCATTGCGATAAGCCTCAGGCGTCTTCCAACGCGCCGCCCATCCCGTATATGCGATCACGACGGCTCCCGGCGGGATCATGCCATGCTGCTCTTCCCACGTCCTGATGTCTTCGTTGCGCAATCGGTAATCGGCATCCTGCCGGGCTTGCTGGCTGATGTCCAGCACCACCAGCGGGCCCACCAGCCGTTCGGCCGGAATCTGATCTACCGTCCAGCCTGCTCTTGCCATGTGCGCGGGAGCGTCCATGTGCGTCGAAGTGTGTTCATCGAGCGAGATTCTGCGCACGTAATAGCCTTCGCGGTCATGGCTGGCCACCACCTCCGCCGTGAGCGCGCTTGGCGCGCCTTCCCAACTCGGCGCGTCCGCCGAAACCGTATGCGTAAGATCGATAGATCGCTTTGAACACAATTGGCTCCGTTGGCGGCGCCGCTGCAAACTGGAGCGGCTTCCATTCATAGACCGGGCCTGGTCTGCGAATTCTCAACCTAACAAAATAGCGGAATTTTTGGTCAGGCGGGGTAGTCCAGGAACAAGAAAAAAGGCGCGGTAAAAACCGCGCCTGATGGAGTCCAATCATCAATCCCAGGACAGTGCCTTTTCAGCCACCGCTCTTTCCGTGTTGCAAGGTCAGGCTACTGGCGCGGCTACGGCGCGATCAGAAAAGCTGAAATCGTTCTACTTTCAGAACAACGGGAAAGGGTGCGATTTGCCGGCCTTCAGCGAAACAAAAATGCGATCAGGATGGCGACAAAAGCCGAAAAAGCGCCGCTGATAAAGTTTACGGAGTTATTGCCCAGGCGTCCGGGGCGCTCGATGGTCGCGCCCAGAACGCTGTCCAGCAGCATGCCGGCAAATCCCGCGAGGGTTGCCAGCCAGAACCAGCGGGGCAGCAGCAGGTCAACCCATTGGCAGACCGCGCAAATCGTTCCGCTGACAATCAATGCCGCCATGCATCCGGCAAAACTGATGGCCCCGTCCCTGCCGCAATCCACGCGCTCCAGGTTGGTGACCAGGTAAGCTTTGCGTGGCGAGAGCACCTGCCCAAGTTCGCTGGAAACCGTATCCGCCGCGGCTTCGGCGATGGCGGCGACGAAGCCGGCCAGCAGCACGTGAGAGAGCGGACGCCAGAGCAGCAGAGGCGCGACGGTCATCGAGGCCGGCCCCAGATTAGCCAGCACCTGGATGGCGGTTCGCCCGCGCTTCCGCTCCGCGGTTCCTCGGCGTTGCTTTTGCGCATAGCCGAAGCGCGTAGCCAGAAACGTCAGAAGAAACAGAACCAGAATCGCCAGAAAGCCCGGCGGGCCCGCCGCAAGGCTGACAAGGACGGTCAGCAGCAGTCCGGCCAAAGCGCCGCCGAGAGACACTGCGCGCAAGCCCCACGCAGCCAAGGCAAATGCGCTGGTAAAACCCAGAGCAGGAAGCAACGGCGCGTGCCGCAGCAGCAGCCAAAATGGCAGGGCCACCTCGCCGGGCAGGATTGCAGTTCCCATCAGAGCCATCGTGCAGAGCGTTTCCGGCGAGATCGCCTCCTGTGCTTACCCGCCCCGATCAAAAACACCTTGGTTCGGTACATCGGAGGAATCGCCAGCTTGCCTTCGCGTTGCTCCGGGTCAACCGCCCATCGCCGTGCCAAGCGAGGCAACAGCTTCCTTTGCAGCGCATCCTATCAGAACGAGCCAGCCCAGGGCGAGCGAGCATGGGAATTTCACGTCTACTGAATCGGGTTCCCAGCGCCGTGGTTGCGCGCGTTTGAGCTCGTTTCTGTAACGCCGTCCAGGAGCCTGATTTCATGCCTGCTTCCGTGTGGTCCGGTTATCTCACCTTCGGATTGATTTCCATGCCGGTGCGCCTCTACTCGGGCGCGCGCGGCACGAGCGTCTCCTTTCACATGCTTCATCGCGAAGACCTGAGCCGGGTGAAGCAGCAACTGATCTGCTCGGCCGACAACCAGGTGCTCGACCGCCGGGACATCGTGAAGGGATACGAGTACCGCAAAGGCGAATACGTCGTCATCGAGCCCGAGGAGATCAAAAAGATCGAACCTAAAACCGCCAAGGCGATGGAGATCGTTCAGTTCGTGAAGGCCTCCGAGATCGACCCGCTTTACCTGGAGTCGTCTTACTACATGACGCCGGAGGAAGGCGGAAGGCGTCCCTACGCGTTGTTGTCGCGCGCCATGGCCGACAATAACTATTACGCCATCGCCAAGCTGACCATGCACAACCGCGAATATACAGTCTGTTTGCGTCCCTACCGCGGCGGCTTGATGCTCCACACGATGTACTACCAGGACGAGGTGCGCGCCATGGAAAGCTTCGAGAGCGAGGGCGTCGAAATCCGCGAAGCCGAGCTGAAGATTGCCAATCAATTGATCGAGGCCTTGGCCGATAGCTTCGATCCGACCCGTTTTCACGACACTTTCCAGGAGAATCTGAAAGCGCTCATCAAGGCCCGGCTCGAGGGACGGCAAGTCACGGCGGTCGAGAGCCCCAAGCCGGCTCCGGTGGTCGACCTGATGGCGGCGCTCAAGCAGAGCCTGGCGCAGATGGGCGAGAAGAAGCCGCCCGCCCGGGTCGAGCAGCTGCAGCGTGCCGGCCAGTCCCATGCCCGTCCGCGCGCCCGCAATCGCCGCAAATCCGCAGCTTAGGCTGCTGAAAAACCGGTTTTGCGGATAAGCGCAACTTGCGATCTGACCGCTTAGGGGTGCCTGCTGAAGGGCTTCGGTGCGTTGTGCGGCATGCCGGTTAGCACAGGTATATCCTCAGACGCCGGGTTAACTGCTCGGAGCAGGAACCCATTGGGCAGCCGCTCCGCTTCCGGTACAATAGCTCTTTCCCGTCTCACGTCAGTTCAATATGAGAGTTTCGGGTGGAGTGCGAATGGATTTCCTGCGCAGAGCCGTGGTTGCGACGATTGCATGCTCATGGTTATTCCTGTCCGGATGCGGTAACACCTATCGGCCCATTGCCAGCATTCTTCCGCTAGCGACCGGCAATCCGCAACTGGCTGATACGGTTGCGGTTTTCAATGTGAATCCGAATACGAATAGCGTTCCGGATGCCACCGGGTCATTGACGATCTTCAACGTAAACGGCGACTCCAATGTGGGCAATGACCCGATTGGAGCGAACGATAAGCTGGCGACAGCGACTCCCCCGGTGAATCCTCTCACCAGCAGACTGATCACCTTTGCCGGCAGCAACTCCTTTATCGCGGCCGCCAACACCGACAACACGCTGGGTACGCAAAGCAACACCGTGACCCTCATCAACACGCTTGACGGGTGCAACCTCGACCATTACATTGCCCACGGGCTTCATTCCCAGCTTTATCACGGCAACTGCAACCACCGCTCAGATCCTGGTGAGCCTGCAGGCGACGACCACCGCTCCCAATGGGACTTGCGCGGGCAAGTGGAGCGATCGGCATCATCGATACCGGCACGGCTGCGCTGTCCCAGCACGATATGCGCCGGTTCAAAGCCCGGTTTCATCCTGGTAGCGCAGAGCGATACCGAGGCGTTTATCCTCGACCAGACGGATAGCAACGTGAGCGTGCTGAATCTTGCCGCGCTCACGCCTTCCAGCACGGCGTCGATCGTCGGTACGGTGGGCACGAATCCCGATATGGGCCACGGCCAGCCTGGATGGCAACACGATTTACGTATTGAATCAGGGCAGCAATAATATTTCCGTGATCGATGCTGTTGGCCTAACGGTCAATCCGGCCCCGATCACCACCGGAACCTTGTCTTCTCCCAGCGTCATCATCACCGACCGCAATTTCAACCGGCTCTACATTTCCAACACGGGGAACAACACGGTTTCTGTCCTGGATGCGAGCAGTTCCACGCTTCCCCCGGTGACACAATCATCGCGGTGGGCGCCGCGCCTGTCGCTCTGTCCGTTACTCCGGATGGAACCTCGGTTTACGTCGCCAACACCGGGTCCAATGCGGTCAGCGTCATCAACGCCAACAGCTTCAACGTAACCACCCTCACGCCTGACTCCCAGCCGCGACCGTTCAGTCGGTGGCAGTTTCCAAAGACGGAACCAAGGCATTCATCGCGGTAACCACGAGCAATGATCTTGCGAATGGTACTTACGTCGTGCTGACCAGTAATAACTCGTTCGTGACCAACGAAAGCGGCATCCTCCTCAATATCGCGCCTCCGCAGGACTTGAGTTGCGATGTTACGGAAAGCTGTACTGGAGTGCTGTTGCAGCGGCCGGTTCAGATCGTGCCTCGCATATAGAGCCTTTTCCGGGTAGGTATATCCCACCAGATCAAACTGTCATGGCGAGCGCAGTCGAGCCACCTTTTGTTTCTATTGCTGAAAAACAAGGGGTGGCTTCGCTCCGGTCGCCATGACACCTCCTCGAAAATTTTGGGCTACACCAATCCGGGAACCGGTCGAGCAGGCTGCTGCAATACTCGCTGCCAGTGTCATCCTGAGCATAGCCGGGGTCCCCGACAAGCCCGCTGTTGGCTTGTTGGGGTGTGGAGGAGCGAAGGATCTGCTTTTGTCCCCGCGATGGAAAGCAGATCCTCCGGCTGTGTCTTTGCCACACGCTATGCGGGGATGCTTCGCTGTGCTCAGGATGACATCCTGCAACTGATCAGCCAATTTATGGGACAGCGCACCTGCGAAAAAAGGGCGGGAAGGCTCCCGCCCGCTCCCCGAAAAATTTTGCTTCACCAGCGCGAGGAGTCCTCCTTGCGGCGGCTGCGGTATTGCATGGCGATATTCACGTTGACCTGGCCGGCCTCGGTTTCGAAACGCAGGACAATCGCCTCGGTGTCCTCGGAGCCCTTGAGCCCCTCGGCGAGGAATGGAACTCCGGCGGGTGCACCTTGAACTGGAATCCGCGATCGTTCAGCGTAGTCACGGCGTTGCCGATCACCAGGTTTGCCAGTTCGCACACGGTCTCGCGCACCAGTTCGTCGGAGGCGGTCAGTCTCCGCGCCGGCGAGCTGCTTGGCCACGCGAAGCGCGGTTTCCGGCTCGACGTCGACGATCACGCGCCCTTCGATTTCGCCGGTGATGGCCACCCGCGCGGCCAGCCCTTTGCGTTCGTACGGATGCTCCTCCATGCTGAGGTCGCCGATGCGGGTCGTGCAGTTCAGCGCTTCGGCCAGCACGGCGTCAGCGGAGTTGATGAAAGGTTGGATGAGCTCCATTTTCATTGATGCTGATCCTCCGGCTTCGGCCGGGACTCTTTTTCCGATGGTTCCGTCGTCGCCCATCACGTACTTGATCACCTCATACAGCAGCTCCGGTTTCACGGGTTTCTGCACGAAGTGGCGCGCGCCTTTTTGCAGGGCGGCGACGATATTCTCCTGGTAGCCGACGGAAGACACCATGATCACGCGCGCATCCGGATGCTGGCGCACGATTCGTTCCGCCGCCTCGATGCCCTCCATCTGCGGCATGGTGATGTCCATCAGCACGATATCCGGGTTGGTGCGGTCGTATTCGGCAATCGCAGTGCACCCGTCGCCTGCCTCGCCCGCCACGCAGCCGCCGAACAGTTCGATGAGGCGGGAAAGATTTTTCCGCGCGAACACCGAATCGTCAACCACCAGGTAGCGTACCGGTTTGTGGTCACGAACTCTCAGCAGAGCAGGGAACTGTTCCATAGGTACCTCGCATCTCGTTGCGGGACTGCCCGCAAAACTCAACCGTTCATTTCAAGCGTACCGCCTCGTCCCGGAGTGCACTGCGCCAGCAGCACACCCGGAATCGACTCCAGCGGCAAAACTCTGGACGCATAGCCGCGTTCGATGGCAGCGCGTGGCATGCCATAGACCACGCAGCTTTCCTCGTTCTGGGCGATCGTCGTTCCTCCGCGCGCCTTGCACTTCTCCCATGCCATCGGCTCCGTCTTCGCCCATTCCGGTCATCAGCACCGCCACGCCGTCAGCTCCGAACTCGTGTGCCAGCGAACGGAACAGAACGTCCACCGAAGGCCGATGTCCGTTCACCGCGGCATCGTCGGTCAGCACGGCGACATTGCCAAGCGGCATGCGGCGGATCTTGATATGGCGGTTGCCCGGACAGATCAAGACCCTGCCCGAGAGCAGCAGGTCGCCGGACTGCGCTTCTTTCACGTCGAGAGCGCAGTCTTCGTCGAGCCTGCGCGCCAGCGTCTCGGTGAATCCTTCCGGCATGTGCTGCACCACCAGCACCGCCGCCGGAAACTCCGGGGGTAACTGTGACAGCAGGTATCGCAGCGCGTTGGGCCCGCCGGTGGAAAGCCCAATCGCGACCACCCGTTCGGCGATCTTGTGCTCCAACTTCATTTTCCGCACCGGCGGCGCGGCTTCGGCGGCTGCCGGAAGCGGTTTGACCTTCCGGCTGGCGGCGGCGACTCGGATCTTGGTGCTCAGCTCCTGGGCAATGTCTTCCAACTGCGCCGAAAGCACGTCCCGCGGCTTGGCGACAAAGTCGAACGCGCCGATACTCAGCGCCCGGAACGTCGCCGCCGCTCCGGCCTTGGTATGAGCGCTGACGATAATCACCGGCAGACCGTAGCGCTTCATGATCTCGCGCAGCGTCTCCATGCCGTCCATGCGCGGCATCTCCAAATCCAGCGTGACCACGTCAGGCCGAAGGTCTCCGATCTTCTTCAGGGCAAATTGGCCGTCCATCGCCGTTCCCACCACCTGGATCATGTTGTCCCTCTCCAGGATTTGCGGAATCAGCTTTCGCATCAGCGCCGAATCATCCACCACCAGAACCTTGATCATCTTTCTTATGCGTTTGCCGCTTGCGCTCTCCCTGGGATTTGCTTCCGCCGCAGCCGGTCGACCACCGCCGGCAGATTCAGAATCAGAACGACCCGTCCGTCGCCCAGCACCGAAGCGCCGCCGACCAGATCCGTCGCTACCAGATGGTCTTCCAAAGCCTTGATGACCAACTCTTCTTCCCCGACCAGTTTTTCCACCACCAGCCCAAACTTGCGTTCCGCCACCGACACCACAATGACGAAGCACTTGCCGGCGCCACGAGCAAGTCTTCCGCGGCTTTCTGCGTCGCTCGCCGGCCGCATCGCTCAAGCCGTCATGGACGCTGCCGATGCCGCGTCAACCACCAGATGCGGTTCCCGTGCTTGCCGCCCGTAAGTTCGCCGATCCGGATCAGCGGAATCGCCTCTTCGCGGATGCGCAGCACCTCGCGTCCCTCGACCACGTGGATGTCGCCGGCAAAAGCGCGAGTAATCTCCAGCACCGTTCCCAGCGGCACCGCGTAGAGCCGGTTCGCGGTGTGAAACAGCAGCGCCTTGATGATCGCCAGCGTCAACGGCAGCCGCAACTTGAAGGTGGTTCCGACTCCGCTTTTGGTGTGGATGGAGACCGAGCCCTTCAGCCGGTTGATGACCGCGCTCACGATGTCCATGCCGACGCCGCGCCCGGAAATCTCCGTGACTTGTTCGGCCGTGCTGACGCTGGGCTCGAAGATCAGGTTCAGCGCATCCTGTTCGGTCAGTTGCGCCGCCTGTTCCGGACTGATGACGCCCCTCTGCACGGCTTTGGCCACCACTCCCGCTTGATCGATGCCGGCGCCGTCGTCGGATACCTCGATGACAATCTGGTTGCCCTGGTGATAGGCGTCCAGCCGGATGGTTCCTTGCGCGGGCTTGCCTGCCCGCTGCCGGGTCTCCGGATCTTCGATGCCGTGGTCGACCGCGTTTCGCACCAGATGCGTCAGCGGTTCGGCGAGTGCGTCCAGGATGCTCTTGTCCAGGTCCGTGTTCTCGCCCTGCAAAATCAGTTGCACATCCTTGTTCCCGGACTTGGCTAAATCGCGAACCACCCGGGGAAAACGCCGGAACAGTTGCTCGACCGGCACCATGCGGATCTTCATCACCGAGCGTTGCAGCTTGTACATCACCTGCGATTGCTTTGCCAGCGCGTCGGCAAAGCGCGTCGCGGACCGGGTCTTTGCCAAACTTTTTTGTGAAATCCACCAGAACCTGTTGCAGCGTGGAGCTGGCGATGATGAGTTCTCCCACCAGGTCGAGCACGGTATCGATGCGTTCGGCATCAACGCGGAGCAGGTTCTCGGTCGCCGGCAAAGACCGCTCCGCTTTCGGCTGCTCGGGTTTGGCTTCGACCGGCGAGGGCGCCGGCAACGTTGGCTCCGCCTCAGGCGCGACGTCTTCCAGGACTCCGGAAAGGAACTCGCCGTTGGCCTGGTCGGTCGCGGCCGCTACGGCGCTTTCGACTGCCTGCTCTGCCGCGGGGTCGTAAGGCTCCACGTAGACTGCGCTTACGATTCCCGGCACCTGGCACTTCCGCCGCACTTACTCGGTGGATTGCTCGGTCGCCAGCACGGCCTCCACCATCGCAGCCGGCTCCGTGCTGTCGATCTCCGGGCGCGCGACCAGCACGGTGCCCGATTCTCGCAGCACCCGCCAAATCACTTGCAAGGCCGCCAGCCGGCATCGCGCACTTCGGGTCGATGACGAGGCCGACGTTCAGCACGCTGCAGGCCGGCTCGGCGGTCTTGGCGATCACCAGGCGCTCGTACTCGTTCCACGCAAACGCCGGCGCCGGCGGAGTGGGGCCGTCCGAGCTCTTCGGCGTGGATGACGCGCTGCATCATGGCGCGCAAGGCCATCGCCCGAAGGCGGCTGCATGCCGCTCATGGTAAGCCGAGAGGAATGCCTCGAATACATCGGCTGCGCTCAGCACCAGCTCGGCCGAGTGCCGCGCCGGGCCGGCCCGCGATTTCGGGGGTCAGCACATCTTCCAGGGCGTGCGCCACCTCGCTCAGTTCGCGGTAGCCGCATGCCGCCGAATCGCCCTTCAAGGTGTGAACCGTGCGCCTGATGTCGCGCACGATCTCCGCATCGGCCGGCGCCTTTTCCAGGCGGAGCCCTTCCTCGTTCAGCGCTTGCAGCAACTCCTGCGCGCTTTCAAAGAAGATCGCTCGCAATTCGTTGGCCCGCTCTTCGGAGAAAAAGCTCACGCCGTTCCCTCCAGACCGCTTGTAGGCGGTTCCGTTGTTTTCGTGGATCATCTGGAACTGATCGGTCAGTCCGAACAGGCTTTCGGCATGGCCGACGAACAGGTATCCCTCCGGGTTCAAGCAGCGCCAGAACTTCGCGATCAGCCGCTTCTGTTCCGCCTCATCGAAGTAGATCATCACGTTGCGGCAGAAAATGATGTCGTTGCGCTGGGGCAGGAACTCGGTCTTCAGGTTGTGAAAATCGAATTGCACCAGCTCCTTCATCGTGCGCTTCATCGAATAGCGGTCGCCGCCCTTGTCGAAATAACGAAGCCGGTAGTTGTAGTCCACCGACTCCATCTGATGTTCGGAGTAGACGGCTTCCTGCGCCGTGCGCAGCACCGAGTAGCTGATATCGGAGGCAAGAATCTCGACCCGCCACGGCGGCGGGATCAGAGGCTTGGTGGCCGGCATTTCAAACGGTAGCGGATTGCGCAAATAGTAGTAAGCCAGCGCGTCGCAGATCAGCATCGCCAGCGTGTACGGCTCCTGGCCGGTCGAGCATCCGGCGCTCCACAGGCGCAGATGTCCAGTCGCGCCGCGCCTGCTTGCGTTGCAGCACTCTTTCCAGCACGACTTTCTGGAACAGGTCCAGTTGCGGCCGGTTGCGAAAGAAGCTGGTTTCGTTGACCGTGAGGTGTTCCAGCAAGGCGTTGAACTCGGCCTTTCCTTCGTGGCTGGTCAGCAGGCGGTAGTAGCTGTAAAACGTGTCCAGTCCGCAGGCACGCATACGCCGTTGCAGCCGGTCATGCAGGAAGTGCGCGCGGCGTTCGTCAAAATACATGCCGCATTCCTGATAAATCAGGCTTTGCAGTAACTTCAGTTCCGGTTCCGTCAGCTCGATTTGGCCTGAAACACTCGCCATAACAGTGCCGTGTCTACGGCAATCCTTTCGCTAAGCAGCGTCCGTTGGCTGCCAGTCGGTGAAGTTCGCTCAGACGGCCCAGTTCGCCGCGGCTCAGGATCTTTTCCACGTCCACCAGGATGATGAGCTTGCCGTTGCGCTTCCCCAGTCCCGTCACGTAACTCAAATCGTTTTCCTGCAGCAGCTCCGGCGGGGGCTCGATTTCGCTGCGGGCAATCTTGAGCACCTCGCTTGCGGCATCGACGATCAGGCCGACGAGGCGGCCCTCCAACTCGGCTACCAGGATGCGGTTGCGCTTGTCGAGCCGCGATCGCCGGTTCACGGAAGCGCTTGCGCAGGTCGATCACCGGAATGATGCGCCCGCGCAGATTGATAACGCCTTCGACGTAGTCGGGAGCATCGGGAACCGCCGTGATTTCCATCATGCGGACGATTTCCCGCACCAAGCCAATCGGCACGCCGAAAGTCTCCCGGCCAATCCGGAATCCGACCAATTGAATTTCCTTGCCCATGGGTGACCTCGCTAGGCGCTCGCCGCCAGCCTCTTGCCGCCACGCGCGCGTTCCAGACTCTTTGACCGCGTGCGCCTCGAAGTCGATCACGAACCGGTCCATCGACTCCAGCAGGGAGCGCGCCATCTTCGACATCTGCTCCGCCGAGGCCGCCAGTTCCGTCGAGCCGGAGGTCGAGTGCTGCACCAACTCGCGCATGCGCTCCATGGCGCGAACCACCGCCTGCGCTCCTCCCGCCTGTTCTTCCACGGCGGAGGAGATTTCGTGCGTAATCTCATTCAGCCGCGTCGTCGCCTTGGCAATCTGGGTCGAGCCGTGCGACTGCTCGTTGGTCGCCGCGCCGATCTCCTGCGCGAACTTGTAAACCTCGGTGACCACGTTGGAGATTCTGCGCAGCGCCATGGCTCAGATCGTCGCCCAGGCTGATTCCTTCGTTCACGATCGACGTGCTCTTGTTCATGTTGTCGACCGCTTTTCGCGCTTCCTTCTGAATGCGGGCGATCAGTTCGGAAATCTCCTTGGTCGATTCGGCCGACTTCTCGGCCAGCTTGCGGACCTCGTCGGCCACCACCGCGAAACCCAGGCCGTGTTCGCCCGCCCGCGCCGCTTCAATGGCGGCGTTCAGCGCCAGCAGGTTGGTCTGTTCGGAGATGTCGTCGATGACCTCGATGATTTTCCCAATGTCGTCCGCCCGTTGCCCCAGGGTGTCGATGATTTCCGCCGAAGAGCTGATCGAATCGTTGATGCGGGTGAGCCCGTCGGTCGCCTTCTGCATGGTGGTGAATCCGCTCTGCACCTCTTCGCGCGAGCGGTTGGAGATGTCCAGCAGAACCTTGGCCGTGTCGGCCACGCGCTGGATGCTGGCGACCATCTGGTCGATCGAAGCCGAAGTGTCGCTGACGTCGGAAGCCTGCATCTGCGTGTTCTTGACCATGTTCTGCACGTTCACGCTCATCTCGTGCATGGTGCTGCTGACCTCGTCGATGGCCGACGCCGACTGCACGCTGATTTTGGCGGACTCCTCGGACGCATCGGCAACCTGGTTGGAACCGGCCGCCACCTGCGCCGCGGCATCGCGCACCGAACTCACCATCGAGCGCAGTCCCTGCGTCATCTTGGCAAAGGCAAGCGCCAGCGTGTCCTGGCTGGAGCGGGGCTGTATCGCCACCGACAAGTCGCCGCCGGCAATCGCCTCGGAAACCGTCGCCATTTCCTTCAGGTACTCGACCATTTCCCGGTATGCCTGGGCGAGTTGGCCGATCTCGTCCGTCGAGGGCTTCAATTCAATCGACTGCTTCAAATCTCCCGTTTCACTAATCTTGCGAGCCACCTGGCTCAGCTCGCCCAGGGGTTCGCTGATCGATTTGGAGGTTTTGTACGCAATGAATATGCCCAGGCCGAGCGCCAGCGGAGCGCCCAGCAAAGCGAACAGAGACGTGCTGAGGGCGGTGGCATCGTCCGTCTGCTTGCGCTCCTGCAAGTGTCGTTCGTTCTCGGCGCTTATCTTGTCGACGATCTCGGCCGAGTTCTTGACCCACAATTGTGGATTCGATTCTGCAGTAGGCCGCTTGCATCTGTTCCATGCTCTGGCCGCCGGAATCGACCAGCCGCCGCTGTTCCAGCATTTTGCTTACGACGTTGTCGTTCCAGTCGTGCTCAACCTGTTCCAGCTTCGAAAGCAGCGCCCGGTCTCCTTCGGTGACGAGCCTTTGCTTTGGCCTGCCGGAGTGTCTCCGCCAGGCTGTTCTGATCGGTGCGCAGCCTCTCGATTTCGCGGGTATCGCCCGTCAGCAGGTAGTTGCTCAAGGCCAAACCGGCTCTGCATGATTTGGAAGCGTGCGACGCCGGCTGCCTGGGACAGCTCCATGGCGTTGCTGGCCGCCGCTTTGGTGGATCGTTCGCGCCATGTGGTGATCATGCTGAAAGCGAACGCCAGCACCATGATCGCCAGGATCAGACCGAAGTTGATCAGCAGCTTTTTGCGAATCGTAACCCTCATATTCCGTTCTCCAAGGCACGCTGTTCTGTGCCCACATCTTTGAGAACTGCTCGATCTTCCGCAAACCGCAATGCCGGAAAACTGCCACTCATCCAGCTCGGCAAACGAATCCAGCCCCGCCGCTGGGAGGCCATGAAGAATCAATGCACCCCGATTGCCAAGCAGAGGCGGCATAGCACGTTGGTAACCCTAAGGTCGCTTAATCCCTTGTTTTCCGGGGCTGGCGCCCCGCGTGCCGCTCTTCAGACAAAATGCGACGCGCCGATTCGTCTCACAAATTCGGGATCGAATCCTTAGATTGGTATCACCTTGAGACAAATCACCCATATGAACTCTAAGGGTACGTAAGTGACTAATTTACTTGACTCAAAATGAGATTACAGCTTACGTTGAGACATTCAGCCATAAAGGATTGCGCATGGATCTCGACATGGATCTAAATACAGGTTCAGCCGATCTCTCTCCAGCTGCCTTTGAGCGTGGAGCAGAGAGGATTGCGGTGCCGATGCACTGATGGCCCTGGCCATGGAAGTCAGTTCCTGCATCCGCTTGCCTGAACTGGCTCAATCGGTTACGCGCCGCGCCAGCGAGGTGCTCGGCGGCTCCGCTGCTGCCTTGGCGTTGGCGCGCGGGCAAAGCCTGGAGACGGTTTATCTGCATCGATGCGCCGTTCCGCAGGGCAATGGCACTTTGAGACGGCTGAATCTCGCGCTCACCGACCTTGCCCACGGCAACCGGGCAAGTGATTCGCTATGGAGCGGCCAGCGACTTCGTCGGGCAAACGCTCGCCGGCAGTCTGGGCTGGCAGGATCTGACGGCGGTTCGACTCGAGGGAGCCGACGATGAGCTGATCGGCCTGCTGCTGGTCGCCAACCGTGGCCGCGAACTCATCAGGGCAGATTACGAACTGTTGCAGTCGATTGCCAGGTATGCCGCGGTTGCCCTGCACAATTCCCGTCTTTTCAGCCGGATGGCCCAGTCGAACGCCCAGTGGGTCGAGATTTTCGACGCCATTGGCGACTTTATCGTCGTCCACGACCAGGCCGGACGCGTTCTGCGGGTCAATCGCAGCATGGCCGAGTTCATTGGCGTGCCCGCCGCCGAGCTGATCGGGCTGAGCATGCGCTCGCTGATCTCGGTGGAGCAGCGCCTGCATCCGGGTTCTGTCCTTTCTGCGGCGGTGACGGGCGCGGCGAACGTCTGCACGTGGTTCTGGATCGCACCTACCTGGTCTCGACTTCGTACATCAATGCCACGCTCGACGAGGGCACGCAGACCATTCACGTCCTCAAGGACATCACCGACCGGCGCGAGGCCGAAAGACGTTACCGCGAGCTTTTCGACAATATTCAGGAGGGTCTGTTCTTTTCCACTCCCGAGGGCCGTTTCGTCGAGGTCAACGACGCGCTGGTGCGCATGCTTGGCTATGAAACCCGCGAAGAGCTGTTGGTCCATCGACATCTCGACCCAGCTTTACACTTCGCCCGAGCGTTACCTGGAATTCCGCCGAGCCATACAGAGCGCCGGCACCCTGCGCAACCGCGAGGAGGCGCTTCGCCGCAAAGACGGCTCCCTGGTTCACACCCTCCAAAACGTTGTCGTGGTGCGGGATGCCGACGGCAAGGTCATTCAGTACCGCGGCTTGATGCTGGATATTACCGAGCTGAAGTCGTTTCAGTCGGAGTTGCAGCGCCAGCGCGACTTCAATGCCAAGATACTGGAGAACACCCAGAGCCTGATCCTGGTGGTCGACACCGCCGGGCTCATCAGTTACGCCAACCAGCGCGCTTACGAGGTGGGCCGCTTCCAGGCCGGGCAGTTGGTCGGCTGCCGTATCCGGGAACTGGTGGACCCCAAGCATCAGGAGAAATTCGACCAGGCGATCTCGCGCACTTTACTCGGCTTGCAGGTCAATAACCTGGAGCTGACGCTGGTGGTCGGGGGAGATCGGACGGCGCATTTCTCGGCCAATATGAGCCCCATGCGTGACAATCAGGGCCACGTGAACTCGATCGTCGTGGTGATGAGCGATGTTACGGATGAGTTACTGCTGCAGTCGAAGTTGATGCAGACGGAAAAGATGGCTGCGGTCGGCCAACTGGTTTCCGGGGTGGCGCACGAGGTCAACAATCCTCTGACCGCTATCCTGGGCTTCGCCGATCTGCTGGCGCAGCAGCCGGAGATGCCCGAAAGCCGCGCGCGGCGAACTCCAGATCATCATCGACGAGGCTCAAAGGACCAAGCAGATCATCCAGAACCTGCTGAGTTTTGCCCGCCAGATGCCGCCTCAGCGCGAAGCCGTGCAAATCAATGACCTGGTCAGGCGGACCCTGCTGCTTCGCGCCTACGACTTTGCTCACGGCGGAATCGAGGTGAAGGAGACGCTTGCAGGAGCCCTTCCCGGAGGTCATTGCCGACCCGCAACAATTGCAGCAGGTCTTTCTGAACGTGTTGAACAACTCCTACGATGCCATCCGTGAGACCGGCGAACCCGGGCGTGATCGAAATTGAGACGGCGGTTCGCGACGGCGCCGCCGAGATTACCTTCCTCGACAACGGCGCCGGCATTCGTGAACCGCAGCGCATTTTCGATCCGTTCTATACGACCAAGGGACTTGGCAAGGGTACCGGGCTTGGCTTGAGCATCTGTTACGGAATCATTCGTGAACATGGAGGCGAGATCATCGCCAGCAATCGCAGCAACGGCAAAGGCGCCGCTTTCACCGTCCGAATTCCCATGGACGCCAAAGGGCAGGCATCAGAGGCCGGAGGACGGCAACTCATGAACGCCGCGGAGAAAAACCCGGTGCTGGTGATTGAAGACGAGGCTTCCGTGCTCGCCTTCGTCCGGGCGGCCCTGGAGCGCGGCGGATATCCGGTGGTTGGGGCTCGCTCCGGAGTGCTCGGCCTGGAGATGCTCGCCTGCCAAGAGTTCGCCGGCGTGATCTCCGACATGCGTACGCCCGGCGGAGTCAGCGGCCAGGATATCTATCGCTGGATCAGCCAGTTCCGGCCTGATCTTGCGAAGCGATTCATGTTTATCACCGGCGATACGGTGAACCCGCAAACCGTTCAGGCACTGCGCTCGACCGGGGTGCCATATATCGAGAAGCCTTTCCGGGTACAGGAGTTGATGGACATGGTGCGGAAGGTCATTGGGGCAGCCGATGGGCGGTGAATACAAGATCCGTTTCCTGGTGGTCGATGACCAGCAGAGCATTCGCAAGCTTTGTACGACCATCGCCGCCGGTCTGGGCTTCGATTACAGCGAGGCCGACAGTGCCGAGAGTGCGCTCGTAAAGCTGGAAAACGACGCTCCCGATATCGTGCTCGTCGATCTCCGCATGGCCCAGATGTCCGGGCTGGAGTTCCTGGCCGAAGTCAAAAAGATCCTGCCGCGAGCCGAAGTCAGCATCATGACCGGCTATGGCTCGATTGAGACAGCGGTTCAGGCCATGAAGCTCGGCGCCTACGACTACATCACCAAGCCCTTCCGGGTCGAAGAGTTGAAGATGACCCTGCAGCGCATGGCGGAAAAAGTCGGGTCTGGTGGCTGAAAACGAGTTTCTGCGCGAGCGCTTTCTGGCCGAGACCGAGGCGCACGGCATCATCGGCACGCACCAGAAAATTCAGGACGTGCTGCGCATGGTGGCCCGTCTGAAGGACACGCGCACGCCCGTGCTCATCACCGGCGAGAGCGGAACGGGCAAGGAACTGGTGGCCCGGGCGATCCATTTCCGCGGATCGTTTGCCAAGCGTCCCTTCGTTGCCGTCGATTGCGGCTCCCTGGTGCCGACGCTGATCGAAAGCGAGCTCTTCGGCCACGAGCGGGGCGCGTTTACCGGGGCGCACAAGCTCGAAGGAGGGTTTGTTTCAGTCGGCCCAGGGCGGCACGATCCTGCTGGATGAGGTCGGCGAACTTCCGCCGGAGATGCAAGCCAAGCTGTTGCGCGTGCTTCAGGAAAAAGAGGTTCGTCCGGTCGGCAGCAATCAAAGCGTGAAGGTGGCCGTTCGGGTGATCGCCGCCACCAACCGCGACCTGGAGGCGGCCTACCAGAACGGAAGCTTCCGCAAGGATCTCTATTTCCGCCTGAACGTAGTCACCTTGAACCTTCCGACATTACGTGAGAGAAAGTCCGATATCCCTATGTTGGCGCAGCACTTCCTGGATCATTATTCGTCGTCCGCGCGGATCACCATCAGCAATACGGCGATGGAAGCGCTGATGGCCTATGACTGGCCGGGCAACGTGCGCGAACTGCAGAACTGCATCGAGCGCGCCGTCGCGCTCGGGGATATGGAGACCATCGACGTCGGCGATCTTCCGGCAAATTTTCAGGGATTGGTCAGGAAATCCTCCGCCATCCGTCTGCCTGCGCCGCCAACGACCGATCTGGATGAGCTGGAGCATGCCACCATTCAGCGCGTGCTCGATCAGGTCGAGGGCGACAAGGCGATGGCGGGAAAGATGCTTGGCATTTCGCGAGCTACTCTTTACCGCAAGATCAAGCGCTATGGCATCGAAACCGGTCCTCGTGGCGCGGTGGCAGCCGCGAAAGCGGCTTCCGGCAGTTCCCAAGGTGCGGCCGCCAAGGCCGGAGCCTGAGTCCTGGTCCACACCGCATGCGGATTTGCGGCATGGAGCGTCGGCTTGAGACGGTTTGTCTCATTTTTGAGACGAAGCTCGCGATGTCACCCAGCGCTGGATGCTATGTGCTTGAATTATAAGGAAATTTTTACTTGGAACGTTTTGGCCAGCTTCTTGCAATTAAAAACCGGGATGAAGTCTGTGATAGGCGAGGGATATGGACTCTGGGCGGAGCCGAGTGAATTTGCCGGCTGCAAGTGAGCTTACGATTGCCATTGTTTCCAGCGAGCCGGAGTTTGCCCGGTCTCTGATGGATCGCTGGCAGTCGGAACGCATGATTCCGGGATTCGTGGTGCTTCCACCCCAACAAGCCCCACACGCGGGTTTGTCGGAGACCCCGGCTGCTGCCGACAGGCCTTCGACCCGCTGCCCGAGTGTGATCTGGTGGTGATCGGGGGTGTTCCGGCGGAGCGGCTTCCGCAGTTGCTCAAAACGCTGGACCCGTCGGCGCATCCCCTGATTTGCGTTACGGCCGCCGAGCGAGTACAGGCAGGTTCGCGAATCTTTTCCCCAGTTGTTGCTTCTGCGGCAGGACGAATTCTGGACGGACAACGCGGTTGTACTGGCGGGCGAGTGCATGCGCCGCCGCCATGCCGTGTTGCGGGCGCAACGGGCCGAACAGATGTTGACCGCCAATCAGGGGCACGTTACGTTGGGCAAATACGTTGTCGAAATGCGTCACAACATCAACAATGCCCTGACTTCCGTGCTGGGCAATGCCGAATTGGTGTTGCTGAACACGGAGTCTTTCTCCGGCGAAACGCGCGATCAACTGGAGACGATTCGCAACACGGCTTTGCGCCTGCACGAAATCATGCAGCGTTTCTGGTCGCTGGAGGCCGAGATGCAGGCCGTCGAGCGCAATTCGCCGGAGACGGAGAATGTTTCCCGGGCGGTTGGCGCAGGCGAATTGAGATAGCGCCAGCGGGTCGGAACTAGAGTTTCCGGTTTTATTTTGTCGGCAAGCAGTTCGTGACACGAGGTTAACGAAATCGTGCCAGTACCCAACAAGATCCTGATCGTCGATGATTCGCAAGCGGAAGGCCGGCTGATGCAGTCGTATCTGGAGCAGGCCGGTTACTGGGCGGTCTCGCTCGCGGACCCGGCCTTGATCGAGCAGATGCTCGACATCGAACGTCCGAGCCTGATCCTGCTCGATGTAGTCATGCCCGGACGGAACGGATTTCAGGCCTGCCGCGAACTGAAAGCGCAGCCGGATTATGCGCCGATCCCCATCGTGCTGGTGACCTCGAAGGGAACCCCGAGCGACCAGTTCTGGGGACGCGAGCAGGGCGCGCAGGGATACGTCGTCAAGCCATTTACGCCGGAGCAACTGATCGAAGAAGTCAACAGAGTGCTCGGAAAACCGCAGTCTGCGGCAACGGGAGCGGCGCCAGGTCAATGAACCCAGCGAACCAGAATTCGGATCAGACGCTGGATCCCGGGGCCGAGACGCGCGCCGGTGGTCGAGGCTTTCCGGACCGAAGAGGATGCCGATCTGTTGCCGCGGAAGCAATACTGCGTGTTTCGCGCCGGGCGGGAACGCTTCTGCTTCGCCGTGCTTGACGTGGAAGAGGTTGTCGAGTGGCCCAAGGTGACGGCCGTTCCGCTGGCTCCGCCGTTCCTGATGGGGATATTCAACCTGCGCGGTCTGATCATTCCGGTGATCGACATCGGCCTGACGGAATCGCGGCGGCCGGATCTTTCGCCGAAGCATGTGGTGGTGGCATGCCTGCGCGGGCAGGATGGCGGCAATGATCTGCGCCTCGGAGTCGCGGCCGACGAAGTGTTCGGCGCGGTAACCACGAGCGAGCCTTTGCTGCTGGAAGAGGCTCCGCGCGACGTCCCTTACTGCTGCGGCATGCTGCGCGACGAGGGTCGGCTGGCGTTGGCGGTGGATTTGAAGAAGTTGATGGAGAATTTTCCGGTTCCGGTGATTTAAGCCGGGTTGGGATGAGTTTTGGCGGATAGTCCGCCGCGAGGCGGATTTTGGAGGCTTTATGAAGGGTCGTCTTGAATTCGACCATTGGCGTGCTGGTGCTGCTGATGCTGGCCGGTACAATTGCTGCCCTGCTGCTGGGCTTTTCGGCCGGAGCCCACTCCGGCGGCATGTCCCTGCTGGATTTGGGAGCGCTTCCCGCCATGGCCGGCATGCGCCTGTTGGCCGGACTTGGGGTGGCGCTGGCGGTGGTGATGGCGGTCTGGTTTACGGTCAGCAACAAGATTGCCGCGCCGGTTCGTGAACTCGCCATGTTTTCCCAGAAGATTGCCGGCGGCGACTACAAGCAGCGATTCGAAGTGATCCGCGACGATGATTTCGGCGTGATCGCCAAGAACCTGAATGTTGCGGCCGAAAACGCCTCGCGCGCCGTCTTCAACCAGCAGGCCCAGGAAAATCTGCAACGCAGCGTCACCGAATTTCTGACCATCGTGAGCCAGGTGGCAAAAGGCGACCTGACCCTGCGCGGCAAGGTGACCAACGACGCGCTCGGCAACATCGTCGACTCGGTCAACTACATGCTCGACAACTTTGCAAGGTGCTCGAGCGGGTGCGCAAGGCCGCCGGCGACGTCAGCAGCAGCGCCAGCCAGATCCTGTTGTCGACCGAAGAAATGGCCAACGGCGCCACCCAGCAGGACCAGGAAATCACCAATACCTCATCGGCGGTGGAAGAGCTTACGGTTTCGATGAAGCAGGTTTCCAACAACGCCGAAGCCAGCGCGGAAGCGGCGCGGCGCGCGCTTGACGCCGCTGAGCAGGGCAACCGTTCGGTGCGCGACACGCTCGAGGGCATGCAGCGCATTCGCGCCTCGGTGCAAGCCAGCGCCAAGAAGATCAAGTCGCTGGGCGACCGCTCGCTGGAAATCAGCGAGATCGTCAACGTGATCAACGACATTACCGAGCAGACGAACCTGTTGGCGCTGAATGCCGCCATCGAGGCCGCCCGCGCCGGCGAGGCTGGACGCGGTTTCGCCGTGGTTGCCGACGAGGTGCGCAAACTCGCCGAGCACTCGCGCACCGCCACCAAGGATATTGCCGCCCTGATCAAGGCGATCCAGGCCGAGACCAACGAAGCCGTCGTCGTCATGGAAGACGGCACGCGCGAGGTGGAAGTCGGCGCCAAGCTGGCCGATCAGGCCGGCAAGGCACTGGATGCGATTTCCACGGTGGTGCGTCAGTCGGCGGAGCTGGTGCAGGAGATTTCGCTCGCTTCCAAGCAGCAGGTGCGCGGCACGGAAGGCGTCGCCAATGCCATGCAGATTATTTCCGGCATTACGCGCCAAACGTCGCAGGGATCGCGTCAGTCGGCGCACACGGTGGAGCAGATGGTGAAGCTCTCCGAGCAGTTGAACGAGGCGCTTTCGCAGTTCAAGGTAAACTCCGCTCCGGCCGCCAGGGAAGCGTCGATGGCGGCAAGTGCGAGGCAATAAGGCGTGAGTCTCAGCGAAGGCAAAGCCGCTTTGTACGGGTTCGGCGCGCGGGAGCAGGCGTTGTCCCCGGGTGAAATCGATCCGGCGGTCTCCGACCACGAACTGTCGGAGCTTCGCCTGCTCATCGAGCAGCGCACCGGCATTGTGTTCGACGAATCGCGCAGCACATTCTTTCCTCAATCGTCTGCGCGAGCACATGCAGGCTCGCCGCGTTGGCTCGGGCGCGGAACTGCTGCGCCTGGTGCGCCCGCCGGGCGTCGAATACGACTCCCTGCTGGAGCGCATGCTCACGCAGGAGACGCAATTCTTCCGCTATCCCGAGACGTTCGAGATTTTCCAGCGCAAGGTGCTTCCCGAACTGCACATGAGAAAGTTCTGGGAGAATCCGCGCATGCTGCGCCTGTGGAGCGCCGGTTGCTCCACCGGGGAAGAGCCTTACAGCCTGGCCATCAGCATCTGCGACACCCTGGAATTTTCCGACGCCTGGAATATCAATATCCTGGCGACCGATATCAGCCGCGAAGCCCTGCGCCAGGCCGAACGGGCCACTTATGCGCGACGTGCCCTTGGTAATCTTTCGCCCCGCCAGCAGGAGATGTACTTTGTCGAGGGAGCGGAGGAGTACACGGTAAAGCCGAAGATCCGCAACATGGTCAGCTTCGTCCCCATGAATCTGACGGAGTCCGTCTATGTCGGACGCTTCGACTGTATCTTCTGCATGAACGTCTTGATCTACTTCAGCGAGTCGCGGCGCGCCAGCATTATCCAGCGCTTCTATGACTATCTGGAGCCGGGCGGCTATCTCTTCCTCGGGCACGCCGAGTCGGTTGCCGGCTTGCAGATGCGGTTCAAGCAGAGCGTGGAGGGCGGCGCCCGTCTGCTGCAGAAGCCGATGAACGTGCCGCCGCTGGCGAGGAAGCCGCGGAGGGAAGCCTATGAGCGGGCCCGGTCAGGAATTCGTCGAGCTCTTCCTCCAGGAAGCATCCGAGCACTTGCAGTTCCTGCGCGAATACTCCGGCGTGCTGCTTGACCCCTATCCGCTGCCCGAGGACATCGAGCGCCTCTATATCGCCGCGCACGGCTTGGGCGGGAACGGCCGGGACCTATGGCTACAAGTTTTTTTCCGAGGTCACCGGCAAACTCGCGCACATTTTTCAGTACGCAATGAATTCGACCATAGGCCCCGACGCCTGTTCGCCGCTGGTCGAGTTCATCTACGAGGCGATTGCGGTTCTCGAATCCGACCTGCTGATGATCAGCGCCAACGGGGTCGAAGCCGAGGACGACGTCAAGGCTTTCAAGCAGCGCTATCCCTTCGCTTTCCAGCAGTCCGCGGAAGAGCCCGAAGAGCAGGCCGTGCTGACGCGGCCACAACCGCCGGCTGAGCGTCGCTCTCCACCGAGCCTGCGGCCGATGAATCGGCCGGCGGTTCCAGAGCCGGTGCCGGCTGCACCCGCAGAGCCCGATCGCGGAAACTCGCCGGAACGGTGCCGCCGACGCCTGGCCAAGCCGCAATCATCCGCGGTCGCGCCGGAGCGAGTCCGGGCTGAACGAGGTCGAGCCGACTTCGCGAAGTCAGAACCAATGAGCCGCTTCCGCGTCGAAGCGGTCGCGATGAATCGAGGCCGACGCTCGGAACAACTCGAATCGGCGGAAAATCGAGTTCGCAGCAAGCGGACGAGCAGCATGATGAGCTCGACCTGGAGCCGCAGGCTGCCCAAGCCTTCGCTCCGTCGCTTCTAGACCTGCCCGCCGACGACAATGTTGCGGCGGAGGTGCTCGAGTTTTTTGTTCCGGAAGTGGAAGAGCACCTGCAATCGATCACCGAGTCGCTGTTGTCGCTGGAGGCGAATCCGAATCCGGAAGACATCAACAAGCTGTTCCGGGCGATGCACACCATCAAGGGCTCGGCCGCGCAGGTAGGGTTTCACCGCCTCTCGACGATCGCTCATCGCGCCGAAGATCTCATCGCGCGTCTCCGCGACGGCGAACTGAAGCCGAGCGCAAGCATCGTCGATCTCTGCCTTGAGTCGGTCGACATCCTGAAGAAGCAGCTTTATCGGCAGTGGAGCGATGAGCAAAGCTTCCAGGATGCCGCCCTGGCTTACTTCCAGCGTATCGATCAGCTTGAAGACGTGGAAGCCGAGATCCTGGAGCAGGAGGCCGAAGAGGCCGCGGAGAAAGGCATTGGCCGCCGAAGAGCCGGTTCCGCCGGAGCCTGCGGCGGAAATCGCGGCCGAGCCCAGTCGCGGAAGTTGAGGCGGACGTCTCGCGCAACGAGCGCGAAGAAATCGCCGCCCTGGCCGCCGGCAGGCGCGAGCCCGCCGGAGTGCCGCAGTCCAAGTCGGTCCGCATTGCCCTGGAGCGGCTGGACCGCATGATGAACGCGGTTGGCGAGCTGGTGACGAATCGGACCCGTATGCTGGGCCGGCTGAAAGAGCTGGAGCGGCTGGCCGACGTGCTGAATTTTTCCAAGGCGCGCATGACCGACAAGGTCGGCGAATTCCAGGAGAAATACGAATTCAGCCGCGTGACCTTGGGGCCGCTCTCCGCTCCCGGGCACAGCTTGCCGCGCCGTTCGCCGCTGCCTGACGAGAAATCGGGCAACCTGATTCCGTATCCGTTCCGCGGGGGCTACTCGAGCTATTCGCGTTCCTTCGATACCGCGCTCGCCGACTTCTCCGAGCTGGAGATGGATCGCTACGACGACTTCGGCATCCTGTCTCGTTCGCTCACGGAAATTTCCGCCGACATTACCGAGGTGCTCACGCAACTCGATGGCTTCGTGCGCCGCGTCGATGGCGACATCGATGAGTTCACCAAGCTGGCGCACCGTTTGCAGGATGAGATCACGCAATCGCGCATGGTGGCGATCGGCAACCTCTACACGCGTCTCTCGCGGGCCGTGCGCGACGCCTCCAAGGCGGCCGGCAAGCGGGTGGAACTGGTGCTGGCGGGCGCCGAGACCGAGCTGGACAACAACATCATCCAGCAGATTGCCGATCCTCTGCTGCACCTGGTGCGCAATGCCGTGGCGCACGGCATCGAGCGGGCGGACGAGCGTTACAATGCCGGCAAATCGGACTGCGGCAATATCGCGGTTCGCGCCTATCACCGCGGCAATCACATTTTTATCGAGGTGGAGGACGACGGCCGCGGCATCGATTACGAGAAGATTCGCACGGCCGCCGCCGAACTCGAGCTGGTGAACGCCGAACAGGCAAGCTCGTTCTCGCCGAAGGAACTGCTCGACCTCATGTTCCTCCCGGGCTTCTCGACCGCTCCGCGAAAGACGGAGCTGTCCGGACGCGGAGTCGGTCTCGACGTGGTTCGCACCAATCTCGACGCGCTGAACGGCGAGATCGAGATCGAAACGCGGAAGGGAATCGGCACCCGCTTCACCCTCAAGGTGCCGCTCACGCTGATCATCTCGCAGGCGCTGTTCGTGCGCGTCGGCAAGCACACCTTTGCCTTTCCGCTGGCGTTTGTCGAGGAGATCCGCCGCGTACGCTCCGAGCGACATCGAGGAAGTCGGCGGCAAACATCTGGCCAAGGTCCGCGATTCGCTGACCGAAGTGGTGCATCTCGACGCGCAGCTTGGCCTCGAAGCGGTGCAGCCGGTGAACGGCTGGTATCGGCTGGTGGTGGTCAACGTTGCCGGCAAACAGGTGGGCATCGTCGTCGAAGAAGTCATCGGCAAAGACGAAATCGTCATCAAGAATCTCGGCGAGTATCTGCGGAACGTGAAGATGTTCCCCGGGGCGACGATCGCTCCCGACGGCAGTCTCATCCTGCTGGTCGATCTCAATCGCCTGGTGGTGGGCGAGTCCATCGAGCGCCGTCCGCTGATGACGGCCGCCAACGCCGCGCGAATTTTCCTGCCGGGAGCGGTCGCGGTTGCCGCGGGCGAAATTCCCGACGAGGCCATCGAGCGGGTCGAGAAGGAGAAGCTGGTCTTGCTGGTCGACGACTCCATCAGCGTCCGCAAGTTTGTCGGCCGCATGCTGGAAAAGGCCGGCTATCGGGTGCGGCTCGCCTCCGACGGACTGGAGGCGCTGGAGATCGTCTCGCAGGGCGGGGTCGACCTGGTGGTGACCGACCTGGAGATGCCGCGGACCAACGGCTACGAACTGATGCTTCATCTCCGGCAAAATCCGGAGACGCGAAGCATTCCCGTCATGGTGGTTACCTCGCGCGCCGGCAGCAAGCACCGTGAGCGCGCCGTGCGCGAGGGCGCTAAAGCTTTCATGGTCAAGCCGGTGCAGGAAGAACAACTGGTGGCGCAGGTCGGCGCACTGATCGGCAGTTCCGGGCAGGCGGTTTCATCCAAGCTGTTGGCAGGCAAGTAGACGGATATGGATGCGGGATCGAAAATCCGTGTGTTGATTGCCGAAGACTCGTCGTTCATGCGGCGCGTGCTGAGGCTGTTGCTCAGCAGCGATCCGCAGATCGAGGTCGTGGGCGAAGCTCGCGATGGCGTGGAGACCCTGCTGCTCAGCGATTCCCTGAATCCCGACGTGATCACCATGGACATCAACATGCCCAGGAAAAGCGGGCTGGAAGCGACCGAGCAGATCATGTCGACCAGGCCGCGGCCCATCGTGATTGTCAGCTCCGAGGCGCGCGACCGGGCCGAGCCGGCATTGCGGGCGCTGGAACTCGGCGCCATCGATTTTGTGGCGAAACCCGCCAACGGCGTCGATCTCGACATGGAGAGCGTTCGCGACGAACTGCTCCGCAAGGTCAAAATTGCAGCCAAGGTTCGCGTCGTGCGCAATGCCGCGCGCTCGTCCGCCAAGACGGCTTCGACCGTCCGCGCCCGCTGAAACCGCGATTCCGCGTGCTCACGCGGACATCGCATCCGTGCCGGCCGCCGGTGCCGGGCAATGGGCTGCGAGCAACGCTGTCGCCAGCGATGGCGCAAAGGTTTCCGGTGGTGGTGCTGGCGGCCTCCACCGGCGGTCCGGCGGCGTTGATGAGTGTGCTTCCGCAACTGCCGGGGAATTTTCCCGGCGCGGTCTTGCTGGTTCAGCACATGCCCGCCAGCTTCACCGCGCAATTCAGCCGGCAACTGGCGGAAGCCTGCGCCATGCGCGTCAAGGAGGCGGAGGCGGGCGAACTGATCCGCGTCGGAACCGTTTATGTCTGTCCCGGCGCCAATCACTTGCGCGTCTCGCCGTCGGGACGGTTGCTGCTCGATGACGGTCCGCGAGTCAACGGACACCGCCCCAGCGCCGATCTTACGTTGGAGTCGGTCGCCGACTATGCGGGGCCGATGGGCGTTGCGGTGGTGATGACCGGCATGGGCAACGACGGCGCCAAGGGCGTCCAGGCGCTCAAGGCTGCCGGTGGATACGTGATCGCGCAGGATGAGTCGACCAGCGTCATCTTCGGCATGCCGTCGGAGGCCATTCGAAGCGGCGCGGTGGACGAGGTGCAGCCGCTCGACGCCATCTGTAACGCGATCGAGCAGCGAGTCTCGCTGATGTTCAGCATGGGGGCGGTGAGCTCATGAGCCGCCGCGTCAATCCGCCGCACTCCAGGCGGGGCGAGCCGGTTGTGATCTTCCGGCTTGGGAGCCAGCGATTCGTGATCGCATCGGCGGAAGTAGAGGAGATTCGCGATCTGCATCAAGGCAACTTGCCGCCGACGATCGCGGCCCGTGGCAATGGCAGGCAGATTCCGGTGATTGCGGCGGACGAGGTTTTCGGGGTGCAGTCCGCCAGGCTGGAGCAGTTGCTGGTGCTGAAGCTTCGCCGCGTCGCGGTGGCCATCGACCGGATCGAAGGCATGGCGGAGCTTGCGCGAAATCGTGGCCCTGCCGCGAGGATTTCATGGCCAGGAGCGCTCCTGGTATCGCGGGCTGGGCTTGGTGCGGCAGCAGATTATGCCGGTGGTGAATGCGGCGATATTTGTCGAAAGCGCGCCTGCGCTGCCGCCGGTAGCCGCGCGGCGGCAGAGGCGGCAAAGGCGAACTCAGGAACATGACGGGCGAAGAAAAATTCGTTGTCTTTCCCGCCGGAGCAGTTGCATTGCGCGGTGCCGGCGGCATCTGTCGCGGAGCTGACTTTGCCCAACGAAGTGTATGGCTTCCCGCACACTTCGCGCGAGATCCTGGGTGTCATCCTGCGGCGCGGCAAGGTGATTCCGCTGTACGATCTCGCCGGACTGCTGAAACTGCCGGAGTGTGCTCCGGCGCAATATCACCTGATCGCCGTCCGTCATACGGCGGAGGCGACCGAATTGGCGGCAATTCCGGTGAGCGGGGAATGCGACCTGGTTTCCGCCGACGTGCTTCCCGCGAAGTCTCCGGCGCCGGGCGTGGTTGGCGAACTGATATGGGACGACCAGAGTTACGAGTTGTTGGACCTGGACAAACTGATTGCGGCGGGGAGCGCGGAATGAGCGCCCCGGCCCAAGGCGTTGCGCAGACGGCGGCGGCCAGAATCCTGGTCATCGACAGCAATGTGTTTTTCGCCAAGCGCCTGGTGGAAGCGCTCAGGAACGAGAATTTCGAGGTGATCCATGCCACCCAGGCGGGCTATGCCCTCACCATGCTGGAATGGTCGCCGCCGGCGTTGATCCTTTGTTCCACGAGTCTCCGCGGAATCGGCGCCTACGATCTGCCGAAGCTGGTGCACGCCGACAAAACAACGGCGCATATTCCCATCCTTGCCATGGGGGAAGGGGATCGGCAGGCGCTGATGGTGGCGTTCCGCGCCGGTTGCGACGACTACGTGGACCGCCGCGTCGGCCCGGAGAACGTTGCCGCGCACGTGCGCGCCTTTCTGCGCAGCCGCGAAGAAGGTTTTCAGCCGACGCAGATGCTTCACACCTCGGAAACCGCACTCGAGGGCAATCTTTCCCATATGGATTTGCCGGGCATCATCCAGATGCTCGGGCACTCGCGGCAGACCGGGGTGCTCTACGTCAATGCCGGTTCGATTGACGGCATTATTTTCCTGTCTGGCGGCGATGTCATTCACGCCGAGGCCGGCGAGTGCGTCGGCGACGAGGCCGTCGTCCATATCGTCAAGGCCTGTAATGGCGTCGATCAAGGGGTTTACAAGTTTGTCCCCGGAAGTACGGCTTCCACGCGCACGATTTTGCGTTCGGTGACCGAGTTGATGCTGGAGGCGCTGCGCGAAATCGACGAAGAGCGCGAGCAGCAGCACGAAGAAGGAGGCATTCTCCTATGAGTGCCAGTCCGGTGGTTTATTTCATTGATGACAGTGCGACCATGCGCGAGGTGATCAAGATTGCCTTCCGCCGCGAAAACATCAACGTCATCGCCTGCCACGACGCCGGCAGCGCCATCGGCATGATGGACGAGACCGCGCCCGATGTCGTCATCTCCGACGTGATCATGCCGGAAAAAGACGGCTACGAGGTCTGCCAATACATCAAGCAGCATCCCAAGATGGGCCAGACGCCGGTCATCCTCATGTCCGGAGTCGTCAACCGGTCGGTCGCCGAGAAAGCATTTGCCGTCAAGGCGGATGAGCTGATCCGCAAGCCCTTCCAGCCACAGGACCTGATCGGCCGGGTGCGCCATCTGCTGTACGGCAAGGCGTCGGCACGGCAGGAATCTGCCCTGGCCAGTCCAATAGCGGCGCAGACGGCGGTAGCGGCTTTGAGCACGATCTTCCAGACGCCGGCCTCGGCCCGCCCGCTGGCAAGACCCGCGCTCGCTGTCATTCCACGCAACGCGGCACACGCTCCGTTGGCAGCTTCGGCCGCAGCCACGGAAATTCTTTCGTGCGGCATCGAGGCCCCGGCTGCTCCCAAGCCGCGAGTGCCGCGTCCGCCGTTGCCCCAACTCGATGCCGCCAAACTGCGGGTTGAAATCCTGCGGCTGCAAAGCCAGGTCAAGAAGCTCGAAACGGAACTGCGTGCCGAACGCGAGTACTCCCACGCGCTGGAAGAACACGTCAAGACCCTGCAAGACGCGGACTAAAGTAGCTTCTGCCTGGGCGGGCCGCCCGCCGGTTAAGTCCCTGGCAACAGCGCGATGTCCGCCGCGCCGCTGGCGTTATTCATGTAATCGGTCATCCCCAACAGATGAATCACTGTGTGCAGCATGTCCTGGAATTGATAGACATTGCTTGTCGTCGACCCTGAGATTACATTGGGTCCGATCATCACGAACGCGATGTGTCCGCCACAGCCGGAGGATTGAGTCGGAGAACACGAGCTATCGGTGGCGGAGTCGCCCGATATGCCGGTTTGTTCGGCCTCGTCAAAGGTGACAACAAGAATTCCGTCGCCGCCGGGTTGGAAGGGACCGCCTGGGGCCGTGAGCAGGGGGCCGATATTGGTTTGGAGCCAGGAGTCCGCCGCGGCCATCAAACTCGCGGCCGTCTGGCTGCCGGTTCCATGGCCATCATCGAGAAGGTTGGGAACGATGTAGCTGAAGTTCTGGAAGCTATTGTTTCCCATGTCTACGGCAAACTGGGTGAAGGGATACATATTGTCTTGCTCGGTCACCGAGTTGGCGACGTCGGAATACCACACAAAAGGATTGTGTCGCTGCACATAGTTCGCGGTGTTGCCACCCAGGTAGCCTTGCGATGGCATATCTTCGAAATATCCGCGCCACGTCAGGTTCGCACCGCTCAACGCGCGCACCAGATTGTCTCCGGTAACCGCGCCAATCGAGGCGCAGACGCTGTCATTACAGTTGTAAGGACTCGCCGTCCAGTCGGAGCCCGAAGTGTTGTAGAGATAGTCCAACAGGGAACCATGATCGTTGGCATAGAAATTCAGGGCCATGCCATTGGTGGCGGCCAAGCCACAGAGATAAGGCATGCCGGAGGAAGAACAGTTGGTTGCGGTCCCGGAGGGAAAAACCTGCGTGAAACTCTGGTTTTCTTCCATGACGACAAAGACGTGGCTCGAGCTGGGAAATCCGGGCGGTGCCACAGTTACGGTCACCGCCGCGTTCGCGAACTTGGTTGAATCGGCCACACTGGTCGCCGTCACCGTATGCGGTCCGGCACTTGAGGGCGCCGTATAAATTACGGTCGCGCCGGTCGCGGCGATTGTTCCCACGCTGCTGCTGCCGTTGGGAATGCCGTCCACGCTCCAAGTCACGGCCGAGTTCGAAGTATTCTGGACCGTCGCGGTGAACGGCTGCGTGCCGCTCGGCGGCAGGTTGGTCGTGCCTGGACTGATGCTGACGCTTATGGCTGGCACGGAAGTCGAAACCGTGAAGGTTTCAGACTGCTTGATCCAGGTGCTTCCGGTATAGAACTGCGCTGTGAGGTGATGGCTACCGGCAGCCATGGACAGGCTGGCGTTGATACTGGTGGAATTCGATACCTCATAGACAAGCGTGTAATCGAGATACAGGCGAAAACTTTTCACCGCGGTTTGCGAAGCCGCCGCGGCCTGCACGGCGACCGGACTGGTTACGGTCGAGGTGCCGGCCGGATTGCAGATGGTGACCGACGGCGGAGTTGAAGTTGGTGTGCACGCCCCACTCGCGGCGGGAGCGGTGATCGTAACGATGGCAGAGGCGCTCTTGGTCGGGTCCGCCTGGCTGGTGGCAACTACGTTATGAGTTACGGTCGAGGTGCCCGCGGTGTACAGGCCGCCGCTGGAAACGGTGCCGACGCTCGAATTGCCGCCGGGGACGGTATCCACCGACCAGGTCACGGCGGTGTTTGTGGTGTTCAGCACCGTGGCCGTAAATGTTTGCGTCTGGCCTGGAGCAAGATTTGCAACGGTCGGGGAAATAGCTACGGAAACCGGCGTCGCCGCCGTTGAGGATGTCGAAGATACAGTGACCGTTAGCGTACTCTTAAACACGGCTCCGCTCGCGTCCCAGGCGTTTACCGTGATCCGATGCTTACCGTTCGAGATGCTCAGGCTGGCGCTCAACTGGCTCGCCTTCACCGAATAGACGCTAACGCTGTCGAGATACACCTTCATCGCCGTAACCGCGCTTGCGGTGTCGGTCGTGCCGGCAACCACCGAGATGGGAGAAGTGACGGTGGCTCCGTTCGCAGGAGAGCAGATCGTTACCGAAGGCGAGGTTGGATTCAGCACACATTGGGCGGCCGAGGTGCCGGCCAGCAGCAGTAACGCCGTCAGGCTCAGGGCAGCCGTGAGCAGCAGGCGCGATGGGCGGAAAGCTTTGGATCTGAAAGTCCCGGGCCCGTAAGAGTCCTTTTGAGTGCAGCGAACAGTTCCCGCCGTGCGGCCCAATTGTGCAGGGATGCAGGCATCTACTCGCACGTTCATCCCACCTGAGATGCTGGCCGGAGTTGTAGGTTTTCCTTAAAAGGCCAGGGAATCGACTCGTAAATTGTTCCGAGCGGTACCGGGTTACGGGAACAACCAGAAAGGCCCCACCTTCGCGTTGCGTACTTCAACACCGAGGTGGGGCCTTTGACTCTTTCAATCCAGCAAAGTGTTAACCGGTCTAGCGTTTCACCAGCACCATCATGCTTGTCTGGTCCGCTCCTCTGTTCATGCTCGTACATCTGGCGACGGTAAAGAGGGTTGCGGGAATTCCCTGCCACTCAAAATATGGAGTCTGATACGTGACAGTAAGGCTCGTTCCGCTTTCGGAAAGAGTGCCGCTCATCGGTAATTCCACTGCGGGGGTTGTGCAACCGGTCCTCCCATCGGAACTACTTGGTGTGATAACGGTTCCTTCGAGCGCGTTCTCCTTGAAGACGCCTTTGACAACAAAGCCAGAGCTGTTCCGGGCTACGAACATCCCATCCTGAATGGCGACAGTATAAGCTGTGCCGCTTTCCTTGTTTTGCCAAGTCCCGTTGAGCGAGCGCACCCTGGCGGACCGTTCGCGATCCTCAAGCGCTCTTTGGAGGACTTGCTTTTTCTCGCGCTCATAAGCGTATTCCATCTCATAGATGGCATTGCGAATTTCGCGCGCGTCCACCGCGGTCGGGACGGCCATCAGGTACCAGTTGTAGGCGGCGATCGCCTGCCGGTAATTACCCGCCTTCTGGTACGAGTCCCCAAGATTAAGGTATGCTTCACCCCACCAGGGCGCCGACACAAGTGCCTCGTTGAATTCCCGGCTGGCATCGGCAAAATCCTCCGGCGCCTGCGCCATCTTCAGTGCAGCCTGACCCCGGCTTAGCTGCCGTTGCGCTGATTCCGGCACCTCGGGCGGCGGACTGATCCGCAGCGCCAGTCGGATGCAGCGCTCGCGAAGGCGCTTTTCATCCGCGCTGCCTTTTTTGACCGATGCGATTTCTTGCAGTGAACGATTAAGCAACTGCCCTGGATCGCCAGTGAGTTCCTCGGCTGTCGCCTGGGTCTGCTGGTTCGCGCTCGCAGCGGAAGCCGTGGTAACTGCGCGAACGGACTTCGATGCCAGAGCCCGGCGGCTGATTTCGAGTGCTTCCGCCGGGCGGCCTGCTTTGTCCAGAGCCTGGGCGGTGTTGCTGTAGGCATCCACCGACCACGGCGCCTGCCAGATCACGCCATTCCAAAGCATCACCGCCCGGTAGACGTTCGACTCCGACTGCGCGCGTTCCACCAGTTGCTGGGCCGCGTCGGGGAGGGCCAGGGACGCATCGGCCTGGGAGGCGAGCTGAGTTATATAATCCGCCAGCTCAGGTGTGGGAGGTGTATCCCGGCAGTCCATTTCCTGCCCTGCAAACTCGGCGTACTTCGACAGCAACTGCGAGGCCGTCTGGTCTTTTTCCGCCTTCAAACTCTGGATGGCTTGGCGGTCGAGGGCGGCGAAGGCCTGCATCTGAAGCCGTAGATTTTCATTGGCGATCGCGACGGTTTTGCCCCAGGTCCCGGAATAGTCCAAGCCGAGTATTTTCTGCGCCGAGGCGTAAGAAGCGTACAGAAAAGTACAGCGGGGACAGCTTTGCACCGCCTCCGCCATAGCGGCATCAACCTTGCCATAGCGGAAATTCGGCGATCTACCCTCCCGGAGATTGTTGTACTGGGCGAGGGCGCAGCCCCCTGATACATCCAACACCTGTCGGCCCAGCGGGAACTCCTTACAAATGTTCCACACTTGTTTGTATTCTTTTGCCTTCAAAGCGGCTTCGACTTTGGCGTTCGCCTCCGCGTTCCGTGCCGCATTCGGGTAGAGCTCGGAAATCGGCACTGGGCGCGCCTTCAGCGTCTGCAAGCTGCCATCCCGGTAGATCAAGATTGGAACCTCGCTTCCCGCCGCCAACCTCGCGAGCGCCTTGCCCGGATCTTGCGCGCGACACAGACGCTGCTGGCCGATAGCCAGCACAACATCGCCGCCCCTTATGCCTGCCGTCGCCGCCGGACTCTGAGGCTGAACCCCGGTAATAACCAACGCCCCCAGGGGAAGTTCGGGCGACGTTCCATCACCTATGGACAGAGCCGATCGCGGCATCTGAAAATTGAAACCTATCCCCATGGGTGCTGCGGCACTGGCGCTGGATTGCGCCGTCTGCGCACTGAGAAACGTGCCGGAGAACAACATTATGAACATCAAGAATGGAAAAATAACGGAAACTCGGCTCCGATAGATGATGGTCACTTCTCGCTCCTTGATCGTTAAAGTTGCGAAAACTTGGCCGGTCGCAAATACCGGATTCGCGAAGGTATACCCGGAACATCGCCGGGCTTCTTGATCCCGGCGGTGATATCTGCAAGGTATGCCGACTCTGGAAACGTTATAGTATGCTCCGGGCCTGCTCTGGTTTGGAAGTACATAATCAGAAATCACCTGGCACTCAATGCAACGGAGGGAGAGTAGTCGGCATCGATATGTGAGCTGCTGGGGTACCGGCAGCGCCCGGATTGCCGGAATCGAGCGTAGCGTCCGGGGAGCAGGAGCAGGCACGATGGTCCCCATGAGCGATGCGCAGCAGAAGGTCCGGGAACTTTTCGACGCCCATTTCACGATCAGTGAAATCGTCGAGCGGACAGCCTTGGAGATACAGACGGTGGTCAGGCTGCTGAACGCCCCGAGGGCTGTCAAACGGCGGCCCGCTCCAATGGAAGTTGCCGAGCGATCCCCGAGCCTTGGCTGATAATTGGGCAGGCTGCTGAACCGGGGTCCGGAAACAGGGTATGGAAAACTTGTAGAAGTGTCATCCTGAGGTCGCGCCGGTGTTGCGCGACCGAAGGATCTGCTTTGCTTACAATCTCGCGAACAGCAGATCCTTCGTTTCTCCACCCCAACAAGCCAACAGCGGGCTTGTTGGGGACCCCGGCTCGCTCAGGATGACACTTCGGAGAACTTTTTCAGCGACCTATTAGAACTGCTCTAAGTCTTCCACTCACGCAAAGATAAATTCCTTGGTCTTCAGTTCGCGAATCTGGTCGCGAAGCTTGGCCGCCAGTTCGAACTCGAAGCGCTTGGCGGCCTCGCGCATGTCGCCTTCCAGCTTGGCGATGAATGCGTCCAGCTCATCTTTAGATTTAAATTCGGGCACGCCTTCGGCCGGCAGAGTGATGTCGGCGTAATCGGCCTCGACAATCTGCGCCAGGGTCATATCGACCGGGCGGATGATGCTCTGCGGCGTGATGCCGTGCTCTTCGTTGTAGGCCCGTTGAATGGCCCGGCGGCGCTCGGTTTCGCCGATGGCTTTGCTCATGGAATCCGTCATGCGGTCGGCGTAGAGCACGGCCCGGCCTTCGACATTGCGGGCGCAACGCCCGATGGTCTGGATCAGCGAGCCGGCCGAACGCAGAAAGCCCTCCTTATCGGCGTCGAGGATCGCGACCAGCGAAACTTCCGGCAGATCCAGACCTTCGCGCAACAAGTTGATCCCGATCAGCACGTCGAACTCGCCCTTGCGGAGATCGCGCAGAATCTTGATGCGCTCCAGGGTTTCGATCTCCGAGTGCAGGTAGCGGCAGCGCACGCCGACCTCGCTGTAGTATTCGGCGAGGTCCTCGGACATGCGCTTGGTCAAGGTCGTAACCAGCACCCGCTGGCCCTTGCTGACGCGGTCGCGAATCTCGTGCAGAAGGTCGTCGATCTGCCCCTTGACCGGGCGAACCTCGACCTCGGGATCGACCAGGCCGGTCGGGCGGATGATCTGCTCGACCACCACGCCAGCCGATTTGGTCAGCTCGTAAGGCCCGGGCGTTGCAGAGAGATAAATCACCTGGTTCACGCGATTCTCGAACTCTTCAAAGGTCAGCGGACGATTGTCCAGCGCGCTCGGCAGGCGGAATCCGTACTCGATCAACGTCTGTTTGCGCGAACGGTCGCCGTGCCACATGCCGTGCAGTTGCGGGACGGTCTGGTGAGACTCGTCGATGAAAACCAGGCAGTCGCGAGGAACGTAGTCGAGCAGGGTGGGCGGCGGTTCTCCGGGCAGTCTGCCGGTAAAGTGCCGCGAGTAGTTCTCGATGCCGTGGCAGTAGCCCATTTCCTTGATCATTTCCAGATCGAAGCGCGTGCGCTGGTGAACGCGCTGCGCCTCGACGATGCGGCCCTGCTTTTCCAGCTCGCCCTCCCACCAGGCAAGTTCCTGAAGAATGGATTCGACCGCGCTTTTCTTTGACTCCGGCTTCATCACGTAGTGAGTCTTGGGATAGATGGGCAGGCGGGTGTACTTTTGCTTGATGGTTCCGAAGAGCGGATCGATTTGCGAGAGCGATTCGATTTCGTCTCCCCACAGCTCTATGCGGTAGGCGTTGTCGTCGTAAGTCGGAAAGATTTCGATCACGTCGCCGCGCACCCGGAAGGTGCCGCGCTTGAAGTCGGTGTCGGTGCGCTCGTAGAGGATCTCGACCAGCTTGCTGGTGATGTCCTGACGCCGGATCTTCTGGCCTTTTTCCAGGAATAGCAACATTCCGTAATAGGCTTCCGGCGAACCCAGGCCATAGATGCAGCTTACGGAAGCGACAATGATGCAGTCGCGGCGCTCGAACAGCGACTTGGTGGCCGAAAGCCGCAGCTTGTCGAGCTCGTCGTTGACCGTCGCCTCCTTCTCGATGTAGACGTCGCCGGCCGGAATGTAAGCCTCGGGCTGGTAGTAGTCGTAATAAGAAACGAAGTACTCGACCGCGTTGTGCGGGAAGAAGTTCTTGAACTCGTGGAAAAGCTGCGCGGCCAGGGTCTTGTTGTGCGCCAGGATAAGCGCCGGACGGTTGACCTCCTCGATGATCTTGGCCATGGTGAAGGTCTTGCCGGAGCCAGTGACGCCCAGCAACACCTGGTGCTTCTCGCCCTCGAACAATCCGCGCGAGAGCTGCGCCAGCGCCGTGATTTGATCGCCTTGCGGCTGATAGGTCGATTCCAGCTTGAACTGCATAAGACTCCCGCCCAGCCCAGCCCGAAGTCTCCAGAAGACGACGGCGGCGGGTGGGCAACCCTTGATTATAAAGGTTTCAGAGTTTCGAGGCTTTCAGGAAGTCTGTACCCGTCAACAACACTGGATGGCAGGGGACGGTGCATCCAACCGTCGCCCCTGTAGAAGTTCAGACCATGATCCGACAACTCCGGCCCTGCTTTAATGAGAGAAAGCGACCCTGACGCCGACCGTGATCAGGATGACGCCCGTTACGCGGTCGAGCCAGACCGAGATGCGTTCGAAGACCCCTTTGATCTTCTCGACCGAAAGCACGGTCGCCAGCAGCGAGAACCAGCAGACGGCAATCACCATGATTTCCAGGCCGTAAGCATACTGGAGCAGTACCGGTGTCTTGGGCGTAATGATGATGCTGAAGAAACTCACAAAAAACATTCCGCACTTCGGATTGAGGACGTTGGTGAGGAGTCCTATCCGAAAAGCCGATAGCGTGGTGAGGTCTTTCGCGTTCCGTTGTGTGGGCTCGTCGTGAGATGCCTGCGGTTTTTTTCTGGCGCAAATCGCGCGCACTCCCAGGTAGATGAGATACAGCGCGCCGAGTAACTTGATGGTGGTGAACAGGAGCACGGTCCGCGAGATCACGAGCGAGATGCCAAGGATCGAAGCGGCAACCCACCAAACGTTTCCAACGGCGATGCCAAAGGCGGTGGCAAGTCCGACTCGCCGTGAATAAAGCAAGCTATTGCGGGTGACGATCAGAAAATCGGGACCGGGGCTTACAACGGCCAGAACGCCGATGATCGTTACGGTGAGAAAGCTACTATTCATCGAATCCATCCAGCGGGGAAAACATTGAATTCCTTTTTGTGTTGCGCGCTCTGTCGGGGAAAACCCACCACAGCTTCACTTGAATGTTACACCACGCGGTTGCGGACTTACTTCGGCAATCCTGGAACCACCGTTACGTATTCAGTGCTTCACGTATCCCGTCAAGCCGGCGTCGAACGAGCGATGGTCCACGCGTGGCAGGTTCTTGGCCAGGCGCGCGGGGAACAAGGGAAAGTGGCTCACGGTGCCGAGGTGCTCGGCGATTGCCCAGACCGATTTTTCCGAGGTCATCCAGTCAAGGTGGTCGAATCGGGAGAGATTGACCGGGCGCGAGTAGCCGCGCAGGGTGCGTTCGCCACGCAGGTTGTAATAGCTTTCGAAGTAGCTGAGCGCCACCTCGCGCAGGCTGCGGTAGATGGGCGCGCGAAAGCGCAGGCCGGCGAAATTGGATTTGGCGACGGCTCCCCAGTGTCCGTGCTCACGGAATACGGCGATGACGTGATCGACGTCGTGCACCGCTTCGAGATCGAGCACCAGCGGCGGATAGCCGTTCACCCGCAGCGCCGCGGCGGCCAGCAGCGCGCCCTCCAGGCAATGAGCCGTGCGTTCACGCAAGGCGCGGCGCGGCGACCAGGAAGTGTCGGCCAGGTGGTAGGGCAGGGTGTCGAGAAATTTCTGAATGCCGGCCGGAGTCTTCAACCGGCGCAGCAGACGGAGTTCCTGGGAAACAAAACCGTTGAGATCGTCAGCCATTGCCGCTCGGCAGTTCTGCTTCATCTTGTCCTCGGGAAGCGAACTGAAAACACTGTTTCAAACCCCCAGCGAGCTTTTTGAGGAGATTGGCGCATCTTGATCTCGGTTCCAATATCCTTCGCAACAAACTGAGCCAGATACAGCCCGAAGCCAGTTCCTTCTTCTTCCTCTCGCATTGCGTTTCGGCCACGATAGAAGATATCAAAAATTCGTGCCTTTTCGTCCGGATCGATTTTGGGTCCCAAAGAGGTAACCGATAACTCTATGGACTTATCATCTTCTTCGAAAGAGACGCTGACCTGTGTCCCGCGTTGAGAATACTTGAGGGCATTGTCCAAAAGGGTATGCGGAATTACCCCTAACGCTGACGAATCCGCTGTGACTTCTCCGGTGCTGTGCCCGGTTACATCCAACCTGACCTGTTTGTCTCTAAAAGCAGCATTGTAGATCCTGATGTATTTCAAAACTAGTCCATGCAGCCGGAAGGTGGTTCGCTTGGCTGTGGAGAGTTTTTCAGGGTGCAGCAACAGAAATGCCGTCTGAAGCTTTTCTGTCATCAGTAAGCTTGACCAATAGATGGCGGCTTCAGCCGGCAGGGCCTTTTCCAGCTTTGCCTCGATGTCTCCATCCAAATAACGGGTTTCGAGAACGATGTTTATGTTTTGCTTGACTCTAGACACAAACTGTTTGTAATCATGCAGAAAGGCAAGATTCCTTTGGATTTCCGGCTTTAGCAGTTCCAACAGATCTTTCCGAAATCCATTTTCCCTTTTATAGTCCTCAATAATTGCTTCTTTGGCTGCTTTGAGGTCTTCGTTAAAATGAGCTTCGGACTTATTTAGAGCGTGTTTCATAAACAGTGCCTCAGGGTAATCCAGAAGCACGCGAGGTAGAAGAAGGCGCGGTAGGTGGAGAGCAGATGTTCATGTCGCACCAGCAGTCGGCGGAATTGACCAAGCCAGGCGTTGGTTCGCTCCACTATCCAGCGGCGCACGTAGCGCCGCAGTTTGCGTCCGTCCTCGTATCTGCTCCGTTTGTTGTTCTTCCGGTATGTCACGATGAAACCAGATGCCGCGCTTCGTCATGCGTTCGCGCAGCGGATCGGAGTCGTATCCCCGGTCGGCGATTATGCGCTTGGGCTTCTGCGCGGACGCCTCTCGGCCGCGGGACGCGGACTTCGGCGAGCGTGGCTTCCGCAAGTGTAGCTTCACTCGGAGAGGCACTTTCGAGCCGAACTCCCAGCGGAAGACCTTGACCGTCGACCAGTACCATCCACTTCGTACCCTTGCCGCGCTTGGTTTTACCGACTGCGGAGCCCCCTTTTTGGCCGGAGCGAAGCTGCCGTCAAGGAAGGCCTCATCCCACTTCAGCAGTCTCTCGCCGTCGAGTGCTCCCAGCAGCGCTCGCCAGGCGTCGAGCCAGATGCCCTCATCCTCCCACTGCTTCAGGCGACGCCAGCAGGTTGCCGGCGACGGAAACTCATCGGGCAGAAAACGCCAGGCTGCACCGGTTTGCAGAATCCACAAAATGCCCTCAAAGCAAGGTCGATTCGACGCCCATGGACGGCCACGGTTGTCTCGACGCCGCCTCGGCGGGGGAAGAAAGAGATTCACAAGCTCCCACTGCTCGTCGGTCAAAAGCCTCTGTCGCTTCTTCATGACAGAAGCTCAACAACTCAACCAGCCTCAGACGTAAGTACCTCCGCTGAGGCCGAACCTATTTATGAAACACGCTCTAGTATAGAGAGCGCGCGTTTTAAATCCGTATCTTTGATGAGGTTGCGTCGATTTTGTCTTATTGCCTTCTTCTGCGCAGCCGTGGCGCTTGCATCTTGTATTAAAAAACCAAAGATCGTGAGTGGGGCAGCTCTGTAGAAGCTCACACCGTGGGAACAAGCACCGAGACCCGAAGCATTTGATGTCTCGCACTGCCTACTGCATCGTTCACACTGCTGTGGCCAAGAGAACTGATACCCGGGGTGGCGATCTCGGTTCAGTACGAATGGGAAAGGGAAAAATGTGAGGTCTACGAATTCCATATTTTAGCGACCTCGATAGCGAGATTAACAACGCTTAGCACCGCCTGCAATGTCCCTTCATCGGATATCTTTTCAATTAAATATTTTCTTAGTTTCTGCGGATTATTGCGCAGAATTGCCTTCCGCGTTTCTCGCTCCAACCTTCCCTCGTCATCCACGTTGCTGCCAACAACCGACAGGACCTTTTCTATGTAAAATCCAAGCGAAAATCGACTACGTAGGAGTTCATCAACCTGTCTCTTGAAATCTACATAGTCTGCGCCTTTGCTAAGGACCCTGTCAGCCATCTTGAAAAACTCTTGATATTTCAGTGAATAATCTGCATTGGAGAACGCAATTACGATCTGTGCTGGCGCGGTCTTCCTGATATGTTCAAGAACACCTAGCCCCTGTTTCGACGATAGTTGTTTACCAACCGCTTGCACGTCGAGAAGAATGATGTCATAGAAATTCCGTTCGATCTTTGGCAAATCCTCGACATCGGCCCACTGTTCAATCATGTAGCCGTCTTTCTTGAACAGTTCTTTGTAGAGCGTGTTTCATAAACAGTGCCTCAGGGTAATCCAGAAGCACGCGAGGTAGAAGAAGGCGCGGTAGGTGGAGAGCAGATGTTCATGTCGCACCAGCAGTCGGCGGAATTGACCAAGCCAGGCGTTGGTTCGCTCCACTATCCAGCGGCGCACGTAGCGCCGCAGTTTGCGTCCGTCCTCGTATCTGCTCGCGTTTGTTGTTCTTCCGGTAAGGGCACGATGAAATCGATGCCGCGCTTCTTCATGCGTTCGCGCAGCGGATCGGAGTCGTATCCCCGGTCGGCGATTATGCGCTTGGGCTTCTGCCGCGGACGCCCTCTTCGGCCGCGGGACGCGGACTTCGGCGAGCGTGGCTTCCGCAAGTGTAGCTTCACTCGGAGAGGCACTTTCGAGCCGAACTCCCAGCGGAAGACCTTGACCGTCGACCAGTACCATCCACTTCGTACCCTTGCCGCGCTTGGTTTTACCGACTGCGGAGCCCCCTTTTTGGCCGGAGCGAAGCTGCCGTCAAGGAAGGCCTCATCCCACTTCAGCAGTCCCTCGCCGTCGAGTGCTCCCAGCAGCGCTCGCCAGGCGTCGAGCCAGATGCCCTCATCCTCCCACTGCTTCAGGCGACGCCAGCAGGTTGCCGGCGACGGAAACTCATCGGGCAGAAAACGCCAGGCTGCACCGGTTTGCAGAATCCACAAAATGCCCTCAAAGCAAGCTCGATTCGACGCCCATGGACGGCCACGGTTGTCTCGACGCCGCCTCGGCGGGGGAAGAAGAGGTTCAACAAGCTCCCACTGCTCGTCGGTCAAAAGCCTCTGTCGCTTCTTCATGACAGAAGCTCAACACTCAACCAGCCTCAGACGTAAGTACCTCCGCTGAGGCCGAACCTATTTATGAAACACGCTCTAGGCAAATTCCTGATCGTCTACTACCAGCAGACGCGCCCTCTTCTTTATTTCTTCAAAAGACAGCGCAGGCCAGTCATTTTGCTTAAAAAAGAAACTTAGCATAGTGCCTCCAAGAATTTTCGCTCTAAGAAATAGAGCTTAGGCCGATTTTGTGTCGCAGAATTTCGCCACAATATTAACCGACAAACGGTGAGAAGTAACTCCAAATGCTGCTCATTTTCCTGATTGAGGGAGGGGACACTCAAAGTGAGATAACATGAATGCAAATAGGGCCACACGGGCGTGTGACCCTATTCATATTGCATCTGCCGGATTAGGAGTTCTTGCTGGCCTCGGCCTTGGTCTCCCACACGCCGGTAGATAGGTACTCGTGGATTGACTTGGCGGCCTGGCGTCCGGCGCCCATGGCGAGAATGACGGTGGCTCCGCCGGTTACGATGTCGCCGCCGGCAAAGACGCCCAGCTTCGAGGTGCGCGTGGTTTCCGCGTCGGTGACGATGTAGCGCCACTTGTTCGTTTTCAGGTCCGGCGTCGTCGACTGGATCAGCGGATTGGCGGTCGTTCCTACGGCGATGATGGCCAGCGAGACCGGGGTGACGAACTCCGACCCCGGTATCGGAATCGGGCGTCGTCGTCCCGAAGCATCCGGCTCGCCGAGTTCCATGCGGACACACTTCACGGCCTCGAGCCAGCCTTTGTCGTCGCCGATCAACTCGACCGGGTTCACCAGGAACTGGAAGTTGATGCCTTCGTCCTTGGCGTGATGGACCTCTTCCTTGCGGGCGGGCATCTCAACCTCGGTGCGGCGATAGAAGATCGAGGCCGTGCGCGCGCCCAGGCGCAACGAGGTGCGGACGGCATCCATGGCGGTGTTGCCGCCGCCGAAGACCACCACGTCCTTGCCCTTGCAGTCGTAGACCGGCTCGTCGAACTCCGGAAACTTGTAGGCTCGCATGAGATTCACCCGGGTCAGAAACTCGTTGGCCGAGTAGACGCCGTTCAGGTGCTCGCCGGGAATGTTCAGGAACTGTGGCAGTCCGGCGCCGGTGCAGATGAAGACGGCATCGTAGCCTTCGCCCTTCATCAGCTCGTCGATGGTGACCGTCTTGCCGACGACCACGTTGGTCTCGAACTCGACTCCCATGCGGCGCAGATTATCGACCTCCTGCCGGACGATGGTCTTGGGCAGGCGGAATTCGGGGATGCCGTAGATGAGCACGCCGCCGATTTCGTGCAGCGCTTCGAAGACGCGGACCTTGTGGCCTTTCTGGATGAGGTCTCCGGCGCAGCTCAGGCCGGCGGGACCGCTGCCGACGATGGCAACTTTTTTGCCGGTCGGCGCGGCGATAGGAGGCATTCCCAGCTTGCCGGTTTTTTGCTCGTAGTCGGCGACAAAGCGCTCCAGGTAGCCGATGGCGAGCGGCGACTTGCCACCCTTTTTGCCCAGCAGACAGCCGCCTTCGCACTGGTCTTCCTGCGGGCAGACGCGGCCGGTGATGGCCGGCAGCGCATTGTCCTCGCGGATTTTGGCCGCGGCGCCGAGGTAGTCTCCGGCAAGAATGAGGTCCAGAAATTCCCTGACCTTGACGCCCACCGGACAGGTCGAAACACAGGTCGGCTCCTTGCACTCGATGCAGCGCATGGATTCCTGCCTGGCGCACGGCTCGGGCAGGCCGAGGTTCACCTCCAGAAAGTTGTGGCCGCGTTGCGCCGCGTTCTGTTCGGGCATTTGCGCGCGCGTGATCTTCATGCGGTCGCGAGCGGGAATTCGTTTAGACATGGGTTGCCTCCGCGCGCGTTTTCTCTTCCAGATCACGCAGCTTGCAGGATTGGCGAACCCGCTGCACTTCGGCTTGCGGGTTGGCCAGGAATTCGTTCAGTGATTTTTGTTCGTTTTCGCGATACATATTGTTGCGCTGCATCAGGACTTCGAAGTTCACCTTCTGGGCGTCGAACTCGGGGCCGTCGACACAGGCGAATTCGCTGTGCGAGTCGATCAGCACGCGGCAGCCGCCGCACATGCCGGTGCCGTCCACCATGATCGAGTTCAGGCTGACGACCGTCTTAATGCCCTTGGCGCGGGTGACCTGCGCGACGGCGCGCATCATGGGAACCGGGCCGATGGCGAGGACGTAATTGATCTCGCCGTCCGCTGTCGATCAGGTCCTGAAGCTTCTTGGTCACCAAGCCCTGCTCGCCATAGCTGCCGTCGTCGGTCATGACGTAGGTCTCGTCGCTGGCCGCCCGCAGTTCGTCTTCCAGGATGAGCAATTCTTTGGTGCGCGAGCCGGTAATGCCGATCACGTGATTGCCCGCTTGCTTCAGCGCCCGCGCGGCCGGCAACGCGATGGCGGTGCCAACGCTGCCTCCGACGACGACCACGGTGCCGTACTTCTCGATCTCGGTGGGCTTTCCCAACGGCCCCACGACATCGAGAATGGCATCGCCCGCTTCGAGCGAATTCATCAGGTGCGTGGTTTTGCCGATCGACTGGACAACCAGGGTGATGGTGCCTTTTTCCAGGTCGGACCCCTCGATGGTGAGAGGAATGCGCTCGCCGTTTTCGTGCAGACGCACGATGACGAATTGTCCTGGACGCTGTTTCTTGGCGATGCGGGGCGCTTCGATCTCAAACTGCTTGATGTTGCGGCCCAGAAGTTTTGCTTGCACGATTCGGTACATAGAAGCCTTGTCCGTCCTCGGGGATAATGAGAGAGCTCGCCGCGTCAATGGATTAATATTTTCCTTTGGAGTGCGCTCGAACCCGTATGAGGGAAGTCACATCGATATGTGACGGATTACCCGCTCACGCGGGCGTTTGAGGTCCCGGCACCGGGACCCGGACTTTCGTAACGCCGGTCAGCCGGTAAAACCCTGCCCGGAGGGGATTTCCAGCGATTTGCGGTGCGAGCCATAGCCCAGAGCCTCGACCAGTTCGTGGGGCGAGTCGATCAGCACATCGGGAGCCGGGGACTTCAGCGAATCGGGGGAAAATCCATAGGTCACGCCAAGGGCCCACATGCCGGAGTGTCGCGCCGTGAGCACATCGTTTTGCGAATCGCCGATCATCACCGCCTCGGCGGGTTCCGTCGACATCTCGCGCAGCAGCGTCAAGGCCCCGAGCGGATCCGGCTTCTTGGTTTCAAAGCTGTTGCCGCCATAAACCCGGACGAACAAATCCTCCATGCCCAAGCCTTTGACGATGCGTTGCGAAGGATTGACCGGTTTGTTGGTGAGCACCGCCATGGCGACTTTGCCGTTGGTGTGCCGGCGAATGGCGCGCAGCGCCTCGATCATGCCCTCATAGGCGTAGGTGTTGTCGAGCGTGTGTTCGCGATAGTGCTTGATGAAAACGTCGAAGGCTTCGCGGACGAAGTTTTCGTCCGCCGGATCGCCCAGGGCGCGGCGAACCAGCATGTTCGCGCCATCTCCGATGTAGGTGGCGATCAGGCTGACGGGAAGCTCCGGCCGTTGATATTTGCGCAACATGGCATTGACGGCGTTTGCCAGGTCCACTTGGCTGTCCACCAGGGTCCCGTCCAGGTCAAAGACGAGCAGTTTGATGCTTTCAATAGGAATCACTTTGTTCTTGCGGATCATCTATCTAAGTATATGACGAAGGGCGGCTTGGCCCATAGCCGGGGCATCAATTGGCGATTGCGCCCAGCGGCTCGGAATGGTTCTAATTTGCATCATTTTTGCACGCAACCGCACGGGTTCTTACGTCCGATAACGGGCAAGCTATGGGTTCGATGTCCGATGACGAGGGAATTTCGTCTCGCGGGTTGAGCCCAGCGGGTTTTGAAGCAATAGATTTGTCGTTGGCGCGAGATGCCGGTGCATCCAAAGGTTCAGGGCTGCGGAAAGCTGTTCTGTGAGGTATCATCCTGAGCGCAGCCGACAAGCCCGCTGTCAGTTTTGGGGTGGAGGAGCAAAGGATCCGCAGTTTGCGCGGACTGAAAGTAAAGCAGATCCTTCGGCCGCGCAAGATCGGCGCGACCCAGGATGACAGGTGTACGTGTTTTTCCGTGGCCGGCTGGAAGGTTTCCCGGGGTGCGCTGTCGAGCCGCATCTCAGACTGCGGTGCGCAGCGATCTCGAGGTTGATCGATTGAGGGAACTGAATGGCGACGATCAAGGCTGAACTGAGAGCCACATCGGCCTACGAAGGGTTTAAGCACCAACCAACTGATCGAAATCTACCGGCTGATGTATCTCTCGCGCCGGATTGACGATCGCGAAATTCTGCTCAAGCGCCAGCAAAAAATCTTCTTCCAGATTTCGGGAGCCGGCCACGAAGCGTTGCTGGTTGCGGCCGGACTGGCGCTGAAGCCGGGTTACGACTGGTTTTATCCCTACTATCGCGACCGCGCGCTGTGCCTCACCCTGGGAATGACGGCGCTCGATCAGCTTCTGGGCGCGGTCGGAGCGGCCGACGATCCCAACTCCGGCGGACGCCAGATGCCTTCGCACTGGGGCAGCGCCCGGTTGAACATCGTGACCGGATCATCGCCCACGGGAACGCAGTATTTGCAGGCGGTCGGCTGCGCCGATGCCGGCAGGTACTTCAACCGCAATCCGCAGGCGGCGGAGAAGGCCACGGGCGACTATCGCGAGTTCAAGCAAGTGGTGCACCACGCCGACGAGGTGGTGTACGTCTCCAGCGGCGAGGGCACAACCTCGGAGGGCGAATTCTGGGAGGCGATGAACGTCGCCTCCAATCTGCGGCTGCCCATGCTGTTCATGATCGAGGACAACGAGTACGCCATTTCCGTGCCGGTGGAAGTGCAGACCGCGGGCGGCAGCATCAGCCGGCTGGTGGCGAATTTTCCGAATTTCCACTTCGAGGAGTGCGACGGATGCGATCCGCTGGCGAGCTACGCGGCGGTCGGAGCGCGCGGTCGAGCACATTCGCGCCGGGCAACGGTCCGGCGATGGTGCACGGCCACGTCATACGTCCGTACTCGCATTCGCTCTCGGACGACGAGAAGTTGTACCGTCCCGAAGCCGAGCGCCGCACCCACGTGGAACGCGATCCGATCACGCGCTTTCAGCTCTTTCTGATCCGCGAAGGCATTCTCGACGAGCAATCGATTGGCGAGCTGGAAAAAAGCGTCGATGAGGAGGTGCAGCAAGCCGCCGATCAGGCGTTGAGCGCTGCGATCCCCGCCGCCGACAGCTACACCAAGCACGTGTACTCCGCCGTGCTCGATCCCACCTCGTCCGCCTTTGAGACCAAGCCGGACTATGAGCTTGCGGCGGAAGGCAAGCTGCGCGCGGCGTGGAAAAGACCATGGCGGACCTGATCAACACCTGCCTGCGCGATGAGATGAAGCGCGATCCGCGCATCGTCGTCTTCGGCGAAGACGTGGCGGATTGCTCGCGCTGCCGCTATCTGGAAGAAAAGCTGGTCAAGGGCAAGGGCGGGGTTTTCAAGCTGACCTCGGGCTTGCAGTGCGACTACGGCACGGAGCGCGTCTTCAATGCGCCGCTGGCGGAGGCCAGCATCGTGGGACGCGCCATCGGCATGGCGACGCGCGGGCTGAAGCCGGTGGTCGAGATACAGTTCTTCGACTACATCTGGCCGGCCATGCAGCAGTTGCGCAACGAAATGCCGCTGATTCGCTGGCGCTCGAACGGCGCTTTCTCGTGTCCGGCGGTGGTGCGGGTGGCGATCGGCGGATACCTGACCGGCGGCTCGATCTATCACTCGCAGAGCGGCGAGAGCATCTTTACCCACACGCCCGGCATGCGCGTGGTGTTTCCCTCGAACGCGCTGGATGCCGCCGGATTGCTGCGCACGGCAATGCGTTGCGACGACCCGGTGCTGTTCCTGGAGCACAAGCGCCTGTATCGCGAAGCCTTCGGGCGCGCGGCGTATCCCGGCCCGGAGTACATGGTTCCCTTCGGCAAGGCGAAGGTCGCGAGAGAAGGCACGGACCTGACGGTCATCACCTACGGAGCGACTCTGCCGCGCGCCTTGCAGGCCGCGCAGGAGCTGGAACGCGAGCAGGGAGCGAAGGCCGAAGTGATCGATCTGCGCACGCTTGAGCCCGTACGATTGGGATGCGATTGCGACCTCGGTCAGCAAAACCAGCCGCGCGCTGGTGGTTCACGAGGACATGCTGAGCTGGGGCTATGGCGCGGAGATCGCGGCGCGAATCGCGGATGAATTGTTCGACCAGCTCGATGCGCCGGTGCGGCGCGTGGCGGCGAAAGATACCTTCGTGGCCTATCAGCCGACGCTGGAAGATGTGATTCTGCCGCAGATGAAGGACATCCTTCAAGGCGATGCGGGAGGTCGTGCGGTATTGAGGACCCACATCTGCTGACTGCGGCAGATGTGGGGCACCAGCGAAGGACCGCTTCCCGCGCCACGGCGCTGAGGGCTTTTGGATGGAATTCTATGCGGCACGTCAGCTCCATGCCGTTACGGGATTGCGGGTTCCTTCGCTTCGCTCAGGATTTCGGCAGGCGGCTCAGACGCCGCCTCAACGCCTCAACTTCGCTCCGCTCAGAATGACAGCATTACTTTGACTGCGTGAATGTTCAGGTAGCCCTACGCGAAAGCAACCACCCCGCTCTCGTGGCGGCGATAAGATTCCCTGATCGCCAATGATTATTACTGCTTGGACAGGGGGCGCGAAATAGGTCACACTGATTCCAACGTGGGGAAAAATTCTGTTTCACTGGGCTAGTGTGGGGAAGAATACATTTTTCATTGGGCTCGTTTTTGCGGCGAGCGGTTTGGTTTCGCCGCCCATTGCGCTTGCGGCCGGACTGCTGTTCGGCTTTACCTGCGTGAATCCCTATCCCGCTGATGTCAAGCGGCTCTCGAAATTTCTGCTACAGGCGTCGGTGGTCGCGCTCGGCTTCGGCATGGATCTCGGCGAAGTGCTGCGGGTTGGGCGCTCGGGATTCGTGTACACCGCCATCGGCATCACGGCGGCCATGCTGCTGGGGCTTGGACTCGGCCGCGCGATGGGCATCCATCCCACGGCTTCACTGCTGATCACCTCAGGCACGGCGATCTGCGGAGGCAGCGCCATTGCCGCTGTGGCGCCGATCGCGCAAGCCAGCGAAGAGCAGATGGCGATCTCGCTCGGCACCGTGTTCACCCTCAATTCCGTGGCGCTGTTTGTCTTTCCCTCGGTCGGGTGGATGCTCCATCTGAGCCAGACCCAGTTCGGACTATGGTCGGCGCTGGCGATTCACGATACCAGCTCGGTCGTGGGCGCTACCGCCCGCTACGGAGCCGTAGCGTTGGCGGTCGGCACGACCGTAAAGTTGGCGCGGGCGTTGTGGATCGTGCCGGTTTCGTTCGGTACGGCGTACGCGCACAAGAGCCGGGCGCGCGTGCAGTGGCCGTGGTTCATCCTCTTCTTCTGCCTGGCCGCGGTGGCGAATTCGTACCTTCCGGTCTTCGGCCGGGTGTATCCCGTGCTCAGCAAGCTGGGGAAAATCGGTCTGACCGTGACCCTCTACCTGATCGGGACCGGGCTGTCCAAGGAAACGCTTCGCAAGGTGGGAATCAAGCCGCTGGTGCAGGGACTGGTGCTCTGGGCAATCGTCGCCGTCAGCTCGCTGACGCTGATCCTTACGGGATGGATTCATTTGTAGAAGAGGAAAACAGGCACACTCTACGCAAAAGAAAAACCGCCCTACTCTACACATGAAGATGAAACAACCCCACTCTAGCCAACAGCGGGCTAGAATGGGCCACCCGTCCTTACAGACCGCCCGCCGCAAGACTTTAAAAGTTCGACAAGCTGTTTCTTAGACTCATACTAAAACCGCGATCCCGCGGCGGCTAAAGCCAAAGAATTTTAAGAAACAGCTTCGGCTGAAAGACGATTCTCCGCCAGATATTATCCTGAGTGTAGCCGGGGACCCACACTAACAAGCCAACGACAAGCTTGTCGGGAGACGGCGGCGCGCCCTTAGGATGATACTTTCACGAGTATGTCCGCCAGCCTGGAGCATCATGGAAGCCAGGCTGTAAGCTCTATGTAAACTCTGCTGGCGGTGGCATCAAAGCTAAGGCTCTGGTATCTAGACTGCTCCATCGGCGAGTGCCGGGCTAAGGGTGCTCTCATTTTTCATGCGACACCTTGTAGAACGGTAACTATCCAGAAAGGAGCAAAGATATGTCTGTATCAGCCATTTCGAACAGTTCAAGTTACGCGTATCTCCTCTCGTCTCTTGAAAATAGCTCGAACACCAGTTCCACCAGTTCGACCAGTTCCACGAGTAAGACAGAGAGTGAGTTCACGCAACTCGGCAAGGACCTGTCGTCGGGAGATCTCTCGGCAGCGCAGCAGGATTTTCTGACACTTACGGGAAGCTATTCTTCAACGACCGGAGGCAGTGACCCGATTGGCACGTTGGTGAGCGACTTCTCGACACTCTCCAGCGACTTAAAATCGGGTAATCTTTCCGCCGCGGAAAAAGACTACACCACTATCCAGAGTGATTTGAAGAATGCAGCGACACAGGGTAGTGACGGTATGCAGGGTCCGCCGCCGCCACCTCCGGATTCTGACAGTTCCACTTCGAGCACTTCCAGCACTTCCAGTTCGAACACTTCCAGCGATCTCACATCCACCATTCTCGCGTTGCTAGCCTACGCCAGCAACAACACGACCTCGACGAGCAGCAGCACTTCTGGCAGCAGTTCGGACACCTCTGCAACCACCAGCGCCACCAGCGTTGAACTGTAATACTAGAGGCAATCGGGCGCGCCTTACGGGGCGCGCTTTTTGTTGTTATGGAATAAGACTGTTGGACAGCGCAAAACAACGTGGTGCCCCGTCGGACGGGGCCGGGGCGCCGCCGGACAACTGAATCGGAAGCCCATGCTCCGGCTGGGGAGCGCTCAATTCTTCGGTGCCGCTTCGGGGCGCTCCTTGGGGGCAAGATCGATGGCCTGCCGCAGGGCTTCCAACATGCTGCGTTCGTCGGCTTTGCCGGTGCCGGCGATGTCGAAGGCGGTGCCGTGATCGACCGAGGTGCGCACCACGGGCAGTCCAACGGTGATGTTGACGCCGGCCTCGATGCCGAGCACCTTGATCGGTCCGTGACCCTGGTCGTGGTACATGGCGACGACGCAATCGAAGTCTCCGCGCGAAGCCCGGAAGAAAAGCGTATCGGCCGGTAGCGGGCCTTCGACGTTCCAGCCGCGCTCCAGGCATTTGCGAATGGCCGGTGCGATCTTCTCTTCCTCTTCACCGTGTCCGAAGAGGCCGTGCTCGCCGGCGTGCGGGTTGATGGCGCAGACGCCGATGCGCGGGTGCTGGATGCCGGCTTTCACCAGGGTTTCTTGCGCCCGTCCGATGGTGCGCTCGACCAGGCCGGGATTGATCACGGCGATGGCATCGATCAGGCCGACATGGGTGGTCACATGAATGACCCGGAGCTTGGGCGCCACCAGCAGCATGGAGACTTCCTTGGTGCCGGTGAGATAGGCCAGCATCTCGGTGTGTCCGGGGAAGATGTGTCCGGCCATGTGCAGGGCTTCCTTGTTCAACGGCGCGGTGCAGATGGCATCGGCCTCACCGGCCATGGCCAGCGAGGCGGCACGCTCGATAAAGCGGTAGGCGGCTTCGCCACCGTCACGCGCGAGCTTTCCGAAAGCGAGATCAGGCGGCACCACGGCGATGTCGACCACGTCGACCGTGCCGGGCTTGTACGTGCCTTCGGCGGGCTTGGCGACGGCATTGATGGCAAGGTTGACGCCCACGATCTTGCCGGCCTGGCGCAGGCGTCCGGCATCGCCAATGACCAGCGGACGGCAGCGGTCATACAGATCCGCGTGGGCAAGGCTCTTCATGATGATTTCAGGTCCGACCCCGGCGGGATCGCCCATCGTAATCGCGATAATTGGACGTGACATAAGTTGATCCTAGTGGTGCACAGAAATTAGAGTAGTTTCCCAGTGGGAGTATCCGCAAATATCAGGCCGTCATGGCGAGCGCAGTCGAGCCACCTTTTGTTCCTATTGCTGAAAAAACAAAGGGTGGCTCCACTCCGCTTCGCTCCGGTCGCCATGACACCTCCTCGAAAATTATTGGATACACCAGGAAAATTATTGGATACACCAGCTCGGGAATTGCTCCAGTGTATCGCGGGAAAAAGCAGATCCTTCGGCCGCGGAAAAGCCCCGCGACCTCAGGATGACACATCTCAGTATTTTCCGCCGCCTCTGGAAAGCCACGCTGGCGGGATGCCTTCTCATGGTGCAGCCTCAACCATTCGCTGTTCCGGAAGCCGGTATTCTACCGGTGCAGCCGCTCCAGGCTGCGCCGCAAAGTGTGGGCATCGCCGAAGGCTCCGGCTTTGGTGACGAGCGGGATCCGCACGGCTCCGACGGTGATTCCCAGGGGCACACCCGGCTCGACTTCATCGAGCAGGCGGATGCCGTGAACTCCCAACTTCGACAGCAAGGCGAAGACCGTGTCGCCGCCGGTGGCAACCACTCCGGCGAAGCCGTTGCCTGCGCTTTCGATGAAGGCGGCCAGCCTCTCGGCCAGCAGAGTGCCGCGCGAGAGATCGGGGTTGGCTGCCTGCTCCAGCTCCAACAGCACATCCTGGTGAGCCGCAAAGTGCGCGGCAAGCTCTTTGGACGCCTGTTGCCAGGCAGTCGAGCAGGGGCCGGCAAAAAGCGCGTCGGGCGAGATGAACAGATGACGCACGAGCCCGGCCTCGACCAAAGTTTTGGCCTGCAATCGCGAGGCTTCGGCCAGGGTTCCGACCACGACCAGCACATTCTTATGGCCGGACAGCAGAGACGACGACGTCGCCGGCTTCCCTGAGGGGTTTTCCACGGTCGCCAGTGCGGCAGCCAGTCCGGCCGAGCCGACCCAGAGGACTTCGTCCGCTATGGGCAGCGAGCCGGTGGCCACCGCGATCAGGTCGGCTTCGCTCCGGGCGTCACAGACGACAGCCGACGCGCCACTCGATAGGGCGTGGGTCAGGCGAGCCAGAACTTTCTCCGGATTATGGCCCTGCTCGTCGAGCGGCAGGACTTCGGCGCTGAGGCCGGCGCTCTTCAGTATCTCCACCAGGTTGGCGCTGGCGTAGGTGTGCTCGCGCGCCCACAGCGGAGTCTGCTCCAGCGGAACTCCCTGCACGACGATGCTGCCGTTGAGGGTGATGCGTCCGGTGCCAGGGAAGGCGGGCGCGACGATGGCGAGGCGCGGACGGCCTTCGGTTTGGGCGGGCTTAAAAGCCAAAAGAGCCGCTAATTCAGCCGCCGGCTGGCCTCGAACGGTGGAATCGATCTTCTTATAGAGGCGCAGGCCGGGACGGTAATGGGCGGCGAGCACCTCGACCTGCAGCTTGGCCGCCTGCGCCGGAGGCAATTGGCGGGTAGCGACGTCGACCGAGAGCACTTGCACGCTACTTCCGGCAATGGCGGAAGCGGCCGTCGCCGGGGAACCGGCCTCGGCAGGTTTTCCCCAGGCAACGACCGACTCGCGGCCGCGTTTTGCGAACGCAATGGCGCAATCGGCAGCGCCGGTCAAATCATCGGCAATGATGAGCCAACGAGAGATCATCCAGCCCTCCGTACCTTCTCTACAGGTTCCGCACTGTGGGCGCGGGTACAGCCCGGCAAACGCGAAGGCGTCATTTGCCGGGGACGGCGGCGGCTTCGGTCGACTTGCCAAACGTACGCGCGGTCCATGCCGTCAGTATCGGTACGAGGATAGCAGTAACCACCACCGATGCGGCCACAAGAATGGTGGCGCTGCTGACGGCTCCGGCATAGACCGGATTGGAGGCCGCCACAATGGCTGGAACGGCCGCGGCATTGCCCGCCGTGGAGGCCGCCGCAACTCCGGCAACTCCCGTGCCGCCGGTCAGGCGGTCGGCGAAGAACAAAACGAAGCCGGTCACGATCACCACCCCAAATCCGATCAGGACGCCGAGCAGTCCGGCCTGCCAGACCTTGTGCAGGTCAAGACCGGCGCCGAGGGCGAAGGCGAAGAAGGGAATCATGACGGGAATGGCGCGGCTGAGAAATTCGCGCAAGTCATGATCGAGGTTGCCGAGAATCATGCCGACCGCCAGCGGCAGGATGCTGCCGACCAGCGTCTGCCAGGGAAACGCCGAGAGGCCGGCGACTCCCAGGCTCACCATGGTGAGAAACGGGCCGGACTCCAGCGACATGATGGTGTAGGCTCCGACATCGCCCGGCCTGCCGTATTCGCCCATCAGCGCCATGTACAGGCCGCCATTGGTGTCGTTCATGGCAGCCACGATGGCAAGCGCCGAGAGGCCGGCGAAGAATCCGGAAGAAACCGGTCTTTCGGCCAGGAAGTGACCGAGCACGGCGCCGAAGACCATGGCAATGGCTACCTTGCTTGCGAACAGCGCGCCACCTTTCTTGATGATGTAAGGCGTCGCCTTGAAATCGATGCTGGCGCCCATGCAAACATAGAAGACGGCGAGAATGGTCAAGGCTCCCGAGAAAATGGCGCCGGTAAAGGAACCGAAGAATTTCGGCGTACCGGGAAAGAAAGTGACGATCAGCGAACCGGCCAGCAGAGGAACGATCATCATGCCGCCAGGGACACGTTCAATGCTTTTCTTGATGGGAATCTGCTTCACTGGAACCTTCCTTGCCCAGAATGAATGATTGGATTCGAAAACGGTACAGATTGTACGCCCCGCGCGGGCTTTTCGAGACTTACATTTTGCGGACTGAGTAGCCGAGCCGAAAGGCAGAGCCGCGGTGCAGGGATTCAGAAAGGAACCACCCCATTCAAGCCAACGGCAGGCTTGAATGGGCCACCCGGCCCTTATAACAGTTACGGTCGGGAGAATAAAAACAACAGATCCTTCGCTTTGCTCAGGATGACACTTCTGCGGAGCATCGTTACTATTCAGAAAGAAACCACCCCACTCAAGCCAACGGCGGGCTTGAATGGGACACCTGGCACCCGGCCATTCGTCTTTTGGAAAAAAGAGACCCATCCAGAGCAGAGGTGAATCTTACAATGGTTGAGCAGTCCGGAAATGAGGAAGATTCGATGAACGCTCCCAACTTTTCGGCGCGGTCGGCGTTGGTGTTTGGCACGCTCGGAGTTTTCGTGTTGGCATGCGTAGGCGTGAGGGCGCAGACGGCGCAAACCAAGCCTGACAATACGAGACCACCCGCATACTCACCATCCAAGATTGACGTAGCTCCCAGGAAGGCATGGGGCGGCTATCCTTATTCCGCTTACCTCGATGCCGAGGTGGCTGATCCAGACGTTCACCGTATGCTTTATGAAGATGAGAACGTGCGGCTGCTGGAAGTTGCAAACCCTCCCGGCCTCGACGTGAATATGCACGGACACCCTCTTCCGTCGGTGTTCGTGCGCGATTCGGGAGGAATGGGAGGCGGCGCAACTGCCGCACGCTCCACGCTGGAAATCACGGCTGGAGCCGGCGCCGGTGGACTGTTCGATGCCGTGCTGGACCCGAGTAGCCCGTTGAATGGACAAGGCTGGCAACTCGGGCCTCCGCCGGCAGGATTGAAATTCCCGAGTTGCACGACCACTCCCCCGCAAGCGCCGCACAAACCGATCAACCGGGGAAGCGTGCCGCTGCACTTTTATCGCGTGGAATTTCCGCATCTTGATGCCGAAGACATCCAGACGCACTGGAAAGAACTGTATCCGTGGATGCTGGAGCCTGAAAAACCGGTCAAGGAGCTTGTTCCTGGCCCGGGACTCGGCGCGAATTTCCCGGAAAACTGGCCGTATCCGATCGCCTTCGACGAGATCGCGGCGGCTCCGAACAATTATCGCCAACTCTTTAACGACGGCCACCTGCGGCTGATCGAAGTCACCGTGCGACCTGGTGAAACGACGCCTATGGCCGGGACCCCGTATCCGTCGGTCTCGACGTTCTATGCGATCAGCGGAAAGCCTTCCGAAGTGACCGACGTGAAGCTCGATCCCAACAGCTCGCTCAATGGGCAAGGCGCTGGATATGGCCCTCCGCCCACGGTGATGAACATGAAGGTCCCGACCTGCATGACAATGGGGCCTCAGGCTCCGCACGCGATCCACAACGGCGGGACGGTGCCACTGCATTATTACCGCGTGGAGTTCATGCGCGTGGACGGCGACGATTTTTCCACCCACTGGCAGCAGTGGTATCCGTGGATGAAGTACATGAAGAACATGCGTTGAGGTCCGCGGAGTTCATCGCGTCCGACATTTGTACGATTGGCCCCCGGCTCCTCCACCCCGGCAAGCCAACCGCGGGCTTGAATGGGCCACCCGGGGTTTTGATGGCTGTCATGCTGAGCGAAGCGAAGCATCCCCGGAAAGTGTCCTGCCCCGCACTGCCGGCGACATCTCTATGAAATCCGGCCGCTCAGCATCTCCACACTGTAATGGGATTCTTCGCTTCGCTCAGAATGACACTCCGGGCTGTGCATCCGGGGTCAAGAGGACAGGGCTGGCAGCCGATATTCATTGCAGCGAGCAGTCTGCCACAGCTACTGGTGTCGCTGGGGTGTGGCCGTTTTGATCCCGTGACTTGGCGCGAGCGAAGTCGGCGGGCAAGGGAGGAGCTGTCGCTCAATGTTTGCGATCATCGGAATTATCGTGGTGATCGGTGCCATCATCGGCGGATACCTGATGGAGCACGGGCACCTCGCGGTTCTCATGCAACCGGCCGAGCTGTTGATTATTGGCGGCGCGGCGCTGGGAACCGTCCTGATCGCCAACCCGTTGCACATCCTGAAAAACATCGCGGGCGGGCTCATCGGCGTATTTACCGGCTCGAAGTTCACCAAGCAGCGCTACCTGGACACCCTGAAGATGATGTTCGAAATGCTCAACAAGGCGCGCCGCGAAGGGCTGCCAGCGGTCGAAACGGATATAGAAGACCCGGAGCAGAGCAAAATTTTCTCGCAATATCCGGCCTTCATGAAGAGTCACCACCTGCGCAACTTTGTCTGCGACACCATGCGCATGGCGATTTCCGGCGGCATCGATCCTTTCGACCTCGACCAGATGATGGAGGTGGACATGGACATCATGCATCACGACGCCAGCGAGCCGGTGGCCGCGCTCTCCACCATGGCCGATGCCTTGCCGGGGCTGGGCATCGTCGCTGCCGTGCTCGGCGTGGTGATCACCATGGGCGCGCTCGGCGGTCCTCCGGAGGAGATCGGGCACAAGGTCGCCGCGGCCCTGGTCGGAACCTTTCTGGGCGTTCTGCTCTGTTATGGATTCGTGGGGCCGATATCGACCGGCATGGCGAAGCTGGCCGAGGACGAGCGCGCTTATTGCCACGTGCTGCGGGTGGTGATGATCGCGTTCATCAAGGGCAATGCCCCCATCCTGGCCGTGGAAATCGGACGGCGCGCGATTCCCGGTCACTTGCGGCCATCGTTTCAACAGGCGGAAGAAGCGTGCCGGGGAACGTCGCAGGCCGCTGCCGCTGCCGCCGCCGAGGCTCCCGGAGGATAAATGGCCGGTCAGCCCATCATCATCAAGCGCAAATCCGGTCACGCCGGCCATCACGGTGGCGCGTGGAAGGTGGCCTATGCCGATTTTGTTACGGCCATGATGGCCCTCTTCATCGTGCTCTGGCTGATGAATACCAGCAAGAAGGTTCAGGAGGCGGTGGGCGGATACTTCCGCGACCCGCAGGGAACCGCCAGCAAAGTCGGATCGAACCAGAGCGGCGCGGGAGAGAATTTCACCCTCGCCAAGCAGGACATGCCCAAGCTGAAGGAGCAGTTGCAGAAAGCCATCGAGCGCTCCGTCGAGCTGGAGAAACTCAAAAAACAGATCGAGATGACCGTGACCTCGGAGGGACTCCGCATCGAATTGCTGGAATCCGACGTGGGCACGTTTTTCGAAACCGGCAATGCCCATCCCACTCCGAGGGGCAGGGAACTGTTGCAGTTGCTCGCTCACGAAGTGGGCAAGCTGCCCAACAAGATTTCCATCGAAGGCCACACCGACTCGAAGCCCTTCGCCGAGGGAGGAGAGTACGGGAATTGGGAGCTCTCCACCGACCGCGCCAACGCGGCGCGCCGCCTGATGCAGGAAAGTGGTCTTACCGCCAAACAGGTTTCACAGGTGCGAGGCTTTGCCGACCAGAGACTGCGCAAACCCGATCATCCCTTCGACTCGTCGAATCGCAGGATTTCCATGATCGTACAATACACGCCCCCGGCGAACATCGAAGAGCCGCCTTCTTCACCCCCGGCAAACGGCAAGCCGGCGGAAAAGCCGTCGCCCGCGCAAGCACTTCACTAGCTTCCACCCCAACAAGCCAACAGCGGCTTGTCGGGGACCCCGGCTTGCTCAGGATGACACTTCGGGAAATGTCGTTACGATTCAGAAGAAACGGCCCCACTCAAGCCGACAGATGGCTTGAATGGGCCACCCCCGCCCGCGCATAACGCTGACATGTCATGCTGAGGGAGCGTAGCGAACGAAGAATCGATGTATTCGATCCTTAATACAATAAATACATAGATCCTTCGCTGCGCTCAGGATGACACCTCATACTTCAGAATTTACTGTTGAGCGTCGTCAGAGGAAGTGGAGTTGTTGTCAGGGGTGGGAGTGGTCTGCTGCTCTGGTTCCGGAGCCGTTTGCTGATCGGTGGACGGAGCTGCCTTGTCATCCGGCTGGGACTGTGCGGCGGGCTGGTCCGAGTCGGTTGTGGTTTCGGTCTGCTGCGCCAGCGCACCCACGGCAAAGCCGAGAACCAGGATGCTGCCAAGAGCGAAAATGCGGATTTTCTTCATGGATCGCTATCTCCTGAAAAATTTAAGATGAGTTGCGGAAAGCCGAAGTTGTTTGCGCGTGATCCGATTGCGGACGGCAATTACGGCAAGGCGGCAGCCGCCTGCTGGTTGCGAATGCGCTCCATGTCGGCGATCAGATCCGCGAGTTCGTCCCGGGAAAGCGCTTGCAGGCGATGGGCGTGGAACGCATCGACCGGCGCATCCAGATCGTCCGCCATCCGACGGCCCGCCGGAGTGATGGTCGCGAGGACCACCCGCCGATCTTTCGCCTGCCGGGAACGCCTGAGCAGCCCAAGCTTTTCCATGCGATCCAGAAGCCGGGTGACATCCGGGTCGCGCTTGATCATGCGTTCGGCAATCTCGGAGCAGGTGGCGCCGGCGTCGCCCGCTCCACGCAGGATGCGCAGCAGATTGTACTGCGTCGAGGTGAGGCCGTAGGGCTTGAGCATCGCTTCCAGGTCGCGCGTCAAGCCGTCGGCCGTCCGCAGAATATTCAGGAATGCCTCGGCTTCAACGCTCGTGAAGGGCTTATGCTGTTGTATCTCTGCCTGAAGTTTCCCCACCATCTTCCGGTCTCCTGCGCGTTTCCTCAGGGTTAAAGCGCTTCCCGCGTTGCGGTTGTATCCCAACCAAACAACGTCATTCCGAGGGAGCGGCGCGAGCCGAGGAATCTCTTGTGTTGCTTCGCCGTGGCGAAACCCAAGATCCCTCCACTTCGGTCGGGATGACGCCGGCTCTGAATTTCACTTTGCCGGGTGGCTACACCAACTTGGAAATCCGGGCCCCTGCAATCTATGCGGTTTTACGAAGCCGGGAGTCGCTAATTTTTACTACGTCCGAGGTGCTCCGGCCGCTCAATAAGCGATCGATCGAGAGGGCGCCAGAACCCTGGATGAGAATCACCGCGCCCAGCCCCAGGGCCAGCAGATGATATTCGAATCCTTCGCCTCGCTGGGTACCAGCCCAGTTCATGAAGAAGCCGATGTGACCGTGAACCGTGGCAATCGCGACCGCCATGTTAACCATGATTCCAAAGGAAGCGACGCGCCCCAGCAGTCCCAGGATCAGGCCCAGGCCGCCGAAGAATTCGGCCGCAATGGCAAGAAAGGCAAAAGCCGCCGGAATGTGCATTCTGCCGGTGAAAGCGGCCATGGTGGCCGTGTATCCGTAGCCGCCGAACCAGCCCAGCATCTTCTGCGCGCCATGGGCAAAAAACACGACGCCCAGGAGCAGACGGGCGATGGTAAGGGAGTATTCGTTACGAGTGTTGAAAATCTTATTCAGCATTTTTAGTCTCCTGAAGTCTCCGGACAATGGTGACGGGTCCACCTCACCTCATCTCACCGCAGCCAGCCGAACTTCCACTCCAACAAGCAACAACGGGCTTGTCGGGGACCCGCATCTTGAATCGTGGAACCGAGGACGAAGTACCTCGGCATAACGATTGTCGTTATAACAGATGATTCTGTTCGGTCGCCGGATGCAAAAGAGCAGCCGGAAACCGGAGTCGTTGCCGCCGCTATTTTTGCCGTAGGCTGGGACTCATTGCACGACCACTGCAAATCTTTGCTTAAATGACATTTTGTAGCACTCGATATTGACAATTAATGGCATTCCAGCCCACCTCTGCTCCTGTCCGTTTTTGCGCGCGCTCACGTAACATTAGAAAAACATAAGGCTTATATAAATCAAAGCAACATCTACTCCGGATGGCAGGCTCCGTGCATAAGAGAGAAGCGTGGACCTGATCACAAGGTCCGGACTTCTAAATAGGAGAGAGGGTTGCAAATGCGGAAACAGAAAGGTTTTTCACTCATCGAGCTGCTGATTGTCGTCGCGATCATCCTGATCATCGCGGCCATCGCCATTCCTAACCTGCTTCGCTCGCGTATCGCCGCCAACGAAGCCTCTGCCGTAGGTTCCATGCGCACCATCAACACGGCTGAAACCACCTACAACTCGACTTATCCGACGGTTGGCTATTCGGCCGATCTGCCAACCCTGGCGGGCAGCACTTGCAGCTCCCCGACTTCCACGGCAGCCTGCCTGATCGATGGCACACTGGCCGGAGCAACCAGCGCGGCAACTCCGAAGAGTGGATATTTCTTCACTTATGCTACCGATGCAAACCTGGGCTACACCCTGCTCGGCGCACCTGCGAAGCAAGGTTCTTCCGGCGTGAAGCAGTTCTACACGGATGGCACGGCAGTGATTCGTGGCAGCTCCACTGGCGCGGCCAGCGCATCGAGCGATGCTATCCAGTAATCGATTTGGCAAAGTACCTGGGGAAGGTACAGCCGGGGGTCAGCCATGCTGGCCCCTTCACTTTGCCTCTTCACCAGGTTGACAGAATTTGACAATTTCAATTGACAGTTTCCGGTAGTCTCAAGGTAGTATTTGGAAGCCATAGTATATTTTTTCAAATAAGTTATTTGCCGTTAGCAAGTTACAAAAATACCTACGAGTTGCTTTATTTTGGCACTGCCCGTGCAAATGTACTCATATCCGGCAGTGCTACAGATGGAAATGGTCTATGCGTAGACAACGGGGTTTTTCCCTCATCGAGTTGTTGATCGTGGTGGCGATTATCCTGATCGTCTGCCGCCATAGCTGTTCCCAACATCTTGCGCGCCAAGATCAATGCGAATGAGTCGTCGGCCGTCTCTTCGATACGAGCCATCATCACCGCCGAAAACACCTACTCTGCGACCTACCCGACAGTCGGTTCTCCGGTCGATTTGGCGTCGCTGGGCGGAAGCAGTTGCCTGGCTCCCACCTCAACGTCAGCCTGCATCATCGACAACACGCTGGCGCAGTCCACATCGACGTCCAACTCCAAGTCGGGATACTATTTCACTTACGCGCCGGATTCGAACGTCGGCTATACGCTCTACGGCGATCCCGCCTATTGGAACCATAGCGGCACCAAGCGTTACTACACCGATGCAAGCGGCCAGATCCATTACAACGGGAACAACCAGACCTCATCGGTAAGCGATCCCACGATCCAGTAATCGGGCATCCCCCGCCCGGTTTGCTTTCCGATTCCGGTTTCCAAATTGGTCATCGCCGTACAATGTCCACCGGTACATCATTGATCACGATCCAATCGGGCACCTGTTTTGTATAATCAAAGTGAATCTGGGAATATCCTTTCAACCTCATGGCAGCCATTGAAACCTTCAGGCTTGCGAAGTCTTACAAGGTTGGCTTCTGGCGGAAGCACGAGCGAGAGGCGCTGGCTCCGCTGACCCTTGCGGTGCAGGAAGGCGAGGTTTTCGGCTACCTTGGCCCCAACGGCGCCGGCAAGACAACCACGCTTAAGTTGCTGATGGGCCTGATCTATCCCACTTCAGGCACGGCGACGATCCTGGGGCGTCCGCTGGACGATCCCAAGATGAAGGCGCAGATCGGTTTCCTTCCCGAGCAGCCCTACTTTTACGACCATCTGACGGCGCGCGAGTTGCTTACCTATCTTGCCAGCCTTTCGGGCGTTTCCGCCGGCGACCGGCAGCAGCGGGTCGAGACGGTCCTGCGCCGGGTTGGCATCGAGCGAGCAGCGCCGACCTGCAACTCCGCAAGTTTTCCAAGGGCATGTTGCAGCGCGTCGGCATCGCTCAGGCCATCGTCCATGATCCGAAATTGATCTTTCTCGACGAGCCTATGTCGGGATTGGACCCGATTGGCCGCCGCGAAGTGCGCGACCTGATCCAGTCGCTCAAGGACGAAGGCAAGACCATCTTTTTTTCGACCCACATCCTTTCCGACGCCGAGACTCTGTGCGACCGGGTGGCCGTTCTGAACCATGGCCAGTTGCGCGGCATAGGGGTGGTCGCCGACTTGGTGCGCGAAGTCAGCGGCAGGATCGAGGTCGTCTGGGAAGGCACGGCGGCGATGGATGCGATCGTCGAGCTTGGGGCCGAAACCCACAGCAGCGGAGCGATCTTCCGGGCGGTGCTGCCGGAGCCATCTGCTGGAGCGCGCGGTCGATGTCATTCGCCATAGCGGCTCCCGGCTCATCTCGCTGACACCGGTGCGCGCAACCCTGGAGGATTTCTTTCTGGAGCGGCTCGCAGAGCGAAGCTGAAACGGAATCGAGGGCGGCTTCGGGGAGGGCGCATCGTGATCGGCAGAATCCGCGTGATCGCCTTCAATACCTTCCGCGAGGCGGTTCGCGACCGCGTGCTCTACAACCTGGTTGTCTTTGCGATTCTGATGGTTGGCGGAGCGCTTTTGCTGGGACGCATCTCGCTGCGCATCGAGCGCCTGGTGCTGGTGAACCTCGGGCTGACGGCAATTGCGCTGTTCGGCATCGTCATCGCCATCTTTCTGGGAATCGGCCTGGTCAGCAAGGAGATCGAGCGCCGCACGCTCTACACGGTTCTGGCCGCGCGGCCGGTGCGACGCTGGGAATTCATTGTCGGCAAGCAATTGGGCCTGATTGCCACGCTGGTCGTAAATGCCGGATTCATGAGCGCCGGCTTTTTCGCGGCGCTGCTCTATTTGCAGCATCGTTTCGAGGCGGCTGACCGCTTTCTGCTGGTGGCGCTTTACTTCATCGTTTTGCAGTTCGTCATCATAACGTCGCTGGCCCTGATGTTTTCCACCTTTTCGTCGCCTCTGCTGGCCACCATTTTCACGTTCTCGTTGTTCGTGATTGGCACCTTTGCCGAGGACCTTCGCGGCTTCGGCGCGCTGGCCGGGGGCTCGACCCGCGTGCTGACCACCGGACTGGCTTACGTGCTGCCCAATTTCGCCGTTTTCAACGTCGTCTCCGAAGTCGCGCACTCCGTGCCGGTACCCGGCCGGCTGATCCTGTTCAACAGCCTCTATGCCCTGCTTTATGCAACGGCTGTCACCAGCGCGGCGGTGCTGATCTTTGACCGCCGGAATCTGAAATGAGCAGCCGCACAAAAGCCAGCGTGGGCGTCTGGTTGCTACTGCTCTCGTGCCTGAGCCTGAGCGTGCTTGCCTTGCGCGAAAGCGATGACGCGCGGGAGCATACTATTCTGAAAGAAGCACTTTATATTCCATCGCCAAAAGCAGTAAAGGCATTGAGCTTAGGATATACGGGACTGATGGCGGATTTGTATTGGACGCGGGTGGTGCAGTATTTTGGCGGCAAGCACTATCAGCACGCCGAACAATACAAACTGCTGGCACCGCTGCTGGACATTACGACGACGCTCGATCCGCATCTGCTGATCGCCTACGAATTCGGCTCCATCTTCCTCGCCCAGAAGCCGCCCGAAGGAGCCGGCGATCCCGAGGCGGCGGCGGCGCTGGTGAAGAAAGGAATCCGGGAGAATCCCGAAGCCTGGCGCCTTTGGTATCACCTGGGGTACATCTATTTCGACGAAATGCACGACAGCAAGGCGGCTTCGGAGGCCTTTCTGGAAGGTTCGCAGGTTCCCGGAGCCTTGCCGTGGATGAAGGTGATGGCCGCCGCCCTCGCGCAACATGCCGGCGAGGCGGAAACCGCGCGCTATCTCTGGACGCAGATCTACAACAGCTCCGATAACCCGGACATTCGCGCCAACGCCGTCAAGCGCTTGCTTGCCTTGCGGGTCGACCAGGAAGTGGAGCGGCTGCAGGAGATGGCGGACCGCTACCGGCGTGAGACTGCAAGCGTGCCGGCAAGCTTTCTCCAACTCGTGCAAGCCGGGTACCTGCCGCGTGTTGCCGGTCGATCCCCTGGGCAATCCGTACTTGCTGGTAGATGGCCGGGTGCAGGTTTCCCACCCCAGACTCTTTGCCCTTTATTACCAAGGGATTGCCTCCGGGCCGGAAGCCGTCCATTGTGGCGCCGCCCAAGAGCGGAAGTTGATGAGTCGAATGTTAATGAGAAATCCGTTGCCTGCTGGCGCTGCTTGCCTGTCTTTTGTAGTTGCGGTTTGGCCGGCTCAGGCCCAGACGCTTGACGTGCACCGCGTTGCCGACGACGTCGATAAGCACTACAACAGCTTGGCCTCGCTCGAAACCGGCTTCAGCGAGAGCTATCGCGGAGGCGGGCTGGCGCGCAGCGAGTCCGGGACGATGTGGTTGAAAAAGCCCGGCAGAATGCGTTGGGAATACGACAATCCGGTGAAGAAGCTTTTCGTCACCGACGGCAAGAGCGCCTGGTTTTATGTTCCGGGCGAGCGGCAGGCGCGCCGCGCCCCGGTCAAGCGGCTCGACGACCTGCGATCGCCGTTGCGCTACCTGCTCGGACACACCAAGCTGGAAAAGGAATTCTCTTCCCTGTCCTTTGCCACGCGGCGAGCACCTCGACCGGCCGGCGGATATTGCCCTGTCAGGCGTGCCGAAGGGGATGGAAGACCGAATTTCTAAAGTAATAATCGAAGTTACTCCGGACAGCCGCATCTCTCGAATTTCCATCTACTCACTTGACGGCTCGGTTACGGACTTTCGCTTCGAGGGCGAACGCGATAACGTGCCGATCAGCGATGGGCGGTTTCATTTCCAGCCGCCGCCGGGAGTGGAGGTGCTGGGCGCAACGGAACTTGGAGCCTTGAGACAGTGTTTGAAGTGAGTGTACCAGAGCAGGTGGGGTTGACTCGGCGGGGTGCCTTTGAAGCTACAATCCAGTTCTTCTCCAAGTGTTAGACTGGATTGAGCGCCGATCTCGATGATCAGCTTCAGCAGCTCGGGCCCGCCCCTGTAGCCATACCGAAATTGCCATGGCCGATTACCTAGTCAAAGTGGCCGACGAACGCGGCCACGTAACCGAACAGACGGAGAAGGGATTCTCCGAAGACGAGGTCCGCAACCGCTACGTCCAGCAGGGATACCTTGTTTACTCGGTCAAGCCAAGGGGGTTGCTGGGAAAACAGGGCTGGCGTCTATCGGCAAGGCCGCAAGGTAAAGCTCAGCCAGTTCGTCATTTTCAACCAGCAGTTTCTTACCCTGTTTCGCGCCGGGTTGCCGATCGTGCAGGGGCTGGAGTTGCTGGCAAAGCGCGAGAAGAACAAGTTCTTCCGCTCGGTACTGGAAGATGTTCGCGACCGGGTAAAGGGAGGAGAACCACTCTCGGACGCCTTTGAAGCCCAAGGGGTATTTCCCAAGATTTATTCGACCACGCTGCTGGCCGGCGAGAAGAGCGGAAACCTGGACGAAGTGCTTTCCCGCTACCTGGGCTTTTTGCGGCTGACATTGACGTTCCGCAAGAAGCTGGTAACGTCGCTGATCTACCCGGCGGTGCTGGTGGTGGGGGTCACCATTTTAATTACCTTCCTGGTAACGTTCGTGGTTCCGCGATTTGGCGCGTTGTATGCCGACTTGGGAGAGAATTTGCCGGCCATAACCATGTTTACGCTTACGATGGCCAGCAGCATAAAGAAGTATCTGCCGATCATCGTGCTGGTATTGGCCGGGGGCGCGGGATTCCTGCTGCATCGCTGGTCGCTCACCGACCGTGGCGGCCAGCAGATCGACCGGGTGAAGCTCCGGCTGCCCATTTTCGGCGGCATCTGGATCAAGTACCAGGTGGCCATGCTGGCGCGTATGCTTTCAACCTTGCTGAGCGGAGGGTTGCCGCTGGTGTCGGGGCTGGATACGGCGTCGCAGTCGATGCAGAGCCGGCTGATGAAGACCGCGATCAACCGCGCCACGCAGAACGTTCGTGAAGGCCGCACTTTGTCGCACAGCCTGGAAGAGACAAAGCTCTTCCCGCCGCTTTCGGTCGAGATGATCGAGGTGGGCGAGTCCACCGGCGCGTTGTCGGCGATGCTGAATTCGGTGGCCGATTTCTTTGAAGAGGACGTTCAGAACGCGCTGTCGGCGGCGATGTCGTTGATCGAGCCGGCGATCATGATCTTCATGGGAATCGTCGTCGCTTTCATCTTGATTTCATTGTACCTGCCTATATTCAGCATGGGCGTAGGTGTTAACCATTAGAGTTTTGTGGAGTTTCCATGTCTCAGCTTTTTGTTCAGACTCCGATAGTCGCCGATGGCGGCGAAGAAAGCCGGGCACGTGAGTTGGCCAATCGCTATCGATGCGAGTTTGTCGACCTGAGGAACCATCACATCCAGCACGAACTGTTTCGCAAGGTTCCGGTGGATCTGATGTTCCGCGACAATTTCATTCCGCTGGAGGAGCTATCCGACGGCCGGTTGGCGATCGCCATCGCCGACCCCGGCCAGTTGCCGATGATCGACGAGATCAGCCTGTTGCTGGGGCGCCGGATCGTTCCGCGGGTGGCCACGCTGTCGCAGATCAGCGACATTCTCAAGAAGACCGAACAGTCGCAGCGCGTGCTGGACGAAGCCGGCGAGACCTTTACCCTGGACGTGATCCGGGAAGACGAAAACGGGCAGGACGAAACCATCTCGTTCGAGCGGCTCACCCAGGAAAGCGACATCAGTCCCATCATTCGTCTGGTGGATACGACGATCTTCACGGCCTTGCAGCGGCGCGCCAGCGACATCCACATCGAAACCCGCGACGATTCGGTGATCATCAAGTACCGCATCGACGGCGTGCTCCAGGAAGCGATGAAGCCGATCGCGAAAGAGCATCACCAGACCATCATCTCGCGCGTCAAGGTGATGAGCGAGCTGGATATTTCGGAGCGGCGCGTGCCGCAGGACGGCCGCTTCCGCGTGCGCTACAACGCTCGCGCCATCGACTTCCGCGTCTCCATCATGCCGAGCATCCACGGCGAGGATGCCGTGCTGCGCGTGCTCGACAAAGAGTCGATGAGCGAAAAATTCAAGAAGCTCTCGCTCGATGTGGTCGGCTTCAGCGACGAGGATCTGAGGAAGTTCCGCCGTTATATCGCCGAGCCCTACGGCATGGTGCTGGTGACCGGTCCGACGGGCAGCGGCAAGACCACGACTCTGTACGCGGCGCTCAACGAAATCAAGACGGACGAAGACAAGATCATCACCATCGAAGATCCTGTCGAGTACCAGATTCGCGGGATCACGCAGATTCCGGTCAACGAAAAAAAGGGACTGACCTTTGCCCGCGGACTTCGCTCCATCCTCCGTCACGACCCTGACAAGATCATGGTGGGCGAGATCCGCGACACCGAAACCGCGCAGATTGCCATCAACTCGGCGCTGACCGGCCACCTGGTTTTCACCACGGTCCACGCCAACAACGTGGTCGACGTGATCGGGCGGTTCCTTAACATGGGAGTCGAGGCCTACAACTTCGTCTCGTCGTTGAACTGCATTCTGGCGCAGCGGCTGGTTCGCGTGATCTGCGAGCACTGCAAGCATCGCGTTGACTATCCGCCGGAAGTGCTTGAAAGCCAGCGGCCTTTCCGTCGGACGCCAATGAAAGCATCGTGTTCTACGAAGGCGAAGGCTGCATCGAGTGTTCCGGCACCGGCTTCCGGGGACGAACCGCGATTCACGAATTGCTGGAGTTGACCGACCGCATTCGCGAGATGATTCTCGAAAAGAGGCCGAGCTCGGAGATTCGCAAGGCGGCACGCGAAGACGGTATGCATTTCCTCCGGGAATCGGCGCTGGCCAAAGTCAAAGCCGGCGTCACCACGCTGAAGGAGATCAACAAGGTCACCTTCATCGAAACAACCCGGTAAGAATTCTCCCGGGCAAGCCGTTACAATAGCTGCGGGGGCCAGTGCGAAACCGAGCCGACCCTCCGGCTCAAGCAACCGAATCTTCCCGTTACAATCGTTTTGGAGGCCGACGGCAAAGACAATGGCGGAACGCAAAAGAACGGCCGTAGGACCGATGTTCGCCTGCGAGATTACCCCAACGGCAGTAATTGGGGCTCGCGCCGCGGCAGTCGGCGGCGCGGTGGAACAGTTGAGCATGCGCTCGCTTCCCGACGCGGCGCGCTCGTCCCTTCGCTGGTGACCGAGAACATTCTGCAACGCGAGGCGGTGAAAGACGCCGTCGCCATGGTGTTGGAGGCGGTTGGCGCGCAGGCGCACGAGATCATCGCGATCGTGCCCGACGCCGCTTGCCGCATCGCCCTGCTCGACTTCGACACGCTTCCCGAGCGCAAGGAAGAGGCCCATGCCATGGTGCGCTTCCGGCTGAAGAAGGCGTTGCCCTTCGATGCCGAAAAGGCGGCGATCAGCTACCACGTCGATGCGCGATGCCAGCGGCATAAAGGTGGTCGCCGCAGTCATGCTCGATGCGGTGCTGAACGATTACGAGTCGCTGTTCCGAGAGTTGGGCTGCAATCCTGGAGTGGTGCTGCCGTCGACGATTTCGGCACTGGCGCTGATCGAGGCCACGGAGCCTACGATGGCACTCAAGGTCGACCCGCTGAGCAGCAGCCTTGCGATCGTGCAGGAGAACCAGTTGCTGCTGTATCGCACGCTCGAGCACGCCGGCAAGAGCACCCTGACGGCGGAGCAGTTGGCTGACGATATCTATCCTTCCGTGGTGTATTTTGCGGATAATTTCAAGATGAACGTTCAGCGCCTGGTGATCGCCGGGCTGCCCGACTTCGCTCGCATTGCCCCGTCGCTGGAACAACACACGGGATTGCCGGTTCAAGAGATGATTCCGCTGGGCATCCCCGAGGAAACGCAGAACAAGTCCGAACTTTCCGGTGTGGCCGGAGCACTTCTTGGCTGAGGGCAATTGGATGAGACTCAACATCAATCTCGCGACTCGGCCTTACAGGGATGTCCGGCAGTTCCTGCGAACCTGGGGAACGGGGACCGTTCTGCTTGCCCTGCTGACCGTGGGACTGTGCTGGTACACCTTTTATGCATGGCACCAGACCCGCAACGCCAGAGGCAGAAGTTTCGCGCCGTGCAGAGCGAGATTGACAAGCTGGACCGCCAACGCGCGGCCGGCATCGCCCTGCTGAACCAGCCGCAGAACCGCGAGGTCGCTACCCAGTCGGCATTTCTCAACGGCTTGATCGCCCGCCGCAGCTTCTCCTGGACCCTGTTGTTTATGGAGCTGGAGCGCATCATGCCGGCCCAGGCTGCACGTGACTTCGATTGCTCCATCGCTGAACAAGCGCAACCAGATCGAGATTCATATGCTGGTCGGCGGCGACGCGCGGGAGCAGGCGCTGGAGCTGGTGCGGCGGCTGGAAGACTCGCCTTCCTTCCGGCAGCCGGAATTGCGGTCGGAGTCACAGGCACAGAATGCCCGGGCGGTGAATTCGTCGGGCGACCGCGTGCAGTTTGATATTTCCATGGTGTACGTGCCGCAGGCCACGCCGGAGCAGGCCGGCAAGGCCGACAAAGCGGCTCAGCCGAAGACAGCGGCCAAGCGATAAAGACAAGGCACCTCAGGCCATCCACGGGCAAGAAAAACGACAAGGCACCTCGAAGCCATCGACAGGCGACAAGAAACGGGCGGACGTCCAGGCGGCTCCGGCCAACGCCAACGCGGCGGCGGGCGGCAAGGGGGTGGCGCGATGATGCGTAATGTGGCACAAGCTCAACGAAGGCTGTATCGTGGTCATCGTCTGCCTGGCGATTGTCGACGTTGCTGCACTTGCCTTCCTGCTGTCGCCGGCCATACGTTCCGGCAAGCGCACGCAGGCCGAGTTGCAGGCGTTGCGGGCGCAGTTGGTGCAGAAGCGCGTGCAGGCCGTTCCGGCGCTCGACATGGACAAGAAACTGGCGGAGGCGCGCACCCAGATCGCCGATTTCTATGCCCACGACTTCGCCGGACCGTTATTCGGAGATCTCCGCGACCCTGGCCAAGGCAGCCAATGAAAGCCACGTCCAGTTGGCGAACATAACCTATTCCGCCGTGAAACCCAGCAGCCAGCGAGGCAAAGCCTTTGGTGAACCGAAAGTTTACCGAGATCGACCTGACGCTGGATATGACGGGCAATTATGACGTCTGAAATCCGGTTTATCAACGCTCTGGAAAGGAGCAAAATGCTCCTGGTGATTGAAAGCGTAAACTTGGCTGAGTCGCAGGGCGGGTCCATCCGTCTAAGTCTTAAAATGCAGACTTATCTGAGGGCGGCGGTATCGTGAAGATTGGAACCGAAAATCCGAAGAAGGTCGCGGTGGCGGTGGTTCTCCTGCTGATCGGCGTTTTCTTCCTGATCCGCGGGTTCAACTCCTCGTCGCCGGAGAGCACCGTGACCGGTACTCCGACGGCCTTGCAGCCTTTGCGGCCGGGAAGACGGCAGCCCAGCTCTTGCCGGAAAATAACCTCGATCCGCGGCTTGCGACTCGATCTGCTGAAGAACTCCGAGGACGTCGAATACAAGGGAAACGGCCGGAATATTTTTCGCGCGGGCGCCGAGCCGGTGAAGGAAATTCCCAAACCGGTTCAATCTCCGCATGAAGCGGCGAAGGCGGCCGCAAATACACCGCCTGCCGCCGCCGCCCATCAATCTCAAGTTTTTCGGCTTTGCCAACCGGCAAGGGAGGAGAGCAGGGTATTTCTTGCGCAGGGGGATGACGTGTTCGTGGCGCGGCAGGGCGATATTGTCAATCGCCGCTACAAGATTCTGCGCATCACGCCCACTTCGGTCGAGGTTGAGGACGTTATCAGCAACGCACGGCAGACGCTGCCCTTGACACAGGTGTCCCAGGATCCATGCGGTATAGCAGTTAGTACGCCGGCGATCCTATCACCCATGCGGTATGGCAGGTTCTCAAGACGCCGGCTCTCGGGCATTCCAGCGAGTGTGACTCGCCGGGGCTCCGAGGGGGGCTACATTCTGATCATCTTCCTGGTCGTGCTGACCTTGATGATGATCGCCCTGACGCGCGGCTGCTCCCCGATTGGCGCAACAGATCCAGCGCGACCGCGAGATCGAAATGATTCATCGCGGCGAACAATATGCCCGCGCCATCAAGCGCTACTACAAGAAGTTCGGCCGCTACCCCGGCGCGCATTGAAGACCTCGAGAATACCAACACCCTCCGCTTTCTCCGCAAGCGCTACAAAGATCCCATTACGGGTGGTCCGTGGCGGCTGGTGCGCTATGGTGAAATTCAGCTCTCGCACGGCCGGAGGAATCGGCACTCCGGCCGCAGCTGCTTGGGCAGGCAAACAATCCGCAGGCCGCGAGCGCAATCCGGACTCTTCAACCTGAACTTCGGCGGCAGCCCCGGACAGCAAAACCCGGCCACGGCAGCCACAGGTTAGCCGCCGGCGCCAATAGCGCCAATACCGCCGCAGGCAGCACGACTGCAACCGGTGCGACCACGGCTGGCGCAGGCGCCACGGCAACGACCGATGCGGCCCCCGCCTCAGGCACGACGGAGAGCAGTGGACAAAGCGCATTCGGTTCGTTCGGCCAGAGCTCCAGCCAGACCACGGGCTCTTCGGCCAGACTACAGGCTCGTCCGGCTCTCTGTTTTCTTCTCCCGCGGGCAGCGCACAGCCCGGCGGGGGAGGCGGCGCAATCATGGGGGTGGCAAGCCTTAGCAAGAAGAGCGGAATTCACGAGTTCAACAAGAAGTCCGCTTACAACGATTGGTTGTTCATTTACGATCCCGCCCAGGACCGCGGCCAACTGCTGCGCGGACCCTATAATCCGCAGGCCTTCGTTGGCCAGGTCGACACCAATGTCGCGGGAACCTCGCCAGCGGGCGGCACTCCACGGAACGATGAATTCGCCCGGGGCTCCGGGCACGGGCATGACTCTGGGAACATCTTCGTCGAGCGCGGCGACGCCTTCGTCCTCGACGGGAATGTCCTCACAGGCAATCCTCCACAGGACAACCGCCCGGCAACATCGTCCCGAGTACGCAGTAAATCTACCCCAACAAGCCAACAGCGGGCTTGACCACCCCAACCGACGCAATAAACGGCGTCCGTTGGGACGCCGGCTACCACCCCAACAAGCCAACAAAGGCTTGTCGTGGACCCCGGCTCGACTGCGCTCGCCATGACAGGTTGATCGGGAGGGATTTGAATCGCTCGAAATGCGAAGCGGCCTCAAAAACACAAACCCCTGTTCACCACAGGGGTTCGGAAGAAGCCACAAATTTTAAGCGAGCGCCGGCTTACGCGTTGAAGGACGATCCGCAGCCGCAGGTACTCTTCACGTTCGGATTGTCGAACTTGAATCCCGCGCCTTCGAGGGTTTCGATGTAGTCGACGGTAGCGCCCTGCATGTACATGAGGGAGGTGGCGTCGATATAAACCTTCAGCCCATCGTACTCATACACTTTGTCCATGGCGCCGGGGGCGTTTTCAAACTGCATGGTGTAAGAGAATCCGGAGCAGCCTCCACCGACGACTCCCACGCGAAGCCCTGCCGGGATCGGATTCTGCTGTGCCATGATCTCTTTGACCTTGGAAATGGCAGTCGGAGTGAGATTCACGGGGTTGGTTTTCTTGACTTCAGGGACGCTGGTTGTGGACATGCTGCTCTCCTCGAAAATCATTATAACAAAGCGCTTTCGGGGCCGAAACGAAAGGCTTTTGACCCATCGCCGCCGCTCATCGGCTGCGGCTTGCAAAAGCATTCGGTTCATTGGATGCAGGCAATGCGCTCCGGCAGTCGCAAAAGCAAAGCTGCCCGCCGAAGCCGATCCTTTCGCCGGGCAAACAAGTTTATTTTCTCAGAATCAGGCTTACCGAATCGGCAATTCCCAGGCGATTCAAGCTGAACGAGATGGAATTTTCCGCCCGCAGCTCTGAACGGAGATATAATCTGGCTCCGATTTGCGTCCCACCGCGCCGCAACCCGACGCGCAGCAACTCACGCCCGGAACGGTGCCGGACGGAAATTGCGAGGTGGTCATGCCATGCAAGACATCCATCGATTTGCTGCTGATCGTCTGGGGAATCGTCACCGCGGCACTTGTGATTGTGGTCATCTATCGCGGCACACTTTCTCTGCACGAGGATGATCAGCTATTTCTCGGCGACTCTGAGTCTCACCTCGCAAGGGAGCAGCAGGAGCTGGTGGCGCGGCTGACCAGGCTGGCGCCCCTCGTGCGCGTGCTGGGAGTCGCTTCAGGTGGCTTGATTCTGGTGATCGCCGGACTGTGGGTCTGGCGCGGACTGAGCCGCGATGTAGCTCCCGCCAGAGGTGGTGGCAGGCTCAGCGCTGCGGCGGCTTCTGCCATTCGTCAAAGACCAGGGGATTGGCGCGTTTGACGTTGCCCACTCGCATGCAACGGTCTCCCTGCAGGAATCCAAGCAGCGGAGTCGCAATGATGTCGGCGCGCCAGCCCTGCAAAAGCGACGGCTTCGCGCTTCCATCCTGCCCGAGATACCAGCGTACAAGCTCCTGCAAGTCTGCCGTCGTGGCCAGCAAAGCGGGATCGACTTCATGCTCGGCCGCCAAGCCATTGGCCGCCACCGAGAGCAGCTTGGCCAGCACGGCGACCTGCGGCGGATCGTCGCGGCGTTCGTCGCTGGGCAGGTCCTGCTCCGGAATCGCCTGCGCCGCCTTCACCGCCTTGACGATCTCCTGTTCGGCGCCGCGCAACAACCTGCGGTCAAGACCGCGGATGGCGAACAGGTCTTCGACGCTAACCGGCGAACGCCGTGCGACCTCCACCAGCATGCTGTCACTCAGCACGCGCATGGCGGGCGTAGTTCATCTGCTGGGCGACGCGGTCGCGCCATCGCCAAACCTCGTGCAAAACCGCCAACTGTCTGCGGCTCAGCCGGGCGCTGCCGGAGATTCGCCATTTCTCCTGCTCTTCCATGACGTCTTGCGTCAGGCGCCGGCATTCGTCATGGATCCACTCCAGGCGATTCATCTGCTCGGCGCGCGCGCACCAGGCGCTTGCGCATTTCGATCAGGTAGCGAACGTCATCGCCCGCATACTTCAGTTGCACGGGCGTGAGCGGACGCCGGCGCCAGTCGGTGAAGCTCTCGCCGCCGTGGATCTTCTGTCCCAGGGTGCGCAGCACCAGATTGGTGTGGCTGAGCGGATAGCTGTAGCCCACCAGTCCGGCCGCAATTTGCAGATCGAAAACACGGCTCGGAGGCACGTCCGGCGCCCTTGGCGCAGAAGCGAATTTCCTGCCGCGCCGCTACCGTCACCAGTTCACGATCGTCCGCCAGCAGCACGTTCCAGAAGTCATCCAGAGCCGGAACCGCCAGCGGGTCCAGAATCCAAATGTTGTTTTCCGTGGAAATCTGAACCAGGCAAAGCGCCGGCTCATAACGGCCTTCGGAAATGAACTCGGTGTCGAGCCCGACGATGTCTGATCAGTGGCCGGAAATTTCGGAAATAAGCGTCTGCAACTTGGCGCTGGAATCGACGTAGTGGACTGGCAGGTTCTCCATGGGTGCAACCATTCTAAAGGCTAAGACGGCTCCTTATTCGGAATCGTGTATTGCGGACGTCCGCCGGAGTTTGCCGGTATCTCGTAGGCGCCGTATCTCTTCGGAAACGCAGCATCTCAGGCAGCACGAGATGTCCGGGAGTCTTTTTGTGGTGGAATGTTCAGCGATTTCGAAGTAAGCTAGTTCTTATGGCTAAACAAGCGCGCGTTTTCGTCGTCGACGATGACCGCGTTCTGGCCGACACAATCTCCGCGGTTCTGCGCAGCGTTGGGTTCCAAGTCAGAACGTTTTACGATGGTCTTCCCGCAATCAACTACGCAATCGGAGCGAAGCCGGACGTAATCGTGACCGACTACCGCATGCCGACCAACGGTCTGCGGCTGGCATCCTGGCTGAAAGATTACTGCCCGGCCTGCAAGGTGGTGCTGATCTCCGGCGACGCTCCGGGCTGCAACCTGGATCAGGCTCGATCACGGATATCGCTACACTCTGCTGGAAAAGCCGGTCGATCCCGCGACGCTGATCGAAGTGGTAGGCAAGGCCGCCGGCAGACCAGCGGCTTAGAGCGGCCACCCCCAACAATGGCAAAGACGGCCGTTGCCGAGGGTGGAGAAGCAAAACGTCCCAGGGGACTGTCCCTGCCGGGGCCGCTTTGGGCTTTTTCATGAAATCTCCCGGCCGCGTCTCAGTCCCACGCCGTGCTTGGGATTCTTCGCTTCGCTCAGAATGACATCCCCGGAGAATAGTTTTTCAGCAATAGAAACACAAAGGGTGGCGCGTCCACCCAGCTGCGGCGCATGCCGCAGGACCCCCAGATCAACCGCCCTCGCCATGACAGTTTGATCTGGTGGAATATACCTACCGGGAATCGCTCAGAACTCCGGCAGCCCTACGTGACCGGACCCGGATTAAACAAGGCCGGCGCGTTGTGCAGGCCCCACTGGTCCGCCCAGGTTTGGCTGCGGCCGCTGGCGACTTCGAGGATCAGGCGGAAGATCTCCCAGCCGACATCTTCGATCTTCATGCCGCCGGTCGCAATGCGTCCGGCATCGACGTCGATCAGATCCGGCCAGCGCTCGGCCAGAGCGGTGCGCGACGACACCTTGATCACCGGAACCATGGCAAGGCCGTAGGGCGTTCCTTCGCCCGTGGTGAAGACGTGCATGTTCATGCCGGCGGCGGTTTGCAGGGTTCCGCAAATGAAATCGCTGGCCGGAGTGGCCGCAAATACCAAGCCCTTGCTGCGTACGCGCTCGCCGGGAGCTGGCAACCGCCATCAGCGCCGTGCTGCCTGCCTTGGCCACCGATCCCAGCGATTTCTCGACAATGTTGGCCAGCCCGCCTTTTTTGTTTCCGGGCGTGGGATTGGCGCTGCGGTCGGCGCCGCCAAGGCGCAAGTATTCGTCGTACCAGGCCATTTCCCGGGTGAACGCCCGCGCCACCTCGACATTCGCCGCGCGGCGCGTAACCAGGTGCGCCGCGTCGCGAACTTCCGTCACCTCGGAGAACATCACCGTGGCTCCGGCGCGCACCAGCAGGTCCGCCGCATAGCCCACTGCGGGATTGGCCGTCACCCCGGAGAAGGCATCGCTGCCCCCGCACTGCAAGCCCACGCTCAGCTCCGAGGCCGGGCAGGAGGTGCGCGTGCGGCGGTTGAGTCTCTCCAGACGCGTCTCGGCGAAGCGCATGATCGCGGCAACCATGTCTCCGAAGCAGCGATATTGTTCGTCTTGCAGACGCACCACCCAGGGTTCGTTCGGGCAGAATCGGGAAGGCGTCGCCCGCGAGCACCGAGGGTTGCAGCTTCTCGCATCCCAAGCTCACCGACATCACTTCCCCGCCGAGATTCGGATTGAGCGCCATGTTGCGCAGCGTGCGGATGGGAACCTGCGCGCCCGGCGCGTTGATCGCCACTCCGCAGCCGTAAGGCGTGGTGATGGCAACCACATCGTCCACTCCGCGATAGCGCGGCAGAATCTCCGCCTTGATGCGGCGCACGGCGTATTCCAGGGTCGGCGCGGCGCACTGCACGGTGGACATGATGCCGAGCACGTTCTTGGTGCCCACGCTTCCGTCCCGGTTGCGATAGCCCTCGAAGGTGAAGCCATCCAGAGCGGGCAGCGGCGCCGGCGTGGCGGTCGCCAGCGGCAGTTGATCGAGATCGGGCGCCGACGGAAGGGTCACGCAGTCCTCGCGAACCCACGCGCCCTTCGGGATGGCGCGGCTGGCGTGGCCAATCACTTCTCCGTAGCGAACGAACGGCTCGCCCTCGAGCGAGATCGCGCAGGGCAATCTTGTTGGCCTGGGGAATCGATTCCAGAGCCGTCAGCCCACAGGCAAATTCCGTACCCTTGGACGTTCCCTCCGGATTGGCGATGATGGCGACGTTGTCGTCGGCATGCAGACGTACATAAAAGGGCTTCATGATGGAAGCTCGAACTCCTTGCGTGAATGAACTAACTTAGTCTGCCACCGATTCGGGCAAAAAGACAGAGAAGCATGTGCCTGAGCGTCCGGGGCGCTGCGTGCTCCGGACCCGCAACGAGCCGCCAGCCCGGCTGACAATGCCGCTGCTGACCCAGAGTCCGAGGCCGGTGCCGTTTTCGCCCTTGGTGGTGAAGAACGGTTCAAAGAGTCGCGAACGATGTTGCGGGGCAATGCCGGCGCCGTTATCGGCGATGGTCATGCGGCAACCGCGCCGGGTGCAGGAATGCCAGTCGAGGGAATCGCAGGCATGAACAATGATTTTTCCGCCCGGGCGAGTGGCATCGAGCGCGTTGATCAGCAGGTTGGATATCACCTGGCGTATCTCGCTGCTATAGCCCAGGACGCCGCGCTCATCCTCGAAGCGCGTCTGGATAGTGACCCCGCTGTGGAGAATCTTGTTTTCGTAGGCCGACAGCAGTTCCCGGATCACATCGCAAAGCTTGAATCGCGTGGGCATCGCCGAATCCCGCTGCAACTTCAACGTCTGATTGGTGATGCGGTTGATGATGCCGAGCTGCCCCACCAGCAGATCCATATGCTCGTGCGCCGCCGCATCCGGCAGCGAGTCTTTGAGCAGGTACGCCAGGTGCATGGCGGCGTCCAGAGGATTATTAATCTCGTGCGCGATCATCGAGGCCAGCCGTCCGCTGGCGGCCAGCTTCTCGCTGCGGATCAGCGCCTTCTCGGATTGCTTTTTAGCCGTGATGTCCTCGACTGTCACCACGGCCATCGCCACCTTGCCCCGGCCATCGCGCACCGGCGTGGCGTTGACGCTGATGATGACCTCTTTTCCCGTGTCCTTGCGGCGGATCATCAGCTCGCGCTGGACCACTGTCTTTCCGTGGAGCGCGAGCGAAATCGGCAACTCCCGGTCGGGAATCCGGTCGCCATTCGGCTCATAGACCACCAGCAGCGAAATTGCTTGCGTGGCCATCTCCAGCGAGGCGTCGGGTTCAAAGCCGTTCATGCGAAAGAACGCCGGATTGGCAAGCTGGCAGCTTCGGTCGGGATAGATGACGCACATCCCTTCCGACATGCTGTCAATGGTGGCGCGCAACTGCGCCAGACTCCGCTCGGCGAGCTTCTTGGCGGCCAGCACCAGTTCTTCGGAACGCTTGCGTTCGCTGATGTCGCGAATCACGCTGATCAGAGTCGGACTGTTGCCAATGAGCGCGCCCTCTGAGCTGACCTCCACGGGAAAGACGTTGCCATCCTTGCGGCGGTGAACGGTCTCGAAGGCCATGCCGCGGAGGTCGGCCTCGGCCATCTGGTCATAGGCCAATCCGCGGGTGTCGGCCGCCCGCAGGTCATAGATCGTCCGCGACAGCAATTCGGCGCGGCTGTAACCGTAGACCGCGGTGGCGGCGTCATTGGCCTCCAGGATGCGTCCGTCGTCGCGGTGGATGAACAAGATCACGTCGCGGCTGCGGCGGGCCAGCAACTCATAGCGGCGCATCACGTCGTCCGCCTGCTTGCGCCCGGTGATATCGACGCAGACTCCCGTCACATAGAGCGGGCGGCCGTGCTCATCGGCGACGATACGGCCCTTGTCATGCAGCCAGTGAATGCCGCCGTCCGGCCAGGTAACGCGGAATTCGACCTCGAAGTCGATGCCTTCGCGCTCGGCTCGGGCCAGAGCGCGCTGCACGGCCTCCACATCTTCGCGATAAACGAACTTGAGAAATTCACCGGCGCGGGCCGGGGCGCGTCCGGGCGCCAGACCGAAGAGGCGCTCCATGCCTTCGTCCCAATCCACCTCATGGCTCCGCAGGTCCCAGTAAAACGTGCCGGTTCCGGAAGCCAGCAGCGCCGCGCGCAGGCGTTCCTCGGCATTACCGCCGCCGGACGACAGAGCGCATGCACTCGCATCGCGCTGGTTTGCCGACCTGTTTGTGCTCTGGGATTTTGTTGTGCCTCATCTGAAGGCCGGACGCCAGACTGCCGGCAAACCTCCGAGTTCAGACTTTGCTTTTCCGTGTCCAGCTCAACCCGTTCTACAAGCTATTTCAAACCCATTGGAGACGCAAGCCGCATCCCTGCAAAAACAGAGGGTGCTTCGTAAGAAAATGTCCCCACATTCGCCGAAAAGAAGGGCGGATGGGGCACCAACAATGAAGCAGATCCTTCGGCCGCGCAAGCCAGCGCGACCTCAGGATGACACTCCTGCGAATCTTTTTGCAGTCCCTAAAGCCGCGCCTTTTCCAAACGGGTTACGAAACAGCTTCTAAGGTGACCGACCTGAGATGATGTTTCAGACACCCTAGCGAAAACCCAACCAGGGATTCGATGTTGTGCGAGTCTACGGTGTATTACCGATATCTGCTGTGATCAAGATCACAAACCAAAAGTGAAAGCCAGGATCGCCTTCCCGATGTTTTGTCCCCGATTCGGAAGGCAATCTCGTGCTTAGGGTTTTCTGCGGTTGCGCTACGCCCGGCTCAGCCTTGCGCCACGGCCGCGATTGAGCGCAAAGCGTCCGGGTTCAGTTATTCTAGCGAAGATGGGATTACGGGGCGCGGGATTTTCAGGCGTCTTGGGCATTTTTTCTCAACTGGACAGCCGTGCGCTTTATTGATAATTTATCAATGACATGGAAGGCGCACGTTTTAACAAAGCAAAGCTCCAAACCTGTTTGGAGCAGGACCGTTTCCGGTTTCACTCCGATGTTTGGAAAGGAATCCGCGAGCTGCAGATCGATCTGAACGACGCTCTGTATGTTCTACGGCACGGCACGATTTGTGAAGAGCCGGTGTTCGACGAAAAATTCGGACAATGGCGCTTCACCGTGCAAGGAACAACCGTCGATGAGAGAGAATTGAGAATTGGTTTCGCCTTCATGGAAATTGACGGCGTACTGGTCCTCACCATCTTGACCGAATAGCTCCGCAGGAACTTGAAGGGCAGGTGCAGCATGCGAAGTATTTGTGAATGTGGGGAAGCGTCCATCGTGGTTCGTGGAGATTACCTCTTTGTAGAAAGCGGCTTGGATAACGTTGTGCTGCGCAAAGTGAAACTGCTGAAATGCAGCCGGTGCGGCAGCGTTACACCCCTGTTGTCGAAAATCAACGAACTGACCCAGATCATCGCCTGTGCGCTTATCCTTAAACCTTCCGAGTTGACGGGAAAAGAAATCCGTTTTCTACGCAAATATATTGGCTTGACCGGCGAGCAATTTGGCAGGAAGCTCGGCCTTACCAAGGAACACGTTTCACGAATCGAAAACGAAAAGCATCCGGTCGGGACCCAAACCGAACGGCTGATCCGCTATGTCTCGATTTCGGCGGACCCCGATCTGCAAGCGGAGATGCCGCAACTACTGAAGTTGCTCGACACCATCAAAAACGAACCCCAGAAAGAGCGCATCGAAATCAATCCGGTCACGGGTTCTTTCGAATACGCCGCCGCTTAGACCGGATTGGCGGAAGGTGTGGCGCGAGAAGCAGCCGGGCTTCCAAGCCCGGCGATGCCAGTGCAGGGAACATCGACCTTGGAATTGCCCTAGCGGGTTCCATGCAGGGCAAGCGTCCGTTCGCGGTTGAAGGCTAGCAATGGCGAACCATCATGGCGGAGCCGTATGGCGGTCCAGATGCGCGCAGCCGCAGGCGAAGCTAATGTGGGGCGTTTGCGCCGGCTGCGAGCAGTTTCTTCTGGTCTTCCGGGGTTAACGCGTGCAGCATAACGAGGAATGCGGCGTTGGTCCAGCCAAAGCCCACGACATTCGTCTTGGTAGCCGGCCGTGACATTTGCTTCCGTGGTGCGCGTCACTACGTTATATTTCTCCCTGATCGTGCCCTCACGCCGATAGTTCTCGAGCACGGTCGTCAGGAACTTCTTTGAGACGCGGTCCGCTTCGCGAGTTGAAGCCGTAGCGGCGCATCCCCTCCACGGCGATCATCTCCACCGGCGCCCAACCGTAAGGCTTGTCCCACTGCACGCCGGTCACCTGGCTGCTCATTGCGACTCCGCCCGGCTGCTCGAAAACCGCCAGGTTCCGCACCACGGCCTTCGCCTGCTTGGGAGTGGCGAGTCCAGCCCAAAGCGGATAGAACGTGGTTGCATAGTCGTATGTGGACCGCCTGCCTGTCTCCAGGTCGTAATCGAAGAACATGCCCCTTCTTCCGGTTCCAGAAGATAGCGGCTGACCAGCTTCTTGCGGTGGCGGGCCCGCGCGCGCCAGCTTCGAGCTTCGTCGCTGTATCCCAGAAGCTGAGCCATCTCCGCCATGTCCACTTCAGCCTTGTAAAGCAAGCTATTCAGGCAGACTGGCGCATAGTGGTGCGTTGATCCGCCGAAAGGGCCGAAGCGAAACGAGATATCGAATCCCGATTCACGCATGGCGCGGTCGCCCTTGTAGTAATCGGCCGTAAAACGCACCACGCGGTTCTCGGCGCACGGCGTTTTCGCCGCAAAGCGGCACGCGCAGCTCCGGTCCAAGGCCGGCCGCGGGCGTAGAAGCAAGGTATCCGGTGTGCACCTGCGGATGCCGCACCAGCCAGTCGGCGACGTCGGCATAGTATTCCGGATGATCGGCAATCTCCGGGACCGGCCCCTCGCCCACATCGAAGTAACGCGAAAGTCCCGTCTCACCCGCCAGCTTCGGCTCATGGGTCCAGAGTGCATAATCGCGCTTCGAGTACTGGTAAGCCCGCGCCAGCCACTCCCGGTCCTGTCGCCCGGCAGCCTTATCGGCCGCATACTGCGCCATCACCATCGAAGTCAGAAACGGCGGCTGTGAGCGCGTCAGATAGTAGGTGCGATTGGCATTCAGCACTGCCCCGTAATTCTCGATTTCATAGAAGAAGTTCTCGACCATGCCGCGCGCCAAATCCCGCCTGCCATCTTCCAGCAGCCCGCGAATGATGAAGTAACTATCCCACCCGTACATCTCATTGAACCGGCCGCCCGGAACCACGTATGGATGGGGAAGAAAAAGCAGGCCTTCGGTCGGCAGTTGCCCTGGCATGACTTCGCCGAGACGCGTGATCTGCCTGGGCAATCGCCGAACGCGAACCTGGCATTGCCTGCTCGAGGCGTTCGACCTCCGGCGGCACGGCAACCGCATTCGGAAGATAGAGCACGGCCCGGGCGTCAGACGCGAGCTTCGGATCGACAAGCGACGAGCACTCGTTCATCGAGCGCCGCAGCGTGTCCCAGGCCCGTGGATGTAGTCGAGAATATCGGCTTGGGTGGCCGAAGCGGGCTGCGGAAACCGTGCAGGCGGTTGCGGAGTTGGGGCCGGTGCGGCGCTCTGTCCCGAGAGCGATGCCGCAGTGAACAGCAACGTCCATGCAAGCCGGCGAAGTAAACGCATCAGCATTCCTTCCCGCCACGGTTGAGATCGAAGGAAGTGCTGTTTGTGGACGCCGAAAATAAAGCAGATCCTTCGGCCGCGCAAAATCGGCTACCCCAACAGACGCAAAGACGGCGTCTGCCGGGACCCCGGCGGCGCGACCTCAGGATGACACTCCTGCAAGAGGATGACTCCATTACAATTTTTCAGCGGCCGCTTCGGATTCGACCAGGCGGTTGCCCGTAAGATGCTTTAGATCGCCTGATCCGCGCCTGAGTAAGCCAGAGGGTTCCATGCTGAACCCAGAAAACCACGGCAAAACGCCGCCAAGCGCCGTTCAGGAGCGGCGGGGCTTGGTCTTCGGCCTACGTCCGGAGGGAGTCGATCCGAGCCGGGAGACGAGCCCTTCCAACTCGTCGATGCGGCGCTTCAGATCCTTGACTTCGGAGCCGCCGTTCGGCTCCGGCGCGGCGGCGGTCCAGGATTCGGGCGCAGCCGCGGGCGGAGTCGTGGCATCGGCTGCCGATGGCGGCGCTGCCGGATTCATGTTGGGCATGAGGCCGAAGGGATTCAGCGGCGAGGGCAGGGCGCGGTAGGCGCTTTGGTACATGTCGAAGACGGCCTTCATGTACTTGAGAGTGCTTTCCTGACTGGCCCGGCCCGAGGCCACAACCATCTGGCGAAGCACGTCGAGCGGGAAGTTCGAATTCGGGGTCTTGGCGTCTTCGACAATGATCTGGGTGAGCACCAGACGGGTCAGGTCTTCTCCGCTGGCCGCGTCGACCACCTGGACATTTTTGCCGCTCTGCACAAGCTGGGCTACTTCCTCCAGATTGACGTAGCGGCTGTTGGCCGTGTCGTAGAGCCGGCGGTTTTCGTACTTCTTAATGATTACGGTTTTTTGCTCCATTTTTTAACTTTCTTCCGCTTGACACTCCGCAAAAAAGAGCTAGAATACTTTTCATGCTGCATCGCAGCATGGATCGCAACAAAGGGAACCAGTGCTTCCCAAGGAGCAAATCATGAATCCTACTACTAAGTCAACCAAGGATGCGGCACCGGTCGCGAGCGGCGAAATTCTGGATTGCGAGAGCTTGACGGGCCTCTACCTGAAAGGCGTGGAGCGCGTGGCCGAAGTGCAAAAGAAAACCCTCGAAATCGCTGCGCAACAGAATGCAGAAACCATCGAGATGTTGAAGAAGACGATGAAGGCCGTGCCCGGAATGCCGTGCGGCTTCGCTTTCGAAGTTGCCGAGCAGGCTTTTGATCGTTTTGTCGAAACCCAGAAGAGCGTCATCGACCTGGTGCTGGAGCAGAACGCGGCCTTGGTCGAAACCTCGAAAGAACGCGGCAATTCCACGGCGAAGATCGTGGCCGATGTATCGAAGATCGCACAGCAGTCGGTGGAGCGCGGCGTGGCATTGCAGAGAAACCTGCTGGAGTTTGCCGCCCAGCAAAGCAAGGCGCTGACGGAAGCCGCCAAGCAGCAGTTCGGCCTCAACGGCACACCCGTGGCAGCCGCGACGGAATCCTTCCAGAAGGGCATTGACGCCCTGCTCGACGCGCAGAAGGATCTGCTGGAAGTCGCCGCCAAACCGCTGAAGACAGCGGCCGCTAAAGCGCAGTAATCTTCCCTTGACCCCAGTGGCAGCCTGGAGCGCCGGAGGCACTTGACCATGGCGCTCGGCGCTGCCGCGGGTGTATGCTATGTCTCCGTAAAAGGTAGAAGGAGCTGCGAAGAATGGCGGATCAACCAACCAACGAAAAGCAGTTCGACCCCTTTGAGCCCTGGCGGGGAATGCGCGACGCCTATCTGGATGCCTGGTCGAAGTCCATGGTCGACACGGTCCACAGCGAGGCCTATGCAACGGCGACCGGGGCAATGCTGGATACCTATCTCACCGCGTCGGCGCCTTTCAAAGTGACGGTCGAGAAGGCCATGCTGAAGGCGTTGGAGCAACTCAGCATGCCGAGCCGCGCCGATCTCCTCAGTCTGTCCGAGCGCTTCACCAACATGGAGATGCGGCTGGACGATATGGATGCGAAGCTCGACGAACTCCTGGCTCTTGCCAAGTCGCCCACGCCGGCGCCAGCTCAGCAGGAGATCGAATTCCGGCTGGCGGAGATGGACTCCAAACTGGAACGGATGGAGAAGTTTCTGGCCAAAGCAAAGACTTCAGCGCAGCTCGTAGAAAAGGAGTCCAAGTAACTATGACCGACGCTCCGGCTGCCATGGAACAGGTCACCGTTCTTGAGCAAAGGCTGAAAACGCTCTCGAAGGTGATGACCACGCGGGCTGCCATCGCGCAGACTCCGAAGGAATTAATCTGGACACTGAACAAAGCCAAACTGTATCGCTATATTCCGGTGGTTCCAGCGGCCAAACGCCATCAGGTGCCGCTGCTCATGGTGTTTGCCATCATGAACAAGCCGTCGATCCTGGATCTGCGGCCGGGACACAGCTTTTGCGAATTCATGGTGAGCCAGGGATATGACCTCTACCTGCTCGACTGGGGCGCTCCGGGAGCGGAAGACAAGAATTTGAAGCTCGACGACTACGTGCTGGATTACTTGCCGCGGGTGATTCGCAAACTCAAGATGGTCACCGGTTCGCAGCAGTTCAGCATGCTGGGCTGGTGCCTGGGCGCGCTCCTGGCCACCATGTATGCCGCGTTGCGTCCACACGACGGATTGAAGAACCTGGCCCTGCTGACCGCACCGCTGGACTTTACGAATCGGGAACAACTGACCTTCGCGCAGTGGACCGACGAACGCTATTTCGACGTCGACAAGGTGCTCCAGGCCTTTGGCAATATGCCCGGCGAGATGGTCGATTACGGAGCCAAGGCGCTGAAGCCGGTCGAGAATTACGTGCGCAGCTACCTGACGCTCTGGGACAATCTCGACAACCCGAACATCGTGGAAGCCTGGCACGCCATGAACACCTGGGTTACCGATCTTATTCCCATGGCGGGCGGCGCGTTCCGGCAATTGATTGTCGATCTTTATCGCAATAACAAGCTGGTCAAAGGCGAAATGATGCTGAAGGGCGAGCGCATCGAGCTGGCGAAAATTCAGGCCAACCTGCTGACCGTGATCGCGGAAGCCGATCACATTTCGCCGCCCTGCCAGTCGGAAACCCTGGCGTCCATGGTCAGCAGTACGGACAAGGAAATCTTCCGGGTTCCCGGCGGACACATCGGAATCATGGCGGGAAGCGGGGCCAACAAACGCACGTGGCCTCATATCGATGGCTGGCTGTCCCCACGCTCCAGATAAATAGCACGGAGAATTTTCATGGAACACCAGGTAAATACCCGACTTCAAGTGAAGACCTACGATTGCACTTACGAGCACAGCATTGAGCGCTGTCTGGAAACCCGCTGCCTGGTCGAAGAAGTAGAGGACCAAACCGAATCACCGCGGAAGCCGCTGGCGAATGTCGCCAAGGCTTCCTAAAGTCGTTCCCAGAGGTTCGTGCAACAGTTGCAGTGTCATTCTGAGAGAGCGCAGCGAATGAAGAACCTATGTATTTGATTCGTAATACATAGATCCTTCGCTACGCTCAGGATGACACCTGCGGAGAATAGCTTTCCCGCGGCCTGCTGGAGCTTGTTTCTGATGTAAGCGGATGCGGCGAATCGCCTCACGTTGACATCTGCGGCGACAGATGCATCCTCCCTGGTTTGGCTGCAAAAGGAAAAGGGGCCAGCATGGCTGGCCCCTTTGATGTACCTCGTATGGCACTTTGCCAGGAACCCTTACTGGATTGCGGGATCGGTGGCAGAGGACGTGGTCGTCAGGTTGTAGTGAATCACGGCTGTTCCATCCGTGTAGAAATGCTTAACTCCCGTGGAACCCGCCTTTGCGGGGTCGCCATTCAGCGTGTACCCCAGCGTCGCACTGGAGGCGTAGGTAAAATAATAGCCGCTCTTGCTGGTGGCCGTGGTGGTTGCTCCACCGAGTGTGGCGTCAATCAGGCAGGCTGCGGTTGAGGTTGGCGAGGCGCAACTGCTGCCCGCCAAAGTCGGCAGATCGGCTGAATAGCCAACGGACGGATAAGTCGATGCGTATGTGATCTCAGCGGTGTTGATCGTGCGCATCGAGCCCACAGCGGATGCCTCGTTAGCCGCAATACGAGAGCGGAGTAAGTTCGGAATAGCAATAGCGGCGATGATCAAAATGATCGCCACAACGATCAACAGCTCGATCAGCGAGAAACCTTTCTGTTTACGCATCTAACTCTCCTTACCGCATCAACTTCTTGTCAGTAAAGCTAATGCAGTTATCGTGCCGAAAGCGAACTCTAAGTTGTCGGGATCAGTGATTTTGCAAACTATTGAAATTAAAAAGGAAACGGTCCTAGGGGGAACGGCACTCACATCTGATCATCTGGAAAATGACAAAACTTGTCAAGCGCGGAGGACATATTTTGTCACTATTGCCATCGAAATGGGACTTATCCCACCCTCCATCCACGTTGGTTGCTGAACCTTCGAGACCCGGACTTGAGCTTACGAAGGTGAAGCACGCCAGGGCTGGAATCCGGCCATCTCAAGCCTGAACTTTCGTAACCAATGGTGCGGCCTGCCAGCCCTGGTTCAGCAAACGAGCTGATCGCGCGTGATTTTCAGTCCGGTGAGATTGCCGAGGATGGTGACGGCGATCTGGTCGGAGCAGAAGAATTCGTTCGCGTTCTCCAGGACATCTTCGACGCTGACGGCCTGCACGCGCTCGATAATTTCGTTCATTCCGAAGAAACGGTTGTAATACATTTCCTGGCGAGCCAGGTTGGACATGCGCGCGGTCGAGGACTCCATGCTCAGCATGAGGCTGCCCTTGAGCTGATTCTTGGCGCGCTGGAGTTCGTCTTCGGAGACCAGGTTGTGCTTGAGGTCGCGAAATTCGTTGACGATGGAGTTGACCACCTTGGCGGCGGACGCGCGCGACGTCCCGGCGTAAACCGCAAGGCATCCGCTATCGCGATAGGGATTCAGTTCGCTGAAGATGGAGTACGCCAAGCCCTGGCGCTCACGGATGTTCTGGAAAAGCCGCGAGCTCATACCTCCGCCGAGCAGGGTATTGAGCACGAACGAGGCATAGCGCTTCTCGTGCGAAATCGAATACGAAGGGACGCCGATGCAAATCTGCACCTGTTCGAGGGACTTCTTGTTGCGCAGCATGATGCGCGCCTGCGCCTTCGGAGGAACCTGGTGCAAGGGGTCGGGCTGGGGCTGAAGATGCTGGAAGGTATTGGCCACCAGCTCCACGAACTGGTCGTGGTTGATGCTGCCGGCGGCTGAAATTACCATGTTTCCGGGAACGAAGCGGGCTCCGTAGTAGTCGAACAGCATGGCCTGGTGGAATCTGCGCACCGTTTCCTTGGTGCCGAGAATGGGACGGCCCAGAGGGTGGTCTTTCCAGAAATTCTGGGTAAAGATTTCATGGACGAGCAAGTCGGGATTGTCCTCGTCCATTTTGATTTCCTCGAGAATGACGCCGCGCTCTTTGGTGATGTCGGATTCATTGAATACCGGATTCAGCACCAGGTCGCTGAGCACGTCCATGGCGATCGGCAGGTGCTCATCGAGCACCTTGACGTTGAAGCAGACGCATTCCTTGGCGGTAAAGGCGTCGAGGTTGCCGCCGATGGAATCGACTTGCCGGGCGATGTCTTCCGCGTTGCGGCTCTTGGTGCCCTTGAAGACCATGTGCTCGACGAAATGGGAGATGCCGTTGAGATCCTGCGTCTCGTGGCGGGAGCCGGTTCGGATCCAGATACCGATGGAGACGGAGCGAATATGCGGCATCTCTTCGGAGATTACCGTCAACCCATTCGGCAGTTCCGTGCGCCGCAGGCTGCGAAGTTCGTCGACGAACTCTTTTTGCATGTTGGCTCCCTTGTACCCGAGATTGGCAAGCAGGCCGCCAGCGATCGATCGGCGGGCGTTGAGTCTTCCAGATCAAAAAACAGCGAAATGAATGCCGCTCCCTGATGCCCCCACCATCTAAGATAACAAGTTAGACGGCTGAGAGGTGGTTTCGGGGCTCTGAAATCGCGACCCATACGGGGTCCCGGGCAGACGGCACTTTACGGACTACTGATTGGATGCATGAGCGAGACTTCTCAATTCGAACTATTAGGCCTTAGTTTGCAAGAGCTTACGGCTCTGGCAGAGTCTCAGGGGCAGCCGCTCTACCGAGGTGCTCAGCTCTTTGAGGCCGATTTACCGGCAGCGCAAAAAAGTATAGCCGAAATCTCGACATTGCCGGGCCAGATTTCGCTCCAGCTTGCTGGCGCAGGGGTTCGAGATCGGCATCCCGACGATCGAGCGGCAGTTCACTTCCGTGGATGGCACGGTGCGTTATCTGATTGGCTTCGGCGACGCAGAGCGACCCTTCGGCGCCTCAGGCGGCAGACGCGCGCGATGGCCGGGTTGCCGATCACGTATCCGTGGAAACCGTGTGGATGCCCGAGGGCGACGGCGGCGAGCAGGGCGACGGCAGCGAGGTGCGAAGCGCGTACCCGGGCGACGATTTGCATTTCCAGCCAGGCCGGATGCGCCGTCAACTGCCGCTTCTGCATGACGGCGCTTGCTGGGACTGCAACGCAACCTGACGGCGGGCGAAATCGTGGGACAGGTTTTGCTGGTGCTGGCCAGCCATGGCGTCGAGCCGGAGCGCGACCGCATCAACCTGGTTTTATGGGACAGGGCGAACCGTTTCTGAACTACGACAATTTTATGAAGGCCGTGCGCCTGCTGGTGGAAGGCGTGGGAGTTGCGGAGTCGCGGATGACGGTTTCCACCTCGGGAATTCTGCCGCGCATTGCCGACTTTGGCCGGGAGCCGGTGCGTCCCAAGCTGGCGATTTCCTTGAACGGCTCGAACGACGAGGGCCGCTCCCGGGTGATGCCGGTCAACCGCAAATGGAACATCGCCAGCCTGCTGGAAGCGGCGCAGAATTTTCCGCTGCGGCCGCGCGAGCGGATCACCTTCGAGTACGTGCTGCTGGGCGGCGAGAACGATTCGGTGGAGAATGCGCGAAGAGCTGGCGGGGCTGCTGCGCGGACTGCGCGCCAAGGTCAACCTGATCGCGCTCAATGCCGGGCCGGGCATCGCGTTTTCCACGCCCGCCGAGGAGCAGGTACTGGCTTTTCAGAGGGTACTGGTTGCGCGCCGGAATTCCGGCATTTATCCGGCGTCCACGGGGGCGCGACATTTACGCCGCTTGCGGTCAACTGAAACGCACGACCGAGCTGGCCGGGATACAAAGCTGAGGGATCAAACCATCGAAGCCAGGAAGGGTAAATCGGGGAGTTTTCCAGCAGGCGGCCGAAAAACAGTACACCAATGGTGTCATCCTGAGCGCAGCCGGGGTCCCCAGCGACGGCCGCTTTTGCCGTTGTTGGGGTGGTCGCCGGGGTCCCCGACAAGCCCGCTGTTGGCTTGCTGGGTGGAGTAGCGAAGGATCTGCTGTTTGCCAGCGCTGAAAGCAAAGCAGATGCTTCGCTACGCTCAGCATGACACTTCATTAGCTTGCTGCGGGTGCAGCTATGCCAAATCAAACAAGTTTCAAGATTTGCCGAAAACGGCGGATGTAACCACCACGCCGTCGTGATAGTCGGAAAAGAAGATCAGCAGGCTGAGGCTGCGCCTTCCCGCAAAGATTGAAGGGTTGAGGCCGCCAGGAGTTTCTGCCCAAGCGGCCTGCGGTTGTCGGGGGTATTGCCAGCCACTGGCTGGAGCGGTTTCCGAGAAGCCATATCGTCTCGGAATTGTTCGCGGCCGTCGCTCCCTGTTGGTCGTACCGGCCGATGGACTGCGGCTTCGGGATGCGATATCTCGGGAATCGCTGTGGCCGCAAGCGTTGACTAGGTCAGATTCGCGGACGCATTGGAAAAAACCGACTGCAGCGCCGTCGACAGGGTTCCGAGCGTAGCGGTCGCCGCCAGGGAAAGCAGAACCAACAACAAAGCATATTCGGTCAAGTCCTGGCCTTCTTCTTCCTTCCAAAGCCGAACCAACAGACTCTTCATTCTGGGGCCCTCAGGTGACGTAATTTAGGCATCACGAAAACATGGTGCCATCCGCCTTCCATGCACCCGAGACGCCATTCGGACAGTCAATAGGCCGCCCGTGCTAAGTACCCGGAAGATTGTAAGTTGCTGAATGGGACGAATGCGGAAGGGCTAATCGGATTTCAGCAACCCTGGTCAAAATGACACGAGCAGAGAATTTATTACCCAAGCCGTTTCATCACTCATCGGGTCTGAAGTCGACGACGGGCCTTCGGCTAATAAAGGCTGTTTGCGCGTGCTGAAAGCAAAGCAGATCCTTCGGCCGCGCAAAGTCGCGCGACCTCAGGATGACACGGCACGAAGGATGACCCTTCGAAGAACACTTTTTCACAGCCGGCGAAAGCCGCGCCCCTTCGAAAATTCCGCAGCCGTTAAGGCCGCGCCATTCAAAAACTTGTGCCCTTGAAAAGCTGATGACGAGACGGCTCCCTGAGCGCGATGGGCTGACCGGCTTGCGCTTTTCCAATGGGGCGGGCTGCCGTGCCTGATGGTTGCAACTGCTGTCAGTCTCTCCGCATCAGGATGCCTACGGGCGCAGAGCATCCGATGAATGCGAAGAGGGCTTTCGCAAATCCGGTCGATGCGCATCGAGGAACACGTGCGCTGGCGACATGTCATCTTCGGGCTTTCGCTGCTGCTGCTTTGTTTCAGCGTTGGCGGTTCATGGCAGAAGCGGCAAATGAAAGAAGCGGAACGGTTGCAGGGCAGGGGAAATCCGGCCGCCGCGCTCAATCTGTTTCAGTCGCTGCTGGCGCATGAGCCTGCTCTCGGCAAGGGCGAGCAATCGCAGCTATGGTCCCACATCGGAGAATGTTATTACGCGCTGGAAGAGCCGGGCGAGGCATTCAACGCATACAATCGCGCCCTGGAACTCGACTCCAAATAACAATTCCGCCCGGTTGAAGCTGGGAGAACTCTATCTGCTGGGCGGCTCCGTCGAGCAGGCGAGCGAAGAGGCAAGGAAGGTGATGGCTTCGGCCGGCCCGAGCGCCGACGCCTTCGAGTTGCTTGGCGCCGCCGCAGCCGCCGACGAGAATGCGTCCGCGGCCATGGAGTCTTTCCGCCGCGCCCTGCTACTTGATCCGACGCGAATGAAGGTGGCCGTCTCGCTCGCCCAGCTATTGAACCGTGCGGGCAGAGGCGAGACGAAGCCCGGGAGGTATTGAAAAAAGCCGCCCAAGCGCAGCCGCGGAGCGCCGCGCCTTATCTGGCGCTCGGCCGTATTGCCGAGGAAGACGCGCAGACCGAAGACGCCGAGCAGGCTTATCGGAAGGCGGTTGAAACCGAGGACACGGTCGAAACCAAGCTGCACCTGGCGCAATTTCTGGAACGCTCGGCGCGCATGGAAGAGGCGCAGAAGATTCTGGCCGCCGTGGATGTTTCCAGTCCCGAATCGCCGCCTGTTCTGGGAGATTTCGAGCTGCTGGCGGGCGAGCCCGTGCTGGCAGGCCGCAACTACGCCGGGCATCTGCAGGGCGGTCCTGAGGCGGAATCGGGAGCGCAAAGGGAGCAGAGGAAGCGATATCGCACGCAATTGATCTCGCGTCTGATCGAGGCGGATATTCAGGCCTTCCAGCGGAGCGAGCCCTCCCAGGTAACGCTTCTGATGAAGTCAGCCCGCGAGCATCTGGCCGCCTTCGGAGGCGAACTCGACCCGGCCACGCGGTGCATCCTGTCGGCCGAGCTTGAACTGATCGACGGAGACCTGACGGTAGCGGCAGCAGAGGCAAGGAAGGCGGTGGGGATAGCGCCGGATTCGCCGTCGGCACATTACGTCCTGGGATTGCTGCACCAGAGGATGGGCGACAATGCGGGCGCGGTGGCGGAGTGGCAGACAGCGTTGCAGGCCGGCTCCGACTTTGTGCCGGCCAGTATCGCGCTTGCGGACATCGCGCTGCGCTCGGGCAATGTTGGCCTGGCGGAGCAGTACATCGTTCCCGTGTTGCGGCAGGAGCCGGCCAATTTGCGGGCTTTGGTCATATTCTGCCGGGTGCTTGAGGGCAAGGGAGCTCTACCAGGCAGCTCGCGTCGTTGCGAACCGCGTTGCAGCCATCGACAAGCATCGGCGCAAGCCAGCATTTTGCGCGGGGAAATCGCGCTGGCGGAGCATCAGATTGGCGCCGCCCTGCTCAACTACGAACAAGCCATGGTGCTCGATCCGAGCTCGCCGGAAGCGATGCAGGGTCTGATCCGCGCCTACGGTGAGGGAGAGGTTACGCGTCCCATGCTGTTGCAGATGGAACAGTTTGCGGCGAGCGATAAGAGATCTGTCGGGCCTCATGGAACTGACGGGACGCCTGTTTGCCGAACACGGCTGGACGCAGGATGCAATTCGCTGTCTGCGGCGCGCCTACGAGATGGACCGGGAGCGCGATTCCGCCGCCGAAGCCGTGGCGAAGCTGCTCGCCCGCCACGGCCAGATGATCGCCGCAGCCGATTCGGCCATCAGGGTGCGCGAGCTTTCCACCCTGCTGGCGGGAGTGAAGGCCGAGCGCAAGCACGACTTGGCCGCGGCGGTGCGCAACTACGAAGCAGCCGTGCACGGCGGAGACAACAGCGGGGTTTCGGCCAACAATCTCGCCTGGATTTACGCCCGGCAAGGGCGCGAGCTTGACCGGGCGCTGGCGCTGGCCATGCATGCGCGCGAGCTTGCGCCGGAAGATCCGGCGGTGCTCGATACCCTTGGGGTCGTGCACCTGGCCCGGCGCGAGTACTCCAGCGCCGTCGGCGTGCTGGAGCTGGCGCGCGCTCTGGCCCAATCCAAAGGGCAGAGCGGGGCAGCCGTGCTGGCCGAGGTGAAGCATCATCTGGCGGAAGCATATCTGCGCGCCGGCCAAACCGAGCAGGCTTCACTGTGCTAGCCCGGCAACCGCTGAGCACGCTCGCTGACGCGGCAGACATGGACGCAGCCGTTCGAGGCTTGAACTCGCATAGGCATCCTGAGCGCGCCGTACTGCGCGCGAAGGATCGCTTCTGACGCGCAGACAGCAGATCCTTCGCTTCACTCAGGATGACACCCTCGGAAAGCAGTTTGTCAGCAGCAAGAACATGCGAAACCTGAATGAGAGCGTCCTTGCGCACATCTCGCCTCTCGCGATACAACCGAAGGGTGTTCCGTTTGAGAGATTACCGGCACGGCGACTTCGAAGAGCTGTACCGAATCGACACCGACTGTTCGAACCGGGGATTGCCTACTCCCGCGGTGAGCTGCAGAGCTATGTCCAGCGAAAGCAGTCATTCTGCATCATTGCCGAACCTGAAGCCGGAGCCGCAGCGAGGACGGCCGTCGATGCCGGCCAGATGAAACAGCGCGCGGCGAAGTCAGCCAGCGTCGCGGCAGAAGCCGCGGCGAGCAAGCGCAAAGAGCGCATCGCGGGCTTCGTGGTAGTCGAACTGCACCGCCAAGGCATATGGACACGTCATTACCCTCGATGTCCGTCGCGACTTTCGCCGCCACCAGCTCGGTACGTTGCTGATGCAGGCTGCCGAAGAGAGAGTCCGCAAACTCGGCGGCTTCATGATGGTGCTGGAGACGGCGGTCAACAATGCCGCGGCACTTGCATTCTATGAGCGGCATCGCTACAAAATTCTGAGGCGGCTGCCGCGCTACTACGCCCACAATCTGGATGCATTGTTTCTGACAAAACGGCTGTAAGGCAGCTCGCAATTGGTGCCCATGCGATGCCCACACGCCAAGAGCAGGTGTGGACTGCGACCAGACAGCTTGGTTGTCAGGGAATTGTCCGTCACCGGAACTGCTCCAGCCTTGATGCCCTCGTTTTCCACAGGAACATGTCACAAAGAAAAGGGCGCCCGGAATGAGCGCCCTTGGGGACTTTCAGGTTGCTTATGCGACGTCTTCGTCGTCGCGATTCATGATCCTCTGTCGCCAGGCGTTTCGTTTTCTCGGTCTCGTGCCTTGTTCATGGCTTCACGCCCGGCGTCTTTGATTTTTCCAAAGGCGTTCTGCACCTTGCCCTTGATCTGCTCTTTCGCGCCTTCGGCCTGAGCGTCTTTGTCTCCGGTCCACTCGCCGACCTGCCGCTCGACGCGGCCCTTGATGTCCTTGATCTTGCCTTCCACGCGGTCCTTATCCATTTCGGTTGTACTCCTTCGTTTGTTGCTAGGTTTCCCTTCATGCCAGATGCGTTCGGTCAATGCCTGAATGCCGATTTCTGGCCGGCAGCGATTGACTTCAGCAGCGCTGAGCTTCACAAACTCATTCTTCGTCCTGAAATGAGCTGGAAGCACAAAGCGATCACCGCCAACACCAGCAGGATGTGAATAAATCCTCCGAAGGTGTAGCTGCTGACTACTCCCAACAGCCACAGCACCAGAAGAATCACGAACAGAGTCCAAAGCATAGCGTTCACCTCCGCTCTCGATTGCATTGCGCTATCGATTGCTACGGATTAGACGGGACAGGGGCGGCCGGGGGTTGTGAGGAATCGAGGGTTCACGCGCGATTGCGAAAGGCAGAATGACACTTCGAAATTCATTACGCGGAACGTGCTGTAGCACAGATCAAGCTCTACTCGAAGCGGACTTTATCGCCGACGATGATCGAGTGTTTCAGGAATCGCGCGTCGTTGTGAGCAGGGTAGTCCAGCCGATAATGTGCGCCTCGGCTTTCCTCGCGCGCCAGGGCGGCGCGGGCGATCAATTGGGCGATTGCGGCCACGTTGTGGGCCTCCCATTCGCGACGGCAGTGCGCTTCCGGCAGTTGGCCTTGCAACTCTTTCAAGGCGGCGATTGCGCCACGGAGGCGCTTGCCTTCGCGCACAATTCCGACATCGCGCCACATCAACTCCTGAAGGGCGGAGATTTGGCTTTCGAGAGCAGGATTGGAGAGAACCTGGCCGCCGTTGACCGCCTTCTTGCTCTTGCCGGCGGAAGAGTCTTTGCCGTGCTTCACCAGAGCGTGCTTCGCTGCCCATGTAGCCGGCGGCGCGCGCGCCGTAGACCAGACCTTCGAGCAGGGAATTGCTCGCCAGGCGGTTGGCGCCGTGGACCCCGGTGCAGGCAGCTTCGCCGGCGGCATAAAGTCCGGGAAGCGAGGTGCGGCCGCAGAGATCGGTGCGAACGCCTCCCATCGCATAATGCGCCGCCGGACGGATCGGCACCAGGTCCGTGGCAAGATCGATGTTGTACTTCAGGCAGGTGGTGTAAATGCGCGGGAATCGCTTCTTCAGGCGTTCGCCATTCAGGTGGGTAAGGTCAAGATAGACGACCGGCTCGCGCGCCGGAGAAATTTCCAGCTCGTGGGCAATGGCGCGGGCGACGATATCGCGCGGAGCCAGCTCCGCCATATCGTGGTACTTCGGCATGAAGCGGCTGAGATTCGCATTGCGCAGATAAGCGCCTTCGCCGCGCAGCGCCTCGGAGAGCAGAAAGCGCGGCGCGTTTTTCAAATAAAGAGCTGTCGGATGGAATTGAATGAATTCCATGTCGCTGATTTCGGCGCCCGCCCGAAAGGCCATGGCAACGCCATCGCCCGTAGCGACCCCGGGGTTCGTGGTATTGGCATAGATTTGGCCCATGCCGCCGGTGGCCAGCATGACGGCTGCCGCCCTGATCTGTTCCTGTTCACCGTTCTCGTTCAGCAGATGAATGCCGACGACGCGGCCGTCTTCCATCCAGAGGCCGGTGGCAAAGCCGAATTCACGAAATGAAATGTGCTTGAGAGAGGCGGCGCGATGGTAGAGTGCGCGGCCGATTTCGCGTCCCGTGGAGTCGCCGTTGGCGTGCAGCACGCGGTTGCGGCTGTGCGCGCCCTCGCGGGTGAACGAGAGCTTGGTGCCTTGCTTATCGAACTGGGTGCCCCACTTGATGAGTTCCTCGATGCGAACGGGGCCTTCCTCGACCAGGATGCGCGCCGCATCGCTGTTGCAGAGGCCGTCGCCGGCGACCAGCGTGTCCTGCAAATGCAGGCAGATCTCGTCCTCATCGCTGAGAGCGACCGCGATGCCGCCCTGGGCATACTGGGTGTTCGATTCGCTGAGCTCGAGCTTGGCCAGGCAGAGCACACGCCCGTAGGCGGCACAGCTCGATTGCAGCCCGCATGCCGGCGATGCCGGCGCCCACGACAATGAAATCCGTTTCCTGCACGAGTCCTCATTTCACCGATGCAGGCAAATATATCATTGCAGCAGCGTGCAACTGAACAACTTCGTGCTTTCGGCGAGGCTGCGCTAGAATAAATACTTGGTACGCATAAGCATCAATACGATTTCGAGGCCGCTATGAAGCCCTGATCGAGCAGGCCGTGCTGCGCTCTGCCGGGACTTATATACGGGAGCTGATGCCGAATGCGGGCAAGGTGTTCACGATCACGGTGGCTCCTGTCCGCAAGCATTTCGGCAAGACTCTGGAGCAATCTTTTAAGGCGGCGAAGCTGGAGAATGCCTTCGTCGAGATGCCCAATGGAGAGCGTTACAAGAAGCTTTCGACGGTGGAAGAGCTGGGCAGCCGGCTGGTGAAGCTGGGGGCAGACCGCGGGTCCACGCTGGTGACGCTGGGCGGAGGCGTGGTGGGCGACGTCGGAGGATTCCTGGCTTCGATCTATATGCGAGGGATCAGACTTCGTTCAGATTCCCACGACTTTCCTGGCGCAAATCGATTCCTCCGTCGGCGGCAAGACGGGCGTGAACCTGGCGCTCGGGAAAAATCTGCTGGGCACCTTCAAGCAGCCTTCCATGGTGCTGATCGATCCCGATGTGCTGCTGACGCTGCCCGACCGGGAGTTCAGTTCGGGCTTGTTTGAGGCGCTGAAGACCGGGATTATCCGCAATCCGCGTATTTTCGAGTTCATGGAAGAAAACCGGGAGCGCATTCTGCGGCGCGATGCCGGGCACGATGGAGTGGCTGATAGCCGAGTGCGTGCGGGTGAAGGCGAGCGTGGTTGGCGAGGACGAGGAGGAGCACGGGCTGCGCAAGATTCTGAATTTCGGCCACACCATCGGACACGCCCTGGAAGCGGAAACCAGTTACCGGCACTTCCTGCACGGAGAAGCCGTGGCGTGGGGCATGATCGCGGCGACCATGATTTCCGCCGGCATGCAGAAAACCGATTCGACGACAGCGCAACGGATTATCAGCGCGATACTGTCATATGCGCCTCTGCCCAAGGTCGACGTGAAGCCGCGCAACATTCTGCGCCGTCTGACCCGCGACAAGAAGGTCATCTGCGGCAAGATTCAGTGGGTGCTGCCGCTGGAAATCGGCAAGGCGGAGTTCGTGACGGATGCGCCGGAGCGCGCAATTTTGCAAGCCATCGACGAACTTCGCTACTTGTCGCAAGCGTGATCGAGCGGATCATGCCAGGGTGGCCGGCACCGCTGGTAATGTCGGCCTGCTGTGGCGTCGCAAGCCTGATCGAGCCGGAATCCCTCATGCCAGAGCAAGATAAATCTTTGGGCGCGCGCACGGCTGATGCGCAGGATGAGCAGGCCGCCGCACACGCGGTTCGCGACATGTTCAGCGCCATTGCGCCGCGCTACGACCTGCTGAATCACGTTCTTTCGCTGAACACGGACCGCTATTGGTGGTGGCGCGCGTCACGCAGTTTCCGGCATATTCTGCGGCGTCCGGGCGCGGCCGTGCTGGACCTGTGCTGCGGCACCGGCGACATGAGCCTGGCGCTGTATCGGAGCGCGGCCCCGGGCGTAAAAATCGTGGGCGCGGATTTTTCGCCGGCGATGCTGGAGCGGGCGCGGCGCAAGGGCGCGGGCCTGCCGGTCGAGTGGGTCGAGGCCGACGCGCTGGATATGCCGTTTGCCGACGGCAGCTTTCGATCTGGTCGTCTCCGCTTTCGGCTTTCGCAATCTCGCCAACTACGATCGCGGGCTCGACGAGATTTGCCGCGTGCTGAAGAGCGGCGGTGAAATCGGGATTCTCGATTTCGGCGAACCGCGCGGCCTGATCGGCAAACTCTATCGCTTGTATTTTCGTCATGTTCTGCCGCGGCTTGGGCACGATGATTTCGGGGGTTCGCGGACCTTACGCTTATCTGCCGGCATCGGTCGCGCGCTTTCCCGAGCCGGAGGAAATGCTGGCGCGAATGCGGCGGGCGGGATTTGAGCGCGCGCAATACAATCCCTACACGTTCGGTATCGCCGGACTCTATCGGGCGGTGAAGCGCTGAGATCACCCGCAGCGAGCCGAGCCTCGCCGGGGACTCCGGCGGCAGGCCAACGTCGGGGAATGGCTCGCGATTTGCAGCTTTGCTGTCCGTCGTGGCAGAGTAACCACACGGGCGTTGGGCTATTCCTTACTCGCACTTGGTGAGCAAGAAACTATTCAGGCGCGGAGACGGGGTTGCATCAAATGCCGCGGTTGCCTTTGATGGGTAGGGAGTGGGGCCACCTCTTTAGTTCCTAACAGTAGAAAATTTCTACAGTAGAAACACAAAGATGGCTCGAACTTCGGCTCGCCATGACAGTTTTGCAGATTGATGACATACGCCGTGGCAGATAACCTCGCGCCCAGTCCAAGCGGAAGCGAATGGCAGAGCAAGCACTCAACGCGGAGACCATGCGCGCGGAAAAACGCGGAGTTGCGCGCAACTCTGTTTTTGCCGCCCTGCTGATCACGGCTTTCAAGTTTGTCGTGGGCTTTTCCACCGGAAGCCTCGGCATTCTCTCCGAAGCGCTGCACTCCAGCCTTGACCTGGTGGCTGCCGTCATCACCCTGCTGTCGGTGCGGGTGAGCGACAAGCCCGCCGATGCCGATCACCAGTACGGCCACGGCAAAGTCGAGAGCTTTTCCGCGTTTATCGAGACGGGCCTGCTGCTGATCACCTGCGTCTGGATCGTCTATGAGGCATTCAAGCGCCTGTTTCTGCGCACGGTTGAGATTGAGCCGAGCATCGCGGCCGTGGCGGTCATGCTTTTCTCCATCGGCGTCGATCTCTGGCGCTCGCGAGCCTTGAAGATCGTCGCCGACAAGTACGACAGCCAGGCATTAAAGGCCGACGCGCTCCATTTCAGAACCGACATCTGGTCGAGCGCCGTGGTAATTGTCGGGCTGTTTCTGGTCTGGCTTGGCCGCGCCTGAACCACCTGAACTGGCTCTTCAAGGCCGATCCGATCGCGGCGCTGTTCGTGGCGGTGATTGTCGTCCACGTGAGCTGGCGGCTGGCCCGGCAGACGGTCGACGCATTGCTGGACGGCGCGCCGCACGGCGTACGGACGCGGATCATGGACTCGGTCGATCAGCCTGCCCGGAGTTCTGGAGGTGGACCGGGTGCGGATCAGGAGCGTGGGAAGCCGCTACTTTGTCGATCTCGCGATCGGGCTCGGCAGAAACGTGACGTTCCAGGCATCGGAGCAGGTTGCGCACAGGGTCACGGAGACGGTTCGCCAGATCCTGCCGGGGGCCGATGTCGTGGTGAATACGGTTTCCAGGGCCGGGCGCTGGGAGAGCATCTTCGATCGCATCCGCGCCGCCGCTCTGCGCAACAACCTGACGGTGCACGACATCAGCGTGCAGGATCTTGACGGAAAACAGCACGTCGAACTGCACGTCGAACTCGACGAGAAGCTCACGCTGATGGCGGCGCATGAACGCGTGACCCTCTGGAAAGCGATATCCGGTCGTCGGTGCCGGAGATCGCGTCCATTTTGACGCATATCGAAAGCGAACCGGCGACGGTTGAGACCAGCAATGAGATCGTGCGCGATCATGCGTCTGGAGGCGCGCCTGAAAGCCATTGGAGGACAGTTCCCGGAGGTGATTGACGTACACGAGATTCTACTGAAGCGGGTGCGCGATCACCTGTTCCTCTCCTGTCACGTGACCATGCATGATAAACTGCCGCTCTCGCGCGTACACGATGTGCAGACGGCACTGGAGATCCGGTTTAAGACCGCGGCGCCACAACTGTTCAGAGTGCTGATTCATCCCGAACCGCAGACCGATAATCGCCGCTAGCAGCGTGCGTCCGAGGTGATGCTTCGGCGGAGAGCCAGGCGTGCGAATTCGGGCCGAGCGACAGGCTGGACAGCTGTTCTCAGGGGATCATCCTTGTCGACAAACAGAAAGGCCCTTCAGGGCAATTACGACGTAATGGCAGAGGGATATGTAAGCGCGGGCACGCGAGAAATCGCGCTCGCGGCGCCGGCCGCGGAGTTCAAGCCGGGCAAAGGGCTACCTGTGCGTTGCCTCGGCGGCGCTGTTCTGGGGAATTTCGGCGTCGCTGGGCAGGGCGGTTTTCACCGGGCGTTTGAAGATCGCGGGCCGGACGGTGGGCTTCATTGCCGCCGATGATGCTGGCGCAGAGCCGCACCACTTTCTCGTTCCTGATCCTGATGGCGGTGCTGCTATGCGTGCGCGGACGGCGAGGCGTGGCCATGCCGCCGACGAGAGATTCTGCAGTGCATGGTGCTGGGAATTCTGGGCATCGCGGACTCGAATTTTTTCTATTACTTTGCCATCGAGAAGACCACCGTGGCGACGGCCATCATCCTGGAGTACATCTCGCCGGTATTCGTGCTGCTCTACATGCTGGCGCGCGGACGGCAGAGGGCAACCGTTCGTTCGCATCCTGGGCGTGGGACTGGCGGTGATCGGCAGCGTGCTGGCGATCGGCGTGGTGGCCGGCAGGGCGGGCTTTCCGTGGTTCGCGATGGAAGCGCATCGCTTGAAATTTCAAGGCATCGGAGTGCTGTCGGCGCTGGTGGCCGCGGTAGGGTTTGCCTTCTGGAATGTCTACGGCGGCAGCCTGGTCGAGACCGGCGACCGCTGGCGGGTGATGATGTGGGCGATGTTCGGCGCCGCCGTGGCATGGATTCTGATCAATCCACCGGCACGGATTATCGCCGCCCATTATCAGCCGCAGCAGTGGCTGTTTCTGCTGATCTTCTCGATCTCTTCCGCGCTGGTTCCATTTTCGCTGTATCTGTGGGGACTGCAGCATCTGGACCCGACACGGGCCATCGTGACCAGTTGCCTGGAGCCGGTATTCGCCATCATCATCGCGGCCGTGGCGCTGGGCGAAACCGTAAATTCCATTCAGATTCTCGGCATCGCCGTGACCCTGACGGCAACCATCCTGGTGCAGATTCCGGAGCGGGTAAAGCGGCGTAGGGTCGAAGCGACAACCGCACAGTAGAGCAGTTTCCGAATTAGTGTAACTGCAACATGCGCTGAAGTGTCATGCTGAGCGAAGCCGGGGTCCCCGGCAAGCCCGCTGTTGGCTTGTTGGGGTGGAGAAGCGAAGCATCTGTTTTTGTTCCGTAAATAAAAGCAGATCCTTCGGCTCCGCCTCAGGATGACACCCTCTCAGACGACTACACTAGAGCGAAATCGGATTTGGTGTAGACCACGATTCCCACCTTAACCGCAAAAAACCGCGGTGAAGGTGGGGCCCCCGAGACTACACCTTTTGCGAAAATGCTCTAAAAGTTAAACAGCTGTGGCTCTGCGCATCCGGACCGCCTCGTCTGAAGCTACTTTGCCTTCAAGGTTCGGATGTACTTCACCATCGCATCCAGACCTTTGTCGCCGAGCGCGGGGCCATAGGCCGGCATCTTGCCTTTGCCTTTGGCAAGTGCGTTGCGGATCTGGCTATCGCTCTGGCTTTGCACGCCGGGGGCGGTGAGATCGGCGGCCTGTAGCGTTTTGCCCGCCTGGGTTTGCGAGCGGCCGTCGGCTCCGTGGCACAAAACGCAGTTCCTGGCGAAGACCGTCTTGGCATCGGTCAGATCCTGCGCAAAAGCAAGAACCGAAGCGGCAAACACGAACGCGGTGAATAGAGAGATTTTCTTTTTCATCGATTTGGGAACAGCAAGTTAAGGCGGTACCCTGATTGGTGTATCGCACAGTTCCAAGAGTAATGTCACGGCGACCGGAGCGCCAAGCGTCCGTGGCCGGAGCAGCCGAGCTGCGTACCCGACGTTACGTTTGATCGGCAAGAAGCTGTTTGGGCGCGGAGTGGAGCTATCTTTATGTTTTCAGCAGCAGATACAAAAGGTGGCTCGACTTCGCTCGCCATGACAGTTTGATATGTCGGGATACACCTACTCGGGAACTGAGCTAAAGCAGCTACCCCACCCTGCGCCGAAAACCACCGGCAAGGATGGGGCATCCGCGCTTCAAAACCACTCCGGGTCAGTGCCGAACGGCAAAGGAGCTTTTCGCCGTCTACTTGAGAGAACGGACGAACTTCACCAGATCGCCTGCTTGGGCGTCGGTTACTTTCTGCGCCGGCATTTTGCCCTTGCCCTTCAGGATTGCGTCCTTCAGTTGGGCATCACTCTTGCCCTGAACGGCGGAAGACGCCAGCGAACCAGCGCCCATGTTCTTGGCCATGGGAGTCTGGCCTTTGCCGTCAGGGCCATGACACATGGCGCACTTCTGCTTGAAAAGGTCGGCGCCGCTCTGGGCCGACACGGGCTGAACCACCATCAGGCACAGGACAGCAAATGCAAGGGCATAAACCATGCCACGAGAAAACGTCATGATCTCCTCCTTGATCGGCTGGACGAAACCCACTCACCCCAGCGGAATGGGATGATAACAAAAATCGACGGCTGCCGTCATGGGGCGGGGAACAATCCGGCGAACTGCCCACTTCGCTCCGCGCAGCCACTCAGGATGACACAACGATTTCCAGGACATTCCGCTAGCCCACGTTAGCCAAAGGCGGGCGGACCCAATCGGTCCGAACCGATGGCGGCGGAATCGTGCCTATGGCGGTTTCACATTTGGTGTATCCGATTTCTCGAGGTGTCATCCTGAGGTCGCGCCGGTTTTGCGCGAGCGAAGGATCTGCTTTATTTTCGGCATGCGCAAACAGCAGATCCTTCGCTCCTCCACCCCGGCTGCGCTCAGGGTGACACCTCAGAACACTTTTTCAGCAGCGGGTAAAGTCATCCTTTAAGGAAATATTTATGCAACCAGTTCTATTCGGACGCTGATCCGGCAGTAAATATTTTCAGCAGGTCGAAGAAGCGTCGCGCACGGTGCACGTCGCGGCTGATCTGGTCGCGCAGGGCGTCCACCGAAGGGAATTTGATTTCATCGCGGAGGCGCTTGAGAAACGTCAGCTCGACGCTGGTTTCGACCGTCAGCTCGATCGGGTGGAAATTCAAAATATGAGTTTCGATGGCGAAGGAATCGGCGCCGAAGGTCGGACGGTTTCCGACGTTGGTCACGCGTATCGAAGCATTCGCCGGAGAGCGCGATTTGGGTGATGTAGACCCCGTGCTTGGGAACGAGTTCATCGTAGCGGCTGAGATTGACCGTGGGCACGGTGTATTTGTGCCCGTAGCCGCGTCCGCGTCCGGGATTGGAGTAGATGCGGAACGGGCGTCCCAGCAGATGCCGCGCGGGCGCGAGTTGGCCGGCCGCAATCAGGTCGCGCACCTGGCTGGAGGAAACAAGATAGCCGCGCGCCTGCAGCGGCTCATAGGCGCGCACGGTGAAGCCGAGACGCGCGCCGTATTCGCGCAGCCGGTCGATGTCGCCTTCGGCGCGGTGTCCGAAGCGGAAGTTGAAGCCTTCGTGAACCTCGACGGCGTCGAGCGCGGTGGAGATGATCTGCTCGGCGAACTCGAAGGGAGGCATCGTCGAAAGATCGCGGGTGAACGGCAGAATCACGACCGCGTCGAGTCCGGTCTCCTCCAGCAGCCGCAATTTGTACGGCATGGGGGTGATGAGCGGAGGAGCTTCGCGGGGACGAAGGATGCGGATCGGATGGGGATCGAAGGTGAGCACGACGGAGCGGGCCTGCAACTGCTTGGCCCGCTCGACCATTTGCTTCAGGATGTGCCGATGGCCCAGGTGCAGGCCGTCATAGTTGCCGACGGTGAGGACGGTACGCCCAAAATCGCGCGGAATTTGATCGAGTTTACGAAAGATCTTCATGCGATCGTGATTCAGCTTTCCAAATTTTCATCACTCAAATTGGACCGGAATCAACGGCGGTCCCTCAGCGGCTAACGGGCTCCGGAAAATTTTGCGATCATTAAGCCGCGAAAAAGCCTCGCCGCTTCAAAAAACGGTTGTGAAACATCTTGTTCTCAGCCTGGCGCGCGCTCACAGTTGGAACTCCAGCCGCAGCCCGTCATGGGAGAGCCGCACGTTGGGCGGAAGCTGCGCATTGGTCTCCTGGTGAGGAAGATCGTGCGCAATGTGGGTAAAAAAAGCGCTTGCCGGCCGCAGCCGCTCGACCAGGCGAGCGACTGCGCAACCGTGGAGTGAGTGGGATGCGGCTTGTGGCGCAAGGCGTCGAGAAAAAGAATTTCGAGCCCGCCCAGCAGGGGAAACGAGAACTTTCGGGAACTTCGCTGAAGTCGGTCAGGTAGGCGGCTGAACCGAAGCGATAGCCGAAGATCGGAGTCTCGCCGTGAATCACCGTCACCGGACAAAACACCGCGTCAAAAATCTGCACCGGGCCGGTGATCTCGTGCAACTCGACTTGCGCCAGTCCGCCGAACTTATAGTCCTGGTCGAAGACGTAGCGGAAAACCGAGCGCAGCACGCGCGCGGTGTCAGGGTTGGCGTAAAGCGGAACCTTGAGACCGCCGGTGATGCGGGGATAGGTCAGCGGCCGGAGGTCGTCGAGGCCGAGAATGTGGTCGGCATGTCCGTGGGTGTAGAGCACGGCATCGACGCGGTCGATCTTCTCGCGCAGGGCCTGCTGCCGGAAGTCGGGCGTGGTGTCGATGACCACCCGATGGCCGCCCCACTCCACCATGACCGATGGGCGGGTGCGGCGGTCATGAGGGTCGGTCGAGCGGCAGACATCGCAGGGGCAGCCGATGGTCGGCACGCCCATCGAGGTGCCGCTTCCGAGCACTGTCAGCACGGCCTGCATTATCGAAGTCTCGCGCCGGGATCGGGCGGCACTCCGCCGGCGGGCGGACGCGTCAGCGCGTTGGTCACCTCGATGTATGCCATGCGAAGCTCATACAAGCAGTTGCTCAGCATGTGCTCTTCCTGGGCGTGAGATTGCCGCGCGTCTTCTCCGCGATGAGCGACAGGGTATCGATGGTCTGCCGCGCGCCGATCAGGTCGGCTGCCGGCTGCCCGCCCTGTTCGTGAACCAGGCCCAGTTGCATCAGCGCCGTCATGTAGAGCGAGGCGATGAACTTCTCGAAGGTAATCTCGAAGTCGGAGGCCTTGTGGCCCTGGCCCTGGGAATCGAGTTCGCGCTGAAGATGCGAGTCGAATTCGCGCGACGATTGCTGGTATTGATCCGCCTGCTGCTGGCGCTCCTGCGCGCTCGGGCCGGCTGGGGCGGCTCCGGCTGCGCGGCGTCGGCGGCAACCGGAGGCGGCGGCGGCAGGTTGAGCGGCCCGTGGTGGCTCCGGCGTGGTCGTCTTTTGCGGCTTCAGTCGGGTTTCAGGGGTGCTGGTTTGCAGGCAGCGGCTCACCTTCGATGGTGAACTTGCGCCTATCGGTAACGGTGAATTCAGGCTCTTTTTCTTTTGGCATATCGAATCAAATGGAAAACGGCAGGGATTCCACCCTTGCCATGTCCGGGCCGATCTTGACCTCGGTTCCCGGGGTCGCGGCCTCCCGGCGAATATATCCGAGGGCAAGCGTGACGTCAGAATCTTTGGATGCGAGCGCCGGAATGGACGCGGCGGAGGTAATCTCGCCCACTTCCTTGTCGTCCCACTGGACTTTTGCGCCCGGCTGGGGCGCTGCTCCCTGCACCCGGAAGCCGGCAAACAGCGCGATGAACGTTGCCGCGGGAGCGTATGCGCTCGACGATTTCCTGGCCGACATAGCAGCCCTTGGTAAAGTGCAAGGCATGCTGCTGGCCGGTTTCCTGCGGCAGGTCGCGCTCGCGAATATCGATCCGGAAGCGCGGGATGCCGAGCGAAATCCGCAGCCACTCCCAGGCCTGCGGTGCCGGCCGGCACGGCGCCAGCCGCGACCAAGGCGATCCCATAGAACAGTGCGGCGTTATCGGGATGCATCCAGAACTCAAAGCCGGCCAGCAGCGCCGGGCCGCGCGCGGCGGTCAGTCCGATGCCGTTCCAGACGAAGTCATGCACCTCGTAAGGCTGCAACTCGGGAAGCGTGATGCCGGCCCGGGCGAGAACCTGGCGCGAGTCGGGGCCGACGACGGCGATGGAGGCGAGTTTCTCGCTGATGTCGGTGACTTCGACGTCATCCATGATGATATGGCGGTCGAAGAATTCGCGTATCCCTTCGACCTGATCGCGGTCGGTCGAAAGCAGGAAATAATCGCCGCGATTGTAGGCGACCAGATCGCCCTGGATGCGTCCCTGGGGATTCAAGATGAAGCTGTAATTCCCCTGGTTCAGCGGCAGGTCCCGGGTATTGTTGGTGACCATCCCATTCAGCCAGCGGGTGCGGTCCTCGCCGGTGAGAACCAGTTTGGCGCGCCAGCTCAGGTCCAGAACCGCGCAGCCGCCGCGCAACGCCCGGAATTCGTCTTGCGGGTTGGCGAAGGCCAAACGGGGCCTCGGCGCCCGCGTAAGCCGCGAATCGCGCTCCGGAGCCGGTCAATTTGTCGCTGAAGCGAGGTAGATGACATAGCCGAACCATTGATTATAACCAAGCGCCGTGTTCTTTTCTGTTATCTTTCCTGCGACGACGAATCGGAGCAGGAAATTGCCATTGTCGACGGATGGCATCGGACGCGAGGTGATTCCCGCAGCCCTCGAAGTAGCGCGCCAGCGGAGCGGCATAATGACACTTAAAGCAATTCCCGAGTTGATGTATCCCAAAATTTCGAGGATGTGTCATGGCGACCGGAGCGCTGAGCGCCTGTGACCGGAGCTGCAGAGCTGCGTGCCCGACATTACTTTCGATCAGCAAGAAGCGGTTCGGGCGCGGAGTGGAGCCACCCTTTGTTTTTCAGCAATGGGAACAAAAGGTGGCTCGACTGCGCTCGCCATGACAGTTTGATCTGGTGGGATGTACCTACTGAGGAATCGCTCCAGGCGCAGCGTGATGCTGCCATCACCGCGATCATGCTGATGGTACGAGGTTTATGGGCTTGGAGAATACCGTTACAATCTAAGGAAGTCTCCTGGTAAGCAGGGGTGAAGGCTGTGGAGAAGGCTGCGCCAACTGGTTACAATGAAAAAAGGTTCTGGCGGGAAGGCAGGGTACGGACTTCGATGACGCGCATGCGCGGTAAACCGACAAGGCTGTTCTGGTTGCTTTCTGCTGTTGAGCGGAGTGCTTTGCGGCGCGCAGACCGGCGACCACTCAGCCGCCGGCACCGCAGCCGCCAGCCGTGCCAGCAAGCCGAACCCGCCAATCCGCCGGCAAGCTGAGGCTTCCGAGAGCAAAATCAGCCCGAAACAGGCCGAGGAGCTGTTCCGCTCGGTCGATGAAATCCTGGCATTCGCCAGCAAGGACACGGGGCTGCCAATCAAGGAAAAGGTGAAGCGGAAGCTCGCCAATCGCGATGAAGTGGAACAGTACATTACGCGGCACATGCAGGAGGACAAGGACGCCCAGCGGCTGGAACGCTCTGCCGCGTCGCTGAAAAAGCTGGGATTGCTGCCGCGCGATTTCGAGTTGCGGCCTTTTCTGCTCAGCCTGCTCAAGGAGCAGGTTGCCGGCTTCTACGATGCCAAGACCAAGACGGTTTACCTGCTCGATTGGGTTGATGCCGACGCGCAAAGGCCGGTTCTGGCCCACGAGTTGACGCACGCTTTGCAGGATCAGAGCTACAACCTCAGCAAGTGGGCGGAGGATTCCGCACACGCCAAGAGCGATCAGGAAGAAATGGCGCTGGAAGAGGCGCAGTCGGCGCGCGAGGCGGTCATCGAGGGGCAGGCGATGGTGGTGCTGCTCGATTACATGCTGGCTCCGGCCGGCAAGAGCGTGGCGGATTCGCCGGCGATCGTCGATGCCATGAAGAGCGCGATGGTGGAGGGCGGACAGACGCCGATGTTTACCAAGGCCCCGCTGTTCCTGCGGGAGGCGCTGACGTTTCCGTACACCTACGGTTTGGATTTCGAACGGCAGGTGATGGCGAAAAAAGGGCGCGACGGGGCTTACAAGGGCGTCTTTGAAAAGCCTCCGCGAGATACGCGGCAGGTGATGGAACCGGAAACTTACCTAGCGGGCGAGAACATTTCCGCACTGACGGTTCCCAAGCTCGACGCGGTTCTGAAGGGCGAGTACAAGCGCTACGACTTCGGCGGCCTGGGGCAGTTCGATGTGACCATGCTGCTCTGGCAATGGTATGGCAAGCAGACCGGCGTCCAGCTTGCGCACGCCTGGCGAGGCGGTTATTACTTTACCTACGAGAAAGCCGGCCATCCGGGCGCTCCTTATGTGCTGGTTTCGCTGACGCGTTGGGCCTCGGAGGCCGCCGCGAAAGAGTTCGCAAGCCTCTACGCCGGTTCGCTCGTGAAGCGCTACCAGAGCGTCGCCGAAATCAAGCCCCTCGCGGGATGGCTCCGGCGAATGGAAAACCGAAGAAGGCCCGGTTGAGATCTCGGCCTCGGGCCCGTTCGTGATCGCCATCGAAGGGCTGCGGGCGATGAGCGTACGCAGGTGCGGCAGGCGATCGAGCGCACCTTCATCGCCGAACCTCACCCGGCACGGACGGATCGCGCGCCCGAGCTGCTATTCCCATTGGAGCCCGTCATTACCTCCCGGGAGACCTATCAGGAAGCGCAGGGGCGTTGACCGCTGGCGCCTGGAATCGCGTTTGCTGCTCGCATGAAATGTCGGGTACGCAGCGCGGCTGCTCCGGCAGATGGCGCCTGGAATAGCTTCTTGCTTCTCGCATGAATGTCGGGTACGCAGCGCGGCTGCTCCGGCTGGCGGCAGCTGTCTTGTATAATCGCGAGTTCACGGCAAATAAGATTCCCGGCAAGCCCGCTGTTGGCTTGTTGAGGTTGAAATCCAGCAGGAGAGCGAAGTTTGGCACAGGCAGAGATCGGCATCATTGGCGGCAGTGGTCTGTATTCCATGAAGGGCTTGACGGAAACGCGCGAGGTTGCGCTCGATACTCCGTTCGGCAAACCTTCCGACGCTTACGTTTTGGGAACGCTGGCGGGACGCAAAGTTGCTTTTCTGGCGCGGCATGGCCGGGGACATCGCCTGCTGCCGACGGAGTTGAATTTCCGCGCCAACATTCACGGCATGAAGCAGCTTGGCGTCGAGCGCATCCTCTCGATTTCCGCTGTCGGCTCGCTCAAGCTGGAGCACAAGCCCACCGATTTCCTCATTCCCGACCAGTTTCTCGACCGCACAAAGCAGCGCATCTCGACATTCTTTGGCGATGGCATTGTGGCGCACATAGGGTTTGGCGATCCGGTTTGCATGGACGTCGCCAGGGTGGTGGCCGAGGGCTGCAACAAGGCCGGTGTCGTCGGAAAGCTCGGCGGAACCTACGTCTGCATGGAAGGGCCGCAGTTCTCGACCAAGGCCGAGAGCAATCTCTACCGCAGTTGGGGCATGGACGTGATTGGCATGACGAACCTGCAGGAGGCCAAGCTGGCGCGCGAAGCCGAGCTCTGCTACGCGACCGTCGCCATGGTGACGGACTACGATTGCTGGCATCCCGAGCACGATGCGGTCACGGTCGAGCAGATTATTGCCGTGCTCAATCAAAACGCCGAGAACGCCTGCAACGTGGTGCGCGAAGCCGTGGCGGCAATGCCTCGCGAACGTACTTGCAAATGCGGCTCGGCACTGGCGATGGCCATCATCACCGCGCGCGAGGCGATTCCGGCGCAGACCCGCGAGCGCTTGAGGCTGATTATCGGCAAGTATGTCGGCGACGCGGCGGGCGACGGCAAGAAAGCGGGCGCATAGCTATGTCGATCCTGGTAGTGGGCTCGGTGGCATTCGATACGCTGAAGACCGCTTACGGCGAGCGGGAGAAGATTCTGGGCGGCTCGGCAACTTACTTTTCACTGGCCGCCAGCTATTTCACCAAGGTTCGCGTGGTCGCCGTCGTCGGCGAGGACTTCACCGCCGAGCACGAAAAGGTGATGAAGACGCGCGGCATCGACACCACGGGCATCGAGCGCGCAGCGGGCAAGACGTTCCACTGGGGCGGCGAGTACGGCGAGAATCTCAACGAGGCCAAGACAAATTTCACCGACCTGAACGTCTTCCAGAACTTTCAGCCGCGCATTCCGGAGCAGTACGCCGACACATCGTTCCTGTTTCTGGCGAACATCGATCCGGCGTTGCAGTTGCAGGTGCGCCGCCAGATGCCGAAGGTCAAGATGGTCGGCGGCGACACCATGAATTTGTGGATCAACATCAGCCGTCCGCAGTTGGCCGAGACGCTGAAGGAAGTCGACATCCTGCTCATCAACGACGGCGAAGCCAAGCTGCTGGCCGGCGACAGCAGCCTGCCGCGAGCGGCGCGCAAAGTCCTGGAGATGGGGCCGCGTGCGCTGGTCATCAAGCACGGCGAGTATGGAGCGACGATCTTTTTTCGCGACGGCACTGCACCCGTTTCGCGCCCCGGCGCTGCCGATTGACGAAGTGCAGGACCCGACCGGCGCGGGCGACTCGTTCGCCGGCGGCTTCATGGGCTACATCGCTTCGCAAGGCAAACTGGACCGTTCGGTGCTGACCAGGGCCATGTTTTACGGCGGCGTGATGGGATCGTTCGCGGTCGAGCGCTTCGGAACCGAGCGGCTGCAAAGTCTTACAAAGGAAGAGATCGATAACCGCTTCGAGTTGTTCCGCAGCCTCACGCACCTGGAGTAGGTGCAGGCGCTCAGCGTGGCCCAGCCCAGCCTACATTCCGGAGAGCCCAAGCCTCAAACTCACGGCTACCGGCTCGTGACCGTGTGTGCCTGCGTGGCGTCGCTGGCGAGTTTCTTCTGGTTCTTCTGGCATGGTGAGCTGCTGCTTTACGGCGATGCGGTGGCGCACATCAATATCGCGCGGCGGGTCTTCGATTCGCGCACGCCCGGCGCGGTGCAACTCGGTAGCGTGTGGCTGCCGCTGCCGCACCTGCTCAGCATGCCCTTTCTCGTCAACGACTGGATGTGGCGCAGCGGGGTCGGCGGCTCCATCGCGTCGATGATCGCCTATGTTTTCGCCGTGGTTGGCGTCTTCCGGTTGGTGCGGGGCAGGGCATCGCGCTTTGCTGCCTGGCTGGCCGCCGGATTGCTGGGGCTGAATCCGAATCTGCTCTACATGCAGTCGACGGCCATGACGGAGTCGATTTTCCTGGCCGAAGTGATCTGGGCAGTCGTTTATTTTGACGAGTTCGTGCGCGGACTGCGCACGGCAGATTCGCAGAACTACCCCACGTTAGCCCAGTCACCCCAACGAGCCGAGCCTCGTTGGGGACCCCGACGATGGCGAACGTGGGGCACACGGCAGTCCGGACAATTACCAGCCGATAAACTACCCCACTCAAGCAAAGGAAGCTTGAGTGGGCCACTCTCTGGTTTTTCGTCTGGGATCGCTCCGCGCTTGTCGGCCTCGAAAGCGCTGGAGCGCTGTGGCATGGTGCTGGCCGCCGCCATCCTGACGCGCTACGACGGATGGGTGCTGGCCTTTGTCATCGGCTGCGCGGCGGTGGCGATCGTGGTGTCTGAATCATTATGGCGGTTCCGGAGAAGGTGTGGACCTGCATCACAGGCGAACTGCACAGGCCCTCACGTCGCGCCACCAACAACGGGCAGCGCTCCTCAGGGTGACACATTCGGCGATCTGTCGCCAAGACGCGTCAACTTTGGAACCGTTCCCGCCAAGCAAACCGGACGTACCGGCGTAGCGATGCGCGGCGTGAGGCGCTCGCTGGCGGCCTTTCTGCTGCTGTGTGCGCTGACTCCCGCGCTCTGGCTGGCGCACAACTACGCCATCAACTACAAGCCGCTGGATTGGTGGAACGGGCCGTATTCGGCGCAGGCCATTGAGCAGCGCACCGGGCATGGCTTTCCCTATCCGGGCAAGCACAACCTCGCGGCTGGCGGCCAAGCAGTTTCTGAAAGCGGCGCGGCTGAATTTTTCCAGCGGCTTCGCCCAGCAACGGACGCCGCCGTCGTGGGCGGAGATGCTGAGCGAGTGGCAGACGTGGATGCTGGGCTGGCCGCGCTGGGAACGCTGATTGCGGTGCTGTCGCGCGCGCGTCGCGCGTGGGCGTGGCTGCTGCTATGGCTGCCGCTGCCGTTCTATGCGTACTCGATTGCCTATGGCAGCGTGCCGGTGTTTCTGCCGGTGTGGTGGCCTTTTTCCTACTACAACGTGCGCTACGGGCTGGAGTTGCTGCCCGCGTTCGCCGTGTTTGCGGCAGTCGCTACGGCGTTCATTGCCGAGCGGGTTCCGGCCGGTCCCGGTCGACGGGTGGCGGCGGGCGCGCTGGTTTTGCTGCTGGCGGCAAACTACTGGAAGGTCGCGGAGGCTACGCCCATCTGCCTGCGCGAGGCGCGGACGAATTCCGTGGACCGCTTGCGCCTGGAATCGCAACTGGCTGCGGTGCTCGCCGGGCTTCCGCCGCATTCGACGCTGCTGATGTATACGCGGCGAGTACGTGGGCGCGCTGCAATCGGCCGATGTGCATCTCGGGCGCGTGGTCAACGAAACCAGGAGAATGGTCTGGGATGCGGGGCTGAGCTGCCCGGCACAGGTGGCGGACTACGTGATCGCGGTGAATGGCGATCCGGTGGCGCAGGCCGTGGCGGGCAATCCGCGCTGGCTCGAAAAGATTGCCGGTTTCAGCACGCCCGGCAAGCCGGATGTGACTGTCTATCGCAGCACGTTTCCGGGACGGCGGCATTAGGGCGCTGGCACGCGCACTCGCGTCTGGGTTGTCGAATTCGCAGTGAATCAATATGGCGGTTGCACATTTGGTGTATCCGATCTCTCGAGGTGTCATCCTGAGGCGGAGCGAAGTCGGAGCCGAAGGATCTGCTTTCTGGCGCAGGAGCAAAAGCAGATCCTTCGCTACGCTCAGGATGACACTTCGGCTTGAGGACGGCGGCACCTCAGGTTCCAAACTCGAGAACTCGAAACCAAATTCGAAACTCAAACATCTGTTCTACGCGCCCGGCGCGTCGGGGCAGCATTTCGCCGATGCGGCGGATTTGCGCGCCGATGGCGCGCAGCTTTTCCTCCAGGTGTTCGTAGCCGCGGTCGATGTGGTAGACGCGGTCGATGATGGTTTCGCCGTCGGCCACCAGCGCTGCCAGCACCAGCGAAGCCGAGGCGCGCAGGTCGCTTGCCTGCACGGCGGCGCCGCTCAGAGGGCTCTTGCCGCGGACGACGGCGCGGCGGCCTTCGATCTTGATGTTGGCTCCCATGCGAACCAGTTCCAGGGCGTGCATGAAGCGGTTTTCGAAGATGTTCTCGGTGATCAGCGAGGTGCCTTCGGCCTGCGTCGCCAGCGCCATGTATTGCGCCTGCACGTCGGTGGCGAAGCCGGGATACTCTTCCGTCGTAATATCGGCCGCCTTCAGCGGATTGTCTCCCATCACGCGAATCGACTCGCCATTGACGTGGAAGCGGGCGCCGGCCTGTTCGAGCTTGGCGAGCAGCGCCGTCTGGTGAGCCGGAACCAGGTTGGTGACCAGCAGATCGCCTCCGGTGAGGGCTCCGGCGATGATGAAAGTGGCGGCCTCGATGCGGTCGGGAATGATGCGATGGCGGGCGCCGTGCAGACTTGTCGACGCCGCGCACGCGGATGGTGGAGGTTCCGGCGCCTTCGATGTTGGCTCCCATCTTGATGAGCAGGTCCGCCAGATCGACGACCTCGGGCTCGCGCGCGCAATTCTCCATGACGGTCGCGCCTTCGGCGAGCACGGCGGCCATCAGCAGGTCCTCGGTGCCGGTAACGGTAATTTTGTCGAAGGTGATGCGATTGCCCTTGAGGCGTTCGGCACGGGCTTCGATGTAGCCGTGTTCCTGCCGGATGGTGGCGCCGAGGCGCTCCAGGCCCTTGATGTGCAGGTCGATGGGACGCGCTCCGATGGCGCAGCCGCCGGGCATGGAGACGCGCGCGGTTCCGGTGCGCGCCACCAGCGGCCCGAGCACGAGGGTGGAAGCGCGCATGGTTTTCACCAGATCGTAGCCGGCTTCCGGGCGGCTCAGTTGGCGGCAGCAGATGATGGTGCGATGCTGGGCGCGGCCGTAGCCCAGTTCGACCTCGGCCCCCATGGCGGCGAGCAGCTTGCGCTCGGTCTCGATATCGCGCACTTGGGGAATGTTTTCGAGGATGACCGGCTCTTCGGTGAGAATGGCGGCGGCCATGGCAGGCAGCGCGGCATTCTTGGCGCCGCTGATGCGAACCGTCCCGAGCAAGGGATTGCCACCGCGAACGACAAATTTATCCATCGCTTAAATCCTGTCACTTAAAATCCTGCGGTAAAAATGATGTGCGGCAAGGCCGCGGATCAAACCAATTTACGAACTTTAGAAACCCTTCGACTGTGCCTCAGCCCCACGCCGTTTTGGGATGCTTCGCTCCGTTTCACTCCACTCAGCATGACAAAGAATAGCGGCCATCGCGAACCATCGAACGCTGAGAGCGCTATTGCAGTTCCATTGTAAAGGCAACGGCGGTTGGCCGCCGTGCGCTTTAGCCCGGATTCGCGGACGGTGTACCCGCGCAGGAGCCGGGCTTTCAAGTCCGGCGGTGCGAGGGCCAGGGACATCAATCGTGGAACTGCTTCATCGGGACTGTTCCTCGATGGCTTCGAGAACGGCGTCGTGCACGAGCGGACGGACGCGCTTGATCTCCTGGGTGCGGCGGTCGGGCCAGGTGCGGTTGGTCAGCAGAACCACGGCGCACCGGCGTTCGGGGTCGCACCACAGGGAGGTTCCGGTGTAGCCGAGATGTCCGAAGGAAGAAGGAGAGAAATATTTGCCGGATTGCGAGGGCGCCGATGGCGTATCCCATCCGAGGGCGCGCGACGTGCCGGCGGGCTCGGCTTGGCGGGTGGCGAACAGGCGCACCGTCTCCGGCGACACGATGGGCTCGGGTCTCCGGCGAGCCCGCTCGCTGGGTGATGAGCCGCCGGAAAGCATCGCATGCGCGAACAGGGCAACGTCAAGGGCATTGGCGAAAAGTCCGGCATGTCCGGAAATGCCGCCCATGACGAAGGCGTTTTCGTCGTGCACTTCGCCCTGGATGACGCGCATGCGGAATTCCCGATCATCCTCGGTGGGCGGGATTTCGCTCTTCCATTCGGCGGGCGGGCAAAAGCGAGCGGTGTTCATGCGCAGCGGAACGAAAATTTCGCGCTGGCAGAAGCGGTCAAGCGGTTCGCCCGCGAGGCGGGCAAGCAGTTCGCCGAGCACGATAAAACCTATGTCGCTGTAACAGGCGCGCTGCATCGGCGACTGCGACCAGCGGCGCGGTGCAGGCAAGCCGGACGAGTTCACTACGGGTGCCGGCGCGAAGGAAGAAGTTGGCGTAGTCCGCCAGCCCCGAGGAGTGGGCGAGCAGCATGCGGATGCTGACGTCGCGGCGGCGCGGATCGGGGGAAGGCGAGCCATCGTTCTCGGCGAGGCCGAACTCCGGCAGCGCCTCGACGACCGGCTGATCGAGCGACAGCAAGTCCGCGCTCGTAGAGGATCATCGCCATGGCCGTGGTGGCGACCGCCTTGGTGACCGAAGCCAGGTCGAAAACGGTGGTGGGCGTCACCGGCGGAGAGTCGGGTGCGTAGGTAAAGCGTCCGATGCCGCGCCACGCCAGCCAGCTCTCCGCGATAAACCACGGCAAGCGACGCGCCAGGGAAGACGCGCTCCTGGACGGCTTGCTTCAGCAGGGCAAAGGCGCGGGCGAAGACGCGCTCCTGTTCAGGAAGCGCCTTCGACGGAATCAGGGTCGTGCAATGGCTTGCCATTCGGTCTGTGACCGTGGGAGCGGGCGAGCGGCGGGAAAACAAGGAAGAACAAAAGATCCCTCCACATCCCTGCACCCCATCAAGCGCAACAGAGGCGTTCGATGGGGGCTCCGGCTCCGTGCGCGAACAGCTTCTTGCTGATCGACTCTAACGTCGGGTACGCAGCCTGATTGCTCCGGCCACAGGCGCCCGATGCTCCGGTCGGGATGACGTCTCTAATAAATATTATCTGCCGTATGGCTTTTACCCGCCATATGGCGACACCGATTCACGAATCCGGTTTAGCGCAGATACGCCAGAATCTGTTTGAACTCGGCGGTTCCGCTGCGGCGCATCAGCTCATACATCATCATTTCGGTGCTTGAAATGACGCATCCGGCGGAGCGCATTCGGTCGAGTCCGACGCGCCAGTTCCACTCGGCGCGCGAGCCGATGGCGTCGGAGGCGACGTGCACCAGGTAGCCATGGTTGAGCGCGGCCAGAGCCGTTTGCAGCACGCAAATGTGAGCTTCCATGCCGCAGAGAAGCATGGTGTTGCGCTGCCCGGGAAGCGATTTTACGGCACTGCAAAAAGCGTCCTTGCCGAAGCAACTGAACTCCATCTTGTCGATGGGCGCGGTCCCCGGGACGAGCGAGGCGATCTCGGGAATCGACCGGGCCAAGGCCCTTGGCGTACTGCGTGGTGAGCAGCACGGGTATGTTGAAGATCTGGGCGAAGCGAACCAGGAGCTGAGAGTTGCTGACCAACTGCTCCTTATTGAAGATGGGCGGAAGCAAGTTTTTCCTGGATATCGACGACGACCAGGGCGCACTCATCTGCCTGGAGCGGGCGGCGCGCTATCTCGGTGGCGTCCAGCGTTTCGATTCTGCCGGCTAGGGTAACCATGCGACCTCGCAATCGTGCTCTCGGGCAAACACGGGAGATTAGCACACGCATTCGATTGTAGCAATTCGCCGCCTCTGCGCCTGAACGCGCGGAACTATGGCACGTGCCCGGTCTCCGTGGAACCCAGAGTCGCCGCTGTCCCGGTAAAAACCTCGGGGGAGGGCGCGCATCTCACAAGCCCAGGAGGCTGTCCATGAAATGTCTTCTGCTCACGCTTGCGATGCTTGCGCTGGCCGCTTCCGTCTTTGCCGCCGAGCGGCAGGGACGTCAGCTACAAGAGCGGCGATGAAACCGTCAAGGCCGTGCTGTACACGCCTCAGGGCAAAGGGCCGTTTCCCGCGCTGGTGGTGATCCACGAATGGTGGGGCCTGACGCCGTGGGTGAAAGAGCAGGCGGCAAAGCTCGCCGATCAGGGTTACGTGGCGCTGGCCATCGATCTCTATCGCGGCAAGTCGACGACCTCGCCGGAGGAGGCGCACGAGTTGATGCGCGGCGTGCCCGAGGACCGTGCCGACCGCGACCTGAAGGCGGCGTTCAACTACCTGGCAAGCCAGAAAAACGTGGATGCCAAGCGCATCGGCGCAATCGGCTGGTGCATGGGAGGAGGCTACGCGCTCGATTTGACGGTCAGCGAGCCACGACTGGCGGCGAGCGTGATCAACTACGGGCATCTTGCCACCGAACGCTCGACGCTGGAAAAAATTCAAGGCGCCGATTCTGGGCATTTTCGGCGGGCAGGATCGCGGGATTCCGCCCGACAGCGTTCGCACTTTCGAGCAGCAGACGAAAGCTCTCGGCAAATCCGTGGAGATCAAAATCTATCCCGACGCGGGGCATGCCTTTGAGAATCCGAACAACAAAGCGGGATACCGGGAGGCGGACGCAAAGGACGCCTGGGACAGAACGATCGCTTTTCTGGCCGCAAAGCTGAAGAACCGATGACGTAAGCCATCCGCGAGACCTGGCGGCGGATGCGGAAGCGGCTGACAACATCGCAACATGGCGGACGAGAACTCAGAGCCGGCGGAATCTCACCGCGGCGCTGCAGCTTCCAGCAACGCGGGTTGCCTTGAACGGGAGGAGCTTTCTATAATCAACTCAGCAGGGGTGTTTGCAATTACATCCGAAGCGCGGCCGTTCCACCCTTCTGCATCTTCGGCGGGAGTTGAAATGGAAACAAAGAAGCCTAAAGTTCTGGTGGTTGACGACGAACACGTAATTGCAGATACCCTGGCCATCATTCTGAATCAACATGGATTCGATGCCCTGGCGGTTTACACGGGAACAGGGGCGGTCGAGCAGGCCAGGAACCTCCATCCGGACCTGATCATCAGCGACGTAATCATGCCTGACATGGATGGCATTGAAGCTGCGATTCACATCCGGGCCTTTCTTCCCGAACTGCAAAATTCTTCTTTTTTCCGGGCAGGCGGCCACGGCAGACCTGCTGGAGAGCGCACGCGCCCGGGGCCACGAGTTCGAAATCCTGGCCAAGCCCGTTCATCCGCAGGACCTGCTGGCAAAGCTGAGAGGATAGAGATTATTTCAGGGATGGGCAGAAGCCTCGCGGATAGCGAGGCTTTTGTTTGGAAAATACAGCCGGGGAACAAGATACAGGTGGGTGCTGTCTTGACCGCTGCGAAGATGCACTAGCGAGGCTCGCTGATGGCTTCGATCGACGTGACGATCCATGCATTCCGCCGATCATCACCTGAAGGCCGGAAAGGAATACATGGACCCTCACGTCGCGCCGCCGACTACGCGTCGCTCTCAGGGTGACACGTTCAATGGTTTGCGGCAGGTACATCAACTTCGGAATCGCTAAAAGGGCAGCCTGACTCCGGCCCTCACAATTCCCGCCGGCCTTCCATGGCCTTCTGCATGGTCACTTCGTCGGCGTACTCGATGTCGCTGCCGACCGGAATGCCGGTGGCGATGCGGGTCACGCGAACTCCGGACGGTTTGAGCAGGCGCGCCAGATAGACGGCCGTGGCTTCGCCTTCGAGGGTGGGATTGGTGGCGAGGATGATCTCGTCGGCGCCGCTGTTTTCGAGGCGGAGCATGAGGTTGGCAATGCGCAGGTGCTCGGGGCCGACGCCGTGAATGGGCGAAAGCGTGCCGTGCAAAACATGGTAGACGCCGCTGTAATTGCGCGTCTTTTCGATGGCGGCGATGTTGGTCGGCTCCTCGACCACGCAGATGAGGCGCTGATTGCGCACGGCGCTGCTGCAATAGACGCAGGGATCGACGTCGGTGATGTTGTTGCAGACCGAGCAGAGGCGGAGTTGAGCTTTGACGTCGCGGATGGCGTTGGCCAGAAGTTCGGCATCCTCGTCGCCGGCGCGCAGGATGTGGAAGGCAAGCCGTTGCGCGCTCTTGCTGCCCACTCCGGGAAGCTTCTTCAACTCGTCGATGAGTCGAGCCATGGGCTCGGGAAATTTAGACATGATCAGTGAGGTTAAACATTCCCGGAGGCAGGCCGAGTCCGCCGAGCATGCCGCCAAGTTGCGACTGCATGGCCTGGTCCACCTTGCGTCCGGCTTCGTTGACCGCGGCCGTGACCAGGTCCTGAAGCATTTCAAGATCGCCGCTCTGCACCAGTTCGGGCTCGATTTTGCAGGCAAGCATCTGCTTGGCGCCGTTCATGCGGACGCTGACGCTGCCGCCGCCGGCGGCCGCTTCCACCACGATTTCCTGCATTCGCTGCTGCATCTGGCGCTGCATCTCTTGCGCCTTGGCCATCATGTCCTGCAACTGTTTCGGGTTCATAGTTCTTTCCTATTGATCGCTGTCGAGCACGGTGCGCAGCTCCGCGCCGAATTTTTCCATCATTCGCCGCACCACGGGATGTTGCGCTGCCTTGGCGCGCGCGCTTCCCGGAGTGAGCGGCCGCGGTGCCGCGGGATGTGCGGCGCTTTTCGCCGCGCCGGGCGCGACCGAGAGCCGCAGCGAACGCCCGGCGGAGGTTTCCGCCGCCTGCTGCATCAGGTGACGCTGTTCGGGGCCGAAGGTCATGGCAATCATCTGCTCGCCGCTCGGAAACCTTGACGGTCAACCCGCTTGCGGTGACGGACCATTCGCCCTGCTTCCAGGGTATCGGCGGCCATGCGGTGCCCGGCTTCTTCCAGAGCGGCGAGCACGGCGCTGCGAACCGTCTCCAGATCGGCGGGATGCCGGTTGCCGTTGATGAAACGTCCGATGACAGCGCTCCGGCGGCATTTCCGGCGCGGCGACGGCCACGGCCGCCGCATGCTGCCCGGCAGAGAGCGAGCCGATTGAGCTGGCGCTACTCATCTCCGGCTTTGCACCGCCGCTTCGGCGCGTGCGGTCGAGTTCGAAGGGAGACGGGCGCTGGGCCTGTCATTGGCTGCGGTGCGGGAAGTTTGACGGAAGCAGTTGTGCCGAGAGGTCGGGCTCGACGGGGCCTGCGGGCGGCGCACGCGAGGGCGATGCGGCCGCTGCCGCTTCTGCCGCCGGTGGGAAGGCTCGACTCGCTGAGCAACTGCTCCAGCGGCAGCAGGCGCTGGGCATGCACCAGCTTGAGCAACCCGAGTTCAAGGTGGAAGCGCTGCTCCTGCTTGTAGCTGACGTCGCCGTGAGTGCGGAGCATGATTTGCAGGAAGCGCGTGAGATCTTCTTCGCCGAACAGGGCGGCGATGCGCGCGACGCGCGCCTGCTCGTCGGAAGAGATCTGCAACAGCGACGAGTCCGGACCGGCGACCTTGGCGACCAGGGCGTTGCGCAGGAAACGAACCATTTGCCGGGCGAAATGGGTCGGGCTCTGGCCCTCGACCAGCAAGCTTGTCGATGATGCGCAGCACCTCTTCGCTGCTGTTGTCGTGGACGGCGGTCATGACCTGTTCCAGCACGGTGGCATTGACCGTGCCGACCAATTCGCGAACCGTCGCCGAGGTGAGCGTCGTGCCGCAGCAGGCAATTGCCTGGTCCATGATGGAAAGCGCGTCGCGCATGGAGCCGTCGCCGGCCTCGGCCAGCAGCGCGAGCGCGTCGTCATCGACGCTGAGATTTTCCTGCCGGGCGATGCTGCGCAATTGCTCGACGATGTCCAGAAAACGCACGGCATGAAAGCTGAAGTGCTGGCAGCGCGAACGGATGGTCTGAGGGATGTCCTCGGGCTGCGTGGTGGCCATCATGAAGATTGCCCAGGGCGGAGGCTCCTCGAGCGTCTTGAGCAGGGCATTGAAGGCGGCGTCGGTGACCTGGTGGGCTTCGTCGAGGATGAAAATCCGATAGCGGTCGCGCGCCGGCTCGGCGGTCGCAGTGGCGATCAGCCCGCGCACTTCGTCGATGCCGCGATTGGTGGCGGCGTCGATCTCGATGACGTCCATGGCGCCGACCGAGCCCTCGCGAATCTCGCGGCAGGAGTCACAGACGCCGCAGGGTTCCGCGACCGGGTGATCGGCGGAACGGCAGTTCAACGCCATGGCCAGGATGCGGGCAATCGTGGTCTTTCCGATACCGCGATGTCCGCTGAAGATGTAGCCGTGAGCAATGCGCTGCTGCTCAAGGGCGTTCTTCAGGGTGCGGGTCACGTGGTCCTGACCGATCACATCCGAGAATCGCTGAGGGCGGTACTTGCGCGCCAGAACGGTGTAGCTCATGAGAAGAATTGATTATACCGTTGACCTGCCCCGCACGCGCAACCGGGCCGCCCGCTGTGCTCCGGTTGACTCGAAGGCGAGCGGGCAGGTATGATTACCTGCGCTGTAAAAAAGGGGGATCCGATGAGCCATACGGAACTGATCGAACGTTATCTGAAGGGATGTGACGTCCTCGCCGATGCCGTGAGCAATGTAAACCCCGCGATTTCTGGACAAGGTGCCGGCGCCGGGCAAGTGGACGATCCGGGAATACGTCGTGCACACCTTCGACGCCGAGATTGTGAGTGCGGGGAGATTGCGGGCCATGATGGCCCAGCCGGGCAGCAAACCTGATGGGCTTCGACCAGGAGCGCTGGACCGCGGCCTTGCATTACGAAAAGCAGCCGGTGGAAGACGCGTTGGCGGCCTTCCGGGGGTTGCGGCGGATGACGGCGAACATGCTGCGGGCAGCATGAGCGCGGAGGCTTGGAACAACAACGGGATTCATCCGAAGCGGGGCGAAATGAGCGTGCTGGCATGCTGGTGGAGATACTGGCCGGTCACTGCGAGAACCACTGCCCGCACCATTCGCGAACTGCGCGAACGCTTCAGCGCCGCCGCCAAGGCCTGAGCGCTGGAGTCGTGCCCAGAAGTTCGCGCCATAGCTGTTTGCAGTGTCATTCTGAGAGAGCGCAGCGAATACACAGATCCTTCGCTCGCCAAAATCGGCGCGACCGTAGGATGACACTTCTACGACGAGGATGGTGCGCAGGCGGGCCGTCAGTGATCGATCGTTTTCAGATAGTTATGCCGACTTGCTGAATGCCTGGATTGCTGCGGCCTCGTCGTCCCTGATGTCGAAGACCTTGTGAAGTTTTGTGACCTGAAGCAGATCGTGAACTTTCTTGGTCAGGTTGAGCAGTTTGAGCTCACCGCCCTGGTCGCGCATGATGGTGAAAGCACTGACCAACTCGCCAATGCCGGAGCTGTCGATGAACTGAACCTCGCTCAGGTTGAGCAGGACATGCTTCTGTCCCTGGCCGGCGAGCTGTTTGATCGTGTCGCGCAGCAGCTGTGCTGCCCTCGTCATGGGTAATGCGTCCGCTCAGATCGACAATCGTGACTACCGTTCACCTGCCGTGTGTTCGCTTTCATAGTCATTTAGAAGCCACTTGGCCCTTCCGCGTGGCTTGGCGGACGTACTTAATCATCGTGTTCTCCGGGTCAATAACCTGAACCCTCTAGGCCCGGCTTCGGAAAATTCCGCGTCCCGACTCCTAGAAAGATTCTGCGGCGCCAGAGGTGTCATCCTGAGCGTCGCGCCGGTCTTTGCGCGACCGAAGCGATAGTGCTTTGCTTTTAGACGCCCACAAACAGCAGATCCTTCGCGTACTCCACCCCAACAAGCCAACAACGGGCTCTGCCGGGGACCCCGGTTCGCTCGGGATCCGCTTACATCCTCGAGTAGAATAATTTTTTAGCAACCTGTTAGGATCCCGGCATCGTGCGTAAGATGGACTTACCAGCGCAGAAGAATCCGGGTCTCGCCGCCGTCGGCGTGCACGCTGGCCGCCTGGAGCTGGTCAAGGCATTCCAGCAGCACGTCAGCATGGCTCAGCTCCGGACGGCGAATAAGTGGTGGGTACGGCGAATAGCTGTCATCCCCGCCCGGTGCGCGGCCTCGATTCCGGAAGGAGCGTCTTCGACGACGACGCAATCCCCGGGGCGCAGGCCCAGCAACTCGGCGCCACGCAGAAAAGGCGCGGGATCGGGCTTTCCGAGCTTTACCTCGTCGGCCGAAACCAGCTTTTCCGGGACCGGCAAGCCTGCCAGTCGCAGGCGCTTGGTGGCCAGCCGGCGGGTTCCGGAGGTGACCACCGTCCAGCAATCCGGAGGCAGGGTCGCCAGCAGCCGGGCCGCTCCCGCGAAGACGACCAGCCCGTCGGTGTCGTCCAACTCGCGGCGTTCGAGTTCCACCAGTTCCGCGGCGCTGTCCAGATGCGGAGCGACCAGTTCGACGGTTTCGATGGCGCGCCGGCCATGGGCAATTTTGACAATCTCCGCCGGATCATAGCCGTGTTCGATGGCCCAGCCACGCCACACCCGCGTCACGGCAGGGGTCGAATCCACCAGCACGCCGTCCAGATCAAACAACACCCCGCCGCATTCGATGCTTCCCATGGAGTTCGATCGTTTCAAAAGGGTCCGCCATCCGGTCGGCCGGAATAAGTGGGCGAAAGCCACGATCTGCGCCGGAAATGTGTCGCATGAATGAAAACTGCTAACTTATTCTAGTTGGTTACATGCGCTTCTGGCTTGGCGGCGGTTGCATAACCGAGGTATTCTCAGCCTTGATGACATCGCTTGCGTTATCCGAATTGCTCGGGCAGCCCGTTTTCGACGCCGCCGGCGCCAAGGTAGGCCGTGTGCGCGAAGTGGCGATGCTTCCGCAGGAGGACTCGAACCACGTTGCGCTGCTGGTGGTGCGCACCGGCGGCGGCGACCGCCTGCTGGCAACGCGGCTGGTGCAGTCCATCAATGGCGGAATTCGCAGCTCGGTTTCCTCGACCGAGTGGGCCGCCTTTAGCGGTTCCGAGGGCATGCTGCTGATGGATCGCGATTTGCTGGATCAGCAGATCATCGACGTGCATGGCCGCAAAGTGGTGCGCGTCAACGACGTTGAGTTGCACTCGCAGGCGCGCGACGAAGGCGGCATTCAGCTCAGGATCGGCGCGGTCGATGTCGGTGCGCGCGGGGCCATCCGGCGGCTGCTGAAAGGCGTTATGCCGGCAGCGGCGCTGCGCAGTCTGGTGGAAAAGATTCCGCCCCGGCCCATTCCGTGGGAGTTTGTCAGCCTGATTGAAACCGATCCGGCGCGCCGTGTGCACCTGAAGATTGCCTCCGATCGTCTGGCTAAGCTGCATCCGGCGGACCTGGCCGACATTATCGAAGATCTTGCGCCGTCGGAGCGCGATGCGCGTTTTCCAGTCGCTCCCCGAAGAAACCGCGGCCGAGACGCTGGAAGAGGTCGATCCCAAGCTTCAGGTTTCGCTCGTCAACTCGCTGGCCTCGGATCGCGCCGCGGACATCGTCGAAGAGATGGACCCCGATGCGGCTGCCGATCTGCTCGGCGATCTCTCGCCCGAGCGGTCGGAAGAAATTCTCCACGAGATGCAGCCCGAAGAGCGGCAGGAAGTGCGAGGAGCTGCTCGAATTCGAGGAGGATACAGCCGCCGGGCGGATGACGACCGACTATATGGCGCTGAGTCCGGCGGCCAAGGTCAGCGACGCCATCGAGATGCTGCGCAAATTCGAGGGCGGACTGGAGAGCATGAGCACCATTTACCTGATCGGAGAAGGCGAAAAGCTGCTGGGTGCGGTTCCGCTCGTCCAACTCGTGCTGGCGCCGCATGATGCCACGCTCTCGTCGCTGACGGTCGATCCCCTCATCTCGGTCCATCACGGAGTGGACGAACACGAGGTGGCCGAGATCTTCGACAAGTACAATTTGCTGACCCTGCCGGTGGTGGACGAGGAAACCGGGGCGCTGACCGGCGTGATCACGGCTGACGACGTCATCAGCATTCTGCGGGCGAAGCTGTAGGCAATTCCGGTCAGACATCGAGGATGTTGATTGCAGTCCTGAAACTTTTCTTCGAACTTTCTTCCCCAAAGAGCCGCGTCAGCAGTTATTCTGGGCTTGCCCCTTCGGGCAAAATCCCTCAAAGCATGGACGCATGCACGGGCTAAGGCGCTGGAAGACACAACTGCTGGTGATCCTTGCCGTGGTCGGGCCGGGATTCATTACTGCCAACGTGGACAACGATGCCGGCGGCATCTACACCTATTCCGCCGCCGGAGCCCAGTTCGGCTACTCGCTGCTTTGGACCATGATTCCCATGACCCTGGCGCTGGTGGTGGTGCAGGAGATGTGCGCCCGCATGGGAGCCGTCACCGGCAAAGGGCTGAGCGACCTGATTCGCGAGGAATTCGGCTTCCGCATCACCTTCCTGATGATGGTGGGGCTCGTCATCTGCAACTTCGGCAACGTGGTGGCCGAATTTGCGGGAATCGCCAGCAGCCTGGAACTGTTTCACGTCTCGCGCTTCATCAGCGTTCCGCTGGCGGCCTTGTTTGTGTGGTTGCTGGTGGTGAAGGGCGATTACAAGAGCGTGGAAAAGGTGTTTCTCGCCGCGTCGTTCTTCTATTTTGCCTACATTATTGCCGGCGTGCTCGCCGGTCCCGCCTGGCGGGAGGCGCTGGTCGCCACCGTGAAACCTCCGCATGTGGCCGACCTGAAGAACTCGAACTACGTGTACATGGTGATCGCCGTGGTGGGAACGACGATTGCTCCCTGGATGCAGTTCTACCTGCAATCTTCGGTGGTGGAGAAGGGAATCGAGGAGCGCCAATACGGGGCTTCGCGCGTCGACGTCATCGTGGGGTGTTTTTTCACCGATATCGTCGCCTGGTTCATTGTGGTGGCCTGCGCCGCCACGCTGTTTGCGCATGGCTTCCGCGACATCAAGGACGGAGCCGACGCCGCCCAGGCGCTGCGGCCTCTGGCTGGCGATTACGCCTACCTGCTGTTCGCGGCGGGGTTGTTCAACGCATCGCTGTTCGCGGCCTCCATCCTGCCGATCTCAACCGCGTATACGGTGTGCGAGGCGATGGGGTTTGAGTCGGGCGTGGACAAAAAATTCAGCGAGGCTCCGGCATTCTACTGGCTTTACACCATCCTGCTGGGAGCGGGCGCCGCGGTGATCCTGCTGCCGAACGTTCCGCTGGTCAAGATCAGCATTCTCTCCCAGGTGGTCAACGGCATTGTGCTGCCGTTTGTCCTGGTCGCTATGCTGGTGCTCATCAACAAACGGGAGCTGATGGGCAAGCACGTGAATTCGCACGCCTTCAATGCCGTCGCCTGGGCGACGACCGTGATCATGATCGTGCTTACGCTGATGCTGCTGGTCAATACCTTGCGTGCGTGATGGGCGGAGGCGGGCGTGACGTCAAAATAATTTTCCCGCCGACAGATCGTGCACCAAGCGCAGGTCGGCCTCCAGAAAGTTATACTGCGACAGTTTTTCCAAGGCTTCCCATCGGATCTCTGCGAAAATCTTGTTGGTTAATTCGCCGGAAAACCTCTCGACAAGAAAAAAGTGCAACTCGAATTCACTGTCCTCGCGATAGCGATGGCACAGGCTCGCCACCTTCGGTCCGATCTCGGCGTCGATGCCGAGTTCTTCCTGCAATTCGCGCCGCAAGGCCGCTTCCCGGGTTTCGCCCGGCTCGATCTTGCCGCCCGGAAACTCCCATTGGAGCGGCATCGGCTGATGTTGGGTGCGCTGACAGATCAGCACCTGCCCGTCGCGAACGAGCAGCGCCGCGACCACCTGCTTCCTGATTTTCGGTTCGTTGGATTCTGTCATGATCAGTTTGAAGACTACAAATAGGGACGCTGCTATTAGAGCACACGCCAATGTGTAGCCTGCGAGATGCGTGGCACTGCCACGATCATACGGACGACGGGTTGCAATCGACTCTCGACTGATAGAATTTCAGCGGCCTTGCGCGATTCGCCGGAACTTTGCCGGAACAAGGCCGAAATCATGTACTCGCCGCTGGTTCTTGATCATTTCGAACATCCACGCAACGGCGGTGAACTGCCGGCCGCCAATGCCGTCGCTCGGCTGGACAATCCCATGTGCGGCGACCTGCTGGAGTTGAGTTTGCGGCTCGAAGGCCCTGTGATTGCCGAAGCGCGCTTCCGCGCCAAGGGTTGCGTCGCGACCATCGCCTGCGCCTCGCGGCTCACCGAGATGGTGCGGGGCATGACCGTAGGCGACGCGCTCGCAATGGGCCGCGATGCGATCATCGAGTCGCTGGGCGGACTTCCCACGGCTTCGCACCATGCGGCACAGTTGGCGATCGACGCGCTGCGGGCCGCGCTTGAAACTGCTAGAGCGAAATCGGATTTGGTGTAGACCGCGATTCCCACCTTAACCGCAAAAAACCGCGGTGAAGGTGGGGCACCCGAGACTACACCTTTTGCGAAAATGCTCTGGCCCGCCGCAACCGCGTTAGCTACCCGCCGATTGCTTCAGACCTCGACTGCCACTGGTTGTTCCTCGGGAGCCTTGGCGTACTTCTGGCGGCGAGGCTTCGATTCCGGAGTTTTCAAAATTGGGGAGGCACTCCGGTTGGTGTTGCGCAGCAGAAAGACCAGCGCCAGCAGGGCGATGAAAAGCCACGCCATCATCCAGAAGGCTTCGACGAATGACAGCATCGAGGCGTGCTGTTGCACCTGAAGGTAGGTCGCGCCGTAGGCTTGCTGAGTGGCCGTCGCCAGGTCCGAGCCCCGCGACTGGAAGTACGCTGTCCATTGTTTCAGCATTTCCTGAACGGTTTGCGTCGGGTCGAGCGCGCTGATGTGCTCGACCAGACGATTCTGGTGCATCTGCGCCCGTCTCGCTACGAACGTCGTCATGACGGCGATGCCAAAGCTTCCCCCGATGTTCCGCATCAGGTTGAAGATGCTGGAGGCATTGCCGATGCGCTCGCGGGCAATGTGCGAAACACTGGCCGCGGCCAGAGGGGTGAACATGGAAGCCATGGCTACCCCTTGCACGATCTGCGGCCAGCAGACATCCCAGTATCCGGCATTCAGATTCAGGCGCGAAAGCGCGTACATGCTCCAGGCGCCGCAGAGAAAGCCGAAGGCCAGCACCTTGCGCGCGTCAAACTTGCTGACCATGATGCCGACCAGCGGCATGGCAAAGAGTGCCCCGATGCCGCGCGGCGACAGCGCCAGGCCGGCCTGTAGCGCGGGATATCCAAGCAGCGTCTCAAGGTACATGGGCAGCAGAACGAGGCTGGCGTAGAGGGTGAATCCCACCATCGACATCAGCAGCACACCGGTGGCGAATGCCCGGTCCTTCAGCACACGGAGATCGACCACTGGATTGGCGATCACCAATTCGCGGATTACGAACGCGACCAGGCCAAAGATGCAACAAACGGCGAGCACACGAATGTTGTCCGATCCCCACCAGTCCTTCCGCTGCCCGGTATCTAAAATAATTTGCAGGGTGCCAAGTCCGAGCGCCAGAAAACCGATCCCCCAGACATCCACCCGCCCCGGGGTGCGCTTGATGTATTCCGGATCGCGGACGAAGTTGCCGACCATCGTCAGCGAAACCAGTCCGACAGGGATGTTGAGGTAGAAAATCCAGCGCCAGGTATAGTTGTCGGTAATCCATCCGCCGAGCGTCGGCCCAAGAATCGGCGCCAGAATCACGCCAATTCCGAAGGCGGCCATGGCATAGCCGTGTTTCTTCGGGGGAAAAGTTTCAAGCAGAATGGATTGCGACAGCGGTTGCATTCCGCCGCCAGTGAGTCCTTGCAGCACGCGAAAAATAATCAGCGAAGTCAGGCTGGTGGCGGCTCCGCACAACCCGGACGTCAGGGCGAAGCCGCCGACGCAGAACATCAGCAGCCGCTTGCGCCCAAAGTAGGTCGCCAGCCATCCGGAGAGCGGCAGAATGATGGCGTTCGACACCAGGTAAGAGGTGACGACCCAGGTGCCTTCTTCATAGGTTGCCCCTAGATTGCCCGAAATGTGAGGAATCGAGACGTTGACGACGGTGGTGTCAAGCACCTCCATAAAAGTCGCCAACATCACCGAGATCGTCACGATCCAGGGACTCACCTGGTGCTGTGGTTTCAAATCCATTCTGGCGTCACACTATATTTGCGAACACCATATCCAAAACAGCGGCCCGGAATCAGTGAGGTGGGGCACACAAGGTGCGGTAACTGACGGCGAACGCCATGACGATGAGAAAAGCAAGCGTGCCGGAGTAGATGGCGAGTGAGAAAGTCGAAGATCCCGCCTTAGAAGGCTGCTGAAAAATTCGTATCAGTGTCATCCTGAGGTTGCGCCAGTTTTGCGCGACCGAAGGATCTGCTTTGCTTTTAACGCCCACAAACAGCAGATCCTTCGCTACGCTCAGGATGACACCCTCGGAAAACAGTTTTTCAGCAGCAGGTTAGAGCAGAACCAGAGATGCTATATCCTTCATCGCGGGTTTCTAGTGTCGCACTGCGCGTCGTGGAGAAGGCATCAAACGCCGAAAACACGACTTAACCGTGCAGCGGGTGGTACACGGTCCAGCCGCGTTGGCGCGCGATCTTCTCCAGGTCCGGGTTGGGGTTGATGGCGAAGGGGTGGGGCGTGATCTCCAGCATGGCGAGGTCGTGCATGGAGTTGCCGAAGACGGCATCAACCTCGTGTCCGATCAACTCCTCGATGGCCGTGGCCTTCAACTCGTCGGTGGGGACGCGCAGCAGGCGGCCGGTGGCGCAAAGGTTTTCGATGGCGACGCAGGCGGCGATGATGCGTTCCTGGGGGACGGCAAAGTGCGGCGCCGCGGCTTCAATCGCCCAGTTGTTGGTCGAGGAAACAGCCCAGACTTTGCAGCCGGCGGCTGCCAGTTGAAGCGTCAGCTCGCGCATTTCGGGAAAGATTCGCGGCTCGACGACGGTGCGAAAAAGTTCGGCGGCCAGGGCGCGAATGTCTTTCTCGGCAATGCCCTGGTGGATGGTGACCATTTCGCCGCAGATGGCGAGCTCGTCGACCGCGCCGGCTTTGTATTGCTCGTAGCGCTCCAGAATATGCTTGGCGACAGCGGGCGGAATGAGGCCGTGCTCGATCTCATAGAAAAAAAAGTCGGCTCCGGCATCGCCCGACCAGAGCGTGCCGTCGCAATCGAAGACTGCATGACGCGGCTTGAGGGCAAGAACGTTGTCGATAAACTTCCGGGCAGACTCCGTTAAAAGGCTGGCAGACTGCATCTTCTCTCCAAATATTTGTGGCGGCCTGCGGCGATGAAGATCGCGCTTAGGCCCGGGCCGTCAAGTGTTTTCCACGGCGAGGCGGTCGTAGTCTTCCTGCGTGTCGATGTTGGTGGCAATCAGCGCATCGTCGACCGGAACATAGCTGATGTGGGCTGCATTGGCCTGTAGGAGATCGCGCGCGGTGACCGTCAATGGGCGCGCAAAAGCACCTCGATCATTTCGCGCGCCAGCAGGATCGGATGTCCGTGGTGTTCGTCATGCTCCGGCACCACGGCCCAGAAGTTCTGTTCCAGCGCACCCAGAAAGGCCGAATGAAGCTGGGCCATGGTCGCGGGCTGGACCGGCGGATGATCCACCAGCGCGACCATCGCGGAATCGCGCCCGCGCCCCAGCACTTCCTTGAGGCCGAGCCTGAGCGAGCTGAACTGGCCAAGTTCCGGAGCCCGGTTCTCCACCAGAAATCCACCCATGGAATAGACGACGGGTTCCAGATTGCGGCTGTTGGCTCCGCCCACCACGATGACCATGTCGGTGTGCGAGCGCAATAACTCAATCCACGCGCCTAGCAAAGTATTACGCAGGCCGCCGGGATGGCCAACCGGCCACGGAAGCAGAGCTTTCTCGCGGCCCATCCGTGAAGACTGCGCCGGCCGCGAGAATGATGCCGCATAGACTTGGTGAGCGGGTCATGAGCGAACGATAACAGACGATGAAGCCGTTGTCAGTGCTTAGCCCTTTTCAGATTGCACTGCAACGGTTTGGCTCAAGCTAACGATCTGGCTCCAGTTCAGGACGGGTCGCGGCTTGTGGCCGGCGCGGGTTTCTCCTGATCCTGGCTGTTCTGGCCGCCGCTCTTCAGCCACTCCTGAAAGGATTTGCTCTTGCCGGCGACAGGTACATTGCGGCGCACGGCAATCATCTCGGCGACAATGGCGACGGCAATTTCCTCGGGCGTAACGGCGCCAATGTCGAGGCCGATCGGCGCGTGCACCCGCTCGAACAGCTCATGCTCAATGCCTTCTTTCGCCAGTTCGTTATAAATGGAGAGCACTTTGCGCCGGGAGCCGATCATGCCGACGTAGCGCGCGGAGGTCTTGACGGCCCATCCCAGAACGCGCATATCGTCGCGGTGTCCGCGGGTGACAATCACCAGGAAACTGGCGGCCGAAGGGTGCAAATCGGCGGTGGCGGCCTCGAAATCGGCGGTGAGAACCTGGCTGGCATCGGGAAAGCGCTCCCGGTTGGCGAAGTTTTCGCGGTCGTCGATGACCGTGACCTCGAAGCCGGCGAGGCTCGCCACTTTGCAGAGGCTGAGCGACACGTGGCCGCCACCGAAGATGAGCAGCTCGGCGGGCGGAAGCACGGGTTCGATAAAAATTTCCAGCGTGCCGCCGCAGACCATGCCGGTGTTGTAGCCGGGATTGTTGTTCAGGTCGAAGCTCAGGGAGCGCGGTTTTTCCTCTTGCATCACTTCGCGGGCCGCCTGCCAGACTTCGGCTTCGACACAGCCGCCGCCGATTGTGCCCAGCGCCGAGCCATCGTCACGCACCAGCATTTTGGCCGTACGGAACGACGGAATCGAGCCGCGGACATTGGTGATGGTCGCCAGGGCGCCGCGGCGTCCCGCCTTCCGCAGGGCAACGATTTCCTCGTAGATGTCCATTTGTGGAATTATTGCCCGAGGAGGCGCCGAAGACAAGCGCCGCCTTTTATATGCCGGCTTCAGCGTCTCTGGCCGTCGCGGTGGCATCCAATGAGCGGTCCTTGTACAATAGGAGCGCCATGGAAGGCATTGAAGCGAAAGGCAGTGTGACCGAGAACCCAGGCGGCACCGAACGTTTGGACAATTTGGCCGGAAATCCGCAGAGCCCGCTGCGCATCGAGCGGCTGGCATTCGGCGGCAGCTCGGAACAGGAAGGCGTGGTGCTTACCACGCTGGACAGGGCCGTGAACTGGGTCCGCAAGAACTCGATTTGGCCGATGACGTTCGGCTTGGCCTGCTGCGCCATCGAGATGATGTCGATGGGAGCCTCGCGTTTCGATATCGCGCGCTTCGGCGCGGAGGTCTTTCGCCCTTCGCCGCGGCAATCGGACCTGATGATTATCGCCGGTCGCGTCTCGCAGAAGATGGCGCCGGTCATCCGGCAGCTCTACTTGCAGATGCCCGAACCTAAGTGGGTGATTTCCATGGGCGCCTGCGCGACCTCCGGCGGGGTATTCAACAATTACGCGCTGGTGCAGGGCGTGAACCAGTGGATTCCCGTCGACGTCTACGTGCCGGGATGTCCGCCGCGTCCGGAGCAGCTAATCTACGCGATCACGCTGCTGCAGGAAAAGATCCAGAACGAAGCCGGATCATTCAAGCGGGCGCTGAATCTCTCGGTGTAGAACTGGGAAGAAGCAGAACTCTGGCTAGGCGAAGACGTTCAGCAGGTGTCCGTAGAGCGGCAGGGGAATGCTCGCCAGTTGGTATTGGGCGACCGCGTTGCTCGCGTTCAGCGCCGTCCAGTTGGGGGCGAGCATATAGGCCGATAGCGATCCATCCTGTTGGCTCGAAGTGCCGCCGTTCAGGAAGTTCTTCAGCGGCGCCGCATAAAACTGAAACGAGCCATCGTCGCCGGTCGCGACCGACCACACATAACTGTCCGTGGGATAGGCGGAGTCGCTGGCGGCTGTCCGATTGGCCATTGCCAGGCGAGTGGCCGGCACAATGCCGGTAGACGAGCTGTTCACCGCTGGCGGCAAGATCACGGGCGCAGTAAGAAGTCTGATTTCGGACATTCGGTCGCCTCAAAGTGACGGCATTCATTCGTCACTTATATCGGCAACTCTTCCGCCAAGCTTAAACTGCTTCTCGCGAGTTGGCGCGTCAGCGGATGCGGTCGCCGGCGCTCGCAATTCCAGATGTCGGTTTCGGCTTCTCGCCGTGGTTGCGGGGGTTGCGGTTTCTGCCGTGCTTATCCGCATTCTGCCGAGCTAAGTTGTTGATCTGCTTTGTTTTCAGTTGGCGTTGCAACCCTCATAACCGGTAGGTCAGTGGTTTGAGTCGCTCGCCGCCACCGGTGTTTTCTACGACTTACATTGACGCGCACTGCGGGCAACGACGCCGCGCTCTTACGGGAGCAGCGCCACGGAGCCGTTGAAGATAGGCGTCACAATATCGTACGTCGACTGCCATATATCTTCGCGATTGGTCAGCACAAAGATCGTCAGGTCGCTCGCGACGCAATGGCCGATCAAGGCTGAGTAACCCGGAATCTCCCCCCCCGTGAAAGATGAAAATGCGCCCATCGGCGGCGGTCGTAACCCCGAGTCCCAGTCCGTAGTTGGTTGCGGGAGGCACCGGCGTAATCATAGCTTGCAGGGAATTGGCCGAAAGTACCCCTCCGCTAAACAGGGCCTTGTCCCAGCGCAGCATATCGCGGACGCTGGTGACCAGCGCGCCCGCGGTCCAGGCAAGCGAAGGGTTCCAGCCGGAAACATCCGTTAGACTTCCCCCCGCCGGCAACTGCAAATAACCGTGAACATAGCTGCCCGCGATAACGCCGTTGGCGGCCAGCTCGGTGTCGTGCATTCCCAGCGGAGTGAAGAAGCGCTGGCCCATGGCCGCCGCGGCGCTCTCGCCCGAAGCTGCTTCGGCGATCATCCCCGCCAGAATATAGTTGGTATTGCAGTAGACGTAGACCGTGCCGGGCATGGTCGAAGGCTGTAACAGAGCCGCCTGGACCAACTCGGTGGGCGTCCAGACGCGGCTGGGCGAGGCGAACGTATCCAGCCAGAAATCGTCGGTCGCGTACTCCGGAACTCCGCTGGTATGGCTCAACAGCATGCGTAGGGTGATCTGTCCGTCATAGGGTACATGCAACGGGTACATGCAACGAGGGCAGCCAATCCTGCACGGTATCGTCCAGCGACAGCTTGCCTTCTTCCGCCAGGCGCAGGATGAGCGCCGCCGTGAACTGCTTTGTAAGGCTGCCGACGCGAAAACGCTGCTCGGATTGCGTCCCCGCATGCGTCGCCGTATCGGCCAGGCCGGCCACTCCGATCCACTGGCTTTCCGCCTTCGAGACCCCCAGGATGGCGCCCGGCACCTGCGAAGCCGCTACCTGGGTGTCAAGCTGCGTCTGCAAGGCAGCAGAGGGAATTACGGACGGGACTCCCCCGCATCCGGCAATGGAAAGAACCGCGAGAGACAGACAACTGCGAAAAATGGCGGGGAGCAATCGACGACACGGTGACATCCGTTCCTACCCCTTTCAATGGCCAGCCGCAGGCGAACCGCCCGGGCATGATTCAGCTCTGAGGGGCTTATCGACACGACACGGGAAAAGTTCAGTCGGATGCGCGTGAGTAGTTCTCCTCCCCGGCGCTCCCGTGCCGCGAGGTCGCCACTCACTCGGCCGATGAGCTTGGCACGATCGCCCGGTATTGCGGCTTTGAGGCTATAGTTCTCGGCGTCGGCCCGCACTTCGACTACGTCAAAACCAGGGATGCTATGTCCTGTTTGGTTTCGCTTAAGGTCGCCGCTCCCTGATGGTCGCGCCGAGTGCAGTGCTCTGACTCCGGGATACACCATCCCTGGTTTTGCTCTAGCTGTGCTGGCCAGCACCTCAAGTCATCATTTTGGGTTGCGCGGGGTTGCAGACTGCCGTCTGCTCCGCAAGGCTTGGCGAGCGCCTGGGGTTTCCCAATCTTGGATGGCACACTTTCCGTCTTACCTTCCGCTCGGTGCTTGGCACGGTTGGCGCTCCTGTTGGAGTCCAGCAGAAAATGCGGCACGCCCAGATGTCCACGACGATGAACACCTTCGGCGATACGTACATGTCACAGAAGCGGGAAGCGAACAGCAAAGCTGTTAAAATGATGTTGCTTGGTGTTGACGGCGCCCCGGAAACGGTGGTCGATGCCAGCTAACCTGTTTAAAATCCACAAGTTGTGAAGCATGGCCCTGTAGCTCAGATGGATAGAGCAGCGGTTTCCTAAACCGAAGGTCGGGTGTTCGACTCACCCCAGGGCTACCATTTTCAATGAGTTGAAGATGCTATTGTCTGATTGGCCGATCTAATCCCAATCTATTGGACGGTTTTTGTCTGCATCACGTCGCGCACGTCGTTCTCTACCATCTCGCGCACGCTGTCTGAAACCTGCTGCATGTAGATATTCCCCGTCGTCTCGACAGAAGCGTGCCCCATGTGGGCCTGCACGTCTTTGATGGAGCCGTTCTTCTGGTTACGGGTGGCAGCGCTTCTACGCATAACTTGGAAGGTCACAGGTACCGTGATTCCGAGAGCCCGCGCTAAGGGCTGGATTCGCTTCTGCATGGGTTTCGACGTGTTCGAATCGTTCGAGAGTGACCAGATCGCTTCCAGCGGGATCATGCCGATGCCGGGAGCGGGCGAGCAGATCATCGGTGGGCACGAGGTGCTCTGCTTTGGCTACGATGACACGCTCGACTGCAACGGCACTCCCGGTGCCTTGCTGATTCGAAACTCTTGGGGGCGAGGGTTGGGGAAAGGCTTTCGGCGGCGATACAGCAGCCGGTGGCGACTTTGCCATGCCTTATGCTTTCGCGGCGACGCAGCACGTCTCTGACTGTCGCATAGGCCACATCGGAAAGCCCTGGTAACTTCCTCTCTCGCGGGGCCGCACGCGCAACCTCCGCGGCCTGCATTTCATTCCAAAGGGAACTGACTCGATGGCAACTCCGCGCCGATCTGCGCCTCGCATGGCAGAGGTGTCGAATCATGTTATCGAAGTATGTCTTGGGCACATGGACCCAGAGAAGCAATCGCGATGGCATTTCAGGAAGTCTTATTTCTAAGGGATGAAAATCGAGAACTGAGACAGAAGAATGTGATCGGGGATGAATGAAAGCAGATGCCCGATTTTACCGTCAGGGGCCAGCGGGAACTCGGTTGCCGCCGAGTCAGGTCATTCGCCTAGTGGTAAAGATGACACACCTGGCGTTTTGGATGCAAGCAGAATCAGTGATTTAGCTGGAATCATCGACTCTTACGCTTGCTTCCTTGGTTTTCGGATCACCTCTGTAAAGTCTCGTCGATTCGCGTCTGCCAGCCCTCTCCTGTCGCGCGGAAATGCGCTACCACATCTTTGGACAAGCGCAGCGTCACCCGTTCCTTAGTGGGTGCCTTCTGCGGGCCACGCTGGCCGGGACGCCGCACGGTCGCTTGCGCGAGATATTTCTCTGTCGCCTGTTCGTCGTTCGGATTGTAGGGAACATCTCCGGATCATGCGGAATCGGAGCATTTTCCGCGCTTTGCCGCCTGACCCGCGCCCAGTCCGTCTTACTTCGCCTGTTCATAAAACCTCCGTTCCTTGCGTGATGCGCGCCTGAATGAGATCACGTGAACATCGTCTCCCCGCTTCACGTAAACCAACACCAGTACCGTTCCGGCCACTTCCACCATCGCCATGTCGAGCAGTCGATCTTCGTTGCTCCGGGGCGATTGGATGGTGATCTTAACCGGGGAGTCGTAGACCAACGAGGCATCCGCGAAGTCGAGTCCGTGCTTTTCGAGGTTGGCTTTCCGCTTCGCTTCGTTCCACGTGATCATGTATTTAATTGTACGCACAAAAAACAGAATGTCAAGTGTTTTTTGTAGTGACGAAAAGAATTATCATTGAGGCTGATTGAGGTGAAGGTCATTCCCGATGCGGTAAATCAGGGGTTATTGGCGACTGCTCGTGCCAATCAAAATACCAATCAATTGAAGCCGAAAACTCCACATACAGCCCGTTTGCGCCGCATCCAACCCGTTGAATACAATTAGGCGGGCTGCTTCTGAACGGTTTCCTAAACCGAAGGTCGGGTGTTCGACTCACCCCAGGGCTACCATCTCCAACAGGAAAGACCTCTGAGTTACCCGGATGGAACAATCGCCGAACAGCAACACTGGTTTTTGTGATAGCTCTTTTGCCCGTTGAGAGCGCTGAAATCTGCGCGTCCACGCACTTCTACACCGCTACAGCCACACTGCCACGGCACGAGCCAGCAGGAGCGTTCTCGGGCGCTCCTGCTCGACAGTTCGATAGGGATTGGGTAGAGAGTTACGCGGCTTCGGGGGTGTAGGAGCGGTCGGGGGCGGGGTCGTGAGCGGCGGCGCGGGAGGCAATTGCGCGCTCATAAATTCCGACCAGCATAGGAAGGTTTTTCTCGCCCGTGTACTTGGCAAGGTACTCAGCTCGCGCATTCAAACCCAGGGTACGCATGTACGCGGGGTTATTCCAGGCGAACAGGACGTTTCCGGCAAGATCGGCAGCATCGCCGGCGCGGAAGACAATACCGGTTTTGTGGTGGGTTACGATGTCTCCCAGCGATTTCACATCCGACACCACGATCGGGGTGCCACAGGCGAAGGATTCGATCGTGACCAGGGGAAATTGCTCCGGCCATTCGCTGGGAAAGACGACGAAGCGCGCCGCCTTCATCAGTTTCTCGACCTCTTCGTGCGATTTCTGTCCAAGGAACGAGACTCGCGTCAGCCCCGCCCGCTCGGCACGTTGCTGCAACACCGTCCGCAGCGGACCGTCGCCGACCAGGTAAAGAGGAATATCGCGCGGCAGCGAATCCCAGGCCGCCAGCAGGGTTTCGGCTCCCTTTTCTTTGGTGAGCCGGCCGACGAACAGGGCATAGGAGCCTTCTTCCTCGCGCTCTCCCGGATCACGTTCGACGAAATTTGGCTTGACGGCGATCTTCTCGGCGGGGAAGCCCGCGTGAATGAATTGTTGCCGCGAGAACTCGGTGAGCGCGATGTAGGTATCGATCTTGTGAACCCAGGTGCCGAGCAGGCGGTGCGTCTCCAGCATGGCGGCGATCACGCCGGTCATGGCGCGCGAGTCATGGTAGCAGCCGTGCCATACGCCTCGCCAAAGCGAGTGATCGGTGCAGTCGCTACACCAATGTCCATCGCGAAACAGGGTCGCCGCCGGACAGATGAGGCGGTAATTGTGCAGCGTCTGCACGACCGGGACCCGCAGCTTCCAGCAGACCGGGTAAATGGCCGCCGAAATCATGACAAAAGTGTTGTGTACGTGGACGACATCGGGCCGGTGCCGGCGCAGCAACTGTTCAAACTCGCGAGCGCTTTCGCCGGACCAGATGGTATTGGCCGCCAATTGCACTTTTTTGATCCCGCCGAAGTGGTCGGTCTCAAAGTTCGAGCGGCGATAGCAGATGACTTCGTGCCCGGCCTTCTCCAGCAAAGATTTTTCGTTTTCAAAGACGACATCCTCGCCTCCCGGAAGGCGATAGGTGTTATGCACAAGCACGATCTTCAAGTCCGGCCTCCTGCTGCGACTGCCAGAAGCAGATCGCCTCGCTGTTGGTGGCATAAAACGCTTCGGCGCGATGGCCGACGTAGCTTAGCAACTGTTTGAGTTCGCTCCACAAGTTCAACTGCTCGATCTCCCAGGAGTGTCCATAGAGGTGCCAGATACCGCCGTTGATGAGGGCCATGTCGAAGAGCCGCTTGCCGAACTCGACCCAGCCGGACGCGCCCGGCGCCATGCGCGCGTAATCGCCGAGCCCGGCAAGATTGCGGCCTCGACACAGATTCTTCAGATAGGCGCTCATACCATGCGGATATGCCTGTAGCGTCGTAGGCATCTCAAAAGGACTTTGGATGCCGAAATACAGCATGCGGGTGGTGCGTGCTCCGATGTATCCCGCCTGTTGAACTTCGCGAAGTACAGTTGCGTTGTAACGTCCGCCGGGATAGCAGAAACTGCGCACCGGGAGGCCCAGGGTCTGCTCCAGGGCGCTCTTTGACTGCCATACTTCGGAGCGCACTTGCGCGGCCGAAACCGCTGAAAGCGTCACGTGGTTCACGCTGTGGGCGCCAATTTCGAATCCGCCGTGCGCGAGTCCCCGCAATTCGCGGCTGACGCCGGCAGGACGTCCGTGGAAGTGGATGGGGACGTAAAACGTCGCCCGCACTCCGCATTCGAGAAGTAACTCGGAAAGACGGACGTCGGCGATATCGCCATCGTCCCAACTCGTAGTAACAATCAGCTTCGGCATAGGTCCTTTCGGCATGGACTCCGGTGTGGCCAGGTTTATGGCAGCTCGTAGCGGGTAACGCCCAGCAATTGACCGGAGATCTTGCAGAGAAACTTCGGGTTATTCGTGAGATAGCGCCGCCACAGGCGTTTCGGGTCCTGCGCCAGGCGGTGCAGCCACTGCAGGCCGGCCTGCTTCACCCAGGCTGGAGCATCGCGCATCCGTCCGGTATGCAGGTCGAAGGCGGCTCCAACGCCGATCATCAGCTTGGTATCGAGTTCGCCATGGTACTCCGCCATAAACTTTTCTTGTTTGGGTGTGCTGAGTCCGACCCACGTGATCTCCGGTTGCGCTTCGGCGATGGCGCGACGGAGCTGCCGCCGCTCGCTCTCGTCCAGCGGACGAAACGGCGGCGTATAGGTCCCAACCACACGCAGTCCGGGGCACAGGCGGCTGAGCGTTTCCGCCAGGGTCTCGGCCACTCCCGGTTGCCCGCCATAGAAAAAGTGCCGGTAATTGCGGAACTCCGCGCGCCGACAAAGTTCCAGCATCAGCTCCGGACCAAAGACGCGGCGCATATCGCGGAAGCCCTGCAAACGGCCCACCCACACGGTCGGCATTCCGTCGGGCACATTCAACAGCGCACGGTTGAGCGTGCAGCGAAATTCGGAATCCTGCTGCGCCTCCATGACTCCGTGCACCCCGGTGACACAAATGTATCCGCGACGGCCGTCGGCGATGGCCGACTCGATTCTGGCGAGCGCCTGCGACATATCGACGGCATCGATGGCGACGCCGAGAACGTTGGCTTTGTTGTGGATTGCTGTCGTCATAATCGTTTAATGCGAGGTGGTGCTGGCAACGGTGGGGTTTGCCGTTTCCAAGAGCAGCGGCTCGGGGCCGATGGCGAGCGGCCCGCTGATGGCGCCCTGAAGGCCGTAGAGCGTGCGGTAGCTTTCGAATTCCCTGGGCGCGCCGAAGCTGACGGAACGTGTGGGATTCCAAACAACAAGAGCCTGATATCCGCCGGGACGGCTGAAGGCGCAGCTCCAGGTTCCGCCGCTCGCCTCGGAGCAGGGAGCGGCCAGCGTCGCGCCCACGATCCAGCTATAGACCGCCTGGTAGGCCTGTGCGGCCTTGGTCAATTTACCCGGATTGCCAGAGTTGGCAAGCCGCAAAGTACCCCAACTGGAGTTGTCATAGGCGTACCAGTAGAGTCGCGATACCTGGCTCGACCACTGAAGCAGATAGGATCGCGCCAAAAATGCAGCCTGATTGTCCGCATTGGGCAGGTCGGAATTCAATCCCCAGCTGTACTCCGTATCCCAGATCGGCCGGCCGCCGGCGCCGTACTGAGTCAGGTAGCTGCGATACGTACTAATCCACCCGGCGATGGACGCTTCAGGGGTGGGATTTTTTTGCGGCCATGGGTAAGGGTGAATCGCCAGGACATCGAAATATGGCGCGCCGCCGGCCGCCAGAAACTGCTTCATGTAATTCATGCCGCCGCCGGCGAACGATGGCGACAAGACGATGGCTGCGGGATCAATCGACTTGATGATCGCGTACGCGTGCTGTTGCATGGTGACCAGTTGCGCCATGGTTCCGGTATAAAAGCTCGTCGAATTGACTTCGTTCCAGGTCTCGTACGACTCGATTCTCCCCTTATAGCGAGTCACGACCGCCTGCACGAAGTTATCCCAATCCTGCATGTTCGCCGGAGGCAGCGTCTCCTTCGAAGCCGCCCAGGATGGCGTTCGTCCAAAGGTGAACTCGACGGGCACGCTCTGGCTTTGCGCCAGATAAATCCAGTTATCCAAGGTGCTCCAGTTGTAAACTCCGCGCGCAGTCTCGATCAGTTTCCAGTCCGTGCCGGAATCCCATAGACGAAGCGCGCCGAACGGCACGGCCGGCCATGGACTGGCCAATGACGCATTTTGCCCGGCGTAGAGATCGTTCAGGCCGAAGAATGTGGGCGGAACCTGCTGCGCGCTTGCAGGCAAGCAAGCCGCGAGAGCGATGACCAGCAGGCTTGGCACAAGCGCACGCAGGATGAACCGCAAACACGCCCAAATGCCTTTCTCTCGACTTACACGCTTTGCACGCGGGCAAATCATACGGGACGGAAACCGGGTGGGTTCGCACAATTTGTTAGCTCGATCCATTCGTATTCACCTGTACGCTGTGATGTAAGCTCGCCTTTCCAAACACGATTTCCGAGACAGGCCCTAGATCGAAAGATTTCTTAGGCCGGTGCGAGGCGAATTTATCGATCCGATTAGGGGATTCGATGAATCCGCGCTTGGACAGCTCTGCACTACTTTCAAAGCACTGTCACCGAAAGAACTTTTGAGAGCTGGCGAGTGGAGACTGGCTACGTTGACCGTCTTCCGTCGTAAGGTGAACCAGTTCTCCAATCATGACGCTTGTCTTACCAGGCGCCCGGCGGAGCGCTCACCGGATGATCTTGCCTGCAATTCGGAGATACCTTTCATGAAACGCTTTCGTATCCTGCTGCTGTCGGGGCTCATTCTTTCAGCTCTGTTGGCCGCGGGCCAGCAGCAGATTCCCACGACATACTTCGACATGCATACTTTGTTCGCCGGCCAATTGGTTTCGTATGCCACTCCATGGCCGATCGTTCCGTCAGGCGCGATCCGTTTGTGGGACACCGGAACCAGGTGGTCGGACATCGAGACCGCGAGCGGTGTGTACAACTGGGCTACGCTGGACAACACGGTGCAGATGGCGCAAAGCCATGGCGACCGCATCGAATTCACCTTCGGAAATACACCTGCCTGGGCAGCCTCGGCGGTCACTCTTCCTCCGGCGAACATGACGGACTGGGACAATTTCGTGCAGGCGGTCGCGACCCGCTACAAGGGAAAAATCGAAGCCTACGAAATCTGGAACGAAGTCAATTCGACGAACTACTATACCGGCACGACGGCGCAACTGGTCACCATGCAACAGCACGCGTACACGATCATCAAGGCGGCTGATCCCGCAGCCATCGTCTTGTCGCCGTCGTTTGTCGGCGGCGGCATGGGAAACCTGCAGAGTTTCCTCGCCGGCGGCGCGACGAATTACATCGACGCGGTGGCCGTCCATCTGTACCCATGGCCGACGTCGAACCCGACGCCGGAAGCCAATATCCCCGGCTGGATCGATACCTATCGCAGCGACATGACCCAGTACGGCATCGGAAGCAAGCCGATCTGGAACACCGAATACGGCTGGGGCCTGGATACCGACCTGCCCAATGCGGACGATCAGGCTGCGTTCCTGGCGCGTTCCTATCTGCTGTGGTGGTCCAAGGGAATCGCCCGCACCTACTGGTATGCCTATGACAACGCCCAATGGGGCACTCTGCGGGTTACCAATTCCGGAAATCCGGGAACGCTGAGTGAGGCCGGCAACGCCTACAACACCGTGTACGGCTGGATGGTCGGCTCGACGATGAGCCAACCCTGCGCTGCCGACAGCAACGGCATCTGGTCCTGCCAGTTGACCAATGCAAACGGTGCAGTCACCCTCGCCGTCTGGAACCCCGCAGGCACGTCCAGCTACGCCACGGGAACTTATACGCAATATCAGGACCTGCTCGGGAACGTGAGCAATATCACCGGCGGTGCGGTAACGATCGGAACCAAGCCGATCCTACTGCAAGGATCGCCGGCGGCCATCGCGGTCAATCTGTCTCCCAGCACGGCTTCAGTGCAGACGAACGGCACGCTTCCGTTTACGGCTACGGTAAGCGGAACAAGCAATCCGGCGGTGACGTGGTCGGTAACCTCCGGCAGCGGCACGGTGTCCTCGGCGGGCGTCTATACCGCCCCGAGCACGGCGGGAAGCGCGACCATCAGGGCTGCCAGCGCGGCCGATACTACTATGTTCGCCACCGCTGCGGTTACCGTCACCGCTCCTCCGGCCCCGGTGAGCGTGACCGTTACACCGTCGACCGCTTCGGTGCAGACGGGCGGCACGCTTCAGTTGAACGCCGCGGTCAGCGGGAGCACCAACACTGCCGTCACCTGGTCAGTTGCCAGCGGCAGCGGCACGGTGTCCTCCGCGGGTGTCTATACCGCCCCGAGCACGGCGGGAAGCGCAGCGATCAAAGCTACCAGCGCGGCAGATACCACGAAATCCGCCACCGCGACGATTACCATCACCGCTCCTCCGGCCCCGGTGAGCGTGACCGTTACACCGTCGACCGCTTCGGTGCAGACGGGCGGCACGCTTCAGTTGAACGCCGCAGTCAGCGGAAGCACCAACACTGCCGTTACCTGGTCAGTTGCCAGCGGCAGCGGCACGGTGTCCTCGGCGGGTGTCTATACCGCCCCGAGCACGGCGGGAAGCGCGACCGTCAAAGCTACCAGCGCGGCAGATACCACGAAATCCGCCACCGCTGCGGTTACGATTACGGCTCCGGCGCCGGTCGTGTCCATCAGCATCACGCCATCAACAGCTACGGTTTCAGCGGGGCGCACGCTTCAACTCACGGCCAAGGTGAGTGGCACGTCCAACACCGGAGTGACGTGGTCGGTCGTGAGCGGCGGCGGAACGATCTCTTCCTCGGGCGTTTACCACGCTCCGCAGACGTCAGGCACCGCGACCATACGAGTGACCAGCAAGGCGGACAGCACGAAATCCGCGAACGCCACCATTAAAATCGCTCGCTGGGGATGGTGATTCGCATCGGGCACCATGCAACTTCGAGTGACTTGAAGCCGTGGTATCGACGAGAACCGCAGCTTTCTGAAAACTGATATTCCTTGAAGGGCCCTGGACAAGGGCCCTTTTTTTCGTTCGCGAAAAGTAGATTCCTGCCGCACTGAATCTCGCCGCGCAACCCTGGACTTCAAGAGGGCCTGTCTGGCACCGGCACAAGGCTGGCGGATCGCGGATGGCAAACGCGGGTTGCAATGCCGGGAACCATCACGGCGTAGGGAATGGCGGTCAGCAGGAAATAAGAAGCGAGCGTTGCCCAGGGCATTCCGTCGATTCCCCAGCGGTGGACGAACGCAATTTTCGTGGCGAACGCACAAGGCGCGAAAATCAGCGCAACAATCACCTGCTCGCGGATGATGCTGGCGCCGTTCAGAAACATGGCGATGGCGCTGCCCCCGGCCTGGACAACCGCCCAGCAGGCAAGTCCAATCAGCAGCAGCGTGCTGGGGTGAATTCGGTCTCCCACCCACAGGTGTATCAGCCACGGACCGGCCAGCACAAAGAGTGCGCCGATCAAGGACGCCAAGCCCACCGAGGCAATCAACGACAGAATCAGGGTTCGCTTCACCCACGCTCCGTCGCCGCGCGAAATGGCTTCGCCATAGGCAGGCCAGAGTGGTTCGATGACGGTCGCGACGCCCAGCGATATCAGGGTGAACAGCTTTTGCGGTACGGAGAACTGGGCGACGGCATCGAGCCCCAGCAGGTGGCCAAGGATCAGGTTGTCGGACTGAAACGCCAAGGCGACGGCCATATTGAGGACGACGAACAGGCCGGCGAAGTGAGCGATTTTCCGGGCCGGCGCCCAGGCGACGAGTGCCATCGCAGGCAAGAGCTCGGGATGTATTCGGGAAAAGAACAGGCACACATTCAGCGCCCTGGTCAGCAGCGGCACGCCGCAGAAAATCAGTACCAGCACGGGCAAAGCGGCGCGCAGGTGCACGGCCGTCAAGATTCCGGCGAGCGCCAGCAGACTGCCGGCAATCTGCCACAGGTTGCTGAGAAAGCCAAGCTGAAGTCCCAACTGGACACGCGCGATGAGTCCGAGAGGGACGTCCATTGCGAAACAGATGGCAAAGATGGTGAGCGCCGGTTTGATTTCGCGCAACGCCTGCTCGGAATGGAGATTGAAAAACCGGCCGAATTCCAGCATCGGATAAGTGCAGGCGATGGCGAGCAGCATCAGGATCGAGATGGACCCGAGCAGGACGAAGCCTGTCCCGATGTATCGCCGGATGGCGAGCCGGTCATCTCTGCCGGTCGCGTCGGCAATCGCGTTGAGCACGCCGTTGCCGATCCCCAGATCGGCGAAGACCAAAAACTGGTGCAAGGTTGTGATGGTCATCCAGAGCCCGAAGCGCTCTGTTCCCAAGTAGGCCAGGGTGATGCGGACGGTCAACAGCGTAGCGCCCAGCGAGAGCGCGCGACTCAGCATCGCGGCAGCCGCCGTGGACGCGGCTCGCCGATGGCGCTCGCGGGCCCGCGCGCGATCATCCGGCAATTCCACCGGACCCGGTTTCATCGGGTCCTGGTTCATCGGACCCAGGCTCACGAGATGATGGACCCGCGTTCGTAAATGATTGATCAGGGCTGCGCTCACTGCCGCCTTCCGAAATCGTTGCTTGCTCTAAGATTGTTCAAGAGTGCCGTCATGATTCCCGGATATTTCATGCGACTTCAATCGCGCAGGGGCGATCGGGCACGCTCACTCCGCATAAGGATTGATAGAGGTCCACGTGACGCTGCGCGGCTGTCCGGGCATCGTAGGCTGCGACCGCCTTGGCGCGCGCGGCGTTCGAGAGCTGACGCCATCTTTCTTCATCACGGAGAATGCATTCGATGCCGGCCGCCAGATCCTCGGGCAAAAACGCGCGCGCCAGATATCCGTTCCGGCCATGGTCGACAATGTCGGTGAGTCCGGAGGTGGAGAAGGCAACGACGGGAGTGCCGCACGCCAGCGATTCAAGGGCGACGTTGGGCAGGTTGTCTTCCATGGAGGGAACACAGGTCACGTCGGCGGCGGAATAGAGCACCGCCAGCTCCCGGTCATTGTGCAGCCGGCCAACTGCGGCGCTGAAGAATGGAGGCTCCACGTTGATCGAGTTGTTCGAGGTTCCGAAGACGACAAAGCCGAGGCGCTGCTTCGGGAATCGTTGACGCAAGTAAGGGATGGAGCGTTCGAGGTGCTGCAATCCCTTGTTCGGGTCGCGTGGGTCGGCTGCGCCGTAGAGAACTAATTTCGCGTCCTGTGGCAAGTTCAATACCTGCCGGGCGAAGCGCTTGTCGAGCGGCTTCAGGACATCCAGATCCATTCCATTGGGGAGGACGTGTATGTCGCGGCCCTGCAGCAAAGAACTGCGCCGGGCGCGCGCTGCCAGCCAGTTGCTCGGGGCGATCAAGGAGAATTCGGTGTGCTCCCAGCACCACCGCTTCATCATCATTGCCCACCTGCTCAAGTCATGGGTCGAGGTGGAATGCAGTTGTGGGCACTGTCCGCAGGCGTGTTCGTAACCATTGCACCCGAAGGTATAGTGACATCCGCCGGTAAACGGCCAGCAATCGTGCATCGTCCAGACCGTCGGAAGCCGCAAGCTGGAAAGCGCCCACACCGGAAGAAATCCGGCACAGATCCAGTGCAGGTGGACGACATCGGGCTTGAACTTCCTGACCGCTGCGGAGATGCGGTGGGGCGCCCAGGCGAGAGACCAGAAAGTATCGACATCGTAAAGCTTCAACGGCCACTGGTCGACCATGGTGCGCACTTGCGCCGCTAGCTTCTGCACTCGCGTGACCGGAGCAAGGACCGAGGGATCATCGGTAAATCGGCTCCGGACCAGCATCGCCGACTCGACCCCAATGCTGCGCAGGCCATGATGCAGGCGATTGGCGGCTCGCGCCGCGCCTCCCTGGTAGTCGCTGGCGCTGATGTGAAGTACTCGCAAGTCCATTGTCCTCGTATGCTTTTCGTTACCAATAACAGCCGGTCGCGGTCTTCCAGGAGAAGCGATACAGTTTGGCAAACATTTGCAGCGCCCGCGTACTCGGAAGGTTGGGGTCCGCGCCATAACGTCGCGAAATCTCCCGTTGTTCGGCAATGCTTCGATCGCGCAGGCGGCGCGTCTTGTTCTCGGGATACCAACGGGCCCGGGACAGGACCTTCCGCACGTGATGAGGCTTGGTGCGCTCCGCCAGTCGTCCCCACAGGTCGCCATCCATGGCGAGGTCGAAGCTCTCATCCAGGCCATCCACGGCCTGATGCAGGCTGCGTCTCCAGAAGGCGGAGGGCTGCGGAACGTAGTTGAAGGCGTAGGTCCAGATGAACCAGTTGAACGGGATTTCCTTTTTCACCCTAAGCAGTTTGCCCGAAGCGTCGATCACCTTCGCGTCGCCGTACAGGAACTGAGTGTCAGGACGCTTATGGAAATAGTCGATGACGAAACGGGCCGCGTCGGGCTCCAGCAGATCGTCGGAGCAGAGCCATCCAAGGATCTCGCCTGAAGCCTTGGCGAATCCCTTGTTCAGCGCATGCGTTTGTCCGCGATCAGGTTCGCTGACGAAGTAAGTCAGCCGCGATTGATATTTTTTTATGATGTCCACAGACCCATCGCTGGAAGCGCCGTCGATGACGATAACCTCCAGTTCGCCGGGCCGTACGTTACGCTGGTTTAAAAGACTCTCAAGGGTCGCTGCGATGAATCCCGCCTGATTGTACGAACAGACTACGATGGATAGCGTTGGCCTCATACCTGAGTCAGACCTCCTGTTCCCGACGTGGCATAGCACGCCGGCGCTGAATTACATAAGTGGGGCGATGCGCGAGCATCGCGAACAAAGCCGTGAATGTAAAAAGGGTTGCGTACTGGAAATAGTCTTGCAGGATGCTGCCCATCGTGTTCGACGCAAGGAAGAGCAGAAGCCAGCCGAGCACCAGATAGCCGACGCGGCGATCCGTGCGGACGTGCTGCAAACTCGAACGGATGCCGCTGCCGAGGAAAGCGAGAAACAGACTCAAGCCGACGACTCCGGTTCCGAGCAGCTCATCGAGAAAGCCGTTGTGGGCGACTACGGCCGGCCACTCGACTTCCGTCAGAATCATGTCGAAGCGTGCGGGATTCCAGAAGGCCCCAAAGCCGTGCCCGAGCAGCGCGTGCTGCTGGAACATCGGCCATAACGCCTTCCACAGCGGCACATGGCCATCCAGGGACAGCAGGTCGTCGATGCCATTGCCAATCGAGAGATAAGGCAGCGCCGAAGAAAAACTGTCTTCCAGCATCGTGAGGCCGCTCACTACGAGGTGTCCGCCGGTGGCCAAGTCAACCTGCACTAGGAGCAGCACCACCGCACAAACGGATGCTATGGTTCGGATGGGACCCTTTTCGGCGAGCCGGGAGTAGATGAGCAATGCGACGGCCACCACGCCCGCCAGGGCCGTACGGCTCTTCATGATCAGGAGAACCAATCCCAGAAGCGCGACGATCCACGTGCGCTTGAAGCGGGAGGACGAAAAAAGCACCAGCGCGGATAGGATTCCGTAGGCCGCCGGATAGACGAAGTAGGCGACCATCGTGTCGCCCTTCAGCGTCCAATCCGGATTCAGAAGATCGGTGAAGTATCCCTGGGGACCGTACACTCCGACCAGGATGATGCCGCTGACGATGTTGGCATACAGCACATGCCGGGCGAGGGTGAGACAATTCTCTCGGGTGCGCGCGTAAAAGCCGGCTCCCAGGCCAATCGCGCCGATGAAGATCAGGATGGTTTCGCCTACACGGCGGAAGGTCAGGGCGCGATCGATGCTCCAGAGGATGCTTGCCCCCGCCCATAGAAAGTACACACTCAGCAGGAGGATGGCGGTTCTCCCCTGTACGCGCGTTCGAAGCGCCCGATAGGCGGGCGCGAGATAGAGCGCCCCGAGAGCGGCAAAGGAGATCACCAGAAGTTGCGTGGAGAGCGATCCGTGGGCGGTCGCTTCCGCGGCGCTCGCCAAGGCTTCGGCCGTATCCCCCAGGGTCAACACCGGATAGAACGAGGCTATCCACCACAACAGCAGCGCCCCGCAGGTGAGATGGTACTGCGTGGAGCGCTCGAAAGTCGGCGCTTGAGACAAGATAAGCGAGGGCGCTCGTCCTATTGGTAATCGGGTGGTCGCCATCAGCCGGCTCTCTCGCAATCGTCGGCTAGCCGAGTAGCCGAGCCGCGTGCCTCAAAAGTGGATTGTGCCTTCGCATAGGCCTGGAGAAGTTTTGCAGCCGTGCGCTCCCAGGAAAATTCACGCAGCACTGCCTGCCGTCCAAGAGCGCCCATGGTTTTTAACTCGTCGTCGCTGGCGTCGGCGAAGCAGCGCAGTCCTTCGGCCACGCCCTCCTGAGTCGGCCGCACTTGCTTTCCTGCGGCGTGCCACTGAAAAAACTCGCCGAAAAACGTGCCGTCGGAGACCAGGCAAGGCCGGGCGACTTCCAAAGCATCCAAGACCGAAAAAGGAATACCGGCTTCCCAGCGCGAAGGGTGCAGAAAGACATCGCAGGACGCGAGAAAACTAAATTTCGCGCTGCTCGCCTCCGCTCCGGTGGCAATCGGTCCGTGAAACAGCACCGTATCCTGAAGGCCGAGTTCCACGACTCGGTTTCGTAGCGCCGCCGTCCGCGCTCTCCAGTCAGGCCCCGCAAGAATGACAACCGCATTGCTCAGGCTGGGACGAATTCGCGCACAGGCCTCCACCACCAGATCCAGTCCCTTATTAAACGGGTCCAGCCGTCCCAGGAAGCCGAATATTCTCTTGCCATTCACTTGTGGGTATCGCTTTAGCAGATACGTGGGATCGAGCGATGCCAGATCCACGCCCTCGATTCCATGGGGCGCGACGAGCACGGAAACATCGCCGAAAAAGCTTCGTACGGCCTGTGCTTCGGCATCGCTGATGCAATGAATCAGCGCCGCTTTGCGGCAATAAGCGAGCGCGAACAACCTGAGGAAAGCTGTCTTTTTGATGCGGTCTCGGGAAAGCGCGTGCGGCATCGATCCGCCATGCGGGGAGATCGCATAGGAAATGCCATGGCGGCGGAGCCAGCGGGCCAGGATCGCGTTCCTCGGCGTGTACAGACCATGAAAGTGAACGATGTCCGGCTTGATTTCACGGAGCGCGGTGGTGAGCGAAGGCGGCAGGGCAAAGGGATCGCGCGGCGGGGGAAAGCTTTGCACGACGGCCTGGCCAACTGGCAGAGGGGGCTTTTCCGAAAGCCCCAGAACAAACACCTGCGCACCCGCCTCAGCGGTACGCTTCGCCAGGTTGTAAATGACCCGGTCGCCGCCATTGGTGCCATTGGGATTGGCCCGGCCATTTAAAAAATGTACGACCTTCATGATCTGTCCTTCACTGCGCACTGCTGGCAATCCGCAACGGATGTGCAGCAGGGTGATGCCGGTTCACAAGCACTTGTAAATCGCGTCGGGAATCCGGTCCTCCTGCTGATTGAAAACCGTCCCAAGCAGCTTCGCGCCGGCGGACTGCAACTGTTGAATCGCGAAACGGACCGTATTCCGGCGGGTTTCGCCGGCTTTGACGACCAGGACCACGCCATCAGCGCTGGCGGCCAGAGGCAGCGCCGCTGACCCATACGTAACCGGCGGCGCATCGATCAACACATATTCAACGTGCTTGCGCAATTCCTGAATGCCGCTTTCGGTGAGAGTCCAGTTCGCCGGGGCGACATCCCGACCACCCCAACACTCGCAAACACGGCGCGTGTTGGGGACCCCGGGATCAGCCTCGTCGAAGGACGAAACCAGCCAGAGGCTGCCATCCGGATGCGGCGATATGCGGGTGACGCCGTCATCTTTCGAGCCGGACTCCTCGAGCGAGGCAGCATCGAAATAGCGGCTCACGCCAGGCGATGCACCGGCATCGACGATGCCTACCGCGTCTGTGGTATACGAGGAGAGCACCTGGGCCACATGCGCAGCCGTCCAAGTGCATCCCACTCCGGCTTCCGCTCCGGCGAAAACCACAACCCGCGCGCGGGATTGACCGGGAAGAAACAGGCGTTCCGCCAACTGAATCAATTGTGGAGCCGTACGAGGGCCGACGGCGGATCGCAGCGACCCGAGGCGTACAAGCCGCGGCGAAACCAGGGAGGACTCATTGCGCCAGCGCTCGCCCTCGAGTTGCTGCAGCAGTTCAAAATTTTTGCTCATTGAGATATTCCTTAGTTCGTAGTCCTTATGCGTCGGCGCCGACGATCACCCACGTTCGAGGTGAGCTGGCGGGAACTCCACGGGAATCGCGGTCAGCACGGGCATGGCGGTGAAGCGTTCGAGTTCTCGAGGGTGATGGAAGGTGTTTTCCAGACGGTCGAGCGCGAACAGCAGCCCCCCACTCAACAGCAGCGCGGCCAGGATTGAAGCCAGCAGGTAAAACAGCGCCGAGTGCTTCGGAAAATAAGGCAGCGTGGCCGGCTGGACGAGCGAGACATTGAGCAGCCGTCGTTCGTTGAGTGCGCTGCTGATGCGCGCCTCTTCCCGCTTCTTCTCGTAGAGCAGATAGTTTTCCTCGCTGGCTTTCGCCGTTCTTGCCAGGTCCTGGTAATGCAGAGACTGCCGGTCCAGTTTGTGCGCGTTGCTATCGTAAGCATCCACGGTGCGCGAAGTCTCGCGTTCGCGCGATTCGAGAGAGCGCAGCTCGGTTTTGGCTTTGGCCAATTCGGCATCGACCCATTGATACGTCGGATTCAGGTTCGTCGTCTGATCCTTGAGCGGCGAGGCAACCGCCGATGCGATGGCCGCCTGGGTATGCGCAATTTCCCGATCCACTTCCTGCACCAGGGGATAGCTGGCTTGATACTTGGTCAGCAGTTCGGTTCGCTTAAGTTGCAGCGTTAGCAGGGTAGACTTCATATTCTGGATGAGCTGCGGATTATCCGCACTCTTGAGTTCGGTGGTGACGCGCGCCGGCGTACTGTTCGCTTCCTTTTCCAGGGTTCGTATTCGTTCCGCGGTTTCCGCGATCGCGGAACGGGTTTGCGCCAAGGTGGCCTGGAACTCATGCTGCTGCCGAAGGATTTCGTCGCGCTGGGCAGCAGGCGAAACCGCGCCCCCCTGACCATCGGAAAAAGTTGCGAGCGCCGCTTCGGCGTCCTGTAGTTCCTTGTGGTAGCGGGCTACCTGCTGATCGAAAAACTCAAACTGCCCCATCATGCCGTGTGCCGCCACGTGCTTGTCAAGGTACAGGCTGACCAGCGTGTCCACTACTCGCTTCGAAAGCTCCGGCGAAGACGAGGAGTAGGCAATTGAGATAACGTTGGTCCTGGGTACCGCACTGATGCTGAGTTTTGCACGCAGTCGCCGCAGCGCCTGGCCGATGTTTCGCTCCTGGTCGCTGGGATTTGACGCAGGCGCTCCCGCCAGGCCGCACTTCTCGACGATCTTTTGCAACAGGTCTTCGCTGCCCATCAGTTCGACTTCGGAGTTCATCTCTTCTTTGGTGATGGATGGGCGCGTCTCGGAAATGGGCGTGGCTGCTGGCGTCACCACCGGGTCCAGCCGCTCGTGATCGACGAGGATCTTCGCCTCCGACTGATATTGGCGAGGCAGGAAGAGCGCCGCCAAAAGACCCAGCAGGACAATGCCGCAGAAGAGAACGGCCAGCGCCCCCTTATGATGGAAGCCTGTGGCGACAAGGTCGCGGACACCCCACGAGGAAATGGGAGCGGATTCGTCCTTGACGATCCAAAGATTGGAATCCGCATCGGGTTTCATATTCAGCAAGCTCATCACTGTGCTCCAAGGCCAAGACAACTTATGTTTGTGGGGACGCCGACGGCTGAGACTCGATTGGCATGAACGCAAGCGACAGCAAGTTCCGCACGGATTGCTGCGGAGCCGCGGCGGCTGCACGCAGCAATTCACAGAAGTCCCGCACCATGCGGCGGATGGTCTCGCGGTCGAGCAGGTCCGGGTTGTACTGGGCGCGAACCAATATGCGGTCGCGACGGACGTCGAAGATCAGATAGAGGTCCCAGCGCGCGCCACCGCTATTGACGTCCATCGGCGAGACATCCCAATCGGAATTGACTTCCGTAAGCGGCGGGTCGTGCGAGATCGCCACCTGAAAGAATGGATTACGGCTCTCGTCGGCCTGAGGACGTAGCGCGGCAACAAGTTGCTCGAAAGAAACATCGTCATTGGACAAGGCTTCGGAACTTACCTCGCGCACCTGTCGCAGCAACTGCTGGAAAGTCTCTTCCGGATGGACCCCGATGCGCAGCGGCACCGGATTCAGAAAATACCCGAGCAAACCCCCGACCTCCGAGCGCTTTCTTCCGGAAGGAGAAAAGGTTCCGATTGTCAGCTCTTCCTGTTTCGTATAGGAGTGCATAACCGATGCGAAGACGGCGGTGAGTGCGGCAAAGGTGGTGGCGCCCGCGCTCCGGCTCAATTCCATTGCGCAGGTGGCCATCTCGGCGGAAAGCGTAAACGGCTCAATGGCTCCGCGAAAGCTCTGCCGGGCGGGACGCGAGCCGGCGGGCCATTGCAGCGGCTCCGGCGTATCCGCCAGGCGCCTCGTCCAGTATTCAATCTGTTCCTGCAACCGCTCGCCCACCAGCCAGGCTCGCTGCCAGCGCGCGAAATCCGAGACCTGGACCGGCGGCTCCGGCAGAGGCGAGGGATGGCCGGCGGCAAAAGCCTTGTACAGGGTCCGCAGCTCGGGCAGCAGAACGTGATAGATGGAGACGCCGTCCAGCACGATCATGTGTACGGAGAGAAAGAGACGGTATTCATCGTCGTCGAGGCGAACCAGCTTTGTCCTGACGAGCGGTCCCCGGCAAAGGTCAAAGGGCTGCTGCGCGTTGTCGGTCGCGGCTTCAATCGCCCGGCACACGCGCTCGGACTGGGGAACGCTCCGCAGGTCGGTGACGGGCAGCGTGACCGGAGGTGGCGGATGCACGATCTGCACCAGTCGGCCGTCGATCACGTCGAAGGTGGTTCGCCAGGCCTCATGACGGCGCAGAATCTCGCTGAAAGCTCTTTCCAGCGTCTCCACCTGCAACGGCCCGTGCCGGTGGATCGTCACCGATTCGTTGAAGACCGGCGGCAGTTCGGGCTGCTGGGCCAAGTGCCAGATTTCCTCCTGCGAAACCGACAGCGGCGCCGGAAAGTCGGAGAGTTGACGGCAAATACGGTTGTGGCCGGCGTCAATGGAGCGCAGGCCGGCGAGGTACTGCGCCAGCCGGGAGCGTTCCGCTGCGTAAGAAGGGTTCGAGTGCACTTAGGCAATCCTCCGATTGTCGTTGGCGGCGCGCTCGGGGCTCGTGGAGCCGTCGCGCAGCTCTTTGTAGAGCGGATACGGATTGGCCAGGATCTCCGGGTCGAGCAGGCGCGACAGGGTGAGCGGTGTGGTTGCCATCTGGTGCTCCCGGGCTCGCTAGGCTGCCGTCCGGCCATCGGAGGCCACTTCGGAGCCGAGCGGGCCGGATGACTGTAGTCTGAGGTTTTGCACGATCAAGGCCTCGATTTCGGCCGACAGAGCGGAGACCGTGGGCGATTCGAAAAGGGTTCGCAACTGCAGGTCGACGTGAAACGTGTCGCGCACCTTGGCAATCACCTGCGTTCCCAGCAGGGAATGTCCGCCGAGCATGAAGAAGTTGTCTTCCCGCCCGATCTGCTTGACGCGCAATAACTCTTGCAGAATGGCCGCCACGTGCGATTCGATGATGGTGCGCGGCTCGCTCACGTCTTCGTCGCGCAGCGCATTCTCTTCGGTGGCGATGGGTAATGCCCGGCGATCGAGTTTGCCGCTGGCGGTCAGCGGCAGCGCATCAAGCATGACGAAGCAGCCCGGAACCATGTAATCCGGCAGCTTTTCGCGCACCTGTTGCACCAGCGAGCGGCACGTCGGACGGGCTCCGGGCGCCACCAGGTAAGCGACCAGCGTCTTCTCCGCGAAGCCGCTTTCCTGCGCCACCACGGCACTGGCCCGCACATCGGGATGCGTGTTCAGCGCGGCGACGATCTCCTGCGGTTCAATGCGGTAGCCCCGTATTTTTATCTGATCGTCGGCGCGTCCGTGAAAGGCCACTTGCCCATCCGGCAGAATCGAGCCCAGATCGCCCGTCTTGTAAAGCCCCCCGCCGGCGTTCGAGGGGTCTGGAATGAACTTTTCGGCCGTCATCTCCGGGCGGTTCACATAGCCCGCTCCGACGTTGCGCCCGCCAATGTAAATCTCTCCAACACGGCCTCGCGGAACTGGGGCCAGAGCCTCATCGAGAATATGTACAGTCACATGCGGAATCGGACGGCCAATCGCAGGCGGAGCATCGGATCTTCCCTCGGGCAGAACTTCGGCCGAGGTCGTTACGACGGTGCATTCGGTTGGACCGTAGTTATTCACCAGCCGGAAGGGAAGACCCTTGGGCGGACGCCGGTGAAGCACATCGCCGCCGGTTAACATCGTGCGCAGCCTGGTGTGGCGCGGCCAGGCGAGGCGAATCATGGCTTCGGCCATGACGGTAGGCACGAATGCGATGGTGATCTGCTGCGCGATCATCCAGTCGCGAAGCCGCTCCGGAGAGCTGCGAACCTCCTCGTCCGGCAGGTGCAGGCTGGCTCCGCTGACCAGGTTCGGCCAGATCTCCCACACTGCGGCGTCGAAGGCGGGGCTGGAAAGCTGCGGAGCCCTATCGGCGTCGCTAACCGCAAAAGCCTTGCAATGCCACTCGACGAGGTTCAGTAGGTTACGGTGAGTAATGGCCACGCCCTTCGGCAGGCCGGTGGAGCCGGAGGTATAGATGACATACGCCAGATCGTCCGGGGATGCCGTCTCCGCTTCCGCCCGATAGTCCAGCGCGGGGTTGCGGCGCGCCGGCACAGGTCGGGTCGGATCGACGAGTTGAACGTCGTCCAAGGCGAGTTGCTGCGCGGTTTCGGTGTGCGCCAGCAGCACGCGCGCGCCGCAGTCCTTGAGCATGAAACTGAGGCGCTCCGGCGGATAGGCCGGATCGAGCGCCAGGTAGCCAGCCCCGGCTTTCCATACGGCCAGCAGGCTGACGATCATCGCCGGCGAGCGTTTCAGGCAGACGGCCACCGCATGGTTACGGCTCACGCCGAACGCGCGCAGATGAGCCGCCAGGATGTCTGCCTGGCCATCGAGTTCGGCATAGGTCAGAGTTTCGCCCTCGGCCTCGACGGCGCAGGCCTCACCCGTCAAGGCGACACGCTCGGCAAACATCTCCAGCACGGATTTAGCCTTGCGACCGTCATCTTCCGATGAAGTGAAGTTCACATCAGCCGGCGCTCCGTTTACGAATTCCGCAGTTCCATCTGCCACGGCACTCTCCTTCACTTATGGACTTATGGGTTCCTCATATTGAATTTGTCCGGCCGGATTACTTTCCTGCCGGACGCAGGGAACCCTTGCTACAGGCTTGCATCGCCATCGAAGCCAGAGGGCGCCCAGACCGAAGGATCTTTCAGGGCTTCTGCCAGGACGGCGCTGTTCGCCTTGTAGTAATAAAACCAGTTGGACAACTTTCGCCTGTAGTGGGCGAGTTCGCGGACGATGGCAGGCTGGAGTCCGACATTTTCCAGCATGTCGATGCGCTGCTCGCGGCAACGCTTCAGGGCCCAGTTCAGCATGGGCAGCAACGCCGCCGTGCCCCCGTCGAGCGACTGATAATCGACGAGACGCATGCGTCGCAGTCCGAAGTATGGGTTGTCGCTCCGGAAGAAGATGGAGTAAGCGTGGATGCGCCCGCCATCGGCGGCCACCAGCACCCATGCGCGCTCTTCGCGCAGAGCATACTCAAAGTGCCATTGCAGCGCTTCCCGGGAGCGCACCGAAAGCAGGCGATGCGAATTACGCTTTCGCAATTCTTCCCAGAAGATATCGAAGCGTTCGTCGAAGCGGTCGCATAACTCGAGCGAAGTTTCATCCACGGATAGCCGGCGTTTTCCCGCGACAATATCTTTCATGCGCAGGCCGGCGGCAACCGCGACGCTTAGCGCTCCGGCCATCGGCGTGTTTTTGGCGGTCAGGGCACTGCGGGCAAAATTGCGATAGCCGGTGATCCAGAACGCCGACTGGTCCCACTGGCCGACGGGCACTCTATGCGTATTCATCGCATTGTAGGCATCGATTGCTTCAGGCCCAGTGGTGGGATGCAGAAAAAGGTCGATCCGCTTATCGGAGAATTGACAGTCGAGCAGCAACAGCGCGTAGCCACGATGCGCCGTGTCCACGACCCAGGCGCGGCTGGTCGCGGCCAGTAGCGGCTGGCCGCGAAATTCGCATTGCAGTGGAAGGTTGCCCACGTATCCGACAATGTCGCGTTGCGAATTTTCCAATACCCAGCCGGTCGGCCAACTCTCCCGCACCGCTTGATACGCGGGATTGTTGACCCAGAGGTGTCGCCACGCTTCATAGCTTTCGAAGTGCAGCTTGTAACGGGTGGCGAGGCGGGCGACCGGTTCATAATCGTCGAACGACGCCATGCGGAGATTCACCACGCTGGTGCGCTTCATCGGGAAAACGCCTGGTTGTGGCATGGCTGTCATAGACAATCGCTCCGCCCCGCCCTCCTATGCTGCCGTCTCGAGTTGCCGTGCCTTCTGCAACTCGCCGTCGATCCAGCGGTAGGTCGTCTCCAGTCCCTGCCGTAGAGCAATCGAGGGCTCCCATCCGAGAACCTGGCGCAGTCGCGTGTTATCGCTGTTGCGTCCGCGCACCCCTTGCGGCTTGCCGAGGTCGTGGACTTTGCGCAGTCGCTTCCCCGCGACCTCGCAGACCGTATCCACCAGCTCGTCGATGGTGACGATTTCATCGGTGCCCAGGTTCAGCGGCAAACGGTAATCGGAAGCCATCAGGCGCAACACTCCTTCGATGCAATCATCGATGTAGAGATAGGACCTGGTCTGTTGTCCGTCGCCCCAGATCTGAATTTCCTCGCCCGCCAGGGCCGCCGCTACTTTGCGCGAGATTGCGGCCGGAGATTTCTCTTTGCCGCCATCGTAAGTCCCGAGCGGGCCGTAGACATTGTGAAAGCGCACGATGCGCGTCTCCAGGCGATAGTCGCGCCAGTAGTAGTGGCAGAGCTGCTCGGCGTACAGCTTTTCCCATCCGTAACCGGGTTCGGGATCGGCCGGATATGCGTCTTCCTCGCGCAGGGGCGTCACCTCCGGCGTCTTCTGCAGGCTTTGCGCATAGACGCACGCGGAGGAAGAAAACAGGAACCGGCTCACGTGGTTGATCCGGCTTGCCTCCAGCATGTTGGCATTGATCAGCGTGTTGTTGCGCGCGATGTCAGCCAGATATGCCGTGATGTAGCCGATGCCGCCCATGTCCGCCGCCAGGTTATAAACCTGATCGACGCCTTCGGTCGCCGCCAGGCAGTTGTTGTATTCGCGCAGATCGAGCAATTGAAACTCGTCTGCCGCCGACGCTTCGTACTCAGGAGGTTTGATGTCAACGCCGCGAACGCAGCAGCCCTGGCTCTTGAGTTTTTTCACCAGATGGTGGCCAATGAATCCGCCTGCGCCGGTTACGAGAACGCGAGTGCTTTTGTTGCTCATTCTTCCCCTTTGAATTTCCCGATGAGCTTGCTATTCCCCGTTGCCGGAGAGCACGACCGGGATGGTTTGTAACAGAATTTTTAGATCGAGCCAGAAGCTCCAGCTCCGTATGTACTCAACATCCAACGCCACGTTCAGCTCGAACGATGGGTCGCGGCGGGCCTTCACTTGCCACAACCCGGTGAGTCCCGGCGTGGCTTCCAGCCGGCAAAAGTGTTCGGGACGGTAGCGGCGAACGTCATCCACCGGATGCGGACGCGGCCCCACCAGACTCATATCTCCCCGCAGCACGTTCCACAGTTGCGGCAGCTCGTCCAGGCTATATTTGCGAAGGACGCTGCCGGCGCGGGTAATCCGCGGATCGTTGCGCATCTTGAAGAACGGCCCGTGGCGCTCGTTGTGGCAATCGAGCTCCTGCTTGCGCTGCTCCGCGCCGACCACCATGGTGCGGAATTTATAGAAAGCGAAGCGCCGCCGATTTTTGCCGATGCGCTCCGAGATGTAGAACACCGGGCCGGGGGAGTCGAGCTTGATCCAAAGCGCGATGATCGCCATGGGCAGGCCGGCCACGATGAGCGTCATCAACGAAACCGCTACATCCAGACAGCGCTTCAGCCAGAGGCCCAGCCAGGGATTCGGCAACCTGTCCAGAAGTAGCGGCTCCACGCCATGATCTGTAAGGCCGAAGCTCGCATTGGGTGCCAGGTTATCTTCGAGATCGGTTGGAGCGGACGGGAGTCCGCCGGGCCGGGGCAAATTGATATTTGGATTTCCGTTGGAAGCCGTCGCCAAGTGTCACCTTTGCATGGAGGATTAAACGACCTAGTGGCGCTTGCTGCGGAGCGCAATCGAAGCTCACACCTCTTTCGGGTACACGTACGGCAAGGCTCTGTCTAAGCCTCGCCAAACTCAGTCGAAGATTTCGGATCAGCAGCGCTGGTTAGGGTGTCAGCGCCATTCCCATTCCGGGCGAAGGGACAAACCTTTGAAACTTCGATACCCGATTTTGCGGAACGAAAATCAGATCGCCGGGCTGCAAGACGATATCTTCGTCGAGATTCTTCTCTTTCACCATCTTCTTCAGGTCGATCACCTTGGTTTCAAACCAGTGCTCGTTTGCCCGTCGAAAGAGCAGAACCTGCGAATGTTTCGCCGACGAGTTCATTCCTCCCGCCATGGCGATACCTTCGGTCACCGTGGTGTCTCCGCGCAGCTCGTATTTCCCCGGGCGGCCGACCTGGCCATCGGCAACGAAGTAAGCTTTTACGAAGTCCTTGAGTTGCACTTCAATGTCAGGTTTGTTCAAGAACTCGCCATAGCGGCTCGTCAGCATGGCCTTGAACTCCGGCACCGTCAGCCCGGACGCATGCAAATCGCCGGCCTGTCGCAGGCTGACGAAGCCGTCCGGCTGCACCGTTATGCTCTGGTTGAACTCGGGCTGGAGCGCGAACGAAATCTCAATCACGTCGCCGGAGCATATCCGGTATCGCGGATCGCGCTCGCCGAATCCCGTCTTTGTCGAAGGCGCGCGTTCCGGCACAGCCTGAAGCGCCTTCGTCATTTCCTGGTCCCGAGTCCCGCTACCCGAGCCCACGCTCGCAATCTGGCCCATCGCCGCCGCGCAGGCGACAAAGCCTACGGCAGCGGTCCAAAGGATTCGTGCGACGATTTTTGGGGCGATCATTTCTTCGACCTCATTCCTGACCTCACGCTGTACTGGTACGACTGCTTTTATCTTGCAACGCCGATTCGGCGGATGAGTTCCCGGCGGTAGCTCATCTGCCGGCCGCCGTGACCGGCTCGTTTAACTTGAAAGTCACGCGGACATCGACCGTCGTTTCCACCGGCCGGTCGTTGACGAGCGCCGGCTCATATCTCCATTTGCCGACCGCGCTGGTGGTCGCCTTCATCAGCAAGGCGGCCATGTGGCCGTTGCCACGTGCATTCGAGGCGCTGGTGATGCTGACCGGATGCACACTCACGACATGTCCCTGCGCATCAATTTCCGCCCGAACCACCACCTCGCCCTGCGCGCCCGCCTGCAATGCGAGCGGCGGGTATTCCGGACGAACCTGATGGATGAGCTGGCCGGTTTGGTATCGTGCGACACCCGCAACCGCGGCACCATGCGCTGGCTCAGGCGACTGCGCGACGACCGACACATCGGCAGCGGCAGACGCGGCCGTGAGCTGGCGTTGCTCGCTTGACGGCTTCTTCCGCTCAGCCCGGGCGCCGCCGGTGGCGCTTGGATTTGCCTGCTGATTCGTCCGCGCCGATGGGCTCGGCTGCGCGTGCTCGGCGGAAACGCCGGCGGGAGATTGCACGGGCGGCATGAACTTCCGTTGATCCTGCGGCGCCGGTGGTTGCTCCTGCTTGACCGGTGCCGCCTCGGAGGCCGCGCCAATGCGCTGCTCAGGCCACAATTGCTGGCGTACACGATCCGCTTCATCGCGGAAAAAACCCGCCAGTTGCATCGTTTGCGGAACCAGCTCAGAGTCGATCCACTGCTCGGCGACGGGAAAATACGGTCTGCCAATCCCGACGGCGAACAGCACAACGGCAGCCGCCAGGAAAATCCAGGTCAGGCGCCGCCACCGCCGCGAAACGGGGTCAGCGGCTGCAAGTGCCTGGTCCTTGTCAATCTCTGGCTCCGCCATCGTTGATGCCGTCAGAAAGACAGGAAGTTTAGTTTCTGTTTTTTGCTGCGCGTGTTCGATCGGCTCCGCGATCCGGGGTTCGCGCTCTTCTTTTTGCACCGCGACTTCTTGCACAGCAATAGGTTCCGCGCTTTCGAGGAAGGACTCTTCGAGCACGGCGCTTTCGCGATTGCTTGTGGCCGCCAAATCGATCCAGCTTGCGGACTCCTCGAATGTGGACGATGTACGCATGCCTTCTTCCACCGGAGTTGACGCGAAGGGCATTTCCACAACAGAGCCTGCCGCGACCGGGAACGTCGAATCCTGCACGGGCGTCCACAAAATACTTTCCCGGGCAGGCTCATCCCAAACATCGAATTCCCAGTCGTGCGAGTCGACTTCCGGCTCCTCCGGTTCTTCCGGAAGCCATTGGTTCGGCCCGCAACTGGCGAGCGTCCCGGAGCAACTTTGCCGAAGCGATGCGAAGTTGTAGTCCTCCAGGACTCCATCGATGATCTCGCCGTCGATTCGCGTTTTGCCCAAGGCGCATCCGGCCAGCAGTGCGTGCGAGCAGATCCGGTTAATGTTGCGCGGAATGCCCTGACTGGCATCGGCGATCTTTTTGTAGGCCGCGGGACTGAACAGCGGAGTGCCGGCAAAGCCCGCCAGCCGGAGCCGATAGTCTATGCAGCGAATCGTCTCCTTGGAGTTGAACGGCAGCAGCCGCGCCACGGTTTGAATTCTCTGCTGCACCTGGATCAACTCGGGGCTCGCCAGCTTGTCGGCGAGTTGCGGCTGCGCAGCCAGAACGATGTGCAGCAACTTTCTGTCGGCGGTTTCAAAATCGGATAGCAGTCGCAGGGTTTCGAGCACCTGCGCTTCGAGGTTCTGGGCTTCGTCGACGATCACCACCACCCGGCGGCGTCCCGCTTCGCGCACCAGCAACTCTTTCAAGTGTTCGTGCATGACGGAAGCATCGTCGCTGACCGGCAGCTTCAGGTCTGTCATCAAGGCGCGCAGAAGCTCGCGCGAATTGCATTGCGTCTGGAAGAGAAACGCAAACAGCGCGGAATCGCGCAGCTCATCCATCAGCTTAAAGATGAGCGTCGTCTTGCCCATCCCAGGCTCGGCAATCAGCAGTGAAAAACCAAGGTTGGCAAGCAGGGCATCGCTCAGCGAGGCGAGCGCCTGCCGATGAGTGTGGCTCGGGTATGCCCGCCGATAGTTTGGTGTGGCCCCAAAAGGATCCTCGCGCAGGCGGTAAAATTCACGCACGCGCTCTGCTCCGCCCGATGGAACATCCCACGAGCCTGCGTTCAAAGGAGTTTCCTTCATACCCCCTCAATATCGGCGGCGTCGACTTCGACGGCAATGCTTTGCATGATCAACTCGAGCGAGATCACAACTCGCAGACCGTCCTTGTAGCGAACGACGACGCCTTCCAGTCCGGAAAACGCTCCCTCACGAATCCTGGCCCTTTCCCCAACGACGACGTACGCGTGCGGTTCCGCTTTCCTGATGGCGAGTCCGGCGCGCAGCGTTTCGATGAGCGAAGTTTCCAGCGCAATCGGCCGGCGCTTGGTGCCGACGATCGAGATTACGTTCGGAACCGCCAGCACCCTTATGCGCTCGCAGCGCGCCACGTGTGCAAAGATGTAGCCGGGAAACAGCGGACTCTCAATTTCGCGCGTGCAACGGTTCTTCCAGCGGTGAACGGTGCGGCACAACGGGAGAAATGATTCGATCCCTCGCACTTGGAAATATTGCGAAACCTTTTTCTCGTGTTGTGGAGCGGTATAGACGGCGTACCAACTTCTGCCGAGCTCACCGCCCTCGATTTCCGCAGGCGTTTTTAGGCAAGGCTTCGCCATCGTCGCTTAGCAAGCGCCTTTCAGAAAAAAATGTGCTACATCAGAATTCAGCTCTGCTCGGCTTTCGACACGAGCAGCACCGCGCTCGTGCGGCGTGTGTGCAGAATCTATGACTTTGATGCGCAGCCCACAAGTGGCCGTTTGAGCCTTTTTTTCATGTCCACTCGGGCGGCTGTAGTACAGGGGCCGTTCGGGCACTGCCCATCAGGTACATAAGGCCCCGGGACGTGCCCTGATTACAGGATCTCCGTTCTGTGCCGCCGGTTGCGCCGCCAACCCGGAGAGTTGGTGTATCTTCCTGATCACGGGGAACTTAGAACGCGGCGAGAGGCGAGCAAGTACAGCTCGAAAAAGTGAGCTTCTGCATCGACCCGTGGAGAATCAAGGCTGAGGCATGCACCTCGGCTCTCACTATCGACATCCTACTTACGATTGAGAGACGTACGCTGTGAGAGTGGTTCCCGATGTTGGGACTCTCGCACGCGGCCTGAGCACAATTGCTGGCACGAATCGCTTAGAGAATATATCCGTGAGACCCTTTATGTCAGATGAGACCATTCGACTGCTGATTTCGGCGCCCACAGACATTACTTGTCAATTGCTGAGTGACGCTCTGACCCGCATGGATCATCACATTGAGATCGTCGGTGCTAAAACCAGCACCATGGACTTGATGCGCGCTGCCACGGCCAAGAAACCGCATGTCGCACTCGTTAGCGGACACCTTGCCGAAGGTTCGCTGGCCGGCCTGATGCTTCTGCGCGAACTCAACGCCAGGCACCGGCAAGTGAATTCCATCGTCATGCTCGACCATCCCCGGCGTGAGCTGATCGTCGATGTCTTCCGTTGCGGCGCCAAGGGCGTAGTTTTCGCGACGGAAAGAGTCGAGGTTTTCTGGAGGGCGATTCGCAGTGTCCACGCGGGTCAGGTGTGGGCAAACAGCCAGCAGTTGCGGTATGTGCTGGAAGCACTGTCGGTTACGGCTCCGGCACCCGTTCGGGCTCCCAACGGCGATAGTATGCTGACCGCTCGCCAACAGGAGCTGGTGGACCTGATTGCGGCCGGTCTTACCAATCGCGACATCGCGCGCAAGTTGCACTTGAGCGAGCATACGGTAAAGAACTATCTGGCCCGCATTTTTGAGAGGCTTGGGGTCACGAGCAGAATTGAATTGGCGATGTACACAGTCCATCAGCGCCAGGCTGCCGGCCTCGACGGCCATCTTCAAGAAGACAGAGTCGCGGCGTAAGCGCCGTTGTACATTACGCGCGTCCGAAGCGAAGCAGTTTTCCCCGGGCCACGGTCACAGCCGCCAGCATCTCATTTGGTTCCTGCGCCGAGACAATGACATCGACCGGGTAGCCGCTTTCGCTTCGCCGCTGGTGGTCGATGAATACAATCTTTCCCGCCGGGAAGATGTTTCTGAATTCCGCGCAGACCCGCTTGATGTCCTCAGCCGTCAGATGCCAGCAGAGAAGCAGCACGTCGAAGTGCCCGCTTTTCATTTCACGAAGGGCGTCATCGAGCGTCTGCGCCGACACCACATCGCACTCCCGCAGCGACAGTATGGCGGCTCGCAACTGCCGTACTTCCCATTCCGGAGAAAAGTTCAGAACTCTGGCCATCCTAAATAGTAGAGGTGCAAAAACAACGTCCAGTGTTGCCCGGCTACATACCTTTAATGCATTGCCGGGACTTGATTCGGTTAGCTGACGGAGATTTTGGACGGCGCTACATCGCTCCTCGAAATCTCTGCCGCTGGGTCGCCAGATAGGCATAGTTCACCAAAGTGACAATGTCGAAGACGGGCAACCCGGTCGCGTCCTGCACCTGCTTGGCAAAGGGCGGCATGTTGGTGCATTCCAGGACGATGGCGCCAACCTCCGGGTGGAGTTGAACCAGCCGGGTGGCGACCGAGGTCATCTCCGCGGCCGCCCGCTCAACGTCGAGATCGGCCTTACCCTCGATGAACGTGCGGGAAAATTCTGGCGACTCGTCCATTCCAACCACAGCCACTGGGATGTCCTGGATGCCGACGCCGCGCAGGTGTTGCGCCGTCAAGGACTGCGCGCGGGCAGTGATCACGCCGACTTTCTGATCGCGGCGAATGAGCGCCCGGGCCATGTGTACCTGGATGAGGCTGGAGGTAAATACCGGAACCTTCACGGAATCCGCGATCTGGGATTGAAACGCGGCCAGGAACCCGCAGCTTGTGGTGATCGCCTTGACCCCGTCGCGTTCCAACTCCTGCGCGCCTTCGATGAAGGGCTGAATCAGCGCGGGGTCGCACTGTTTGACGACCCGCGAAAGCGACGCGCCTTTGACCACCCGGTAACGAACTGGAAAAGGAAACGTCGTGGCATTGCCGATGTCGCCGGGTATTCTGGGGAACACCGTATCGAGCATGAGAATGCCGATCGCCTGGCCATAGTTGGTGAGACCACCCTGAATTTTCATTGCGTTCTCCGCTTCCTTCGCGCCACCGGCGACCGCATCTACGTCGCTACTCGAAATCGCACATCATCGCACATCCTAAGATGTAGTACCAGAGCTACTGTATCTTAAAGCTGTGGGTATCATCGTGAGTAGCTTCTCCGCTTGCAACCCCAATACACCGCGACCTTGCCATTCACGAGTAAGATTGCAATCCAGGGCACGCGAAATCGAGTGCGCCATGACCTTTTATGAATCGAGGTTATGAATCGGGACGGCGCATCTGCGCCGGAGTCCAGGATGAAGAGATCGAGGGCTGAGGCGATGAAGCTGAGACTGGTATGCATGACGGTTGCGCTTACGGTGAGCACTCTGGCTGCCGCGCTCGCACTGGCGCAGGGAGGGTCGAGCGGCACCACCCCAAGCGTCGCGAACTCCAACTCGAATGGCCCGGCGAAATCGGTCGCGAAGACGGACGAGCGCCAGCAGTTCGTCATCGATGTGGTGCGGGCGGCGACGGCCCTGCCGGTTGCGGAGCAGCAGGACCGCCTTCGGGTTCTGGCTTCGGCCTCCAGTGTCATTTCGCCGATCATGCCGGCGATGGCCGTTGGCTTCAGCGGCGAGGGCCTGCGGATCGAGCAGGAATTGATTCAGCAAGGCAAGACGCCGGCGGTATCGATGCTGGATTCCGGAGGTGTCGATTGCGGCGCGGTCAAGATTCTGGTGGAGAACATTCCGGCCGCAAACGTCGATTCCGCCGAACAGAGCCTGATCGGCGCGGTTTCGAAATGTGCCTCCGCGGTGATGACCGTGCGCCAACTGCTGGATGCTGGACTCGAAAAGAGCAGGGTAGCGCCACGCGCCACGCTCGCCGTCATGGAGCGGGTGGGAGTCAAAGCCGCATGGTCGCAGCAGGCCTTCGAAAAACTTTTCGCGAGTCTGCCGGACAACGCCAACGCCTCCCGGCGCACGCCGCCGATTTGCCACAACATTTACCCGGATGGCCACGGAAGTGAACCGTGACGCGGCGGGCCAGGCAAGCGCATCCGACTGCTGGCCTGGCTCGGCCAGACGGACGCAGCCCGATCGCAACTCGGCGGTCGATGCCGCGACCGGCGCGATGAAAGAACTTGTTCGGGGATAAAGCGTCGGGGAGCTGCTCGCTGCCGACATGATGGCGGAGGCGGCGCAAACGGCAGGCGAGCCGGGAGATAATGACGCAACCACCCGAGGAAAGCGTTCCGGTGCTGCGGGCAATCTCGCGCGGGGATGGCGACCGCACCGACGAACTCAACGCCATGCCTGCATCGTTACGCGCACGCGAGGCGGCGGCCAGCGGTTTTGCTGCCGGCACGACCGGCGCGAGCCGCAAGCAGGCCGCCCATTACTTGATATAGCGTTTGCGGCGCTCGACGATGTGTGGGACAACCGGGCGAAGATAGCTGATGTTCACGCCATGGTGCAGGAAGTGGCCAGGCGGCGGCGCAGGTGGATGCCCTCGACGCGTTACAGCGTACGCAACACCTGCAAGACCCGACAGCCCAGGCAATCGGCATGCTTGCCGTCGCGAGGGTGGTCGCCAGCCGCTAGAGCTGGATTCAGAATAGGTGTATCCGGCGGCGACTGCGAAGTGTCATCCTGAGCGCGGCGGGGTCCCCGACAAGCCCGTTGTTGGCTTGTTGGGGCGGAGAAGCGAAGGATCTGCTGTTGTCCCTGGGCCAGAAAGCAGATCCTTCGGCTCCGCTTTGCTCCGCCTCAGGATGACACCTCAAGGAACTCAGATACCCCAAATGTAAAACTCCCATAGTTGTGCTGTCCAAAAAATCGCTGCATATATTTCAGAATGTCATCCTGAGCGCGGCGGGGTCCCCGACAAGCCCGTTGTTGGCTTGTTGGGGCGGAGAAGCGAAGGATCTATGTATTTACGTATTAAGGATCGAATACATAGATTCTTCGTTCGCTACGCTCTCTCAGAATGACACTGCAAAACGCTATTTTGCGAACTTCCGGAACACGTTACTAGACGTTGGCTTTACCGGCCTTCAGCAATCCAGTCTTGATCAAAGCCGTCCGCACCCGCTCCATATCCGTGGGCGGGATCTTCTCCAGCGGTTGACGGACGACCGCGCGATCCAGCCGACCGAGCATGACCAGTGCTTCTTTCATGCGATTGTGCATGTCGAGGAACGGCGGGGCATAAAACGCCTGGCCCAGCACAAAATGTTTGGCGTTCAGGGCGCTGGCCGTCTTCATGTCGCCGCGTTGTACGGCATCGAACATCTGCGCCTGCCAGTCGGCAACCACGCTGCCCATGCCGGAAATCGCGCCATCGGCGCCAAGAGCAAATGTGGCATAGAGGGACGCGCTAAAGCTGCTCAGCACCGCGATCGGCCGTGGCGCGGACTGCAGCGCGCGCAGATTGCGCTCAAAGGTGACGATGTCCTGACTCCACTCCTTTACGGCCACAACGTTTTCAATTTCAGCCAGCTTCAGCAATAGCTCCGTGTTGTAACCCCATCCATCCGCAACCGGATATTGAAAGACGACGATGGGAATATCGGCCTCGTCGGCAATGGCAGCGAAGTGGCGATATGCCATTTCAGGGCGAAGGTTCCCTCCCCATATAAAGAGGCTGGGCGGAAACACCAGAACGCCATCGGCGCCTTCCGCCTTGGCGTTGCGTGCCAATCTGACAGCGTGCGCCGTGCCGTCGGTGAAGATTCCGGCGACCAGTTTCACCTTGCTGCCCACCTCTGCCTTGGCAACGGCAATCGCGCGCCTCTGCTCGTCTTCGGTAAGGGAAGCAACCTCGGCGGCATGGCCGTTGCACACGATAGCGCCCACGCCGGGGACATCAGCCAGCCAGCGCATGTGGCGCCGGTATTGGGCTTCGTCAATGGACAGATCGGTCTTGAACGGCATGAGATTGGCGGGAATAGAGCCCCGAAGCTTAAGTTTCAATTCCGACATGAACTTTATCCTCCTCTACTAGCGCTGCTAAATGATAGGTTCGCGGCTATAACAAAACCAGGGGATGATGGTTGTGCCCTAGTCGTTGCGAAGTTCCGTGCCGCGGGTTTCCGGCAACAATCGTGAAACAACCAGGTCATCGCCGATCCGATCACGGCCAGCGAAATCGCCATGCGCACATCGAAGCCCATTTTCGTTGCAATCGAGAGCGCAAGCAGCGGTCCAATTCCGGCTCCGATGGCTCTCGAAACGTAGTAAACAAAGTTCTGGCCGGTGGTGCGCGCATAGGTCGGATACAGTTCGCTCAACCACGCATCCCTGCACGCCGAAATATCCGTAACCCAACTCCATCAGCACGAAGCCGAAGAAAGGCAGAGACGTCCAGACCGTTGCCTCGTGAGCGGGAAACTTGAAGATACGGTCGACCAACATAAAGAAGAGATAGCCGATGGTGCCCACCAGCGCCGTCAGCGTGAAAGAGTTTTTTCTTCCCAGCACGTCCGCCAGCCATCCGCCAACCAGGTAGGCGATGATGGCCAGAGTGATTCCCACATAGTTGAGTTTGGCCACGCTCGGGGCGGAAAATCCATAAGCGGAGGTCCACAACGTCGGCGCGAAGGTCAGGATTCCATAACATCCGAAGAAACCGAACGTCATCAGGACCGTGCCCCACAAAGTCGTTCGCCCCATTCCTTTCCGGAAGATGTCCACAATCGGAATTCCGACTTTCTTTTGATTGCGACTGGCGAGCCAAAGCTTCGACTCAGGCATGAACTTCAGGATCGCCACGGCAACCAGCACCACCAATCCCAGGTAGCCGAACGCCCAGCGCCAAGCCTCACGTCCGTAAACAACGGAGGTGAAATGGAAGAGCAGGGCGCCAATCAACCCGCCGAAGATGAACATGGTCTGCAGCGCGCCGCAAAACAATCCTCGATGATTTTTCCCGCCGTGAAATGCCTCATTCAGATAAGCGAAGGCGATTCCGGACTCGCCGCCGATGCCGATACCCGCCATGCCCGCAAGATCAGCAAGGTATTGAAGTCGTTGGCAAAGCCGCTGGCAAAAGTGAAGATGCTATACATGGCTACGGTCAGAGCCCAGTCCTATCCGTCTTCCCCAGCGATCGGCGAGGGTACCGAACAAAAGACCGCCGACAATGCCGGTGAGATAGCTGATTGCCTGGATGACGGTAACGCTGACCAGGGAAATTCCGAAATACTTGGATAGAGGAATGAGAAAGTAGGTGAAAATGAAAAAATCGGCGCCATCAAATAGCGTCGCGAGGAAGGCGAATAGTACTACTAAGTTGCGCTCGGTAGAGGTGTACTCCAACTGAGCGACAGCCGAGCTGATAGCCGACTTAACCTGACTCATGGATCCCCCACAGTGAAGCTGTGTTGCTATCGATTGCTAACTGATTTCGTTTTTAATTCGAAATAACGCGTTCCCGATTACCTTGACCTCCACGAAACGACGGGTGAGTCGTTATCTGGCCCTCGAAATTGCGTGAGAACCTGCGGGTCGTTTCGCCGGAAACTGCTTCCCACCGGCTGTTTAGAAACAAGCCAGAAGAGTGGACAACCTATGCTTACCGTCGAGAACAGGACATACTAGCCTTCACCGGGACCGGCAGCAACACTATTTTTGGAGAGTGACCGGCGGCTTTTGATTTTTCTTGCCGGGGGTTGAAAGAATCGCATCAGATGAACAGGCGAATATGGTGTTTGAGAAGAAGCAATGTACTCTGCTTCCCCGTCCGGCCAGTGATTTTGCAACGTGCAGTATGGGACTGGGTCTCTTCCCAAACGACAAGTCGGTTGTTCCGTCCTTGAGATCCACCGTGGAGAGCTGCCGTGCCGGCCTGCTCTTGGCAGCGGCGAAAGTGACGGGCTTATGCTGGCTGCCTGTGGTGTATTCTGATGAGGTGGCGCTGCTGATTTCCGCGGCAGAGTCGCGGAAATCCGGACCGTTTTGGGCTTGCATCCAACTGAATCGGAAGCTACTATTGAGCATCTTCCGGACCGCACCACCCCGTGCGGCATTCCTGGCGCCGGATTCTGAGGCGCAAGCGGACAGAGATTGAATCCCGTCGCCGTGGCCAACCTACCTAACGGTGCGCCTCAAGGAGCGACGGAAAGAACCAGATTCTGATAAATTGCAGTGCACAATGAGCAACCGAAAATATGAATAATGGACCCAACAACCCTGCCGGGGGTTCCGGCGGGAAAGGGCGCAGACGGCGTCGTGGACGTAGAAATCCGCCTGCGCAGCCATCACCAGGACAGGCGCGCACGCCAGGCCAGAGTGGAGCGCGCGCGCAAAGCGGTCCACGTAGTCATCAGCGCCGCACCGGTGCATCCGCTTCCCGGCCTGGCAACCGGCCATCGGCGCCGAAGTTCCAGGACGCGCATATCTATACCGCGCCCATGGATCACAACTATCGCACGGCGGAGAACGGAAACGGCGGCGGGCGCAGCAATCGCGGAGCCCGCTTCGTCCACGCAGGAATTGGAAGCGCTTCCCACGGATCACAATGGTGCGCCGCGAATTTTCGCCTTTGTCGACGACCTGTTTTTCCTGGCCAAAATCCAGGAGACGGCGCGCAAGCTGAACGTCAAAGTGCAGTTCGTCAAGAGCGAAAAAGAGGTTCTGGACGCTGCCGCCGAGAGCGAGCAGGCTCCGTCGCTGATCATCATGGACCTGAACAACGCTTCGGTGAAGCCGGTTCCCACGATCACCAAGCTGAAGTCCAAGCTCAAGAAGCAGACGAACATCATCGGCTTCCTCTCCCACGTTCAGGGGGAACTCAAGATCAAGGCACAGGAAGCGGGATGCGACATGGTTTTGCCGCGCTCGGCCTTTTCGCAGAACCTGCCGCAACTGCTTCGGCGCCACGGTTCTTCCACGACTTACAGTAACAGCCTGATTCTCTGGCCAATGTGCGCCAACCGGCAACCTGGCTTCGGTCGGGCGGAATCCAATTCAGCTTGCGGGCTGCTCCCGCTCGGCGGCTGGCTACTCATGTGCGTTGACCAGAACCTTTGAAGACAACGAGGTCGGACCCGAGGTTGAGCGGATTTTTGCCGATATCCGGGCCAGCTTCGATCTGCCCTTTGTGCCCGCGCCATTCCGGGTGCTGGCGGGGATTCCCGAATACCTGCGGCTGATGTGGCGTGACTTGGGACACGTCGCTGCCTCGCGTGAGTTCCGCTCGGCTGCCGTGGCGCTCCAGGAATTTATCCGTTCCGAGGCGATCACCGGCGGCTGGCGCTTCTGCGACCAGGAGCGTGTGCTCGCCGGACAGAAAATTTCAAGCGAAGACACGCTGGTGCTTTCCGGAGTCGTGGGTGTATTTAACCGCGCGCTGCCTGCACTGACGCTCTTTCTCCGGCTCATGCAGCTTGGCTATTCGGGAGGGACAGGGCGGACGGGTGACGCCCGGAAAACTTTCTCCCGCGCTCTCGCGCCTCATTACTTTGAACATCCCCAACGAACGGGAAGCCAGCCTTCGGGTGTGGCTGCTCTATAGCGAAATCAAGCGTACGACCGGCGAGGAGCACGTGCTTGACCTCTTCCGCGTGCTTTCACCTTTTCCGGGTTATCTCGCCTCCGCCTGGCTGGACAGCAAACGGCTGTTCAAGGATCAAAGCTTCCAGAATGCGCGCGAAGAGGTGGCCCGTCGCGCCGCCTCGTGCGTTGCCGGCATCCCCGTGCATGACCACCGCGAACTGGCGCGGCAGATCAGCGCCGAGCAGTGGTCGCAGATTGAGCAGACGGTGGACGGCTACGTTCGTATTCTCCCTTTCTATGCGCTGTTGACGGCCACTTGGCGTCGTTCATTTGCCCTCGAACGAAGCGACCTCCGAGCTGCTTCGTAAAACGTGAGCAGTCTGTAGAACCGTAGCTGGTGATTTCTGCCGGTTGTTTATTTGGCTTTTGGCTTTTTCCTGAATAGGCTTTTCCGGTTGTGCCATCCTTTTTCTTACGACCTTTGACGGCTTGAAACTGCTCTTTACCTTTTTTATTGGCGGTTGCACCAAAGAGAGCGCCGAGCGCGAGAGGGATGAGAGGTATTGGCATAATGGCGAAAATCGTACTGCGCCCTGCTACTGAGGTCAATCCGGAATCTCCGTGCTGTCTGAAGCCCTCATTTTTATCCGCTTCACGCGGCGTGTCAGGACTGCTAAAAACCAGTAAGATCGCTATCCTTTCGCCAGTGTCATCCTGAGGTCGCGTCGCCGGGGTCCCCGACAAGCCTGCTGCTGGCATGTTGGGGTAGTAAACTGGAAGTCTGCTGCCGCGCAAGTGTCGGCTCCGACTGCCAGCCATGGGACGAATCCACGTACTTTCCGAGCACGTTGCCAACAAGATCGCCGCCGGCGAAGTTGTCGAGCGTCCCGCTTCGGTGGTCAAAGAACTGATCGAGAACTCGATCGATGCCGGTGCGACCCGCATACGGGTCAACGTGGAGGCGGGCGGAAAGAGGCTGATCGAGATCGTCGACAACGGCTCGCGGCATGGTTGCCGACGACGCGCTGCTTGCCTTCGAGCGCCACGCCACCAGCAAACTGAAGAACCCGGAAGACCTTCTCTCCATCGCCACCCTGGGATTTCGCGGCGAGGCGCTGCCCTCCATCGCCGCCGTCAGCCGCTTGCGCCTGGAGACTCGTTCCGCCGGGGATGCCAGCGGCACGGTGGTCGAGATCGCAGGCGGCACGAATCCTCAAGGTCGAAGAAGCCGGACTTCCGCCGGGCACTTCGATCGCGGTTCGCGATCTCTTTTTCAATACGCCGGCGCGGAAAAAGTTTCTCAAGGCCGAGTCGACCGAACTCTCGCATATCGCGTCGCTGGTCACGCATTATGCCCTGGCCCATCCCGATAAGCATTGGGAGCTGCATACCAGCACGCATGCCATGCTGATCGCGGCTCCCGTGGCGTCGCATGCGGAGCGGATTTACCAGGTCTTTGGCAAGGAGACGCTCGACCAGTTGATTCCGCTGGCGGCGACCGTTCCGCTGGAGCGCGTCGGGTTGCCACCGTCTTCGGCTTGGGGAAGGCGCGACGCGGCGATGCGGAGGCGGATCACGATGACCCGGTCAAAGGGCGATCTCCGCGTACACGGTTTTGTCAGCAAGCCCGAGGTGCAAAAGCTCAATCGCAACTCGATTTTTATTTTTGTCAACGGCCGGCTGATCCGCGACCGCCTCATCCAGCACGCGTTGACCGAGGCGTATCGCAACATCATTCCGCCCACGGTTTTCCCGGTCGTGCTGCTGTTTATCGAGATGCCGTTCGCCGAGGTTGACGTCAACGTTCATCCCTCGAAAACCGAGGTGCGCTTCCGCCAGCAGAGTTTCGTGCACGATTTTGTTCGCGACAGCGTGCGCGCCGCGCTCATGCAGGCGCGTCCGGCGGCGCAGTTCGTGCGTGAACTTCACGCCTCGCCCACGGCCTCTGCCGCGCTCACTCCCGGAGCAGTCGTTTGCTCTCCGGAGAGCTCGCGTCGGCGTTCTCGCTGGCCGCGCCCACGCTGCCGGAGCGCACCGCGCAGATTCAGTTTTCAGATGGCTTTGCGGTCGAGGCGAATGCCGCAGTGCCGGTCGCACGCTTTGGGCCGCAGACCTTCGGATCGCACATCGCGGCAGATGGCGGGGCGGTAAACGGCAGCATGGAGTTCGACGGCCTGCAAACCGCAGCACGGCCCGAATTCATTCCCGAACCGAAAGGTCAGTGCGCGCCTCCCGTGGACGTCGCCGATGATGGCATGGATCTATCCGCGCTCGCCACGCTGAGGCCGGTTGGGACAGATTCGCGACTCGTTCATTCTGGCCGTCAATCCGCAGGGGCTCTGGATTATCGATCAGCACGTGGCCCACGAGCGTGTGCTTTTCGAGAAAGTGCTGCGCGCGAGGCTGGAGATGCGGGTGGAATCGCAGCGCCTGCTGATGCCGCTGGTCATCGAACTCACGCCGCAACAACTGGCGGTCTTCGCCGAACTTTCCGAGGAGTTGCAGCGCAACGGCTTTGAAGCCGAGCCCTTCGGATCGCGTACCCTGGCCGTAAAAACCGCGCCCGCCGGCATCGATCCCGGCGAACTCGACCGCCTGCTGCACGAGTTGCTGGAACAGTTTGAAACCGAGAAGCAGGCGCTCAACCTGGAAAAGATCCGCACCGGCATCGCCGCCAGCATCGCCTGCCATGCCGCCATCAAGATCAATACTCCGCTGGATACCGCTAAAATGGAATGGCTGCTCCGCGAACTGGCCCGGACGCGTTATCCCATGAGCTGTCCTCATGGACGGCCGGTCGTGCTGCGTTATTCTGTAAAGGACATTCAGAAGGCTTTCAAACGCATTTAGCGCTGTGAGCGAGCGCAACCGCGAGCAAGAAGATTTTAAAGATACGAGACGAAAAAATAAATGACCGATTATGAACTCCTGGAGTTGCGCGCCAAGAAGTGGCGGACGAACGGCGATCCAATTCGAACCCTGGAAGACGCGCAGGAGTTCATTGAGTCCGTTGGCTTCTGCCTGATGTATCCGCTGCGTCCGCCGGTGTTTGCCCCGACTTTCATCGGCGCATTTACCGGAACCGATCAGGATCTGCCGACGTCGCAGCATGCCTTTGCCGACCCGCGCGCGCAGCAGGCGACGGAGTTGATGGTCCGCCTGCTGCGGCAGAAATCCGCCTATGAGGCGAACCCGTTCGGCGAGTCGAATTTTCTGGTTGCCGCTTCGGTATTTCCGTTTTTCTATGGAGTGGTCGGCGACCGCAACCCGCGCCACGCGCCGAAGATCGGCTCCCGTTCGGAGTACTCGCCCTTGGCGGCGCACGCTTTTCAGGTGATCCAGCAGAAGGGGCCGATCACCAAGCCGCAGCTGAAGGAGATTCTGGGCGGCGACCTCTCGACCGCGGCGCTGGATCGTGCGCTCAACGAACTCTGGTCGCGCCTGCGCATTACGCGCGTCGATTACAAGCCGGAGGAAGGCGGCGCGTTCTGGGACGTGCTCTTCCGCTGGTCGCCGGAACCGGTGCGCGAAGGCATGAATATTTCTGTGGCCGAGGCGCTGACCGCGCTGGTTTCCAAGTATATGGGCTGCGTCATTGCCGCCGAGCAGAGCGAAATTGAGGATTTTTTCTCGAATTTCGTTGCCCGTTCGCGGGTTCGCGAGGCCATCAACGCCCTGATTGCGGCGCGGGAGCTGAGCTTTACCCATATCGGCAGCCGCGCCATGCTGGAGTGTACTCCGCCTCGTCTGCCGCCGCCGGTCCGTGTTCCCAGGCCGCCGCGGCCGCGTGTTGTCCCGTTACTTCGTCCGCGCAGCTCCGAGCCAAAAAAGGAAAACCAGTGAGCCAGACAGCGTCCACCCAAACCAAGAAGCTGGTCATCGCCATCGACGGCCCGGCCGGAGCCGGCAAGAGCACCATCGCCTCGCGCCTGGCGCGGAAGCTCGGCTACATCAACCTGGAGAGCGGTGCCATGTATCGCGCTCTGGGGCTGAAGGCGCTGGAGCAGGGAACGCGCCGTCGATAGCGAAGCGGCGATGATCGCGCTGGCCCATGGCTCGCGCATCGAACTGATTCCCGCTCCAGGCGGCAACTGCGTGCTGCTGGATGGCCGCGACGTTTCCGCCCGCATTCGCGCGCGTGAGGTGGCCGACGCCGCTTCGCGCCTCTCCGTACACCCGGCCGTGCGCGAGTGGATGGTCGCCCGTCAGCGTGAAATGGGTGCCGGCGGAGGCGTCATCATGGAAGGGCGCGACATTGGCACCGTCGTTTTTCCGCGCGCGGAGGTAAAAATTTTTCTCGACGCCTCGCCTGACGTTCGTGCCAACCGTCGCATCTTGCAGCACGATGCCGCCGGCGATCCCGAGAAGGCCGCACGCCTCAAGGCCGAGCTGCGCGAACGCGACCAGCGCGATAGCACTCGCGCCGTAGCCCCGCTGGTGGCCGCGCCGGACGCTGTCCATATCGACTCCAGTTCGCTGAACATCGATCAGGTGATCGCCGAGGCGGAACGCATTGTCGACGAAAAGCTGGCGGCTCTGAGGGCGGTCCCACAATAGGGATTCAGACTGTCATGGCGAGCGAAGTCGAGCCATCTTTTGTTGTGTCCCATGAAGCTTGGCTATGGGATAACCCTACTTTTTTGTGTTCCTTCTCCTTTGGTGCGGGCGTGGTTTCGGTGCACAGTCGCTACGGTAGAATTCCTCGACTTCGCTGATGGTTTTTACATTCCCGGTTGCGCCACGCTGCTTATCAATTGCGCGCATCTCGTTTTCCAATTGAACGAAATTAGTGAACCAGTCCCCTGCAGGGTCTGCCTTTTGTTCCGCCTCTATGTAGGGCTTGGCATCCGCATAGTAGTAGTCAATCCAGTATCCAAAGGCGTCGTGCCTCATCCAGATCGAGTGCCTTGCGACGGGTTAACAACCCTACTGTCTCAAAGAAATTCAACTCCTTTATCAATTCGGCAGGCGGATTGTCTGGATCTAGAGGAACTAGGTGATCGCCTTTTAACCTCTTGCATGCGAGGCTATTTTCGGCATCCTCCATCTCCTTACTACCGAAATCGTCGACGAGAGTGCGCAAGGTGTTGGCCTGTTGTTCATCATGCATTTCAGAAATCTGAGCTTTTGCGATGTAGATGGCATATATTCCGACCAGCAGCAGCCCAAACGTGCAGAGCGCCGTCATGATCTCCCAGCAGCTCTTGGGTGAATGACCATTATTCATTGCCTATACCCCCGAGAGGATGTGATGGTAATGAACTATTAGAATGGCCCGTTGCTTCACTTCTGGAATTGCTTTTCAAACTAGCTGCTTGAACGTGGGCGATGCCAGCGGCGGCGCCGCGCTCGTCAGAGGGTCGCGTGGGCCTCGCGGCCAAGGGCGCGCCGGAGCGGGGCGAGATACTTTTCAGGGAGCTGGACTTTCTTTTTAGCGGCTCCCACCACAATGTGCGTGGTTTCGCCTTCGGCCAGCAGCGTCCCGTCGCTCTGGCGAATGGTCTCGTAAGCAAAGGTGATCAGAGAAGACCTGAGGTTCACAATTCGCGTGCGAATCACCAGGGTGTCGTCGTAAACCGCCGGCGCCTTGTAGCGGCAACGCACTTCGGCTACCGGCAGGCGATAGCCATCCACTTCCATCTCGTGATAAGAAAAGCCGAGCGAGCGCAGGAACTCGACCCGTCCAATTTCGAACCAGACAAAGAAGTTGGAGTGATAGACCACACCCATCTGGTCGGTTTCGGCATAGCGCACCTTCACCAAGGCGTCATTGACCACCGCGTCAGCGCTGTAGTGTGCTTTCAACCGCTCTCCTTTTGGGATTCCTGAAAACGGTGGAGTTGCTGTAGACGCGGCTAACCGGCGCGCCGTCCCTCGTGCGTCGCATCGTCCAGCGCCGAGTCCAGAACATTGCCCAGGCGGGAAGCGCGTTTTGTGTACTCTTTCTCGATGACGTCGTATTTCTTCTTCAGCGCGAAGTATTCGTCGGCAATATTCAGCGCCGCGAGCACCGCAACCCGCAGGGAATCGATGGTGGAGGTGTGTTCGGAGACCGACCGCATACGGGAATCGACAAACTCGGCAAGCTTCTGGATGTAGTCGGCATCGGAGCCGCGCAGGTTGTAGCTCTGGTCGTAAATTTCCACTCGTATGCTGTCGTTCGATTGCGTCATCGCGTCCTCCGGCCCGCGAACGCGCGTCGCGGGGACAATCCTTACGCCTGCTCTTCTTCGATCAGAGAATCCATTTGCGCCAGCATCTTCTCCACCCGCGCGCGAACTTCTTCCCGGTCTTTTTTCAACGCGAGGACTTCGGCCTTGAGCGCGTCAAACTCTTCTTCACGGGTTTCCAGTTGCTCTCGCAAACGGGAGACATCGCGCTCGACGGCGGCTTTGGCCTCGCGAGCATGCTTCAGCAGCTCAATTGTGCGGTAGATTTTCTCTTCCAGAGAAGTAAATTCCGGGCCAGTACCATCGAAGGTAAGTTCGGGCTCGATTTTAGTTGACATAATTCCATGTACCTCGTGAGACGGATGAGTGGTCAACCGAAGTATAGAGCAATTTCACCTCGGTATACCCCTATATCACCGCTGCTTTTGCGGTATAGCTTTCGCTATCCAGAACTGGTTGCATAAATATTTCTGCGAAGGGTGGCTTTACCCGTTGCTGAAAAGGTGTTCTGAGGTGTCATCCTGAGCGCAGCGAAGGATCTGCTGTTTGCGCATGCCGAAGATAAAGCAGATCCTTCGATCGCGCAAAACCGGCGCGACCTCAGGATGACACTGGTACGAAAATGTATTTATGCAACCAGTTCCAGTCTAGCTCACGAGGGGCTGTGGAAACCGCGCTAGCGCGTTGTTTATCCCCGCAGCTTTCCGCCGAGCGCCTCCAGCGAGCGGACAATCTGCTGCGCCCAGCCCGCGACCTCATCGTCGCGCAGCGTACGCTCGGCCGACTGAAATCGTGCCCGCAGCAGGATCGCGTACTTGCCCTGTGGCAAGCTCGTTCCGCTCTCTGCCCCAACCATGGCGCGTGCCGGAGCCCCTTGCCCGCCGCGCAGAATCTCCACCGGCCTGAACTCGCGCAGCTCCGGAATGCTCAGGGTCTCCACCGCCTGCTGAATCCGTTCGAAGACAACCGCGGCGTCGAACAGCAGGGAGAAGTCGCGATCCACGGCCGGGAAGCGTGGCACGGCGCGATAGTTCGGCTGGCGCAACCCGCGCTGAAAGAGCCGCTCCACAAAAATCTCCGCCACCAGCACGGGCTGGCGCAGCTTGCGCGCCGTCGCCAGGTCGGGATGCAACTGGCCGAAGCGGGCAATCGTCAAGCCGTCCATCACGGCGCGCGCCGAGCGTCCGGGATGGAGATACACGGGCGTGTGCTGGTCGAAGTAAAGCGCCCTATGCTCAAACAGCGAGAGCAGGGCTTCGAGGTCGCCCTTCATGTCGTAGAAGGTGTAAGCCGCGGGCCGGCCGTGCAGACTGCCTCCGACCTCCCCGGTGGCGGCAAAAGCGATGCTGTGCTTTTCCTCGACGCGCTCGCCCAGCATCTCGAAGATGTCGCCCGCCTCGAAGAGCTTCACATCGGGGTTGCCGCGATTGAGGTTGTAGGCCAACTGGTTCACCATGCCGGGCACCAGCGAACTCCGCATGCACGCCGCTTCCTCGCTCAACGGATTCTCCAGCCGCACCGGCTGCGCGATGGAATAGGCATGCACCTCCTCGGCCGAGATGAACGTCGAAGAAATCGATTCGTTATAGCCCAGCGCCAGCAGGCGATGCCGCAGCGCGGTTTGCTTCTCGGCATGGGGCAGCGGAATGACCGCCCCGGCGAAGGCCGGCAGCGTGTTCGGCAGCTTGAGATAGCCATAGATGCGGCCGACTTCTTCAATCAGGTCGATCTCGCGGTCCACGTCAAGCCGCCAGGTCGGAACCTGGACGACGAACTCGGCGCTGGCTTCGACCGCTGCCACGACAACAGCGCCTGCGGGAACCGCTATGGCTGGTTGGGGCAGGGAATCGCCCGCGGGCTTTTCCGGTGTCACCTTGAAGCCCAGACGGCTCAGAATGCGTGCGATCTCGTGACCGGGGATATCGACCCCAAGAATTCTTTTTACCTCGCGCTGGCGCAGATGGATCTGCGGACGCTCGACCTGCCGCGCCAGGGTATCCATCTCCGCCTCAACCACCGGAGGCGTCGATGCGCGAACAGCCGGCGGTTTGTTGCACCAGCTCCGCCACCCGCGCGCAGGCCAGCGGAGTGATGCCAAAATCCGCGCCGCGTTCGTAGCGGTGCGAGGCGTCCGTGTGCATTCCCAAGTGCCGCGAAGTGTGGCGAATCGACGCCGGATCGAACCAGGCCGACTCGATCAGCACGTTGCGCGTCTGCTCGGTGATCATCGTGTCATAGCCGCCCATGATGCCCGCCAGCGCCACGGCTCGCGCCGCATCGGCGATCACGATGTCTTCCTTGCTCAGCTTGCGCTCGACGCCGTCCAGGGTCTTCAGCACTTCGCCCTCGCGGGCGCGCCGGACGACGATTTTGCCGCCCTGCAACTTGTCGAGGTCAAAGGCGTGCGTGGGCTGGCCAAGCTCGTTGAGCACGTAATTCGTAGCGTCGGCCACGTTCGAGATCGAGCGCTGGTCGATCAGCTCCAGACGGTGCACGATGTGCTCGGGCGAAGGCGCGACCTTCACGTTGCGAATGATGCGTGCGGTGTAACGCGCACAGCCCTTCGCATCTTCGATCTCGATTTTGAAATCCGAGAGCGGATGCTCGCCCGTCAGCTTCGGCGCCACCGGCTTCAGGTCGAGGTCGTAAATGGCCGAAACTTCGCGCGCCACGCCATAGTGGTTCATGGCATCGACGCGGTTGGTCGTAACCTCGGCTTCGTAAACGAGGTCCTTGCCTGTGTTGTAGAAGCCTTCGATGCCGGTGCCGGTGTCCGTCAGCTCTTCCGCCATCTTGCGGTCATCGACCGGCGGATTGATAAAATCGCGAATCCAAGTTGGAGAAATCTTCATAGCCTATCTCGAAAAGCCCATCACCACCCGCGCCGCGAGCCGGAGGGCAATTCTTCGCCCGTACCCGGCGCGCTCGCGGATAACGTATCAATCGAACCCGTGATGTCGTTGATCTGCAACCCTGTGGTTTTCTGTGTCCTCTGTGGCTCTTAACCAAACTGCTCCAGAAAGCGCACGTCCCCTAAAAAGAACTGCTGAATATCGTCGATGTTGTGGCGCAGCATCGTCATACGCTCGATGCCCATGCCGAAGGCGAAGCCGCTGTACTTCGCCGGATCGTAATCGACAAAGCCGAAGACCGCGGGATCGACCATGCCCGAGCCGAGCAACTCGATCCATCCGCTGCCCTTGCACTTGTTGCAGCCCTTCTCGCCGCAGAAGGGACACGAGATCGAAACCTCAAGGCTCGGTTCCGTGAAAGGGAAGAACGAGGGACGGAAACTGGTTTTGACCGAGCTGCCGAACATCGCCTTCATGGCGTGGTCGAGCGTTCCCTTGAGGTCGGCCAGGGTGATGTTGGTATCCACGCAGAGCCCTTCGAGCTGATGGAAGACGGGCGAGTGGGTCGCGTCGGGCGCGTCATTGCGGTGAACCTTGCCGGGGCAAATCACGCGCACCGGAGGCCGCAGGCGCTCCATGGTGCGAATCTGCACCGGAGAGGTATGCGTGCGCAGCAGCAGGCGGTCGCGCTGCGGACGCCGCTCCTGTCCGGCGATGAAGAGCGTGTCCTGGGTATCGCGCGCCGGATGGTTGGGCGGAAAATTCAGCGCCTCGAAATTGTAGTAGTCGCTTTCGACCTCCGGCCCTTCGGCCACGGAATAGCCCATGGCGACGAAGACGGCGACGATCTCATCCATCGTCCGCAGCACCGGATGCCGCACCCCCAGCTCGCGATGAATGCCGGGCAGGGTTACATCGATGCGCTCGGAGGCCAGTTTCGCCTCGGCGCTGGCGCCGGTGATGCGTTGCTGCGCCTCCGCAATCGTCTGCTCGACCTGCTGCTTGAGCTGATTGACCTGCTGCCCGGCCTGGCGCTTGCTGGCCGCGGGTGCGGCTTTCAGCCAAATGTCGTTGATCTGCGTAAGGATGCCGTTTTTGCGCGCCATCCAGCGGTCGCGAAACGCCTTCCACTCGGCTTCGTTTTGTACCGCCGCGCTTTCGCTGCTCCAGCGCGGCAAGCATATCTCGCGAAGCCTTGTCCAGCGCCTCTGGCGAGTAATCTTCGAGTTTAGGAACGGAGTACATGGCAATTACCTTAGGAATATCTCTCCCAGAATTTCATTCTGAGCGAAGCGAAGAATCCCATGACGGCCCATGCTACCGAGCCGATCGAAGTTTCACGCCGGGCCGTCGGTGATCGGATCTCGCTTCGCGGCCGCCGGCTAAAAACTCCAGACTGATTGGTGCGTCCAACTTTGCGGGGATCCTTCGCTGCGCTCAGGATGACATGTAACGAGGCCTCAAGTTTGTTCCACCCGCATCGCATGACACAGTCCACGGCCCAATGCACGACGGGCGGCCCTGCCGGCCGCCCATGAAAAACAACGAAGTCCTGTGCTCAGCCTCGAACCGGAATTACGCGGCGGCCGCGGCGGCCTTGGCCTGTTCGACCAGCGAAGCAAAGCCCGCGGCATCTTTGACTGCCAGATCGGCGAGGATCTTGCGGTCGAGCTCGATCCCGGCTTTCTTCAGGCCGCTGATGAACCGGCTGTAGTTGATGCCGTTCAGAACGCAAGCGGCGTTGATGCGCACGATCCACAGCGAGCGGTACTGACGCTTCTTCTGGCGGCGTCCGACGAATGCGGTTTTCAATCCGCGCTGTACCTGCTCCTCTGCGGCCTGGTACAGCTTCGATTTGTTCAGGAAATAACCGGATGCCCGCTTGAGTATCTTCTTGCGGTATTGGCGGCGTTTGGTACCACGTTTAACGCGAGGCATTCATTCTCCTTTTAATGTTCCCGTTTCCGGGATCCCACGGCCTCCGCTCGGCGGTGGCTGTGAGCAAGCGGCTGGAGGCAGGAGCCTTGTCAGCTATTGGCCTCTTCACACGCTTTGCCGGATCATTTATCCGGCGCTGGCCCCAGGGATCATCAACGATCAAAGGATCGAAACGATCAGAATGATCAGATTGGGGCGGTGACGCCCGTCAGGCAACTGCGCCCGACCGGCAAACTAGTATGGAATCATCCGCTTGACCTTGGGCTGGTCAGCTTTTGAAACCATGCCTGGCATATCGGCCTGGCGCTTTTGCTTGGTGCCCTTCGAAGTCAGGATGTGGCGTTGGAAAGCGTGTCCGCGCTTAACCCGGCCACTCGCTGTCTTCTTAAAGCGCTTGGCAGCGCCGCTGTGCGTCTTCATTTTAATCTTTAGGCATTCGAGTCCCTGTCGGCGGTCGAAAGCTGCCGCCGCTATATTTATGAAAACACAAGAGAGCCATTTCCGCCAAGTCCCTGGGGCTTCGGCGGGCGGCTTTCTCGTTGGAGGTGCAGGCTTCGCCTCGGAAAACCTTGATTTATTTCGTTTTTGGAGGAGCCAGGATCAGATGCAGGGTGTTGCCTTCCTGCCGTGCCCGGAACTCAACGATAGCCTTGTCGCCGAGATCTTTGATGAGCCTTTCCAGAATTTCGCGTCCCAAGCCCTGCCGCGTCATTTCGCGGCCCCGGAAGAAGATGGTTGCCTTCACCTTGTCTCCATCTTCCAGGAAGCGAACCACGTGGTTCTTCTTGGTCTCGTAGTCGTGATCGTCGACGTTGATGCGGAATTTCACTTCCTTGACGACGATTCGCGTCTGTTTCTTCTTGGCCTCGCGGTCCTTCTTTTCCTCCTGGTAGAGAAACTTGCCGTAATCCATAATGCGGCACACCGGCGGTTGCGCCGTCGGTGAAATCTCAACCAGATCGAGCCCTTTTTCCTTTGCGAGTTTGAGCGCCTCGAAGGGTGGGATGATGCCGAGCTGCTCGCCCTGATCATCGATTACACGAATTTCGCGAGCCCTGATGCGCTCATTGGTACGAATGAAACGTTTATCGATACGGTCCTCCGATGTACGGAAATCGCCCGATTATAGCACGCCCAGAGTAGGTGATTCATCACCTCGGCGCAGATCGTCACGATCGATCGGCCGGCAACCGATCCCGCGACCCTCGTCCGAGTCAGTCTCCCGGCGTTCCAGCGGGCTCACCGGCGAGCAAAACCCGGACCGCGGCTTCGATCTTCCGCGGAGGAGTGGAGGGCGCGAATCGCTCTCGCACGTTGCCCTGCCGGTCCACCAGGAACTTCGTGAAATTCCACTTGATCGCACTCCCTAGCAGCCCTGGAGCCTTACTCCTGAGATATTGATAAAGCGGATGCGCGTGGTCTCCGTTCACCTCGATCTTCTGAAACAGCGGAAAACTGACGCCATAGTTCAACTTGCAGAACGAGGCAATCTCCTGCTCCGAGCCGGGTTCCTGGTGCCTGAACTGGTCGCACGGAAACGCCAGAATCTCCAGCCCGCGCGCTCTGTACTTCTCGTACATGGCCTGAAGTCCGGCATATTGTGATGTGAACCCGCACTGGCTGGCCGTGTTCACGATCAGCAGAACCTTGCCTCGGTAGTCGCTCAGGCTCTTGGACTGCCCGACATTCAGGATCGCGGAAAATTGGTAGATCATGGGAATCGCAGATCATTGGAATTAACGCAATGAGAGACCACGGAAAACTCATAGAGTAAAAAGCTCATCGGGTAGAAGTATCTTTCTCCGCTGAAGTGTCATCCTGAGGTCGCGCTGTTTTTGCGTGACCGAAGGATCTGCTTTCGGCCCGCGCTAACAATCTTCGCCCGCTTAGGAGAACGGCTTTTCGGCCGGCCTCTACCTCGCATCAACTATTCCAGGACCGCCCCAGCAGCGCGTCACCTTCAATTCCAACAATCCGCGCCAGGATCGCCTGATTCGCCTGGTGAACGCCCTCGATCCAGAGCTTCTGATAGTTGCCGGTCAGCGCCTCGGTGAACCCCTCCTGCTCGTCCACGTGGGTCAGCGTAATCGCCTCCAGCGTACGTCCGACGAACCCTTCCTGGAACTGCCGCTTCTTCCGTGCCGCCAGCTCACGCAGGATGCGGTTGCGTTCATGCGCCACATCGCCGCGAACCTGCGCCGGCATGGCGGCAGAGGGAGTGCCGGGCCGCGAGGAATAGGTAAAAACATGCAGATAGGTGAACGGCAGACTCTCGATCAGCGCCCGCGTCTGCTCAAAGTCGTCGTCGGTTTCGCCCGGAAACCCGACCATGACGTCGGCGCCGATGGCGGCATCGGGCATGGCTTGCCGGATCTTCAGGATGCGATCGGCGTAGTGCCAGGGACGGTAGCGGCGATGCATCTGCCGCAAGACGCGGTCGCTGCCCGACTGCAAAGGGACGTGCGCGTGCTTGCAGATGCGCGGCGAGGAGGCCGCCAGATCGATCAGCTCATCGCTCCAGTCCATCGGTTCGACCGAGCTGATGCGAATTTTTTCCACCCTGGTCTCCGCCAGGATCGCCCGCAGCAGATCGACAAAGCGCACGCGCTGCGGAGTGCTTTCGCCGGGCATCGGCGGCGCAAAGTCTCGTCCCCAACGGCCAAGGTTAATGCCCGAGAGCACGATTTCGCGGTATCCGCTGGCCACCAACTGGCGAACGCTGGCAAGTACCTGCTCCATTTTCAGCGACCGGCTCTTGCCGCGAACAAACGGAATAATGCAGAAGGAGCAGCGGTTGTTGCAGCCGTCCTGCACCTTCAGGTTGGGGCGCGTTTTTTCGCTGGCCGTATCGGCTTCGAAGACCGGCGCGGCTGTCAGTTCGGTATGCGCGAAGATATCGCCCACGATAATCTCCGCCGGCGCTTTCTCGTCGTCCAAGGATTGCGCGGCGCGCATCAGTGCACGCTTTCGCAGTCAGCGCCGAAAGTGGAACGAATCCGCCTGCTGCGATCGGGTCTCGGCCGACGCGCCTGCTCGACACGCGATATCGCGCAAGCTGGGACTTGTGCGAGTTTCCCACCACCAACGAGACGCCGGGCAGCGACGCCAATTCATCCGGCGCGCGTTGCGCGTAACAACCGGTTACAATAATTCTGGCCCCGGGGTTTTCGCGATGGATGCGGCGGATGGTGGCGCGGGCATCATGATCGGCCGAGGTGGTGACCGTGCAAGTATTTAGCACCACCAGTTCCGCTTGGGCGGTTGCCGGCGCGCGCGTCAAGCCTTTTTCCAGGAGATCGCGTTCCATGGCGGCTCCATCGGCTTGGGTGGCGCGGCATCCGAAGTTTTCTACAAAGAAGGTGCCCACTGGAGTTATTATAACAAGCGCTCCTTCCGCTCCGGTGGGGTGCCGGCGCGATCGGCGTAGCGGGTATTACGCCGAAAACATAAGCAGTAAAGTAGAGTTGCGCTGCAACGCTGAAACGAACCGACTACAAGAATCGGGTGGGGGACTGCGAATGAAACGTCGAATTTTGCTGGTCGACGATGAATTGGCGATATTGTTGACCCTGAAGGCTGTCTTGGAACTAAACGGATTTGAAGTTGCCACAGCCGCTTCGGCGCTGGAAGCGAAACAAAAGCTGCAAGCCGCCGAATTCGAGATGGTCATCACCGATATGCGCATGGAGAGCGAAACCGCCGGCTTTGACGTCATTCATGCGGCCCGCCAACAGAAGTACAATCCGGCCACCGCCATCCTTACCGCTTACCCGTCCCTTGGCAATGACTGGCAGACTCGCGGGGCGCACTCGCTGTTGGTCAAGCCCGTCAACACGCCCGACCTGCTGCGTCAAATCGAGGCGCTGCTGGTGACTCACGAGGATGCCAAGGCGCAGAACCACACAGTTCCGGAACCTAGGACGACTCCGCCCGGTAAACCAGCCAGGAACAACGCTCGCACGCAAAGCCGTGTAGGACGTTGGCAATTTCACGGCCGCGCTCTTCTGATTGCTGCCGCTCGAGTTGTCGCCACCCCGGCCAAGCCGGAGAACAGCTCTGCGTAGTGTCCCGGAAATACCTGGCATAACTAAATGCACTTAGGGAGTGTCATGTTGAGTGTAGCCGGGGTCCCCGGCGACGGCCGCTTTTGCCGTTGCTGGGGTGGAGAAGCGAAACATCCCAGGGGACTGTCCCTCCCTGGGCCGCTCTGGGCTTTTTGATGATGTTTTTCGGCTGCGTCTCAGTCCCACACCGTGCTGGGATTCCAGGTTCCTTCGCTTCGCTCAGGATTTCGGCAGGCGGCCCAGGCACCCCAGAAAGCCTGAATTCTGGCTTTCCGGGGACCCCGCTCGGACGCCGCCTCAGCGCCTCAACTTTGCTCCCTGTGGTCGCTCAGAATGACACCCCTTCACTATTTAGTGAACGAACTTCCGGGGACACTACTCTGGCAGGCTGCTGAAAAACTTATACGAGTGTCATCCTGAGGTCACGCCGCCGGGGTCCCCGACAAGCCTGTTGTTGGCTTGTTGGTGGTAGTCGCTTTTGCGCGACCGAGGATCTGCTTCGCTTCGTCCCTTACGGCGTCTTCACCCGGCGTTCTAATGTTTGTTGCCGATCCGGTAATTGTGTGTAACCGCTTCGGTGACGACCGCGGTGTGCACGATCGCGCTGATGCGCTCTAGTTTGTGCCAGCCGAGGCGGTGGAAGACGTAGGAAGTCGAGATCTGTCCGGCGACCAGCGATGCGGAGTAGGTGGCGAAAAGTGGCTTGTTGTCTACGAATCCGTCCGACAACTCGGATTCATGCAGTCCGTGGCGGCGGAACTGCCAAGTCGAAATCGGGTCCATGGCGCGGGCCGCAGCGACCGCCGCGAAAATCGCAAGATTGTACTTGTCCAGGAACGGATGTCCCTCGTTGCCCGTCGGTGCCACAGGCGCAATCCTGGTAGCCGGAGCCACGGCGACGATGGGCGCGAAGGCGCCGGGTGACGCCACCGAACCCGCCAGCGGGGAAGTCAGTCCGACCGGCAAAACGACAGGCGAAGAGGGCATCGCATTCAGGCCGGCGATGATCAGCCGAAAGTCTTTGGATGAGTTCGCGCCCTCCGATGAAGGCGTGGCTGCACCCTGGGCGCTGGCGACGCAACTCACCCCCAATACCGCCAGAAGAACTATGACTGACATTCTCATGCTGTTCTATCCAGGCCCGGTCATTGCAACCGGCCCTGGATGACAACTTATGTCAGTCGGGGGCAAAACCAGTTACGGTAAGCACCCTACGAAGTTTGAGGAAAGTACCTGAATCGGGCTCAAAAACCGCCTGCTGGTTTTCGCTTTGGATGGGCGGCGGGATCTGGGCCGGAGCCGCACGGCCCGCAGGGCGCACCCCGCCCTCGAACCCGAAGATCATCAAGGCTGACGACCTTATACGCGAGTGTCATCGTGCGCGGATGTCATCGTAGGCGTTCGCCGCTTTTGCAATTCGCAAGAGGATGTCACGGCGACCGCGCCTGTGTGGTCGGAGCAGCCGCGCTGCCTACTTACCGCGGGCCATAGATATCCAGTTGGTTGGCCGTTCCAACGAACACCTTGCCGTCGGCCACCGTGGGAACGGTGAAGCGCACCGCCGGGCCGGCCTTATCGCGCGTTCCTGCCTGACTGCTGTTGTAAAGCTCAGTGGCGCTCAGCGCGTCGTAGGCGTGCAGCACCGCCGGACCGCCGGTCTTCCAGGCTGTCTGCTCAATTTCCCACACAATTCCATCGCTGCCTCCGTTGGCCGAAATGGAAGGCGTAGCGCCGTGCCAGCCATACACAGCCGATCCCGATTTTGCCGGAGAAGTCGCCATCAGTCCGGTCGCCGAGTTGTAATTGAACAGATGCAGCGTATCGTTTTCCGGGTGATAGTAGATGGTGTTGTTCCAGAAAGCGGGCGAGCTGAAGATATTGCTGTATTGCCCGACGCCGGTCTTGACCTCCTGGATCGCAAGGTCATTGGCGTGTTCTTTGCCGAGGTTATCGCGATTGAGTACGATAATGCGTCCGTCTTTGCCCCCGCCGATCAATTCATGCGGAGTGCCCGAAGAATTATCCGGCAGGATCATGATGCCTCCGGAGCCCTGGTCGGCGTCGTTCTTAATCAGCGTGGGATCGTTGGAAGTCTGGAAATAATCGGCAACCGTGAGGTCGGGATTCAGCTTCAGGAAAGCGTCCTCGTAGATACTTTCAGGATCGCCGTCGTTGTCTGAAGTGATCACGTACAGATAACCGTCGGAATCGACGGCCGGTGCCCCGCCGCCCATCCAGATGCCTCCGCCCTTGCCGTTCGGGTGTCGCGCAAAACACGGCTTTCTGCTTCAGCGTCGATGCGTCGTAGGCAAGCAACCAGCCCTGATGACAATAAGAGAAGCCTATGTACACGTTGCCATTGGCAAGCGCAAGTCCGGGGCGCTGGTAACAGCCTTTGGGCAAGGAGAGGACGCCTTTCGAACTGCCGGTCCCCGTTCCTTTGACCGAAGCGGTCACCGGCGCCGGGCTGTTCGTCCGAGGCTGGCCGGTAGCGATGTCAAGAGCGCTGAGCTGATATCCCGAAGTCGTCACCGCAAACACGTAGATGGTGTTTGTCGCGGGATCGATTACGGGCGTGCTCGTGATTCCTACCGAGGGATAAATAGGCGTGCCTGTCGAGCTTCCGCTGACCGAGTGCGGCTTGCCCAGCGAGCGTGACCAGAGCGGGATGTGCTCAGTCCATCGGCGTCAAAGGCGTACACGGTATTGTTTTCCGTGGCGACAAAGACTACGTTATGCGTGCTTCCGTTGACCGTCAGGTTCGGCATGTAGAGCGGTTGCGCGTAGATTTGCCCGTCCACCGCGTAGGAGTACTTCAATCCGAACTGATTCTGATTGACATTGGTCGGGTTCAGCAGGACTTCCGCCGTGTTCGCCCCGCTGCGGAACTGGTCATTGTGGGAGGTGAGAACCGGCGTGCTGCCGGGGACCGCCGGAGCATTGACCGTGATGTTCGCAGTGGCCGATTGGGTCGCATCAGCCAGCGCTCGTCGCCGTCAGCGTGGCCGGTTCCGACCGTAGCGCCAGCCATAAAGACGCACGAAGTGGTGCCACTACTGCAAGCCGGGATCGTGCCATCACCCGAAACCGACCAGTTGGCGGAGACGTTCGAGTTGAAGGTGTACGAGGTTCCTTCCAGCATTGTCTGCGACGACGGGGTCACGGCTCACGGTCGACGGAGGCGTGGACGAAACCGTAATCGTTTCGTGGACGGAGATGGTTGTATTGCTTGCGGTATCATGCGCCTGCAAGCGTCAACGTGTGCGAACCTGCGGCGAGCGACGTGACCGTGTAATCGAAGGTGCTCCCGTTGTGATCGGAGATGATAGGGACTCCGTCGATCCAGAGCTTGGTATAGGTGTCGGTGGCGCTGTACGTGAAGTGCACATCGAACGGAACGGTCACGGTGGCTCCGTTCGCCGGCGTGGTCACGGTAATCGTCCCCGCGGCCAACGCCGATACGGGGACACAAAAAATCGATCCCAAGATCAACAGCCCGAAAATCAGTTGCCGCCTGCCGACGCCTGCGAACCATGGACATAGAAGGAACCCCTCGCCAGAGTCGCTTGCACTTCAGCAGCCACTTTGGCCAAAGCTGTTGTTCAAAGCTGATGGCCCGAATAGAACGTGAGAGTTGGCGCGGTACTCGGCTGTACTAAGGGTGAAAGCAGAGGTGCTGACTGATGCACAAATTTTCACTATTGGGCGAAAAGCAGAGCTGCTGGATGAGGAACAAAAGTTCATATTTAGCGAATCCGCCTGCCAAGATCACCACTTCAGGATGGTCGGGCGGGGACCGGAATCTTTGTGTCGCCGAAGCTTCGCCAGGTTGCGGGGCTATTCTGGCAGGCTGCTGGAAAATCATTCTCCGGGGGTGTCCATCCTGAGCGTAGCGAAGGATCTGCTTTGCTTTCAGTACGCACTAACAGCAGATCCTTCGGCTCCGCCTCAGGATGACACCTCGAGAAATGGGATCCACCAGATGTGAAACCGCCGTAGCGCGAGGGGGGTGGAAACCGGGGTCCCCGGCAAGCCCGCCGTTGGCTTGTTGGGGTGAAAGCCGGGGTCCCCCGGCAAGCCCGTCGTTGGCTTGGGGCAGTTTATCCGAGCACCAGTCCGGCCACTCCCGAAGCGATCAGCAGGGAAGCGAAGATCCGTTGTTTTGCGTTTCCCTCATGCAGCAGCTTTGTTCCAAAATAAGCGCCAATCATCATCGACATCTCGCGTGCAGGCGCAATGTGGCTGACCGGCGCAATCCGCATGGCGAACAACACCAGGATGTATGCCAGAGGCGTGAGTACCGCGATCCCGAGCGCCTCTTTCCAGCAGCGCGCCAACTCCGCCGGAATCATCGCGCGATCCCGCCAGCCGCTGTAAGAGTAGACGACGGTGCGGAAAATATTCTCCGTAAAATCCACCACGATCGGCGAGAGCAGCAGAACCTTGACGGAATAGCCGTCTACCACCGTGTAGCAGGCGATGGTGAGGCCGGTCATTGTCCCCCAGAACACTCCGGCGCGGCCAACGCGTCCGCTGAAGATACGCGATCCACCTGTGATCAGGATGATTCCGCAGACCACCAGCAGGGCGCCACCGAAGGCAATTGCCGAGGGGCGCTCGTGCAAGACCAGGATGGCTCCGCCGAAGGCGAACAGCGGGCCGGTGCCGCGCGCCAACGGGTAAACCACCGATAAATCTCCCGCCCGGTATCCGCGCTGCAGCGCCTCGAAATAGAGTACGTGCAGCAGCCCGGTCCCGAGCAGGAACATCAGGGCCTTGAGGCCGAGCTTCGGCCAATCGTCGCGCAACACCCAGATCGCGGCCGGCAACAGCAGGATCGAGGCGCCGATACATACGAACCACATCAAGTGACGGCAATCGGCGGCGCGCTTGGCTAACAGGTTCCAGGTGGAATGAGCGAAGGCCGCGATGACGATAAGAACAAGAGCTGTAATCGACACGAATCAGGTCGTACGCGTTTCAGTGCCGGTCGTCCCGGCGATAGGCAGCCAGGTCCAACTCCACTGAAGTTTGTCTTGAGCTAAACAGCAAAGTTACAGACCCCAGCCAAGGCTGTCAAGCAACTCCCGTCCGATTCCAATTTGTCCGGTGTCGCCGTGAGGCACCTCGGAGAGCGCGAAGATCGACTGCCTGCGACGGATTGTCTTCCGGCGTTCGAGCCCTAAGGTTTCCTGGAAGAGCGCCGATGTATCAGTAAGCGAAGGCGGTATGCGGTAGCCCGCGAAACTTCATGAAAGAGCGAACCACCAAATGGCCGGACAGATAAAGCACATGCTCGATTCGATCATCACTCAGCGCGCGAAAGGAAATTCCACGATCGTGCTGACCACCAAAACCAAGCTCATCATCAAGGGAGTCAACCCCGACCATTTCAGCAGCACCTCTGAAGATGATCCCGTTGTCATCGCGAAAGTTCGAACCATAGCGGCTGAATTGGGAGTCGCCGTTTAAGGGCCGTTGGGCCTGGAAAAGGGAATTAGAATGCCTATTCGAACTGCATATTCAACCAAAGAATTACCTGAAGCTGTCGCCGAGCTGAAGCAGGGCTGCAAGACAGCACAACCGCGCGTGGTGCTCTACTTCGCATCCACCAAATACGATTCCGCAAAGCTCGGGACCGAAATGCAAAAGGCCTTCCCCAACTCGATTCTGGCAGGTTGTTCTACGGCGGGCGAAATCATTACCGGCCAGATGCTAAGCGGGTCGGTGGTGGCCATGTTCCTGGATTCCGAGATTGTCGAGGACGCCGCATACGCAGTTGTCGAGAACGTCGCCAGCGAGCCAACCTTGGCCTCGGCGTTCAAGCATTTTGAAGAACACTTCCATTCGCCGTTGTCGGCCCTGGACATCCACAAATACGTCGGCATCATTCTTGTCGATGGCATGAGCGGGGCCGAGGAATGCCTGATGGAAAAAATAGGCGACTACACGGACTTGCTGTTTGTTGGAGGCTCGGCGGGAGACGACCTGAAATTCCAGCGGACCCAGGTTTTTGCCGACGGCAAAGCTTTCAACAATGCCGCCGCCTTGCTCGTCTTGAAGGTGCGTAACGGCTTCGATGTTTTGAAAACTCAAAGCTTCGGAATTACCGCCAAGACTCTGGTCGCCACCGAAGTGGACATGGCAAACCGCCGGGTCATCCAGTTCAACGGACGCCCAGCCCTGGATGCTTATGCGGAAGCGATTGGGGTTGCGCCCGAGCAGGTGCCCGAGCGCTTCCTGCAGCACCCGCTTGGACTGATGGTGGACGGCGAGCCCTTTGTTCGCAGCCCGCGGGGTGTGCAGGACCGCAGTCTTCTGTTTTATTGCCACATCCGGGAAGGTATGGAACTTTCGGTTCTCGATTCCAAGGACATCGTGACCGACACCCGGCACGCGGTCGAGGCCAAAAAGGCCGAGCGGCAGGTCGCCGGACTCATTGACTTCCATTGCATCCTGCGAACCTTGCAACTCCGAGCCGAAAACCAATGCCAGCAGTACGGCTCGATCTTTTCCGGCATTCCAACCGTGGGCTTCAGCACCTATGGCGAGGAGTATCTGGCGCACATGAACCAAACTTCAACCATGCTGCTGTTCCGCTAAAGCGGATTCCCCGGCGGGCGCCTCGTGCTACCTCCCTGAGTCTGCGTATGCGAATCAATTCGAGTGTCCCACCTTGCGCCGTGAATTTCGACGCAGGGTGTTTTTTGTCGCTACAGTCCACACTCGCCGGCTGCCTGAATTCCGTAGCGTTGGCGTCGTGGTTTGGAAGGGAAGAGCCGTATCAGCACCGGTCCGGTGACGAATTTGCCGACGTGCGCCCGGAACGCCATTCCTGCGCCGCTGGGGTTGATCGAAGCGGTAGAGATTGCGGCCCCGCCAGGAACTGTACGACGACCAAGTAGCCCAGCACCACCCAGGCCGACAGCCACATAGTTATCCCGGAACTGGGAGCAAAGAAAGGGGCGAGACTGCGAACGCCCGTACAAATATTGCATTTCTCCCTTGAGGGGTAACTTGGCTAAGTTGTTGATTGTTAGTGTAGTTGTAAGTTGACGGCCTGGCACTGCAAGGCGTGGTGGGGGGCGAGCCCTCTTTCACGCCAGATGCTTATAGAGTCTCTCCCGGGTGGTTTTTCGGAGGGGGCGCAAAATTCGCGCCGATCTCGTAATTCTGCGAAAAAAAGACAGGGGCGCTTTCGCATCGGATATGCCGTCTGGCTGCTCCGGCGACAGGCGTGTGCACTTTGGTCCGAATGACGCAGCCAGATTTGTCTTCTTCGCCTTGCCGGGCGCGGCGCCAACTTCGGAACTGCTCGAATCTCACTTGAACAAGCACTATATTTCACGGATTTTTGTTTACGTTTACGAATACCCTAGCGCCGCCACATTACCCAATCTATAATCACCCCGTCCAACAATCCCAACACCATCTATTTACGTCTGTCTGTGGAATGTAGATGTATAAGAGTCGAAAATTTGTTTATTAAGAGGTAATTCATAAAGGTCGGCGCACTCGGCGCAGGGTAGATCAGATGCGAAGAGTGCCATACGTTGAGGTCTGCCGGTCGGGCTCGCGGACTTCGCGCACGAGGACCCACAGCATTGTGCCGTGTACGGTAAGCCGGATATGACAGCCACTTCACTACGATTCGGGAGGTTGTTGTGAGCACAATCAGCCAAGATATTAGAGCTGTTCCCAAGGCCACGGTCAGCAGCATCATCGAAAAGCTTCCGCTGACCAGAACCCACTACATGCTGGCCGATAGCGGCCGCTCTCGGCTACATGTTCGATGCCTTCGATACCTACATCGTGGGTTTCGCGATGCCGTCGATCGTCAAGGAATGGCAGTTTACCCCGGTTTTCAATGGCATGCTGGCCTCGGCCGGGATGTGGGGCATGTTCATCGGCGCCATGCTGTGGGGGCCGATCATCGACAAGTTCGGCCGCAAGTTCGGCTTTGCCGGCACGGTGCTGGGCTTCAGCCTGGTGAGCGGACTCACGGCGCTTTCCACCGGCACCACGCAGTTCATCGTTTACCGCTTCATCTCCGGGCTGTTTCTGGGCGGGATGCTGCCGGTGGTTTCGGCCCTGGTCGCCGAATATGTTGCCGCCAAGCATCGCGGCACGTTCGTTGCCGTTCCGCCGGTTTTCTGGCCTTGTCGGACTGTTTGCCGCCGCCATCGCTTCCTTTACCCTGGTCCCGGTCTACGGATGGCGGGCGCTGTTCGTGGTCGGCGTGATCCCGGCGTTTCTCGCCTTCTTTGTGATCCGGACGATGCCCGAGTCGCCGCGTTGGCTGGCCAGCAAGGGGAGGACGAAGGAAGCCGCGGCGGTGCTGGTGCGGCTGGGTGCCGAGGCCAGTGAGGTCCAGGAGCTGGTTTCGGAGGAGCTGTCGCAGAAGAAGGTGCCGCTGAGCGTCCTGTTGCACGCGCCCTACCTGAAGCGATTCATTCTGACGACGAGCGTCTTGTTCTTCGGATTCTTCGGCTACTACGGCTTCGTGTTGTGGCTGCCTTCGATCCTCGCCGTGGTATTCAAACTGAGCCTGGCAAGGACCTTCAGCTACACGATCATGGTCGGAGTATTCGCCATCCTCGGCAAGGTCACGGCTTTCTTTACGATCGACAAGTTCGGACAGAAAGCAACTGTTCTATGTCGGATATGGTCTCGCCGGCGTTGCTTCGCTCCTCTTCGGCATACTGAAGAACTCCGACGCCCCTTCTCATCGGCGCCTGCGTCTTGTCATATCCTGCTGGAAATGGCCGCGGCCGGATGCGTGGTGCTGCCCACGGAACTTTTCCCGTCGCAAGTGCGCGGCACGGCGAACTCATGGACGAGCGCTTCCGGAAAACTGGGATCTGCTCTGGCTCCGCTGGTGTTCGGATTCTTTATGGCCAGGCACATGTATTACGGGATCTTCGTCACCATGGCTGCGTTCTTCTGGATCGCTTGCATCATGGTTCTCACCATCGGAGTGGAGACCAAGGGCAAGGCCTTGCACGATGTCGGAGCTTCATAAGCTGAAGTCATGCGCGGCCTGCCCGGCATGGCCGTCAAACGGACTCCGGGCAGGCTTTTTTACGATTCATCGGCCCTTCGCTGTTGCGGGCCGGGCATACCGGCGCCGAAATCCGGTGCTGATTTGAAAGGAGCCTTGTTCATGGGTGGAACTGGCGTGAAGCTGAAGCCTGCCTCTAAGGGCGCGGCATACATTGCGGACTTTCTCGTGCAGCAGAAAGTGCCTTACGTTTTCGGTCTGTGCGGCCACGGGGACCTCGGGATGTTGGACGGCCTCTATGACCGGCAGAGCGAGATCAAGATGATCTCGGTGCATCATGAAGCGATTGCGGCCTTCATGGCCGACGGCTATTTCCGGATCAAGCAAAAGCCGGTCGCGACCTTATCCTCATGCGGTCCGGGCTCGGCAAACATGGTGGCGGCCATCGCCGGCGCCTTCGCCGACTCCTCGGCCATGCTGCTCATCACCGGCAACGTGCCCACCAGCCAGTGGAACCGCGGCCCGTTCCAGGAGAGCGGACGCTACTTCCAAGGCGATTTCATCACCGTATTGCGGTCCTACGTGAAGCGGAGCTTTCAGCCGACGCGCGGCGAAATGTTGCCGCTGGCGATGCGGCAGGCGTTTGCCCTGATGACCAACGGACGGCCCGGCCCGGTGCACCTCGACGTTCCGCTGAACCTTTTTGTCGAACCGGTAGACGAGAGCCGCGGCGGCGCGCGAAGCCGATTGGCCGACGCTCGACTGGGCGCGTCCGGCCGGCGATCCGGCGGCCATAGCCAAGGCCGCGAAGCTGCTGCTGGAAGCCGAGCGTCCGGTGATCGTCGTCGGCCACGGCGTCGAGTTGAGCAATGCCGAGGCGGCACTGCTGGCCTTTGCCGAAGCCTTCTCGATTCCGGTGGCGACCACGCCGTTTGGCAAGGGAACCTTCGACGCGAAGCCATCCGCTCAGCCTGGGGCCGACCGGACGCAACGGCCCGCTGATGGCCAATGGCGCCTGCCGCAACGCCGACGTGATTCTGGCGCTCGGCACGCGCTTCGACGACCGCGCCACCAGCGCCTGGCTGCCGGGAATGACCTACAGCTTCCCGCCGACCAAGCTGATCCACGTCGACATCGATTCCAACGAGATCGGCCGCAACTTCCAGCCGGCGATCGGGATCATCGGCGACGCCCGGCTGGTGCTGGAGCAATTGCTCGCCTACAAGAAAGCCGATGTCGCTTCACGGCGCGCCGCCTGGCTCAGCCGCATCGATGCCTGGCGGAAGAAGTGGGTGGCGGCGACCACGGAGGCGAAGAGATCGGATGCGGTTCCCATTCGCCGCCGCGCGCGTCGTTGCCGATCTGCGCCGGGTGGTGCCGGACGACGGCATCGTGCTCTCCGACGTGGGCGGTCATCACAACTGGCTGGTCTCGGACTGGGAGGCGCGCAAGCCGCGCACCTTGCTGCAGACCTGGGGCTTCGCCTCGATGGGCTTCGGCGTGGCTGGCGGACTCGGCGCCAAGCTGGCGGCGCCGGATCGTCCGGTCGTCTCCGTCTGCGGCGACGGCGGCTTCGCCATGTGGCCCAGCGCCGTGCTGACGGCGGTCGAGTACAACATCCCGCTGGTGTGGCTGGTGTGGAACAACTACGGCTACGGTGTGATCCGCGACCAGCAGATGGGATTCTTCGGCAAGACCCGCGAACTGGCCTGCGCCTTCACCGATCCAAGGGCCAGCTCTTCTCGGCCGACTACGCCGCCATGGCGCGCTCGATGGGCGCCAACGGCGTCACCGTGGAGAAGCCGGGCGACCTGGCGCCGCAACTTGAGGCGGCCATTGCCTCCAACCGGCCGACCGTGCTCGACGTCCGTGTCGAACGCAATAACCGGCAACTGGCCAGCGGAAGCTGGGAGCTGCCGCCGATTCCGCCGCCGCTGCCGAACTTCGGCTGGGGCGAGGAGTAAACCCGAAAGGGCCGGAGATCGCCAGAGGCAATCGCCGCGATTTGCGGTTGCTGGGGTGACAGACGATCTTCGGCCCGGATCGTGCGGGCAAGGAGAGGATCGCACATGGAAACAACTTCTGCAGCGCAGGCCGAGCAGCCCTGGTCGTTCAAGATGGTAGCGCCGCTTGAGCCGGGCATCGTCTGCATCGACATGGAACGCATGTTGAAGTTCTATACCGAGGTGCTGGGCCTGAAGCTGGTGGCCGACGCCCAGACGACGCCCGAGATGAGCACCAAGTTCCGGGCCACGCCGCACGGCTACCGCATCGTGCGCCTGCAGACGCCTTACGGCGAGCGCATCAAGCTGGCGCAGCCCAAGGTCCCGCCGGTGCAGAACCCGGTTCCCGAATGGGTCTATGAACGGCAGGGTTTGGCCTATTTCACTTTTATCGTGGATGACATGAAGCCCATCCTGGCGCGGCTGAAGGCGAACCATGTGAGGCTGGTCAGCGAAGAGCCGGTCGAGGTCCGCAAGGGCGTGTTCGCCCAGTTCGTGCTCGACCCGGAAGGCAACTACGTGGAATTCGTGGAGTACCCGGACATCGCGTCCTATCGGCCCGACCTGTTCAAGAAGTGAAGCAGCGGGCGGTAGAATCGCGATCAGAGCAACTGCAAAGAGATTGCGTCCATGAGTAGGACGTCCTTCCGAGAGAGCGACGCGATAGTGGTGTGAATCGAGGAATCTCGTGTGTTGCTTTTGCCTGCGCCTCCGCAATTGCTTCTGTGAGCTTGCATTTATATGTGCGTTAGTTCGAACTCACATGTGTGCTTTATCGAATTCGTAAAGACGGGCGCCCCACGTTCCGCCCAGCAGTTGGGCTGACGTGGGGTCGTTAGCACCCTTAGCGTCCGGAACTTGGGAACCATAGATTGACCTCCAAGTTCAGCAGGAAAGGAAATAATTTTATGTCCAGCAGCAGCACTCTAGGTCCTGGGTTTTTCTGCCAGGCCCCCGATCCGAATCCTCAAGCACCGCGCTTCAAGGCTCCGCTGGGAGCGACCGACACGCACTTTCATATTCTTGGTCCGGCGACGAGCTATCCCTACGTGGAGGAGCGCGAGTATACGCCACCGGATGCGCTGCCGTCGGCGTGCCGTCATTTGTTTGACACACTTGGAATTCAGCGCGCCGTGCTCATCCAGCCTAGCGTCTACGGCGAGGACAACACTTGCATGATGGAGTCCGCGCGCCAGCTTGGCGTGCCGGCCCGCATGATCGTGGTGGTTCCGTTCAGCACGCCGGACAAGGAACTGCAGCGGATGCACGATGCCGGAGCGCGCGGGGTTCGTTTCATCCTGGCGCATATCGGCGGCCTGCCGCTTGCCGATCTCGAGCGCTTTGCCGAGCGCGTGAAGCCGATGGGCTGGCACATCCAGTTCTTGCTGCGTCCGGCGAATCTTATCGAGCTGGAGAGCCGCATCGCCAAGCTGCCCACGGAATACGTCATCGACCACATCGGCCTGATCCGCGCCTCGGAAGGCGGAGTGCAGCAGCCTGCATTCCAGGCGCTTTTGCGGCTCTTCCGCACCGGGCGCTGCTGGGTCAAGCTGACCGGCGGCTATCGAATTTCCGCCGCCGCTCCGCCCTATCGCGAAGTCATTCCGCTGGTGGAGGCGCTGGTGAAAGAGCGCCCGGATCGGCTTCTCTGGGGCAGCGACTGGCCGCACGTGATGATGAAGGGCAAGATGCCGAACACGACTGAGCTGTTCGACCTGCTGCTGGATTGGGTTCCGGACGAGAAGATCAGGGCGCAGATTCTCGCCGACAATCCTCAGGCTTTGTTCAAGTTTTAGAGCACGTTTCGCGGAAGGTATGCCTGCGAAGCACCCGGGTATACGGGGTCCCCGGCAAACGCTTTGGCGTTTGCTGGGATGACGCCCCAGTCCGGCGGTGATACGTAGAGGTATACCGACGGTGGATTTGCGCGAGCCGGCGAGCGGGCGTCGAACGGGAGACAAGCAATGAACACTTGGGAGAGAAAACTGGGGTTGATTGTTCCTTCGTGGAACACGGTCAACGAATACGAGTTTCAGCGGGTCTTGATTCCGGCCATATCCGTACACTCCATGCGGATCAAGATCACCGCCGATGACGAAGCGAATTTTACCTGGATGGCGACGCAGGTTCCCGCGGCTTCGAAGTTGCTGGCGCAGGCTAAAGTACAGGCGATCTGCTATGGATGCCTGGCCGGCGGCTTCATCAAGGGGCCGGGGCACGACCAGGAGATTATCCGCGACATCGAAACCGCCGCCGGGGTTCCGGGCGTAGCTGCGGCTGCCGCGGTGGTCGACGCGCTGCGCGCCATGGGGATCACGCGCGTCAGCGTTGCCGGCCCCTATGAGGACTGGCTGAACAAGAAACTCGCGGAATACCTGAAGGCGTTCGGCATCGAGGTGCTTGCGATGAAGGGACTCGGCACTTCGGCGCATGGCAGCTTCACTCCGGAGCAGAATGCCGAGCTGGCGAGCGAAGTCGACCGGCCTGACTCGCAGGCTATCTTCATCAGTTGTTCGAATTTCCGCACCCTGGAAATCATTGAGTTACTGGAAAGCAAGCTGGGCAAGCCGGTGCTGACCAGCAACATGTGCTCGCTTTGGAAGATGCTGCGCGTACTGGGCGACCGCCGCTGTCTGCCGGGCGCGGGTCGGTTATTCCGCGAGGCGTAAGGGGTCTCTTGGACGGCTCATCGCCGCGAGTCGGTGAGCGCAGTTTTCGGTGAGAACAGTTTAGAGATTGAAATAATCAGTACTGGCACTGCCGGGCAGGGCACCCGACTTCTTCTAGGGGTACACCTTCCGCGAACCTGGGTTAAACGAAAGGATTGATTTATGGCCACCGATAGTTCGACCACGATGCCGAAGCAAATGTCGGCCCCTGCATATACGCGTTCACTGTGGACCGGCAAGCGCTTCTATATCGTCGCGTTCCTGTTCTTCAACATGTTCATCAACTACATGGACCGCATCAATCTCTCGGTCGCCGCCCCCACCATCTCCAAGATGTTCAAGTGGGACTCCGCAACCATGGGGTGGATTTTTTCCTGCTATCTCTTCACCTACATGATCTTTCTGATCCCCTGGGGCAGGGCTACCGACCGGTACGGCAGCCGCAAAGTGGGCGCCGTTTCCATGATTATCTGGTCGCTGGGCGGAATGGCTTCGGGTGCCACCGTGGGGTTCGCAAGCATGTTGGCTGCCCGGCTTGGGCTGGGTATCGGAGAAGCGGCTTCGTTCCCCATCTGCGGTAAGGTCGTGCGGCAGTGGTTCCCGGCCAGCGAGCGTGGCTTGGCCACGGCTATCTTCAATGCGGGCACCTTCGCCGGCCCCGCGCTCTCGGCTCCAATTGTCGCCTGGCTCGTGCTGCAAACAGGCTGGCGCATGTCGTTCATGATTACGGGTGCCATGGGCGTTATCTGGGCGATTCTCTGGTACGCCTTCTATCGGGCTCCGGCTGAGTGCACCTGGCTGCCTGAAGACGAGCGGAAATACCTGCTCTCCCAAACCGGCGCTCCGGCGAAAGCTGGCGCTGCGCAACCGGGTCCGACCAAGGGCGCTCTCCGCCTGTTGCTCAGCCGCAAGACCATGTGGGGACAGTTCCTCACTCAGGGATGCTGCGCTTACACCATGTACCTGTTCCTCGCCTGGCTGCCCTCCTACCTGGTGCGTGAGCGCCATATGGACCTGATGAAGGCAAGCTGGTTCACCGCCATGCCTTACCTGCTGTCCGTGGTGTTCGGTATTCTGATCGGCAAGCTGAGCGACAGCATTCTGACGCCCGAGGCCGTCAAGCAGGGCAAACGGCGCACGCTGCTGATCGTCTTTATTCTGCTCTCCAGCGTGGTGCTGCTGACCAATCTGGTCAGCAACCAGTGGGTGGTGGTGGTGTTGATCGCGGTGGCGCTGACCAGCATTTCCAGCGCGCTCACCTTGAACATCGCGATGTGCAACGATCTGGTGTGGGACCCCAGCATGGCGGCCACCGCGCTCGGATTCCAGATCCTGGGCGGAAACAGCTTAGGATTCCTGGCGCCGATTCTGACCGGTTACATCGTCAAGGCAACCGGCAGCTTCAACAGCGCGTTTATCCTGGCCGGCTGCCTGCTATTCCTGGGTGCGACCACCTCTTTGACGATGACCAGGCGGCCTCTGGCCTTCGGCGAAGACGAGAAGGCGCTGGCACGCTAATCTGCTTCGTACCGGCGAATCATCGTGGGGGATGCTGCTCCCGGGCCGCATCCTCCACCGATTTTGAGACCGGTTTGCATCACCAGCTTCCCGGCAAACATAATAGACAAGGAGGACTCGTGATCTCGACGGGCGTAACCATCAAAGCGTTCGGGCACATCTCCTCTTTGCTTGGAGCGAGCGAGGTCTTTCTCGATTGCGACAGCCAGTCGACAGTGAGAGCGATTCTTGACCGGTTAGAGATCGCCTATCCTTCGTTTTCGAAATACGTTCGCGATGTGAATAACATTGACGAAAGTTTGCTGATCCTGCGCAACGGACAAATCGAAGGCCTGGACTCGCTCATCCATCCCGGCGACCAGTTGATTCTCGTGACCCCGGTTTCAGGCGGATAGAGTAGTCCACGAAAATCGTACCCGCGGCAGGGTCAAACAGACATCAGATCTAACGAACCTTCGGCACCTTCGGCATTGTCATGCTGAGCGTAGCGAAGCATCCCATGAGATTACCCCACACTGTACCGCTTGGGGCTTTCTGATAAATCTCTCGGCTGCACCTCAACTCTCGCCTCGGCTTACGAATCGCACGCGGGTTTTGGGCGTGACGCATTCTCCGCCCGGCGCTCGCGAAAGAATGCCTGCAACATTTCCATGCAGCGGCCCGCGAGCACTCCCGCCGTCACTTGCATTTGATGGTTCAGCGCCGGATGGTTGACGACCGCGAGCACCGATCCGGCCGCCCCAGCCTTAGGGTCGGGCGCCCCGTAGATAAGCCGGCGAATGCGCGCATGCACCAGCGCTCCCGCGCACATGGCGCAGGGCTCCAGCGTGACGTAAAGATCGCAGTCGGGGAGGCGATAGTTCCCGACGCGGGCGGCGGCTTCGCGGAGGGCAATCATCTCGGCGTGTGCCGTCGGGTCGCAGGCGGCAATCGTCTGGTTCCATCCGCGTCCAATGACTGACGCCATCGCGAACGATCACGGCGCCGACCGGCACCTCCTCGGCGGCCGCGGAGCGCTGCGCCAGTCGCAGCGCTTCCTCCATCCACAGTTCATCGGCCTTGTCGTCCATCGCAGGTGAGTGTAGCAGGGCTTGCGGTACCAGCGCCCGGCGACGTTTTGCCGTTGTTGCCGGGGTGTATGCGGGGTCCCCGGCGATGTCTGTTTTTGACATTGCTGGGGTATTTACGCGGGCTGCTGCTGCGTCATGCAGTGGATGGCGCCCAGTCCCCAGATCAGATCGCCACAGTAGATCGGTATGATCGTGTGCTTCGGCATCGCGGCTGCCAGGGTGTTGAGCGCAAGCCGGTCGTTCGGCTGATTGAAGGTGGGAACCAGGACGATTCCGTTGAAGATGTAAAAATTGGCGTAGCTGGCCGGCACGCGTTGTCCACGGATCACGACCGGCGCAGGCATGGGCAGCGGCACAACCCGCAGCGGCTGGCCTCGCAGTGCCGATGGTTTTGCGAAGCCGCTTGAGGTTTTCGCGAAGCGGCTCGTGGTTCGCGTCGGCCGGGTCGGGCTCAACCGCGGCAATCACCGTGTTGGGCGCGACGAAGCGCGCGATATCGTCTACGTGGCCGTGAGTATCGTCGCCGGCGATTCCGCGCTCCAGCCACACGACCTTCTTTGCTCCCAGAAAGCGGTCCAGCACACGCTCAATATCTTCGCGGCTCATTCCGGGATTGCGTTGCTGCGTCTGGCTGAGCAGGCACTCCTCGGTGGTCAGCAGCAGCCCGCGTCCGTTGACGTCGATGCTGCCGCCTTCAAGCACCACGTGACGCTTGTTTCTTCCGGCCGCAAACTCCGGTTCGAACATGGTCAGCCGCAGCAGCCGCGCGATCCGGGCCGGGAGCTGGTCATCCAGTTGCCAGTTGCGATACTTTGCCCAGGCGTTAAAGCGCCAATTGGTGATCGCCACATTGCCGCTTCCGTCGCGCACGAAAATCGGACCCGAATCGCGCGTCCAGCCGCGATTGGTCGGCCAGCGATGGAAGCGCAGATTGGCCGGTAGCTTGGCGCCGGGCTCGATCACGTGGACGAATTCGAGAATCCGCGCGCATCGGCTTCGGCCTGCTCGTCTTTGACGATGATTTCCACGCGGCCAACTCGCGCAAGCTGCCGCACGATCTCCGCATAGACAAACGGAATCGGCGCGAACCTGCCGGGCCAGTCGCTGCGGTTGTGCGGCCAAGCCAGCCAGGTGGCTGCCATCGGCTCCCATTCGGCCGGCATGCGATAGTTCGCGATCTGCGGGGGCGGACAATTTGGGGTTCCTGTCTCGCTGAAAAAATTTGATCATCAAGCCACAAACTGCTCGCGAACGCAGCTCTCCGCGAATGTCATCCTGAGCGAAGCCGGGGCCCCCGACAAGCCTGCTGTTGGCTCGTTGGGGTGTCTAGTCGATCATTCGCTGCGTAATCGGTCCGTAGCTGTCGATGCGCCGGTCGCGAAGAAAGGGCCAGTTCCGGCGCACATCTTCCATCTTCGCGGCATCGATCTCGCCAATCAGGATTTCTTCGCCCGTCGTGCGACGCCTCGGCCAGCACTCGTCCGAAGGGATCGCACAGAAAAGAGCCGCCCCAAAACTCCAGGCCCGCTCCGGCCGCGCGATTTCCGCGGATGTCGCCATGCTCGTGGCCCACGCGGTTCACCGCGGCAACGTAAACCCCGTTGGCTATGGCATGCGCACGCTGGATGGTTCGCCAAGCATCGTACTGCGCCTCGCCGAACTCCGCCTTTTCCGCCGGATGCCAGCCGATGGCCGTGGGATAGAACAGCACTTGCGCTCCCTGCATGGCCGTCAGGCGCGCGCCCTCCGGATACCACTGGTCCCAGCAAATCAGCGTGCCGATGCGGCCTACCTCCGCGTCAAACACCTTGAACCCGAGATCGCCGGGAGTGAAATAATATTTTTCGAAGTAAAGCGGGTCGTCGGGAATGTGCATCTTGCGATAGATGCCGCGCAAAGCGCCATCCGGACCAATCACGGCGGCCGTGTTGTGGTAGAGTCCGGGGGCGCGCCGCTCGAACAGCGAGACCACGGCCGTCACCCGCAGTTCGCGGCAAAGATCGCCAAAGCGCGCCGTCGTCGGCCCCGGGATCGTTTCGGCAAGATCGAACAGCGCCGCATCCTGGCGCTGACAGAAATATTGCGTCAGGAAAAGCTCCGGCAGGCAGATGACCTGCGCGCCACGCTTGGCGGCCTCGCGCACGATGGCCATGGCGCGCTCAAGATTTTCTTCCGGCTCAGGGCCGCACGCCATCTGCACCAGTCCGGCCTGAAACTTGTCGTGTGCCACGGCACGGCCTCCGATGCGAGCGATATTCGGCAAAGAATCTGGTCTAGCATAACAAACGACACTCTGCGTGGTGAGACATTCGGATGGCTTGGGCGGATGCACTTTTGCATTTCACCTTGATCCCACCGCTGATGCCATTTAGGCTTACGTTTCGAAGCTGCATACATGATTGCTACCGCCGCGATTGACGGCGGCGAGAGCAAAGAGGTGAGCAAGTGAAGCACGGCAATGACGAACCCAATGCGGAAGGCTCGGGCATCGAACGCGAACTGCATGACCCGATCAGCGATCAACTGGTCGCGCTGGAACCGCTCGATCTTTCCAAGGTCCGCACGGTCGACGACCTGGTGCGCGCCATGGCGAAAACGGCATTTACCGGACGCCAGGTCGGAGAAGCGGCCGACGTGCTGGAGGCCATGGCACGCGACAAGGATTGCTTCGTCGTCATGACCCTTGCCGGCGCCATGACAGTCGCCAAGCAGGGCCTGATTGTCGCCGAGCTGATCGAGCAGGGAATCGTCAACGCGCTGGTTTCGACCGGCGCCCTGATGGCGCACGGCCTGGTGGAAGCCGCCGGCAAGTCGCACTTCGTTTACGACGCAAAGCTGAACGACGTGGAACTCTACGAAGCCGGCTACAACCGCGTCTATGACACGCTTGAGCCGGAAACCAACTTGAACTTCGTGGAGTCGATCGTCGCCGGCATTCTCGACCGCTGGGACGCCGACGATGGTCATGTGCTCTTACAAGCTCAATCGCGAGATCGGCAAATACCTGCACGAGAACGTGCAGGGACGCGGCATTCTGAAATCGGCCTACGAAAAGAACGTGCCCGTGTTCGTGCCCGCCTTTACCGATTCCGAGCTTGGCCTCGACATCGCCCTGCACAATCGCAAGCGCGCGAAGCAGAGCCGTCCGCTGATCCGTTTCGATCCGTTCCTGGACCTCAATCACTTCGCCGAAACCTTGCTGGCGCAAAAGCGCCTCGGCATTTTCACCATCGGCGGCGGAGTGCCGCGCAACTGGTCGCAGCAGTTCGGACCTTATATCGAACTGCGGCATCGCCGGGGCGGGGAAGACCTGCCCTTGAAGCGCTACCACTACGGCCTGCGCATCTGCCCGGAGCCGGTCTTCTGGGGCGGACTTTCCGGCTCGCCCTATAGCGAAGCGATTTCGTGGGGAAAGTTCGTGCCTCCCGCCGAAGGCGGCAAGTTCGGCGAAGTGTTCCTGGACGCCACGGTCGGGCTGCCGCTCATCGTGGCTGCGGTGCTTGAACGGCTGCGAAAAGATCCGATGCTACGGACGCGAATCCGTTTCCCGGCGGCCAGCACGAAGCGCCGATGATGCCAGTCGCTATCGCAGCAGCAAAAAGCTGCCGAGCAGTGCCGGCAGCTTTTCTGCCAAACGATTTTCAGCTAGTGCTATTCGAAGATCAAGATGGCCGCGGCGATCACGGTCGTCCACAGGCCTTTCTTGTCGCCGACAGCCGACTGCGTGATGTTTGCCGTGCGCACGATCTTGTTCGACATCCGGTAGACTTCTTTCTTTTCGTCCCAGGACTTGTCCGGATCGAACTCCACGTCCAGCGTGGTGGCGAGCATTTCGGCGGCCAGTTCCTCGGCGTAATCGCCTGCGACCTGGTCGGTTTCTCCAAACGAGTGGTGCTCGCTGAGATATCCGTAGGTGCTGCGGTCGGCCGGCATCGCCAGTCCGATGCTGGAGGCCACCAGGCGGTGCGGTTCGCGCGTCGAGTTCTCGGCGACTACGGCGAAGACCACTTCGCCCGGACTCAAGTACTTCAATCCGTCTTTGCGGGTAATCAGCTTGCAGTTTGGCGGGAAAATGGACGAAACGCGCACCAGGTTCTGGGCTGCGATTCCGGCGTCGCGCAAGGCCAGCTCGAACGAAGTGAGCCGCTCCTTGTGCTTTCCCACTCCCTTGGTGAGAAAGATCTTTTTAGGGACCATGTCTTTGGCCAATTCTTCTATGTCCTCCGGCGTAAGCCAACGGTATCACACGAATTTTCGACGATGTTTGAAAAATAATTGAAAATGCGGGTGGGCGCAATCGGCTTTTGCGTTGCGCGGCACACCCATCCGAGCCGTGTCTCTCCGGCGCGGTGAAAACAGAGAAATATGCGACGAATTATTTCGTCGCTCCGCGCCATTTGCGGCGATTTTTGCTTCACCGCGATCTCGATGAAGGCCAGGGCCGCCCGGCTCAGCGCCTTGTCCTTACGGAACACCAGCGCCAGGTCGCGAGCGATGTGCGCATCGGCCAGCCGCGAACAATTCAGCAGTCCTGCCCGGACGTCGCTTTCGACATGTGGAGTTGGCGATGAAGGCTATGCCCACGTTTGCGGCCACAAAGCGCTTGGTGAGTTCGCTGGAGTCCAATTCCATCGAGAAGTCGGGTTTCAGGCGGCGTTCGTCGAACAGCGCCTCAATCATGTCGCGGGTGCGGCCGATCTTCGGAACCAGCAGCGGATATTTTGCGACCTGTTCCAGCGTAACCGTCTTTTGCTTGGACAAGGGATGCCGGGGAGGAGTGATCACCACCATTTCGTCGCGATGAATCACCACCGTCGTCAGGCGCTTGTCGTTGACCGGCATCGAGACCACCCCGAAGTCGATGGTGTTCTCGATGATCGCTTCCAGGATCTTGGGGCTTTCCGATCGCTTCACGTTGACGGAAACGTCAGGGTAGAGCTTCTTGAATTCGGCGAAAACCTCGGGGAGAATGTGCAGGCAGGTGCCTTCGTTGGCGGCCACGACCAATTCACCACGCGGCACGCGCTCCATCTCCGCCATTTCGGCCAGGATGTTGCGGCGGGCTTCCAGCGCCTCCTCCGCGTACCTCAAGAACACCTTGCCCGGGGCGGTCAGCGAAACCTTTCCCCCGGTGCGGTCGAGAATCCTGGCTCCGATCTCCTCTTCGAGCGCCCGTATTTGCGCGGAAATGGCCGGTTGCGTGCGGAAGCGCTTCTCGGCCGCCCTGGAGAAGCTAAGGTGGCGCGCGACCTCCAGGAACGTTTCCAGTTGATCGAAATCCATCGTTATCTGCCTAAGGTGCCGGACTGGCAGACCCGGAAGAGTTGCCTAGCTCCGTTACTGGTCACCTGAACTGATCTTCCGCGGCCGCAAAGCCGTGACTCAACTATAGCAGGATCAACCAGGGAAGGCAATTCAGGATTCACGGAAGTGCCTGATTTCTAAACTCAATACCAGTGTAGTGGTTTTACGGCGAGCAATGCCATAAAGCGAAGTTATCGATACGATAAAAAGTATCGATTTCCAGCTCGGAATGCTGGGCTATATCCTCCCATGCAGGTAGATAGCTTAAGTTTAGCTACGAAGCCGACAAACATTTCAATCTATAGGGTTAAGCCCAGTGTCGCAGTGTGTTCCAGGTCTGCACCGGGCAGAAATCCTTCCATCTGACGCGGCAAGCCGCTCAAAAGGAGCATCGATGGCAGATATTAAGGGTGATCCGAAAGCCGTTCTGGACTTTGCAAAGAAGAACAACGTTCAGATCCTGGATCTCCGATTCACCGACCTTCCCGGACTTTGGCACCACGTTTCCTACTCGATCGGTCAGCTTGACGAAGCCGTCTTTGAAGACGGCTTCGGCATGGATGGATCTTCGATTCGCGGATGGGCAGCCATCCACGAAAGCGACATGCTGCTGATTCCGGATCCGACCACCTACCAGCTCGATCCTTTCACCGAAGTCCCCACGCTGGTCATGATCGCCGACGTCCAGGACCCGGTCACCAAGCAGCGCTACGACCGCGATCCGCGCTACATCGCCAAAAAAGCGCAGATGTACCTGAACTCGACGGGCATCGCCGACACCTGTTACTTCGGCCCCGAACTCGAGTTCTTTATTTTCGATAATGTCCGCTTCGATCAGCGCGAAAACCAGGGCTACTACTTCATCGATTCGGAAGAGGGACGTTGGAATTCGGGCCGCGAGGAAAACAACCTCGGCTACCGTCCGCGCTACAAGGAAGGCTACTTCCCGGTGCCGCCCACCGATCACTACCAGGATCTGCGCTCCGAGATGGTGCTGACGATGCAGAAGTGCGGCATCGAAATCGAGTGCCATCACCACGAAGTGGCGACCGGCGGCCAGACCGAAATCGACATGAAGTTCAGCCTCGCTGCTTGAAGTCCGCGGATAACACCATGCTGTACAAGTACGTCGTCCGCAATGTTGCCAATCAGTATGGCAAGACCGTGACCTTCATGCCGAAACCGCTGTTCCAGGACAACGGCAGCGGCATGCACTGCCACCAGTCGCTGTGGAAGGGCGGCAAGCCGCTGTTCGCCGGCGACGGCTATGCGGGCTTCTCGCAGTTGGGCCTGTGGTACATCGGCGGATTGATCAAGCACGGTTCGGCGCTGTCGGCGATCATCGCTCCGACGACGAACTCCTACAAGCGCCTGGTTCCGGGCTTTGAAGCTCCGGTCAACCTGGCGTATTCGCGCCGCAACCGCTCGGCCGCCTGCCGTATCCCGATGTACTCGGCTTCGCCGAAGGCCAAGCGCGTTGAATTCCGTCCGCCCGACCCGAGCTGCAACCCTTACCTGGCGTTTTCCGCCATGCTGATGGCCGGACTGGACGGAATCGAAAACAAGATCGATCCGGGCCAGCCGCTGGATAAGGATATCTACGATCTCGGACCGGAGGAGCTGAAGCAGGTTCCTTCCATGCCGGGTTCGCTCGAAGACGCACTCGATGCGCTCGAAGCCGATCATCAGTTCCTGCTCAAGGGCGACGTCTTCACCGAAGACTTGCTGACCACCTATATCGATTACAAGCGCGCCAAGGAAGTGGATGCCATGCGTCTGCGTCCGCATCCCTACGAGTTCAGCCTGTATTACGACATTTAAGCAGCCTTCTCATTCATCTCCGAAGCAGTGCTCCGGGCCTGGCATTCAGCCAGGCCTTTTTTTTGCCCCGTGCCCATGAGCAGTGTCATGCCGATCGAGTGTGGCGTCGGGGGCCGCAGCCTGTCTGCTCTGGAACAGGTGCTTTACATTTCGGCGGATGAGGCCTAATTATTTTGTGGGGGCGCTACCCTAGACCTGGAACTTGCGGCGACTCGGCGGGCTCCAACAAGCCTTTGGCGATTGTTGGGGGTGGCAGCGTGCTATCCTCAGCTAAAGAAAGCGTTTGAGTCAGCGGTCGGGAGCTGGATGTGACTGGCTGGAAGCGAGCAGGGAAGGGTTTGGCAGAGCAATCACAAGCAGGCATCGCCGGAGAGCCGGAGTACCCGGCTGCGATGGCAGCGGTACGTTTCCATTCTCCGCAGGAGGCGCAAGCCAATTTCAGGCGCATTGCCCGGCGGGTTCCTGCCTCGTTGCTTTCGCGTCTGCCGTTGTTGCTGGCCGAATCCCCGAATCCGGACGCCGCGCTGAACCTTTTCGAGCGCCTGGTGTATCCGGAGTCGTTGGACGTGATTCGTTCCCTGGAAGCGGCATCCGCAGTTGCTGCACTATGCCCTGGCGCTGTTCGCCCACAGCCAGTACCTTGGCGAGACCCTGATTCAGAATCCGGACCTGTTGCAGGGATTGCTGCGCGAAGATTCGCTTGGCCGGGTGCAATCGGCCGAAGACTTTGCCGGTGCCTTCGCCCGCTTCCGTTCCCGTTCGATTCGAGAGCCGATACCTCCCTGCTGCTTGCCCGCTTCAAGCGGCGCGAATACGTGCGCATCGTGTTGCGCGACATCCTCGGCATCGCCACGCTGGCCGAGATAACCGCTGAAATATCGGCCCTTACCGATGTGCTCATCGAAGAAGCGCTGCGGATCTGCGAGTCCAGCCTGCGCAAGCGCTACGGCACGCCACAGCACTATGATTCGGAAAACCGCCTGGCTCAAACCCGCTTTAGCGTGCTCTCGCTCGGCAAGCTGGGCGGCAATGAGCTGAACTACAGCTCCGACATCGATCTGCTCTACATCTTCGAGGACGGGCGCGATGCCGAAACCACTTCCATCTCGGGCCGCGAGTTTTTTATCCGGCTGGCCCAGGAACTGACCGATGTGCTGGGGCGGATCACCAGCGAAGGTCCGGCGTTCCGCATCGATCTGCGGCTTGCGGCCGCGCGGCAACGAAGGCGAGCTGGCGATTCAGCTCAGCCGCGCCCTCCAGTACTACGGCGAAGTGGCGCATGATTGGGAGTTGCAGGCGCTCATCAAGGTCCGGCACTCGGCGGGAGACCAGCAACTGGCGCGCCGGTTCATCCGCAAGGTGCAGCCGTTTGTCTATCGGGGAGAGATCAATTTTCGCGCCATCGAAACCGCTCTGGAGTCGCTGCACAAGATCAAAAAGAGCTTCCGGCGCGGCATGGCTGGCCGGCGGCTGGACTCCGCCATCGATGTCAAGCTCGAACGCGGCGGCATTCGCGACATCGAGTTTCTGGTGCAGTGTCTGCAGCGCGTCTACGGCGGCGCCGAGCCGTGGCTGCACTCGGGCGGCACGTTGTTCTCGCTGCAAAAGCTGCACGACAAGGAACACCTCAGCGGCAACGATTTCCACATTTTGAGCGCCAGTTACACCTTTCTTCGGCAGGTGGAACACCGGCTTCAGATTTGGCAGGGGCAGCAGACGCATACGCTTCCGGCAGACGAACGGCGATTGCAGGCAATTCAGCGCTCGCTGGTTGCCGAGACCCCGGACCGCGAACCGCGGCCGCTGGCCGAACTGGTGCGGGAGCACATGGAAAGCGTCGCCGCAATCTACGAGCGCATCATTCATCAGCAGCAGACGGTGCAGCGGACGGCGGCGGCCTTGCCTGCGGAAGAGCATCCTCGCACCGTTGCCCGCCACTGGGCGGAGCAGAGCGACGCACAAATCCTGACGCGGCTTGCGGTCGATTCGCCTGGCCTGTTCGCGACCGCCTCCAGCCTGCCCGTTGGTTCGCGGGCGGGGCGCAATTTTTTTCGTGTCATCAGCGCCTCGATCAGTGAAGACGCCCGCTATGCGGCGTTGTTGAAGCACGCATCGCTGCTGGAGCGCGCCGTGCCCGTGCTGGCCGCCAGCCGGCTGGTCACCGATTCGCTGATCCGTCATCCTGAAGACATCGCCGAAATGGCGCACTTGGAATGCGAGCCGGATTCGGCGGTCAAGAACTCCGAACCTCCAGCGGAAGCCGGCACCCAGTCGGCGGTAATGGCCGGACTTCGTTCGCAGTACCGGCGGCAGATGCTCCGGAGCTGCTTGCGTGATTTTCTGAGCCCGCAACCGGTATGGCAATCGCTGCAAGAGCTGACCACGGCTGCCGAAGCGGCCATACGCACGGCCTTGGCTGCCTCCGGTGCGCCGGAGGAGCTTCGCCGTGTTCGCGCTGGGACGCCTCGGCACCTCTGAATTTGATGTTTTTTCCGATGCCGACCTGCTGTTGGTACGCGGCGACGAGGTGCCCGACGAACGAGGCTGCCAGTGCAGCCGCCGCGATCGTGACGCTGCTCAATTCCTACACCAGCGACGGCATTGTTTTCACCGTTGACTTGCGCTTGCGCCCGCACGGCCGGCAGGGAGAAGTGACGACCAGCCCATCGCGCCTGGCGCAGTACTTCCGCAACGAAGCTGCAGCCCTGGGAAGCGCTTTCCTATACCAAATTGCGCCATGTCGCCGGCTCCGCCCAGATTGCGTCCGAGGTCTTTGAAGCCGCCCGGCAGTTGCACCGGCGCTTTGCCGAAACCCCTTCATTTCGCCGGCAGGTGCGGGAGATGCGGTCGCGGCTGGAGACAAGCGTGGGCAAAGAGCGTAATTTCAAGAAGGGCTGGGGCGGCTTCTACGACATCGATTTCATCGCGTCTTGCCTGACGGTTGAGCGGTCGGTCGCCGTGCCGGCGACGGATATTATCGCGCGCCTGGCAGCCTTGAATCAGGCTGGGGCCTCTGCGGACTTCCGAGGCTTCCGCTCTTCGCCAGGCGGCGGAGTTTCTCCGAACCCTGGAGCATTGCCTTCGCATGGTCTACGGTTCTGCACGTAACACGCTTCCCGCGTTCGAGCCGGATCTGGAGGCCGTGGGTAAGCTGATGCGCGCGAGCCTTGGCCGGGAACTGCGAGAGCCGTTGCCGCAAGCGCTGGAAAGGACCACGATTGCGGTGCGGGCGATTTTTGATCGTATTTTAGTGGTGTAGCTTGCATGCTCAGGTGATAAAGTTTCATAATCTGGCTGGCAACGGGGTCTTCTCGTCAACTACGTATATGCTTCGGTAATTTGACTTGAAACTGTGGCAAGCGTTCGCTGTCCTGCACGGCAGCGATTCGGCCGATATCCATTTAACTCAGGTTTTTACGTAATTTCGGAGGGTGGCAAATGTCCAAATCGTCGTACAACGGTGTCAGCTTACCGTCGACGGGTGAACCGATTACTTATCGCAATGGCAAGCTGGTGATTCCAGACCAGCCTTTCATTCCCTACATTGAAGGGGACGGAACAGGCCGCGACATCTGGAAGGCTTCCGTGCGCGTGTTTGACGCCGCGGTTGAAACCGCCTACCAGGGCAAGCGAAAAATTTCCTGGTACGAGGTTTTCGCCGGCGAAAAAGCCATGGAAAAATTCAAGACCTGGCTGCCGGACGATACGGTCGAGGCTTTCCGCGACCTGCGCGTCGGCATCAAGGGCCCGTTGACGACCCCGATCGGCGGAGGCTTCCGTTCGCTGAACGTCGCTTTGCGCCAGATCCTCGACCTCTATGCCTGCATTCGCCCGGTGAAATATTACAAGGGGATTCCTTCGCCCGTAAAGAATCCGGAGCGCATGAATGTCGTCATCTTCCGCGAGAACACGGAAGACGTATATGCCGGCATCGAGTGGAAAGAGGGAACTCCGGAATGCAAGAAGCTGATCGATTATCTCAATACGGTCATGCTCGCCGGCACCAAGAAACAGATTCGCGAAGACTCCGGCATCGGCATCAAGCCCATCTCGATCACCGGCACCAAGCGCCTGGTGCGCAAGGCCATCGAGTATGCCATCGCCAAGCAGCTTAAGACCGTCACCCTGGTGCACAAGGGCAACATCCAGAAGTTCACCGAGGGCGCTTTCCGCGAGTGGGGCTACGAGCTGGCGACGCAGGAGTTCCGCGCCCAGACCGTCACCGAGCGCGAGAGCTGGATTCTGGACAACAAAGACAAGAACCCCTCGCTCAGCGTCGAGCAGAATGCGGCGATGGTCGAGCCCGGTCTGGAATTCGCGTCCGAGGATTTCCGGCGCGCCCTCTACGCCGAAGTCAAGGCAGTGCTGGACGCCATCTACGCCACGCACGGCAAGGGGGCCTGGAAGTCGAAGATCCTGATCAATGACCGCATTGCCGACTCGATCTTCCAGCAGGTGGTCACTCGCGCCGACGAATACTCTGTGCTCGCGTGCCCGAACCTGAATGGCGACTACATCTCCGACGCCTGCGCCGCCCAGGTTGGCGGACTCGGCATCGCTCCCGGCGCCAACATCAGCGATGAATACGCCATCTTCGAAGCTACCCACGGCACCGCTCCGAAGTACGCGGACAAAGACGTCATCAACCCCGGTTCGGTGATGCTCTCCGGCGTCATGATGCTCGATCACATGGGCTGGAATGAAGCTGCCCGGATCATCGAGGACAGCATGGAGCGCACCATCCAGCAAAAGAAGGTCACCTATGACTTCGCACGCTTGATGGAAGGCGCAACCAAGGTAAAGACCAGCGAGTTTGCGACCTGCATGATTGAAAACATGAAGGTCCGCGCCTCGTCGGCGAGCCGGTAAACCGTATTCCCGGAAGGTATAGCCCGAGCCCCGGGCGTCAAGCTGAGCGCCTGGATGCTTCGCGGGGTATACCTTTCGTAACATTTAGCTTTTCGTAACTTTTGATTTCAATTTGTATGCTTCATATCTCGCCCCAAGGCGAAAGTGGAAAGGAAGCCGCATGCGCAAGAAAGTAACTATCGTAGGCGCTGGCAACGTGGGGGCCACTTCTGCTCATTGGATTGCAGCCGCAGAGCTGGCCGATGTGGTTTTGATCGATGTCGTGGAAGGCATTCCGCAGGGCAAGGGACTGGACCTGCTCGAGGCGATGCCGGTGGAGGGAAGCGATTCCTTCGTTGTGGGCACCAATAACTATGCGGATACCGCGAACTCCGATATCGTCGTCATCACCGCCGGTATTCCGCGCAAACCGGGCATGAGCCGCGACGACCTGCTGAACACCAACTACAAAATCATGCAGGATGTGGTCGGCAACGTCGTCAAGTATTCACCCAATTCGATCCTCATCGTAGTTTCCAACCCGCTGGACGCCATGGCGCAGGCTGCCTTCAAGCTCAGCGGCTTCTCGCGCAATCGCGTCATCGGCATGGCCGGTGTGCTCGATAGCGCGCGTTTCTGCACCTTCATCGCGCAGGAACTCAACGTCAGCGTCGAAAACGTGACTGCCTTCGTGCTCGGCGGCCACGGCGACACCATGGTTCCGCTCACCCGCTACTCGACGGTCGCCGGCATCCCGGTTACCGAACTGATCGAGAAGGCGACTCTGGATCGTCTCGTCCAGCGCACCCGCGATGGCGGCGCCGAGATCGTCAAGTACCTCAAGACCGGCAGCGCCTTCTATGCTCCGGGACGCGCGGTGCTGGAGATGTGCGAGGCCATCCTCAAGGACAAGAGGAAAATCATGCCTTGCGCCGTTTACCTGGAAGGCGAGTATGGCATCAACGGCCTGTTCGTCGGCGTTCCGGCAAAGCTGGGGGCCAACGGCGTCGAGCAGGTGATCGAAATCAAACTGACCGATGAGGAAAGCGCGGCTCTGAAGAAGAGCGCTGGCGCCGTGAAGGAACTGGTGGCCGTCATCGGAGTCTGATTCTCGTTAATTATTACAACCCATGGAATGCAAGAACGGGCTGCCGCGAGGCAGCCCTTTGCTGTCGTCTGCTGTCAAGATGAACCAGCCAAGGCGGTTTAGCTTTCAGTGTGGTCGCCTGAGATGGGCGTCATCCTGCAGTGCGGCTAGCCGAAGGATCTGCTGTCTTGAAGGACACAGAAACAGACTGCTAGTCGCTTCTCTCAGCCGCCATCTGAGCCAACAACAGGCTCTGCTGGGTGACCCCGGCTCGCTCCGCATGACAGCATTCATCGTCGAGCTATAGCTACAGCCAAATCCGAGAATAACTGCTCGGTTTCTGCGACCTGCTCTAACCCATGAAACGTTCCACGTCTTGCTTGCCGCTGGCGATTGCCGCGCTCCGAATCATCCACGATGCGCTCCAGGATGGTCTCGCGAATCAACTTCAGGTCGTATCGGTTCACGATAAATATTTCCGGGCTGTACAGGATGTCCCATTCTTTGTCGCGCAGCAGTTGGACTAAGGCCGGCGGGCGTTGCCACCGTATACGTGTTCTCAAACAGGGAGCCGGTTTGTTTGAAGTAGACCTCCAGCGTGACGTCATCGACAAAACTCAAGGGATCGGCTGGACCGCTGGCCGCGTCGAAGCCATTGAAATACAGCTTTCTCAAGACCACCGGGACCAAAGTCCATTTCAGGGTGAACGGGAGCATTCGGGTCCGGGGTGGCACGTCCGTCCCTGTAAGAATAGTCGGGCGCACCGCTGGCGTCTCGTCCTGGATCAGCGTGGGATCATGCGCGCTGCTTTCCGCGCGCGCGGAAATCCAACGGCCCACCATAAACAGCGAGATCACCGCCGCCAGCATCACCAGCAGCTTGGCGCCGCTCTCGTTCATCAGCCACGAGGGCGGCGCCGCCAGCACTTGGACTGCAAACCACATACACGGGTCTACCCCCGACATGCGCTACCCATGAGCTTCTCTGAGATGTGGAGCACACTCGATAGCGGACTCCACGGCTTACAAGCCCCTTCGGCGGCGCGTGCCGGAGCCCCTCAGACGCGTTCGATTTTCACCAACTCCAGCACAACTTCTTTTCTGGGTTTGTCCTGCGGTCCCCGCGCCACGTTGGAGATTTTGTCGGCAATCTCCTGGCCTTCCACCACCTCTCCAAAGATCGTGTGATTGCCCGTGAGCCACGGAGTCGCCGCAACCGTGATGAACAACTGCGAACCATTCGTATTCGGGCCGGAATTCGCCATTGCCAGCTTTCCCGGCTTATCGAACTTGTGAGGCGAGCCCTTGGTTTCATCTTCAAACTTGTACCCCGGGCCGCCGTAGCCAGTCCCCGTGGGATCGCCAGCCTGGATCATGAAGTTCGGAATGACGCGATGAAAGATGGTGCCATCGTAGAGCCTCTCGCTCGTTTTCTTCTTGGTCGCAGGGTGAGTCCACTCGCGCCTGCCTTCAGCCAACTCGATGAAATTGGCGACCGTTTTGGGCGCCTCGGTTTCGAATAAGCGGCAAACAACCGTGCCCTCGCTGGTTTTCAGCGTGGCATATACTCCTGATTCTCGTGCCATTCTTGAAGCTCCATGTGCCTGAGACCGCAGTGCCTGCGATCTGTGGGCAGAGTGGGCGCCGCCGGGGTCCCGCTACGCGACACTCACGCGTAGTGGGGTGGAAAGCGCCGTAAACAAGCCTATCAACTTTCTACCAGAGAAGAACAACTGGAGTCGATGCCATCCGACAACGGTTGATGGATCCGGCCGAAGTTACTTCTATTAGAGCAGTTCTGGAGTTGGTGTATCCCTCAATATCACCGCCGGGCGCGGAAGCCCGGCTGGGTTCCGAGGATATACCTTCCCGCGAATCTGGTCTGCAGGTTGCTGAAAAGCTCATAAGAAGTGTCATCCTGAGGTTGTGCTGGTGTTGCACGACCGAGGATCTGCTTTGTTTTCAGCGCTCGCAAACAGCAGATCCTTCACAATGT